>NZ_CP022987.1:0-1200000 GCF_004022565.1 Pollutimonas thiosulfatoxidans
GCGGAAGGAATAGAGGCGGCTCCGGCAGCCTGTATTGGTTTGTTAAGTGGCGAAAATCTGGGCAAGCAGCTGGTGAAGTTGAATTAGGTTTAACAGCATCAATCAAAACTAATTTCGGAGACATCATGAAAAAAATCAATCAAGAGCACAACGGCTTCACCCGGCGCAGCTTTATCAAAGGCGCTGGGTTGGCTGGGGCGACGGCCATGTTTGGTGGGGTCGCCCCGGCCGTGCTGGCTCAAACCAAAGCCCCATTGAAGATCGGCGCCTTGAATTCTTATTCCAAGGTATTTGCCGCCTTGGGAAATGCCAACGTCAACGGCATGAACATCTACTTCAACGAAATCGGCAACACCATCGCCGGTCGCAAGATAGAAATCATCAAGGAAGATGACGAGATCAATCCTCAAGTCGGTTTGCAGAAGCTCAAGAAGCTGGACCAGAGCGATAACTGCGACATCATCACCGGCATACAGGCAAGCAACGTGGCGATGGCCGCAGTCCAGTACTTACGCCAGAGCGGGGCGTTCATGCTTTGTTCCGGAGCAGGGTTGGTGAACCTTGCCTTTACCGGCTTGCCCTACTTTTTCCGCTCTTCGGTGGACACCTACCCGCTGCATGCAGCCATGGGCGAGTGGCTGTATGACAACGTTGCCAAAGAGATGGTCATCAGCGCTTCTGACTTCGCCGGCGGCCGCGGGTCCTTGAACGAATTCAAGGTTGGCTTCACGGGCCGTGGCGGCAAGATCATCAAAGAGATCTACCCACCCTTGGGCAATAACGACTTCAGTGCCTATCTGGCTGATATCCGCAGCATTGCACCTCCGGCAACCTTCAGCTTCTATGCGGGTACCGATGCAGTCAGGTTCATTACGCAATACGAACAGTACGGCTTGAAAGACACCATCCGCCTGACCGGCTCGGGCTTCATGCTGGAAGCCGATACCCTGCCGGCTCAGGGCAAGTCCGCGCTTGGGGCGCTTAACTGCCTGCACTATGCCGATACGCTGGAGCACGCCGAGAACCAGAAGTTTGTAGCGGCCTATCGCGAAGCGCACGGCGAATATCCCAGCGTCTATGCCGAGTACGGTTATGTAGCCGCAAAGGTGATCCATCAGGCGGTCGAGGCAGTGGATGGCAATGCCGGCGACAAAGACAAACTGCGCGAGGCCATGCGCGCCGTCAAGTTCATGGCGCCGCGCGGGCCTTTTGCCTTCAATCAGCAGACGCAAGGCCCCGTGCACAACATCTACGTGCGCGAGGTCGCCGAGATCGACGGGCGTATAACCAACAAGGTTATACAGACCGTCGAAGGCGTTACAGATCCCGACAAGATGCCCACCTGATCCTGTCGTTTAAGCCCGGGAGACTTCTTTCCCGGGCAGTTGGTTAATTGTCCGAGAAGGTGTTATGGATTTCATCATCACACAGCTTGTGAACAGCCTCGTGTTCGGGATGCTGCTCTTCATGATGTCCGCAGGCTTGTCGCTTATTTTTGGCCTGATGAACGTCGTCAACCTGGCGCATGGCTCGTTCTTCATGATCGGGGCATTCACTGCCTTTACGCTGGCTCAGTGGTCGGGAAGCTTTTGGTTTGCGCTGGCTACCGGATGGGTCCCGGCGGTGGCCGTGGCGGTGCTGATGGAGCGGGTGTTCATCCGGCCCTTGTATAAGCGTCACCACCTGGACCAGGTACTGCTTACCTTCGGCTTCATCTTCGTGTTCGGGGATATTTGCCGCTACTTGTGGGGGCCGGACATCCGCAATATTGCGCCGCCCGAGATACTCGAAGGAACCATCGTCTTTGCCGGAGCGGTGCTGCCCAAGTACCGTCTTTTTCTGGTCGTCTTCGGTGCTGCGGTGGCGGGCCTGCTTTGGTGGTTTCTGGAGCGCAGCCGGGTTGGCGCCATGGTGCGCGCTGGGGTCGATGATGCGGCGACAGCAGCGGGTATAGGCATTAATGTGCCTTTCCTGTTCGGTTGCATCTTTGCGCTGGGCGCCGCGATTGCGGCCATCGGCGGCATAGTGGCCAGCCCTATATTGGGTATCTATCTGGGTATGGACATCGAGATCCTCATCCCGGCATTCATCGTGACGGTGGTCGGGGGAATGGGCAGCTTGCGGGGTGCGCTGGTAGCCGGGCTATTGGTCGGTTTGATCGACACTTTCGGCAAGGCCTATTTTTCTGACTATGCCTTGTTCCTTATTTATCTGCTCATGGTGATTGTCTTGCTGACGCGTCCGCAAGGCCTGTTCGGTGTGGCAAGGGGTTGAAGATGAAATCCTCATATCAAGTTCCGGGGTTTCTGGCGCTGTGCGCCCTGCTGGTGGCGGCGCCGTTTGGCGGCGATTATCTACTCAGCATCGTGTCTGAAATTTTGATTTTCGCAATATTTGCGATGAGCCTGAACCTGTTGGTTGGGTACACAGGCCTGCTGTCGTTTGGTCACTCCGCCTTTTTCGGCGTGTCTACTTACGTTGTGATCGCCCTCGGTGTGCACCTGGGAATCTCCGGCTGGATCGGGGCGCTGGCAGGCATCTTGGCTTCGACCGTGGTGGCTGCCGTGATAGGGTTATTCTGCATTCGAGTCAGCGGCATACCCTTCCTGATGCTGACCATGGCGTTTTCGCAATTGCTGTTTGCCACTGCCTTGAAGTGGCGGTCGGTAACAGGCGGCACTGACGGCCTGATCGGCTTTGTCCAGCCTGAGCTCTTTGGCTATAACCTTGCTACAGACGCCATAGCGCGATATGTAGTGGTTGTGGCTGGCTTCCTATTGGTGCTGGGCTTCTTGTGGTGCTTGGTCAAGTCGCCGCTGGGCTCCATCTTTATCGGTATTCGCGATAACGAACAACGCATGCGAGCCATAGGCTATCCGGTGCAGCGCTTCAAGTTGATCGCGTTCACCATTGCCGGGGGGCTGGCTGGCGTGGCAGGCGCCTTGTATGCGCTGTTCAATGCCTATGTATCCACCGATATCCTGCACTGGCACCTGTCGGGCGACGCCATGATCATGGTCATCCTGGGTGGCAGCGGCACCGTTATCGGGCCGGCCATAGGGGCGGGGCTTTTCCTGCTGCTGAAGAACTTCATCAGCTCTTATAACGAGTACTGGGCGTTCTGGGTCGGCACCATCTTCATCCTGAGCGTCATGTTTCTTCGGGAGGGCGTGTGGGGTTTCGTGCTCGACATGCTGCGGCGTAGCTCGCGTCCGCGTGCTCCTGGCGTAACTAAGCTGCCATCGATAGGCGCTGCACCAGGAGAGCAAAAATGAGCCTGCTGCAAACAGAGAAGCTGTATAAGTCGTTCGGCAACCTGGAGGTCACACGAAATGTAGACCTGACGGTAAAGCACGGCGAGAGGCACATAATCATAGGCCCCAATGGCGCGGGCAAGACCAGCTTTTTGCACCAACTGACGGGGCAGCTAAAGCCCTCGTCAGGGCGCATAAAGTTCAAAGGACAGGACATTACCGGCTTCCAGCCCGAAGCGATATGTCAGCTGGGGGTCGGGCGTACCTTTCAGAAGAACACCTTGTTCCAGAGCTTGTCGGTTCAGGAGAACGTGCGCTTGGCCGTGCAGGCCAAACTAGGTGGCTGGTATCAGCCCCTGCGCGACGTCGCCAGCATGTCCCAGCACTGGGAGCGAACCCACCAGCTGCTCGATCAGGTTCACTTGGCTGAAGGCGCGGATCGTCGAGTTTCCAGTTTGTCGTATGGCGAACAGCGACAGCTTGAGATCGCCATTGCGCTGGCCGCTGAGCCCGAGCTGTTGCTGCTGGACGAGCCAACCTCCGGCATGTCGCCCGCAGAAACCGACCGCATGGTTGACCTTGTGCGCAGCCTGCCCGATACGATTGCGATCCTGATGATAGAGCACGACATGAAAGTCGTATTTTCTTTAGCCGACAAGGTCACCGTTCTGTATTACGGCGAGGTGCTGGCCACCGGTACGCCGCAAGAAATACAAGGCAACGAGCGAGTACGGGAAGTGTATCTCGGAGGAAAACATTAGATGCTCCACGTTGACGATATTCATACGTACTATGGCGAGAGCCACGTACTGCGCGGCATTTCCCTGGAGGTTGCCGAGGGTTCGGTCACGTCCATACTCGGACGTAACGGCGCGGGCAAGACCACCACGGTGTTGTCCGTCATGGGGTATCTGAAGCCGCGTCAGGGTAGCGTGTCGTACATGGGCAAGTCCATCGCCGGCTTGCCTTCTCATCGAATTTCCAGAATGGGCCTGGGCTTCGTCCCGCAAGAGCGGGGTGTATTCCCCAGCCTTTCGGTGGAAGAAAACCTCACCGTGGCGGCACGTCCAGGAGCGAATGGCGGATGGACGCTGGACAAGGTTTACCAGTTATTCCCCAGGCTGAAAGAACGCCGCAGCAACCGGGGCTTCCAGCTGTCCGGCGGCGAGCAACAGATGGTGTCGATTGCACGGGCGCTGATGCTCAATCCGTCGGTGTTGATCCTGGATGAGCCTTCTGAAGGCCTGGCGCCCATGATCGTGGACGAGATCGTCGAGATCCTGCGGCGCCTGAAATCCGAAGGGCTGGCCGTGCTGCTGATCGAACAGAATCTTAGCGTTGCACTGGATCTGGCCGATATGCACTACGTGCTTTCCAAGGGCGAGGTGTGCTTTCAGGGTGACAGTGCTTCCCTGAAAGACAACGACTATGTCCTTAGCACCCATTTGAGCGTCTAGTATGAACCAGCAAGCTACGTCCGAACCCGGCCTTTTCGTTGTTACCGGCGGTAGCCGCGGAATAGGTGCCGCCGTTGCCTGTTTGGCAGCACGTCATTATCACGTCGTCATCCTCTATCGTTCCGGCACCGCCGAAGCGCAGCGGGTGGTCGAGCGGATCCAGGGCGAGGGCGGCCGCGCCACCGCCATTCAGGCAGACGTCGGCGACGAAGCGGCAGTCCTTGATGCATACCGGCAGATCGATGAGCTGGGCTCCATGCAAGTCCTGGTCAATAACGCCGGCATCACAGGTGCGGCGGGCAAAGTCGATGCGGTCTCTTTCGACACAGTCAGCGACGTGTTTCGGGTCAATGTGGTCGGCGCTTTTGTGGCAGCCCGAGAGGCAGTCCGCCGTATGTCAACGGCGCATGGAGGGCGGGGTGGCGTCATCATCAACATCTCGTCGGGCGCGGCGCAACTGGGCTCACCGAATAACTGGGTGCATTACGCGGCCACAAAAGGGGCCATCGACACCATGACGATAGGGTTGGCCAAAGAGGTGGCATCGGAAGGCATACGCGTGAACGCTGTGCGGCCCGGGCTGATCGCCACGGATATCCAAAACAACCGCAGTGCCGAGCAACTGTCCAGGATGGTTGCTGCCATCCCGATGGGACGGATGGGCGAGGCCGAAGAGATAGCCGAGACGGTATTGTGGCTGGCATCCCCTGCGGCTTCTTACGTGACGGGCGCCATTCTGGACGCACGAGGCGGACTGTAGCGTGGAGCAAACCTACCTATGACCAAGTCTGTGGTGATTGCCGGAGCAGGCCAGGCGGCAGCGTGGGTTGCCCGTACCTTGCGTAGCGAAGGCTATGTGGGGCGCATCGTCATGTGTGGCGCCGAACACGAACCGCCTTACGAGCGCCCGCCGCTGTCCAAAGAGCAGCTGGTCTCCGGCGCGCCCGATATGCCCTACCTTATCCGCCATGACGAGTTTGCCGAGTTGTCGGTGGAATGGAAGCCTGCCACTTCCGTCAACGAAATCGACCGAACCGCGAAAACCGTGATGTTGTCCAACGCAGAGCAGATCAGCTATGGCGCACTGGTCATCGCTACCGGCGGGCGCGCGCATCTGCCGCCGGTACCCGGGTTTGACCTGGACTGCGTTCATACATTGCGTACGCTAGACGATGCGCGACGGCTGCGCGCTTCCATAAAGGAAGGTCGGCGCGTGTTGGTTGTAGGCGGTGGCTGGATCGGTTTGGAGGTGGCGGCAACAGCGCGGCAGGCCGGCGCTTCGGTGGTCCTGGCCGAAATGGCCCCCAACTTATGCGCACGCAGCGAATCGCCGTTCCTATCGTCGTACCTGCATGCGCTTCATGTCGCAAACGGCGTCGACCTGCGCCTTGATACCCGCGTGGTACGACTGACAGACAGCGGCGATGGCGGCTGCATGGCAGAGTTTAACGACGGTAGCCAATTGAAGGCGGACCTGGTGGTGGTCGGCGCAGGGCTGATTCCGAATGATGAGATAGCGGTCGATGCGGGCCTGCATTGCGATCGCGGCGTGCTCGTCGATGCAGCCGGCCAAAGTTCCGATCCTTCCATCTACGCAGCCGGTGACGTCGCGGTGCTATGCATGCCTGATGGCGGAAAGCTGCGGCTGGAGTCCTGGCAGAACGCCCAGGACCAAGGGATTGCGGTCGGCCTGTCTTTGCTTGGCAAGCAGGTGCCATACATGCCGCAACCCTTTTTCTGGTCGTCACAGTACGACGCCTTGATACAGATGGCTGGCACAGCGCAGGCTGCAACAACATGGGTGACGCGCCCGGGCCAGGAGAACCAGCAGATACATATCGGGCTGGACGATGCCGACAGGGCAGTCTATGCCATGTGCATTAATGCACCGCGCGATCTTCGCATGCTGCGTCGCTTTATCGCGGACGCCAAGCCGCTGGATCGTCAACGGGTAGCTGACGCTGCGGTCCCCATGGCGAAAGTCGCGCTGGCGCAGCTGGGCTGAGCACCAGTGGGAAATGATTACTTCAAAGGAATTGAATAATGAAATCTGAAATCCGAGACATGGAATCCACGGTATATCGATTCTTTCGTGCCCTTGATGCCAGGGACCATGCAGGCGTGGCAGCGCTGATGGCGGCCAAGGGAACCTGGGTTCGCCAGGGCACCCCGCTGGTGGGGCCAGACGCTGTCATGCAGGCACTGGAAGCACGCGATCCCGAGCGCGTGACTGCGCATATCGTCAGCAACCTGTGGATAGAAACCGCGACCGCCACCGAGGCGCGGGCAAGGTTCTATATGACGGCGTTCGAGACCCGACCCGGCCAGGATACGCCGCAGATGCTGGGTGTGCGCGACTGTGTGGACGACCTGATACTTGAAGATGGCATGTGGCGCATATGGCGCAAGGAAAGCCGCAGAATCCTGCCGGCTGAGTAAGCGACTTTCCTGAATGTCTATTTTGATTTTAAGCGGAGCTATTCATTGTTAGATCAAGCCACAGTCCAGTCGCTGGGACGCGAGTTCTTTGAAGCCGAGAAATCGCGCAAGCAGATTCGCCAGGTCTCCTTACGTCATCCCGACATCGACATGGAAGACGCCTACGCCATTCAGCGCGAATGGGTAGCCATGAAGATTGCCGAAGGCAACGCCTTGAAGGGCTACAAAATCGGCCTGACATCCCGCGCCATGCAAATGTCTGTGGGCATCAATGAGCCCGATCATGGCGTTCTTCTTGAAGACATGTTTTTCGGCGATGGAAGTGTTGTCCCTATCGACCGGTTCATCGCGCCGCGTATCGAGGTAGAGCTGGCATTCGTGCTGGGGCGTAGTTTGCGAGGGCCTGACGTCACGCTGTTCGATGTCATGGATGCCACGCGTTATGTGATTCCTGCCCTGGAGATCATAGACTCGCGGTCGCAGATGGTGGACCCGGAAACCAAACGCACGCGTACCGTGTTCGACACCATTGCCGACAACGCGGCCAATGCCGGCATAGTGATGGGGGGGCGGCCGGTTCGCCCCAATGATGTGGACCTGCGTCGTGTGGGCGCGGTACTGATACAGAATGGCATCATCGAAGAGACCGGGTTGGCGGCGGGGGTGTTGAATCACCCCGCCAACGGCGTCGTGTGGCTGGCGAAGAAGCTTGCGGCTTATGGCGTGACCCTTGAAGAAGGGCAAATCATTTTAAGTGGTTCGTTCACCCGTCCAGTGTTTGTACACCAGGGTGACACCATAACGGTAGATTACGGCGACCTGGGTATAGTCAGTTGCCATTTTAAATAAGGCGAACACGACGATGTCAGGTAATACCTTCAAGCTGGCGCTTGCGCGCGGAGAGTCCCAGATCGGATTGTGGCTGGCCATGGCCGATTCTTACTCTGCCCAGATGTTGGCCGGAGCGGGCTTTGACTGGCTGCTTATCGATGGCGAGCATGCGCCCAATACCTTGCCGTCCATACTGGCCCAGTTGCAAGCGCTGGCGCAGTATCCCACCCACGCCGTAGTCCGCGCCGCATGGAACGATCCCGTCGAGATCAAGCGGCTGCTGGACATAGGCGTGGTCAACCTTCTGGTGCCCATGGTGCAGGACGCCAAGGAAGCTGCAATGGCTGTGGCTGCCACCCGGTATCCTCCCCAGGGCATACGGGGTGTAGGCGCAGCGCTGGCGCGCGCTTCCGAGTGGAATCGGAATGCCGACTATCTGGCTTCCGCCGCTGACGGCATGTGTGTGCTGGTGCAGGCGGAAACGCGCAGGGCGCTGGCGAACCTGGATGACATCTGCAAGGTCGACGGGGTGGACGGCGTATTCATCGGCCCGGCCGACCTGGCAGCCGATATGGGTTACCTCGGTAAGCCGGGACATCCCGATGTGCAGCAGGCTATCGAAGACGGTATTGCGCGCATACGCAGCCATGGCAAGGCGGCAGGCATCCTGACATCCGATGAGCCCACGGCCAAGCACTATATTGAACTGGGCGCCACGTTTACAGCGGTGGGCGCGGATACGACCTTATTGATACGCAGTGCCGAAGCGCTGGCAGCCCGCTTCGGACGTGGGGTCCGGCGGGGTGGCGCGCAGGGCAGTGCGGAGAAGGGGGCGGTTTACTGACGGGCTGGCTTGTGCGGACGCTAAAATGCGTTCAGTGGTCACTGCATACAAGGAGCCCGCACATGAGCAAACCGTTAGATTATGTCCCGCCCAAGGTTTGGACCTGGGATGAAGAAAATGGCGGTCGATTCGCCAGCATTAATCGGCCCGTTGCAGGAGCGACACACGAGAAAGAGCTGCCAGTGGGGGCTCATCCGCTACAGCTTTATTCCCTGGCTACGCCTAACGGCCAGAAGGTCACCATTATGTTGGAAGAACTTTTGGCCTTGGGTCACCGTGAAGCCGAGTACGACGCATGGCTGATCAGGATCGGCGATGGCGACCAGTTCAGCAGCGGCTTCGTGAAGGTAAACCCAAACTCCAAGATCCCGGCGCTATTGGACCGTAGTACGCCAGAGCCAATTCGCGTGTTCGAATCGGGCGCTATCTTGTTGTATCTTGCTGAAAAATTCCAGGCCTTCTTGCCTGAAGAGGCCGGCCGACGCGCCGAGTGCCTGTCGTGGCTATTTTGGCAGATGGGAAGCGCGCCCTACCTGGGTGGCGGCTTCGGCCACTTCTACGCTTACGCGCCGACCAAGATCCGCTATGCAATAGACCGCTATGCGATGGAAACCAAGCGGCAATTGGACGTGCTGGACAAGCGCCTTGCGGATAACGAATACCTGGCGGGTAACGAATACACCATCGCCGATATTGCCATCTGGCCATGGTACGGCGGCCTGGTAAAAGGCTGGCTATATGAGGCGGGCGAGTTTCTTTCCGTGCAAGACTACAAGCACGTGCAACGTTGGGCAGATGCGGTGGGTGCGCGGCCTGCGGTTCGTCGCGGACGAATAGTTAACCGGACCAATGGCGACCCGGCAAGCCAGCTGCACGAACGCCACGACGCCTCTGATTTTGAACTACGTACGCAAGACAAGCTGCAGAGCCGCAATGGAGTAACGTAACAACAGCTTAGGCCCCCAACTTGAATATTCGCTGGGCGTTGCCGGCCAGAATCATCGCCTTCTCCGCTTCAGGAATGGCCATGTCCGTCACATGCGCCGTTCCCGCTCCGATGAAGGGGTCGTCGGCGCCCCAAAGCAGACGCTCGGCCCCCACAATTTGGCGAGCCATCTCCAGTGCTGGTCCATAGAAAGAGCAGGTGTCGTAATACAGATTGCGCGCGTACTCGCTAGGCAGCTTGGAAATGTACTTGCGGCAATCCGAGAAGATCCGGTAGCCATTGTCCAGGCGCTCTAAAAGGCCCAGTAGCGCGCCGCCGGTATGGGCGATGATGAACGGAAAGTCGGGATAGCGTTCGAAGACACCCCCGTAGATCATACGGGCGATAGCGGTGGTGGTGTCATAGACGAATCCTACCCGCAGTGGCAGCTCGAACTCATCCATGTGGTCCGAGCCCAATGGCAGCATCGGGTGCTCTACAACGGCTATTTGACGCCGGTTGATTGCTGCCCACACGGGTTCCAGGTCAGGATGGTTAAGTGGCTTGCCCCCCACGTTGGAGCCAATTGCGACGCCGATCAAGCCCAGCTCGTCCAGGCTGCGATCGAGTTCCGACAGCGCAGCTTTGGTGTCGCTTAACGGTAGCGTGGCCAATCCTTGAAGGCGGGTGGGATACTGCGCACAAGCTTTCGCTGTCTGATCGTTGATGTACCGCGCCATACGGATTTGCTCATCAATGGCCCATTCGTACACGCTGGGGCTCGATAAGGAAAGAATGCGCATGTCCACGCCTTGCCGGTCCATGGTTCGAATACGGTCTTCAAGGTCGAAAAACTCATCCTTATACCAAGCGACCGTAGTATTGCCGGTACGCAGCAGCGTTTGTCCCGATTCGCTGACGGTCGCGGTCATGCCCAACTCGGTGGTCAGGCTATCCAAGTACGCGCGATCAAGGATATGCGCGTGAGAGTCGATTACTTTCATAGTCACGGACCTTTCTATGCGGTAGCGTGCACGTGTGCGCCGCGAACGATTTCAATAAGGGATGGCGCGTCGGTCGGCAGTGCATCGTCGCGCCACGCGACAAAGCCATCTGGCCGCACCAGCACGAGCTTGCGCTCGTAGAGACTGGCGATTTCCTCATTGGCGATGTCCACCAATGTGAGGGGTACGTTTTGTTCCTGTGCGGCGTCGATCAGGGGCGACACCGGAACTGTCGAAGAAAAGCGCATTAAGGTAAAGCCACGACCAAAAAGATCGAGCGTCGAGCGCCCATCTTCCAGCCAGGCGTGTGGGGCGCGCGAGCCTGGTCGCGCTGTCTGCTGATAATCCAGAACGTCCAACTGGGGCACTGGTGTCCCGTCGGCGACGCAGAGTGGCGAGTCGTCGTAGCGATAGCCTAGCTGAAGCCCGAGCGAATCCCAGTCGGCACGGCCGGCGCGCTTCATGTGTTCGCCCACTGCCTGACGGCAAGCGTCGCCTTCGGGGCCGACGTCCAGCACGCGGTCCGAGTCTGGTACTGACGTCCAGGCTCTGAAGTTCTCGGCAGACGCGGCTGCCACCATCGCAGCAATGGGGCGGCGCTCTATCTCATAGGCATCGAGCAACCCATCCGTACCCCAGCCATTAAGGATGGCGTCAAGCTTCCAGCCGAGATCGGCCGCGTCAGCCACGCCCGTACTCATGCCGTGGCCACCAGTCGGAGACATCGTGTGAGCGGCGTCCCCTGCAAGAAACACCCGCCCTTTACGGAAATGCTCGGCCGTCAGTTCAGTGCGTCGCCAAGGGATGCTCGAGATAATCTCGAACTCGAGGTCGTCGGTGCCCATGCATTGGCGCACAACACTTTGGGCATCAAACTCTTCCAGGTTCATCATCGTCTCGTTGCCGATGATAGTGATGCGCCACAGATCCCGTCCGTCCACGACGGTGAGATTTGCCCAGGTGCCGCCTGGCCGAACAAAGATATAACGCTCCGCTTCACCCTTATCATGCAGGGCGGCTAAACCTGGTGCACGGATGAATATATTCATCGAGTAGCTAAGCACAGGCTTGCCGAGCATATCGATGCCCAGCTGCGAGCGCACACCACTGGCTGCGCCGTCGCAGCCGACCATGTATTGCGTCCGGATGCGCACTGTTTCGCCAGTTTGGGTGTTCAAGCACGTGGCGAGCACATGATCGCCGCGATCCTCGAAGCTCTCCAATTTATGGAAATGCTTGAAGTCCACGGTATCGTACTCACGCGCGGCCTTCTCCAGGATGGGGTTAAACCACATTTGTGGGCAGCGCTGGCGCTTGACCGGGCTTTGAGGCGGCGGCTGCATGGCGTTGCAACTGGGATTTTCATCGCGCCCCAACAGATGTCCCGCCATGCTTGTGCAGTAGACGACGTTCAGTTCGTAGTCGTTGTTGAAGCCGCAGTTGTAGATGCGGTCTGCGATGCCCCAGCGCCGGGCAAACTCCATGGTGCGCGACAAGATGATGCCCAAGCGTGGGTGATCGACCGTGCCGTCACCTTGCTCGAGGACCGTGCAAGGGACGCCGCGCCAGCCCAGCTCGATTGCCAGTGCCGATCCCGCGGGCCCGCCACCGACGATAAGCACAGGAGTATCGGTCATGGATGACTCCATTAGTGTTCCTTTGAGTTTGTGTTTGAGATTGAAGCAGGGCGCGCCAAGATCTTCTTGCGCGCCGTGCATGCAGCACAGCTTAGTTCTGCGCTGTAGCGCCGCTGGCTTTGATGACCTCTAGATACTTCGCGGTGTCAGCGGCGATGTTCTTGCGGTACTGGTCCGGACCATTGCGTAAGGGCACCAGGCCCATAGACATCAGGCGGTCCTGGAGGGCCTTGTCGTCCATGACCGCGTCGATCTCCTTATAGAGATACTGGGCGATCGCATCGGGCGTCTCTGGTGGAAGCACAAACCCAATATTCACCGCTACGCTGAAGTCGCTCAGGTTGCCGCCCGTCTCCGCAATGGTCGGCAGATCCGGCATCAGTACTGAGCGCTCGGGTGTCGCGACAGCGATGACCCGAACCTTGCCCGACTCAATGTGACCTCGCAGGGACGGCAGAGCCGACAGCAGGACGGGCACTTCGCCAGACGCGAGCGCCGTCGTCGATTGGGACGAACCGCGATAGGGCACGTGGACCAGTTCGACGCCGGCTTTCGTTGCCAGAAGGTGCATGCCCAAGTGGTGAACGCCGCCCACCCCGGTACTGCCGTACACCGTGCCTGGGTTAGCCTTGGCGTAGGCAATGAAATCCTCTACCGACTTGATCGGCGACGCAGCGTTTACCGCGAGAAAAAGCGGAGCCGATACCGCTTCGGTGATGGGCACGAAGGAAGCCGTTTTGTCGTACGGCAGTGTCTCGTGCAGCGAAGGAGTCACCGACAACTGCCCTGTATCGGCCACGAACACGGTATAACCATCGGGCGCTGCGCGCACCACGTATCCGGCTGCGACCAAGCCGCCCGCTCCGGGCTTGTTCTCGACGATGACCGTTTGTCCGATCCTCTCAGAAAGCAATTGCGCTACCGACCGCGAAACGGTGTCAACGCCGCCACCGGGTGCCATGGGTACCACGAAGCTGATCGGCTGTTTGGGATAATCCTGGGCGACAGCGGCGCCGGCGCTTATCGTCATAAAACAGGCGGCAGCTACGGCGCTGCACATATGTCGGAACGTCATTCTGGTCATGGCTCTTCCTCGGTATAGGGGGTAGCGAATTGCAGTAAGCAATCATATCGTATGGATGCTTACTATATCATGATGCCATCGTTTTTTGTGTCAAATATAATGGCCGTTCGATCCCTCCTATTGAAGGTTCTGCAGCGTGCGCGCAAGCAAGCGTTTTAGCGTACGGGTTTCCTCAGCTGTGAACTCTTGCGTGGCAATGGCATCAACCTTGGACGCCAAGGGCAGTAGGGCGGCCTCCAGTTGGCGTCCCGCCTTGGTCAGGGACACGTACCAACGCCGCTTATCTTCGTCGCCGCGTTCCCGTACGATGAGACCCTGGCGCTCCAGGGCGGACAGTACGGTAGTAAGGGAAGCTTTCTCAACCCGGATGCGCGAGGCCAGATCCACCTGGCTGCAGCCATCTTCGCGCCATAACGCGCGCAGTACGGTCCATTGTGCGGGCGAAACCTTGTGGGGGGTCAAGTGCTGGGCCAGTACGCGGGCGAATGCCCTATGGGTATGTCGCACGAGATACCCAAGACCGCTTTGCTCATCAGCGGAAGGCGTCTTGCTCTCCATGGCGAGGATGGTATCGGTCATGACAGGTTCACTCTTTGCAGGTGTAGCGTTCAAAGGGTTGGGCGTAGGCATTAGGGGGACCCAAAAAGCGTATGGAAAAGTGCCAGGCGTTCTGCAGGCCACCCTTCATTGTACGGTTGCGGTGCAGGCATCTACATCGCCCCATCGTGCCCGCCCGCATCGCACGAACAGTCGCTATCCTCGAGAATCCAAAACTTTCAACTACGCAGGTTGCTCTCATCACTGACGATGCGCCCGTCAACCAGGTTGATGCTGCGGTCGCACGCGGCGGACAGGCGTTGGTCGTGTGTCACGATTAACACCGCACAGTTATAGGCTTTATTAAATCGCCTGAACAGATCGAACACCTTGGCGGCTGCCTTGGTATCGAGATTGCCGGTGGGCTCGTCGGCAAGCAGTAATGCGGGCCGGGTAACCAGAGCTCGTGCGATCGCCACCCGTTGCTGCTGGCCGCCCGACAGTTCGCTGGGCCTGACGTTTGCGTAATCATGTAAGCCCACTTCAGCGAGCAAATCCATGGCGTGTTCGCGGTCCTCGGACGACGGCTTTCCCTGGGTAAGCATCAAGGGCATCAATACGTTTTCTATGGACGTGAATGCCTGTATCAGGTGATGAAACTGAAAGACGAAACCCAGCTGGGCACCGCGTAGTGCCGTGCGCTCCGCATCGCTCATGCGGGCGGTGGGCCGACCCAATAGATACAACTCGCCTGCCGTGGGCGCGTCAAGCAGGCCGATCATATTCAACAAGGTGCTCTTCCCTGAGCCCGAGGGGCCTACCAGCGCCGCAAAGTCGTGCGCACCTATCTGCATATCAATGCCGTGCAGCACTTCGAGTTCGTTGGGCTTGCCCACGTTATAGGACTTTCGAAGTCCGGCAAGGCGGAGAACCAAGTTGTCTTGCTCAGACATACCGAATCGCCTCGACGGGGTGCAGGCGCGAGGCTCGCCATGCGGGTACCATGGCAGCCAGCAGACCCGTCAGCGTAGCCGCACCCATGGACAGCAAAAGCAAGCCTTGCGGCAACGGAATATAGAACAGCTTGGGGCCATACGTATTGAAACCCCATACGAGCCCTACGCCCAGCGTGGTGCCCAACATGGCTCCGAACATGGCAAGCAGGCCGCCTTGCCACAGGAACACGCGCAATATCTGTTCGCGCCTGGCGCCCATGGCGCGCAGGATGCCGATCTCGCGCGTACGCTGGGTGACGGTAATGGCCAATACGCTGGCGATGCCGAATGCCACGGAAACCGCCACAAAGAAGCTGATGACAATGGTGGAAATGCGCTGCGAGGTCAAGGCATTCATCAACTGGGCATTCGATTGGATCCAGCTTTCGGACTTCAGTCCTGTCAAACGCTGAATGTTTGCCGCGGCCACATCCGCCGCGAATAGATCCCGTACGGTGACGTCTATCAGCGTGACGCCGCCGGGTAAATCCAGCAGCGCCTGGGCCTGCTTGAGGTCCAGATAGACGTAACGCAGGTCCAGCTCGCGCACTCCCAACTCAAAAATGCCCGTGACCTTTACGGTGGCGTGGCGATTGTCACCGGTCTCTAGCCTTAAGGTGCCTCCTGCTTCGATGCCAAGGTCGTCGGCCAGCAGCCTGCCGATCACCGCATCGCCCGGACTGACGCGAAACTCTCCGGCGATGATGTCTTCACTTACCGGAACGATGCGTTCGTACCGTAGCGGGTCAATGCCCATCAGCGAGACCGATTTGATGACATCTCCGCGCCGCGCAAAAGCCGGGCCGGCCACCACAGGGGACACCGCGGTTGCCTCGGGGATGGTGTCCAGTATGTCTTGTACCTGCTTCCAATTATTGATGGAGCGCAAGCGTTGCGCACGCTTCTGTTCGACGCGCAACGCCATCGTGCCGTCGGGCACGTCTACCAGCGCGTTCTCTTCGCGAGGCGGCTCGACGCGTATGTGCGATTGCGTGCCCAGTGTGCGTTCAATGATGTTGCTCTGCAAGCCGACAATCAGCGTCGTAATGAACACGATGACCGACACGCCGACGGCGATGCCGATCAATATCAGCAGGGTCTGTGCAAGGCCTTGCCTGAGAAACTTGGTCGCGATCGTTAGCTCCAACCACATAGGCAGGTCCCGTAAACGCTATAACTTGAACGGTAATTCTTTGGAGGCACCGGCCGAGGACGACGCGGTGTTGGAAGTGTGATCAGCGATTCGAACTCGTTGTCCTTGTACCAAGTCAGCCGATGTCGAAACCCAGTCGCCTTCTTCCAAGCCCGACACTACCTGCGTCATCGTCGCGCCGCGCAACCCCAAGTCTATCCGGGTCTCAATCGCAACGCCGTTGCGGATACGCCAGACGCTGGCTTGGGCGCTGCGCCGATTGAACAATGCCTCGTTCGGCACTGTCAGCGTGCTGGGCAGGCTAGCCGTCTCGATGGTGGCTGTGACCGTCAAGTCGTTACGCACGTATTCGGGTATGGTCGTGACGGCAAGTCGCACGTCTACCGTTCCGCGTTCAGCGTCGACGGTGGGTGCGATGCGCTGTACCACGGCCGAGAACGACTGCTGTGGATAGGCGTCGGCAATACAGACGGCTTGTTGCCCCACGCGCAGCAGGCCTAGGTTGCGCTCGTCTACGGGCACCAGGATTTCAATATCGTCGTCGCGTGCAATCTCGAACAAGACCTGGCCGGGCTGCACGACGTCACCCTGTTCGACATGGCGTGTCAGTATTGTGCCCGGGAACTGGGCGCGCACCACGGTTTTAGAAAGGGCGGCTTCGGCAGCATCAAGGCGCGCTTGCAGCAAGACCTCTTCGGTCTGACCAGGAGAAAGCGAGGTCGAGTCTACCCGTGCTTGTTCGGCCGCGGCCAATGCGACAGCCAGGGCCTGTTCCGCACGCTCTTTGTCTTCGCGGGGCGTTGCGTTGGCCGCCACCAGTTTTTCGCGTCGCTGCACTTCGCGCCTTGCTTGGGCCAATTGCGCCTCGGCTTGATTCAATGCGGCCATGGCTTGGGGCCGACGGATTTTTTCAAGTTGCGTCAGGGCAGCCAGCGCTTCTTGTTGCCTTGCCAGGTACTCGTCGTCTCGCAAGCGAAGCAAAACCTGGCCGGCAACGACGCGGTCACCTTCGCGAACGAGTCTATCTGTGACCACACTGGTAAGCTCGCTGCCAACCTGGACCCGGGATTCGGCAACGATTCTTCCCGTGGCCACCACTTGCTGGATAAGCGGGCGCTTCACGACCTGGCTGGCCTGTACGACAGGCCCTTGCCATGCACGAACGGCGAAGAAACCAATGCCGATTGCGACGATGATGAGCGCGAGCGCCCACTTTCGGTATCGTCCTGGTAGCGAGCGGGTCTTTATTTGAGCAAGCATGGTTTTGAGACTAGCGCCTCTTTAGCCATCCTGCCAAGCCGTAGCACAGAATGGTAGTGCCTATTAACCCACATCCAAAGATCAGTGCAATCAAGAACCAATCGGCTGGTCCACCGGCGTCTGTGAAGCCGGAAGACGAAACCCGGACCATCAACACCAGTGCCGCTATGCCGCCCACAATACCCACCAACTGGCTACGCAGCATCCGGGTTGCGACAATCCGCTTCTCGATAACCAGCAAGCTAATGAATGCGACAGAGCCAACGACGATGATGACAACCAGAAGCCACAGCAGCGGAGCACCCAACATTTCCTGGAAGACGGAAATCAGAATAACAGGATCCAGATCTTTCATAGGGGCCTCCGATGGCTACGCTTTGCCGCGCAACATGCTGATGTAAGTGGGTTTGAGCGCCATTGTCTTCATGACCCAACTGACCCAGAGCTCTTCCAATGGCGCAATCATGCCAGGAAACGACGGTCTTAAATTGTTGTTGTAATCGAACTCGATCAGCATGGCCTGGCCCAATCGTGTGATCAACGGACAAGACGTGTAGCCATCATAGAGGGCATTGGATGATTGCCCCGAAATGTCGGCGATCAGATGCGCTACCGCCACTGGCACCTGCCACTTGACGCTCGCAGCAGTTTTACCTTTGGGTACGCCTGCAATATCGCCTACACCAAATACATTGGCGTACCGGACATGGCGTAATGTGCCTTTATCGACCTCGAGCCAGCCTTCCGACGCCCAGTGGCCTTCTTGCCACGGTAGCGGGCTATTGCGTACCACGTCGGGCGCCTTCATTGGCGGAATGACGTGAATGAAATCGTAGGGCTGTTGTGTTGGGCCGGCAGGCGTCATGAATGTGGCAACGCGCCGGTCCAGATCAATAGCCTGCAATGTGTGCGAATAGTTGGTCTTGATGCCACGCTCGGAAAACAGCATGCGCACTTTCTCGGACACGATAGGCACGCCGAACAAGGCGTTATTGTTGGCGTTGTAGATGACCTCGGATTTGCTGCGGGTGCCACGGCGGGTAAGGTAGTCTTCCACAATGAAGGCATATTTCAGTGGCGCGCCGGCACATTTCATTTCGGTGTCTGGGCGTAGAAAAACACCGACCCCGCCTTTGTCGGCAAAGCGCGACATTTCTTGCCATGTCGCAAACGCGCTTTCGGGGCCATGGTAGATGCTGCCCATGCCGTCGGTGCCTATGCGCGACACATCCATACCGGGGATAGCGCCGTAATCGAGCACCATTCCCGTGGTCACGAAAAGGAAGTCATACGGCAAGACCGTACCCGATTGGGTGACGATGTTATTGGCGTCGGGGTTGATCTCGGCCACGCTCTCGGCGATTAATTCCACGCCTTGAGGAACGTAATCGGTGGTGCGGGACACAGGGTAATCCGGCGACTTGATGCCAGCGCCCACCAAGGTAAAGCCAGGCTGATAGAAGTGCTCTTTACGCGGATCCACCAAAATAATGGTTGCACCTTCCAGTTTGGACGACAACTGGGAGGCCACGCTTAAGCCCGCTGCGCCCGCTCCGGCAATCACGATACGTGCGGACGTCTTGGTCTTGGGCGCTGCAGCCACTGCCGAGGTGGGCAGCCAGGCCGTGCTTGCGCCGGCCGCCATCAAGGACAGCAGTTGCCGCCGGCTAAGCCTGATACCGGAGGCATCTGGTACTTCGAAAAAGTTCTTCATCAACAATGCCTCCTGGTTCTATTGCTACGGTCATTCTACGAGTAAAGTCATATTTATTAACCATTGCTAATATAAAAATATGAGCTTTTCTTGATCTAGATTAACTGGCCCGCATAAGCCTGATGCTTGATCACACGATTTTTGGAGGGAACTTGCTGTACCAGAAGCCGTACACCCAGCAGGCTGCGCAAAACGATAGCGCCCATTCCAGCGTCGTGAAGACCATCAGAACAATACATGGCACCATCCACAGTTCGCTGTCCATTGCATAAGCCGCGACCGATACGCTGCTGGCAATGAATAGAATCTTGTTGGCGAACATTTTCGCGCCAGGGTTTTCTTTGCGGCCGGCGCAGTTGCCAGCCTCGAACGACCAAGCCAGCGCACGGTGCAGAGGACATTTGTAATGACCCAGGAAGCCCCGGACAAAACCCTGGACAACCAGGATTGCCATTAGCCAGGGCGAAAAGAGCAGGGCGGCCCCGCAAATCAGGAAATTGACGAAGGCCTCTGCGCGTGTAACGCGAGACCACACCGGGGGTAAGTCAAATCGGAGCATGATGGAGATCCTTTGGAGGAAGGAAGTAGTAAACCCAATACGATGCATTAGAACATTATAATGTTCTAATGTAAACTACAGTTTTCCGCACACGAACGGTGTGACATACTTGAGTTCGACTGTGGTTAATGTTGACTATTGATGGACTCGAGCCATGATGAGCACCGAAGAAAGAAATCAGTTGTTCATGCGCGAGGGCGCCGCGAAAGCCGCTGCCATGCTGCGCCTGTTAAGCAACGAGCATCGTTTGCTGGCGTTGTGTCTGCTGTTGGAATATGGCGAGATGTCGGTTACTGAACTGGTTGAGCGGCTTGATCTTGGGCAATCAGCGCTGTCGCAGCACCTGGCCAAGCTGCGCAACGCCGGGCTGGTGACCTACCGGCGCGACGCTCAAAATTTCTATTATCGAATTCACGATCCCGAGGTCGTTCGGCTGATCGCCGTACTGAAGAATATCTACTGCCCGTGACTTATTTATGCGCTGAATGCGTTCAGCGTGCGTCGTCAACCAACCACCCAAACGCCCTCCTGAGCTCGGAAGCGCCGTTGCGCTCGTAGCAGCGGCCGTGCGCATTCGTATAGGCCCGTCCCCGGCTATCTCTTCAGCTTCCCCAATACCCAGGGCACAGTCAAGAACAATAGCGCCACCACAAAAAAGCTCAAGGCCAGCGGGCTTTCTATCAGCACCATGAAATCGCCTTGTCCGGCAGCCAGTGCCGTACGCAGCTGGTTTTCGGTCAAAGGCACAAGGATCAGTCCGATCAGCAAGGGTGCTATCGGAAAGCCGTAAACCCGCATCACGTAGCTGACCACACCCAGCCCGGCCATCAGGCCCAATTCGAATACCGAGCCCGAAACGCCCCAAATCCCTATCATCGCAAACACCAGAATGCCGGCGTAAAGCTGTGGCTTGGGAATATAAAGCAAGCGTACCCACAGGCCTACCAAAGGCAAGTTCAGCACCAGCAGCATGCAATTGCCTATGTACAGGGAAGCGATCAGGCCCCAAATCAGCTCGGGGTCACGGGTGAACAGGAAGGGACCGGGTTGCAGGCCATAGTTCTGGAAGGCAACCAGCAAGATAGCGGCGGTTGCCGAGGTAGGCAGGCCCAGCGTCAGCAAGGGCACCAAGATGCCCGCCGCCGCGGCATTGTTGGCGGCCTCGGGGCCGGCCACCCCCTCGATGGCGCCATGGCCGAACTCTTCCTTGTGGGCGGATAGGTTTTTTTCCAGCGTATAAGACAGCATCGTGGGCAATTCGGAACCGCCCCCGGGGATGGCCCCCATGGGAAAGCCGATGGCTGCCCCGCGCAGCCAAGGCTTCCAGGAGCGCCCCCATTCTTTCTTGGTCATGAAGGCTTTGCCGCGTATGGGAATGATGGCCTCGTCCTGGTGGCGGTAGCGGCTGGCCACGTACAGGATCTCGCCGATCGCAAACACGGACACCAGCACCACCGTCAGCTCGACGCCATCCAGCAGGTCGGGAAGGCCGAAGGTCATGCGGGCCTGCCCGGTCATGGCATCAATGCCGATCACCCCCAGTGCCAGCCCCAGCAATAAGGAGATGAAGCCACGCACGCGCGAGGCGCCCATGACCACGGCCACCGAGGTGAAAGCCATGATGGTCAGCGCGAAATAATCGGCCGGTGTGAAGATGAAGGCAAGCTCGGCCACCACGGGCGCGGCGAAAGTCAGCGCCAGGGTAGCAATGGTGCCGGCGACGAAAGAGCCGATGGCGGCAGTGGCCAAGGCGGCCGATCCGCGCCCGTTGCGCGCCATCTTGTTGCCTTCCAGCGCGGTCATCATCGAGCCGGCTTCGCCCGGTGTGTTGATGAGGATGGCGGTGGTCGAGCCGCCGTACATGGCACCATAAAGCACGCCGGCAAACATGATGAACGCCGACACCGGACCGACAGACACCGTGATGGGCAGCAACAATGCGATCGTAAGCGCCGGCCCGATACCGGGCAGGATGCCGATGGCCGTGCCCAGGACGGAACCGAAGAAGGCCCACATCAGGTTGATGGGTTGCAGGGCAACCCCAAACCCTTGCAGCAACAAAGACAGCGTATCCATTACAGCCCCGCCACCGGAAGAAAGCCGCCCAACTGCAGGCCCAGCCAGCCAAACAGAAACCAGCACGCCGTGCCCAGCACAAAGCCAGAGACCAAGTCCATCACGATACGTCGCGAGCCCAAGGCGCGCGCCACCAGCATGAAGGCGATGGCCGCCGTAAGCGGCAAGCCCAACGATTTGATGACCAGCGCCGGTATCGCGGCGGCCAGCAGCGCCGTAAAGAACGGGCCTACGTCCATGCCCGGGTCGCGCGCCCGCTCTTCGTCATCAAACGCGGTGCCGCGCGCCATCTGTATTAACAGCAGCACACCCAAGGCGACCAACACCGCACCAACCAGGGCGACAAACATGCCCGGACCGATGGCCGCATAGCGCGCGCCCAGGGTAAGCGAAGACGAGGCATAAAGGCAGACGGCGCCCAGAAGGATCACCGCCAGTCCCAGCCACCAGGGTTGCTTGGGCACAGAGGCCATGGCCTGCCCTTGCCTGCTTTACTTGACCAGCCCTGCGTCCTGCAGGATGGCGTTGATGCGCTTGCTTTCCGATGCCATGAACTCGCCGAAGGCCGCGCCGGACAGGAAGTAGGGCTCCCAGCCCTGGCGCTCCATGGTGGCGTGCCATTCCGGGCTTGCACTTAGTTTGGTGAAGCGATCCAGCCATTGCTGGTAGTTCTCTTCAGGCATGTCGACCGAACCCAGCACGCCGCGCCAGTTGGCAAGCGCCACATCGTAGCCGGCCTCCTTGAAGGTGGGAACATCCTCCAGCCCTTCCATGCGTTTATCGGCGCTGACGGCCAGGATGCGTATGCGCCCGGTGTCGGCGAACTGCTGGAACTCCGAGACGCCCGAGATGCCCGCCTTAAGCGTGCCGTTGACGATGCCGGTGACCGTATCGGCGCCGCCGGCTTGAGGAATGTAGTTCAGCGAAGAAACCGGTACATCGGCATTCTGGGCCAATAGTGCCAGGGCAATGTGGTCCACGCCACCGGCCGAACCGCCGCCCACAGCTGTCGCGCCGGGGTTGGCCTTCAAGGCAGCCACGAATTCATCCACATTCTGGTAGGGGGCATCGGCCTTGACCGCAAGCACCAGGTATTCCGCCGTCAGACGCGCCAGTGGCTTGAACTTGCTGAGATCAACCGGGGATTTGTTCATGGTGATGGAGCCCACCGTGATCGCGCCGAACACCGCCAAGGCATCGGACTTGCCCTTCTGCGAACGCTGGAAATCCGCAAGGCCTATGGTGCCGCCTGCGCCGCCTTTATTCGTGAAGCTAACCGTGCCGGTAAAGATGCCGGCATCGTTCATGGCCTTCATGGCCTGCCGGCCGGTCGAATCCCAGCCGCCACCCGGGTTGGCCGGCAGCATTACGCTGACCTGCGCCTGAGCCGCGACAGCGGCACAAAATAAAGTAGCCGCCACCAGCGGCCGCAACAGTTGCGAGATTCTCACGATTTGTCTCCTTGGTTCGATCCTGGGCAAGCCACGCTGCCCGGCCGTCAGCTACGTATGAGGTAAGGAGAGTATATACAAGAGCCAGGGGATGACCTTACGTTTCACGATTCCCTGCCAGCAGGGCGTGAAGGGTGGTAGCGGTCGAGGATATGACTATCGGCGGGGGCGTCCTCTTGGAAAGCCCGGGATACGGCCTCAATGATCTCCGTCCATACCCTGGGCTCATTAAGTATCGGCATTTGCTTGGCCAGAGCATTGCTCAGTTCACCGTTATTTTGTTCAATGGATCTAAGGATACGATCTGCCTGGTGGTCCGGCATTTCGACAACCTCTTTGAGCGCCTGCCGAGCGCGCCCGTGGTTGCGCAGATAGCGTGATTGCTCGCGCATTTGTTCTGTCAGAGTACGTCCGATAATGTTGGACAGGTAGATCACATGCGGACCCAAATCAGGATAGCGCCACGCCGGTTGAGCCTGTTCATTTCCGTTGAACTCGAAGTTGGAGACGACGCCATCCGGGTAGGTGGTGTGTCTGGGCGTGAACCTGATATGTCCACGCGCCTCTTGCATCAGAGGTTTTGATACTTCATTGAGCACGCGAGCATAATTGCGGCGCTCTCCGGAATCGTCGGTGATGACTGACGATACGGGGAGAATCAGCGGCTCGGGAACCGCGCCATCGCGCCGCAAGGTGTCGTTGATCAGGAAGCGGTGTATGCGACCGTTGCCGTCAGCCAGCGGATGAATGTAGACGAAGCCAAAGGCGGCTACGGCACTGCGCATGACAGGCGATTGTCCTTGTGTGCGGTCGAGGAAGACGCGAAGGCCTTCGAGCATGGTCGCGATATCGTCTGCTGGTGGTGCAACATAATGCACAACATCTTGATAGCGCACCGTTTCTCCAACAAAGACGGGCGACTGGCGCAAGCCGAAATGGGTGAGCGTAGTGCGCTTGCCAAGTATCTCGCCTTGTAGTTCAGCCAGCGCGCTTTCGCTCAAGGGAGTGTCACCCTGGCCGACTCTTCGGGCCATGACCTGGGCGAACCGTTCTATACGGCTGACGCGGTCTGCTTCCCCCTCGATTGCAAAACTGGCCTTGCTTTCACGTAGCGTCATCCATACGGCGGCGCGTTGCAGCAGGTCGTCGCCGAATTCGTCCGTGAGGTTCTGTAAGAGCTGCGGTACATCCAAGGCTATGGCCTGGATCGTTGCGTCGGTCTTGACGATGGTCGGGCAAAAGTAGGGTGTACCGGGCAGATTGTCATTGATGCGCCAGCGCGGCTCTTTCACTACGCGATCTGCTGAAGCGGCTACCAGTTTGGTGTTGTCGATCACATCGACATAATTTCCGCCGATGCGTTCCGGTACCTGTAAGACATCTTGAGTCAACCACTCGTACAGAAAGGCAGCCCGGCGGGCATACTGCCCGGTCGGTTCGGCATTGACCCACGCCTGAACAAAGGCGGGGCCGGTCTTGGCGAACAGGCGAGCCAGGAATTCGAGCTGGGGTACTTCGTGCCGCAGGTGAAATTGAAGGTGTGCTGCCGGCTCAGCGGAGGGCCGCATGGCTTCTTGGTATGTCTCCATTCTGGCGCCGTTACTGACCTGGGTGGCCCGTCGCCCGCCGAGCCGGCTTTGCACTGGCATACGACCGTTAGGAAGAACCTGATACGCCTGGGCTAGCCACGCCGCCCCAATAGGGTCGCTGGGAAGGTCACTCATGGGATATTCCTGCTCATGGCGCCGAAGCATGCGCAAAACGATCAATTGATGCACTACAGTGCGAAAATCCGATTATGCCCGCATGAAATCAATTATGAAAGCTCGATCTGGTACAGATTTGGTTTTCGCGACGCCCCGCAGTAACCGAGTTGCCGGCCCGGCGGTGGTAAAAGGTCGATGACATCCGCCCAAGAACGATTAGCATTTCTCAGTTCGGCACGAATTTAGTGATTTCTCGTTGAAGGATTATTCATGCATATCTGGGTCGACGCTGATGCCTGCCCTGCGGTCATCAAGGACATCCTGTACCGAGCAGCGCAGCGCTGGCAACGGCCGCTTACCCTGGTGGCCAATCAAATGCTGCGCACACCGCCGTCGCCCCTGATTCGGGCCGTCCAGGTTCCGCGCGGCTTCGACGTGGCGGACGACTACATCGTGCAGCATGCCTCGGCCGGCGACCTGGTCATCACCGGCGACATTCCTTTGGCGAGCGAGGCGCTGGCCAAAGGCGCCTTGGTGCTTAACCCGCGCGGCGAGCGCTACACCGCCGAAACCATCGGCGAGCGCCTGGCCATGCGCGACATGATGGAGGAACTGCGCAGCGCCGGCGTCAATACGGGCGGGCCCAACACGCTAAGCCAGGCGGACAGGCGAGCGTTCGGCAATGCGCTGGATAAGTTGATGGCGGCCCGGAAGATCGCCTAGCGGTGAGCCCACCCTGGTGCACGCGGCTTCACATTGGGGCGGATCCAGCCGAATCGGGGCGAAAAAGGGCCAGTTAGCTGGGGTTAAAAACTGGCACAAACGTTGCGTAAGACAAGGTGACCATCCAACCAAGGAGTATCACCATGAAGTGCGCTTTCCCGCTAATTGCCATCGCCGCTTTGCTCGCAAGTGTTAACACTGCAGCGGCACAGACATCCCTTACGCCGGCAAGCGAACCGGACTGGACATTCAGCGCCAATCTGGGCGTCGTCAGTGAATATCGATTTCGCGGCTTGATGCAGACCAACGGCAAACCGGCGGTGCAGGGCGGGTTCGACATCAGCCATCGTAGCGGCTTCTACCTGGGCAACTGGAACTCCAGCATCAGTTGGCTTTCGGATGCAGACCCTGATGTGTCTTCCAATGTCGAAATGGATTTCTATGCCGGGTACAAGCATACGATCGCCGAAGGCTTCACTTTCGATGTGGGCGCGCTGCACTATTATTATCCCGGCAGCTATCCCGCCGGGTTCAATGACCCCGACACGACTGAAGCCTATGTTGGCCTAGGTTATGGCCCCCTGAGTTTCAAATATTCGCATGCGCTGACAGATCTCTTTGGCGCACCCGATAGCAAAAACAGCCAATATTACGATTTAGGCATGGCAGTGCCTACAGGCTTTTGGGACGTCGATTTGAAAGCACATGTCGGCTATCAAAAAGTGCGCAATATGGACGACGGTTCGTACACCGATTGGAGTGTTGGTCTGAGCCGCCAGTTTGATCGCTTTGCGGTGTCGTTGACTTACTACGACACCAACGCCGATCGCAATCTGTACACCAACACCCGCGGCAAATATACCGGCAAGGCGGCGGCGGTGCTGGGGCTCAGCGCGTCGTTTTAACGTCAGAGCTTTCGATCAACATGGCGCGCAAGCGTTGGCGTTGGTTCTCCAGTGCTTCTATCTGGCGTTCGAGCATCGCGAGCCGCTTGCGCTGCGTTTCCGTAATGTTGGCGCATGCTTGCGCCCCTTCGATCAATAGCATGCAATCGGGAAAGCTGCGGATTTCCTCCAAGCTGAAGCCGGTGGCAATCAGGCGCTGGATTTGTTTGACTTGGGTGACGGCTACCGCCTGGAAGGCACGGTAGCCGTTAGCGGCCCGCTCGGATGCCAGCAGACCGTGCTGATCATAGTGGCGAATCGAACGCACGCTGGCACCGGTTGCGTGTGCCAAAGTACCGATCCTTAGCGTGCTTGTGGTGTCTCTGTACTGGCCCAGGCCGCTGTGCAACCGTACACAGTGACCAGTCCTGACGGGGTGTCCATCGCCGTCCAGGAAGCGGGAGAGCCGAACGGCCAACCCATCATTTTCATTCATGGCTTGCTAGGCAGCCATTTGAGCTGGGAGAAGCAGGTCAATAGCCCCGAGCTACAGCGCTATCGATTGATTACCTACGATATGCGTGGGCATGGTGTGTCCGATCAACCTAAGCGTAGTGATGCCTACAGCGATGGACGACGCTGGGCCGATGATTTGGCTGCAGTAATCGAAGGGTCAGCAGCCCAGCAGCCTGTCATCGTAGGGTGGTCGCTGGGCGCAGCCGTGACTACAAATTATCTGGCAGTTTATGGTGACGAGAAGATCGCTGGTGCCGTCTATGTGGGCGGTGTCATCGAGCTGAAGCCAGAGCAGATCGTTCCGCACCCTCGCGTTTACAGTGGGATGGCATCGCCGGATCTGAAGACTCATCTGGACGCCGAACGTGAATTCGTAGGGCTATGTTTTGCCACCCGGCCTGACGCCGTTACCTTCCACCGGCTGTTGGCCAATGCGGCCATGGCCTCCGAAGACATGCAGAACGCAGTGCATGGGATGTCGCTGGACGCGCCCAAGGGTTTAGGAGGAATGCAAAAGCCACTGTTATTAATCTATGGTGCGCGCGACGCGCTGGTTCAGGTGGAGCCATCATACAACCGGGCCAAGGCGTTGAACGCGAGTGTAGTGGCTAAGTTTTATCCACAGTCTGGGCATTCGCCGTTCCTCGAAGAGGCTGAGCGTTTCAATCGTGATCTTGCTGCCTTTGTTGATGCTTTGGTACGGCGTTGACCTAACATCGACAAGGAGCCTCGCGCTGTGAGTCGCGTGGGATCGCGTCGATTGAGTCTTGCTCGAGGCCACTTCAAAGGTGGTAAAGCATCGACGCGGTCAGCATCGGTCTGGCAGGCGACAATCAGATCCGTGACGATACGATTATCGACGTTCAAGTGGCCCTCGTATTCTCCAACGTTGCGGATGTTGTGACGCTTCACCGGCATAAATTGCCAGATTGACTTAATAGAAATCCAATCGGTCTAAGGTTTAGTTGTGCTGTCCGTACCGTCTTACTGCGTTCTCATGGTGGCATGGTTCCCGGTAATAGTGCAGCCGCCAGATCACAGGAGCCGTCGCTTGTTCAGCCGCTGACCCCCTTGGCAGGCCCGACGTTCGAGGGCGCACCGCGATGATGTTCCTAACTTGTGTCAGGCAAGTTACTATCATTTCCAACAAGCTAAGCCAGAATAGGTTGAGGATATGGACGAAGTCATGCAAAAGTTGCGCCAGTTTCGCGATGATCGCGACTGGAAACAGTTTCATAACCCTAAAGATCTGGCGGTGGCCTTGAGCATCGAGGCCAGTGAACTGTTAGAGGCCTTTCTATGGAAAACGCCGGAAACTGCCGATGTGGAGAAGGTTAAGGAAGAGCTCGCAGATGTACTAGCCTATGCCCTGCTGCTTTCCGATGCTTACGGTTTTGACATTCAAAAGATCGTCATGGAAAAAATCGAACGGAACGAAGCGAAATATCCGATAGACCAAGCTAAGGGCAGCGCAAAAAAATACACCGAGCTATGAGTCAGCCCTTGAGCTAACGGAATGTGGCCGGGCTTCACCGTCTCTCGTTACGTTAACCAACGAGGCAAGCTTGACCTAGATCCGCGCATTGCGAACGGCCTCTTAGCGTGAGCCGCCGACAATGAAACCGCTGCTGGCTACATGTCCTATTGTCGGCGTTGGGGCCATTTCATATGATTTGACGTTGCGATCATTGCAAGGGGGCTGGTTGTGAGCCGCATTTCCACTGGATTGATCCTATGTGTGCTGGCAGCTGCGCTCGTGCCGAGCAGCGGGGTCGCTGCTGACTGCGCCGGCACCATAATCTCTGCGCTGGGAGGGGTGAACCGTGCCTGGGTGTTGTCGGATGGAGGAATTGCAGCCTTCGCGAAGATGAACATCAACATAGATGGCTACAAGCGGGCGTACCACCCGAAGAACGCGGACGCTGGAGCACTGATTCACCTATGCAACGCCGGCAAGGTGTACTTGCCCGATGGGACTTCATATCAAGGCTCTGAGAGCAGCAGGACCTGCACTGGCCGGTTTATGTCCGATGTGGCGCGCATCGGCGCGGCGGGTTGGAAGGATGCTTCAGTAGGGGCAGTTAACTGGTACGGAATTCTAGGTCATGAGTCGGTGAGAATCGCCGGACGCACGGTGACATCCGTTGTGCCCGTCGTTCAGGCCGATGGCTCGGGATTCTATGTCTCGCCAACGGCGCTTGCCGATTCGTCCATAACGGATAGGGCGGACCAGTCGCGCTATGTTAATGCGCTGCGCGTGCCAGCAGCGGTAGTACCTTCAAGCGTACTGTCACGGGGCATCGCGATGGGGAGCTTCGGCGTTGCCTACGAGTTGAATAAGAAGATTGCAGTTCCGTTCGTGGTTGGGGATGTGGGACCCCGAATAGGCGAAGGCAGCGTTGCGCTAGCGCGTCTGATAGCGGGGCAACCGCTCAAGGATGAAATATCCAGGAGCGAACGCTTCGTAGGCCAAGTCGACAGACCGGAAGTTCTGTGGATCTTCTTCAAGACTCCTGCCGAGAAGTATGACAGCAAGAACGAGGAAGCAACGGTTGCGAAGGCCAATGCTGCCTACAGCGCATGGGGCGGTGCCGAGCGCCTTACCGCTTGCGCAAAGGTGGTTCCTCGCAATTGAAACAAGAAGCTGCTAGCGCGACTACCGAGCGTTAAGGCTTCCTACTCCGCCTTTAGTTATTGATCGGATCGTCACCGGTTTACCTTTCTTCGTTTTTCTTGGCGACACCGGAGTGAATTCTAGAGTGGCGCCGCGGCCGGAATCGAACCGGCACGCCTTGCGGCGGGGGATTTTGAGTTGGCGTGTAAAGGTGTTTGTCTAGGGAAGTGGGGCGAATGTGAGCGTAGGTTGATGAAGGTGAAAGTAATTATAGATCAGTAGGTTAGCGTAATTTTGTGGAATTGGTGAAAACTGATGTGTGTACCTGTACTGTACTGAAATTGGGTACAGTACAGGTACATCCGGATACAAGGATTTTGCTGGTTTTGAAGATAGCGATCACACGCCTTGCATTAGTTTAGCTTTGAGTGTATCGGCTTGTTCGATAAGTGTATTCATATGGCGCCTTTGAATATCGCCGCTACTTTTAGCTCTAGCAGAGCGCATATCCGCTATAGCGAAATTTATTTCTCTGATGGCTGAGTCATGAGATAAGCGTGATTTAGAACGGTTCGCAAGAGTAACGTGGATTTGTGCTCTTCTTTCGAGCCACTGGTAGTCATCCCCAACCTCATGGTTGATTGCACTTGTAGCGATGTCCTTCGCCGCTTGAAAGCTGCCTCGCATGTATTCGGATTCAAACCATAGGTCAAAGAGTAGTTGTTTTCGCTGGCCGAGCCGATAAGACTCATCAAAGGCTTTACTCGCCTCTCCAGGGTTAGGCGAGGGTAGCCTTAAATAGAATCTGCCGATAGCCAATAGGAGATCTGCATTGGGAGTACTGAGCTTTTTTGCTGCAGCCATCACTGTGTCCAAAGCCCCCCTTGCATCGTTATCTTTTAGTTGTGCCATAGACTGAGCAATAGCAAGGCCAACGATGTTGGTACGCTTTTGGCGAGTTAGCCCAATTGCATCTGAACGTGCTCGTTTTGTAGCCGACAGCAATGCAGCATGATCTATACCAAGCGTTGCAGCCACTTCTACAACTAGCTGGCCGGTATTTCGATCGACTGTGTAACGAGACTCTTTTGCAATTGATGGTGCGCTTATAAGAAAAAGTCCCGCTAGCTCCTGTAGAGCGTCGCCTAGCGTTTGCTCCGTATATGTGGTTATTTGAGATAGCTGGGAGTATCCGTCTTTTTGTGGGCGAGGCGGTTTAACAACTTTATCCCGAGCCTGCGTAAACCGTTCGCCGAACATGATGGCAAACTGATTCATGGCTGATTTCCAATCGAAGGCCGCGCGCACGGATTTGTTCAACACATTCCGTAACGCTAGCCACATTAGCTTGATGGCCGCTTCGTCGTTGGGGAAGTGACCTCGCGTTTTGATGATTTTACGCAATTGCATGTTCAGGCTTTCGATGGCGTTAGTGGTGTAGATAACACGCCGGATCTCGGGCGGGAATACGAAGAACGGAATCACGTATTCCCAGGCCCGTTGCCAAGCCTGCACGATGGTCGGATACTTTGCGCCCCATTGGCCCTCGGCAAAGGACTGCAAAGCCATTTCGGCCTCTTGCTCGCTAGCGGCGGCATAGATGGGCCGTAGCGCTTGGGCAACCGCTTTGCGGTCGCGCCAGCCAGCGTAATCCAGACTGTTTCGGATCAGGTGCACAATGCAGGTTTGCACGGCGGTTTTCGGATAGGCGGTATTGATCGCCTCTGCCAACCCCTTCAGGCCGTCCACGACGGCGATCAGGATGTCCTGAACCCCACGGGTCTTCAGCTCGTTGAAGACCTTGAGCCAGAACTTGGCACCTTCGGTCTGCTCAATCCACAGGCCCAATACATCACGCTGACCGTCGGCCTGGATGCCAAGCGCCAGATAAACGGCTTTGTTGCTGACCACGCCATCGCTGCGGATCTTGACGCGCAGCGCATCGAAGAAAACGACTGGATACATCGCTTCCAGCGGACGGCTCTGCCAGGCAATAGCCTCGGCCATGACTTCGTCGGTCACCGAGCTGATGAAGTCCGGCGACACTTCGGTGCCGTAGCTCTCGGCCAGGAATCCCTGAATCTCGCGCACGCTCATGCCCCGGGCATACATGGCGATGATGCGTTCATCAAAGCCGGTAAATCGGCGCTCGTGCTTCGGGATCAGAACGGGTTCAAAGCTGCCATCGCGGTCTCGGGGAATATCCACCCGCACGGGGCCGCGATCCGTAATGATCGTTTTGCCGCTGGCACCGTTGCGCTCGTTGGCCTGTTCTGGTGGCTTGGCTTCACCGGGCCGGTAGCCAAGGTGCATGTTCATCTCTGCACCCATGGCCCGTTCGATGATCGCCTTGTTGAACGCCAGCATCAAATCCTGGACTTCAGTGGGCGTCATCGGACCTTTGACCAGTTCATCGAGCAGTTCCCTGGGTAGATCAGGCAACGGCCCACGGGCGGCTGCCTGCGCGGCAACGGTACGCTTCTTCTTCATTGGCATATCCATGGTTTTTAACCCCTATGATATGCCTCACCCACAAAATTACGGACAGGCTCAGATAGCTCAGTATAGCTAGTGTTTTTCAATAAGCTAATGGCATACAGGACACGCATGGCAGTCTTACTTAGCTGTTGTACCTCGCGTGACAATGCTGCTTTTCGGGCTTCTAGTCCTTTCTCCCCTTTCCATTGGTTGATGGCCTGATCTAGAGTCTGCCCCCTTCGTTCCAGACGGAGTAAAGAATCAGTGAAAAGAGGGGAGCCGCTAGTCACCTCGAGAAGGTGGCTAAGTTTCGACTCTTTTAGTGCCGGTAACTGATAGCGATCTCGAAGTCCAACTATGTATTCTTTGAATTCGTCTGGTGGTAGCCCATCCAACTTTAGAACGTTGTCAGGGGAGTACGAAAAGTTGACACGTGTAGTCAACAAGATCTTGGTATTCGCTGGAGTTCGCATCCCAAACTCTAGTGCTCGTTGCTGATCCTCTGGCTGCAATGAGTCGACGTCGTCGATGACTATAAAGCTTGGCATTATTGAACAACCTTCTAAGGCTGCTTGCATTGACTCCTTGAGATCAAGTTCATCTAGCTCGCTATCTAAATAACCGTGGGTGGAAGCAATGGCGCGAAATAAAGACTGCGCATCGTTGAAATCTGTTTTTCGATCGTCTCTATAAGAGTCTTCAGCAGCTATAAACTGTCGTTCTTTTGCTGTGAGCCATACTACTTTTTCGAAGGGTCGAATTCGTCTGGTGGCCACTTCCTCGGAGAACCGGTAGGCAAGACTTGTTTTCCCTAATCCTCCTTCACCAGCGATTAGGCGAACTCGAGAAAAATCATCCCCCAGCCACGCCCATAGTTCGCCCAAATCCCCCTTTCTCCCTATGAAGCGTGAACAAACCAGGATTCGATCTGGTAGATTGTGTTCCAGTGGCTCCTCATCAGCTAGATTCTCGATTGAGATCTCAAGAGAAGGAGGGCGGCGTGCTGAAAAAAGGAAATCATAATCTTCCGCATTTTTTGCCATATCATTGCTGTCCAGACGACGAAAAACAACGTCACCTTTCTTAAAATATGGCTTATTTCGTTCGTCGTGTGGACCGTTTTTGAAAAACCGTGTTGGGCTGTCACCGACGGAGCGTTTGCTGACATGGAGTGCTTCAAGATGTACGTGTGAAAGTTGAATGGCTTGTGCTTGGATTCTTAAGTCGCATCCTAAGTATGATCGAGCTAGATCCCGTAGCTTCCCAAGCTTGAGACGCCCGGATTCAACACCTACAATTTCAACTGATCTATCTTTCTCAAGTTCGCCAATACCAAATATTAGAAAGCCGCCGTAAGAGTTATGCAGTGCCGTTAGGTCTCGAATGACTGTCAAATACTCCAGGTCTGACTCTGGTAGTTGTCGTTTAAAGTCTAGTACTTCACACTCCTGAACACACGAGTCATCATGTAGTAACTTTTCAATTATGGTTGCGTCAAGTTGACTTAGCGCTACACATTCATGCAACTTAATAATGACCTCGCTCATTCCCGTCCCTTTTTACCTAGATGTATTGAATATGGTTGGTTGTTTGCATTTCCGGTTGTGGCTGTTCAACCGCTTTCCGTGCCGAGATACCCACACTTAACTCCATTGTTCACCCAACACCTCGGCCTGCTGCAACACCAGCTCCACAGCCGTATCCGCCATATCAGGCGGATACCTGTACTTTCGCAGTATCCGTTTCACCATCAGCCGTAGACTGGCACGCACGCTCTCTCGCTTTGACCAATCCACCGTAATATTCTTGCGCAGGTTTTCAGTCAGCTCGTGAGCAATCTTCTTCAGAGTTTCGTCCGTCAGCTCGCGTACGGCTGATTCGTTATTGGCCAACGCGTCGTAAAAACGTATTTCATCTTCGCTCAGACCCAGCTCTTCACCACGATTCGCAGCGTCCTTGAACTTCTTGGCCATCTCGACCAGCTCTTCCATGACCTGGGCGGTTTCGATGCTGCGGTTCTGGTAGCGGGTGATGACGCTGCCGAGCATGTCCGAGAACTTCTTCTGCTGCACCAGGTTGCTGGCGAATTTGCTCTTGATTTCGCCTTCCAGCAAACGCTCCAGCAGCTCCACCGCCAGATTGCGTTCGGGCAGGTTGCGTACCTGCGTAAGAAACTCGTCGTCCAGCAGACCGATGTTGGGTTTTTCCAGGCCAACGGCATCGAAGATGTCGACTACGCTTTCGCTGACCACGGCCTGGTTGATGATTTGGCGGATGGCGACTTCGCGTTGTTCGTCGGTTTTCTTCTGGGCGCTGATGTCGCGTTTGGTGAGAATGACCTTTACCGCCTGCATAAAGGCCACTTCATCACGCAGGGCTTTGGCTTCATCCAGGGTGCAGCACAGGGAAAAGGCCTTGCTAAGCGCCAGCGCCGCATCGGCGAAGCGTTTCTTGCCGTCCAGTTTGGCGTCTTTCTGGCCCGGTGGCGGGCGCAGCGACAAGATGTGGTTGGCGGCGCCGGCAAGTGCCTTGTGGCCGCCGGTCTTGAAACCGGAATAGTTGTAGCCGTGCAGCATGGCGCGAAGTACGTCCAGCTTTTCCAACATCACGGCCAGGGCCTCGTGGGCGTCTACGGTGGGTTTGCCCCGGCCTTTGCTGGCCGTGTATTCCTTCATAGCGGCTTTCAGCTCGTTACCGATGCCAATGTAATCCACCACCAGGCCGCCTTGCTTGTCGCGGAACACGCGGTTCACGCGGGCGATGGCTTGCATCAGATTGTGGCCCTTCATGGGCTTGTCGATGTACATCGTATGCACGCAAGGGGCATCAAAGCCCGTGAGCCACATATCGCGCACTATCACCATCTTCAGCGAGTCAGCTGGGTCTTTGAATCGCTTCTCCAGGCGCTTTTTTACCTGGCCGTTATGGATGTGTGGAATCAGCAGAGCCTTGTCGCTGGCGCTGCCGGTCATGATGACTTTGATTGCGCCTTTCTCCGGATCGTCATCGTGCCAGTCGGGGCGCAGTTTCACGATTTCGTTGTACAGATGCACGCAGATTTCGCGACTCATGGCCACCACCATGGATTTACCATTTTGAGCCTTGTTGCGTTCCTCGAAGTGCTCGACCAGGTCGGCAGCCACACTGGCGATGCGGGGTTCCGCGCCCACCACCTTTTCCAACGCCGCCCACTTCGACTTCAGTCGAGCCTGGGTATGCTCCTCCTCATCCTCGGCCAGCTCATCGACTTCTTCATCGATTGCCCCCAGGTCGATGTCCTTGAGCTTGAGCTTAGCCAGTCGAGACTCATAGTAGATGGCCACTGTGGCGCCGTCTTCCTTGGCCTGTTGCATGTCATAGACATGGATGTAATCGCCGAACACGGAACGGGTATCGCGGTCAGTGCTGCTGACCGGGGTGCCGGTGAAGGCCACGAAGGTGGCGTTGGGCAAGGCATCGCGCAAGTGCTGGGCGTAGCCGGCCTGATACGTGGCCAGATAATCCTCTGAGCCGGCGAACTCTGTGGCGAGCGCCGTGCTGGATTCACCATCGGGAGCCAGGTGATAAGCCGTAGATGGGCTGCCAGTCTTGCTCTTGCGGGTCTTGAGCTTGGCTTCAAAGCCGTATTGCGTCCGGTGCGCCTCGTCGGCAATCACGACGATATTGCTGCGGGCGGACAGTTCCGGGAAGATGTCTTCATCTTCGCCCGGCATGAATTTCTGAATAGTGGCAAACACAATGCCGCCTGAAGGCCGGTTTGCCAGCAAGGCCCGCAGTTGCTGGCGTGTAGTGGCTTGTACGGGCTGTTCGCGCAGCAGGTCCTGCGACAGGCTGAAGACGCCGAAGAGTTGCCCGTCCAGGTCATTGCGGTCGGTAATCACCACGATGGTGGGGTTCTGCATGGCGGGTTCCTGCATTATCCGCGCCGCAAAGCAGGTCATGGTGATGCTCTTGCCGCTGCCCTGGGTATGCCACACCACGCCGCCCTTGCCGCGCTTATCCTTTTCCACATCGGGGCGAGCCGCGCGTACCACTTCCTCGATGGCGAAACGCACGGCATGGTATTGGTGATAGCCGGCAATCTTCTTGATGAGCGTGCCGTCGTCTTCAAACAGTACGAAGTAACGCAGATAGTCCAGCAGGTACTGCGGCGCCAGCAGGCCGCGCACCAGGGTTTCCAGTTCATTGAACTGGCCCAGCGGGTCAAGCCCCACGCCATCGATGGTGCGCCACTGCATGAAGCGCTCGGCATTGGCCGACAACGACCCGAACCGAGCCTCGCTGCCGTCAGATATCACCAGGATTTCGTTGTACTCGAAGATATCGGGAACCTGCGCCTTGTAGGTCTGAATCTGATCGTAAGCCTTCCAGATATCGGCGTCTTCATTGACGGAATTCTTCAGTTCCAGTAGCACCAGTGGCAGGCCGTTCACGAACAAGATGATGTCCGGGCGGCGGGTGTGGTGCGGGCCTTTGATAGTGAACTGACTGACTGCCCAGAACTCGTTGTTGCCTGGATTGGCCCAGTCAATCAGGCGAACAAGGTCGCCACGGGTTTCGCCGTCTTTCTGGTACTGAACGGGAACGCCATTGACCAGCAGCTTGTGAAAGTGGCGATTGGCGGCCAACTGAACAGGGGTGTCCAGGTTCTGTACCTGTTTGAAAGCGTCTTCTTGGGCGGCGGTGGGTATATCCGGGTTCAACCTGGCAATGGCATCGTGCAGACGCTGCGGCAGAATCACTTGGGTGTAGCCGCTGCGCTGCGGATCGGAGCCGTCGTGGGCGATATCCGGGCCGCTGCAGGGGATGTAGCCGGTTTCGGTCAGCCAGCCCAGGGCTTCCTGTTCGAGTTGGTCTTCGGTCATGACAATGCTGCCTCCGCTAGCTCTTGGGCTTCTGGAAGGCGCAGTTGGCCAGAGATAAGGCGGGGAAGCAATGTGTCTCGGAGGGAAGAAAGTGCGTCGGCCTGCTCCGTGTTGATGCTGATTTTGTTAAACAGACTTTCGACAACCTGAGTGAAACCGTCAAGAATGCCGGACGATGGAGCGATAATAGGAATAGGCCGAAAAGCCTTTTTGCTAATTTCCATGAAGGTCGAGCCGTTGGCATGCCCCTTAATGACGTCCATATTCATTTTGCACCAGAAGTACATGAATAACGGCGCCAACTCTCCATCGGGTGGCATGGCGATGTATCCTTGATTGATGGCCACAGGAATCCGGCTGATAGTTAGGTAGCCAATGGGTGCCCTGGATGACATTAACAAGGTCCCGACCGGCAATAAGCCTGAACTGATTTTTGCCAATCCTGCCGCGCTGATGTGGCGCTCCGTATTAAGCAGGACGGGCGATGTCGAACCCGACAAATCCTTGGGCGTCGTCCAATGAAATTCTTCGGGCGTCCAGAATGCTTCAGTCTTGGTGCTGGGTGTCGCGCCGCCCAAGGCAGTAGTGACATCTCCTACAGTTTTTATTTTCCACCCACTTGGTATCAACCCCAGCTCCGACTCCTCAAACGAATCTGAAAACAATGCTGCCGTGGCTTCATCCATGCCTTCAGGCTGACTGCCTTCCATCTTGGCGCGCACGGGGTCGAAGTCCACGAACCAGGACTTGAAGATGGTCTGGGCGATGGATTCAAGGATTTTGTTGGTTTCGCGCAGGAGGGTGATGCGGTCGTCGAGAGTACCCAGAAATGAACTGATTTTTTTTTGAATTTTTAACGGAGGGAGTGGGATGGGAATATTTTTTATCGAAGGGATATTTGTATATCCCTGCACAGATCCCCCATCTGCACTGGCATGAATTTGTTTAAATCTTGGACTTGAAATTACATAATACAAATATTCCGGGATAAGCTTTTGTAGGGCGGGGCGTAGAATTCCAATAGAGCTCGAGAACCCGAAGTGGTCAGACTCTTTGTATACATAAGCATTTCCAAATGTGCCAATGATGCCAATCAGAACATCACCAGGTTGGGGTCTTCGGGTAGCTTTGCTGTGAAGAGGGAATAATTTGTTGAAAGACTCTTCCGAGATAAAGTCGAATTTATCCAGCTTTAAGGTTCCGTTCCCAATGTTTTTTGATGTCAGATATAAAACGCCCTTTGATGTTCTCTCGACTTTGCTATGAGCACCATCTCCAACTGCGCAGACATCAGATATTTTTACTAAAGGCCATTCAGAACTCATACCCGATCCCCCCCAGCTTCTCCCGAATCAGCGTATCCAGCACGGTACCCTTAGCCATCTGCTCACCCAGTTTTTCAGTCAGCTTTTGCATTTTCTCCGCGAAGGCTTCATCGTCGTCTTCGATTTCTTCTGCGCCTACATACCGTCCTGATGTGAGCACATGCCCATGTTGTGCGATTTCAGTCAGAGGTACGCTGCGACAGAATCCAGGGTCATCTTGGTATTCGGTAATCGTGGCATCTTCTTCTACCTCGCCACGCCATGCAGCAACAGTTTCGGCGATACGGTTGATGGCATCGTCGTCGAGTTCTGCTTGTACGCGTGAAATCATCTTGCCCAGCTTCCGGGCGTCGATGAACAGTACTTCGCCTTTGCGCTTTTTCTGCTTGGCGAGGAACCATAGGCAGGCGGGAATCTGCGTGTTGAAGAACAACTGACCGGGTAGGGCCACCATCACCTCCACTACATCCGCATCGACCATCGCGGCGCGGATGACGCCTTCGTTGTTCTGACTGGAACTCATGGAGCCGTTGGCCAGCACAATGCCAGCCCGGCCTGAGGGCTTCAGGTGGTGCAGCATGTGCTGCAGCCAGGCATAGTTGGCATTGCCCTGGGGCGGGTTGCCATAGGCCCAGCGCGGGTCGCCTTCCAGGCTGCCATGCCACCAGTCGCTGATGTTGAACGGCGGGTTGGCCAGAATGAAATCGGCGCGCAGGTCGGGGTGCTGGTTGCGGGTGAAGGTGTCGGCGGGTTCCTTGCCCAGGTTGAAGTCGATGCCGCGTATTGCCAGGTTCATGGCAGCTAGCCGCCAGGTGGTGGGGTTGGATTCCTGGCCGTAGATGGATACGTCGCCAGTCTTGCCGCCGTGGGCTTCAATGAATTTTTCAGACTGTACGAACATGCCGCCAGAACCGCAGCAGGGATCGTAGACTTGGCCCTTGTGTGGGGCTAGAACAGCCACCAGAGTGTTGACAATGCTGGCTGGCGTATAGAATTGGCCACCTTTCTTGCCTTCGGCGCTGGCAAATTGTCCCAGGAAGTATTCGTACACCTGGCCCAGAATATCGCGAGCGGCGTTGGCATCGCCGCCAAAGCCAATAGTGGAAATCATATCTACCAGCTCGCCGAGCTTGCCGTCTGGCAGTTGGGCGCGACCATAGCGTTTGTCCAGAATCCCTTTCAGCTTTGGGTTCTCGGCCTCGATGGCGGTCAGAGCGTCGTCGATGCGCTTGCCGATGTCCGGCTGCTTGGCAGCGGCGCGTAACGCTTCCCAGCGGGCGGCTTCGGCCACCCAGAAGATGTTGTCCGCCGTGTAGTAATCGCGTTCCTCCAGCTCGGATGCAATAAGTGCCTCATCCGCATCTGGTAGGAAGTATTCATCGTTCTTATCTGCAAAACGCTGTGTCAAATCGGCGCGGTGCGCGGCAAAAGAGTCGGAAATGTACTTTAAAAAAACTAGGCCCAGAACCAAGTGTTTGTATTCTGCGGCGTCCATATTTGCTCGAAGCTTATCTGCGGCGGCCCATAAGGTTTTTTTTATATCTTGGATCATGCGTGGCTTATAAGTTAATAAAAATTAATAGTATGAATCTAAAGGTAACATAAAGGCAGCGTTGAGCCGCTTGCTAGCAATAGGGAGCCAGAGTCAAGGTCAAAGGGTAGGGCCCACAGGCGTAAATCGTTATCAAAACTGAATACAGGAAGTGGATTACTAAATCCGGCGTGTCGTGGATAGATCAACGCTAGTTCGCCCGCGCCCTGAAGATACTTCTTCCCATACGCAAACATCTGATAAAAGTCGCTTTGACTAATTCTGTAGTTGGAAGACTTTTCGTTCTGGTTGATCCGCTTCCACTTGGCATCGAGTAGCCATCGCTGGGAACCGCGCTCAATAAGCAGGTCGGGCCGCAACTGGAACATTGTGCCGCCATCATGAGAGCACAAAGATTGGCTAGCGGCTTGTGTAACAAGCTTGGCATCTGGAGCGAGTACCATATTAAGGGACGCTGCCACGTAGCGCTCGAATAGTCTCTCCATCGGAAAGAGCATGCTAATGCCGCGCCACTGGCCAACAAGTGACAAGGGCATTTGCCGGTAAAGGATGAGCTCACACCAAGGAAGAATAGGTTGATAGTGAGCCATCAATCGATCTTTAGTCCAACGCTTAAAGTCGGCACTAATATCGACGCTCGAGGGGATTTCTTGAAGCAATATCCGTAGGTTCTGCGCTAAACGCCAGTTATTTGGAAGTTGAACATGCTTGGCTACAATTTCAAGAGCGGTCTTTAGTAGGCGATTTTCTGGCCGGTCAGGTACGAGAATGTCGTGCTCTATTTGAAGGATGTGTTGCCGTCCTGCCGGTTGGCGTACTTGGCGGACAAGATCTAGTCGCCCGCGTAGATAACGTTCTTGTGCTTCGATACGAACATAGTCTGAACGAATGCCGCGCTTAATTAGTTGGTCTAGCGCGATAAGGAAGCGTTCCATTATCCATTCGCTGAGCGGGGCGTCGAATAGGCGAAGTGAAGCTTCTCCTGCTATGCGCGCCGGCAAATTCAGCGAGGCAGCAATCATCCGCTGGAGTAGTTTTCGGCTGGCTTCCAAAATATCACCGCCATCTACATGCTTCGGTAAGATTTCTAGCTTAGTGCCGCATGGGGTTTCGATGACGCCAACATAATTATCAAGGCGCAGCCATCTTCGTCCCTCGATCTGTACCAATGCTGCCCCAGACCGGCTAAATGTGGAGCTGAGGTTGCAGAGCCAATCAAAAGCTGAGGCAGGAATCTGTGCATGGTCTAGTGAAGGCTTGGCTACATGCTCCGTCGTTAGCCTTGCGTATTCACGGACCGATATTACGGAGGTCACACCGCACCCGGTTCGAACGCATCGGTAATACCTAAATAAGCTTCTTTAGCTACGAAAGCACTGTCATTGACTCTCCAAATTCCGCTTTGCTGGTTGATGTTGACGTCGTTGCCAAACAAAGATTGATCGATTGGATGCTGGGTAATGAACCGAAGATTGTCGGGCTTTCGGTGATCATTAAGAACCCACTGAATCCGTTTCCAGTCCTCAAAGAAATATTCTTGAAGTAGCGGAATCACGTTTAGGCGGAAAATCTTCGCTAAGTCAGTGAGTTGTGGTGACGGATCCGTCTTAAGCGACATAAAGTACGCATGGCCCAAGCAATGGTCACGATCAAGGAGAACTTCGATTCGCTCATTCAACGTTGCGAGTAGTTTGCCGACGTCAATGCCTTCTACAGAAACACCATCAAGCAGGTCGGGGCGGGGTGGCATTTCGCGGAAAGTAAAGCGCCGCCGGAGTGCAAGATCAAGACCCGTCAACGAGCGGTCTGCCGTGTTCATCGTCCCAATAATATAGAGATTGTCGGGCACGCTGAATGACGTCTTTGAGTAGGGAAGCGTTACTTCCAAAGACTCCGAGGCGCCTGCGCGTTTGGATGGCTCAATCAGCGTAATGAGCTCTCCGAAAATTCGAGAGATATTTCCACGGTTAATTTCATCAATAATCAGTACTTTTGCGCTGGGTGTGCTGGTCTGCGCTGTGTCCCCTGCGTAGGTGTAGGCTGGGCGTACTAGTCGATCAACGAGTATTGGAAGAATGTTGGCATAGCCATTAACAATGTACGGCTCAAGCAGCGTATCTGGTACCTTCTCGAAAACCTTCTTATCTCGGATGTCGTCAACACTGAGCTGGTCGGCTTGCACATAGTCGGCGAGCGTTTGCAATAAGCTCATGGCAAAAGGCAATGACTTTCCGTTTGGCTTATTCAGCTCTAGCAACTCGGTCGAGGACTTAGTAACCGTGTAGCCTGAACCAAATTGCTCTCCGACCATAAATTTGTTTGACGCCAAGTGAGTTATCTTGGGGGTAGACCCAGAGCGCAATAGGCCATTCAGCTTTTCTGAGTCATAAGCGGTAGGCTTAAGCTCATAGATGGTCATCTGGCTGAACTGGTTATTCATCAATTGGTCATGCGGTAAGGACGGTTTGTATACCCGTATCCACTTCACATCGCGACACTGACCGTAAGTATCTCCCTGCTCGTCTCGGTTTATCAGATGATAGTCACTGGTGATCTGACCAATCGCCCTGAACTTGAAGTTCCCTTCCGTTACAACCACTAGGTCACCGACCTTCATCTTGTTGACGAAGGTATTGATTGCCGTCAGTTCGTACGCATCGTCTTCTCGCGCGTAGCCATTGGCCGAAAAGTGAGCCTGAATGGCTTGCCGAGTGGAGCAGGAATTGAAGTCGAGCTGGGCGCCATAACCGATGAGTGCGTAGCCTGCTTCAATGCACTCATCGAAGATATAGGAGTCGTCACCAAGGCTGTTGCCTAGAGAAAGTTTCCAAATTTTTCGACCAGTGATGTCAGTGGGTGCAGTTGCTTGCTTGGTAATCTTTGCTGCGGCGGCATGACAAATGCTTTTGAATACGCCGTCAGCAACCTCATAACGTAGTTCGCCTTTGTCAGTATTTTCGGCGCGAAGCCCCTCTACAAAGTCTTCATAGCTGAAGCTCTGGTGGAATGTCACGAAGCGTACATTACCCATAGCGACTAAAGCATCATATCGGTGCTTGAGAGCGCTACGGTCATTGCGATGATTCAGTAGAAAGTTCGGGTCGAGAATTTCTAAGGCTGCATCGATAGTGGAAAAGGTCTTGCCTGTGCCAGGTGGCCCGTACAGAATTTGGTTCAGTGGCGGTGCGGATGAAGGTTGTGTAGCCATTGCGCTTGATATCGTCGAGGAATTTATTGTTTCGCTACTTTCGTAGGCGTCGCATAGAGCAATAAGCGTGGCTTTGTCGGGTACCACTACCTTAATGATCGGATTCCCCTGAGCCAATTTTGGGGCATTGGCTGCGAGGCTGCTACTGCGAGACCTCTCGGCAGGGTATGGCTCCACTTCAGTGAGCCCCTGTACGCTGCCTTCCCAGTCGCCAGCGCTTAAATATATTGTTGTTTTCTTATTATCCAGGGCCAGCCCTAGTTGCTCGCCTTCAGAAGTTTGGTATCCCGCCATCGTCTTGGTCGCAGGCTCGATGGGTGTGAAGCGTTCAGTTTCGTCAAGAAACGCCTTGGCATTTTCTGGTGTAAGTTCTGTTTTTATCTGACGTTGAACATTGGCCCAGACGGTGTCGGCATAATTGAAAATGCTTGTGCTCTGCTGGCCATCTTGGGTTGTAGCAGGGTTTTCCAACATGATGCGCCGCTGTAATTCAGCAACGCTTCTTTCTTTAGTGTTAAGGACGGCCTGAAGCCATTCAGTCTTATAGATAGGAAGAATGATGGGCCCTTCGCGGTTTTGATAAAGGAACGCTAGCTTCCACTTAACTGCAGGCCCTAGATCTGCTCCATCGATTTGGTCAAGCTGTCCGTCGCGAGCCGCTTTGGCTATGCTAAGAATGATCTTTTTAACCTGCGCAAACGCTTCTTCCGGTGAGGCGCCGTATTTCGTATACCAAGCATAGTCCTCGCCATAGCTGCGATCTGCGGTAGTGGCTTTCTCAATTTTGTTTTTTCTTGAGTAAATGCCAAACTTAAAGGCGGATCCGCCCCAGATTGACCCTAAGCTTTCAGTCAGCGCTTCCAGCCAATATACAAAGCAATCTTGATTGCCTGCCTGGCTATATTGCACCAAGGTCATGTCGTTCAGATTCTCTAAAGGCCAACGAGCCAGGAAGGCTGACCATTTTTCTTCTCGTTCTGATACGGGCTCGTTCATACTTTCTCTCTGAAGTGGCATATTTCGTAGTTCGTGCTTCGTCCGCCAGCGTTGGCTTTCTGAAGTACACCGTGCTGCAGTAGTTCGGTGATATCCCGTAAGGCAGTATCGCTTGAGCATTTCGCGAGTGCCGCCCATTTACTCGTTGTTAGCTTCCCTTCAAATCCATCAAGTAGCCGGTTCAATACTTTGATTTGGCGTTCATTCATTGGAATGGTCACCGTCTGTTGCCAGAACTTCGCCTTGACCAGTACCTGGTCCAGGGTTACGTGTGCTTGTTCCACGGCTTTTAGCAAGGTTGCCAGGAACCATTCTAGCCAGGTAGTCACATTCAGATCGCCTTTTTGCGTGCGTTCAAGAATGTTGTAATAGGCTTTGCGTTCCCGCTGAATTTGTGCGGATAGGCTGTAGAACCGCTGCGGGCTACCGTCAGCGCGGGTCAGTAGCAAGTCGCCAATGGCGCGGGCAATCCGGCCATTGCCGTCATCAAACGGATGTAGGGTGACGAACCATAAATGCCCCAGGCCGGCACGCAATAGGGTGGGTTCTTTGGAGTGGGTGGCATTTAGCCAAGCCAGGAAGCGATCCATCTCAGCAGGCAGGCGATTGGCCGGTGGCGCTTCATAATGAACCTTCGCACGGCCAATAGAGCCCGAAATGACCTGCATCGGACCGGTGGAATTGTCACGCCAGATACCGGCGCGAATGGGACTCATGCCTGAATAGCCGGTCGGAAACAATGCGGCGTGCCAGCCGAAAAGACGCATAATAGTCAGAGGAGTGGCCGCATTGCTGGTTGCGTCTAGTGCGATGTCTACGACGCCTTCTATATGGCGGTCTACAGGGGCCAGAGCACCGATGTCTACGCCCAAGCGACGGGCGACTGAGGATCGAACGGAGGCTACATTCAGCGTTTCGCCTTCGATCGCACTGGTCTGTACAACGTCTTCGGTGAGAGCAGCCATGCTGGCTTCAGCACGCAATGCCATGCTCACGTCTGCCAGGCGGCCAAGAAGTAGTCCTTGGGCACGGCTAACCGCCGCCAAGGGGTCTGCCAAGGCGGCTAGATCGTATTGCCAGTTGGGCCACTGCGGCGTTTGCCAGACATATTCACCGTTTTTCATGCGGGGATTGTGGGATGTTTCTGTCTGGCTGTCAAATTTGGATACAGGTAGCGGGCTCGAGTGTGTCGGGCGTAGAGGACCTACCGTCTAGGCTGCACCATTAGCTTAGATAGTCCGTGCCGTTATTGGCGGCTAGCCAGAAATTCCGGACAACTAAGTTTTGCTCCAGTTTTGAATTCCTGTTTTGTATGAAGTTTCAGCAATAGTTGTTCTTCTCGATCAACAATCGCTGGAAATGTATGTGGAATCCATGCGTATCGCTTGAAATTGAATAAAAATAATGCAATAGTTGTCATATGGTAGCCACTACAGATAAATTCTCATTCAAAGCCCTGCTTACGATACTCCCTCGGGGTGAGCCGCTGGACACCGCTTTTCTAAAGGAGAAAGGCCTGAGTCCATCTCATGCCGCGCATCTTGCCAAGGCGGGGTGGCTGACGCACTTGGGCAGGGGCGTGTATATGCTGCCCGGCGATACGCTGAGCCGGGATGGCTGCTTGGCTTTCCTTATGCGTCGCAATGAGGGGCTGCATGTCGGGGCCAGGACAGCACTGGCATGGCGCGGAATCAAGCACAACATCGCATTTCGGGAAGTGATCTCGCTGTGGGGGCCACGAGCGTTGCGCCTACCCGCATGGCTGATCAGTCGTTATGAATGTACCCATCAGACTACACGTTTGTTCGATACCGGCCTTGAGCAAAACTTTGGTCTGCAACCGTTGCCCGGTGGACATCCCGATGTGCTTGTCTCCGTTCCCGAGCGTGCGCTGCTCGAACTCTTGAGTGATGTGGGTAAAACCGAATCGCTTCAGGAGGCGCGTTCGTTGGTGGAAAGTACACGCAGCCTTCGCGCCGGCACTCTCGAAACATTGCTGATGCATACGGCACGGATCAAGGTTGTGCGCCTGGCGCGCGTTCTGTCAGAAGAGCTTGACCTGCCATGGGCGCCGCTTGCGCGGCAGATCAGCCAAGACAAAGGCGGGGGTACACGCTGGGTGGCGGTCTCCAAAGACGGGGAAAGACTGGATCTGAAGCCATGAAACAAGACTACATTGAGACAGTTCGTCTACTGATCGATATTGCGCCCGATATATTCGAGTCGCCCCGTTTTGCCATGAAAGGCGGAACCGCGCTGAATCTATTCTTGCAAGACATGCCGCGTCTTTCCGTGGATATCGATGTGGTGTTTGTCGATCACACGCTGAGCCGTGACGATGCGCTGCAGGCCATTGCCAGTGATCTGCATGACGCTTGTGTACGTCTTGAGCAGCGCGGCTATGACGTTGCTATTCCCAAAAGGCCTGGTGGTGAAGACGTGACGCTGTTTGTTCGATCTGACATGGCCGAAGTGAAGGTGGAGGTCAATCCGATTTTTCGGGGTGTACTGCTGTCTATAGAGAACGTTTCTCTCGCGTCTGCTGCGCAGACCTTGTTCACGGCAAACATCACCGTGCCTATGCTGGCGCGCGCGGAAGTCTATGGCGGAAAACTAGTGGCGGCCATGGATCGCCAGCATCCCAGGGATATCTTCGATGTCCTGAAAATGTACGAGACCTTTGGCCTGGAGGCGAATTTTGTGGACTGTTTTGTGGCGTATCTTGCCGGTCATAATCGACCCGTTCATGAAGTGCTTTTTAGCGCGGATGCACCGTTTGAGGCGGTCTACAACAACCACTTCCGAGGCATGACCCGCGAAGAGATTGCGCTGGACACTTTGCTGCAGACTCGTAGTCGGTTGAAGCAGGACTTGCCCAATGCGCTCACGTCCAAGCATAAAGACTTCCTCTTGTCGTTAGTGAAAGGCGAGCCCGCGTGGGAGCTTATGCCTTTTCCAAACTTGAGGAATCTGCCAGCCTTGAAGTGGAAGTTGCTTAACCTGAAGAAGCTGAAGGCCGCAAAGCCAGAGGTCTTTAGCCTGCAGCATGACTTGCTGCAAGAGCGACTTGATTCGATTCGGAATTGAAGCAGGTGTCTAGCCATTAGTGTGTGACAAAAACCGGCGACTGCCTATCCTGCCATAGTCCACACACCTCCATTTATTTGGTCATGACCAAATGCGCTACCTAATAGAGCAAGACAGTTTCAGCGCAAATCGGTACGCTGAAACTGTCTTGCAGCGTAGCGTTATTTGGAAGCCTTGCCGCCTTTGGCGCGGCCCCAGTTCTTGCCCATGTTCTGCATGACATGTTGCCGATAGGCCGGGTTCCACATGGTGTTTCCCGCTACAAGGTGGTTTAGTCGGCCACCTGTGACCATCATCCCAGACTGCATATCTCGTCGCGTACTGGATCCGTTGATAGCTCTTCCTGCGCTACGCAGCGGAGCCGCTGCACCTGACGCCATGCCACGCAAGGTAACTGCGGCGCTGCTAATGCCTCCGGCTAGTTGTCCTGCGACGCTATTCATTTCGCCCAACAGCCAGAACATGACAATTGTGTAGGTAATCAGTATCAGAGACGTGAATAGCGGATTCTGCTTACTGTCTAAGTCAACACTGTTGATCAAGGCATCGAATCCTTTAAAGGCAAGCCCCATGACGGCGGCGATAAGGGCAATTCGCAGCATGTAGGTCATAGCTTGCCCAAGCCAGCTATCGAAAAACTTGGCTGTGACTGGAAACATCAAAGCCATGATGAAAAAGGGACCAATACCAAGCAGGATGGTTAGGCCAGTCATGGCAACCACGATCAAGCCGCCGGCTGGTACAGCGATAAGGCCGGTTGCTATCGCAATGATGGCGGCGTTTAACATCTCACCAATTGCAGTCCCGCCCTCCGACCACCAGCTACGATTGCCCGCCCGCTCCCAAAGGTCGGCAGCAATACCCCAGCCTTTGCCTAAAGCGCTATCCACCACTTCGTAAACAGAGTTAGGTTCCGTGGTGGCATCAGCACCCGCAAAGGCGGCTGTAAAGCCTGTTTGCAACGACTGGAGCCCGCCGACTATCCATTCCGAATACATATCAACGTTAAGGGCGAAGGCAGAAATAAAAATAAGCTTCACGCAGGTTTTCAGGAAATTTGACATGGGCTGTTCAACGTACCCCCATCCGATCATGTAGCCCATGACGGTAAGGTAAAGCGTGGCACAACCTACAGCGAAAAGAGTGAACGCGGTTATCACACTCCCTGCAGTGACAGTGATGAATGAGCTTAAGGCCGTATCAAGAGGGCCGCCAATAAATTGGAAAATGGTTGGCCCGTTCATGTCAGTCCTTATTTTTGCCAAAATCAGCTGTGCTGGGCGTCAGCCATCCTCGTCGTGATAGCGCTTTTTCGTTATCGGCTTGCTTTGCATTCACGCAGTTAGGCGCCAAGGCTAGTTCGCCTGGATTGGCTTTGCACTTGATGATCATCGCCTTCCGTTCAGTGTCTTGCGATTTATACCAATCGACCGTTTGTACGACTTCTTTTTCGCCGCAACCGACTAATGTCGCGATAACGAACAAGAGTGGGGTGATTAGAGCTCTCATCTTCTGGCTTACCGGTATTTGGTCGTGTCATTGGTTTCTGCGTCCTGCATGACCGTCAATGCATGGTTAAGCTCGGCGGCGTCGATCAGGCGTAGGGCGGCCACGGTGCGCAATGCGCTTTCTCTACTGCCTGCCCAATGGCCAGAAAAACGTCCACCATTGCGCCCCAAGATAGAGATGCAGACGCACAGGCAAGCAAGGGATAGGAACGCAGCCAGTAGCGGCGATAAGTTCTTCGGTTGATCCGGGAGTGTGATTCCTACCCATAAGGCCAGGGCGATGACGAAGGGCAGGCAAGCGAATACTGCTGCGAGGATATCCCGCTGAAGCATGAAAGGTGCACGCCGTCCTATCTCTCGCATGAAACCCATTCGGCTGATACAGGCCCAGAATCGCCACATTGATTGCAATAGAAAAAAGACGACGATAAGGATGGGGATTTGGATGTATGAAATCATAGGTTTTCTTAGTTGATCGTTGGTTGAATCCAACCGCGCCGGGCGTTGGCTTTTGCATTGATTTCTTTCTGACGCTGTTGCTGTACGCGGTCTTCAGCATTGGCTACCATCTGGTACATCTGAAGTTTGGTTTGCTCGTTCTGAATCAGGGCTTGTTCAGCAGTGAGTCGGCCTTGTAGCTCTGCAATCGCTTTCGGGTCTGGCGTTTGATCAATTTTTGCCATAAGTTGGTCAATCTGATCGATCCGCGACTTGGCCTTGTCATAGGCATCCAGGGCAAAGCCTTTGTCTTGTGCCCCTTTTACGGCTTGAGTCTCGCAGGCCATTCGCTGCTGGGTAATCGTCAGGTGCTGGCAGCCGTCATAAACCTTGTTTTGGTCGTAGACCATAAGGCCTGTGCCGGAAAGCCCGGCATAGCCGTTGTGCTTGACCGAGTCGTAGACTGTTTGCCAGTCGTCCGGAAGATAGTCGCGTAACTCAGCATTATTCAGAATCTGGCCAAGGTTGCGGGATCCAGTCACAGATGCATACTGCTGTTTAAGCTGGTCTATCTGCGTAATCATCTGGTCATACTGAATTTTCCATTTCGCAACGGTTTCAAGCTGGTTCGTGACCTGCTGCGCAATAGAGGCGCTATCCGTAACGGGTATCTGTGCAATGACGGGTGATGAAAGTAGTATGCCCAACGCAATGGTCAGAACACGTGAAGGTTTTCTCATGAGAAATTCTCCTGGGATGAAACGACTACCGGCTTTTGTCTGCCAAATCGGAATGTGAGAGGGAAGATCGTGTGTCAGCGAGCTTGTCGTCGCGGTCGAGGGTGCGTGACTTAGCCTTTAGAAATTGAAGGACAGGCATTTTGGCGACGAACCGTGTGATATCGAGCGCAAGTTGACGGTCTGCTGCGTCTCCGGAGCTGAGAGCTCGGGCGATCTTTCCGTAGACGTGAAGTGCTTTCTTGGTTACGCTGAAACTGTCTTGGAGTCGGCTTTTTACTGGCTGGTTTTTTGCCTCAATTTCCGGGGCTTCCCGCTGCTGCTTATGTAGAGCTGTCTGTTTTACCGGGCCTCGTATAGCGCCACGCGCTGTGCGAGGAGTAGCATTTGCCTCGATCCCGCGCTGACGTAACGCCTCAGCAAAACCCTCCCTCCATCGCTGTAAATCGGCCTTGCGTGGGTTCAGTCGCGTCCCGTCAAAACCCAAGGACTTTACGCAAAGATGTACGTGTGGGTGACGCTCATCGTCGTGTGCCGCAAAAACATAAGCATGGTTGCTGCTGAACTCTGTAGCCGCAAATGCACGAGCAGCATCATTGACCGATGTTCTGTTTGTTCCTGGGGGCATGGACAGGACGATGTTGAATGCCTCTTTGTGCTGTGCCTCTTCGGGTATGCCGTACTGGCCGTATTTCCATTCGTCTCGCAGATCGCGTACCGCTTCGCGGCCGGTAATAAGCTGTCCCTCTTCATTTTCCAGATCAACCAGGCCATTGCGTGATATGTAGTCCAGGTGTGCCTTGATCTGTCGCATACCTTTGCCGCCGCCAGATATTTTCACCATGACTTCTGGTGCATTGCGAGAGGCAAGCGACAATTTTTCCCGAATCCTGGCGCTTCTCGTCCCTCCGGTCTGCTTGTGCGAGTGTGAGACTGCGGATCGGGTAATGGTTCGTTTACCTATCCGTCCTTTAACCTGTGGGTAGAAGATGCGTTCTCCCCAATCCTTCAATACGCCGTCGATAACCTGGCTCATTTCACTGTCCACCGGTCGATGTTGGCACGCATGACGCCAGTTACTTGTGCCGTGTGAGTTGCGATATGGCGGCTTAAATTTTCAATCTGTTCAGTCTTTAACCGTTCATGGGCTCCCGGATTCGTATTGATCTGGCGTGCTATTTGGTTAAGATTCCGCCCAAGGGCAAGCAGGCGTGAGTTGGATTCGCCCAAGACCCGTAGCTCCTCCATACCGAGTTGAGGCCGTGCGACCAGGTTGGCACGTATCAAATTGATTACCCATTGATTTGATGACATGCCCTGTTGCCTGGCGAATTCTTGGATGCACAGGTACTCGGATGTCGTCAACCGGATTTCTAATCTCCGTCGAGTAAGGTCTGCGTGCTCCTGAAGCTCAGTTAGTTTGCCTAAGGGTGAAGCCTGCTCGCCTTTTGCCATTAAGTGTCCAATTACCTGGCGGATGCCACGGCTGGGCGTCGTGCCGTATCTGATGCAGTGCTCCACCCAGAGCTGCTTCAATTCCTTACCAAGACGTACGCTAAGCATCGGGCTATTGCTCATGACGACCGCCGTTTGCCTTTAAGCATTTCTTGAATACTGGCTAGTTGCGCTAAGGCGAAGTCCGGGCTTGCTGCTGGTACTTGGGGCGCTTCGTCTTCTTGCTTTTCTCTTGTACCGCGCATTGCGATTTTCGCAGCGCCGCAAGGGTTGAATTCACCTTGCCGATACTTCTTCAATAAACCGTAGAACCACCGTGCTGGCGTTGTGCGAATTGTTCCCGCCGACTCTATTGCGGCGCTGAGCTCGTCCAATAGGCTCTGGGCGTCTTCCAGTGGTACGTCTCGTAAAGCATTGCTAATCGCCTTGGCATCGTGTGGCGATAACCTGGCAGGAAGCGATAGCGAAGGTGGTGCATTTGTCTCGTTATCGCTTGGCGTTGTAGTAGTATTTTTTTTATTTAGTACTTGTTCTGTATTAGTATTTAGTAGCGTCGGCTTTTCCGTTTCCGGTTTCTCCGTAGTCGGATTTACCGTGGTCGGGTTTTCCGAACGTGGTGGTTCGCTGTCCTGTTGAGGGATGTTTGGTTCATCTGTAATTTCCCATGATGTGCTGGCAAAACGGCCACGCGAGCCTCGTTCTCGTGTGATGGCCAAATAGCCGCAAGCCTCAAGTTCCTTTACCCGTCCGCGTGTCGCGTCCCGTCCGCTTGCCTTCTGTTTGGACAGATGGGATAACCGCAGCCGAAAATTGTCTGGCAGGTGGAGGACATACACGAGCAGCCCCAGTCCCCCCCATGACAGTCGTGGATCTCGGATAAGGTCGTTGGACAGGGCAGTAAAGTCTCGCTTTACTTTTCGTCTGATGATGACGGTATCGGTCATTAGACTGCTGTCGGGACGTCGAGGTGTAAGGCGTCTTTGACTTGGAGCGTACGGAAGTACACGCGTCGGCCGACCCGTAACATGGTAGGTTTCAGACGCCGCGACATATCACTATCTGAATAAAGCGCTACCCGTACACCATCGGGAGAGCGGCCTAAAATACTGGCCACATCTGCAATGCTCATTAATGGTCCGAAACGACCTAATAAGAACTCATCCGTATTCATCTATGCCTGCCGTAGTTAGCTGTAATTGGGAGTAAGTCTCGACCAAGATCAGAGCCGTGTCAAGCGTTTATGGTTCGTAAGCTGTTGATTTTTAACCAGAATATATCATCTTGGTATGCGGTGATTAGCTATTCGCGACAGCCAAAATAGTATGTTTTGGATTTTCGAAAATGGATTGAATCAATTAATTTTTATTAAAAACAAAGGGCTGCAGCCATTTAAGTTTTTAGTAAAAAATTTGATTTAAAATTTCTCGAAAAAAACATGTTTTTGTTTTGATACCACAGTCCAGATCGGATAGGGCGATTCAGTGGTAGAGTTCTGTCCCTGTGCCCGAGTGGTGAAATTGGTAGACGCAGGGGACTCAGACCAATTTGAGCCCTCATAGAGAAATCCTTGAGGTGAAGCCCGTCAAACTCGGTGAAGGCCCTGGACGTTTTGTCCGAGCTAATGCCGAGCCAAGCCTAGAGCCCTACGATTCTGGGAAGGTGTAGAGAGCAGACGGCGGGTACCTAAAGTCGAGTGACTAAGGTAAAGGCGTGCTCCAGACCACGAACGTTGTTCAGATCAGAACAACGGCGGCGAAAGCCGAAGTGGTAAGAAAATCCCCCGCCGCAAGGCGTGCCAGTTCGATTCTGGCCTCGGGCACCATAACATGCGATCGACAGGCGAGACTAAAGCAGCTAAAATTTGCAAGATGAATCGACCCAACTTGATCGACCTCTTCTCTGGCGTAGGCGGACTTAGCCTGGGTGCTGCCCGCGCGGGCTTCAGGGTGGCTGGCAGCGTGGAGCTAGATCCCATTGCTTCGGCTTCCCACCAGTTTAATTTTCCGGGTACTAAGCACTTGAAAGAGGACGTTGCCACTTTGACTGGGGACCTTCTGCTCGCTTCATGTGGTGTTGTGCCCGGTACGCTCTCGGGGCTGATCGGCGGTCCGCCTTGCCAAGGGTTCAGTCTAATCGGCAAGAAAAGTGTGGAAGATCCCCGCAACCAACTGTTTGGTCACTTCTTTCGGCTTGTTGCCGAAACCCGACCCGCCTTTTTTGTGGCTGAGAACGTCATGGGTATCCTGCGAAAGGAAAACGCCAAGATTATCGAGGCCGCGTTCTCCCACTTGCCATCTTGCTACCGCATGCTGGCTCCAATCAAGGTCAAGGCCAGTGACTACGGAGCGCCGACCACTCGCACGCGTGTATTCTTTGTCGGGTTCGATCCATCGCGTATCGCATCGCTGACGGAGAAGTCGTTTGCTCCAGATCCGGGGATTATCCAGATCAAGGTGAAGGATGCTTTGATGGGTCTTCCGGATGTTCATAAGGACTGGCAGAAGGAGGTCCAAAGCTGGCGGACAGTCCGACGGCTTGGCGAAGGGGAGTTTGCTGACCGCGTGTCTGGGCATGTACCGATGGGTGTGGGAAACCAAGCTGCGCTGGAAAAGGCGACCATGCGTAAAGTGTCGGGTTTTCTTGGGACTCGGCATTCCGAAGAAACTGTTGCTCGTTTCGCGAAGCTAGCGCTGGGCGAGGTGGATGCTGTCTATCGTTCTCCGCGGCTGGATCCGAATGGGTTCTGTCCCACGCTTCGCGCCGGCACCAACGCCGACAAGGGCAGCTTTCAAGCCGTACGGCCGATCCATCCAAGGAAACCTCGCGTGATTTCGCCACGTGAAGCAGCTAGGTTGCAAGGGTTCCCCGACTGGTTCGTGTTCCATCCGACCAAGTGGCATGCTTTTCGCCAGATTGGCAACAGCGTCAGTCCGATCGTGGCAGAAAGACTGCTCGCATCGATTCGTTTGGCTATAGGTTCGCCCTGACAAATTCTGGGTAGATGCGATAGAACTTGGCGAACGAGGTTACGGCTTGTGGCGGAATGCCCGCAGGATTGATTACTTGCCCGAGAGTATTCTTAGCGTCTTGGACCGAACCGTTAGGCTGTATCTTCTCTAGCTCCATTCTCTCCCTTAAAGAGAGCACTGGAAGGTCAATATCAATTGGATACTTCCAGTCGAGCATGGCGAAAGGCCAGTGAGAAAGTCGGCTGCTCACGGGAAATTCATCAGTGCAAGCCTCATTCGGGTCGAGGATTATTCCCGTTGCGGTAAGCATGATCGTCCCGTCGGAGTAAGAGAATGCGGTAAGCGGCTGTACGTCAAGACTGGTGTTGTTGACAGCCCGTTTGGCCGCATTGTGCAGTGCTTGGAGCAGTAAAGTAGGATATTTATTGGCCTTGAAGTCCTCGGGATTAATAGTCGATGGTTTGTCTAACCCGACTCGTTCTTCAAATGCCTGTCTGCGCAAAGAGGCAAGCTCGTGCTGCTTAATATTGCCCGGGTCTTCCCTTAGGGCAGCGACGGACGCGTTTAGTGTCACTTTGAAGATGTCGCCATGTGCCAGATTTTTGACGAGCTTGAATGTGTCGTCGAGTTGTTGCTTGAGTTCGCCTGGTGATGTGAAGTCTAGCCACGCAACTGTCGGGGTTTCTGCACGGAAGTTATCTAGAAAGGTTGAGGAGTCGGAGAGGACAAACTTGACGCAACTTAATGGGCAATTAAATCGCTGTCGAGCCTGTACGATTGCATCCCGCTCGATGCATGTCATATCCGAGATGCGCGTTGCAAGATGGAGAGCCTTAAAGTCCTCCATGAATGGCCCGCCCAACCCTACATATTGGTAGCTAGAGATGTTGAATGATGTCCGACCAATCCTGTTAAGCAAATCTAGAAAGAGTGCGCGTTCGACGGCTTTGTTTGGACGGAGATGATAGGCAATGTTTCCGCCGGTCATCTTTCTAGCTCCTTGAGGGCCCTCGCGAAACATTCTTCACCAACCTCTGAGGGTGGGGCGTCGGAAGTTCCGAAAAACTCCTGCGACAGCTGTTGAATCTCGTGTTCAGGACGGGAGAAACGGATCCAATTGTCTGTGTAGATTGCTGGTGTAGGTAATGATGGGCGGGACACTTCACCCCCAACAGGCTTGCGAACCTTCGTGAATACGAAAGCTGTGCTTTTGACAAGCTCGTTAGCGAGAACTTTCGTTACTTTGTCGGTGGCTTGCTCGCGGACACGCCTTTCCTTGGGGCGTTTCTTCCATTGATTCGTGTAATTGGTGAATTGCTTCATGCCCTCTCGCATGAAGTCCTTGATCTGTGAATACAGTTCGCTGTTGGCGTCCACGCCTCGTTTGGTAGTGGTCAGCGGCAGCTTTGAAGGATCGTTAGATTTGAAAATCACCACACCGGAGATCGCGACGAACTGTGTGTGGTAGGCTGGAACCGTTGCTTCACCCCAGCCAGTAAGGCGCGTCTTGTCCGCATGCAGGATGACGCGATCATTACAAATGATTGTCCAGCCCGCACTTTCGGAGTTTGCTCTACCCGCTAGCTCTTGGTCTTCGTCTTCTTCGGTGGGCGAATTTCGATACAGGCCGACTGAGAGGTAAACATCGACACCGTCATCTTTGCCGTCGCGGCGATAGATGTATGGACCAATACTGTTGCCACTGTCGTCTGTATCTGTTTCGAGGATGAAACCGACCTTTTTGGGTACGGGCGCCTGTCCGTTGATTGTGACTGTGAAGCCTTTCTCGATAATATAGCCGTAATAGGCTGATACTTCTTCCAGGAAGTCATTCAAAAATTCCGCTTGGGAGAACATCTTTGAGATGGCCGGGCGCAGTTCACTGACATGAATGGTTGTGCCATGTGGGCTGCTATTGGCGATTTCCTTGATGGAAAACTCCCACGTGTCATCATCGCTCATCCAGTTTGAAGGAATTTCTACGTTGAATGATGTGTCACTCCTCAGGCTGGTGACAGTGGCGGATTGGCCCATCTTGAAGATCGCTCGCTTCATGCCAATGCCATATAGACCGACGGTTGGCAGATCCTTGTCCTGGTCTCCGCTCTTACGTCCAAGGCGGAATGCTTTTTCTTCGGCCAACTCCAGAGGAATCCCACCGCAGTTGTCGGTTATGCGGAAGGTTTGAGAATCGAACTCGATCTTTGCCCAATAGCCCTCGTATGGCCGCTCTGGATTTCCGTCATGCTGCGGTGACCGCATAACACCATCCACACAATTATCTAATAGATCCAGTAATGCATCTTTCAGTTCGATGTCTCTAACCAGCATTTCGACAAAAAAACGCTTCGTGGGATGTGCGTCAGCGATAGCCATAAGTTCTTTGTTGCTCCTTTTAATGGACCGGTTGACCGGTCGGCCCTCACTGGCAGTCTGCAGGTCGCCAAATAGCCAAGGTGACCACAATTAAACTGGATTTAGTTAATCGTTACATTTTTATGTTTGATGAAATGGTTGATTACTTACGACTAAGCTTACCGTATAAGTATGTAGCCACACAACACCGCTTAAAGCTTCCTGTACTGGCATCTACTGCGCTAACTTATCCAACTTCCCCACCAAGTCCTCAGCTCTTAGGTGCGTATACCGCTTCAACATCTGCATAGACTTATGCCCGCTGATCGCAGCCACTTCCTGATCTGACAACCCGGCTTCCACCAATCGGCTAACCGCCTCATGCCGCAGATCATGAAACCGAAAATCCGTCAGGCCAGCTGCTTTCTTGGCATCCGTCCATGCCTTATCAAACAGGTACGGTCTCCGAACCCCATCACGGCCAGGCTCACCAAAGAACACCAGATCGGTTTCAGGAGGCCGCAGCGGATTATCAAGCGCTGCCTGAAAGCCGCTGGTCGCAGCTTTGGTCAACGGCACTGTCCGTGGCGACGAGTTCTTGGTGTGTTCCAGTCTTACAACGCGTTTCAGCATATCAACCTGGCCAACTCGCACTCCAGCAATCTCCGATAGCCGCATCCCGGTCTCTAGCGCGATTCGCACTATCCAGCTAAACATTGGGTTTGAGTAAGTATCTACCGCAGCCAGCAACCGTTTGTTCTCTGCTGGAGTCAACCGTCGATTACGTCCAGCGCCCGGAGCAGGGCGACGAATATTGGACACAGGATTGAATGGTAGCCCTATACCCCATTCCTTGATGGCGACAGTAAACAAATGGCCAAGCAAGGCCAGCTCTAGCCGCACGGTATTGTTGCTACGCGGTACACGCTTGCCGTTCCCGTCTTCATCGCCAGCCAGGCGTGTGTCGCGGTACTGAGCAACAATGTCAGCACTAAGCGCGGCCAAAGAGTATTTACCCAAATGCTTAATCAGCGCCTGGGCTTTCTTATGCTCACCGATTTGTGTGGACTGGCGCTTGGTCGGGGTCACTTCCCGCAAGTAGCGCTTTAATGCCGCCTCAACGGTCATCCGTTCAGCCGGCGCACGATGTATGTACATTCCGCGTACCATTTCGTCTTCGGTACGGCGCGCCCAGTCTTCGGCGTCTCTTTTGGTGCGGAAAGTTTTGGCGGTAGTAGGCCAGCCAGTTTTACGGATTAGTGCCTTCCAGGTGCCGGAAGGAGTCTTGACGATAGTGGCCATTCAGGCTCCGGGTGATGCTCGACGCTTCATCACTGTACCGAAACTGTACCTAACTCGCAATCTTGGAAAATCCCCCAGTCTTGGGGTAGAGGTCTGAACCCAGCTAAATACTTGTAAACACTGCGTATTTTAAGCTGGTGCCCGGGGCCGGAATCGAACCGGCACGCCTTGCGGCGGGGGATTTTGAGTCCCCTGCGTCTACCAATTTCACCACCCGGGCATTCAAGTAGATCGCCCCGAAGAATACGGGGCGTGGCAGAAAGGCGTAATTATACGCACAGTTCCAAACTTTCGCATGCCGCCACTGCCTCTAAAGCCCAGCCCTCTCACGACCAACCCGCCCCTAAACCGACAGCAATCGGCGCATCCAGTCCAGCAACACAGTCGGCAAGGCTTCCGGCTTATGCAGCAGCGCATATTGCCTGGCCCCAAAGATGGCGGGCAGGTAGCTGGCCGCCTGCCTGTCTATGGTCAGGCAAAACGGAAAGATGCCTTGCCGCTTGGCCTCGTCCACAGCCCGGCGCATGTCTTGCACGCCATACTGGCCCTCGTACTCATCGACATCATTGGGCTTGCCGTCGGACAGCAGCAGCAATAGTCGGTGCTGGGCGTTTTGCTGCATCAGGGTGGCGCTGGCGTGGCGTAGCGCTGCGCCAGCCCGCGTGTAGTACTGGGGCTCCAGCCCGGCGATGCGCAGGGCCACTTCCCCGCCATAGGCCTCGTCAAAGTCTTTTACGATGTTGACGGTAACGCCGCGCGGGCCTTCGCCGGAGAAGGCCTGGATGCAGTACGGCGCGCCCATTTTCTCCAGGGCGATGCTGACGAGTAACAGGGCTTCGCGTTCCACATCGATGATGCGTTTGTTGGCCGTCAGCCAAGAGTCGGTGGAGCCGCTGATGTCAATCAACAGCACGATGGCCAGGTCGCGTGCCTGGGGCCGCTGCTGTTTGTACAAGGCCTGGGGCATGGGCAGGCCGGCACGTACGTCGGCAAAGGCATCCAGGCAGGCGTCCAGGTCGATGTCGTCGCCGTCCAGCCGACGGCGCAACCATAGGCGCTCGGCTTGCAGCATTTCGAAGCGCTTGCGTATGGTGTCCAGCAACGCGTGGTGGCGCGCCAGCGTCTCGTCTATCCAGGCTTGGGGGCCATGGATGGCGGGTGTCAGGTGGACGGTGGCGCCGGGGTGGCGGTAGCCTTGTTGGCGGTAGTCCCATTCCGGGTAGCGCAGTTCCAGGCCTGTCTTGGCGCTGCTCTGTTGCTGCAGTCGGCTACGCTTGTCGGGCGGGTCGTCCGACAGCAATACCTCACGCGCCTTGCCGGGTGTGGAAACCAAACGCGCTTCGGGCAGCTCGGACAAGGCATCGGCAAACTCTTCAGCGGCGGTGTCTTCATCGCGGTCGGCGGGGCGCTGCATGCCCATCGGGTCTTCCGCTTGTTCCAGCGGCGGGCCGGTTTGCACCATCCATACCCCTTGGGGGCGGTCGTCCTCGTCCGGCTGGGCTTGTCGCTCTTTGGGGCGGCGCGGCATGCGGGCGCTGCGCGGGCGCTCGGGCTGCCCGGCATCGTCCGGCCCCGGTTGGATCTCGACAGCCTCAGGCGCTGCGGGCGGCAGCAGATCGCCGGTCCAGTAATCTTTATACAGTGCATGCGTGTGCGGCTTGCCTTGGGTGGCTTCCCGCGCTTGCTGCGATTCTGCAATAAGGGCGGCCGAAGCAGCAGAAGCCTGGGCGTCACGGCACCAGGGCAAGCCGGGTACAGGCTGGCCCACTGGCGCTTGCAGGACGGTTTGCACTAGTTGTTCCAGCGCGCGGCATGCCGGGGGCACGCGATGGATATCGGGCCTGTCTGCCAGACACCACAGCCGCAAGGCGTTCAGGCTGTCGCGGCTGCCGGGCAGCAGGCTCGCGATGGCTTCGTCGCAGGCCATGCCCTCCAGCAGTAAATACACGCCGCGCGTACGCGGGCAACTAATGCCGGCTGCTGCTGCGGCGCTGCCGCGTCGGGCCAGCATGGCCAGCCGTAGTGCCATGGCGCGATAGCGTTGCATGGCCAGGTTCAGGTCGGTGGTTTGAACATCGGGGGGCAACCACAGGCAGGCACCATTGGTGGCGGGCAGCGGTGTACGCCCTTGCGGCATGTCGTGCCGCCGGAAGATGCGTAGCAACAGGCTGGGTATGGCGGGTGTTTGCGCCGCCCGCAACGGGTAGCTGCTGCCGAAGGCGGCGCCGATCAGCAGGTCCAGGCGTTCGGCCACATCGCTCAATTCAACGGGCGGCGGTGTGTGTATGGGGCCGCGCTGGCGGCGCCACAGTTCGCGTGCGTAGATGGTGGCGTGTCGCGCTACATCGGTGATGACGTCTTCGGCTTCAGCCATGGTCGCCGGGCCCTTGCACTGCCGCTACGGGAAGCTTAGGTCGACCAGGTCATGCATGGCGCCGACCAGGGTGGCATCGTCCGACAGGGGCGCCACCAGCGCCACCTGGCAGGCCCGCTTTACCGGGATGCCGCGTGCGATCAGCATGGCGGTGGCCACCAGCAAGCGTGTGCTGGGCACTTCAGCCAGCCCGCGGTCGGCGAAGGAGCGCAGCTTTTCTGCCAGGCCGACCAGGGCTGCGCAGGTGGGGCGGTCCAGCTGGCTTTCCTGCATGACGATTTCTATTTCTTGCTGTGCCGGCGGAAAGTTAAAATCCAGTGCCACGAAGCGCTGGCGGGTGCTGGGCTTAAGGTCTTTCAGCATGCGCTGGTAGCCGGGGTTGTAGGACACCACCAGCTGAAAGCCCGGGGCGGCATGGATCAGCTCGCCGGTTTTCTCGATGGCCAGGCTGCGGCGATGGTCGGTCAGGGAATGCAGCACGACGATGGTGTCCTGGCGCGCCTCGACCACTTCATCCAGATAGCAGATGGCGCCGCTGCGCAGGGCGGTGGTCAGGGGGCCGTCGTTCCATTGGGTGCGATCATGCTGGATCAAGAATCGTCCGATCAGGTCGCTGGCGCTAAGGTCGTCATGGCACGATATGGTGATCAGCGGCCGCTGCAGCCGCCAGGCCATGTGTTCTACAAACCTGGTCTTGCCGCAGCCGGTAGGGCCTTTAAGCATGACGGCCAGCTGATTGGCGTGGCATTGTTCAAAGAGCTGTACTTCGTCGGCGCACGGCAGGTAATAGGGGGGCGCAGGGCTGGTCGACCGGGCGCCGTCTACGGCACCCTGGGCGCTTGCGCCGCTGCGCGCTTCAACGGCTTGCTTCATCGCTAAAGGCCTCACCCACAGTCGGGCTGCTAGCGTCATCGCCGCCCAGGCGCGGCACATGTCGGAAGAAGTCGTAGATGAACAGGCCCACGCCCACGGTAAACAACGAGGCCGTGGCCACCAGCATCAAGAAGTGCACCTGTATTTTCAGTTGGACATCCAGGTAGCCGATGCCCATTACGCGCTCCAGGTACACCTGGCCGATGCCGGCCGTTGCAAAAGACAGGGTCATGCCGAACATGCCGGCAATTTGCAGCCAGAAGGCCCAATAACCGATCGAGCTGCCTTGTTCGCGACGCCCCACCATCATCGTGGGCATGGCATAGGTGATAACGGCCAGGATGATCATGACGTAGGCGCCATAGAAGGCGGCATGGCCGTGCATGGCGGTAATCAGCGTACCGTGTGTCCACTTGTTGATGTCAGGAAAAGTATGCGCCAGGCCCAGCAAGCCGGCGCCGAACAAGGTGAACACGGCGCTGCCTATGGTCCAGTGCAACGCCAGGCCGTTAGGGTGGCGTACACCGGTGCGCCGTATGGCAGAGTAGGCGTAGATGGCCATGCCCACCAGCGCCACGGGTTCCAGCGCGCTGAAGAAGCCGCCCAGTGGCAGCCAGTATGCGGGCACGCCCACCCAGTAATAGTGGTGGGCGGTACCCAGGATGCCGGCAATGAACACCAGGCCCACGATCACATACAGCCACTTCTCCAGCACCTCGCGATCGGCGCCCGACAAACGGATAAGCAGGTAGGCCAGGAAGGCGCCCTGGATCATTTCCCAGACGCCTTCCACCCACAGGTGTATGGTCCACCAGCGGTAGTAGATGGACACCACGTAGTTTTCGTAGTGCAGCAGCGCAGGCAGGTAAAGCACGGCAGAGCTTGCCAGACCCAGCAGCAGCACGCCTTCGGTGGTGGTGAAGCGACCGGATCGCTTGATGGTCATGCCGATGTTGTACAGAAAGATCAGCATACAGATAACGATCACGATCTTGTGCGGCAGAGGCTGCTCCAGCAGCTTGTTGCCCGTGCCGTAGCCAAAGAGATAGCCGATGACTGCGGTAACGCCCATGATGGCCCACAGTATGAGCTGTATATACGCCAGCTTCACGCTATGCAGTTCCGCTCGCGATTCGTCGACGATCACCCAATAAGTGGCCCCCATGAAGCCCGTCAAGACCCAGACAATAAGTAGATTCGTGTGGATGGTCTTGGTCACGTCGAACGCCATGACGTTAAGCAGGGGATCGGGCCCGAGATACTTGGCGGCAGACAGCAGGCCGAACACCATTTGCAGCCCGAACAGGATCAAGGCCAGAGCGAAATACCAATAGGCGACTGACTGAGTTCTATAACGCATGGCGGCTCCTCGTTTGCAACGCAGCTTCCCCGTACCCGGAGTTCTTTATTTGAATGACATCAGATAGGCAACCAACTGGTCGATCTGCTCGCTGGTCAGGTCCTTGCCATATGAGGTCGGCATGAAAGACACGCTATTCGCCGAATACATCGGGCCGGGATGCAAGTAGGCGCTGGGGTCGACGATAGACTCGTGTACGAACTCTTCGGCCGTGGTGGCCTTGCCTTTGTAGTCTGGCGATGCAATGACCTCTTCTGCCCGGGTCGCCAGGCCAGCGAGCGTAGGTCCGGCCAGGTTCACGCCGGGGGCCGTCGAGTGACAGGCAGCACAGGTAGGTACCGCTGTCTTGAACAGCGCCTGACCCAAGGCGATGGGATCGTTGCCCGGCGAGACAGGGCGTGCGCCCGGTGGCAGCGATCCCGTGGCACCTTCCTCGGCGACAGTGGCCTCGCCGCGCTCCTGCTGTTGGGCGATGCTTAGGTCGGTGCCTGGTATGGAGCCGCCGGTAACCAAAATGGGCCGTGGCGGCCACCCTTGGTTGTCGACCTTGCTGACCCAATCCATAAAGGCAATCACGTCGGAAATTTCCTGATCGTTCAGATTGGGGTTGGGCATGAGCCGGCGGTGCGTTTGCTCGTCATAGAACTGCGAGGGATCTTTCATGAATGCCGTCAGATACGGCACACCGCGGTGCTGTGTGATCTTGGTAAGGTCGGGCGCGTAATAAGCGCCTTCACCAAAGATGGTGTGGCAGTTGATGCAGTTATTGGCGTGCCAGACGTCCTGGCCGCGCACGACTTCTTCGGTGATGGAGTCGGCGTTGGTCAATTCCGGAAACTGACGATGGCTGTCTACCGTAAGCACCAGGAACAACAAGCTGGCAACGGCGGTAGAGGCGATGGCGAAAATGCGGGTCTGGCGTTTGTTCATGGCAGCGTCCTCGTTAAACGCCGATACCGGACCAGTACATGAGCCCCATAACCGAGGCATAGCCGATGGCGGCAAGCATCAGCGCAAGAACCACAATGCTGACTAACCTTGATACGCGGTACAACGCACTTGTCTGCATGATCGCACTCCTTGACGGGGCCAGGTCGTTCCCGAAAGGTACACCGCAAGACCGAGGCAGAACGTAACAAGGTGTATCGCCAAGTTCTCTGTAGGCTTGAAAACCATGGGCCTGGCCCCCATGTTGCAAGAATCGCCTTCAACCTTTTTCTTTACAGACCAGATCGAACAATGACTCAAACAGACATCCACGAACAGTCGGAAACCCTGGGCTTTCAGGCCGAGGTCAAGCAGCTGCTGCACCTGATGATTCACTCCTTGTACAGCAACAAGGAGATCTTCCTGCGCGAGCTGGTGTCCAACGCGTCGGACGCCTGCGACAAGCTGCGCTTCGAGGCCATCGACAACCCCGACCTCTTTCAGGGCGATACGGATCTTCGCATCCGCGTCGAATACGACAAGGACGCCCGCACGGTCACGATTTCGGATAACGGCATCGGCATGACGCGTGACGAGGCCATTGCCAACCTGGGGACGATTGCGCGCTCGGGCACCAAGGAATTCTTCTCGCAGCTTACGGGCGACAAGCAGAAGGACGCCCAGCTTATCGGCCAGTTTGGCGTAGGCTTTTATTCCTCATTTATCGTGGCGCAGAAGGTGTCTGTGCTTAGCCGGCGCGCTGGCGTGGCCGAAACCGATGCCATCCTGTGGGAGTCCGACGGCCAGGGCGAGTTCTCTATCTCGCCGGTCGAGAAAGCCGATCGCGGCACCTCGGTCACGCTGTACCTACGCGATGGCGAGGACGATTTCCTGGGCGGCTGGAAGCTGCGCGAGATCTTGCGTCGTTACTCGGACCATATTTCGCTGCCCATCCAGATGCACAAGGAAGAGTGGGACGCCGAGAAATCCGAGCAGGTCAAGAAAAACGAATGGGAAACCGTCAACCAGGCCAATGCCTTGTGGACGCGTGCCAAGTCGGAGGTCACCGACGAGCAGTACCAAGAGTTCTACAAACACATCGCCCACGACTTTGACGATCCGCTGGCCTGGACCCACAACCGCGTGGAAGGGCGCAGCGAGTACACGCAGCTGCTGTTCATCCCCAAGCGCGCACCCATGGACTTATGGGACCGCGAAGGCAAGCGCGGCGTGAAGCTGTATGTGAAGCGGGTGTTCATCATGGACGATGCCGAGCAATTGCTGCCGACTTACCTGCGTTTTGTGCGCGGGGTGATCGACTCTGCCGACCTGCCGCTGAACGTCTCGCGCGAAATCCTCCAGGAAAGCCGCGATGTGCGGGTGATCCGCGAAGGTTCGGCCAAGCGCATATTGTCTTTGCTGGAAGATATGGCCGAGAACAAGCCCGAGCAGTACACCGAGTTCTGGACGCAGTTCGGCCAGGTACTTAAGGAAGGCACGGGCGAAGACACTAACAATAAAGAGCGCATCGCCAAGTTGCTGCGCTTTGCTTCGACGCAGGCCGAGGGTTCGGCGCAGACGGTGTCGCTGGCCGACTATGTGTCGCGCATGAAAGAAGGGCAAGACAAGATCTATTACGTCAGCGCCGATTCCTTCGCGGCAGCCAGCAATAGCCCGCACCTGGAAATCTTCCGCAAGAAGGGCCTGGAAGTGCTGCTGTTGTCTGACCGCGTGGACGAGTGGATGCTGTCCTATCTGCGCGAATTCGACGGCAAGCCGCTGGTGTCCATCGCCAAGGGCGGTCTGGACCTGGACACGCTGGCCGACGAAGAAGAGAAGAAGCATCAGGCCGAAGTGGCTGAAACCTTCAAGCCTTTGGTCGAGCGCCTGCAAACGGCACTGGGCGAAAAGGTGAAGGAAGTGCGCGTTACCAGCCGCCTGGTCGACTCCCCCGCTTGCGTGGTGGTGGACGAGAACGAGCTTAGCCCGCACTTGTTGCGCATGCTGCAGGCCGCGGGGCAGTCGGCGCCAGAGGTTAAGCCCATACTGGAAATCAATCCGGAGCACGCTTTGGTGGGCCGTTTGCAGGCCGCGCCGGAAGAGGACTTCAGTGAATGGGCCTTGCTGCTGCTGGATCAGGCCATGTTGGCCGAAGGCGCGGCATTGGCCGAACCCGCCGCCTTCGTCAAGCGCATGAACCGTCTGCTGCTGAATCAAACGGCTTAGTATTGGCTGTGTAGATGGGGGCCGCCTTCGGGCGGCCTTTTCGTGGGCGTCAGCCGTTCAGGCGGGGGGCAGTTGCTCGGGCAGCCAGCCGCTGCCGGCGCCGTAGCGCTGCCAGTCGAAGGCGAGACCGGGGTCGGTCTTGCGGCCGGGGGCGATGTGTTCATGGCCGCGCACATGCTGCAGGGGATAGCGTGCGCGCAGGGCGGAGGTCAGCGTGGTCAGCGCGTCATATTGGGCATCGGTGTAGGGCAGCTCGTCCGTGCCTTCCAGTTCTATCCCTATCGAAAAGTCGTTGCAGCGTTCGCGTTGGGCAAAGCACGACACACCTGCGTGCCAGGCGCGCTGGTCGGTCGACACGCATTGCACGATCAGGCCGTTGCGCCGAATAAAGAAGTGCGCCGATACGCGCAGGCCTCGCAGCCGATCCAGCCAGGAGTGCGAGTCGTAGTCCAGCCGGTTAAGGAACAGGTCAATAACCTCGGTGCCGCCGAACACGCCAGGCGGCAAACTGATGTTGTGGACCACCAGCAAGCTGATGTCGCCCCCGGCAGGGCGCTCGTCATGATTGGGGGAGGGCGCGTGCATTACCACGCCGGCCAGCGGTGTAAGCCAGCCATGCTTGTCCAGCGAGGGCTGGCAGGTCACTGATTGTGGCCCAGTCGGGCGTGCTCTTGGCTGCACCAGGTGCGGCCGTCGGTCAGCACCGCCTCGGAACGGGGCAGATGGATGCCGCAGTGCTCGCAGCGCACCATGGATTCCATGGGTTTGGTACCGGCTTTATTCTTGACCTTCTTGGGGTCTTTGTTGCCGTCCGCGATGTTCCTGCTGTGGTTGTAGTGCGCCAGCAGGCGGGCGGCCAGCAACAGGCCCATGATCAGCACTATCCAGAATAGTATTTTTCCCACATCAGCCTCGTTGCAGTATGACGTCAAGCACAAAACGGCTGCCAGTGTACGCCAGCAACAGGAAGGCAAAGCCCACCAGCGTCCAGCGCAGCGCAATGCGCCCGCGCCAGCCGCGTGTGTAACGGCCTATCAGCAGACCGCCAAATATAAACCACGACAGCAGGGTGAACACGGTTTTATGGTCCATGGGCACCAGTTCGTTGGTAAACGCCAAGGACACCATCGCCCCGGTGATAACCGTAAGCGTCAGGACGATGAAGCCGGTGCCGATCAGCCGGAACAGCAGAACTTCCTGAACCAGCAGAGGGGGCATGGATTCCAGAGCGCGAGCCAGCATGCTGCCGGTACCGGCTGGTTCGACCGGGCGGTGCAAGTGACGGTCCAGGGCTGTCATGAGCATGGCTTGGAGGGCAGCCACGGTAATCAGGCCATAGGCGGTGAAGGCGATAAGCAGGTGAATGCGCAGCCAGTCGCTGGCGGCGTGCGCCACATGGTGCCCGCCGGGAAATAAAGCGGCCATGGCAGTGACCACGGCGCAGGCAGGCAGTAAAATAAGCAGCAGCCCGTCGATGCGCATCAGCAGGCTTTGCACCCAGAACACCAGCATGCCCAGCCAGACGGCGGCCGACAAGGCCAGTGCCCAGCCCAGATGCAGGCTGGTGGGCAGCATGATGGATGTTTTCAGGCCGATGCCGTGCAGGACGATGGCGCCCGCCAGGCAAACGCGGCGCACATGGCCGGCGGAGACCTCTTCGCTGCTTCCGGATAGCGGTCGCCAAAGCGTAACGGCCAGCACGGCGTAAGCCAGCGCGGCCAGCAAGTGAAATACAATGCCAGCAGACATAGTCCCTTAAGTGTTATACCTTCCAGGGCAAGCCCCAAACCGGATCATTTTAGTCCGGTACCGCAAGATCAACCAGTTTAAGCGAAACCATCGTTATGCTCGATAACCTTACCCAACGCCTGTCGCGGGTCGTCAAGACCATGCGCGGCGAGGCCCGCCTGACCGAGGCCAATACGCAAGACATGCTGCGCGAAGTGCGCATGGCGCTGCTCGAGGCCGACGTCTCGCTGCCCGTGGTGCGCGACTTTGTCGCTAAGGTCAAGGAACGCGCCCTGGGCCAGGACGTTGCCGGCAGCCTGAATCCCGGCCAGGCGCTGGTGGGCGTGGTCCACAAAGAATTGACCGCCCTGATGGGCGGCGATCTGGGCGAGGAAGCCAGCGAGCTTTCCCTTGCCACCCAGCCGCCGGCTGTCATCCTGATGGCAGGCCTGCAGGGCGCGGGTAAAACCACCACCACCGGCAAGCTGGCCAAATGGCTAAGCGAAGGCGCCCACACGCAGGGCGGCCGCAAGACCGGCAAGAAGAAAGTGCTGGTGGTCAGCGCCGACGTGTATCGCCCGGCCGCCATCGAGCAGCTGCGCACGGTTGCTGAGCAGGTCAAGGTGGACTTCCTGCCCACCGACACTTCGCAGAAGCCCGAGCAGATTGCCACCGCCGCGCTGGATCATGCCAAGCGCCATCATTACGATGTACTGATCGTCGATACGGCCGGTCGTCTGGGTATCGATGACGCCATGATGCAAGAGATCAGCGCCTTGCACGGCTTGCTCAAGCCTATCGAGACCCTGTTCGTGGTCGACGCCATGCAGGGGCAGGACGCGGTCAACGTGGCGCGCGCTTTTGCCGATGCCTTGCCGCTTACCGGTGTGGTGCTGACCAAGCTGGACGGCGATGCACGCGGGGGCGCCGCCTTGTCGGTGCGTCACGTAACGGGCAAGCCGCTGAAGTTTGTGGGCGTATCTGAAAAGCTGGACGGCCTGGAGCCTTTCCACCCCGAGCGCATGGCGCAGCGGGTGCTGGGCATGGGCGACATCGTCTCTTTGGTAGAACAGGCGCAAAAGAATATAGACGTGGCCGAGGCGGAGAAGCTGGCCGCCAAGATGAAGTCGGGCACGCGCTTCGACCTCAACGATTTCCGCGAGCAGCTGCAGCAAGTCAAGAAGATGGGCGACATGGGTTCGCTACTGGAAAAGCTACCGGCTCAGTTTGCACAGGCGGCAAGCCAGATACAGGGCGGTCAGGCCGAGAAGCAATTGCGCCGCAGCGAAGGCATCCTTAATTCCATGACCCCGGCCGAGCGCGCCAAGCCCGAATTGTTGAAGGCCTCGCGCAAGCGACGCATTGCTGCCGGCGCCGGCGTGCCCGTGCAAGAGGTCAACCGTTTGCTGACTCAGTTCGACCAGATGCAGGGCATGATGAAACAGATGAAAAAAGGCGGCATGGCCAAGATGATGCGCGCCATGGGTGGCATGAAGGGCTTGGGGAAGGGCGGCTTCGGCGGCTTCCGCTAGCCCCCGCCCACCGCCACCACGATCTCCAGTTCGTCGCCTTCAGCCAGCGCGGTCTCGCCATGCTGGCTTTTAGGGACGATGTCGCCATTGCGTTCCACCGCAATGCGCTTGCCTTCATATTCCAGAAAAACAATAAGATCGGCAACCGTGCGGACCTGGTCCACTTGCATGGGCTTGCCGTTAAGAATGATGTTCATGTCGTTGATGCTCCTGCGATCGCTTATGCCGGCACTTTGCCGGCAAATTTATCGGTAGCGGCCAGCAAGTGCTGCAAGATGCCCGGTTCGTCGAAGGCGTGGCCGGCATCGGGCACCAGATGGAACTCCGCTTGCGGCCAGGCTTTATGCAAGGCCCACGCGGTCACGGCGGGGGTGCATACATCGTAGCGGCCCTGCACGATCACGCCGGGTATCTGATGCAGCTTATGCGCGTCGCGCAATAGCTGGCCCTCTTCCATGAAGCCCTGATGCACGAAGTAGTGGTTCTCGATGCGCGAAAAAGCCAGGGCGGATTCATCGGCCGATTGCTCGCGCCGCTGCGCCTTGTTGGGCAGCAGCGTAATCGTGCGGCTTTCCCACTGCGCCCAGGCGTGCGCGGCCTCTAGTTGCACCTTGCGATCCGTGCCGGTCAGGCGGCGGCGGTAGGCGGCAATCAGGTCACCGCGCTCGGCTACCGGTATGGGGGCCAGGTAGTCCTCCCAGTAATCGGGAAACAGCTTGGATGCGCCTTCCTGGTAGAACCACAATAGCTCGGGCTGTTGCGCGGTGAAGATGCCGCGCACGATCAGCTCGCTGACCCGCTCGGTGTGCTTTTGTGCATAAGCCAGCCCCAGGGTAGAACCCCACGAGCCGCCAAAGACCAGCATCTGTTCGGCCTCCAGCACTTCGCGGCGCAGCCTTTCCATGTCGGCCACCAGGTGCCAGGTTGTGTTGTTGTCCAGGCTGGCGTGCGGGGTAGAGCGGCCGCAGCCGCGCTGATCGAACAGCAACACCTTGTAATGCTCAGGGTCGAACAGGCGGCGGTGTACGGCCGAACACCCGCTGCCCGGTCCGCCGTGCAAAAAGATAGCGGGCTTGCCCTCGGGGTTGCCGCAAAGTTCCCAATACACTTGATGGCCGTCTTCAGTGTTCAAGAAGCCATGGGCATAGGGTTGTATTTCCGGATACATTGATTTCCTTATCGGGCTGGTCGTGTGAAGATCAAGTCCCACACGCCATGGCCCAGTCGCAGGCCTCGCGTTTCGAATTTGGTTTGTGGGCGGAAGTCTGGCCGTGGCGCGTAGCCGCTGGCGGTATTGACCAGCAGGGGCTCGCCGCCCAGCACTTCCAGCATCTGTTCGGCGTAGTTTTCCCAATCGGTCGCGCAATGAATATAGCCACCAGGCTTGATGCGACTGGCCAGCAGGCTGATGAAGGCGGGCTGAACCAGGCGGCGCTTGTGATGGCGGGTCTTGGGCCAGGGGTCGGGAAAGTATATGTGTACGCCGGCCAGGCTGTCGGGTGCGATCATGTCGCGCGCGACTTCCACCGCGTCATGCTGGATGATGCGGATATTGGTCTGCCCGGATTCTTCAATGCGTTTCAGCAGCGCACCTACGCCCGCATTGAACACTTCCACGCCCAGGAAATTGTCATCGGGCCGGGCTTCCGCGATTTTCTGCGTGGTCTCGCCCATGCCGAACCCTATCTCCAGGATGGTGGGTGCCTGGCGGCCGAATGCCTTTTCAAAATCGAGGATGCTCGGCCGATAGGGTATGGACCATTGCGGCATCAGGCGATCCAGCGCTTCGCGCTGTCCGGGGGTGATGTGCGCACGCCGGTGTACAAAGCTGCGGATATGCGTCGTGCCCGACAGCGCTGTCGAGGTCGTGACCTCGGGCGCACCGTCGTCGGGCGCCGCGCTGTCTGAGGGGGCGGTGGGTGTTGTGATCATGGACTGAATTGTAATGATTGCGGCCGATGCTTTCAGGCGGGCGGGAGGGCGAATAGGTTCAAGCTATAATTCTAGCCCGCGCCGCTCCTGGAAGCGCGATCAGCGGGTGTAGTTCAATGGTAGAACGGCAGCTTCCCAAGCTGCATACGAGGGTTCGATTCCCTTCACCCGCTCCAGATTCATACCGTTGGGAATAGCGAGCTAATTAACTTAATGCTCCGGATTCGTAACCATAATGATTTTTGACACCAACTCGGCCGTATTCTTCGCGCCGAGCTTTTTCATCAGCCGGCCGCGGTGCACTTCGACGGTGCGGTGCGAAATCCCCAATACCTGTGCGGTTTCCTTGCAGGTCAATCCATTGACGATATAGCCGGATATCTCCTGCTCGCGGCGGGTTAGGTCTGCCGTTTTGATGGGATTGTGATGTATGCGTTCGAAGCTCCAGATCATCAGGTCGAAGGGCTCCGTTGGCGTCAGCGTGACGCCGCGCGCGCGGGCCCAAAAGATCTGGCGATCACGGTGTTGCATGAAGCGTTCGTCTTCATAGGTGGTCTTGTCGCGCAGCGCCCGCAGGCAGCGGTCGCCAATTTCGTAATAGTCGGCGCTGCTGGGGTAGAGCTTCAAGATCAGCTCGCCTTCCAATTCTTCCACTTCGTAGCCGAATAGGGCGGCGAAGGCTTGATTGCAGCGAAGGATGTGCCGGCGTTCCGTAATAATTTGCGGCGCCGGCGATTCCCGAAACGCCAATTCTTCTAGATTCTGGCTGGGCATGGTTTTCCCTTAGCTACGTATATAAGTACGTGGTTGCACGCATAGACATACGTATCCTAGCCGTCCAACATAGAAATAACAAACGCAAGGAGAAATCATGTCCCCGCATACCGTGTCCATCGTTGGCAGCGGCCATACCAAGTTCGGCCGGCTCGACGCGCTTAATCTGGAAGATCTCATCGTGGCTGCCACGCGCGAAGCCTTGGCCGATGCGCAAATCGACGCCGCAGAAATAGACGCGGTGTATCTGGGGCACTTCAATTCCGGCATGGTGCCGGACGGCTTCGCGTCGTCACTGGTACACCAGGCGTCGCCCGACCTGCGCTTCAAGCCGGCCACCCGCTGCGAAAACGCCTGTGCCTCCGGTGCGGCGGCGCTGTTTGCGGGCATGGCTGCCATACAGGCTGGTCAGGCCGAGGTCGTGTTGGTGGTGGGCGCCGAAAAAATGACGTCCAACAGCACGGCAGATGTCACTCGCGCTCTTGCCGGGGCAGGCTACCAGAACAGCGCCGAAGAACGGGCACTTAGCTTTCCACAGGTTTTTGCCGTTGCAGCGCAGGCTTATACCGAGCGGTATCAAGACCCCTTGCCGGCCATGGCAGCCATTGCCTCCAAGAACCACCACAATGCGCTGGCCAACCCCCTGGCGCACATGCATCGCGAAATGAGCTTCGACGCCTGCAATACGGTTTCCGACAAAAACCCGCTGATCGCGCCGCCGCTACGCTTGTCAGACTGCTCGCTGATTACCGATGGCGCTGCTGCCGTCGTGTTGGTCAGTGCCGCAAGGGCCAAGCAGTTCAAGAAAGAGGTCGCCATACGGGCCGCCGCCCACGTCAGCGATCTTCTCCCCATGTCTTCGCGCGACTTCCTGGCTTTCGAAGGGCCGCAAAAAGCCATGGCGCAGGCACTGCAGCAGGCGGGCATCACGACCGCTGACCTGGACTTCGCCGAGGTGCACGACTGCTTCACCATTGCCGAGCTTCTAATCTACGAAGCCTTGGGCCTGGCGCCCAAGGGGCAGGGCCATCGGGCGCTGGACGACGGCATCGTCGTACGTGGCGGCGCCTTGCCGGTGAACCTTTCTGGTGGCCTGAAGGCCAAGGGTCATCCGGTCGGTGCCACTGGCGTCTCCATGCATGCCATATCGTTCCGCCAGTTAACCGGCCAGGCCGGCGACATGCAGATCGAAGCGCCCAACTTGGGCCTGGTCTTCAACATGGGTGGCACGGGCGTGGCCAACTATGCGAGCGTGCTCGAGGCAAAGCGGGCGTAAGCAGGCATGAACATCGCACAGTGGTTGTATGCGCGTGCGCGCCTCACACCCGATGCACCCGCGCTGTTTCAGGGCAGCACCCTGGTGGCAGATTACGGACAATTTGTGGCCCAGGCCTGCGCATTGGCGCAAAGCCTGAAGCGCGATCACGGCATCCAACCGGGCGATCGCATTGCCCTGTACATGCCTAATCGCACAGAGCTTCTGGTGCTGATGTACGCCGCCTGGTGGGCCGGCGCGGCGGTTGTGCCCATCAACTACAAGCTGCATGCCAAAGAAGCCGCATGGATCGCCGATAATGCGCAAGCCACATTGGTGTTCACTGACGATGGTCGCTCGCTGGGCGACGTCAGCCTGCCGCCAGGCTGCCGCGAGCTCGGTGTAGACACCGCTGCTTTCGCAAGCATGCTGGCAGGCGCGCAAGCACTGATGCCGCCCATGGCGCTGGGGCTGGCACACTGGCCTGGCTGTTCTATACCTCCGGTACCACGGGTCGCCCCAAGGGCGTCATGCTGACGCACGACAACCTGATGGCCATGTCGCTTTGTTATACGGTGGACGTTGACGACGTCAGTCAGGCTGACGCCATCTTGTACGCATCGCCCATGTCGCACGGCGCAGGGCTGTACAACTTTATCTTTGTACGCATGGGCGGCCGGCATGTGGTGCCGGCCACGCGTGGGTTTGATTGTGCCGAGATCCTTGATCTGGCAAAGCGCCTACGTGAAGTATCGATGTTTGCCGCGCCCACCATGGTCAAGCGCTTGGTGGCGGCTGCCAGTGCTGCGGGATCGACCGGCGACGGCATCAAGACCATCGTATGCGGTGGCGCGCCCATGTATGCCGCCGACTTCACCCAGGCGCTCGAAGCCCTGGGGCCGAAGTTCGTGCAAATCTACGGGCAGGGCGAAAGCCCCATGACCATTACCGCCATGCGCCGCGAACTGATCGCCGATCGCAAGCATCCGCAGTGGGACGAGCGCATCGCTTCTGTCGGCACGGCGCAATCGTGTGTCGAACTGCGCATTGTCGACGACAAGCTGCACGATGTGCCGCTGGGCACCCATGGCGAAGTGCTGGTGCGCGGGCATACCGTTATGCAGGGTTACTGGCGCAACAGCAAGGCAACACAGGAAACGCTGGTGGACGGCTGGCTGCGCACGGGCGACATCGGTTACCTGAACGCAGACGGTTTTCTCACGCTTACCGATCGCTCGAAAGACGTGATTATTTCCGGCGGTACCAACATCTACCCGCGCGAAGTCGAAGAAGTGCTTTTGCGCCATCCCGACATCTTCGAGGTGGCCGTGATCGGTAACCCGCATCCCGAGTGGGGCGAGGAAGTCGTTGCTTTCGTGGTCAGCCGCAGTGGACGCACAGTCGACGCTGCGGTTCTCGAAGCCTGGTGCAAGGGCGAAATCGCCTCCTTCAAGAAACCCAAGCGCTATGTGTTTTGCGAAGACCTGCCCAAGAACAGCTACGGAAAAATCCTGAAGACCGAGCTACGAGAAACCGCCAAACAGCAGTTGCTGAAGTAAACGTCTTTAAGCTGCGGTGGTCTCGTCTGGTCGTTCCAGGTTGGCCAGTATCGGGCAGTCCGGCCGCTCGTCGCCGGCGCAGCAATCGATCAGGGTTTGCAGGGTGCCCGTCATTTGCCGCAGCTTGTCGATGCGCTGTTCCAGTTCGGCAATGTGCGCCTGGGCCAGGCGTTTGACGTCGGCGCTCTGCCGCGTCCGATCATTCCATAAGCCCAGCAGGTCGCCGATTTCTGCAACCGAGAAGCCCAGGTCCCGGGCGCGGCGGATGAAATGCAGACGGTGTATGTCTTCCTGCGTATAAAAGCGATAGCCCGACGATTTTCGTTCCGCAGGCGGGATCAGGCCTATTTGCTCGTAGTAACGAATCATCTTGGCTGACACGCCCGAGGCTTTTGATGCTTCACCGATGTTCATGGATATTCTTGCCTTCATGAAACTGCTGCTGATTGGCCCGCCACAGGCGGCCGGAACCCGCGCAGGCGCAAGGCGTTACCCACCACAAACACACTGGACAAAGCCATGGCGCCCGCCGCAAAGATGGGCGAGAGCAGCACGCCGTAAGCCGGGTACAGCACGCCCGCCGCCACGGGGATCAGCGCGGTGTTGTAGGCGAAAGCCCAAAACAAATTCTGCCGAATATTGCCTATGGTCGCCTGAGACAGCGCAATGGCATTGGGCACCCCCAGCAAGCTGCCGGACATCAACACGACATCGGCGGCCTCCATGGCGATGTCGGTGCCTGTGCCTATGGCCAGGCCCACATCGGCTTCCGCCAGTGCCGGAGCGTCATTGATGCCGTCGCCGACGAATGCCACATGGCCATGCTCGGCCTTCAGGCGTCGCACCGCCACGACCTTGCCTTCGGGCAGCACTTCGGCCACCACCTCATCAATACCCAGGCGGGCCGCGATAGCCTTCGCCGTGCGTTCGTTGTCGCCGGTAATCATCGCCACCTTCAAACCCAACTGGTGCAGCGCCGCGATGGCGGCGGCGGTAGTAGGCTTGATGGGGTCCGCTACGGCGACGATGGCGGCCAGGCGTCCGCCTATAGCGGCATACATGGGCGATTTACCTTCATTGCCCAGCCGCTCTGCCGTTGCGGCAAAGGGGCTGACGTCCAGCCCAAGCTCGCGCATATAGCGGTCGGCGCCAACTTCTACACGAAGGCCGTTCACGTTCGCACCCACGCCCATGCCGGTTACCGATGCGAACTGCTCTAGCGGGGGCACCGCGATGCCTTCCTGCTCGGCGGCCTGCACGATGGCGCGCGCGATGGGGTGTTCGGAACGCGATTCCACCGCAGCAATGCTGGCCAGCACGGCGGCCCGCTCGAAGCCATCGGCAACTTCCAGGTCAGTCAGGGCGGGCTTGCCTTCCGTCAGTGTGCCGGTCTTGTCGACGGCGACCACTTTCGCGTCTTTCAGTAGTTGCAGCGCTTCGCCCTTGCGAAACAGCACGCCCAATTCAGCACCACGACCCGTACCGACCATGATGGACGTCGGCGTGGCCAGCCCCATGGCGCAGGGGCAGGCGATGATGAGCACCGCCACCGCATTGACCAGGGCGAAGGTCAAGGCGGGCGAGGGACCAAAGATCAACCAGACCAGGAAAGTAAGCGCCGCTGCGGCCATGACGGCCGGCACGAACCACATGGTGACTTTGTCGACCACGGCCTGGATGGGCAACTTGGAGCCTTGCGCCTGTTCGACCAGACGTATGATTTGCGCCAACACGGTTTGGCCGCCCACGGCAGTGGCCCTGATGGTAAAGGCGCCGGTCTGATTGACCGTGCCCCCGACCACCTGGCTGCCGGCGGACTTCTCGACCGGAATGGGTTCGCCCGTAATCATGGACTCGTCTACATAACTGTGGCCGTCGATGACCTCGCCATCGACTGGCACGCGTTCGCCGGGCCGCAGTTCGATAATGTCGCCCGCCAGGACGTCGTCGATGGGCAGTTCAACGATGCGCCCGTCGCGCGATACTCTTGCGATTCGCGCCTGCAATCCCACCAGGCGGGTGATGGCTTCAGAGGTCCGGCCCTTCGCGCGCGCTTCCAGATACCGGCCCAGCAGGATCAAGGTGACGATGACGGCGGCCGCTTCGTAGTAAACATTAACCGTCCCGGCCGGCAACAGCCCCGGCCAGAATGTTGCGACCACCGAATAGGCGTAGGCGGCCAAAGTGCCGACGGCCACCAGCGAATTCATGTCGGGCGCCAGGCGGAACAAAGCTGGAAAACCATGGGTATAGAATCGTCGGCCAGGGACGGCCAGCACCAGCGTGGTCAGGACGAACTGCAGGATCCAGCTGGCTTGCATGCCTATGCTGCGCTCTACCAGCGCATGCATGGCCGGCACCAGGTGCGATCCCATTTCAATGATGAATACCGGTAGCGTCAGTGCCGTGGCGATAAGCAGGTCGCGCTTCAAGGCGATGCGTTCTGCGTCTTTCCTGAGGGCGGCCTCTTCATCGACGCCTGCTACAGAGTCAGTTATGGGCCGGGCCTTGTATCCGGCAGTTTGCACTGCCGAAACCAGCGCGTCGGTCCCGGCGGTTCCCCGTATCGTCGCCCGCTCGGTTGCCAGGTTGACCGTGGCTTCCGACACGCCGGGCACGGCGAGGAGCGCGCGTTCGACGCGCCCCACGCAAGAGGCGCAGCTCATGCCTTCGACTGCCAGCTCCGTTGGGGCGGCCGGCACTTCGTAGCCGGCTTTCTGAACCGCCTGAATCAAGTCCATGCGATCGACCGGGCCGGCCGTTTGTATATCCGCTCGTTCCGTGGCGAGGTTGACGGCAACCGTGGCCACCCCCGGCACCTTGGCAAGCGCCGCTTCGACTCTGCCTACACAGGATGCGCAGTTCATGCCGACGATGGACAAGGTGATTGCTGCCGCGTCGGGGCGATCGCGGTCTTGGAGTGACACGCTCATGATGGTTTCCTGGGATGTAGTTGGAACATAGTCCACAGCTTAAACCTTGCCATGATGGGAAGGTCAAGCGGCAAGCGCGTTGCGGCTAGTCGGTAAGCTGTCCGCCGGCACGCACCGGTACCCGGACCGGATCGAAATGTGTCATCACATCCAGCACAGGCTCGTGCTGCATCACCCGCTTGCGGGCTTCGGTGGCGATGGCGTGCCCCTGGGCAATGGTCAACGTACCGTCCATTTCCAGGTCTACCTCCACCCAGATCATGTCGCCCAGCTTGCGGGTTTTCAGGCCATGCAAGCCATATACGCCGGGCGTGGACAGCAGATGGGCCCGTATGCGCCCCTCGGTTTTTTCGTCGACGGCGGAGTCCATCAGATCGTTGAAAGACGAAAAGAAAAACTTCCAGCCCATGCGGGCGATCATCAGGCCCACGATCAACGCGGCCAGTGGGTCGGCCAAGTGAAAGCCAGCCAGATTGGCCACGATGCCCACCGCCACCACCAGCGAGGACGCGGCGTCCGAGCGCGCATGCCAGGCGTTGGCGGCCAGCATGGTCGAACGCACGCGCTGGGCCACCCGCAGCAAATAGCGGAACAGCACCTCTTTGCATAGCAGGGCAAACAGTGCCACCACCAGTGCGGCGCTGTGCACCTCCGGAATGGCGCCGGGGTTTTGCAGTTTGGTGAAACTCGCCCATAGCATGCCTATGCCTACGGACAGCAGCAAGGCGCCCACGGCCAGGGATGCGGCGGTTTCGAAGCGCCGATGCCCATAGGGATGATCCGCGTCCGGTGCCTTCATGCTGTGTTTGTTGGCCACCAGCACTACGCCGTCGGACAGCAGGTCGGACAACGAGTGCACGGCGTCGGCTACCAACGCTTGCGAGTGCGCAAACAAGCCGACGGCCAGTTGCAAGGCCGTTAATACGATGTTGACGGCGATGCTGACCAGGGTGCTGCGATGCCCCGCAGCCTGGCGGACCGGGTCGGCGTGCGTAGGCATGCAGGCCTAGCTGATGCGCATGCCGGGCTGGGCGCCCGGCCATGGCTCAAGTATGTAGATGCCGGCGTCGGTCTTCTCGTCGTTGTGGCTGGCGGCCAGCACCATGCCCTCCGAAATGCCGAAGCGCATCTTGCGCGGTGCCAGGTTGGCCACCAGGACAGTCAGCTTGCCGACGAGGTCGGCCGGTGCGTAGCTGGACTTGATGCCGGAGAACACCTGACGGTGCCGGCCTTCGCCCACATCCAGCGACAGGCGCAGCAACTTGTCGGAGCCTTCGACTTCCTGGCAATCGACGATTTGCGCGATGCGCAGGTCTATCTTGCCGAAGTCCTTGATATCGATAGTGTCGGCGATGGGCTCGCCGCCCGGGGTGACCACGGGCTCGGCGGGTGGTTCGAACAGATCGTCCAGCATTTTCGGCTCCACACGTTGCATCAGGTGCTTGAAGGGGGCGATGCTTACCGGCAGTTGGCTGGCATCAGCCCACACGAAGGCGTCCGATGCGCCGAATAGTTCGCGGGCCACCTGGTCGGTCAGCGCCGGAAGAACCGGTGCCAGCATGACGGACAAGGCCTTGAATCCGGCCAGGGCGCGCGAGCAGACGTTTTGCAGCGCTTGCTTCTGCTCGTCAGTGGCAGTGGCGATGCCCTTGGCCATGATCCATGGCTGGGCGGTGTCGAAGGCCTGGTTGATGTGGTCGGCATGCGCCATGATCTGACGGATGGCGCGACCGTATTCGCGACTTTCAAAGTCGGCACGCACCTTGTCGGTAACCTGTTGCAGCTCGGCCTGCAGGGCAGCGGTGTCGCCCTGGTATGCCAGCTGGCCGTCAAAATGCTTGCTGATGAAGTTTGCAGCCCGGCTGGCGATGTTGACGTACTTGCCGATAAGGTCGCTGTTGACGCGCGCAACGAAGTCGTCCGGGTTGAAGTCCAGGTCTTCCACGTGGGAGTTCAACTTGGCGGCAATGTAATAGCGCATCCACTCGGGATTCATGCCGATATCCAGGTAGCGCAAGGGCGAGATCCCCGTGCCTCGGCTCTTGGACATTTTCTCGCCGCTGACGGTAATGAAGCCGTGTACGTGCAGGGCGTCGGGCGTCTTGCGGCCGGAGAACTTCAGCATGGCGGGCCAGAACAGGGCGTGGAAGTACACGATGTCCTTGCCGATGAAGTGCATCTGCTCGGTGTCGCTGTCTGGGGCAAGCAAGGCGTCAAAATCTATACCCTGCTTGTCGCAATAGGCCTTGAGCGAGGCCAGGTAGCCCACGGGCGCGTCCAGCCACACATAAAAGAATTTGCCCGGTGCGTCCGGTATGGGGATGCCGAAGTAGGGCTCATCGCGCGAAATATCCCAGTCGTTCAGGCTGGCTTCGCTGTCGGCCGTGCCGGTGCCCAGCCATTCGCGTGTCTTGGCCAGCACTTCGGACTGCAAACGCTTGTTGCCGCTGGCATTGCTGCCGGTGGTCCATTCTTGCAGAAACTGGACGCAGCGCGGGTCGGAAAGCCTGAAGAAGAAATGTTCGGATTCCTTCAGTACAGGTCGTGCTTTGGACAGCGTAGAGTAAGGGTCGATCAGTTCGGTAGGCGCATACACGGCCCCGCAGGATTCACACGAATCGCCGTATTGTTCCTTGGCGTGGCAGGTCGGGCACTCGCCCTTGATATAGCGGTCAGGCAGGAACATGCCTTTGACCGGATCGTAAAACTGCTCGATGGTGCGCATGTCGATGAAGCCGGCGGCCTTCAGGCGGCGGTAAATATCTTGCGACAAGCTGACGTTTTCGGGTGTATCGGTCGAGTGCCAGTGATCAAAACGGATGTGAAAACCGTTCAGGTATTGCGGCCGCTCGTTGGCGTATCGGGCGACGAGCTCTTGCGGCGTGATGCCTTCGCTTTCCGCCTTCAACATGATGGGCGCGCCGTGCGCGTCGTCGGCGCCGACGAAATGTACCGTGTGCCCGGCCATGCGCATCGAGCGCACCCAGATATCAGCCTGGATGTATTCCATGATGTGGCCAATGTGAAAAGATCCATTGGCGTAGGGCAGGGCGGTGGTAACAAAAATCGTGCGCGACATGTATAGGGGGAAGAGAAAAGAGTGAAAAATCAGAAGCAAGGGCTGATTTTAGGGCTTTCGCGGGGATTATGCAGAACGACCCAGGATAGCAGGCCGAATCAAAACAAGCGGGGCGCGCCGCGCAAGCCTAACCCCATGTTGAAGGCCAACATGGCAGTCAGTGAGCAAGTGTTAAGTTTGGTTAGCGGTTCTTGCCGAGGGCTGACGGCACCGCACCAGCGGCGTATCTGAGGACCAAGCTGCTGTTAGTGGCCCCGACCTAAGGGATCTCGCGCATCTCGATGTCGGTTACGTCTTTGTTTTTAAAGACTGTTTTCGAGCCGGTGGATGCGCGGCGCTCTTCCCAGTAAGCCTTTACCCCGAATGGGCGACCCTTGATGCGAGCCACCACATACAGGATGGCGACCGCAATAGCGGTAGACACCATGAAGATCAGGGCCATCGCCATGCCGAAAACGGCCAGGACAAGAAAGAGGATGCCACGGATAATTTGATTAAATGTATTCATATGATTACGTAGACCCCTAATAGGGGAAATAATTCCCTGGACCCGGTGATCCGCTATTCTTGAGGGGCCGAGTACGTAAATACCACTGTACCCTCCGGCTACCCATTACACAATGCCGTCTTTTGAAGAACTGTACATGAATACTAATATAGCGACCCATGCTGTCCAGCCCGGCCTTAAGCCTATGGCCAATGTGCGTAATATTATTGCGGTGGCCTCGGGCAAGGGGGGCGTCGGGAAAAGCACGACTTCCGTCAACCTGGCCCTGGCGCTGTCCAGCCTGGGCGCCAGCGTAGGTTTGCTGGACGCCGATATCTACGGCCCCAGCGTGCCCATCATGCTGGGTCTGTCGGGCAAGCCCAAAAGCCTGGACGGCAAGACCATGCAGCCCCTGGTAGGACATGGCTTGCAGGCGAACTCCATAGGTTTTCTTATCGACGAAGACGCCCCTGCTATTTGGCGGGGCCCCATGGTTACCCAGGCGCTTACGCAACTGCTTACGCAGACCAACTGGAACGATCTGGACTATCTGATCGTCGACATGCCACCCGGTACAGGCGACATCGCCCTGACCATGGCACAAAAAGTGCCCCTTACCGGCGCCATCATCGTGACCACGCCTCAAGACCTGGCATTGGCCGATGCGCGCAAGGGCTTGCGTATGTTCGAAAAAGTCCATGTTCCGGTGTTGGGCATCGTGGAGAACATGTCGGTGCATGTGTGTTCGAACTGCGGCCACGCCGAGCCGATATTCGGCGAAAACGGCGGGCGCAGGATGTCGGACGAGTTCAAGGTGCCATGGCTGGGAGCGCTGCCGCTGCAATTAAGCATCCGCGAGCAAACCGACTCTGGCACCCCTACGGTGGTCGCCGACCCCGATGGCGATGCTGCTCGGGCCTACCTGGAAATTGCCCGCAAGCTCGCCGCTCAAGTGGCGGCCTTGCCACTGGACATGTCGGGCAAGGCGCCCACGGTCGTGGCGCGGAAGACCTGAGCGCATGCGCACTGGCCTCGTCTGTTTGATGATTTTATGCAGCCTGGCCTCCAAAGCCGGCGCTGCGCCGCCCGAGGTCATTATCGACCCGGGGGGCGTGCCGCCTGAAGCCCTGCAGTCCATCATTGGTGCCGTCGACGCCATTACGCGCCTGGCCGAAGACCAGGATGGCGGAGAACTTACCCGCTTGCGTCGACGCGCTTACGAGGCGACATTGTCGGCCCTGGAAACGCAGGGATATTATTCGCCTACAGTGACATTGGAAGTAGGTGAGGACTTTGCCGGCGAGACCTGGGACATCATTATCGAACCCGGCAAGCTCACCCATGTCGACCAGGTCGACCTGCATTTCAAGGGGCGGGTTGCCGAACCGGAGTTCACGGGGCGAGTCGCAGCGCTGAAGGATCAGTGGCCGCTGAACAAAGACATGCCCTTTATCAACGAGTCCTGGAACAGGGCCAAGTCGACATTGCTGGACGATATCAGTCGTCAGGATTTTTATTTTGCACGCCTGACACACACGCAGGCCACGGTACGGGCCGCCGATGCGCAGGCCGACCTGCTGGTAGAGGTCGACAGCGGGCCGCGTGTGCGTCTCGGAGAAGTGCAGTTGGTGGGCTTGAAGCGGGTGCCCCCCAAGCTGATTCACCGCTATGTCCAGTACACGCCCGGCGATCCCTACGACCAGGATTTGCTGGATGAATGGCAGCAAGGCCTGCAGGCGACGGCGTTTTTCCGCGGCGCCTTTGTCACGCTGAATCAAGACGAATCTGAACAGAAGGTGCTGCCCAATGGCGACGTCGAGTTGCCCGTGCGGGTGCAGGTCTCGGAGGCCCCCGCGCGGCGCGTGACGACATCCATCGGCGTGGACAGCGACCACGGCCTGCGGCTGGAGGGCCTGTATCGGCAAAATGTCGTGTTTGGCCAGCCTGTGTGGATAGAGACCGGCGCGGGTATCGACAAGAACCGCGAGCGCGCTTTCTTTGACGTACATCTGCCTCCGACCCGCAGCGGCTACCACGACAGCGTCGGCGTGCTGTATGAGCATTCCGATATTGAAGGTCTGGACAACAGAAGGGTGGGCCTGGGCTGGAAGCGGCATCAGCAGCGCAAGGCGGCTGGCGACAGCCGGGTCGAATACGAAACGCAATGGGGCCTGATAGCCGCTCACGACAAGACGCGCATTGCGGGCGCCCCCGGTTTTGAGGTGCCGACACTGGTGGGCACCTGGCAGTGGTTGCGACGCGATGTGGACAGCAAGTACGATCCGCGCGAGGGCCATCTGTTGGACTTCGGGGTGGGGGCGGGCGTTACGCTGGACAAGCGCGAGCCTTTCTATCGCAGCAGCTTGCGCGCGCAGCAGTGGTGGCCGGTGGGCGACCGCGATGTATTGACCTTGCGAGCCGAAGTGGGCAAGGTATGGTCCAACACCGACCGCTTGCCACAGGATTTTGGCTATCGTACCGGCGGGGCGCGCTCCATACGCGGCTACAAGTATCAAAGCATAGGGCTGCCGCGCGGCGAGGCCATCGTGGGTGCGCCGGCCCTGGCAGTGGCCAGTGTTGAATACACACACTATTTCACCGATATGCTGGGCATGAACTTCTTTGTCGATGCCGGCGATGCCGCAGCGTCTTTCGCCGCCATGGATTTCGCCCTGGGCTATGGCGTGGGGATGGCGGTGCGCACCCCGGCCGGCCCCTTCTTTGTCGACGTGGCCTATGGCCAACGCGACAAGCGCCTGCGTCTGCACTTCTCTTTGGGTATTGCGTTTTGAGCATGCTGCTGGGCTTCTTGCGTCGACTGTTGGTCTGGGTTGGCCCGCTGATTATTCTGCTGGTCATGGTGCTGTCCGGTTTCTCGTACTGGGTGCTGGACACGCAGGCCGGCACCCGCTGGGCCTTGATCACGGCGGCCGAGCAACTGGATGGCCGCGTCGCGGGCATATCGGGCACGATCTGGGAAGGCGTGCGGGTCGATAGCTTGTCGATATCGCTGCCCACGGCAGAGGTCGATATGCGTGGCATTTACCTGCGCGCCAACTGGCGTGAGCTTTTCGACACGCGCCTGCATATTGCGGAGCTGTCGGCAAACTCCGCCAGCGTGAACCTGTTGTCCGGTCCGGAAGACGACAGCCCCTCAGAACCTTTCCAGATTCCCGCACTGCCGGTGCAGGTGGCGGTGGACAGGCTGGCGTTGGGTGAGCTTCAGCTTAGCCAGGACGGTGTGGCGCTGCCGATGCGGCTGCACGACCTGGTCACGGCGGTCAGCGTGGACGAAGCGGGCGGGCAACTCGTTTTGCAAACTGCAGAGCTGGAACACGAAGCGATGCAAGTCACGCTGGAAGGCGAATTGAAACTGCTGGCCCTGCGCGAGCCATGGCCACTGCAGGGAAGGCTGACGACCAAGGCCACCGGGGTGACGGAAGACTCGCCCCTGTGTGCGCGGCGCTATCTGGCGACTTTGCCGATCGATGAAACGGCCGCACCATGCACCTTGGAGATCGATACGCAGCTGGATGGCAATCTGGATAATCTGCATGTGTTATTGAACGGCGCGGGCCAGGGCATGAGCCTGGACGCCGAACTGCACCTTACGCCCCAGGCCGGCTTCCCGCTTAAGGATGCCGTGGTGGCGCTGAACCTGGCCGATGGTTCGTCGCTGCAAGGCAAGCTGGACTGGTCCACCACCTTGCCGGATGCCCTGGTGCAGGACCACGTGGTGGGCAGCTTGCGGATGGAAAAGCTTAACGTGGGCCAGTTGGTGGGTGCAGCCATACCGCCAGCCGTCCTCACGATGGACGCCGATTTTGATGTGCGCTTGCGCGATCACAGCGTGTTGGAGTCCGCCGATATTGCGCTGGCCGTTGCCGAAGGCTCGCGCTGGAACGAGCAGCCGCTGGCGGGTCATTTGAAGACTCAAGTGGCCAATGCGCAGGCAGTCGAGTGGTGGCGCGGCTTGCAACTGGCGGCGATCGACATGGACCTGACGCTGGGCAAGAACCATTTGAAGGCCAGCGGGGCGCTGGGTGCTGCCGACAGTGCCATAGTGCTTGATCTGTCTGCGCCGGTACTGGCTGCATTCTGGCCCGATCTTGCCGGATCGGCCCAGCTTAGCGGGAAAGCATCGGGTACGCTGGCGCAGCACCGGGCCGACCTGCGTGCGGAATATGTGCCAGCCGACAGCACGCCGCAAAAGGTTGGCAGCGCGCCGGCCAGTGTGCATGTCGTGCTGGATGGCGGCTGGGGGCTGGGCAGTGGCGAACAAGCTACCCAGGAAGGCTGGCGCGGTACGGTCCAGCAGTTGGAGCTCGAGCATGCGGGACTGGGCGCCAATACGGGCGCGCCGGTACAGGTGAGCTTCCTGCCGGGCGCGCAGGCGCCGCAGTGGCAATGGCAGGTGGGCGCCACGACGCTGCAGGCAGAATTGTCTGAGCAGCCTTTGTTTACCTTGAACCACCGCGGTTCGCGCGGCGGGGCCGGCCGCTGGGAAACCGAAGGCGCCATTGCGCAACTGCCGCTTTCGCCCCGCTTGGTGAAGCAACTGCGTGCCAGGTTGGACCCGCAGTTCGATGATGAAAAGGAACGCGGCGGCGTAAAGATCATGGCGGACCAGGGCAAGGACGTGTCCGCCATCGTCCTGGCTGTGGACTGGAACCTGAAATTCGCCGGCGCCTTGACGGGGCGGGTGGGCATAGATCATGTCTCGGGCGATGTCATGGTGCCCGCAGAGCCGGCCTTCCCCCTGGGCTTGCGCACCCTTGGCCTGGATATCGAAGCCGTCGCCGCGGGCGCGGCAACGAGCAAGATCACGGCACTACTGAAACTGGATACCGAGCGCATGGGCCAGGCGTCCGCCACTGCCAGTACCCTGCTGCATGCCACCGCAGGTGGCGGCCTGTATCTGGAGCCGCGGGACGCCAAGACGGTCGATATAGACGCCAACATCCGCGACCTGGGCTGGACCAGCCTGTTCCTGGACGACACCATGGAGCTGGGCGGTGAGGTGCAGGCTGCCGTGCGGCTGCAGAGCCGCCCCGACGGCACCTGGAACAGCAGCGGCGATATCAAGGGCAAGGGCATCCGCGTGATCCGCATCGACGATGGCGTACGGCTGTTGGATGGCACGCTGTCGGCGCGCCTGGATGGCGAGCGCCTGATCCTGGACGAGCTGCGCTTCCCGGCCTTGTTGCGAGTAACACCGCAGGAATGGCGCACGGCCGAATGGGTCAGCAGCAATCCTGATGCGAAGGGCGGCAGCCTGACACTGACCGGCGATTGGAATTTGTTCGAATCGACAGGGGTGGTCGATATGGTGCTGCATCGCTACCCCATCGTGCAGCGCTCTGATCGCTACGCCATGGTCAGCGGCACGCTGCGCCTGGCGGCCGAACTGCCGCGCATCGCCATCAAGGGCGAGATCGTGGCCGACGCGGGATGGATCGATCTGGACATGTTGAGCAGCGTTCCGACTGTGGACGGTGATGTGGTGGTGATCCGGCCGGGCGATGTGCAGCGCGAGGTCCAGACGCCCATGGATGTTTCCATGGACCTCACTGTGGATCTGGGGCCGCGCTTTTATCTGACGGGCTATGGAGTCAACTCCGGACTGGTGGGCAGCCTTCATATCATGATGACGGGAGGCAAGCTGACGGCGGTGGGAGCCTTGCGCACTCGCGGCGGCGCCATCGAAGCCTATGGCCAGCGCCTGCAGCTGCGGCGCGGTACCATCACCTTCCAGGGCGACATTGCCAGCCCCGTCCTGGATATCGAGGCCTTGCGCACCGGATTGGCCGTGGAAGCCGGGGTAAAAGTCGCCGGCACGGCAAAGCGCCCGCGTATTGATCTGGTGTCGTATCCCGCGGTCAGCGAGATCGAGAAGCTTTCGTGGCTGCTGCTGGGGCATGGCCCCAACGACTCTGGGGGCGATATCGGATTGCTGTTCTCGGTGGGCACCTCGTTCCTGGGCAGCGGTGAACCGTTCTACCGCAAGTTCGGTATCGACGAAGTCAGCATGCGCTCTGGCGACCTGGGCGCGGCGGGCAGTATATTGCCGGCCGAAAGCGTGGTCAGCGGCCTGGACAGCGGCACCAGCGATATCGAGCGCCGCTTCGTCAACGTCAGCAAATCGTTGTCCCGCGGCTTTACGGTCAGCGTCCAGCAAGCTTTGGCCGATACGGGCACCGTAGGCCGTATCAGCTATCGTTTGGCCCGGGGCCTGACTGCCGAACTGACGGCAGGTACGGTCAATGGCTTGGCACTGGTTTACCGCTGGTTTTCACGCGATTGATCTTTTTGTGGCCCTGGACGGCGCGCGAGCGCACAGGGGGATAAAATACGCGCCAATGTTATAAGGTTAGGGCTATGAGCATAAAGAATGACAGGTGGATTCGGACCGCTTCCGAAGGCGGGATGATAGAACCTTTCGAGCCGGGCCAGGTTCGCTCGGTCGATGGCAAACGCATCGTAAGCTATGGCACCAGCAGCTACGGCTACGACGTGCGCTGCGCGAACGAGTTCAAGATTTTTACCAACATCAATTCCACCATCGTCGATCCCAAGGCATTCGACGAAAAGTCCTTTGTGGACTTCCACGGTGACGTGTGCATTATTCCGCCCAACTCATTTGCCTTGGCCCGCACCGTAGAATATTTTCGTATTCCGCGCAGCGTGCTGACCATATGCCTGGGCAAAAGCACCTATGCCCGCTGCGGCATCATCGTCAACGTAACGCCACTGGAACCCGAATGGGAAGGCCACGTTACGCTGGAATTTTCCAACACCACGCCTTTGCCGGCCAAGATTTACGCCGGCGAAGGTTGCGCGCAGATGTTGTTCTTTGAAAGCGACGAGGAATGCGAAGTTTCCTACCGCGATCGGGGCGGCAAATATCAGGGCCAACGCGGCGTTACCTTGCCGCGTACCTAGCTGGAGCAGCAAATGAAATTTCGTTTTCCCATCGTCATCATCGATGAAGATTATCGCTCCGAGAATGCATCGGGCTTTGGCATACGTGCACTGGCCTCGGCCATCGAGGCCGAAGGCGTCGAGGTGCTGGGCGTTACCAGCTACGGCGACCTGAGCTCTTTCGCCCAGCAGCAAAGTCGGGCAAGCGCCTTCATTCTGTCGATCGACGACGAGGAATTCGACGTCGACTCGCCCGAAGACGTGGCCAACGCCATCAAGAACTTGCGTGCCTTCATCGGCGAACTGCGTTTTCGCAATGAAGAAATCCCCATCTACCTGTATGGCGAAACGCGCACCTCGCAGCATATCCCCAACGATATCCTGCGCGAGCTGCACGGCTTCATTCACATGTTTGAAGACACGCCCGAGTTCGTGGCTCGGCACATTATCCGCGAAGCGCGCTCTTACCTGGATGGCCTGGCGCCCCCGTTTTTCCGTGAGCTGGTCAAGTATGCCTCCGATGGCTCGTACTCGTGGCACTGCCCCGGGCACTCGGGCGGCGTGGCGTTCTTGAAAAGCCCGGTGGGGCAGATGTTTCATCAGTTCTTCGGCGAAAACATGTTGCGCGCCGACGTCTGCAATGCGGTGGACGAGCTGGGCCAGTTGCTGGATCATACCGGCCCGGTGGCCGAGTCCGAGCTGAACGCCGCGCGTATTTTCCATGCCGACCATTGTTTCTTCGTGACCAATGGCACGTCCACGTCCAACAAGATTGTCTGGCATGCCAACGTGGCGTCCGACGACGTGGTCGTGGTGGATCGCAACTGCCATAAGTCCATACTGCACGCCATTACCATGACGGGCGCGATTCCCGTCTTCCTGCGTCCTACTCGCAACCACCTGGGCATCATCGGGCCGATACCGCTGGAAGAGTTCCATGCGGATAATATTTTGCGCAAGATCGAAGCCAATCCGTTTGCACGCAATGCCAAGAACAAGCGTCCTCGCATCCTGACGCTTACCCAAAGCACCTACGACGGCGTTTGCTACAACGTCGAAATGATCAAAGAGACCCTGGGCTCGGACATCGACACCCTGCACTTTGATGAAGCCTGGTTGCCGCATGCCGCCTTCCACGAGTTCTACAAAGACATGCATGCCATCGGCGAGAACCGGCCGCGCAGCAAGGATGCCATGGTGTTTGCCACGCACTCTACACACAAGCTGCTGGCGGGCTTGTCGCAAGCCTCGCAAATTGTTGTGCAGGATTCCGAGACGCGCAAGCTGGACCGCAACGTCTTCAATGAAGCCTATTTGATGCACACCTCCACCTCGCCGCAGTACGCCATTATTGCGTCCTGTGATGTCGCGGCGGCCATGATGGAGCCACCGGGCGGCACCGCATTGGTGGAAGAGAGCATCTCGGAAGCCATGGATTTTCGCCGCGCCATGCGCAAGGTCGAGTCCGAGTTCGGCAAGAACGACTGGTGGTTCAAGGTGTGGGGGCCTAATCGTCTGGCAGCCGACGGCATCGGCCATCGCGACGACTGGATCCTCGAGTCGGGCGACGAATGGCACGGCTTCGGCGACCTGGCGGAAGGCTTCAACATGCTGGACCCCATCAAGGCAACGGTCGTCACGCCGGGGCTGGATATATCGGGCACGTTTGGCGAAACCGGCATCCCTGCGGCGCTGGTGTCCAAGTACCTGGCCGAACATGGCGTGGTCATCGAAAAGACCGGCCTGTATTCCTTCTTCATCCTGTTTACCATCGGCATTACCAAGGGCCGCTGGAATACCTTGTTGACGGCCTTGCAGCAGTTCAAGGACGACTACGATCGTAACCAGCCGCTCTGGCGCATCTTGCCGGACTTCTGCAAGATACACCGTCGCTACGAAAAAATGGGTTTGCGTGACCTGTGCCAGCAGATTCACCAGACCTATAAAAAGTACGACCTGGCACGCCTGACCACCGAGGTCTACCTGAGCGACATGATTCCGGCCATGAAGCCGTCCGATGCCTACGCCAAGATGGCCCACCGCGACACCCAGCGTGTCGGCATCGACGAACTGGAGGGGCGGGTAACCGGCGTGCTGCTCACGCCCTACCCACCCGGCATACCGCTGCTGATTCCAGGCGAACGCTTTAACCAGCGCATCGTTCACTACCTGCAGTTCGCGCGCGAGTTCAATGCCACCTTCCCGGGCTTTGAAACTTACGTGCACGGTTTGGCGCAGGACGTCGACGACGATGGGCGGGAACGCTACTACGTCGACTGCATCAAGGAAGACTAGCGCCTTTGGCTCCGAAGATCTTCGATGTTGCAGTAATCGGTGCAGGGGCGGCCGGAATGATGGCCGCCGCCCTTGCCGGCCAGCGCGGCTTGCACGTGGTGCTGATCGATCATGCCGCCAAGCTGGCCGAGAAGATCCGCATCTCGGGCGGTGGCCGCTGCAACTTCACCAATATCGGCACCACACCGGCCAATTTCATTTCGCAGAATCCCAATTTCTGTCGCTCGGCGCTGGCAGCCTACACGCCGCGCGACTTCATTGATCTGGTGGAACGCCATGGCATCGCCTGGCACGAAAAGCACCGCGGTCAATTGTTTTGCGACGAGTCCAGCGAGCAGATCATCGAGATGCTGCGGTGCGAATGTGACCGGGGACGCGTTACTTGGCGGATGCCCCATACGGTGGACTCGGTGGCCCTGGAGCAGGGCAGTTATGTGCTGCACAGTGGGCAGGGCAAGATCACGGCGCGCCAGCTGGTTCTGGCAACCGGCGGCATGGCCATCCCGCAACTGGGAGCCACTGACTTTTCCCTCAAGGTGGCGCGCCAGTTCGGTTTGAAAGTGGTCGAGCCGCGTCCTGCGCTGGTTCCTCTGACTTTCGATGCGCAAGCCTGGCAGCCTTTCGCCGCGCTTAGCGGCGTAGCCATGGAGGTGGTGGTGCGCAGCGGGGGCGCAAGCGCGCAGGCCCCATCGGCTGCGGGCAAGGGCAAGGCGAAGCAAACCGAGTTTCTCGAAGACCTCTTGTTTACCCATCGCGGGCTGTCCGGGCCGGCCATCCTGCAGATATCCAGTTATTGGGAACCGGGCACGCCGCTGTCCATCGACCTGGCTCCGCAGCAAGACCTGGAGCCTGAGCTTTTGGCCGCCAAGGTGGGTAGCAGGCAGCAGTTGGGTACCGTATTGTCGGGGCTGTGGCCGCGTCGCCTGGCCGAGCAATGGCTGGCCAATGTGGAACCCGGCGGTCAGAACCTGGCAGCGCAGCGCCTGGCCGATGTGCCGGACAAAGTCTTGCGCCAGCTTGCTCAGCAAATACATCGCTGGTCGCTGACGCCCAATGGCACTGCAGGCTACAAGAAAGCCGAGGTGATGCGGGGCGGGGTGGACACCCGCAACCTGGATCAGAAGACCATGCAGGTGAAGGCGGTGCCTGGGCTATATATTGTTGGCGAAGCCGTGGATGTAACCGGCTGGCTGGGCGGCTATAACTTCCAGTGGGCCTGGGCATCGGGTGCGGCTTGCGGGCGCGCGCTGACCGCCGCCTAATACCGGCGGAAACCTTCGATTTGATTTGTGGCGCGGGCGCTTTCGCGTTATTCTTTGCGGCTGCTGTCACTACACAGAGTGGGAGAGCGTCGTTTATCGACCGCCGAAGGCGCAATTCGCCCAGAATCGCTCAGGCACCCCGTACCTCTCTTGTATTGCGCACCAGCCACACGGCGCAGGGCAGCAATCTGGAGAGACTCGTACGCCCCCTGGGCCGCATACGGGCGCCGAAGGTGAATGCCCGCTTGTGCGGGTCAACTCTCAGGCAAAAGGACAGAAGGGCGATGCCGGCCAGCATAATGATGGTCGCCGTCCTTTTTATTCTGTTTTGTGGAGTCTCCCGTGTCTTCTGCCTTAAAGCACACCCCCCTGCATGCGGTACACCTTGAATCCGGCGCCAAAATGGTCGACTTCGGCGGTTGGGATATGCCCGTCGCCTACGGCTCGCAGTTGGAAGAGCATCATGCGGTGCGCAAAGACGCCGGCATGTTTGATGTGTCGCACATGCTGAACGTCGATATCGATGGGCCGGATGCCGAGCGCTATCTGCAGCACCTGCTGGCCAACGATGTTGCCAAGCTAAGCGTCCCCGGCAAGGCTTTGTATTCATGCATGCTGAATGAAGACGGCGGCGTCATGGACGACCTTATCGTTTATTTCTTCGCATCCGATCAATGGCGCGTGGTGGTCAATGCCGGCACGGCCGAGAAAGACGTGGCCTGGATGAACAAGGTGGCGCAGTCGCAGGGTTTCAATGTGGGTGTGACGCCGCGCCGCGACCTCGCAATGGTGGCCGTGCAAGGCCCTGCTGCGCGCGAGCGTGTGTGGGCCGCTCGCCCGGCCTGGGAGGTGGCCACCCACGCCCTGGCGCCATTCACCGGCGCTTTCGTCGACGACGATATCCTGGTGGCGCGCACTGGCTATACCGGCGAGGATGGCTTTGAGATCGTCCTGCCCGCCACGCAGGTGGTGGTTTTATGGCAGGACCTCGTCCAGCAGGGCGTGCGGCCTTGCGGCCTGGGCGCGCGCGACACGCTGCGCCTGGAGGCGGGCATGAATCTATACGGTCAGGAAATGGACGAGCAGGTCAACCCCTTGATCTCTGGCCTGGCATGGACGGTGTCGCTGAAAGACCCCGATCGCCAGTTCATCGGACGCAAGGCGCTGGAAAGCACGCCGGCCGATCGCACGCTGGTCGGCATCAAGCTGCTGGAGCGCGGCGTGATGCGCGGTCACATGAAACTGCGCACATCCAAGGGCGAGGGCGAGCTGACCAGCGGTTCCATGTCGCCCACCATGGGTGTTTCCATCGGCGTGGCGCGCGTGCCGGTCGGTGTGGCACCGGGCGAGCAAGTGGAAGTTGAAATTCGCGGCAAATGGTTGCCGGCTGAAGTGGTAAAAATGCCTTTCGTGCGCAACGGCAAAGTCATTGCCTGACGCGTCATGATCATCCGAACGTCTCTTCCATACGGGGTAAAAAAATGAATCTTCCTAACGATCGCAAATACACGGCCACGCACGAATGGGTGAAGGTCGAGGACGACCTGCTGGTGGTCGGCATTACCGATAGCGCTCAGGACCAACTGGGCGACATGGTGTTCGTCGGCGACGTGAACCCGGGCAGCGTGCTGTCTGCGGGCGATACCGCCGGTGTCGTGGAATCGGTCAAGGCCGCTTCCGATATCTACGCACCAGTTGACGGTGAAATCGTCGCGTTCAATGAAGCGCTTAACGATCAGCCCAACCTCATTAACGAGGCCGCCTTCGACACCTGGATTTTCAAGATCCGTCCGGCCAATGAGGCCGATGTCGATGGCTTGCTGGATGCGGCCGCTTACGAATCTCAGGTCAACGCCGGCTAGGCGACCTTCCCCTTAGGTAATTATGTTGCAAGAACTCGATCCCCACTCCGATTTCATACCCCGGCATATTGGGCCCTCGCTAGCCGACCAGGCAGCCATGCTGGCTGCCATCGGCGCTCCTACCCTGGAAAGCCTGGTGCAGGAAGTTGTGCCACCCAGCATACTGAAGCGTGGCGCACTGAACCTGCCTGCGGCTCGAAGCGAGCCTCAGGCGCTGGCCGACCTGAAAGAAATCGCCGGTCGCAACCAGGTATTCCGCCACTACATCGGCCAGGGCTACTACGGCACTCACGTGCCCAATGTAATCCTGCGCAATATCCTGGAAAGCCCGGCGTGGTATACGGCCTACACCCCATATCAGCCGGAGATCTCGCAGGGGCGGCTCGAGGCGCTGCTTAATTACCAGACCATGGTGGCTGATCTTACCGGCCTGGACATCGCCAATGCTTCTTTGCTGGACGAAGGCACGGCGGCGGCCGAAGCCATGACGCTGGCCCGGCGCGGCTCGCGTGCAAAAAGTAATGTGTTCTTTGCTTCGCAGCACTGCCACCCGCAAACGCTGGAAGTGCTGCGCACGCGTGCCAGCGGGCTGGGCATAGAGGTGGTGGTGGGCGACGAGGCGCTAGGCGTGCCCGAGTGCTTCGGCGTGCTGCTGCAATATCCGCACAGCTTGGGCGGCGTGGCCGATTACCGCGAACTGACCGCGGCGGCGCATGCGCAAGGCGCGGTGGTGGCCGTGGCCACCGACCTGCTGGCCGTCGCGCTGCTGGTGCCACCCGGCGAGTGGGGCGCTGACATCGCCATCGGCTCGGCGCAGCGCTTTGGCGTGCCGCTGGGCTTTGGCGGCCCGCATGCGGGTTTCATGGCATGCAAGGATGCCTTCAAACGCAATATGCCGGGCCGTCTGGTGGGCGTTTCCAAAGATGCGCAAGGGGCGCCGGCTTTGCGCCTGGCGCTGCAAACCCGCGAGCAGCACATCCGCCGCGAGAAGGCCACGTCCAATATCTGCACCGCCCAGGTTCTGCTGGCGGTCATGGCCGGCATGTACGCGGTCTGGCACGGGCCTGCCGGCATACGCCGCATTGCCGAACGCGTTGCCTACCTGACCGCCTTCTTGCGCGGCGGCCTGGTCGAACTGGGCGTGGCGGTGGTCAACGAGCATTACTTCGACACCTTGCTGCTGGATACCGGCAGCCGTACCGACGCGATTGTGCTGGCTGCACAGTCGGCGCGCCTGAACTTGCGCCGCGTCAGCGCCACCCAGCTTGCTGTGTCGCTGGACGAGACCGTTACCCCTGAAGACGTTCACGCCTTGCTGCAGGTGTTCGCGCTGGGTACCGGTAAAGCCTGGGACGCGACGGCTACGCATCCCACGCCTGCCGCCCACGGTCTGCCAGTATCGCTGCTGCGCCAGTCGGCAATCCTTTCCCACCCGATTTTTTCGCGTATCCAGTCCGAGACGGACATGCTGCGTTATCTGCGCAGCCTGGCCGACAAGGACCTGGCGCTGGATCGCACGATGATCCCGCTGGGTTCGTGCACCATGAAGCTGAACGCCACCGCCGAGATGATACCCATCACCTGGCCCGAGTTCGGCAATATGCACCCCTTTGCACCGGCATCGCAAAGCGCTGGCTACCAGGAGCTTATCGATCGCCTGTCGGCGGCCCTGTGCGAGATCACCGGCTACGATTCCATCAGCCTGCAGCCCAACTCGGGCGCGCAGGGCGAGTACGCGGGCCTGCTGGCCATACGTGCCTATCACCGCGACCAGGGTCAGGAGCAGCGTAATGTATGTCTGATTCCAGCCTCGGCTCACGGCACCAATCCCGCCTCTGCGCAATTGGCAGGCATGGATGTCGTGGTAGTGGCGTCCGACAGCAACGGCAACGTCGACGTCGAAGACCTGAAGGCCCGGATAGCCCAGGTGGGAGATCGCCTGTCCGCCTTGATGATCACCTACCCATCGACCCATGGTGTTTTCGAGACCGCCATTACCGAAATATGTGCGCTGGTGCACGATGCGGGCGGTCAGGTGTATTTGGATGGCGCCAACATGAACGCCATGGTGGGCCTGGCCCAGCCAGGCAAGTTCGGGTCGGACGTCTCGCACCTTAATCTGCACAAGACTTTCTGCATTCCCCATGGCGGCGGCGGTCCGGGTGTGGGCCCGGTGGCGGTACGCTCGCACCTGGCGCCTTACCTGCCGGCTATCGTTGGCGAATCCGGCACGGTACAGAATGGCGCTGCAGTCGGACCAGTGTCGGCTGCGCCTTATGGTTCGGCCAGCATCCTGCCGATTCCGTATTTGTATATCGTGATGATGGGGGCGGAGGGCTTGCTGCAGGCGACTGAAGTGGCCATCTTGAATGCCAACTACATTGCTTCCCGGCTGCGCGAGCACTATCCCATACTTTACGCCGGCCACAATGGCCGTGTGGCGCACGAGTGCATCCTGGACATCCGGCCCATCAAGGATAGCTGCGGCATATCGGCCGAAGACATCGCCAAGCGCCTGGTCGACTACGGCTTCCACGCGCCCACCATGAGCTTTCCGGTGCCCGGTACGCTGATGGTCGAGCCCACCGAGTCGGAAGGCGTGGCCGAACTGGACCGCTTTATTGACGCCATGATCGCGATACGGGCAGAGATCGCCCAAGTCGAAAGCGGCGCTGCCGATGCCGACGACAACGTGCTCAAGAACGCGCCCCATACGGCCGAGATGTTGATGGCGAATGCCTGGCATCACGACTACACGCGCGAACAGGCCGGCTATCCCCTGGCGTCCTTGCGCCAGAACAAGTACTGGCCGCCGGTGGCACGGGTGGACAATGCCTATGGCGATCGCAATCTCATGTGCTCTTGCCCGCCCTTAAGCGAATACACCGAGGACCTCGCCTCGGTGTAAACGCGTTAACACGCTGGACAAAAAGGCGGCCTGCATTGCAGGCCGCCTTTTTTGTGCCGCCGGATTTATTCGACGGTCTTGAGGATGTCGGCAATCTTCTGGAAGATCAGCCGGATTTGCTCTTCTTCAATGATGAGCGGCGGCGATATGGCAATGATGTCGCCGGTGTAGCGCACCATTACGCCTTGGTCGAAGCACTTGGCAAAGACCTCGGCCGCGCGCGCGCCCGGCGCGCCGGGTCGCGGGGTCAGCTCTATGCCGGCCACCAGACCCAGGTTGCGCACGTCGATCACGTGGCGCGCATCTTCCAGCTTGTGTGCCTCGTTTTCGAACAGGGGCGACAAGCCCTTGGCGCGCTCGAACAACTGGTCTCGCTCGTAGATTTCCAAGGTGGCCATCATGGCCGCCGTTGCCAGGGGGTGGGCGGAATAGGTGTAGCCGTGGAAGAACTCGATGCCGTCTGCTGCGGCGGCCAGGATGGTGTCATGGATCTCGCGCTTGACGGCGACCGCGCCGGCGGGAACGCTGGCGTTGCTGATGCCTTTGGCCAGCGTAAGCAAATCGGGTGTGACGCCGAAGAACTCGCTGGCGGTCTTGGCGCCCAGGCGGCCGAAACCCGTGATGACCTCATCGAATATCAGCAAGATGCCGTGTTTTTCCGTAATGGCGCGCAGTTTTTCCAGATAGCCCTTGGGCGGCACCAGGACGCCTGTGGAACCAGCCAGCGGCTCCACAATGACGGCAGCAATGGTCGAGGCATCATGCAGGGCAACGATGCGCTCGAGCTCGTCGGCGAAATGCTCGCCGTAAGCAGGCTGACCGCGCGAGTGGGCATTGCGCGACAGGTCGTGCGTATGCGGCAGATGGTCCACCCCAGGCAGCAGGCTGGAGGAGAAAGTCTTGCGGTTGGGCGAGATGCCGCCCACTGATATGCCGCCAAAGCCGACGCCATGGTAGCCACGCTCGCGGCCTATCAGCCGGGTGCGCTGGCCTTCGCCACGCGCCCGGTGGTAGGCGAGCGCAATCTTCAATGCCGTGTCTACGGATTCGGAGCCAGAGTTGGTGAAGAAGATGCGGTCGACGCCTTCGGGCATCAGGCGGGCTACCGCCGAGGCCGCCCGGAATGAGTCTTCGTGACCCAACTGAAAGCTGGGAGCGTAATCCATCTGGGCCGTTTGCTTTGAGATGGCGTCGATGATTTCCTGACGGCCATGGCCTGCATTGACGCACCACAGGCCGGCAGTGGCATCCAGCACCTCGTGTCCATCCACGGCCGTGTAATACATGCCCTTGGCCTTGGCCAGCAGGCGCGGCTGCTGTTTGAACTTGCGGTTGGCAGTAAACGGCATCCAAAGATGCGACAGGTCTAGGGCTTGGGCTGGTCTGGTCATGGTTACCTCGAAGGGCAAGTAAAGGGGGTAGACCAGCTATTCTGGCCTGCCGTCCAGGCTATTGAAATATACAGTTAATGGATAGCAGAAGCACTGTACTGATAATATCTAGGTAACTGTATAGATATCAGGTTGGGGACATGCTTTTTTTCGAGCCGGTACGCGATCGCAGACAGGGGCCGTCTCTGGTGGATCAGGCAGTGGATGCCATCGAGCAAGCCATCCTGCAAGGGGTGCTGCGGCCCGGCATGGCGCTGCCCTCAGTGCGCCAATTTGCGCGCTTGCACGGGCTAAGTACCTTTACCGTATCCGCTGCCTACAGCCGGCTGGTGGCGCAGAATCAGTTGACCTCCCGTCCCGGTTCGGGTTATCGGGTGGCCCTCACGGCGGCGCCCGGTCGCCAGCCCCGCGCCCCGGTTGACTGGCTACCGCCCCGCATGGGTGCGGCGTGGTTGCTGGCCGATGTATTTGCCGATCATTCCATTCCGATCAAATCCGGTTGCGGTTGGCTGCCGTCCGACTGGCTGAACGAAGCCGGCCTGCAGCAGTCCCTGCGGCAGGTAGCACGCACGCCGGTCAATCAGATAGCCGGCTATGGCCACCCCTATGGTTATCACCCCCTGCGTGAACATATCCAGCAGTCGCTGAGGCAGCATGGCCTTATTCTCGAAACGGATCAGATCCTCCTGACGCAAGGCGCCACGCAAGCCTTGGATATCGTCTTACGTACGCTGCTGCGCGCGGGGGACGCCATTGCGGTAGAACTGCCCTGTTATGCCAATTTTCTGCAATCGCTGCGGCTTGCGGGCCTGCGTCCGGTTGGCGTGCCGCGCAAGGCGGACGGGCTGTGCATGCAAAGCCTGGAAGAGGCCGCGCGCGACCATGGCGTGAAAGCCTTGTTCGTCAATACCGTCCTGCATAATCCCACGGGTACCAGCCTGACCATGGGTGAGGCCTTTCGCGTGTTGCAACTGGCCGAGCAGTACAATTTTCGAGTCATTGAAGACGACGTGTCGCGCGACCTGCTGCCGGGCCTGGGACCCATGTTGGCGGCGATGGGCGGCACGGATCGCGTCATCTACGTGTCGGGCTTTTCCAAAAGCATCATGCCATCCATGCGGGTCGGCTATGTGGTGGCGAACGCCGCAATGCTCAAGGACATGGCGCAAACCAAGATGACCTTGGGCCTGACGACGCCCGAGCTCATGGAGCGTACGGTCTACCAGGTGCTGCGTCAGGGCCGCCATCAGGCGCACTTACTGCGCTTGCAAGATCGCCTGCGCCAGGCTCACGACGAGCTCGGTCACCTGATGGACCAACATGGTTTCGAGACCTACGCGCGTCCTCAGGCAGGCCTATTTCTCTGGGCGCGTCCGGGTCAGGCCTGGCAGGGGCGTGGCGCCTCCGCATTGGCAGAACTTGCGCTCCCGCATGGGATCTGGCTGGCGCCGGGCTTGTACTTCGATCCCGACCAGACCGATACGGCGTGGATGCGATTCAATGTGGCTTATTCAACGCACCCGCGGCTGTGGGAATTCATGCGCGAAGTGGGCGCTGCCGGGCCGGTATAAGGCTCAATCGCCAACGGCTTGCCGGCGGTAAGTCACGAAATCGAAGCGCAGGCCGTTCTCTTCGGGCTGCGCTTGCCTGGAAAATTCTTGCCATGTGCCAAGGTCCAGCGCCGGAAAAAACGTGTCGCCTTCGATATCGGCGTGGATTTCCGTGGCGATGATTTCATCGGCAATAGCCAATGCGTGGCGAAACAGTTGTTCACCGCCGATAATGCATACCTTGTCGGCTTGGCTGCAATCTTCCAATGCGGCATCCAGGCTGGGGTAGACGGTGGCGCCGGTGGCGGGAAGGTCGGCCTGGCTGCTGATGACCAGATTGGGCCGTCCCGGCAGGGGGCGACCCAATGAATTCCAGGTGTTGCGGCCCATGACGATGGGGTGGCCCAAGGTCACGCGCTTGAAGTGCGCCAGGTCGGAAGGCAGCTTCCAGGGCAGGTCGTTATCGCGGCCAATGACGCGGTTGCGCGAATAAGCGACAACAAGCTGAATAAGCGGTGCAGGCATGAGACGGCTTTATGAGGTCAAATAGAGCAAAATGGTAGCCCAAATACAGGCAAACAGTTTAGGCGGTAAAAGTGAAACAGTATCTTGAACTTCTAGGTGATATCCTTGAAAACGGTGTGCAGAAAGGTGATCGCACCGGCACAGGCACGACTTCGGTGTTTGGCCGGCAAATTCGTCATGACTTGTCCAAGGGCTTCCCGTTATTGACGACCAAGAAGCTGCACTTCAAAAGCATCGCCAACGAGCTTATCTGGTTCTTAAGCGGCAATACCAATGTAGGCTGGCTGCGCGAGCACGGCGTCAGCATCTGGAACGAGTGGGCCACCGAAGACGGCGAGCTTGGCCCCGTTTATGGCAAGCAATGGACGGCCTGGCCCACCCGCGACGGCGGTACCATCAATCAGATCGACTACGTCGTCGACACGCTGCGCAACAACCCCAACAGCCGGCGCATTCTTTTTCATGGCTGGAATCCCGAATACCTGCCCCAAGAATCCGTCAGCCCACAACAGAACGCAAAAAATGGACGCATGGCCTTGCCGCCTTGCCACCTGCTGTATCAGTTCTATGTGGCCAACGGTCGCCTGTCGTCGCAGCTTTATATACGCAGCTCGGATAGTTTCCTGGGCCTGCCCTACAACATTGCCTCGCTGGCCTTGCTGACCCACATGCTGGCGCAGCAGGTGGATCTGGTTCCGCACGAGATCGTTGTCAGCATAGGCGATCTGCACGCCTACTCGAACCACGGCACGCAGATACAAACCCAGTTGGGTCGCGAGCCGCGCGCCTTGCCGCAGCTGAACATCAAGCGACGGCCGGCATCCGTTTACGACTACCAGTTTGAAGATTTCGAGATCATCGGCTACGACCCGCATCCGGGTATTTCGGCGCCGATTGCGGTGTAAGGGGTGGGGTCAGTATTTGCAGTCGCTGGTACGCCCCACCAGCTTGCGCCCATAACGGTAATACCAGTGGGCGAATCGCACCGATATAAAACCCAGGATTGCGCCAGCGACGACCTCAACTGGCCAGTTCACGCCGGACATCACGCTTAACAAGCACCCCAGCGCAACATAGGCAAACAGTGCAACTCGATGAGCGCCTTTGTGCCCGGGCTGGCGCTGTGGCTGCCCCAGACCATGATGGGCAGATAGCACAGCCGCCCTGCACCGCGGCCCTTGTTCGGCTTCAGGCCTCGATAAGGCTGACCGAGTGCGTGATGCTGGCCGTCTTGGCCAGCATGGCGGTGGCCGAACAATATTTTTCGTGTGACAGCTGCACTGCACGCTCGACCGCAGCGATGGGCAGGTTCTTGCCCGTGACAATGAACTCGAAATGGATGTTGGTGAATACCTTGGGGTCGACGGTGGCGCGCTCGCCCGTAAGCTTGACGCGACAATGCGTAACCGCATGGCGACCTCGCTTCAGGATCAGGACCACGTCGTAAGCGGCGCAGCCGCCCGCTCCAGTCAGCAGCATTTCCATAGGGCGGGGGGCCAGATTATTGCCGCCCCCATCGGGTGCGCCATCCATGGCTGTAACGTGGCCGCTACCGGTGCGTGCTACGAATAGCATCCCTTCTGGGCCGCTCCAGTCGATTGTGCATTCCATGCCGGTTTCCTGCTTGATTCGGAATCCCTAATCATACTCAATTCGTATTTCCAGCATGGGCTGTAGGGTGATTAAGGGTTTACCCGATGTTTTTGTTATCATACCTGCGGTTTCTTCGTTTAACGAATCTTTTCACCTCACCGGTTTCCTAGCTTTGGAAAGCCTCTGCCCACGGGCTGGCACCGGTTACCGCGCCTTACGGGCCATCGTTCAGGAACTCTCATGAACACCATCACCATACTGCTACTGACATTCACCTTGTCAGTGACGGGTCTATTCGTATTCATCTGGTCTTTACGCAAGAATCTGTTTGATGACAACCCTGCCGCCGCGCGCGTCATTTTCTCGGAAGGGGAGATTGGCCGGGTGGAAGAGCCTTCGGCCACGCCCGCGCAGCACGCGGCACTGCAAAGTGCCATGGATGCCAGGCCTGCACGTGCGGCCGATCCGGTGCAGGAAGCGCAAGTGAAACAGGAGCTGGAAGAGCGCGTGCGCGCGGACCGCTCCACGGCTTATGTAACCTTTACCTTCCTGGCCTGTGCCGTCGTGTGGCTGATTTTTGCTTCGGCGGCGGGGCTGATCAGCTCGATCAAGTTGCACGAGCCGGATTTCATGACGCAGTACGCCTGGATGACTTTCGGCCGGATGCGCACCTTGCATCTGAACGCCGTGGCCTATGGCTGGGCGCCCATGGCGGCCTTCGGTATCGCCATCTGGATGTTGCCGCGCCTGCTCAAGACGGAGCTGATGGGCGGCCGCTTCGCGTTGCTGGGAGCCATGCTCTGGAATGCGGCCTTGATTGCGGGGTTGGGCAGTATCGCTGCCGGTTTCAATGACGGCCTGGAGTGGCTGGAGATTCCCTGGCAGATCGACATCCTGTTCGTCGTTGGCGGTGCGCTTATCGGTTTGCCACTGGTTTTCACTTTGCAGAATCGCAAGGCGGACCATTTGTATGTGTCCATCTGGTACATGGGTGCGGCCTTGTTCTGGTTCCCGGTGCTGTTCCTGGTGGGCAACCTGCCGGCCGTGCACTTTGGCGTAGAGCAGGCCACCATGAACTGGTGGTTCGGCCATAACGTGCTGGGCCTGTTCTATACCCCTGTGGCCCTGGCATCGGTGTATTACTTCTTGCCCAAGATCATCGGCCGGCCAATACAGTCGTACAACCTGTCCTTGTTGGGATTCTGGGCGCTGGCCTTTTTCTACGGGCAGGTCGGTGGCCACCACTTGATAGGCGGTCCGGTACCCGGCTGGCTGATTACGCTGTCCATCGTGCAAAGCATCATGATGATCGTGCCGGTGCTGGCCTTCTCGGTCAACCAGCACCTGACCATGCGTCATCACTTCAAGACCTTGTTCTACTCACCGACCCTGCGCTTTATTGTGCTGGGCGGCATGATGTATACGCTTAGCTCCGTGCAGGGCTCGTTCCAGGCCCTGCGCAGCGTGAATACGGTTGCTCACTTCACCCACTTCACGGTCGCTCATGCGCACCTGGGGCTTTACGGTTTCTTCTCGCTCGTCATGTTCGGCGCCATGTATTTCGTGATGCCTCGCGTGATGTCGTGGGAATGGCCTTACCCGAGACTTATCGCGCTGCATTTCTGGCTGGTGGTGGTGGGCTTTGCCGTCTACTTCATTGGCCTGTCGATAGGTGGGTGGCTGCAGGGCGTAGCCATGCTGGACGCCAGCGTGCCCTTCATGGAGTCGGTCCGCATTACCTTGCCTTATCTCGAGTCGCGCACCGTCGGCGGCGCCATCATGACGTTGGGGCATCTGGTGTTTGCCGGGCATTTTGTCACGATGGCCTTGCGCTACGGCCGCAAGCGTGTCGGACCGGCACTGTTTCATAAACCCTCGACCGTTGCTGCTACGCCAGCCGTTGTAGCCGCGGAGGCCTGATCATGGAAAGCGAATACAAACTTCTGGGCGGGGCGATGGTGACCCTGGCCCTGGCAACGGCCACGCTGGTCGTTGTTCCCTACATGCAGCTGTCGGACGTGCAGCCGCCTGATGGGCTCAAGCCTTACACCTCGGCGCAGTTGCGTGGTCGTCAGCAATACATAGAGAACGGCTGCGTGTACTGCCATACCCAGCAACCGCGTGCACAAGCGCAGGCCCCGGACTTCAAGCGCGGGTGGGGCCGCGCGCCGGTTGCGGGCGACTATTTCTACGACAACCCGCATCTGTTGGGCACGATGCGCACAGGCCCCGACCTGCTCAACATCGGTGCACGACAGCCCAGTGCCGACTGGAACCTGGGGCACTTGTATCAGCCGCGCGCCTATGTGCCGGGCAGCATCATGCCGTCCTATCCCTATATGTTCGAGGTAAAGGATGAGGCCGAGGCAGGCGATCGGGTCGTGAACCTGCCGCCGGCCTATGCGCCGGTGGGCAAGGTGGTGGTGGCGCGTCCAGAAGCGCTCGATCTGGTGGAGTACTTACTGGCGCTTGATCGCACCTACCCCGTCGATCCGCCCCTGGAAGACGACGCCCAATAACGTGCAACGCATTCGCGGACAAAACACATGAATGAACCCAAACGTATCGCCGCGCAGCAGCGCGAAATGCCCGAGCCCAGTGAAGGATATCGGAAGGTACCCTGGCTGGTGGTGCTGATTGTAGGAGCGCTGTTTGCGTGGTCCATCGGCTATATCGCCTTCACGCATCAGGGCGAACAGCCATCATACGGTGATCGCCGCAGTGCCGCGGACTTTGCCGTGGCGGCCCCCGCGCCGGGCGGCGTGGTGGATGGCGCGCAGCTTTACACGGCCCAATGCCTGGCCTGCCATCAGGCCTCGGGCCAGGGCTTACCTGGTGTCTTCCCGCCCTTAGCGGATTCCGAATGGGTCAATGGCAAGGGCTCGCTGGCGATACAGATCGTACTGCACGGCGTAACCGGCGAAATGACCGTGGGGGGCACGACCTACAACAGCCAGATGCCCACCTTCAAGGACAAGATGAATGACGCCGAAGTCGCGGCGGTAGTCAGCTATATCCGTAGCAACTTTGGCAATACGTCCGAGCCCGTCGACGCCGAGACCGTCAAGGCGGAACGTGCGGCAACGGCAGACCGTACCGAACCCTGGAAGGGCGACGCCGACTTGCAGGCCATGAAATAGCGCGCCGGCCATGAGGCTAATACTGGCACTGCTGCTGGTGATTGCTGCAGGAACCGGCGCCGTGTTCTTCAAGACAGACGGCTTTACGGTTCTGACCAGCGAAAGCGCGCGGCGCGCTGATATTGCGCGGCAGCCGCGCGCTATCCCGCCGGCGTCGCTGCTTACCGCGGCCGCCCCTAAGGTCAACCTTGCAGAAGAGCTGCAGCGCGACGGACGCGTGGCGGTGATCAATTTTATTTATACGCGCTGTTTTTCCATCTGCCTGGCCATGGGCAGCGAAATGCAGCAGTTGCAAGCGACCATACAGCAGCAGGGCCTGGCAGGGCGCTTGCGCATACTTAGTCTAAGCTTCGATCCGGCCGATACTGCCGATATGCTGGCGCGCTATGCCACCAGCATGAAAGCCGATCCGGCTGTTTGGCAGTTCGCTACCCTTAGCGATCCCATCGAGCGCAAAGCGGTGCTGGATGCCTTTGGCATTGTGGTGGTGCCGGCCCCGCTGGATCAGTACGAGCATAACGCGGCCTTTCACTTGGTAACGCCCGACGGGCGCTTGCATCGTATTGTGGATCTGGGCAATGCCGCCGAATTGCTGCGCCTGGCGCGCGGGTTGCAACCATGAAGCGCCGGGTGGGGCAGTTTGCGGCGATCAGCGCTTTGACCTTGGTGCTGGCGCTGGTGTTCAAGTCCATGCTGACGCAGACCATGGCCTTGCACATGCTGGTTCACATTCCTCTTATCCTTTTTTCAGGCATTTTCGCCGGGGCGGCGGCGTCCGCCCTCGGCCGTGACCGCAATCCCGCGTGGCTGGACAGCCTGCTGGATAGATATGCGCGGTACAACGAATTTGGTGTTCCGGGATTGCTGGCGGCCAGTTTTGCCGGGGCGTTCTGGATGATACCCAAGGCGCTGGACGACGTGTTGGTATCCGTCCCGGCCGACATCATGAAGTTTGTGGGTCTCTTTATTGCTGGGTTAGTGCTGTTCGATTCGCTGCGTCGATCCAGCAGCGTGATAAAGTTGTTTTTCGTGGGCAATTTTTCCTGGATGTCGGCCATCGTAGGCCTGTTGTATCAGGAAAACCCCGAGCGCTTGTGCAACTTCTATCTGCTGGGCGACCAGGAGCTCGCAGGACGTGGCTTGGTAGCGATTGCGATCTTGCTGCCCGTCTTGTGGCTGTGGACCGAAAGGCAACGGGTACGAAGGTTTTTCCGGTAAAGGAGTCGTTGAAGCATGCAGGAAGCAATAAAACCGTCGGTTCAGTTCTCTCGCCAAATGAGCGTCGTGGACAACATCCTGGCCGAAGTCGGCCGGGCGGTCAGCGTACTGGATGGCTCCGTCCACGCCGGTCGGCCTAATCCCGCAGGCAAGCTGCCCTTCAAGACAGAAGCCGAGCCCCAGCTAACGCCAACGGAGCAGCGACACGCCGCCGGTTTGATGCGGGTTAACCATGTAGGCGAGATTTGCGCTCAGGCCTTGTACCGGGGGCAGGCAGTATTTTGCGGCGATGCAGCAATTCGTGATGTGCTGCACGGCGCGGCTGCAGAAGAGGTCGATCACCTGGTCTGGTGCCAAGAGCGCCTGAACGAGCTGGAAAGCCGGCCCAGCTTGCTGAACCCGTTGTGGTATGCCGGATCTTTCACTTTGGGCCTGCTGGCCAGCAAAGCAGGACGAGGAAAAAACTTGGGCTTCATGGCCGAGACCGAGCGCCAGGTCGAGCAGCACCTGGATCAGCATCTGCAAGACCTGCCTGCTACCGATGTGCGATCACGTGACATTGTGGAACAAATGCGTCAGGACGAAATCGTGCATCGTCGCACGGCCGAGAAGCAGGGGGCTCATCGCTTGCCCAAACCGGTACGACTATTAATGAGGGGAATGTCCAAGGTCATGACGACCACGGCCTATCGTTTTTAAACAACGTTACAACTTTTTTGCCCCATATATCTTGCAACGCACAAAAGGACGCTATACACTTTAGTTATCGGATGTCGAAACGTGATTGCAGAGGGAAAACCCCAATCGCCTGGTCTCAAGCCCTAGCGCTTTAGTAGCCCGACATGCCAAGGTTGTCTCCTCCACCCTCCTCCTTTGGTGGATTTAGCCCGAGATCTCACGATCTCGGGCTTTTTTTTTGATTTTTTTTGGCTATAAAGCCTATCACCGTTCGGCCGATAGCATGGCACCTGATTTGCTCCTACGCTAATTTGTTGCATTTATTACAGCGGCGTCCCGCCGGTTGTTACATCTGCAGTCGATAATGGGGCAGTTTCACTCTAGATAGGGGTTCTGTGTTTTCGCCTGAGCTTTGGGATTCGTTTACCTGGTTCTATATTTGTATCGTGGCCTTCATGGTCGGCGGCTTGATAGTTGCCTCTGAACGCTGGCACGGCAAATTTACCGGTGATAGCGACATGGACAAGCCGCAAGCCAGCCATACGCGCTCCACGCCGCGCGTGGGCGGGCTGGCCGTGCTGGCGGGCAGTCTGGCCGGCCTGCTGGTGCTGGGCCCGAGCAATATGACGTTGACCTGGCTATGGCCAGTGCTGTTTATCGCGGCCTTGCCGGTGTTTGTCGCGGGCCTGGTCGAAGACATCACCAAGGACGTGGGCTCGGGCAAGCGATTGATGGCCGCATTCATCTCCGCAGCCATTGCGTGGTGGCTCCTGGGCGGCGTGTCGCGGGTCGGAATAGAGTGGGCCGACTGGATACTGTCGTTCTGGCCTATCTCTTTGTTGTTCACCATGGTGGCGGTCGGCGGCTGCACTCACGCCCTGAACATTGTGGACGGCATGAACGGCCTGGCCGGCATGATCGCGACCTTGATGGCGCTGTCGCTGGCCTTGGTCGCGCTGCAAGTTCAGGACATCCCCATCTTTTTGATTGCCGCCGCGCTGGCATCCGCCACGCTGGGTTTCCTGGTCTGGAATTTTCCCTTCGGCCGGGTCTTCCTGGGCGATGGGGGCGCTTATTTCCTGGGGTTCATGTTGGCCGAGCTGGCAGTGCAACTGGTGGTGCGCAATCCCAGCGTGTCGCCTTTCTATGCCTTGGCGGTGTTGTTCTATCCCGTCTTCGAAACCGTGTTTTCCATCTGGCGCCGCCGCTTCAAACGCGGCACGCCTGTCGATCAGCCCGATGCCCTGCATCTGCACCAATTGGTCTTTCGGCGGCTGGTACGCGTTACCTTCAGTCGAGACAGCCGGCACGCCGTGCCGGCCCTGTGCAATGCCATGACTTCCCCCTATTTATGGGTGTTGGCCCTGATCGGGCTGGTGCCGGCTACCATCTGGTGGGATAACGCCTGGGCGTTATGTGCCAGTCTGGTGGTGTTCTCGAGTGTCTATTTGTGGCTGTATTCGCGTCTCGTATCGTGGCGCCGGCCATCATGGTTGTTATTGCCCTCGCTGGGGCGCGATAATCGACGGAAATAGATGCTTGTAAAATTTACCTCTTCTTTTTAGCGCAAGGCGCAGGAGATTCAAGTTGCAAATACAAGACGTGAAACTTGCCGTGGTCGGACTGGGCTACGTGGGTCTGCCGCTGGCAGTGGAGTTTGGCAAGAAGCGATCCGTGCTCGGTTTCGACATCAATGCACGTCGCATTTCCGAACTTAACGAAGGTAGGGATCACACGCTGGAAGTCAGCACTGAAGAGCTTGCCGAGGCGCAGCAGCTGCGCTTCACCCACACTGCCGAGCATCTGGCCGAAGCCAATGTGTTCGTCGTGACCGTACCCACGCCTATCGACGCGTACAAGCAGCCGGACCTTACGCCGCTTATACGCGCCAGCGAGACCATAGGCAAGGTCTTGAAGCGCGGCGATATCGTCATTTATGAATCGACCGTCTATCCGGGCGCAACCGAAGAGGAATGCGTGCCGGTGCTGGAACGCGTGTCGGGCCTGCGCTTTAACGAAGATTTCTATGCCGGCTATAGCCCCGAGCGCATCAATCCGGGCGATAAGCAGCATCGGGTATCGACCATACGCAAGGTGACTTCTGGCTCCACCCCCGAAATCGCCGAGCTGATCGATCAGTTGTACGCGGAAATTATTGTGGCCGGTACGCACAAGGCGCCGTCCATTCGCGTGGCCGAAGCCGCCAAGGTTATCGAGAACACGCAGCGCGATGTCAATATTGCATTGATCAACGAGTTGGCGCTTATCTTTAACAAGCTGGGCATCGACACGCAAGCCGTGTTGGAAGCGGCCGGCACAAAATGGAACTTCCTGCCTTTCCGGCCCGGCCTGGTCGGCGGCCATTGCATAGGCGTGGATCCCTACTACCTGACGCACAAGGCGCAGTCCATCGGCTATCACCCGGAAATCATCCTGGCCGGCCGCCGACTGAATGACTCCATGGGCGGCTATGTCGTGTCGCAGTTGGTCAAGGCCATGACCAAGCGCTGCATACAGGTGCAAGGCTCGCGCGTATTGGTAATGGGCCTGGCCTTCAAAGAGAACTGTCCTGATCTGCGCAATACGCGTATTGTGGATATCGTGCGCGAGCTGGCCGACTACAGCATACAGGTCGATGTCTGCGACCCTTGGGTAGACGCGGCAGAAGCGCAGCGCGAATACGGCATTGATCCTGTAGCGCAGCCGCAGGCAGGCACTTACGACGCCATTATTCTTGCCGTCGCCCACGAGCAGTTCGTCGACATGGGTGCAGCGGCCGTGCACGCACTGGGCAAGCCGGATCATGTGCTGTATGACCTGAAATACGTGCTTGCGGAAAGCGAATCCGATCTGCGTTTGTAAGGAGTTCCCCACCATGAGTACTCGTTATCAAGAAGTGACCGCCAATTTGCAAAGCCAGCCCCGGGTCTGGCTGGTGACCGGCTGCGCGGGCTTTATCGGTTCCAACCTGCTTGAAGCGCTTTTGGTCATGGGCCAGAAAGTGGTGGGCCTGGATAACTTTTCTACCGGCCATCAGTACAACCTGGATGAGGTCCAGAAAACCGTCACGCCACAGCAGTGGGCCAATTTCCGCTTCGTCGAAGGCGATATCCGCGAGCTGGATACCTGCCGGCAAGCCCTTAAGGGTGTGGATCATGTCTTGCATCAGGCGGCCCTGGGCTCGGTGCCGCGGTCGCTGAAAGACCCCATCACCACCAACAGTGTGAACATCGACGGCTTCCTGAACTTGCTGGTGGCGGCGCGCGACGCCGAAGTCCAGTCCTTTGTGTATGCCGCGTCCAGTTCTACTTATGGCGATCACGAGGCGCTGCCCAAGGTGGAAGACCGCATAGGCCGTCCGCTATCGCCCTATGCGGTGACCAAGTATGTAAATGAGTTGTACGCTGACGTCTTTGCGCGCGCCTACGGTTTCGGCAGTATCGGGCTGCGCTACTTCAATGTTTTCGGCAAGCGTCAGGACCCCAACGGCGCCTATGCCGCCGTCATCCCGAAATGGATCGCGGCCATGATACGTGGCGAAGATGTCGTGGTGAATGGCGATGGCGAAACCAGCCGCGATTTTTGCTTCATCGACAACGTGGTGCAGGCCAATATCCTGGCTTCCCTGGCGCAGCCAGAAGGGGTCAACCAGGTGTACAACGTGGCCTATAACGCGCGCACCAGCCTGAATGAATTGTTCGACTACCTGGCCAAGACCTTGGGCACTACCGGCATCGTTTACGACAAGCAGCCGGTCTATGCAGAGTTCCGGCCGGGTGATGTCAGGCACTCGCAAGCCGACATCTCCAAAGCCAAGCAGTTGCTGGGTTACGAGCCTATGCACAATATCGTTCAAGGGCTGGAAGTATCAATGCCCTGGTACACGCAGTTCCTGCGTTGACTTGAAGAGCCTGAAGCAGCGGCTCGAGGGGCTGCATTCGGATCACCGGCGCATTGCCCTGGGCGCCATGCGTGTGGCGTTCTTCCTGTTGCTCGGGAAGGCGGCCGGGGCCTTCAAGGAAATGGCCGTGGCCTACCGCTACGGCATCAGCGAGGCCGTCGACGCCTATCAGTTCACCATGGTGATGGCCAACTGGCTGCCGATCACCATCGTGGGCGCCCTGTCGGTCGTGCTGATACCCGTGCTGGTGCGCACGCGCAGCGAGGACCGCAGCAGCCGGGCGCGCTTCCTGGGCGAGCTGCAGGGCTGGATGATCGCCGTGGGCACCGTTCTGGCGGTGCTGATTTACGCTGCCTGGCCATGGGTGCTGCAGTTTGCCGGCCAGGGCCTGCCTGCCGAAGCGCAGCGCATGAGCACCGAGCTCACCTTCGCCTTTGCGCCCGCCGCCTTGCTGACCTTGATGACGGGCATCAGCGCCGCACGCCTGCGCGCTCACGAGCGGCATATCAATACCTTGCTGGACAGTGTGCCGGCGGTGGTGATCCTGATCTGGGTGCTGCTGGCGACAACGGTGACCGTACACGACGTCGGCCCCCTGCTATGGGGAACGCTGGTTGGGTATTTGATTCAGTCCGTCTGGCTGCTGTGGCTGGCATCCAAGGCCGACGGCATGTGGGGGCGGCCACGCTTGGGCTTTACATCGCACCAGTGGCCCGATCTGGTCAAGGCCGCCGGGGTGATGCTGGTGGGCCAGGTGGCCATGAGCTGCGTGGGGCCTATTGATCAGTACACCGCTGCGCAACTGGGAGCCAATGCGAACTCCACCCTAGGCTATGCCAGCCGCCTGTTGTCGCTGCTGCTGGGCGTGGGCGCGGCGTCGGTAGGGCGCGCGGCCTTGCCCGTGCTGGCGGACATCCAAAGCCGGGGCGATGCCGGCCGTGCGCGCAGCACGGCCTTGAAGTGGTCGGTATTGATGATAGCCGGCGGGGCGGTGGTAACCGTGGCGGGTTGGGTACTGGCGCCCTGGGGCGTCGAGTTTCTGTTCCAGCGCGGCGCTTTCACGGCAAACGACACGGTCGCGGTGGCCAGCGTGTTGCGCTGGGGCCTGCTGCAGATGCCGTTTTATTTTGGCGTGTTGATTCTGGTGCAGTTGCTGGCCAGCCAGAATCGATATCGCATCATGGCCGCCATCGCGGTGGCCAATTTTCTATTCAAGGCTGTCATGAACGTCGTCCTGGCCCCCATAATGGGGCCCGAAGGCATCATGCTGGCCACAAGTCTGATGTATGCCTTGTCGTATAGCTGCTATGTTGTAGTGGCCTTGAAACCGCCGGCAGCGGCGACGGCATCCCGTTAGCATGACACAAGCAGGTACTGTATTGAGTTCACCATCCCATCAACCGCATCTGATGATCGTCATTCATTCATTGAATGGCGGCGGCGCCGAGCGTGTGGCCGCCGACTTGAGCGCATACTGGGTATTGAGGGGTTATCGGGTTTCCGTTGTGACCCAGACCGATCCGTCCACGGATGCCTATGTGCTGCACCAGAAAGTAAAACGCCATGTGCTGGGCACGGCGTCGGCCAGTGCCGGCAGGCTGGACGCTGTCCTGGCCAATTTGCGGCGTGTCTGGCGCTTGCGCCGCATCATCAAGCGCGAGCGACCCACCGTGGTGCTGGGCATGATGACCACCTCTTCCATACTGGCTATCGTTGCGGCCCGCAGCATGCCATGCCGCGTGATTGCCACCGAGCATACGCATCCCCCCTCGCAGGAACTGCCCGAGATATGGCAGCGGCTGCGCCGCTGGGCCTACCCCCAGGCGTCCGCGGTAGTGGCGCTGACGGCAGGCACTTCGGCCTGGCTGGAGAAGCACGTGCCAGGCTCACAACTGACGGTCATACCCAATGCGGTGCGCTGGCCGCTGGAGCGCAGCGAGCCCATCATCGAGCCGCCGCCTCGCCAGGGCCGCTATCGCATTCTGGCGGTCGGGCGCCTGCATCCACACAAGGGCTTTGACCTGCTGATACGCGCCTTTGAGGAGATCGCCGGGCATTTCCCCAACTGGGATCTGGTGATTCTTGGCGAAGGCGAGCTGCGCGACACCCTGCAGCAGCAGATCGACGACGCGGGCCTGGCTGACCGCATCAGTATGCCGGGGCGGGTAGGCAATGTGGCCGATTGGTACGTGCAGGCCGATCTGTACGCGTTGAGTTCACGCGTCGAAGGGCTGTCCAACACCTTGCTGGAAGCCATGGCCAGCGGGCTGGCGCCGGTGGCCTTTGATTGCGAGACCGGCCCGCGCGAGATCGTACGCAACGGCATCGACGGTGTGCTGGTCAGCCCGGCAGACGACAATCACGCACTGGCAGCGCATCTGTCCGATATGATGGCGCATCCGGCACAGCGCGAGGCCTTCGCCCGCCGTGCCGTGGATGTACGCGACCGGTTCTCCACCACACGCATCATGGCGTTGTGGGGACATTTGTTTGAAGTGCAGTAAGGCGGCCGCAAGACCGCGCGCGAGCGAACGACTATGTGTGGAATCGTTGGAGTCTGGGGCCCTATGGCCGACAAGCGGTCCGTCCTGCAAGAGGGCTGCCGCCGCATGCGCCATCGCGGTCCGGACAGCGAAGGCTATTGGGAAGATTCCGAGGCCGGCCTGGCGCTGGGGCACGTGCGACTGGCCATACTGGACCTGACCCCGGCCGGCCATCAACCCATGGTGTCGGCTTGCGGGCGCTATGCGCTGGTGCTTAATGGTGAAATCTATAACCACCTTCAGTTGCGCGCCACACTGGCCTCGCAGGGACAGGCCCCCGACTGGCGCGGGCACTCCGATACCGAAACGGTGCTGGCCGGTTTCGCCGCCTGGGGCGTAGAAGCAACGCTACAGGCTGCGGTAGGCATGTTTGCCATGGCGCTGTGGGACAGGCAGGACCGCGTGCTGACCCTGATGCGCGACAGGCTGGGCGAGAAGCCGCTGTATCTGGGTTATGCGGGCGACACTTTTGTATTTGCCTCCGAGCTCAAGGCGCTGGCCCGTATGCCTGCACTGGACCGCAACCTGGACCGCAGAGCCTTGTCATTGCTGTTGCGGCACAACTATATTCCGGCTCCTTACAGCATCTATGCCGCAGTGGGCAAGCTGCTGCCCGGCACCCTGGTCCAACTGACGGCCACGCATCTGCGTCGTCGCGAACTGCCGCCGGCACAGACCTATTGGTCCGTCGAAGGGGCTGCACAGGCTGGGCGCGAGCATCCCCTGAGCTTCGATACCGATGAGGCGGCCGTCGATGCGCTGGAGTCGGTATTGGGCAATGCCGTACAGGGGCAGATGATTGCCGATGTCGAGCTGGGCGCTTTCCTGTCAGGCGGGATCGACTCGTCCCTCATCGTGGCCTTGATGCAGAAAGCCCAAAGCCAGCCGGTGCGCAGCTTTTCCATAGGTTTTGACGACCCCGCCTTTAATGAGGCGCAGCATGCGGCTGCGGTGGCGCAGCAACTGGGCACCAGGCATACCGAGCTTTACGTATCGGCCGACGATGCGCTTGCGGTCGTTCCCCAACTGGCCGGCATGTACGACGAGCCGTTTGCCGATTCTTCCCAGATACCCACGGTGCTGGTCACGCGCATGGCGCGCCAGCACGTAACGGTCGCTTTGTCGGGCGACGGCGGCGACGAGCTGTTTGGCGGCTATTCGCGCTATTTCCGTGCCGACCAGTGGTGGCGCAAGAGGGCGGCAATACCGGCCATGCTGCGTGGGCCCTTGTCGGCGGGGGCGCGGGCTGCGGCGGGGCTGCTTCCGACCGGGCATCGCCGCGATCGACTGGACAAGCTGTCTCAAGCAATGGGCGCGCCCCATGCCGGTGTTTTCTACCGGCAGTTCGTGTCGTACTGGAAGGACCCCGCAACAGCGCTGATAAATGCCCAAGCACCACACACCCTTTTCGATGACCCGGGCGAAGGCGAGTTCTTCCAACGCATGATGCAGCTTGATGCCGCCACCTATCTGCCTGACGATATTCTCGTCAAGGTCGACCGCGCCGCCATGGCGTGCAGCCTGGAGACCCGCGTGCCCATGATCGATCATCGGGTGTTCGAGTTTGCACAGCGCCTGCCCTTGGGCTACAAGATACGCGATGGTCGCGGCAAGTGGCTGTTGCGTCAATTGCTGTACCGGCACGTGCCGCAGGCTATGGTCGACAGGCCCAAGAAGGGCTTCTCGGTGCCTATGGCTGCCTGGCTGCGTGGGCCGCTGCAAGATTGGGGCGCGGCCTTGCTGGACCCCGTCCGCCTGCGCGATGGCGGCATCTTCCATGCGGCGCCTGTCATGCAAAAATGGCGCGAACATCAGGCCGGCAAGCACGATTGGAGTACGCACTTGTGGTCGGTATTGATGACACAAGCCTGGCTGGAGCAAACCCGGATCAACGATAGCGAGAGGGGAGCATGAGGATACTGTTCTTTGTCAGCTCGATGCATGCAGGCGGTGCCGAACGTGTGGCGGCGACGCTGGCCAGCGGCTGGGCACGTCGTGGCGATACGGTCACACTGGTGCCGACCTACACCGGCAAAGGCAGTTGCTTTTATACGCTGAATCCCGCGGTGCGGCTGGTGTGGCTTGCCGATCGCATGGGCTGGGTGGGCAGAACCTTCTTCACGCCGCTGGCCAAACGCTTTGCCATACGCCGCCTGGTGCGCGACACCAATCCCGATGTCATCATTTCCTTTCTGACCAATGTCAACGTGGTCGTGCTGTTTGCCACGCGGGGGCTGGGCGTGCCGGTCATCGTGTGCGAAAGAACGCATCCCGCCTTCAGTACCAGTGCCGGCAAATGGTTGCAGCGACTGCGCCGCCTGAGCTATCCCTGGGCGTCGACGGTGGTGCTGCAGTCCGAAGACAGCGTGGCTGCCTTTACCGATATGGTGCCCGGCATGCGCAAGCTGGTGGTTGTTCCCAACCCCTTGCCGCCCGACCTGCCCGAGCCTGCACCGGCGCGTAGCGCAGCCGAAGCGCCGCAACGGCGTCATCTCATGGCCATGGGCCGGCTGGTGCCTATCAAGCGTTTCGACACCCTGATCCAGGCTTTCGCCGCCCTGGCGCCCGATTATCCGGACTGGGATCTCACCATCTGGGGCGATGGCCCCTTGCGCGACGAGCTCAAGCAAAGTGTTCAGGAAACAGGCTTGTCCTCACGCATCTCGTTGCCCGGACGAACTGCCGAACCCTGGACGGAGCTGTCGCGCGCCGACGCTTTTGCGATGACCTCCGAAGTGGAAGGCTTTCCTAACGTCTTGCTTGAAGCCATGGCGCTGGGTCGGGCTTGCGTGACCGTGGACTGTCCCAGCGGCCCGCGCGAGATTACGCAGGACGGCAAGTATGCCTTGCTGGTGCCCTTGGGCGACCAGGGCGCGCTGGTCCGGGCCTTGTCGCAACTGATGGCAGACCACACCCTGCGTGATGTCATGGGGCGCCACGCCGCAAGCTTTGTGCGCGAGCGCTACGGGCTGGACGAGGTCTTGCACACCTGGGATGGTGTTATCGCAGCCGCCAGCGAACCGGCCGTCGAGGCCGCTGTCGAGGCAAGCTGATGCCCGAACCCTTGCGTCAACAGGGCGGCTTGCGCGTCGTGCATATTATTTCCGGCCTGGGTCTGGGCGGTGCGGAAACCGTGCTGCATCGTCTGGTCACCGCGCCGACACAGCCCGATACCCACATTGTGATTTCCATGGGCGACGCCGGCGTGTTCGGACCGCGGCTCCAGGCGGCCGGCATCGCCTTGCATACCTTGCACATGCACGGGCCCAAGGCTGCGCTCAACGGGCTGTGGCGTTTGTTCCATTTGCTGCGCGAGTTGCGCCCGGATGTCGTGCAAACCTGGATGTATCACGCCGATCTGGTCGGCGGCTTGATTGCGCGCTTGGCAGGTATACGTGCCGTGTCGTGGGGCATACGCAATTCCGGCGCAGACCTGCACAAGAGCAGTCCGTCCGCCCGTGTCCTGTCCTGGCTTTGTGCGCGCGTTTCCGGCTCGGTTCCAGCCGTCATCGTCTCCTGCGCCGAGAATGCGGCGCGTCGGCATCAGCAATGGGGCTATCGGGCCGACCGCATGCTGGTCATTCCCAATGGCTACGACCTGTCGCGTTGGCAGGCGGACGCCATTGCACGCGGACAGGCCAGGCAGCAGTGGGGCGTGTCAAGCGATACGCCAGTCATCGGCAGCGTAGCGCGCTGGAACCCACTGAAGGACCATCACAATTTGCTTGCGGCTTTCTCGCAGAGCCTGGACAGCTACCCCCATATGCGCTGCGTCCTTATCGGTCAGGGCATGGACGAGAGCAATGCCGAGCTTTGCGGACTGCTGGATCGCTACGGCCTGCGCGACAAGGTCATCTTGCTGGGCCGTCGCGATGACGTGCCCACGCTGATCAATGGGCTGGACGTGCATGTACTGTCCAGTCGTGCCGAAGGCTTTCCCAATGTGGTGGCCGAGGCCATGGCGGCCGGCGTGGCTTGCGTGGTCACTGACGTGGGTGACGCCGCCATGATGGTGGACGATGCCGGCTGGGTGGCGCCGGCACAGGATGCAAGCGCGCTTGCTGCGGCCATCAACCAGGCGGTGGGTGTGCTTGGCACGCCCGAGCATGCCGCCCGACTCGCACGGGGCCGCGACCGCGTGGCGCGGCTATTCAGTCTGGAAGCCATGGTGGCGTCCTATCATGTGGTGTGGCGGCGCCTGGCCGAGGATTTTCCGACGGCCGGCGCCAAGAGCAGGGCAAGCGGGCCGGCCCATGTCCCGGCTGGTGCACGGACCGCTCCTTTATTGCTGTTTATGGTCAATAACCCCGCATTCTTCCTGTCCCACCGCTTGCCCTTGGCTCTGGGCGCCAAAGAGGAAGGCTACGACGTGCATGTGGCGACGATGGATGGCCCAACTGTGCCCGAGATCCTGTCGCATGGTCTGGTGCATCATGTGATTCCAATGTCGCGCAGCGGCAAAAACCCGGTGCAGGAATTCCAGTCCATCCACGCCATGTGGCGTTTGTTCCGGCGCATCAGGCCGGACATCGTTCATGCCGTCACCATCAAGCCGGTGTTGTATGGCGGCATTGCGGCACGCCTGGCGGGTGTGCCCGCTTACGTCGCGGCAATTTCCGGCTTGGGGTTTTTATTCACTGGGCGCAGCGGTGGCCTGGATGCCACGAGGCGGGCGGCAACCTTGCTTTACCGCCTGGCCCTGGGCCATCCCAATAGCCGGGTGATCTTCCAGAACGCGAACGATAGGGATGTGCTGCAGCAGGCGCGGGTACTGCAGCCGGGGCAAGCCGTGTTGATACGCGGATCGGGCGTTGACCTGGATGCCTTTCCCGTTGTGCCCGAGCCGCCGGGCCCCCCTGTGGCCATCATGGTGGCGCGTCTCTTGCACGATAAAGGCGCGCAGGAGTTTGTCGACGCGGCCCGCATGACGGCAGGTCATCCCACCGGCTTGCGTTGGCGGCTGGTAGGGTCCCCTGACCCGGGCAATCCGGCGAGCGTCTCTGAAGACACGTACACGCAGTGGCGCAAAGAGGGGGTGGTGGAGTGCCTGGGCGAGCGCAGCGACATTGCCGCGCTGTATGCGCAATCGCATATTGCGGTGCTGCCGTCTTATCGTGAGGGCCTGCCAAAAAGCCTGGTTGAAGCTGCAGCCTGCGGACGGGCTGTGGTAACGACGGACGTGCCCGGTTGCCGTGATGCCATCGACCCTGGCGTCACAGGCTTGCTGGTGCCGGCACGCGATGCCCGCGCCTTGGCCGATGCCGTCCTGCAACTGGCCGAGAACACCGCCCAGCGCCAGGCTATGGCGGCCGCCGGGCGGCGACTGGCTGAGACCGAGTTCGACATTGGCCGGATAGTTGCCGCACATCTGCGGCTCTACGCGGCGCTGCGCCTGCCCTAGAACGGCAGCTTGATGCCGGGTGACAGAGCGGTAAGCGCCTGACGGTACTCGGCCTTGATCAGTTCGATGTCATCCTCGGTGTCGGCCTCGAAACGCAGCACAATGACGGGCGTGGTGTTAGAGGCACGAGCCAGGCCAAAACCGCTGGGGTACTCCGCACGCACGCCGTCTATCGTGTGCAAGGTGGTGGCGGCGGGAAACCGAGCCTCTTTTTGCAGTCGTGCAATCAAGGCGTGCGGCTCGCCTTCTTTCATCTCCAGCTTGATTTCAGGCGTGCTGATGTCTTGAGGCAGTGCCTCGAGTACAGCCGAGGGATCGTCGTGGCGGGATAATATTTCGAGCAGGCGCGCACCGGTGTACAGGCCGTCGTCAAAGCCGTACCACCGTTCCTTGAAGAATATGTGGCCGCTCATCTCGCCCGCCAGCGGTGCGCCGGTTTCGGCCAGCTTGGCCTTGATCATCGAGTGCCCCGTCTGCCACATCAAGGGTTGTCCGCCGGCTTGTTCGATGCAGCTTGCCACATGGCGGCTGCACTTCACATCAAAAATAATGGTGGCGCCAGGCTGGCGCTGCAGGACGTCTTGCGCATACAGGATCAGTTGTCGATCGGGCCAGATGATCTGGCCTGATTTGGTCACCACGCCCAGCCGGTCGGCGTCGCCATCGAAGGCCAGGCCCAGTTCGCAATCGCTTTCCTGCACATGGCGTATGAGATCTTGCAGGTTGTGCGGATCGGCCGGATCGGGATGATGGTTGGGAAAGCCGCCGTCCACTTCACAATACAGATCGTCGACCCGGCAGCCCAGCGCGCCATACAGGCGCTTTGCCACGACGCCACCCACGCCATTGCCGCAATCGATGGCGATCTTCATGGGTCGCGACAGGCCCACGCCCCGCGTGATCTCGTCCACATAAGCGTCCAGCAGGTTCATGACTTGTCGGGTACCGCGCTTGAGGCCATCGGCAGGTTCGGGATTGGCCATGATGGCGGCCAACTGCTGTATGTCGTCGCCATACAGTGTCTTGCCGCCCATCATCATCTTGAAACCGTTGTAGTTGGGCGGGTTATGACTACCCGTAATGGCGATGCCCGAGCCGGTCTTTTGAGTATGGGTGCCGAAGTACACCAGTGGCGTAGGCACCATGCCCAGGTCGATGGTGTTGACGCCGCCTTGCATGATGCCCTCTTGCAGGGCGGTGGACAGCTCGGGGCTGCTGTATCGGCCGTCGTAACCGACTACCAGTGTGGGGATGCCTTCGTTGCGGGCCCGTTGTGCCAGAGCCTGTCCCAACCGTTGCGCGAACGCCGCATTAAGCTGATCGGGCACGGTGCCGCGTATATCGTAGGCTTTGAAAACAGCGGAAGGCAGGCTGGCGGCTTGGTTCACTTTTATTCCTTGATGAGCAGTTTGGGCTTTGCTGGTGATTATCGCGGATTCCGGCGCGCAGTGCCGGTTGATGCGGCTTTGAGGGTGCTGTAGGTATCTGGCTTAAAATCATGATTGGCATTTCTATTTTTACTTTTTGCGGAAGGCGGTAATGACTCCAGTAGACGAACTGATTCAAATGTTCGGGCAACAGCATGTGCTGACGGGCGAAGACACCGACAGCTACACCACCGACTGGCGCGGGCGCTATCAGGGCGCGGCATTGGCTGTGGTGCGTCCGGGCTCGACGGCCGAAGTGGCTGAACTCGTTCGCTGGTGTGTGGCACATAGCGTGCCCATGGTGCCTCAGGGCGGCAATACCGGCTTGTGCGGGGGTGCTACGCCCGATTCTTCGGGGAAGGCTGTGGTGCTGTCCCTGGGGCGTCTTAACGCCATCCGCAGCGTCGACACCGACAATGACACCATGGTCGTGGAAGCAGGCTGCATATTGCAATCGGTGCAGCAAGCGGCGCGCGACAATGATCGTCTGTTCCCGCTCAGCCTGGCGGCCGAGGGCAGTTGCACACTGGGCGGCAACCTGGCCACCAACGCCGGTGGCACGCAAGTGCTGCGCTACGGCAATGCACGCGACCTGGTGCTGGGTTTGGAAGTCGTCACGGCACAGGGCGAAATCTGGAACGGCCTGCGAGGCCTGCGCAAGGACAACACGGGTTACGACCTGCGCAACCTATACATAGGCAGCGAAGGCACGCTGGGCATTATTACCGCTGCCACCATCAAGCTGTTTCCGGTGCCGGTCGCGCAATGCACGGCCTTGCTGGCGTTGGAATCCATAGACGATGCGGTAGTGGTGTTGTCGGCCGCACGCAAGGGTTTCGGCGCCGCATTGACCGGCTTCGAGCTTATTGCCGGCAACTGCCTGCAGGGCGTGACGCAGTGTTATCCGCAGCAGCGTATACCCTTCGAAGGCCCTTCGGCCCAACTGCCGTGGTACGCCTTGCTGGAGTTATCCGATAGCGAAAGCGCCGAACACGCGCGCGAACGCTTTGAAGAAGTGGTGGGAGCAACCATCGAGGATGGCCTGGTGGCCGATGCGGTCATCGCCGAGAACATCAGCCAAAGCAAGGCCTTATGGCACCTGCGCGAAAGCATACCGCTGGCAGAGAAGGCCTTCGGCAAAAGCATCAAGCACGATGTGTCGATTCCGGTGTCGCGCATGGCCGAGTTCGTCACGACGACCAACGCGGCATTGCAGCAGCGCTTTCCCGGCATAGAGCATGTGATCTTCGGCCATCTGGGCGACGGCAACCTGCATTACAACGTGGCACGTGGCGATGCCTACACCGAAGAGCAGTTGCTTGCCATGCAGGACGACATCTACGAAGTGGTGCACGATAGCGTGCACCAGTTTGGCGGTTCGATCAGCGCAGAGCATGGCGTCGGCCAACTGAAACGCGATGCACTGCCGCGCTATAAAGATCCGGTCGAGCTGGCCTTGATGCGGCAGATCAAGCAAACGCTTGATCCGCACAATCTGATGAACCCGGGCAAGATGCTGGCCACCTAGGCCAGCGCTTGCTTATAGACGGGCCGGCAGCACCTTACCGACGCAGGTTCCAAAGCTGATGGTGGGGTAGCCGGCCTTGCTGCAACGGGCGCGCAAGGTGACTTCGTCATTGTCTTCCAGGAAGACGCGCTCTTCGCCCCACGGCAGCTTGATGGGCTTCTTGCCACCCTGGTTCAATTCCAGCAACGAGCCTTCCTGGCCGCCAGCAGGGCCCGACAAGGTGCCGGTGCCCAGCAGATCGCCGGCTTGCAAATTGCAGCCATTGACGGTGTGATGCGTCAACATCTGGGCGACGCTCCAGTAGGCTTCCTTGAAGTTGCTGCTGGACAGCGTAGCCGGCGCTTGCTGCTCTGCGCGCGACTTTTCCGTACTGATCAGCACGTCCAATGCAACATCGAAGGCGCCGCTGGTGTCGTTGGCATCGCTGGTGAGATAGGGCAGGGGCTGCGGATCGCTGGCATCACGCTTGAAAGCGGTACGGAATGGCGCCAGCGCCTCCAGGGTCACCACCCAGGGCGAGATCGTGCTGGCAAAGTTCTTGGCCAGGAAAGGGCCCAGAGGCTGGTATTCCCAGGCCTGCAGGTCACGCGCAGACCAATCGTTCAGTATGCAAAGGCCAAATGCATGTGCTTCTGCATCAGCGATGTCCAGGCGATCGCCTTGCGCATTGCCCGGTCCGACAAAAACGGCAAGTTCAAGCTCGTAGTCCAGCCGGCGGCAAGGCCCGAAAGCCGGTGCATCGCCTTCTGCGGTGGGGCGTGTCTGCCCGATAGGACGCGGGAACTGCTGGCCCGACACGCCTATGCTCGATGCCCGGCCGTGATAGCCGATAGGCACCCATTTATAGTTCGGCAGCAATGGGTTGTCGGGACGGAACTGCTTGCCGACTGCGGTGGCGTGGTGCAGCGAAATATAAAAGTCGGTGTAGTCGCCGATGCGCGCTGGCAGGCCGAGTTCTGCTTGCGCTACGTTAGTCAGCAAGGGTTCCAGCAGGCTTTGCTCGGACGAGCCGGCACGAAGTGCGCGCGAGAGCGCCAGGCGCAAGGCCGACCAATGTGTCTGGCCCAGGGCCATCAAGCCATTGAGTTCGGGCGCGTCGCAAGCGGCCAGTGCCTCGGCGGCAGCGCCGCTCCATGGGGCAGCCTTGGCCAGCGCGGCCAGGTCCAGCACTTTGTCGCCGATGGCGACGCCTACGCGAAAAGCTTCAGTGCTGCCTGCGGGACGGAAGACACCGAAGGGCAGATTCTGGATGGGGAAGCCGTTGTCGGCAACATTGGCGGATGCGACCCAGCTTTGTAGGCCGGGGTCGTGCGTTTCATTTAAATAAGACATGGTGATTCCTGTGTGTGCTTATGGCTTGTTCGGGTCGAAGTGCTTCTGGATCCCGGACCAGGCGGCATCGTAGTCGCTCTGCAGGGTGCTTGCCGTCATGGCTGCCTGCGTGGGCCGGATCGCGCGGCGTGTTTCGAACATGAATGCCATGGTACTGCGTAGATAATCGGCCTTGCTGGTGTCGGCGACGGACGCCTTCTCGAAGGTGTCGGCATCGGGGCCATGCGGGCTCATGGAGTTGTGCAGGCTGGCGCCGCCCGGGGCGAAGCCGTCTGCCTTGGCATCGTACACGCCCTGGATCAGTCCCATGAACTCGCCGGCGATATTGCGGTGGAACCAGGGTGGTCGGAAGGTGTGTTCCATAGCCAGGATGCGCGGAGGGAAGATGGCGAAATCCATGTTGGCGGCCCCGGGGACGTCCGATGGGGAGGTCAGTACGGTAAACAGGCAAGGGTCGGGATGGTCGAAACTGATCGAACCTATGGTGTTGTACAGACGCAGATCGTATTTGTAGGGCGCGTTAGTACCTTGCCAGGCAACGACGTCCAGCGGCGAGTGCTGGAGCATGGTGCGCCAGAAGCCGCCTGTAAATTTGGCGACCAGTTCAATATCGTCTTCGACATCTTCGTACCAGGCCACGGGTATCTGGAAATGCCGGGCATTGGCCAGGCCGTTGGAGCCTATGGGGCCGAGCTCAGGCAGGCGCAAGGCGGCGCCGAAGTTCTCCAGCATGTAGCCGCGCGCGGTTCCGTCCAGCAGCTCGACGCGGAAGCGCACGCCGCGCGGGATGACGGCAATCTCGCAGGGCTCCAGGTCGATCAGGCCCAGCTCTGTGGCCAGCCGCAGCCGACCTTCTTGCGGCACGATCAGCATCTCGCCGTCGGCGTTATAGAAGCAGCGCTTGTCCATCGAACGATTGGCTACGTACAGGCTGATGCTGACGCCGAACTGGTCGTCGCAATTGCCGTTGCCCGCCCAGGTGTGCATGCCATCGATGAAATCGGTGGGTACGCTAGGGATCTCCATGGGGTTCCAGCGCAAGCGGTTGGGCGTAACCGGGCCTGAGCCGAATTGATTGCTCCAGGCCTTGGCGCCGTCGAAAGGCTCAAAGGCTTTTTGCAGTGCCGCCGGGCGTATGCGGTATAGCCACGAGCGGCGGCTTTCGCCGCGCGGCACCGTGAATGCGGTGCCTGACAGTTGTTCGGCATACAGCCCATAAGGGCATTTTTGCGGAGAGTTCTGTTTTTGGGGCAATGCGCCGGGCAATGCCTCTGTCGCGCAATGGTTGCCAAATCCGCTTTGGTATTTCAGTGTCGTCATGATGTTGCTCCTGAGGGAGTGTTAGGCAGGTCTTGTAGGGTGGCGCGGGCGTGGTTCAAGGCCTCGCCGACGATGTCCAGGTCGCCGATATGATTGGCCAGCAACAGCACCAGCGCGGCATTCAGCGCGTGGCTCTGCTCGGTTGTCAGATCGCGGTGTGCGTCAATAAGCTGCTCGTAGAAGTCGTCAGGGCTGGCGAATCTGGATTCAGTATGCAATTGACTCATGGGGCTGTCCTTGGGGGCTGGCCGCTTGCGCGTTGCAGGGCCGCCCGAACGCGCGAGGCGTCCGCTTGCCGCCAGCGCGCCGCAATGTGTTGATCGGGCCGTATCAGATAGCAGGCGCCGTCCAGGGCGTCATAGCGCCTTGCCAGCGTCATTTGATGGTCCACCACCCAGCGATGGTTCTTGGGGGCTCGCGCTTGCAAGCCGGGCGCAAGTACCAACACCAACTGTGCGCCCAAAGGCTCGTCTTGCAGGCCGGCCAGTTCGTCCAGCACTTCCGCTGGCGGCAGTTGGCTGACACAAAACACGGCGACAACAAAGCCGCCCTGCAGTTGGCTCAGCCACCAGCCGGCTTGGCCGTCCACCGTGATGGGGCCATCAGGTGCTACGCCGCCAAGTGGCGGTGCGTTGGTGTAGGCGTCTTCGTCCGGCGTGTTCAGCGTTGAGGAGACATAGCTGGTGGGAATGGACAGGCGTCCGCTATTGACCAGGCGGCGTGCGAACTCATGTTCTTTCGCAAGCTTCAGGACCGTGTCGCGGAAAAGGCGACTGATCTCGCTTTTGGGCGTGATGAAGTCTGTGGACCGTGACGAGTTCAAGATGTTCTCGTCGGCGGCCAGCTCGCGCTCTTGGGCATAGCTGTCGATCAGTGTTTCAGGCGCGAGGCCGCGGCTGACCAGGTCCAGCTTCCATGCCAGGTTGTCGGCGTCCTGTACGCCGCTGTTGGCGCCACGGGCCCCGAACGGCGAGACGCGATGCGCGGCATCGCCCGCAAACACGACCCGGCCATGACGGAACTTGTCGATGCGTTCGCAAGCGAAGGTATAGATGCTGACCCACTCCAGCTCGAACTGCGTGTCCTGGCCCAATAGCGCCTGGATGCGCGGCATGACGTTTTCGGGCTTGACCTCTTCGACTGGGTCGGCGTCCCAGCCCAACTGGAAGTCGATGCGCCAGACATTGTCAGGCTGGCTGTGCAACAACACGGACTGGTTCGGATGAAAGGGCGGATCGAACCAGAACCAGCGCTCGGTCGGAAAATTGGCCTGCATGCGCACATCGGCAATCAGGAAGCGATCACGGAATATCCGGCCATGGCTTTCTTCCCCGATCATCTTGCGGGTAGGCGATCGGGCGCCATCACAAGCAATCAGCCAGTCGGTGTCCAGCGTGTAGCGACCGTCCGGCGTCTCGACCGTGAGGACGACATGGTCGGCATGCTGATCAACAGCGACCGCCTTGGTCTTCCAGCGAAGGTCGATGTTGGCGTGGGCTGCCACCTGCTCGTAGAGGTAGCCTTCGCAGTAGTACTGCTGCAAATTGATGAAGGCAGGGCGTCTGTGCCCTTGCTCGGGGAGCAGATCGAAACGCCACACCTCTTCATCCTTGAAGTACACCCGGCCCACGTTCCAGGAGATGCCTTTCGAAACCATGCGCTCGCCCACGTCCAGGCGATCCCAGATGTCCAGCGTGCGCTTGGCAAAACAGATGGCACGCGAACCCGTGGACAGGCGGTAGTCGTCGTCAATGACAACAACCGCCATGCCACGCCGGGCCAGGTCCAGGGCCAGGGTCAGCCCCACGGGGCCTGCCCCCACCACGACGACGGAGTGGCGTTTGCCCTCGTCGCGAGGCGGTGGCGCATAGTCGAATTCCAGAGCCTGGTAGTCCATGTGTGCCATCGTGTGCTCCGTGCAGGCGCTTAACCTTCCAGCTGCTTCCACATTTCGATGTCGCGTTCAGCGGTCCAGATGCGCGGGTCGTCGTAGCCGGTTGCTTCATCGTAGGCGCGAGCCACGTCGAAGGGCATGCAGTGATCAAAGATGACCCAGTCGGAATAGCGCGGCTTCATGAAGTCGTAGGTTTCGCGGTAGATGGTCTTCAGGTCCTTGCCTTCGGCTACACCGGTATTTACGCTGGAATACAGGTCGGTCAGGAAGGCCCGGGTGCCGGCCAGGCCCTTGCGGACCTCATCTGCGGACTTCAGCGCTGGGCCACGTCCGGGCACCATTTTTTCGGCGTTGAATTCGGCCAGGGTATCCAGCGTGTGCGGCCATTCGCGGAAATAGCAGTCGCCGGCGTAAGGGGTGGACTGGTACTCGACCAGATCGCCGGCAAACAAGATGCGTTGCTCGGGCAACCATGCGATGGTGTCGCCCTTGGTATGACCACGACCCACTTGCAGGATTTGCACTTCCAGGTTGCCCAGGTTGACCGTCATTTCGCCGTCGAAAGTGATGGTGGGCCAGGTCAGGCCGGGCGGCACGGATTCAACGTTGCGGAACAGGCGGGGGAAGCGCCCGATTTCGCTGGCCTTGTCTTGCTCGCCGCGTTCGACGATCAGATCGTAAGTGTCGCGGCTGGCGATGATTTCTTGTGCGTTGTAGGCCGAAGCGCCCAGCACGCGCACGGCGTGGTAATGAGAAAGCAAAATGTACTTGATGGGCTTGTCGGTGACTTCCTTGACGCGACGGATGACGTCTTGCGCCATGATGGGCGTTGCCTGGGTGTCGATCACCATGACGGCGTCGTCGCCGATGATGATGCCAGAGTTCGGATCACCCTCGGCCGTATAGGCGTAGGCGTTGTCGGACAGCTTCTCAAACGATACTTCTTTGTCTTCCATGTCGGCATGGGAGGCGAATTGCTTGGTCATTGGTAAGTCTCCAGTTAGATCGTCAAAATATATCCCACAATTCGTTTATATGCAATGTATTCGCTATAAACGAATGCTAGCGCGCACGGCGTTGGCAGGCGGGACAAAAGTAGGTGGCCCGTTGCCCCTGAACAATGCGGCGTATGGGCGTGGTGCATAAACGGCAGGGCAGGCCGGCCCGTTCGTAGACGGCGGCATGCATTTCGAAGTAAGCGCCGGGCTGGCCGGTGGCATTGACGTAGTCACGCAATGTGCTGCCGCCTGATTCCAGCGCATTGGTCAGCGTTTCGCGTACGGCCGTGGCAAGCGCCGTGCAACGCTGACGCGACAAGGCGCCCGCAGGGCTGCGTGGGTCTATGCCTGCCCTGAACAAGGCTTCGGAGGCATAGATGTTGCCGACACCGACGACGATGTTGCCAGCCAGCAAGGCTTGCTTGATGGCCAGCGACTTGCCGCGCAGTCCGGCGTGCAGGAACTCTGCGGTAAAGCCCGGATCAAAGGGTTCTATGCCCAGGCGGGCCAGCAGAGGGTGGCCAGATACGGGTCCGGCGGCCGCATCGTGCCACAATACAGCGCCGAAGCGGCGTGGGTCATGCAACAGAAAGCGGGCATGGCCGAATATCCATTCGGCGTGGTCGTGTTTGCGCCGCGGTTCGTCGGGCGGGGCGCGGCGCATCGAGCCCGACATGCCCAGGTGCACGATCTGGGTGCCGTGCTGGAAGTTGATCAGCAAATATTTACCGCGCCGCTCGCAGCTCAGTACGCCGCAGCCATTGATACGGTCCGGAAGGTCGGGCGGAATGGGCCAGCGCATGCGCGGTTCGTGCACCACAAACCGTTCGAGCACATGGCCGGGCATAATCGTCGCTAATCCACGACGAGTCGTTTCTACTTCTGGCAGCTCAGGCATAAGGGGGTGATAAGATCATTAAATCTGTTTATGTAATTTTGCCATCTGACGCTTTTCCTGGGCGCAGCGGCGATGGTCCTGCTGAATGAAACTGCCTATTCCCCTGCCGTTTGCAGTCTTTGCGCCTATTCTCGTGTTGTGCTTTGGCACGGCATGGTCTGCGCCCGCCGAGCCGCCTGACGAGCATGTCGAGGTTATACGCTTGCGCGCGGGCGAACTGCCCACCATCAAGCTTACCGCCGATATTCTTTATCGCATACTGGCATCCGAAGTGGCGGCATCGCGTGGCCACTACGACATGGCCAGTCAAACCATGCTGGATCTGGCCAGCGAAACCTCCGACCCTCGGCTGGCGAAACGCGCTTTCCAGTTCGCCATGGTCGATCACGACCTGCCGCGTGCCCTCAGCGCTGCGCGCAAATGGGCGCTGCTGGCCCCGCAAGACCCGGAAGCCGTGGCTTCCTCGCTGGCGCTGGCCGCCTCTAACGGACAAACCTCCGGTTTGGCGGCGGCGCTCTGGACGCGCATAGAAAAAGCCGAGAACAAAGAACAAGCCGTGGCACAGGCCTCCTCCATTGTCAGCAAGATGCCGGACAAAAAGCTTGCGCTTGAGGTCCTCGAGAAAGCCCTGCACCCGTCCGTGCGCACCTTGCCGGTCGCGCACCTGGCCATGGCTGACGCTGCCTGGGCGGCGTCCGAGCCGGGCAGGGCGCTTGAAGAAGCGCAGAAAGTTTTGGTGAAGGATCCCGACTCCGACGCCGCCGCACAGCGCGTGCTCGAATACGGCCTCAAGGTCGACCCCGCCGCCGCCATCGAGCAAACCAAGGCTTATGTGGCGGCGCATCCGGACAGCCGCAGGCTGCAACTGATGCTGGTCAATCGCCTGGTGAGCCGCAATGAGTTCCAGGCCGCGCTGCAGCAAGTCCAGGCGATGCGCCAACGCTCGCCTGAAGATTTCGATCTTTTGTTTACCGAGGCCGAGGTCAACATCCGTGCCGAGCGCTACGACCAGGCACGCGCGCTGCTGAATGAATACATCAATGTGCAGACGCAAAGGCGAGCGGCCATTGCCGACAAGGCCAGCAACGCGGCCGCCGATGCGTCCGACGCGCGCCTGCTGCTCGTGCAAATCGCCGAAAAGGAGAACCGCCTGGACGAGGCCATCGCGCAGCTGGACCAGATAGAAGATGGTTCACTTCGCTTTCAAGCCCAGATCCACAAGGCGGTATTACAGGCTCGATTAGGCAATATCACGCAGGCCCGCAACACCATCGAGGCACTGAAGCCACAAGATCCGCGTGAGCGGTCGGTGGCCGCGCTGACCCTCGCGTCCATCTATCGCGAGGCCGGCCGCACGGACGCTGCCGTCGAACTGCTGGCAGAGGCCGACCAGGACCTGCCTGATACGCCGGAAATCAAATATGACCTGGCCATGCTCTACGAACGGCAAGGCAAGATGGCAGAGTTCGAAGCGCTGATGCGGCGCGTGATCGAGCTCGACCCAGACAACGCCAATGCCTATAACTCCTTGGGCTATACCTATGCCGAGCAGAATCGCGAGCTCGATCAAGCTCAGGACTTGCTCGAGCGGGCGCTCGAGCTCGATCCGGACAATCCCTACATACTCGATAGCGTGGGTTGGTATCTGTATCGCCGGGGCGATCATCAGGCCGCCATCGAGTACCTCGAGCGTTCGTATGCACAACTGCCCTCGGCAGAGGTGGCGGCGCACCTCGGTGAGGTCTTGTGGGTGACCGGGAAGGTCGACGAAGCCCGCCGAATCTGGCAGGAAGGCCGGGGCAACGACCCCGAGAACGAAACCCTGCGCAGCACACTTGAACGCTTGGGAGTCAACCTGCAATGATGCTCGCGCTGACCCGATTTCGCGCAGTCGCTTGCGCCGTGCTGGCCGCGCTTTTGCTTGCTGCATGTGCAACACCTACACGCCATGCCCAGCAGGCCGATGGGCCGGCGTTTGATCGTGCAGGACGCTTTGCTGTCAGCGTGGTTTATTTCAACGGCAAGCGCGATGCGGTGCAGGGCGGTTTTGTGTGGCGTGATACCGGCCGCGAACTGCTGCTGGACCTTGCCAACCCATTGGGCAGCACGCTGGCGCGCGTACAGGTATTGCCGGGCCGCGCCGTGCTGACGCGCAGCAACGGACAGGTCGAGCACGCGGATCATCCTGATGCGCTGGTCGAGCAGGCACTGGGTAGCCCCATACCGGTATCCGGCCTGCGCGACTGGTTGCGTGGCCGTACCGGTAATGATCCGGTCAGCGATCTGCGCAAGGACGATGGCGGGAATATCGCATCGTTTACGCAAAACGGCTGGCGCGTGCAGTTATCCCGCTACGACGACCAGGGCCCGCGCCTGTTGCAAATGAACCGCAACGACGCCAATCGCGCCATCAGTGCGCGCCTGGTCGCGGACGGCAGTTAAGCGCGGCTCATGGCGGCTTTATACGATGTGCCCGCGCCGGCCAAGATCAATCTCTTTCTGCATGTGACCGGTCGCCGTGCCGACGGCTATCACTTGCTGGAAACCGTCTTTCGCTTCATCGATCTCAGCGATACCTTGCATTTCGATGCGCGCAGCGATGGCCGGATCGTGCGTGAAGGCTGCGCTGTGGAGGGCTTGTCGCCCGAGGACGACCTGGTGGTGCGAGCGGCGCATGCCCTGCAGGCTGCGACCGGAACCCGCCAGGGGTGTCAGGTGCGATACCAAAAAAACATTCCGTCGGGCGCCGGCTTGGGGGGCGGCTCCAGCGATGCTGCCAGCACGCTGATTGCGCTTAACCGGCTATGGAAGACCGGTCTGAATCGCCAGCAACTAATGGCGCTGGCCTTGCCCCTGGGAGCGGATGTGCCGGTGTTTGTCCATGGCCAGCCCGCCTTCGCCACCGGCATAGGCGAGGTCCTGACGCCGGTGCAACTGCCCGAGCGCAGCTACCTTGTGGTGCAACCGCCGCAAAACGTAGCGACTGCCCGTGTATTTGCCGATAGCGATTTGACAAGAAACTCTGCTTCGCTCAAAATAGCGGTCTTTGCTGATTGGCAAAAAATCAACGCACCAGATTTATTTGGACGCAATGATTTGGAACCGGTCGTTTTTGCCAGATACCCACGCGTTGCCGCCCTTTACCAATGGCTGACACAGCAGGGTCTTACAGCAAGAATGAGTGGCTCGGGGTCGTGTTTTTTTGTCGAGTTTGTAACGATGAAACAGGCCCAGATGTGCCAACAGCAAATTATCGGTAAAATACCGAGTCGCGAAAGCGAAGCCGTAGCAGTAGTACAGCAAACCTGGGCTTGCCAAGGTCTGATGGACCACCCGCTACGGGACTGGATTAGCAGTTGAATTGGGGAATCGCCAAGCTGGTTAAGGCACTGGATTTTGATTCCAGCATGCGAAGGTTCGAATCCTTCTTCCCCAGCCACTTTTTCAAGCCCTAGGGCTTGTCGTTAACGTCAAGCTGTTGAGTCGGCCCCATACGGCGGTGCTGGTCAACAGCTTTGTTGTTTAACGCAACGCAATCAACCTTCCGCCATGGCACACGACAGATTCATGATTTTTACCGGCACAGCTAACACACGGTTAGCGGTCGATGTCGCAAATCACCTTGATATGTCGTTGGGGAAAATGACTGTCGGCCGCTTTTCAGACGGCGAGGTCATGGTTGAGATCAACGAAAACGTCCGTGGTAAAGATGTTTTCGTGCTGCAGCCCACGTGCGCGCCGACCAACGACAACCTGATGGAAATCATGGTAATGGTCGATGCCCTGCGCCGTGCTTCAGCCGGCAAGATCACCGCTGCCATCCCGTATTTCGGCTACGCCCGCCAAGACCGTCGCCCGCGCTCGGCGCGAGTGTCCATCTCGGCCAAGGTTGTTGCCAACATGCTGCAGGTCGTGGGCGTTGACCGCGTCATGACCATGGATCTGCATGCCGACCAGATACAAGGTTTCTTCGACATACCCGTCGACAATATTTATGCAGGTCCTATTTTGCTGGGCGACATCTGGCGCCGCAACTACCAGGATCTGGTCGTGGTTTCACCCGACATCGGTGGTGTGGTCCGCGCCCGTGCGCTGGCCAAGCAGCTCGAGGCCGACCTTGCCATTATCGACAAGCGTCGTCCACGCGCCAATGTGTCCGAAGTCATGAACATTATTGGCGAAGTCGACGGCCGCACCTGCATCATCATGGACGACATGGTCGACACCGCCGGTACGCTGTGCAAGGCTGCGCAGGCGCTTAAAGAACGTGGCGCCATCATGGTGTATGCCTATTGCACGCACCCGGTATTGTCGGGCAGTGCAGTGCAGCGCATTGCCGAGTCCGAGCTCGACGAATTGGTTGTGACCGACACCATTCCCTTGTCGGACGAGGCCCGCGATTGCCCCAAGATTCGCCAGCTATCGTGTGCCTCGCTATTGGGCGAGACCATATTACGTATATCAAACGCCGAATCAGTCAGTTCACTGTTCGTCGATTAAGCATGTTGCTGTCCGCTGGTCGCGGCGGGCAGCAGTCATTCGCAGCACACTGGTGCTGCGATTACCCACAAGGCTGTAACGGCCTTTAGTATTTGGAGTTATCCATGAAATTCAACGCCACTTCGCGTAGCGATAAGGGTACGAGTGCGAGCCGCCGCCTGCGCCACGCTGGCCGTGTCCCGGGCATCGTCTACGGCGGCAATGCCGATCCCGTCAGCATCGAGCTCGACCACAACGAAATCTTCCACGCCCTGCGCAAAGAAGAGTTCCACGCCTCCATCCTCGATATCCAACTGGATGGCAAGGCAGGCGGTCAGGTTCTGCTGCGTGCCGTGCAATGGCACCCGTACAAGCAGCAAGTGCAGCACGTGGACTTTCAGCGCATCGATGCTTCGCATTCGATCACCACGAAGGTTCCCCTGCACTTCATCAACGGCGAGACCTCTCCTGCCGTCAAGCTTAGCGGCCAGATCATCAGCCACGTCGTAACCGAGCTTGAAGTCACTTGCCTGCCTGCCAACCTGCCTCAGTTCATCCAGGTCGACCTGGCCATGCTGGTGGGCGGCGCCAACGTCTACTTGTCGGATGTCACCATGCCCAAGGGCGTGGTTCACACCTTCAAGGGCCCGGAAAACGAGCTCGTGCTGGCCGCTGCGCTTAGCAAGCCGGGTGCCGATGTCGCTGACGCTGCTGCAGCCGACGGCGAAGCCGAAACGCCTGCCGAATAAGCAAGCGCCTTATCCGGCACAACCCCTGCCCGCCTCGCGCCGGCAGGGGTTTTTCTTGTGTAGACTTTGCGACTATGACTCCACCTGCAATTCGCCTCATTATCGGCCTGGGCAATCCAGGTCCCCAATACGAAACCACGCGGCATAACGCCGGGTTCTGGCTGGCCGATCATTTGGCCGACGACCTGAAGGCGGGCTTTTCGCTGGACAAGGCGTTTTCTGCCTGGGTAGCCAAGGGCCGGTTCGATGGCGAAGCGATCATCGTGGCCAAGCCCAGCACGTTCATGAACCGCTCGGGGCAGGCGGCCGGCGCGCTGATGCGTTTTTATAAGCTCCTGCCCGAACAAGTACTGGTCCTGCATGACGAGCTCGATCTCATGCCGGGGCAGGTCAAGCTGAAGCAAGGTGGCGGGCACGCCGGCCATAACGGCTTACGCGACATACAGGCCGCGTTTTCCAGTCCGGATTTCTGGCGCTTGCGCATCGGCATAGGCCATCCACGTACGTTGGGGCTGGCTCAGGACGTGGCCGCCTTCGTGCTGAATTCCCCGCGCAAGGACGAACTCGATGGGATAGTGCAGGTCATCGACCGATGCAGGGCGGTGGCGCCCGCCTTGTTGCGCGGCGAGTTTCAACAAGCCACCAGCCAGTTGCACGAGGCCAATCGTGCTTGAAGCCGGCAGCGGCCGGTCGCCGGCTGTTGGCCGGCTGCGTTTTCGGGACGAGCTGCGCGACTTCTTCTCTTTTGTCAGGCGTCCCCGGCTGGCTCCCAGGTTACCCGGCCGGCGCGCTGGCGATGGATGGTGGGAGGATTGGTTTCCGACCGTCTCGGTAGGCCGCCTGCTGAAGTGGGCGCTATTCCTGTGGGCCATCAACCTGGTGTTCCTGGGGCCCATCGCCGTCGCCGCCGCCGGAGCCGGCGGGGCGACCCACCGGCTGAATATTCACAATATTCCGTGGCTGCATGCCTTGTTGTGGGCGCCGGTGGTCGAAGAGCTGGTGTTCCGCTATGCCTTGCGTCGGCCTGCACCGGCATGGTGGCTGGTGCCCGGCGCAGTCGCTGCCATGTTGATGGGAGCCAAGTGGCCGGGTATTTTGCTGGTTACCGGCATTCTGTTGCTGTGCTGGCTGCCTTACTTACTGAACATGCCGTTTGCGCGTCGTGACTTGCCCTGGCGTGTGCGCAAGGCTTATCGGCGCGGTTTTCCATGGGTATTCCACCTGACTTCGGTGGCTTTCGCCGCGGTGCACTTGTACAACTTCAATTTGCATCAGACGCCGCTTTGGTTGCTGCCCTTGCTGGTATTGCCGCAATGGCTGACGGGGCTGGTTCTGGGATGGCACCGCGTGAGGCTGGGCATAGGCGCCTCGATACTGCTGCATGGCATCTTTAACGGTGGGCCTTTGCTGGTTGTGTGGCTGGTATTGCGCATGGCGCCCGAACTGGCGGTCTAGGATCGGGCGGCCGCCGGCGCCGGACCGGCACGCCGACAAACACTACAATAGTCTCTTTCCCGCTTTACTTCTTTATCTTTCAGGACACTCATGGCTTTGCAATGTGGCATTGTTGGTTTACCCAACGTCGGAAAATCAACCCTATTCAATGCGTTGACCAAGGCTGGCATTGCCGCCGAGAACTACCCCTTCTGCACCATCGAGCCCAATGTGGGCGTCGTTGAGGTGCCCGACAGCCGCTTGTCGGCACTGGCCGACATCGTCAAGCCCGAGCGTGTGCTGCCTGCGGTGGTCGAGTTTGTCGATATCGCGGGACTGGTGGCGGGAGCATCCAAAGGGGAAGGCCTGGGTAATCAGTTCCTGGCGAACATCCGCGAGACCGATGCCATCGTCCATGTGGTGCGTTGCTTCGAAGACGAGAACGTCGTCCACGTGGCCGGGCGCATTGATCCGATTTCCGACATCGAGGTCATCAATACCGAGCTGGCCCTAGCCGACCTGGCCACGGCCGAGAAAGCCTTGCAGCGCAACCAGAAGACGGCGCGTGCCGGCGACAAGGAAGCCATCAAGCTGGTGGCGCTGCTGGAAAAAATCATCCCTGTGCTGAACGAGGCGCGGCCCATCCGGTCGCTGGGACTGGATGAAGACGAAACGGCGCTGATCAAGCAGTTCTGTTTCATTACCGCCAAGCGCTGCATGTATGTGGCCAACGTGAAAGAAGACGGCTTCGAAGGCAATCCGCATTTGCAGGCCGTACAGAAATACGCAGAAGCCGAGAATGCACCCGTCGTGGCGGTGTGCGCGGCGGTCGAGGCCGAGATCGGCGAGCTGGACGACGAAGACCGTAACGTTTTCCTGGCCGATCTGGGCATGGACGAGCCGGGTTTGAACCGCGTGATCCGCGCCGCTTATAGCTTGTTGGGCTTGCAAACCTACTTTACAGCAGGCGTGAAGGAAGTGCGCGCCTGGACGATCGAGATAGGCGACACCGCGCCGCAGGCCGCTGGCGTAATACATACCGACTTCGAGCGTGGCTTCATACGTGCCCAGACAATAGCCTTTGAAGATTTCGTCGCCTGCAAGGGCGAGCAAGGCGCGAAAGAAGCCGGCAAGATGCGCGCCGAAGGGAAAGAGTACGTGGTCAAGGATGGCGATGTGCTTAACTTCCTGTTCAATGTTTGATTAGGTAGCTGTTCATCATGAAAGAATTCGACTGGATCAACCCTTATCCGTCCGTGCGCATTCCGCTGTTTGCCCGCAACGTGGTCTCGACCTCGCACCCGCTGGCGGCCCAGGCCGGCTTGCGCATGATGCTCAAGGGCGGCAACGCCGTCGACGCCGCCATCGCCGGCGCGGTGGCCATCACGCTGGTCGAGCCGGTGTCCTGCGGCATAGGCGGCGACTGCTTCGCCATTTTGTGGGACGGCAAGAAGCTGCACGGGTTGAATTCTTCCGGCACCGCGCCAGCAAACTGGAACGTGGACTACTTCAAGCGCAAGTACGGCACGGATGCGGCTGGCCTGGCCAAGCAGCCCAAGCGAGGCTGGGATACCGTCACTGTGCCCGGTGTGGTCGCCGGCTGGGCGGCGTTGCACAAGAAGTTCGGCAAACTCCCGTTTGAAGACTTGTTCGAGCCCGCGCTCGAAATCGCCGAGCGTGGCTTTGTCGTGCCGCCGGTCGTGGCGGCCAAGTGGGCCAAGGCTGCCGAAGAACTGCATGATCAGCCGGGCTTTGCGCAGGGATTCATGCCGGGTGGGCGTGCCCCCAAGGTCGGCGAGAATTTCCGTCATCCGGGCGCCGTGCGCACCTTGCAGCGCATTGCCAAATCATACGGACGCGACTTCTACGAAGGCGAACTGGCTGAACAAATTGCGGCTTACAGTCGCGAAAATGGCGCGGCGCTCAGCCTGGACGACCTGCGCAATTATCAGCCCGAATGGGTCGAGCCCATCTCCAAGAACTATCATGGCTACACCGTCAGCGAGATCCCCCCTAACGGGCAGGGCATAGCCGCTTTAATTGCCTTGGGCATCGTGGAGCGCTTCAATCTGCGCAATATGCCGGTCGACTCCGTGCAGTCGCAGCACATTCAGATCGAAGCCATGAAGCTGGCCTTCGCCGATCTGTACCGCTATGTGTCCGATCCTGGCAGCATGACAGTGACGCCCGAGCAAATGCTGGACGACAGCTATCTGGATAGCCGCGCGCGCCTCATAAGCCTGGACAAGGCCATGCATCACGAAGCCGGTCGCCCACATGCTGGCGGCACGATCTACCTGACCGCGGCCGACGAGAACGGCATGATGGTGTCTTTCATACAATCGAACTACATGGGTTTCGGATCAGGCGTGGTTGTGCCCGACACGGCGATCAGCCTGCAGAATCGGGGCGTGGGCTTTTCGATGGATCCGCAATCGCCCAATGTGGTGGAAGGCGGCAAGCGTCCTTTCCACACCATTATTCCAGGCTTTCTCAGCCGCGACGGCAAGCCAGTAATGAGCTTTGGCGTCATGGGGGGCGACATGCAGCCGCAAGGCCATATGCAAACGCTTATCCGCATGATCGATTACGACCAGCAACCGCAAGCGGCATGCTGCGCGCCGCGCTGGAAGGTCAACCGCGACTTCACGCTGGATGTCGAGTCCAGCATGAACCCCGACGTCATACGCGGGTTGGAAGCCCTGGGCCATCGCCTGAAGGCCGTCGACGATCCCTATATGGATTTCGGCGCGGGCCAGTTCATCTGGCGTTTGTCCGAATCCGATGGCGATCATGGTTATGTGGCGGCCAGCGACGGCCGGCGCGACGGTCAGGCGGTAGGCTTCTAAGCCTGCACAAAGCCCTTTACGCCCAGGGGGCACCTGCCGTTGAACGGACCAAATCGTCCACAATAGATCTTTAACATTGTCTGCCGGGATATTCATGACTCGTATTGTTTTATTCGAAAACATCCACCCTAGCGCCAAGGAAGTATTTACCTCGGCCGGCCTCACAGATGTCGTCACCCATGCGTCTTCCCTGCCTCCCGATGCATTGCGTGATGCATTGGCTGGCGCCGAGCTGGTCGGCATCCGTTCGCGTACCCATCTGGATGCCACCGTGTTGGCGGGTGCTCCTGACCTGCGGGCCATCGGCTGCTTTTGCATAGGCACCAATCAGGTCGACCTGGAAGCCGCCATGCTGCGCGGGGTGCCGGTATTCAATGCGCCGTTTTCGAACACCCGCTCCGTTGCTGAAATGGTATTGGGCGAAGCTATTTTGCTGTTGCGCCGCATCCCCGAAAAGAACGATCGCGTTCATCAAGGGCACTGGGACAAGACCGCCGACGGCGCCTTCGAGGCACGCGGCAAGACGCTGGGCATTATCGGCTACGGCAATATTGGTTCACAGGTAGGTACGCTGGCCGAAGCCGCCGGCATGCGCGTTATTTTTCATGACGTGGAAGCCAAGCTGCCGCTGGGCAATGCCCGCGCCTGCTCATCCTTGAAGAAGCTGCTAAGCCAGGCCGACATCGTTACCTTGCATGTGCCGGGCGGCAATGCCACGCGCAACATCATGGATGCCACAACCATAGGTTCCATGAAGCGGGGTGCCATCCTTATCAACGCCTCGCGCGGCACCGTCGTCGACATCGACGCCCTGCACGCCGCCTTGAAGTCAGGTCATTTGTCGGGTGCGGCGCTGGATGTCTTCCCCTCCGAGCCGAAAAGCGTCGACGAGCCCTTGATCAGCCCGCTTATCGGTATGCGCAATGTCATCCTGACCCCGCATATCGGGGGCAGCACGCAAGAATCGCAAGAGAACATAGGGCGCGAAGTCGCCGAGAAACTGCTGCGCTTCATGCTTAGCGGCACCACCAAGGGTGCGGTCAATTTTCCGGAAATTCCGTATCAGGAAACCGCCGGCGTTGCGCGTATTTTGCATGTGCACCGCAACCTGCCTGGCGCCATGGGTACGCTTAGCAATCTAATGGCAGAGCACGGATTGAATATCGTCAGCCAGCAATTGCAGACACGAGGCCAGATCGGCTATGTGATTTCCGATGTCGAAGGCAAAGTCGATGACACCGTGCTGTCTGTGCTGCGGGCGCACCCCATCACAGTACGCTGCGATATGGTTGCGGAATGATATCGGCTAGCGTGTAGCGATCCAGATGCTGCATGAACTGCTGCAGCGCGCCCTGCAGGATGCCCGTCAGCCCGCAAGTGCCGCTTAGCGTGCAGCTGTTGCCGGTAACGAAGCATTCGACCAGGGCCAGGTCGTTTTCCATGTCACGCACGACCGCGCCCAGGTTGATTTCTTGTGGCGGATGCGCCAGCCGCATGCCGCCATGCTTGCCCCTGATGGTTTCTATCCAGCCTTTCTGAGCCAGCCTATGGGTGATCTTCATGAGGTGCGGCTCGGAAATCGCGTAGACACCCGCAATCTCATTGATGGTGCAGAGGCGGTCAGGGTGCTGTCCAACGTACATCAGCAGACGCATGGCATAGTCGGTCATGGCGGTCAGTCGCATGGCGCTTGCCCGCCTATTTGGCCCGAGGCCGTATCAGCAGCGGCACAAATCGCCACAGGTACAAGGCCATGCAGCCCATCCAGCACACTGCGGCGGCTTGCAGCAGCGTCAGGCTGGCGCCAGAGGGCCACAAGGCTGCCAGCCGCAGTACGACGGCGGCGATCATCAGCCAATAGCAAAGCAGCATGCTGCCATCGAGGACGAGAGGGCGCCCCAGATGGCCCAGCGCGGTACGCGTGACCATGCCGATGATCAGGACGGCGAAGCCTCCCATGCCAATAATGTGCACATGTGCGGCGGACCGCTGCAAGACGCCGGTACCCAGACCGGCGATATGCATTCCGGCGGCGATCAGGCCGACGCCCATGGCGGCATAGCCGATGTACAGAATCCATAGCAATGGCTTATGGCGCACAGCCAGCGGCTGCCAACGTATGGTTTGCCACAGGGCGATAAGGCCGGTGGCCGCCAGGGCCGCAGCCATAGGGGCGGCCCATTGCACAGCCCCCAGCAAGATGGCCAGCACGCTTAGTGCCAGTTGTACTTGCCCGCTGCGGGTCTGCATGGGTATGGTCAGGCCGGGCACCATGCGCATCGAGAAGAAAGGAATAACCCGCCGTGCAATCAGCAGTGCAATGACTGCCATGCAGATCAAGCCCAGATTGAAGCGCTGCATCAGCAGGATGTAGTCGCCGGCCAAGGCCGCCCGCAGGAACAGCACGTCGGTCAGGCCCAGGCCCAGCACCAGCACGGGTACGCCGTAGTTGCGGCGGCTGTTGCCCTTGAGCATGACACGCAGCAGGCAAACGGCGCTGATCAGAAAAAATGCCGCCACGCTGGCGCAGGCAATATGAAAGCCGGTTTCGCCGCCAAACAGCAGGCCCAGTCGAGCCACCACCCATAAGACGCACAGCCCGGCCAGGCCGGCCCCCTTGAGCGGATTGAAGCCGGTCCAGGTGGCGCTTGCGGTCAGCAGAAACCCGACGGCGATTGTTGCGATGAAGCCCCACAGCATTTCGTGTGCATGCCACGCCACGCCTCCCAGCGGTTGTCCCAGCCACTGAGGTGCGAAGATCCAGAGGGCAATCGCGATCAGCGCCCAGGCGCAGCCGGCGATGTAGAGGGGGCGGAATCCCAAGCTGAGGAAGGCCTGCAGATCAGGCGCCGCGCCGGCGGCAGTTTGCGGCGTGCGGGCTTGGGTAAGGTCAGTCATGGGCCAGCTCGGTGGGCAGGCGTTCGGGTTCGTTATTGATCTGGTAGCCGAACCACAGGCTGCGCGCGATGCGTTCAGCGAAGTCCTGGGCGCGCTCGGCGAACTCGGGATTTGAAAACTGCTGGGTGGTCTCGCGAAACAGCGACAGCCATTGGTGGAACATGTCGGCCGTCAGGCCCGGTAGGGCCACGTGCTTGGGCATGGGTGTACCGGTATACGTGCCGCTGCCGCGAAGCAGCGACGACCAGAATCGGCACATGATGGCCAGATGCTTATCCCAGTCTTGTATTTGGGCGTCGAACACGGGCGCCAGCATGGCGTCGGCGCGCACACGGCCATAAAACCCATGAACCAGGGCGGTGATGTCTTCTTCGGTGCAAAAGTCGGGTCTAGCCATGTGGGAGGTCCTGCGGGCGGGCGGAGCTGTTGAAGCCTTGCGGCCATAAGATGTATATGGAAGGTATCTTATAAATTTTTTTGTAGGCCGTCAACAACGCCTTGTTTCAAACTGACGTAAAGCTACACAAACTTACACTTATCGGCTAACATTCGGGCATGTCACCCACTGTTAACGCTGTGCGCGTGCCGTAGACGATCACAAGAACTTCCAATTACTTCCGTAACGCCTATTGCCATGCGACAGCCAGCAACGCTGACTTGCGTCATTCCGTGCCTTAACGAGCGCGCCAATCTCGACGTGCTGCTGCCCGCATTGCTCGCCGTGCTGAAGCCGCTTGCCCGCAAGTTTGAAATCATCGTGGTTGACGACGGCAGCACCGACGGCACGCCAGACAGCATGCACGATTGGGTGCAGCGTCATCCCCGCATCTTGTATTTGCAGCTTAGCCGCAACTTCGGCAAAGAGGCGGCGCTTACGGCTGGGCTGGAGGCCGCGCGCGGAGAAGTCGTCATTTGCATGGACGCCGATCTGCAACATCCTCCCGCGCTCATACCGAAAATGCTGGACCGTTGGCGTGCTGGGATCGAAATGGTCTATGCCGTGCGTGCGACGCGCGAAGACGAAGCCACCTTCAAACGCTGGGGCACCCGTTTGTTTTACAAGCTCATGCGCACATCGGACGGCCTGATAGTGCCCGAAAATGCCGGTGACTTCCGCTTGATGGATCGTGCCGTGGTAGATGCCTTGCTGATGCTCCCTGAGCGCAACCGCTACATGAAAGGCTTGTTCGCGTGGGTGGGTTTTAAGGCCGAGCCCATGGCGTATTGGCCGCCGCCGCGCTTGCACGGTTCAAGCTGCTTCAAGCCTTTCAAGCTATTTCGCTTTGCCATCGATGGGCTGACGGCCTTTACAACCTGGCCCTTGCGCATGCTCAGCTTGTTCGGCATTTTGCTGTCGCTGCTGTCTTTTTCCTACGGTGCATTCATTGTCGGGCGTTACATGCTGTTTGGCGATCCGGTGCAGGGTTGGGTCACGCTGATGACTGTGGTCCTCTTCTTTGCTGGCGTGCAGCTTATTTCCGTGGGCGTGGTGGGCGAGTACATCTCCCGGGTCTTCGACGAGGTCAAACGGCGTCCCGTATACCTGGTGCGTCAGCGACAAGGGCAGGGCATGACGGCTCGCACCCGGGCAGCAGCAGCGCCGCAGCAAGAACCGGGCATACCATCCGTGCTGCTATCCGAGCTTCCCGAAGAAGTCAGTTGATTCGCAACTTTCTATGCAACACTCCTCCGAAGCAAGCTCGATAGAGTCGGCGTGCATCGCGCCACTACCCAAGCCGCGTCTGGCAACGACGCTGACCAATGTCCTGGATGTGCAGTCCACATGGCTGGTAGCGGCAGTCAGCTTGCTATGGCTTTCGGCGACTACCGGCCTGTATCCCTTGTTATTGCCCGACGAAGGCCGCTATGTCGGCATAGCCTGGCATATGCTCAGTACGGGTCAGTATGCCGTGCCCATGCTGGACGGCCTTCCGTTCTTTCACAAGCCCCCGCTGTTTTACTGGCTGACCGCACTGTCCCTGTCAGTGTTTGGCGTCAACGAATGGGCGGCGCGCCTGGTTTCGGTGGGCGGCGCAGTCCTTACGATTACGGTGTTGTTCTGGTTTCTTAAAAACTATGTGAATACGCGGATCGCACTGCTGGCTGCCCTCATCCTGATGAGTTCGCCCTTGCTGTTCGGCGCGTCTCATTACGCCAATATGGACATGACGGTGGGTGGCTTGGTTACCGCTACCATCGTAGCCTTGGCGGTTGCCGCTCTTGGTTACGAGCAACATGGACAGTACCGGACGGCTTTGCTGACGGCATACGCTGTTGCCGCTGCCGCCTTCCTCACCAAAGGCCTCATTGGTATTGTCATCCCCGGTGGTGTGATTTTTTTCTGGCTGCTTTGGCGGCGCCGCTACGACACGATGCGCCGCTTGCTGTGGCTGCCGGGCATTGCTATCTTTCTGTTGTTGGCGCTGCCATGGATGTACGCCATGCAGCAGCGCTACGGAGGCTTCTTCGACTATTTCATCGTCAATCAGCATCTTCAGCGATTTACCGGGAAGAGTTTCAATAACGCCCAAGCAGTCTGGTTCTATGCGCCCGTGCTGCTGGGGTTGATGCTGCCCTGGTCGCTGAAGCTGTGGCGCCTGGCCGACAGGGCATATTGGCGCAATCTCCAACACCAACGCATACGCAGTCTCATGCTGATCTGGTTGCTGTTCGTGCTGGTGTTTTTCTCGCTGCCCAATTCCAAGTTGGTCGGTTATATCTTGCCGGCCATCGCGCCTTTCGCCTACTTTGTCGCCGAGGCCTGGGCGCCCCGGTTGGCAGGCACCAGCGGGGCACGCTCTTTACGCATGCTGGGCAGCTTTCTGGCCATATCGCTGTCTATCTGCATTGCAGCGGCGATGGTGATGGTGGCCTGGCCGCAACCGGGCACCAAAGCGCTGGCACTGAATCTGAAATCCTACTATGGGCCCTCCGACAAAATCGTCATGCTTGAGCGGTATCGCTATGACTTGCCGTTTTATCTTGGTGCGGGCAAGTCCATTTTTGTGGTGTCGGACTGGGACGATCCCGAATTGCAGAGTACCGACAACTGGCGGCGAGAGCTTTACGATGCCGGAAGGTTTGATCCCGTTGCCGCCGCAAATCTGCTGATCAACAAGCAGGGGCTACTGCGCAAACTGTGCAATGACCGCGTCGTTGACCTATGGCTGATGGGGCAACACGATAGCCCCACCCGCTATCCCTACTTGCAAGGTTGGGTGCCCGATCTGCAAGACGGGAAACTGCGTGTATGGCATGTGCCGGCTGGCGCCCCACTTACGTTTTGCGCCGAAATGCCCAAAGACGTCCAAGAATAAAGGTCATACCTGCAATGGCAATTAAAATCAGGGCCAGCAACAGGTCGTAAGGAAGGTCGGTAGCATGCAGCAACCAGGCGTATGACAGTTCGTTTACGCCAAAACCCAGGGCCGAGACGGCAAAGAAGCGGCGCGCCGCTAGCCCCATGGGGGCGTGCTGATGCCGGAAGGTGAGGCGGAAGTGGCCGGCAAACGAAACGCCAAAAGCTACCAGCCATCCGGCGATGTTGGCTATCAGCGGCGGTAATCCGCCCAGCGAGACCGCCAAGACCACCACCAACCAGTGTGTCGCGGCGGCAGCGCTGCCCACTGCAATAAAGCAAGCCAATTGGCGTACCAGTTTCTGCATTGTTGTTGTTTTCCGGAGTAGGCGTGTGGCCGAAGCAGGTAAAAAGCAGATCGTGATCTGCGCGGACGATTTTGGCATGAATCCTGCCGTGGATGCGGGTATCTTGCATCTGGCCAAGCTTGGGCGGCTAAATGCCACCAGTTGCCTGGTGGAAGGCCCCAGCTTTGCTGCGGGTGCCCAGGCGCTGACGCAATCCGGCCTGCAGCTTGGCCTGCACTTGAACTTCACCGAATCGCTGCAGCAGGCGGGGCTCTATTTGCCGGTGTCGTCCTTGATCATGCATGCCTGGCTGCGTCGCCTGGATGCTCAGGCGGTAGCGCGGCAGATCGCCAGGCAATTGGACGCTTTCGAGTCGCTGCTTGGCCGCGCGCCCGACTTCATAGATGGGCATCAGCATATCCATCAGTTCCCTCAAATACGCAGCGCCTTGCTGGACCAAGTGCAACGACGCTATGCAAAAAACCCACCGTGGCTGCGGTGTACGCAGGCGGCCGCCATGCCGGGCATGTCCTGGTCTTTGCAACTGAAGGCCTGGACCATAGAGGCGCTGGGTGCGCGTCAGTTTGCGCGAGCGGCACAGCGCCGTGGTTTGCCGCTGAACCGACGGTTTCTTGGCGTGTATGACTTTCAGGGTGGACAGCCGGTTTATGCCGCGCTGCTACAGCAGTGGTTCAAGCACGCGCGCGATGGGGATGTGATCATGTGTCATCCGGCCGCCGATGCTTATCCGACTGATGGGCTTGGTCCGCAACGGGTGGCCGAGTTCCAGGTGCTGCAAAGTGCGGTGGTTGGCGAATGGATGCAGCAGTACGGCGTGGTGCTAAGTTAAGCGCAAGGGGCGGGCATCAGGGCTTGCGCGCTGCCGGTGCCGGACATACTATCGATTCCAAGCTGATTCACAAGCACAAAACCAGGAGTCCGATATGTCCCTACCATTCAATGCGCTGACCGATAATTTCGCGGTGGCGCCTCAGTTGTCCCCCAGGATATGCAAGCCGTCGCCGATGCGGGCTTCAAAAGCGTCATCATCAATCGACCGGATCTGGAAGGTGGTCCTGACCAGCCCAGCTCTACTGACGTCATGGCTGCGGCGCAGGATGCCGGGCTGCAGGCTGTTTATCAGCCCGTCGTCAGCGGTGCGATGACGCAAGAGGATGTGCAGCGGTTTAGCGAACTGCTGCAGACCTTGCCTCAGCCCGTGCTGGCTTATTGCCGTACGGGCACGCGTTGCACGCATTTGTTCCAGGCAGCGGGCACTTCTTGATCCAGATCAAAACCAGTGTATTCACCAGCTATGTTTTGCAGGGTGCACAGGTTATGCTGATGGGCATTCGATACTCATGGGGGCTATATCATGTTTAAAAAAATACTTATACCAACTGATGGTTCCGCATTGTCGGCGCAGGCCGCCAACAAGGGCGTATGTTTTGCCCGCGAGATCGGTGCCGAGATCGTAGCGCTGTACGTCACCCAGCCATTTGCGGCTACGGTGGGCTTCGACGGCATGGCGGCAGCTTATGCCATTACTGACGAAGACTACGACAAGACGGCACAAGAGCAAGCGCAAAAATACCTTAAGTCCGTGCTCGATCGCGCCGCCACCGCCGGTGTGCCAGCGCGCGGCAGGGCGGTATCCAATTTCAATGTGGCCGATGGCCTGGTGCAAGCCGCCGAAGAAGAAGGCTGCGACCTTATCTTCATTGGCAGTCACGGCCGCAGCGGTCTGTCACGTTTGCTGCTGGGCAGCGTCACCATCAAGGTGCTCAGCCTGGCCAGAACCGCAGTGCTCGTTTATCGGGTGAAAGAAGCCACTTAAACAGCAGCGTTCCTCGGGGCGGGTGTCAAACGTTCCTTGTTCTGCATAATGGCTATGCGGGCGACTTCGCTAAGTGCGACGTCGCCTGATTTTCCATCGGGATGCTGGTCCAGGAACGCCAGGATCGCAATACGCATGCGCGGCTCCCAGAACTTCTGGATGTGGTTGGCAATGCCTTCCAGCCCCTCAGCGCGGTCGGGCATGGCCTCGAAAAAATAGCCGATGCGGTTGGCAAGCTTGATGAGGTGGTCGATGTTTTTCAAACAAGGCTCCCGGCGCCCCCAGAAATTCGGGGTGGCTGTAAATGGTAAAGAATTGCTCGCGTGCGAAGCCGGCAAGCATCACATTCAGTTCGTCGGCAAGGTCCGCTGCATAGCTCGTGGGCGCCGACACCGCCACGACGGCAGATATGCCGGCTGCAGCAGCCTTCTGCACCATTTCAAAACTGGCCCGGCTTGAAATCACTGCAATGCCAGGGGCCGGGTCGATAGTCTGGCGCAGCAAATGTCCTATCAGTTTGTCCAGCGCATTGTGGCGGCCGACATCCTCACGCACATGCTGTATGGCGCCCGAGGCGTCGGCCCAGCCGGCGGCATGGGTGGCGCCGCTGGCCAGGTGCATAGGTTGACGTGCGCGCAGCTGTTCAACCGCTGTCGCGATGGCATCTGTAGAAAACGCCGCGGGCCTAGGCGTCAGGGGGCCAAGTTCGCGCCGCACCTCGTCCAGGCTCTCTATGCCGCATAAGCCGCAGCCGGTGCGTCCGGCCAGGCTGCGTCGGCGCAGCTTCAATTCGTGCAGGCAGGCGCTGGCTATGGTTAGCGCTAGTGTGATGCCTTGCGGGCTGGTCACGACATCAGCGTCATAGATATCGCCGGCCTTGCGGATAATGCCTTCCGTAAAGGAAAAGCCATAGGCCAAATCCAGCAGGTCGGCGGGCGTGGCCAGTAAGGTCGCGTGGCTGATGCCATTGAACTGCAGCGCAACCGGCACTTCTTCCGCCAGGGTGTCGGTCTGGGCATAGCCCCGCGTAGCGCGGCCGCTGCGCCACACCGACCGGGTGCACAGGCCGGGTAGGACGGCATCGTTGTCGGAGCGCTGGGGCCTGTTAGGCGTCATGGCTTGGTCTCAATCTTGCGATGCCGCTACCACTGGCTGCGGGGTAGGCGCTGTCTGCGGAACCGATGCCGGTGTAGGGTCGGCTGCCAGGCCGTCCTGCTGGCCTTGGCGTTGCGCCAGCAAACCCAGCTGGATGTCGCTGAAGCGCGACCACCGCGCCTGCCACTGAGAGGGTTCCGTCACCAGCCTGGCCTGTACGGCTGTGACCTTGTACTCGGGGCAGTCCGTCGCCCAGTCGGTGCTGTCGGTGGTGACCACGTTGGCGCCGGACTCGGGGAAGTGGAAGGTGGTGTACAGCACGCCGGGCTGCACTCGCTCGGTGACGTCGGCGCGCAAGACGGTTTCTCCGGCACGGCTGGCTACCGCCACCATGTCGCCGTGCCGGATGCCGCGGTCTTCGGCGTCTTGAGGATGAATCTCCAGCAGGTCTTCGCTGTGCCAAACCACATTGGGCGTGCGGCGGGTTTGCGCCCCGACGTTGTACTGGGACAGAATGCGACCGGTGGTCAGCAGCAGCGGATACTTGCGTGTGCTGCGCTCTTCGCTGGGCACATATTTGGTGATCATGAAGCGGCCCTTGCCGCGCACGAACTCGTCCACGTGCATGGTGGGCGTGCCATCGGGCGCCTGCTCGTTGCATGGCCACTGCACGCTGCCGCCCAGTTCGTCGATCTTGTCGAAAGACACCCCCGCGAAGGTGGGCGTCAGCCGTGCGATCTCGTCCATGATCTGGGACGGATGGCTGTAGTTCATGGGATAGCCCAGGGCATTGGACAGGGCACAGGTGGCCTCCCAGTCGGCCTTGCCGGCCTTGGGCTCCATTACCTTGCGCACCCGCGACACGCGCCGTTCTGCGTTGGTGAAGGTGCCATCTTTTTCCAGGAAGGACGAGCCTGGCAAGAACACGTGAGCGTATTTGGCCGTTTCGTTCAGGAAAATGTCTTGCACGATGATGCACTCCATAGCCGCCAGCGCCTGGGCCACGTGTTGCGTGTTCGGGTCCGACTGCACGATGTCTTCGCCCTGGCAATAAAGGCCCTTGAACGAGCCGCTGATGGCGGCGTCAAACATATTGGGAATACGCAGGCCGGGCTCGGGCTGCAGCGTAACGCCCCAGTCCTGTTCGAATTGCTGTCGTACCTTGTCGTCCGAGATGTGTCGGTAGCCTGGCAGCTCGTGCGGGAAAGAGCCCATATCGCAGGAGCCCTGGACGTTGTTCTGCCCGCGTAGCGGGTTGACGCCAACCCCCTCGCGGCCCAGGTTGCCGGTAGCCATGGCCAGGTTGGCGATGGCCATGACTGTGGTCGAGCCTTGGCTGTGTTCGGTAACGCCCAGGCCGTAATAAATAGAGCCGTTGCCCCCAGTGGCGAACAGGCGGGCGGCGCCGCGCAGTGCTGCCGCCGAAACGCCGGTTTCGGCTTCCATGGCCTCGGGGGAGTTTTCCGGCAGCGATACGAAGTCACGCCATTGTTCGAAGGCGACAGGCTCGCACCGTTCCGCCACAAAGGCCTCGTCGATCAGGCCTTCGGTGGCGATGACATGGGCCATGGAGGTAAGCAGTGCGGTGTTGGTGCCGGGCCGCACGGGCAGATGAAAGTCGGCCTTTACGTGGGGGCCATCAACCAATTCGATCTGGCGCGGGTCTATCACAATAAGCTTGGCGCCTTCACGCAGCCGCCGCTTCAGGCGGGAAGCAAACACGGGATGGGCAGCGCTGGGGTTTGCGCCCATCAAGATTACGACGTCGGTGAACATGACCGAGTCGAAGGTTTGCGTGCCGGCCGATTCGCCCAGCGTGGTCTTCAAGCCATAACCGGTGGGCGAGTGGCACACGCGAGCGCAGGTATCCACATTATTCGTGCCGAAGGCGGCGCGCACGAGCTTCTGGACAAGATAGGTTTCTTCGTTGGTGCAGCGCGAGGATGTAATGCCGCCGACCGAGTCGCGGCCATATTTGTTCTGGATGCGGCGCAGCTCGGATGCTGCATAAGCTATGGCCTCGTCCCAGCTGACTTCACGCCATGGTTGCGAGATGTCGCTGCGTATCATGGGCTTGAGCATGCGGTCCTGGTGCGTGGCGTAACCCCAGGCAAATCGCCCTTTCACACAAGAGTGGCCGCGGTTGGCCTGGCCGTCTTTCCAGGGCACCATGCGCACGACTTCCTGGCCTTTCATCTCGGCCTTGAAGGCGCAGCCTACGCCGCAATAGGCGCAGGTCGTGATCACGGAATGCTCGGCTTGCCCCATATCGATTACCGATTTCTCGATCAGCGAAGAAGTCGGACAAGCCTGCACACAGGCGCCGCAGGAAACGCAGTCGCTTTCCAAAAAACTATCGTTCTGGCCAGCCGTGATGCGCGACTCGAAGCCGCGGCCGTCGACCGTCAGCGCGAAGGTGCCTTGTACCTCGTCGCAAGCCCTTACACAGCGGCTGCAAACAATGCACTTGGAGGGGTCGTAGGCAAAATAGGGATTGGACTCGTCGATGGGTTCGGACAAGTGATTGGCGCCGTCCTGACCATAGCGCACATTGCGCAGGCCTACGACGCCGGCCATGTCCTGTAGCTCGCAATCGCCGTTGGCCGGGCAGGTCAGGCAGTCCAGTGGGTGGTCCGAAATATAGAGCTCCATTACACCGCGCCGCAGTTCGTGCAACTTGGGTGTTTCCGTCCAGATGACCATGCCTTCTTCTACTGGCGTGGTGCAGGACGCCGGATAGCCGCGTCGGCCTTCGATCTGTACCAGGCATAGGCGGCAGGATCCGAAGGCTTCCAGGGTGTCCGACGCACAAAGCTTGGGGATATTGATACCGGCTTGGGCGGCGGCGCGCATCACCGAAGTGCCTGACGGCACGGTCATTTCTGTTCCGTCTACCGTAACGCGCAGCATCTGGGTACTGGTGGAGGGCGGTGTGCCGAAATCGCGTTCGCGTTGAATGATGGTCTCTAGCATGTGGGTATCCTCAGGCGGCTGGCGCGTTGGCGGGCTGGATGGCGGGCAGGCCGAAGTCTTCCGGAAAGTGCTCCAGCGCCGACAGGACGGGGTAGGGCGTCATGCCGCCCAGTGCGCATAGCGATCCGGCCAGCATGGTGTCGCACAGATCGCGCAGCAGCATGACTTGTTGTTCGCGCTGCTGATTGTTGCGAATGTTATGTATGACCTCGGTGCCGCGTACGGCACCGATGCGACAGGGGGTGCATTTGCCGCAGGACTCCACCGCACAGAACTCCATGGCGTAGCCGGCCATCTTGGCCATGTCGACGCTGTCATCGAAGGCGACCAGGCCACCGTGGCCTATCATCGCCGAGATGGCCATATAAGCTTCGTAATCCAGCGGAACATCCCATTGTGACTCGGGCAAGTAAGCGCCCAGCGGCCCGCCCACCTGAACGGCGCGCAGCGGTCGGCCACTGGCGCTGCCGCCGCCGAAGTCATAAAGCAGTTCGCGCAGGGTCACCCCGAAGGCCTTCTCGACCAGGCCCCCTTGCTTGATATTGCCGGCCAGTTGAAAGGCCAGCGTGCCGGTGGATCGGCCCACACCATAGTCGCGATAGAAAGCCGCGCCGCGCGCCATAATAATCGGTACGGACGCCAGCGAGATCACGTTGTTAACGACTGTGGGACGGCCGAACAAGCCCTTGATGGCCGGCAGTGGAGGTTTGGCGCGCACCAGGCCGCGCTTGCCTTCCAGGCTTTCCAGCAAGGATGTTTCTTCGCCACATATGTAGGCGCCTGCACCGACGCGCACTTCCAGGTCGAAAGCGCGATCACTGCCAAGAATCTGGCTGCCCAGCCAGCCGGCGCTGCGGGCCGAGGCAATGGCTGCTTGCAGCGTCGCAATAGCGTAGGGGTATTCGGACCGCACATAGATATAACCGTAGGTGGCTTGAACCGCCAGGCCCGCAATGGCCATGCCTTCGATAAGCGTGTAGGGGTCTCCTTCCATCAGCATGCGATCAGAAAAAGTACCCGAGTCGCCTTCATCGGCATTGCAGACGATGTATTTTTGGTCGTCACCGGCTGCCAGGACGGTCTTCCACTTGACACCGGTGGGGAAAGCCGCGCCGCCGCGACCGCGCAAGCCCGATGCCGTGATTTGTTCAACGATGGCTTCGGGCGTCATGGCCAGGGCCTGTCGCAAGCCTTCCAGGCCGCCGTGCTCTTGATAGTCGGTCAGGGACAGGGGGTCGGTAATGCCGGTGCGTGCGAAGGTCAGCCGCTCTTGGTGCTTCAAATAGGGGATGTCTTCGGTCAAGCCATGAGCCAGGCGGTGCGCGCCACCTTGCAGCCAGCCGGCATCGAACAGGCCTGCCACATCGTCGGCCTCGACCGGGCCGTACGCGTATCGTCCCGCCGGCGTTTCCACTTCGACGAAGGTTTCCAGCCAGAGCAAGCCACGCGATCCGTTGCGGACCATTTCTACCTGTAGCCCGCGTGCCTCGGCTTCATGAGCGACCGCGCGGGCGACGGCGTCAGCCCCAACGGCAATGGCCGCGCTGTCGCGGGGGATGAAGATGCGCTGAGTGCCCATGCCTATACCCCTTCGGCTTGCAGCAGCCGATCGAGTTTGCCGGCCGTCATGCGGGCGTGTGGCTGTCCGTTGATCATCACGGCGGGCGATTGTGCACAAAGCCCCAGGCAGTAGACCGGCTCGAGCGTGATCGCGCCGTCGGCTGTCGTTGCATGGAAGCTGCAACCCAGGCGTTGTTGGGCATGATCGGCCAGCTTCTCGCCGCCCATCGCCTGGCAGGCCTCGGCCCGGCACACTTCCAGCAATACCGTGCCGGCCGGTGTACTGCGCAAGTGCGGATAAAAGCTGATGACGCCGTGGATTTCGGCGCGCGATAACTGCAGCCCCTCGGCCAGCACCGGGACGGCGCCGGCCGGTATACAACCCAGGGCGTGCTGCACGGCATGGAGTATGGGCAGCAGGTTGCCGGGCTGGTCGCGATATTGCTCGATGGCCTGGCATGCAACAGCACGCACGCTATCGTCCGATGGACGGAACTGGCTGGGGTCTGGGGGCGTATGCATGACGCTTCCTTTGGTGGGATCAGGACTATTCTGTCGCAAACATGCAATTGTCTGCATATATACTTGTTGTCAGTTTGAGCTAATCTACTCGGCCAGCGCGTATCATTCAATAGGAACTGTTCTGCATATATGCGCGGCGCCACCGCCAGAGAAGCCATGACATACAAATTCAAGGCCCGATTGAGTTCCGAGTGGGTACTGGAGAAACCGTCCGGTACGGTCCTGCCTCTTAGCGAAGTGTTGCGCGTGCTGGCAGCGGTCGATGCCACAGGTAATATCTCGGGCGCATCCCGCGCCTGCGGCATGTCGTATCGGCATGCCTGGGGCTTGTTGCGCCATGCAGAGAAAGAATTCGAGATGGCACTGATCGAGACCTCGCGACGGCAGGGCACCAAACTGACCAATTTCGGCCAACACCTTATCTGGGCCAACAGGCGGCTGGACGCGCGGCTCATGCCGACACTGGAAAGCATGGCCTCCGAGTTGCAGGAAGAACTCGAGCGGCTATACCCGGAAAGCCAGCCGCGCTTGCGCTTGCACGCCAGCCATGGTTTTGCGGTGGAAGGCCTGATGCAGTTGGCCAATGGCATGGATATGTCGCCGCTGGAGCTACGCTACCGAACTGCCATCGAAGCCCTGGCATCGCTGGATAGAGGCGAATGCGACCTGGCCGGCTTCCAGGTGCCGGTCGGCGAGTTCGAGCTGCCTATCCTGAAGCGCTACGGCGAGTGGCTGGATCCGACCCGACACAGATTGATCAATCTTGCCGTGCGCAATACCGGCATGTTCGTCAAGCGCGACAACCCCAAGCACATCACCTCCGTGGCCGACCTGGTCAATCAGGACGTGCGCTTCGTCAACCGGCAGATCGGCTCCAGTACGCGCTTCCTGGTCGGGCTGATGCTGGAACAGCTTAATATCGACACCAGCAGGGTGCAGGGATTCGACACCAGCGAGTTCACCCATATGGCGATTGCCGCCCACATTGCCAGCGGCATGGCCGATGTCGGCATCGGTGTCGAGACGGCGGCCTGGCGTTGTGGCCTGGCTTTCATACCGCTTGCCAAGGAACGCTATTTCCTGGCCGTGCATCGGGACAACCTGGACACCCCGCACATGAGGCGTTTGCTGGACTTGATGAACGGGGTAGAGTATCAAGGCTATGTATCGCAGTTGGTGGGTTACGACGCTACGTTGATGGGCCGCGTCGAAACCCTGGAAGAGGCATTCGGGCCAGATTTCGCCCGGGCGCTCCGAGCTGGACGCTGAAAGATTAAGATAAGGTCATGAGCAAAGTCATTTTCCATACCGCAGGGTCCGGACCCGACGCGCAGCCGGGGGCGTCTCGCCCCTTGGGCCCAGCGAAAGATACGCGCGGGCGTCCGCTGCATGACTTGCGCATCTCGGTCACCGATCGCTGCAATTTCCGATGCACCTATTGCATGCCGCGCGAGGTGTTCGACGCCAACTACAGTTTCATGCCGCATTCGGCCTTGTTAAGCTTTGAAGAGATCACGCGGGTCGCAGGTGTGGCGGCCCAGTTGGGCGTGCGCAAGCTTCGTCTGACCGGAGGCGAGCCCTTGCTGCGCAAGAACATCGAGACGCTGATCGCCATGCTGGCGCAATTGCGTACGCCTGATGGCATGCCGCTTGATATAACGCTGACCACCAACGGCACATTGCTGGCCAAGAAAGCCAGGGTATTGAAAGAGGCCGGCCTAAGCCGCGTCACTGTCAGCCTGGACTCCCTGGACGACGCGTTGTTCGCCCGCATGAGCGACAGCCAGGTCAGCCCCGCCACGGTGCTGCATGGCATCGAGGCGGCGGCCGAGGCGGGCTTGGCACCAGTCAAAGTCAACATGGTCGTGCGCAAAGGTTTGAACGACCAGCAGATCATCCCCATGGCGCGGCGCTTTCGCCATTCCGGCCACGTGCTGCGCTTCATTGAGTTCATGGATGTAGGCAGCACCAACGGCTGGAACATGGATGAAGTCATTACAGGCGCCGAAATACTGCAGCGCATCCACGCCGAGTTCCCCGTCGTGTCTTTGCAGGCCGACTACCGTGGCGAGGTGGCAGCGCGCTGGCGCTATGAAGACGGCGGCGGCGAGGTCGGTGTGATCACCAGTGTGTCCCAGCCCTTCTGCGGCGACTGTACCCGCGCACGCCTGTCGCCAGAAGGCCGGTTGTTCCTGTGCCTGTTTGCCACGCAAGGCCATGATCTTCGAGGCCTGATACGCAGCGGCGCTTCCGATCAGGACATCGCGGCGCGCATGGCCGGCATCTGGTCGGTTCGCGATGACAACTATTCCGAGATTCGGGGGCGCGCAACGGTCGCGCGCAAGAAGATCGAAATGAGCTATATCGGCGGATGATTCCCCCTGCTGTCGCTACCGGTCTGATACTCGCCGGCGGGCGCGCGCGGCGGATGCAATCCCCCCTTCTTGCCGGCGCCGGTACGGCCGAAGAAAAAGGCTTGCTGATGCTGAACGGAGAGCCGCTGGTCGCACATGCGCATCGTTTCCTGGCGCCTCGCGTGGGTACCGTGCTGGTTAGCGCAAACCGTCATCAGGAGCGCTATGCAGCTTATGGCAAGGTTATCAGCGACGACCAGAGCTGGGGCGACGATGCGGGGCCTTTGGTCGGTGTCGCTACGGCGCTGCGCCACATCGACACGCCGTGGATAGTCGTGCTTCCTGTGGATGTGATTCGTTTACCACCCGACCTAATCGGCCGCCTGGCGCAGGCACTTGATCAGTCCGCTGCGCTTATTGCGTATGCGACAACCGCTACTCGCGGCCATCCCTTATGCATGGTCGTCCACGCCAGCCTGATGTCATCGCTGGGCGACTTCCTGAGCGGCGGTGATCGCAAGGTGGGCCTGTGGCAATCACTCCATCAGGCGGTCCCCGTCCTGTTTCCCGATGACGCCCACGCATTCTTCAACATCAACACGCCGGACGACCTGGCTTACGCCAACCAGCTTTGCAAGTCGTAGTAGGCGACCACGTCGCCGTCATTGACTTGGGTGGCGGGCGGTATGCGGGCCAGACCGGTCGCCCAGGGCAGCGAGCTCATGATGCCGGAGCCTTGTTGAGGATGCGGCGTCAAAGCGGGCAGCCCGGCGCGGTCGTGGGCTGCCTGTACACGCAAAAACTCTTCGCGCTTTTCGTACAGGGGATCGGGGGTGACGATGCGTCCGTATTGAACCGCAGGCATGATGGTCGAACGCCCCTGCATCTGGCGGATCAGCGGCGTGACCAGCAAGGTGAACACGGCAAATGCCGACACCGGATTGCCCGGCAGGCAGACGATGGTCTTTTCTTGTGCCGTGGCCAGTGCCACCGGTTTGCCCGGCTTCATGCATACCCGCCATAGATCCAAAGTGCCCCCCAGTTGTTCGATGGCTGGTTTGACGAGGTCTTTGTCGCCGACAGAGACGCCACCTACCGTCAGCACCAGGTCGCATTCCGCCAGCAATGTCGAGAACGCTGATTCAAGCGACTCCATGGTGTCCTGAGCGTGCAACACATGCCGAACCCGCACGCCCATGGCTTGGGCCAGCGCGGCCAGCATGGGGCCGTTGGCGTTATAGATTTGTTCTTCGCTGCGCGGCTGGCCTGCCGGTACCAGTTCGTCGCCAGTGGTTAATATGCCGATGTTAAGCGGCGCATAAACGGTGACCTCGGCGTAGCCTTGCGATGCCAACAGTGCTATTTGTGCTGCGCCCAGTACGGTGCCTTTGGCGAAAAGCTGGTCGCCGGCGCGTACGTCTTCGCCGCGCAATCGCACATGGGCACCGCGCACCGGAATGTGCCGGAACTGCAGCATGTTATCGGCTTCGACCGTGTCTTCCTGCATGACGACCGTGTCGGCGCCTTCCGGCATGAGGCTGCCGGTAAACAGCCTGATGGTTTTTCCAGCTTGTAGCGCCTCTGGAAGCTCGCCCGCGTAACAGCGTTGCTGCACAGGCAGAACGCATTCTGGGGCGTAGTCGGCATACCGTAACGCATAGCCGTCCATGGCGCTGTTGTCCGCCGGTGGGAGGTCTTGTGTGGCGAAAAGAGTTTGTCCAAGTACGCGTCCGTAGGCGTCGTTCAAGGAACAGGCTTCGGTGATGCTGGGCGGTTTGCCGGCTGCAGCCAGGCGCGACTGGGCGACGTCGAAATCAAGCATGGTGGTAATCACTGGCGAAGTTGCAGGGTCGGTGGGTGCTGTCGAGTTGTTCCCGGAGTATGCCTTCCCAGGCCGTCTTGCAGGCTGACGTGGACCCGGGCATGCAGAAGACCAGGGTCTCGTTGGCAACGCCTGCGAAGGCCTCGGATTGCAATGCCGAGCTGCCGATGTCCCGATAGGACAACTGCCGGAAAAGCTCGCCAAAACCGGTAATAAGCTGGTCCAGCAGCGGCGTGATGGCGGCTACCGTGGACTTTTGATGCGAGTAGCCAGTGCCGCCGTTGGTCAGGATCACTTGCACGGCATCGTCGGCTATCCAGTCGCTGATGATTCTCCGAATTCCGTAAAGGTTGCCGGGGACGATGGCGCGGGCGGTGCATTGGTGGCCGGCCGCAGCCAGCGATGCTGCAAGATAGTCGCCCGAACTGTCGCTATCCGCCGTACGCGTGTCTGATATGGTCAGCACGGCACATCGCAATGCGATGGCGGGCGCATCGGTCCTGGCTTTACTCATGATTGTTTTGGCTCCTGGGGTTCATCCCATAGGCTGGTCTTTTGCGCGTCGGCGTCGCGCTGTTGTACCCAAAATCGTTCGCCGCTGGCGAGTGTTTCGCGCTTCCAGAAGGGCGCCCGCGTCTTCAGGGCGTCGATGATGTACTCGCAAGCGCGGAAGGCATCTGTCCGGTGGGCGCTTGCTACGCCCACGAAGACGATCTGGTCGGCATTATGCAATTCGCCCACGCGATGCACCACCAGGCACTCGTGGATGTTCCAGCGCGATTGAGCCGTGGCGCACAGGGCTTCGATTTCGCGCTCACACATGCCGGGGTAGTGCTCCAGGAACAGCGACTGGGTAGGGGTGTCTTCGGCGTAGTCGCGAACATAGCCCGTAAAGCTAACCACCGCACCGGCCTTGCCGGCGCCACGCTGCCGCAATTCTTCCAGCAATGAAGCTGTGTCGAAGTCGTCTTCCTGCACAATGACCATGTCTTAGCCCCCGGTAACGGGTTCGAACACGGCGACTTCATCGCCCGGCTGTATGACGGTGTCTTGCGCTACATGAAATTGATTGATGGCAAGTTTCAGGCGACTGACCGAACCGAGCTGTGGATAGCGCTGCGCCAGGGCGGCCAGCCATTGCGTGCCGCTGATTGCTTGCGGCAAGGGCCAGTCTTCTTCCCGAACTTGCGTAAGCTCTGCCACTTGGGCGAAGTACCTCACCTTAATCGTCGTTGCGCCATTCACCGCTTTTACCTCCTGATTTATAGCGTAGCTTTATCTGCTCGAGCACGATGCCCTTGTCGGCCGCCTTGCACATATCGTAAATGGTAAGCGCCGCGATGCTGCAGGCAGTCATGGCTTCCATTTCGACGCCGGTCTTGTAATCGGTGCGACAGGTGGCGCGCACCGTAATCGTGTAGTCGGTGTCGTTCGTGAAAAATTCGATGCCCACAAAACTGAGCGGCAGACTGTGGCACAAGGGAATGAGGTCGGCGCAGCGCTTGGCAGCCAGCACGCCCGCAATACGCGCGGTGTTGAGCACATCGCCTTTGGCGTTCTGCTGTGCAGACAGCAGGGCATAGGCCTCCGAACTCATGCGGATGCGCCCTTCAGCAACTGCCGTACGGGCGGTAGCTGTTTTATTGCTGACGTCCACCATACGGGCCTGGCCGGATTCGTCGATGTGCGTGAGTACGGGGTTGTCCATAGTGGCGTTGCTCATGTGGAAACGATTGCAGGGCAGGTGATTAACTATCATATACGCAATGCGCCTGAGCTGACACGGACCCTTGTCGCGGTGGTGTAGCCTGATAGTCGTATGATTAGGGTTTCCTGGCGCCGTTCGCGGCGCCTTTATTGACTTTTCTACCTGGAGAGCGCGATGTCCATAAAAATCGGTGATCAAATGCCGGACGGCACCCTGAGCGAGTACATCGACACAGCTACTGAGTCGTGCCCGGTGGGTCCGACCAATGTGTCGCTTGCCGAGCTGTTCGGCGGCAAGAAAGTGGCGTTGTTCGCGGTGCCCGGGGCCTTCACCCCTACGTGCTCGGCCAAGCATGTGCCGGGCTACGTCGAGCAGTACGAGGCGCTCAAGGCCGCTGGCGTCGATGAAATCTGCTGCGTGTCGGTCAACGATCCTTTCGTCATGGGGGCTTGGGGACGTGATCTGAATGTGAACGGACGGGTACGCATGCTGGCCGACGGCAGCGCCGAGTGGACACGCAAGCTGGGGCTGGAACTGGATCTGTCTGCGCGCGGCATGGGCGTACGTTCGCAGCGCTATTCAGCACTGATCGACAATGGCGTCGTAAAGATGCTGAATATCGAGAAGCCCGGGCAATTCGAGGTCAGCGACGCGCAGACCATGTTGACGCAATTGGATTCCTGAACTTTTTTATGTCTTTACCCGGGTATCTGCCATGGTGCAAATGATAGGCGCGTTTTTCTCGCTTTACCTGGCCACCTTGTTGCTCCTCGCAGGTTCCGGGCTGTTCAATACCTACATGGGCCTGCGGCTGACCTCGCAGTCCGTGTCCGAGGTGTGGGTGGGCGGCCTGATCGCGGTGTATTACCTGGGCCTGGTGTTCGGCGCGCGCATCGGGCACAAGATCATCATTCGGGTGGGCCATATACGCGCCTATGCGGCGACGGCTGCCATCGTCACCATCACAGTCCTGGTTCTGGCGCTGGTGGATAACCTCTGGACCTGGTTGGGCTTTCGTTTTGTTGCCGGCATCGCGATGGTGACGCAATTCATGGTGCTGGAAAGCTGGCTGAATGAGCAAACCGAGAACCATCAACGTGGCCGTGTTTTCGCCTTTTACATGGTGTTTTCCAGTTGCGGCACCGTGCTCGGCCAGCTATCCCTTACCTTATTTCCTACACTGGATTACCGGCCGCTGATTTTCGCCGCAATGTGCTCGGCGCTATGCCTGGTGCCCATTGCGCTTACGCGGCGCCTGCACCCGGCCCTGCAACTGCCTGCTCCGTTGCAAGTGAAGTACTACATGGCCAGGGTCCCCCTGTCCTTGACAGTGCTGTTTGTTGCCGGGACGCTGACAGGCGCCTTCTATGGCCTGGCGCCCGTTTACGCGCTGCATCAGGGCTTAAGCAACAGCCAGGTGGCTGTCTTCCTGGCGGCGTCTGTGGCCACTGGCCTGCTGGCTCAATGGCCGCTGGGCTGGCTTGCCGACCGCATGAACCGTGTGCTGATGATCCGGATCAGCGCAATGGTATTGCTGCTGCTGGCCGTGCCCTTGTGGGGTTGGGGCTGGACATTCTCCTTCACGGCCCTGGTGGCTTTTTCGTGTGCTTTTGGTGCCCTGCAGTTCACGCTTTATCCCTTGGGCGCCGCCTTCGCCAACGATAACGTCGAACAGGAACGGCGCGTTGGGCTGAGCGCCATTCTGTATATGGTCTATGGCTTGGGGGCGTGTGTCGGCCCGTTGGTGGCCGGTCTGCTCATGCGCGAGCTCGATTCCAGCATGTACTTTGTTTTTGTCTCGGTATGCGCCGCTATCCTGGTGCTGGTCATACGACCGCAGCGCGTTACAGGCGCCAACCTTACCGAAGACGCGCCGACTCACTTCGTGGCCATGTCCGACAGCCTGCAAAGTTCTAACGTGGTGGCTGCTTTGGACCCGCGTGTAGATGTAGAGCATGACGTCTCTTTCGAGCCCGTCGAAGAAGCGGAGCCGCCTGTGGAAGAAGACGACCCCGACGCGGCGCCGGTGGCTGTTGACGCGGGCCTAGCGGGGGATGAGGATGACGATGGCGGTAATGGCCAGGGCGATACCCGCCGCGTTGATCCAGGATAGCTTTTCGCGGAAGAAGCCGGCGCCCACCAAGGTGCCTAGCGAAATCACGCCGATGTTCATGGCCGAGAATACCAGCGTGGGGTTCTCTGGAAACACCTGGTGGGCCCGTATATAAAAATAGATATTGCTGAAGTTCAGCAGGCCCAGTACCACGCCTGCCACGACATTACGCCTGGTCCATACGCTGCGTCGGGCAATCAGGTAGGTAAAGATAACGATCCCGGCCAGCACGAAGGACACCAGCAAGCTGTTGGTGAAGCCAGCACCGCTTTTGGCCAGTTGCTTGAACAGAATGTCTATGGTGCCGTAACCCAGCCAGACCGCCAGCAGGAACCCCACTGTCTTGCCGGTAGTAGCGCCTGCCTCCTGCGGGCGCGGACGGTAGAGCAGGCCGCCCAGTGCCACCAGGGCAACGGCGATGCCGGCCAGTTTGCTGCCTGATACCGTCTCGCTAAACAGCACAAAGGCTGCAATCAGCGGCAGAAACAACGACAGGCGTTGTGCGGCATCGCTCAGGACGATGCCGGCATGCCGTACTGCACCGGCCATCGCCAGGAAGATGGTGGGCAGCAGCACTCCCAAGGCAATCAGCACGCCCCACGGCGTGCCGGGGGCGAGCAGGGCGGACGGCTGTGGCTGCAGAATAGCGACGCATAGCGCGGCAGCGACCACATAATTGACGGCAATGGCCTGGTCAACCTGAATTTGCTGGCGGCGTGCGATTTTAAGCAGGATCGATACGGCGACACTGCAGGCAATACTGATCACTAGGGTATACATGGCAGGTTCAAGGTCCGGTAGGAGAAGGAAGTCGTACTAGTGAGTCAGGCCCAGGGTGTCGAACAGCATGCGGTCATGCTCGACTTGCGGGTTGCCGGTGGTCAGTAAATGATCGCCATAGAAGACGGAGTTGGCGCCCGCCATGAAGCACAAGGCCTGCGTCTCGTCACTCATGCTTTCGCGTCCGGCGGACAAGCGGACAACCGATTTAGGCATCACGATACGAGCGACGGCCACGGTGCGCACGAACTCAAACGTCGGGATATCGGCTTCGTTTTCCAGGGGTGTGCCGGCGACCTTCACGAGATTGTTGATGGGTACCGACTCGGGCTGGGGCGACAGGCCGGCCAACTGAGCCAGCAAGCCGGCACGATGCCGACGCGACTCGCCCAGGCCCACGATGCCGCCGCAGCAAACCTTGATGCCTGCCGACCTGACCCGATCAAGGGTGTCCAGCCTGTCTTGATAACTGCGCGACGAAATAATGTTTCCGTAGAATTCGGGCGCGGTATCCAGGTTGTGGTTGTAGTAGTCCAGGCCCGCCACGCGCAGGCGCTCGGCTTGTCCAGCCTTAAGCATGCCCAGCGTTACACAGGTTTCCAGGCCCATCTCTTTCACGGCCGACACCATTTCGATGACATGGTCCAATTGCCTGGCAGTGGGAGACCGCCAGGCGGCGCCCATGCAAAAACGCTGCGCGCCGCTGTCTTTTGCTTTTTTTGCTGCTGCCAACACCTCGTCCAGAGGCATCAGGGGCTCATCGCGGACCGGAGTGTCGTAGCGCGACGATTGTGGACAGTAGGAACAGTCTTCCGGACAGGCGCCGGTCTTGATCGAAAGCAGGCTGGAAAGTTGCACCGCGTTAGGCGCATGGTGGGCGCGGTGCGTGGTTTGCGCCCGCAATAGCAAGTCCATCAGCGGCAAGTCATATAGCGCCAGGATATCTTCTATATTCCATTGGTCTTTGTCCCGCATACGGGCGACGTTGGTTGCAATCATTTCCATTCCTCTTTGTTGCAGTAGCTCGGGAATGGTAGAGAGCGTAAGCGCGCAAGGCAAGGATGCGGTTTGGCTAAAACGGTTCTAAAATCTCGGAAGTTTCGTCAACGTCTTCTAATATTGCGTTATTTGCGAAAAATGCACCCGCTGGACGAGGTAACTCTGCAGACAGAATTATGGTTAGCAGAAGTAACGGCGCTAGAGCCAAACGACTTCGGGGGCGTGCTCGCCAATGTATACCAGCGCCACCTGATCAAAGTCGCGTGCGAGTTTGCAGGCATCCTGGTGCTCAATTCCCAGTATGACAACTGTCGGTTCTACCGGGCCATCCCCCTGTTCGGCGCGATTGTGCCCATGTAGCAAGGGCAGTTGCAGTTCCTCCGCCTGGTGCAGCAGCCGAGCTTGAGCGGCCTGGTTGGCGGCCGCGCCTTGCCTACGAGCCTCGGGGTTATGAGCAGTGATAATCGCCGCCCTGTTTGTTCCGTGCTTGTGCAATAGTTGGCGCAGCGCTGGGGCGTCCTCGCCTATCCGCAAGCGTAGCTCACCCTCCGGGGCATAAACGATATAGATCGCATTGTTAAAGACAGCTTCCAGTTCTTCTTGTCGATCAGCGCCCATGGCCGGCCTCGCGTTGATGGCCTCCGGGGAAGGCCTTGCGCAGAGCTTGGGCAAACCGCGTGCCGGCTTCCCTTTGCGGATCTTCCAGCCGGGTGTATAGGGCGATAGGTGGCAAGGTCCAGTAAAAGGTGTAGGGGACTATGGCTACCCCAGCGATGCGCACCAGTTCAGCGGCAATGTCCGAGGGCATGATGGATATGGCATTTTCATTGGCGACGAGGATGTCGCCGACGATCATGGTCGAGTCGCTTTCGACCACAGGCAGGGGTGGCGTGATTCCCTCTTGCAGAAAGATGTTGCTGACTTGCTGCCTGACCGAGGTGCCTTCCGTGCCCAGTATCCATTGCAGGTCCCGCAAGGCTGGCCAACTAAGTTGGCGGCGCGCCAGTTGCGCGGCCAGGCGCCGGCTGGCCAGCAGCCGGGGCTGCTGGTGCAACAATACCTCGAAGGCCAGGCCTTCAATGTCGACCGCCGCCGAGGCGCGGCAGATCGCGACATCAAGGCTGTGGTCGCGCAGCCGCTGCAGCAGATACTCGCTGCTGCCCTCATGCAGCGTCAGCATCAAGGGTTCGAGAGGGTCGCTGACCGCATTGCGCACTGCGCTGCCCAGGATGCTGCCCGACAGAAAGGGCGTTACACCGACATTCAAGTGGGCGTGATGGCCGGAGGCCACCGCCTGCATGTCGCGCGCCAGGTGATCCAGATCGTGCAGCATGGCTTCGGCTCGCTTCAAGGCCACGCGTCCCAGTGCGGTAGGCGTCATCCCCCGCGACGAGCGGTCGAATAGCGGTGCGCCGAACATTGCTTCCAGTTCAGCCAGCGCTTTGGTGACGGCTGGCTGGCTGGTAGCCATGAAGTCGGCAACACGCGTAAGCGAGCCGTGCTGCTGGATGCGGAGCAGCAGCACCAGGTGGCGCATCTTCAGGCGCTGAGTCAGCCGATGTATGGTGGCCTGTGGATTCAAGGTTTCCATGGCGCATTATAACTGTAGGGTTATTCAGCGATAGTGAACAAGAATATTTAGGTTATGGATGCTTGTTAGAATGGCCTCAACCTCCCCAGCCCCTTACCTTCGAGACACACATGAGCGCCACGACCGATCGCCAAGCAGCCCTGGACTACCACGAATTTCCTCACCCCGGGAAGATCTCCGTTACCGCGAGCAAGCCGCTGGTAACGCAGCACGATCTCGGGCTGGCCTATACGCCGGGGGTGGCGGCGGCTTGTGAAGAAATCGCGGCTGATCCCATGAATGCCTTTCGCTATACCGGGCGCGGCAACCTGGTTGGGGTGATCACCAACGGCACGGCGGTGTTGGGCTTGGGCAATATAGGTGCGCTGGCTTCCAAGCCGGTGATGGAAGGCAAGGCGGTGCTGTTCAAGAAGTTTGCCGGCATCGATGTGTTCGACATCGAGATCAATGAAACCGATCCGGACAAGCTGGTCGAGATCATTGCCGGGCTGGAGCCCACTTTCGGCGGCATCAACCTGGAAGACATCAAGGCGCCCGAGTGCTTTACGGTCGAGCGCAAGCTGCGCGAGCGGCTGAACATCCCCGTATTCCACGACGACCAGCATGGCACGGCCATCACGGTCTCGGCTGCCTTCATCAACGGCCTGAAGGTGGTGGGCAAAGACATTGCCGATATCAAACTGGTCGTGTCGGGCGCAGGCGCCGCGGCCCTGGCGTGCCTGGACCTATTGGTCGATCTGGGCGTGCAGCTGAAAAACATTTGGGTAGCGGACATTGAAGGCGTGGTCTACACGGGGCGCACGGTGCTGATGGACCCCAAGAAAGAACGCTACGCGCAAGATACCGCCCTGCGCACGCTGGGCGAAGTGATAGACGGCGCGGATGCCTTCCTGGGCCTTTCCGCTGGCGGCGTGCTGAAGCCCGACATGGTGGCCCGCATGGCTGACAAACCCTTGATACTGGCGCTGGCCAACCCCCACCCGGAGATCCTCCCAGAGGACGCCCATGCGGTGCGTGACGACGTCGTCATGGCCACCGGCCGCTCCGACTATCCCAATCAGGTCAACAACGTTCTGTGCTTTCCGTATATTTTCCGCGGCGCGCTGGATGTCGGCGCCACCACCATCACGCGAGAGATGGAGAAGGCGGCCGTGCTCGCCATTGCCGGCCTGGCTGAAGAAGAGCAGAACGAAGTGGTGGCTGCCGCTTACGGCACCTACGATATTTCGTTTGGTGCCGAATACCTGATTCCCAAACCGTTTGATCCGCGCCTTATCGTGCGCATCGCGCCGGCGGTCGCCCAGGCAGCCATGGAAAGCGGCGTTGCCACGCGGCCACTGGCCGACCTGCAGGCCTACGCCGATCAATTGCAGCAGTTTGTGTACCACTCCGGCGCATTCATGAAACCGCTGTTCACCGCCGCCAGAAAGATGGTGCGCGAGGGCGGCAAGTCGCGCATCGTCTTCTCCGAAGGCGAAGAAGAGCGCGTGCTGCGCGCCGTGCAGGTTATCGTCGACGAAAAGCTGGCCCGTCCCATACTGGTCGGGCGCCCGCAGGTGCTGCAGTCCCGCATCGAGAAATACGGCTTACGGCTGCGTCTGGGCCAGGACGTTGAGGTTACCAACCCCGAATACGACGATCGCTTCCACCAATACTGGACCACCTACTGGGAGCTGCGCTGTCGGCACGGCGTGACCAAGGAAATGGCGCGCGTCGAAATGCGCCGTCGTCTGACTTTGATCGGCGCCATGATGGTGCACCTGGGCGATGCCGACGGCATGATCTGTGGCACCGTGGGCGGCTATCACGATCACTTGCGATACGTCGATGAAGTCATCGGGCGCAAACCTGGTGCGCAGACATACGCTGGCATGAACATCCTGCTGCTGGACGAAAGAACCGTGGCGCTGGTCGACACCCACGTCAATGATCACCCCACGGCGGAGCAGATCGCAGAGTTCACCTTGGCTGCGGCCCAGCAGATCTCCTGGCTCAATCTTGTGCCCAAGGTCGCGATGCTGTCGCGATCCAATTTTGGTTCAGGCAGTTCGGCATCGGGCGAGAAAATGCGCAGGGCGATGGAGCTGGTGTTGGAGCAGGCGCCCGACCTGGAGATCGATGGCGAAATGCACGGCGACTGCGCACTGGACGAAGCCTTGCGTCGGCGCATTCTGCCCAATTCGCGCTTGACCGGTTCGGCCAACCTGCTTGTTTGTCCCAACGTGGACGCCGGCAATATCGCCTACAACCTGCTCAAGACCACGGCTGGCGCCAATGTGGCTGTGGGACCCTTCCTGCTGGGCGCCAATGCGCCTGTGCATATCGTGACAACAAGTTCGTCGGTGCGGCGCATTATCGATATGGCCGCGCTGACTGTTATCGACGCCAACAGAGAGGTTCAGCAGAACGGCGCTTAAGCTCGGAACCGAAAATAAGGCGCCTCGCAACTACCGTGTTGCGGGGCGCCTTACCGTCAACGTTTGGTGCACCCCTGGTTGCCTTGAGGGCTGCTCTTCAATTCAGTAATGAGAACATGTGTGGCTGTTTGGCCAACATTTGCTCCAATATGTGTTTGCGCCTCCGACCACATGACCTCGCCCGCCTTGAACTGGCGTCGCAGCACCTTGCCATCGGGAAGGGTCAATGTCCGTTCGAACGGGCTTAGAGCGTATAGAACGAACGCTGGATGACGGTGCTGTTGTGTCTTGTCGCCCGGCTGATCGCGATACTCCAACACTCTGACGCATTCGTTTTCCAGCACGACCTTGTACTTATCTCCATCTGTCTGGGTGGCATCTTGTGCGAGCGCAATGGGGATGAGCAGCACTGCGGCGGCAGCGGACAAGATGCCTGGTATTGTGGGTATGTATTTCACCGTATGCTCCTTGGCTGACTTGATGTCATCGGAACGGTTGTGCGCAATATTGCATTGTTACGCCGTTGCCGCATAAGAAGCAATCAGGCAAGCGATTTAACTGGCTGCTGTTACTTCTTCATACCACTGCGCATAGGGGCTGTTCTTGATCATGTGTCGGTTGAAGTCCTTGGCACCATCTTTCCACCACGGCGCGCCACGCTCGCCGAGCGCAACTTTCGCTTGGTGGACGGCGTTTCGAGCGGCGGCAAGGCTTGCCCGGTCTTGCTGCCGGAGGGCTGCTTTCACATCGCGCCGAGCGCTTGATAGCGCATGCACCAGCGCACTGCGCTCGGTGTCGGACAGATTCGGGTTGCTTGCGCGCCAAAGGCGTCCGCGAACAACGATGTATCGGCCGTCGGGTGTAGTCAGCGGCTGCATCTTGCGCCACGGCCCTGGTTCATTTCTGGATTATTTTCCAGTACGAGTCCTTCTTGACGATCTTTCCATTGTGAAACTCCAGAAGATCATGCGCATTGAGTGCTGCGAGGATGTCTTTCAACGTTGCAATCGCGATGGCTACGTGCATTCCCGCTACTCCGGAGTCCAACTGTCGCGATCTATCGGAAAAGTGTGCCGCGCCGACTTGAAGTCCCTGGTCTTCCTCTATATCGTGAGTATCACAGACCCTTGTCGGAACCGGGATTCCATTTCACGATGCGCTTGCGCTGCATCGGCGAGGTCGAACGTGGTGATGTGGCCCGGCTGCAAGATCTGATCGTTTAACGCTTTGAAAAGCGTCGCTGCTGCGGCGTGCAGTTTCTCGGTAGTCCGCAGGTGCTGGAATACGTTCGGTCGGGACAGCGAGTTGGACCGAGCGAATAAGGCCGATACTTCAAACGGCGGCACGATGCCCGACGCTTGTCCATAATTGGCCAAATGACCACACGGCGCCAAGCATGCCAGTGACCCAGAAAAAGTGTCCTTGCCAACGGCGTCGTACGCTACCTGGACGCCTTCGCCGCCCGTAATGTCTTTAACCCGGGCGACAAAATCCTCTTGCCTATACTGAATAACATGACTGCATCCATAGCGCTGCGCGAGCTCCACTTTATGTTCTGCCCCAACCGTGCCAATGACCCGGGCGCCCAAGTGGCTGGCCCACTGGCTTAGCAAGGAGCCAACACCCCCCGCAGCCGCGTGGACCAGTATCCAGTCACCCGACTTAACGACGTAAACCTCGTGCACTAGAACCTGCGCGGTGAGGCCCTTGAGCAAGGTGGCAGCGACAAGGTGGTCGTCAATGCCAGCAGGTAGCCGAATCGCTGCCCCGGCGGGCAACGTTCGTTCTTCCGAATAAGCGCCGTAGCCTAGGTAAATGTAGGCGACACGGTCGCCAACGTCCAGGTGCTTGACTTCGCTTCCCAGCTCAGTGACGACTCCGACCCCTTCGATACCCGGAATCCCTGGTAGAGCCAGCGTCTGATACAGACCTGAACGGACGTAAATATCGTGGAAATTCACGCCGACGGCGGTATGCCGAAGCCGAATCTCCCCAGGCAAGGGGCCTCGAACGTTGAGCTGCTCAAATTTCAGGTTCCCAGGGGGGGCCGGCTCGGTGCAGGACAATGGCTGAAGGCATGGCAATACCAATCGCGTGCGACTAATCTTTTATTAATAGCATAGATATTTGACTAGACGCATAATGTCCACCGTACCGGGTGCAATGTCTATCAGTCCATTCACGCGTTATGGGATGTTCAGCCGCATCCAAAGGTTCGTCTCCACTCTCTGGGACTTATCTGGTTTCTGCGCTTGAAGTGCTGACGCAGCGAAGTAGGGTTTGAAATCCGACCGCGTCAGAGATAGTTTCCACAGGCAACGAGGTACTTTCCAGCAACTCTCGTGTGCGTTGCAAGCGTTCGTTGAGGCGCTGAAGCAGCATAAGCCAGACGTAGTGGTATTCAACACTGGAAGCGGGTATTGGTTCCTGACGATGGTCAGTCCATGGAGTTCTAATGAAATAAAGCTGCCTAAACGTTTAGGCCGGTTCTTTAACGCTACAAAGGAAACTCAATGAATAAAGCACTTATCGTTATCGATATTCAGAACGACTACTTTCCTGGCGGTGCATTCACACTGGAAAATGCCGACGAAGCTTGCAAAGGTGCTGTCGAAGCCATTGAGCAAGCGAAGCGCGATGGATGGCTGGTTGTGGGGGTGCAGCACGTCGGTTCACCCGATGGCCCCGCTTTCAAGCCCAACACCGAAGGCGTGAAAATCCACAGTACCATTGCTGCCGCGTTGGGTGATGCACCCATTGTTGTAAAAGGCGAGGCTGACAGTTTCTTCAAAACAAACTTGGAGCAAATCGTGCGCGACGCTGGCATCACTGACATTTATCTTACCGGCATGATGACTCAGCACTGTGTGACGCATACTGCACTGTCTCCGCAAGCCAGCGACATGAAAGTTCATATCATCGCCAAAGGCTGCGCCGCACCTGCCAAAGCCTTGAGTGACTTAGCCCTGCAAGGTCTGAGCGCTAGATGCGAGGTTGTATAGGGATTCGAAATTCTATGCCTCACCTTAGGCAGGCTCAAGAACACGCATCTCAATGTGCAGTCCAGCGGCAGCGGTCATATTTACCAGTGCATCAAGACCGAAAACGTTGATTTTTCCGCGCATCAGGTCAGAGACGCGGGGCTGGGTCACGCCAAAAAGCTTGGCGGCTTCGGTCTGGCTCATCTTGACGCGAACTATGTGCTGCTTCAGCGCCGTCATGAGGACTGATCGAAGCTTCATGTTTTCTGCTTCTTCGTGGGTGTCTTCGATCGCATCCCAGACGCTGGTAAATCGTTCGTTTTTCATTTACTTGGCTCCTGCAGTAGGTCCCGATAGCGTTTCGAGGCCAGATCTATATCCGCCTTGTTGGTTTTCTCTGTCTTTTTCTGGAAGCAGTGGATCACATAGACGGCATCGGCGAACTTGGCAATGTAGATGACCCTGAAGGCGCCGGCGCCATCGCGAACGCGGATTTCTCTGACACCTTGGCCCACTACGTTCATAGGCTTCCAGTCATCCGGATCAAAACCGTTCTGCACCTGATCGATCTGGTAACCCGCTTCGCGCTTGGCAGAGGGCGGGAAGGCACGAAGATCATCAAGTGAACTTCCGAGGAACTCGACAGGCTTAAGCGGCGGCATGCGTGATTTATACAATATTTTGTATGTTATGGCAAGCCGGACCGTCTGTGTGGATCTTGTAGCTGTGGGGCGAGGTTGAGCGTTAGGGTGTGAGGTTAGATCGTTCCCGTCACTACCCCCGACTTCGGAATATAAATCGGGACGAAAAAAAAGCGCCGACTTTCGTAAGCGCTTGATTTTCGAATTTTTTGGCGGAGCGGACGGGACTCGAACCCGCGACCCCCGGCGTGACAGGCCGGTATTCTAACCAACTGAACTACCGCTCCGCAGCGATAACTGGCGTCCCCTAGGGGATTCGAACCCCTGTACCCACCGTGAAAGGGTGGTGTCCTAGGCCTCTAGACGAAGGGGACAGGACAAAACAAGTTGCGTATTCTAGCATATCAATACGCTGTTTACTGCTGTGTACCAATTGATCTTCGTAAGACTGGTGGAGGTAAGCGGGATCGAACCGCTGACCTCTTGCATGCCATGCAAGCGCTCTCCCAGCTGAGCTATACCCCCGTAACCGGCTTGTCTAGCGAAGAAGCGAGATTATGCACGATTTTTTAAAGTCGTGCAAGTCGGCCTCCACCCAAAGCCTAGTGCTGACCGGCGGGGGCCCATGGGCTGGGTAGCCCCAGGCGCGTAAACGCCTCTGCTGGCGCCTCGTTGGCTTCCATGATCTTTGACATGGAGGTCAGCAGGCGGTTCTCGATGGCTTCATCACGGAAGGGATGCTGCTGCTCGTAGTCTGTTTCCAGGTCGTACAGCACTGTCGTGGTGTCTTCATAGCCACCGCCTTGACCTCGATGGCCGACTGGCTGTCCCTTTACGTTGCGCCTTGCTGGCACCTTCAGTAATGGAACCCCTTGCGAGAAGCCGAACCCTGACGTCAGCTCGGCCTGGCGAAGCTCATCCACATGGAACAAGCCCTTTAAATGCATGGGCATCAGGGTGTACTCGTATAGCATCTGGCGGGTCATGTCTTCGGGATAACAAAAGTAGGTGTAGCGTCCGTCAGTGATGTTGGTGCCAGCGCCAAACATGCCATATAGGAGGGCCTCGCGCAGGGGGGCGTCTTCAGCCAGTACAGGCAACAGTGAATGCCCTTCAACAGTATGCGGCGGCGCCATCCCATGGCAGTCCAGCAAGGTAGGCATGATGTCGGTAGTTTGCGTCAGGGCCTTGCGGCGAGTGCCTGCTTGCTCGGCATAGGCAGGATGGTGAATGATCAGCGGGATGTGCGCGATCTCGTTGAAGAAGGGCATTCTGTTTTTGCCCCACCAGTCATGTTCCGCCAGCAAGAACCCGTGGTCCGTCGTCAACACTACCGCCGTGTCTTTCCACATGTCGTGCTCGTCGAGGTAATCGATTAGCTTGCCGAAATATTCGTCGCACATGGCCAGCAGCGCTGCGTAGTTCGAGCGCAGTTCTTTTATCTCGTCTTCGCTCTCTTCTGCCCGCTTGTATCTGGGCCAATCGAGGATGGGGCCGGTGTATCCGCTGGGGTACTGCTCGCGAAAGCGGGCGGGAGCGAAGAAGGGCTCGTGGGGGTCGAAGCATTCAAGATGCAGCAGCCAGTCATCCGCATCTCGGTTGGTGTCGAGAAACTCAAACGCCGAAGCGAACGAGCGGGGGCAGCAGAAGTCGTTTTCGTCTCGAACATACTCACGATTGATCATGGCCTGCAGTCGGCCGTCTTCGGCGCCTTCGGGCTGCTGCATGGCGTGGTACATCGTCTTGAAACGCTCCATGGGCGGCTTGACCATGGCCTTCCATTTATCCCATTCCTGCCCCCGGATGAAGTCCCAGGAGGAGTAACGGTTGTGATAGGTGGCCCCGCCGTCTTCCCAATAGTGATAATGATCGGAGATCAGGTGCGTGTAAGTGCCTTGGCTGCGCAGCAGTTCAGAGAACGATTGATCAAACGGCTCTAGTGGCCCCCAGCTTCGATGCAGGAAATTAAGGCGGCCTGTGTGCATGTCGCGCCGAGCAGGCATGCACGGCAAGCTGCCGGCAAAATGATTGTCGAAAGTAATGGCACGCTCGGAAAAGCGCCTGAAGTTCGGTGTGGCAATGGAGGTTCCGCCGTAACTCTCCAAAGCATTACGGACCAGAGAGTCGAATATTACAAAAATCGTGCGCATCGTTTAATCCAGTTTGATTGCTGACGTCTTAGCGACAGTCGTCCATTTTTCCAGGTCTTTCCGCAGATAGTCCTTGAAGGCCCCCGGCGTTTGGGCTTGAGCCGCAGTCATGCCATTGCGCTGCAAGGAGTCCTGTAGCGCCGGGTCTTGCAGCGCGTTGCCGATTTCCTGGCTGAGTCGTTCAACAATAGCGGTGGGCGTTCCGGCGGGAGCAAGAAACCCTATCCATTGGTCCAGGTCGAAGTCGGCGACGCCTTGTTCCACCAAGGTGGGCACTTCAGGAAGTTGTGGCATACGCTTCATGCTGGCCACGCCTAGTGCCTTGATCTTGTTCGCCTCCAGTTGTGGCAGGGCGACGGCGGCGTTTGCAAAGTGGAAATCAATCAAGCCCGCGATCTGGTCCATCATGGCGGGCGGTCCACCCTTGTACGGTACGTGAACGATCTCGAGATCTTTAGCCGTTTTAAGCATCTCTCCGGCAAAGTTACCCGGGGTGCCGGCTCCGGCCGAGGCATAACTCAGTTTGCCTGGAGACTTCGACGCCTCGGCAATGAGTTCGGCCACAGTGTCCGGGCCGTTCTGGCCCGTTACAAGAATAAGAGAGGTATAGGCTGCCACGCCGACCGGCTCAAAGTCCTTCTTTACGTCGAAGGGCATATCGGATCGTATGGCGTCATTCATATTCAGTGCACTGGTAGTCAGCATGATGGTGTATCCATCTGGTGCAGCCCGAGCCACTTCGGAGGCACCGATGATGCCGCCGGCCCCGGGCTTGTTCCTCACAACCACCGGCACGCCCAGGCTTGCTTGCAGCTTCTCCGCAATAGCCCTGGCTGGGAAGTCGACCAGGCCGCCTGCGGGCCACGGGACGACGATGTTCAAAGGTTGGGTTGGGTAATCGGCCGCTGAGGCCGCAGTACCTACGAAAAGCCATGGGGTAAGCAGTACCAGGGCAAATTTCTTGAAGTTCATGTCTCTCTCCTTGTCGATCCTAGTGTTTTGATTGAACCTATAGTACTGTAGTCTGTACCTTAGGACAACAAAAAATCACCCGAAAAAGGGTGAGAGGGCGTGCTGCCATGCAACTGGTCAAATCAGGTTTTCAGGTCCATTTCGACCCTGATGGCATCACCCCGATACGTGACTTCCGCGAGATAAATGATGCGATTTCCGGCGTCTCTGAGCACGCGGCGCACCTCCGCAACCGGTGCGTTGAACGGCAAATTCAACAAGCGGGCAACTTCCATATCGGCTGTCCCGATAGTGAGCGTCTGGTGTCCATCCGCGAGGTTGCCGATAGATGCCAGTAAAGGTATTACTGTTTCTTGGCGAAAGCGGGCGGGGTCTTTCTTGAATACGTCTTCGTCAAGATAGATATTGATCACGCAGTAGGCTGCGCTTTCGCGATAGTGGACGCGTCTCATGAAGACATAGTGGGGTGCAGGTGTACCCTCGTTGGCGTGCAGCAAAGGAAGACGGCTGGCTTCATCAATATTCACGATCGATGGTTGTGTGTCCCGATAGATATTGGACAGATCCTGGAGCGATGTGACGACGTTGATCCACCGATCGGTCTTGGGCTGCTTCGTTACGAAGGTGCCACGCCCGCGTTGTCGGGACACGAGCCCCTCGCGCGCCAACACGTCAAGGGCTTGCCGAACCGTGGCCCGCGCGACGCCAAACTCGTCCAGCAGATCTTCCAGCGTGGGAAGCTTATGATCTTTTGGCCATTCGCCGCGCGTGATGCGCTGGCGCATGAGGTCAGCCAATTGAAGGTACCGAGGCACTTTGCTGTCAAGAAAGCTCATGGTCGTTGCTCACGCGCTGCGCTTTCTAAGCGCGAACCCCAACAGCAAGAACAACAGCGCCCAAACCAGGGCCGGCAAATTACCCAGCCGTACATAAGGCGTCTGCCCATGCATGCCCTGTACCTCGACATCCAGTACGCCCAGGCGCATGGGCTCGATAGCGGCGCGTACGGCGCCGTCAGGCCCAATGGCGGCCGTCATGCCTGTGTTGGTTGCGCGTATCATGGGTCGCGCCGTTTCAATGGCGCGCATGCGTGAGATCTGCAGGTGCTGACGCAGCGCCCACGAGTCTCCGAACCAGCCAAGGTTGCTCATGTTGACCAGGATGCTGGCGCCGGGGCCATGTTCTTCACTGTTCCTGACCGAAAGGATGATTTCTTCGCCGAATACGTCTTCGTAGCAGATGTCGGGCGCTATCATTTGGTCGTCTATCTTGAATGCCGGCTGGCGCGCCGCGCCCTGATCAAAGTCGCCCAGGGGAATGCTCATGGCGTCCACGAACCAGCGAAAGCCGGGCGGCACGAACTCGCCGAAAGGCACCAGATGTTGTTTGTCGTAGCGCATGGCCGTCTGGCCAGTCATCAGCTCGTTCAATGGTGTCGCGGCATCGAAGCCTATTGCGCTATTGGTGTAGCGATCGTTGCCACCTGCGGCGTCATGCAAGGGGATACCCATGATCAGGCTGGCATCGCGCGCGTTGGCGATATCCAGCCACTGGCGCCATGTGGCAGGCGGGATGCGGTCCTGGAACATCGGCATGACGGTTTCAGGCAGGACGATCAGGTCGGGCTCTCCGGATGCTTCCTTGGGAGGCAGGGCGGCCAGCTTCATATAGGTCGCGATACCTTGCTGTACCAGTTGTGGATCGAACTTCTCGGACTGCGGGACGTTGCCCTGCACCAGGCGGATGATCATGGGCTCGCCCAGCGGGCGGGACCAGCCGACATGGGTAAGGGCGATGCCTGCCAGGCCGGCCAGTATGGTCAGGCCCACGCCTATTGCCGCCTTGGCATCGTTCTCGGTGTCTTTGGCGCAGGCCAGCAGCGCGATGGCGGCCGCGGCGAAGGCGGCCAGCCATGCCACGCCATAAACGCCTGTAAGAGGCGCCCACCCGGCCAATACGCCTTCTACGTGCGCGTAGCCGATGTTCATCCACGGAAAGCCGGTAAACATCGTGCCGCGCAGCCACTCGGTCAGCATCCAGGCTGATGCCCAAGTGGTGGCTATCAGCAGTTGCCGGCGGTAATCGGTGTGCAGCGTAAGATGCGCGGCTGACAACCAGCGTGTGAGCGCGCAGGCAAACGCAATGAACAGTGCCAGCCCGGCCGCCAGCAATAGCACTGCGGTGGCCGCCAGCGGCGCGAACATGCCGCCATACTCGTGCATGCTGATGTACAGCCAGTAAAGCCCCAGCCCGAAATTCGACAAGCCGAACAGAAAGCCGGCCACTGCGGCCTGCTGCAGGCCGGTTGATCGGAAAACATGAAAGGCCAAAATAGCCAGGCTGAATACCTGCACAAAAGGCAAGGACCAATGGGGCAGGGGGCCGGCGGAGAACGACAACGCGTGAATGGCGCCCAGGCCCAGCAGGCGGGCATGCCAACGGCTGAACCCGCGTAAGCGATTGATCGGATTATTCATCAGTAGCGGCAGGGGCCAGGGGGTCGGGGTTGTCGTGTTGTATATGAAGCCACAGCGCGCGCTTGGCGTCGGCGCCGACCACGGTGATGTTCAGGCCTTGATGGCTGATGCTGTCGCCGCGCCGCGGGATGCGCCCGAGCTCGGCAGCAAGCCAGCCGCCCAGCGTGTCGTAGTCGTCATTTTCCAGATCGGTATTGAAGCTGCGATTGAAGACGTCGATCTCGGTAATGCCCATGGCGCGCCAACTGTTGGTGCCGGTCTGGAAGATGGTCTTCTCGGCATCTTCGTCGTATTCGTCTTCGATCTCGCCGACTATCTGTTCCAGCACATCTTCCATGGACACCAGCCCCGAGATGCCGCCATGCTCGTCAACGACAATGGCCAGGTGGTTGCGGCTGCTGCGAAAGTCGTGCAGCAAGACGTTCAGGCGCTTGGTTTCGGGGATGAAGACCGCGGGGCGGACCAGCGGGCGCAGATCGATGGCCGGGTTAGTGATGGACAGCAACAGGTCTTTGGCAAGCAGGATGCCGACAATATTGTCTTTGTCGTCTTCGTAAACAGGAAAGCGGGAGTGCCCGGTTTCGATGATCTCGGGCAGGACCTCGGCCAGGGGTTTGCTGATGTCCAGCATATCCATTTTAGAGCGTGGCACCATGATGTCGGCCACCGTCTGGTTGGCGACTTCGAGTGCGCCGGAAATCATGGCGTACGAATCGCCGTCCAGAACCTGTCGGTCGTGCGCCGCTTCGAGTACTGCCTTGATATCTTCGCGGTCTTCGGGTTCCGACGGTCTCATAAACGCCGTCAGGCGTACGAACAAGGATCTGGATGTGTTTTTTGCCGGGCGAGGCTCGGCGTCTGAGCTAGGTTCTGACATTGTCCAATGGACTGTATGGAAGGAGTTTTAGCATAACCGAAATTGCCTGATGGATTCGGGCTATTCGGGGCTGTAGGGGTTGTCTATGCCCATTGTATGCAGTATTTGCACCTCGAGCGCCTCCATGGCCACGGCCTGGTCCGCTTCGATGTGGTCATAGCCCAGCGCGTGCAGCACCCCGTGTATGGTCAGGTGCGCGGCGTGTGCCTGCACGGTCTTGTGCTGGTCGGCCGCCTCGCGATGGAGTACCGGCAGGCACAACACGACGTCGCCGCGCGCCGTGCCGTCCGGATCTGTGCCGTACTCGAAAGTCAGCACGTTGGTGGCGTAGTCTCTTTCGCGAAAGGCGTGGTTCAGTTGTCGGCCTTCGGCTTCGTCCACCAGTCGCAAGGTGAGTTCAACCGCGGAAAAGGCCGGCAGCGCTGCATCTGGAGTGGCTTGCCGCGCCTGCGCTACCGCTGCCACGGCACGCTGCACCCACCGACGCAGGCGCCACCGCGGCAGCTCGGGGGCAGGCTGGCCATACTGGATGGTCAGCGATACCTCAGGCGACATGGTCGCCTGCTTTCTCGTAGGCATCCACTATGCGTGCAACCAGGGGGTGGCGCACCACATCGCGGCTCGTGAAGCGCGTGGTGGCGATGCCCTGTACGGATTCGAGCACATCGACGGCATGGGTCAGGCCGCTGGCCTGTCCGCGCGGCAGGTCCACCTGAGAGGGGTCGCCATTGATGACGGCCTTGCTCCCGAAGCCTATCCGCGTCAGGAACATCTTCATCTGCTCGGGCGTGGTGTTTTGCGCCTCGTCCAGAATGACGAATGCATTGTTCAAGGTGCGGCCGCGCATATAGGCCAGTGGCGCGATCTCGATGGTTTGCTTTTCGAATAGCCGCTGCACCCGCTCTATGCCCATCAGGTCGTACAGTGCGTCATACAGGGGCCGCAGATAGGGGTCTACTTTCTGCACCAGGTCGCCGGGCAGAAAGCCCAGGCGCTCACCGGCCTCGACGGCGGGACGCGTCAGCACCAGGCGCTGTACGGTTTCGCGCTCGAGCGCATCAATGGCGCAAGCCACGGCCAACCAGGTCTTGCCGGTGCCGGCGGGCCCAACACCGAAGGTGATGTCGTGCTTGAGAATATGATGGAGATACTCGCGCTGGCGCGGCGTACGCGGACGCAGGTCCGAGCGCCGCGTGCGCAACTGAAGGGTAGGATCGTTTGCTGGAGCAGTCTCGGCTACGGGAACAGGCTCGGGGGCGGGCGGCGGCTCGGCATCAGGATCCGTACGCCCGGCGCCCAGTTCGACCAGGCCCAGTTGAATGTCATCGATCGACAAGGCTTTGTGCACGGCCCTGTCGTGAAACCACGTCAGCGCCCTCGCTGCCGCTTCCGCCTGGTCGCCGCTGATGTTGACGTTGTCGCCGCGGCGCTGCAGCGTGACGTTCCAGCCGTCGGCAATCTGCCGCAGGTTTTCGTCCAACGGGCCGCATAGATTGGCCAACTGCGTGTTGTCGCCATCCAGGTGAACCAGCACAGCTTGTTTACGCCTGACGGCTTTGTTCATGCGCTGCCCCGGGCAGAGGGTTCGTTGATGACGATCTCGCCTTTCAGTGAATTGGTCATGGTCTGCGTAATGCGCACGTCCACCATCTGTCCTATCAGGCGCGGTTGCCCGGCGAAGTTGACGATGCGGTTGTTCTCGCAACGCCCGGATAGCTCCTTGGGGTCGCGGCGTGAGGGTTTCTCGACCAGCACCCGCTGGATGCTGCCGACCATGGACGTGCTGATCGCAGCAGCCTGTTCGTTGATCAAGGCTTGAAGGCGATGCAGACGCGCAAGCTTCACGTCCTTGGGCGTGTCGTCCTGCAGGTCGGCCGCAGGTGTGCCGGGACGCCGCGAATAAATAAACGAGAACGACGTATCAAAGCCCACGTCGCGTATCAGCGACATGGTTTTCTCGAAATCGGCTTCGGTCTCGCCCGGAAACCCGATGATGAAGTCGGACGACAGCGTCAAGCCCGGCCGCGCGGCGCGCAAGCGGCGCACTATGGACTTGAACTCCAGCGTGGTGTAGCCGCGCTTCATGGCGGCCAGCACCGCGTCGCTGCCTGCTTGCACCGGTAAATGAAGAAACGGCACCAGCTTGGGCAGGGCGCCATGCGCCTCGATAAGCCGGGTCGTCATCTCCTTGGGATGCGAGGTGGTGTAGCGTATGCGCTCTATGCCGGGTATGTCGTGGACGTACTCCAGCAGCATGGCGAAGTCGGCGATGTCGTGACTGTCGCCCATGGGGCCACGATAGGCATTCACGTTCTGCCCCAGCAGTGTGACCTCTTTGACGCCCTGATCGGCCAGGTCGGCGACCTCTACCAGCACGTCATCGAAGGGCCGGGAAACCTCGGCGCCGCGCGTGTACGGTACGACACAGAAGCTGCAGTACTTGCTGCAGCCTTCCATGATGGAGACAAAGGCGGTGGGCCCATCTACGCGAGCGGGGGGCATCGCGTCGAATTTTTCGATTTCGGGAAAGCTGATATCGACCTGGGAACGCCCCTGTGTGCGTCGCTTGGCGATCAGTTCGGGCAAGCGGTGCAGGGTTTGCGGTCCGAAGACGACATCGACATAGGGCGCGCGCTTGACGATGGCGTCGCCTTCCTGGCTGGCCACGCAGCCGCCTACACCGATGATCAGGTCGGGATTGCTTTGCTTCAGGTGCTGTACCCGTCCGAGATCGGAAAACACTTTTTCTTGCGCTTTCTCGCGTACCGAACAGGTGTTGAACAGAATGATGTCTGCTTCGTCGGGATTCTGCGTCAGTTCGACGCCTTGGGACTCGCGCAGGACATCGACCATCTTGTCTGAGTCGTATTCGTTCATCTGACACCCAAAGGTCCGGATAAACACCTTGCGCTGTCGGGGCGAAGACGCAGTTTGTGCGGCGGCTGCGGCAGCACGTTTTATAGTGGTTTCTTGCATGATGGTCGCCGTAACGGGTGTATATCCCGCGGGCAGGGTAGAAAAAAGATCAATTGTACGTTATAGGCTTGATTCTGAAGCTTATATCTCATTGATATAACCTTATTTGGGCAGTATATATAATGGGTATGACGTCGAGCCGGATACCCGGCTCGATATGGAGCCCCGCGGTCGAGGGGCGTGCTCGTTGGTATCGGAGGAGATCCCATGGAAGAAGTAAGCAATATTGGTCGTCGACGCATGTTGGCGACAACGGGCGGCGTAGTCGCCCTGGCCGGACTAGGCAGCATGGCGCGCGCCAATGCCGCCGGCACCGCCGCCGCAGCGGATGCGAAACCACTGCCGCCGTATACCGACTGGAAAGACGCGGACAGCGTCATCGTGCACAGCGCCAATACCATCGAGACCAAGCGCACGGCTTTTGGCTCGGGCGTAGTCACACCCTCTGACCGCCTGTTTGTTCGCAACAACCTTACCCCGCCCTCCGCCGACATCATGAAGGATCCGGACGGCTGGAAGATGGAAGTCAGCGGTGTCAAGAAGCCGCGCAGTTTTACCGTAGCCGAACTGAAGACACTGGGTCTGAACGCCGTGCCTATGGTGCTGCAGTGCTCCGGCAACGGCCGGGCATGGTTTCCCCACAAGCCCAGCGGTACCCAATGGACCGTGGGCGCCGCCGGCTGCGTGATCTTTACCGGTGTGCCAGTACAGGCGGTGCTTGATGCCGTCGGCGGCATGGAAGACGGCATGGTCTACATGACCAGCACGGGTGGCGAAGAAATCCCCGCAGGCATCGATCCCACCACTGTCATGGTAGAGCGCTCTGTACCCCTGTCGGCCATCAAGGACGCGATCCTGGCCTGGGAGCTTAACGGCGAGCAACTGCCATTGGCTCACGGCGGCCCCTTGCGCATTATTGTGCCGGGCTATACCGGCGTGAACTCCGTCAAGTACATCAAGCACTTGGCCTTCACTAAAGAACAGTCGCCGGCCAAGATCCAGCAAACCAGCTACCGGTTCTCGCCGGTGGGCACGCCGGGCGGCCCGCAGCACGATTCCATCTGGGAAATGCCTCCGAAGTCATGGATCAATTATCCTTCCGACCCCGACCAAACGGTCAAGGCCGGGCAGGTGCAGATCAGCGGCGTAGCAATGGGCGGGATGTCGGCTGCCACGAAAATAGAAGTGTCGCTTAATGGCGGCAAGGATTGGCAAGCCGCGCAGTTCGTCGGCCCGGATCTCGGCCCGTACGCCTGGCGCGAGTTTGTATTGTCCGCGAAGCTTGCGCCCGGCACTCACGAGCTGGCCAGCCGTACGGCCAACGAGGCAGGCCAGACGCAACCCGAAGAGCGCGCGGAAAACAACCGAGGCTATGTGAACAATGGCTGGCGCGACCATATGGTCAAGGTCACGGTGGCTTGAAGCGCCAGGCGGCGGGCTGCATAAGCGTGACCCGCCGGGTTTATAGTTATTTATTCATGCCCCGGTTCTGGGGCATGTTTTTTATCTTGAAGGGAGAAAAATGAAATATTCCGGAATCTCGAAGTTGGCGGGGGTGATGATGTTGTGTTTCGCCGGCGCCGCGACTGCCGGCGGCCCTGATGCGGCTCAACTGGAGATCGGCAAGGCGCTATTTAAAAGCGGCGCCGTGCCCGCCTGTGCGATCTGCCATACGCTGAAGGACGCGGAAGCCGAAGGCACGATAGGGCCGAATCTTGACGAGCAGAAACCGGATTTTGCGGTCGTGCGTAAATTCGTGGAAGAAGGCTCTGGGGCGATGCCTTCCTTTGCCTCTACCATGAGTGCTGAAGAAATGGATGCAGTGTCGGCTTATGTGGCCGAGGTCGCTGGTAAATAAACTCAGCTGGACCTTTTTAATTTAAGTCGCTATTTGAGTTCTTAAGAGACGGTGTGGCGGGTGCTGGGTTGGTCTCAGATCGCACGACCCTGGCTACGCCAGGGTTACCCGGGCGTTTGACCAGTTTCGGGGCGGACGCGAAACTCGGCGGATGGATAGCCCCCCGGGCTATCCAAAGCGCCCGCCTCAAACATCGCGTCCTTGCCTCCCCGAAACCGGCCAAACGCCCGGCGTGCTCAACCTTCGCCAACCCAGCACCCGCCACACCGTCTTTATAGGACGGCTTATTGACCATTTTGTATAGAAGCTCGCAGTCGCGGACTGCTTTCTTTAGCAGGGGCGTGCTCGGCCACATCTTTTGTGAAAGGTTGGCGTCTGCTGCTGACGCGGGGCTGCTCTGGCTTCCGGGGCGCTGTCTTGGCAACGGAGTCTTCCTTTCTCTGTACATGAGGCCGATATTGCGCCGCGTTGCTCGTGGTCGTTATCCTGCTCTAACGCTTCAGAGCGGCGCAGCAACTCCATCGCGGCACAGCAACTTCATAGCGGGACAGCAACTTCCTGTGGCATAGAAACCTCATAGCCCCACCCCACCCGCGTCGCCGGTCAAGAACTCAATGAACTGCTGTCAAAAACAGCACCATAAGGAAGGACCAAAAAAAACGGCCGACCCATATACCTCGGGTCGGCCGTCAAACATTCAACAGTGGAAATCAGCCCAGTTCGGCGCTCGGATCGTCCTTCTTGACTGGCTTGACGAGGTCTTCCCGCTTGATTCCCAGCCACATTGCAATTGCAGCTGCCACGAACACCGACGAATAGATCCCGAACCAGATCCCGATGGTCAGGGCCAGCGAAAAATTATGCAGCGTAGGACCGCCGAAGAAGAACATCGACAACACCACCATCTGAGTCGAACCGTGCGTGATGATGGTCCGTGAAATGTTCTGTGTGATCGACAGATCGATAATCTCCGAGACCGGCATTTTGCGCTGCTTGCGGAAGTTTTCCCGGATCCGGTCCATCACCACGACCGACTCGTTTACCGAATAGCCCAGCACCGCCAGTACCCCTGCCAGCACGGCCAGCGAGAACTCCCACTGGAAGAAGGCGAAAAAGCCCAGGATGATCACCACGTCGTGCAAGTTGGCGATCGCGCACGCCAGGGCAAGCTTCCATTCAAAGCGGAAGCCCAAATAAATCAGAATACCTGCGACCACGAAAAGCAAGGCCATCAAGCCGTTGTGCAACAGCTCCTGACCCACCTGCGGCCCCACGTATTCGATACGGCGCAGCGTGGCGTCGCTATGCGTTTGTTGGAGCGCCTGCAGCACGACCTCACTTTGCTGGCTGGCATCCTGCCCTTCACGCGTGGGCAGGCGGATGATGATGTCTCGCGAGGTGCCGAAGTTCTGTACCTGGAAGTCGGTATAGCCGAGTTCCTGCAGCGAGTCGCGAACCTCGTTCACCTCTATCGATTGCTGATAATGGACCTCCATGACCGTGCCGCCCGTGAACTCGATGGACAGATGGAAGCCGCGCAACACAATGAACACCACCGCCGCGACGAAGGTAAGCAAGCTGATCAGATTGAGCAGCAGCGCATGCCGCATGAAGGGGATGGTGCGATGAATTCGGAAAAATTCCATGTTGCTTTCCAGCGTAAAGAAGGTGAGGGCAGGCGCCGCGCGCCATGCCATGGCAGCAGCTTATTTCTTGTCTGTAGGCTTCCAGACCTGTCCGATCGAGATGGTCTCCAGACGGCGTTTGCTGCCATACCAGAAGTTAACCAACGCGCGTACGCCGACAACCGACGAGAACATGGAGGTCAGGATGCCGATGCAGTGAACCACCGCGAAGCCGCGTATGGGGCCGCTGCCGAAAGCCAGCAAGGCCACCCCAACTATCAGGCTCGTCAGGTTGGAGTCGAAAATCGTTCCCCACGCGCGATCAAAACCCAGGTTGATGGCCTGCTGAGGCGTTGCCCCATTGCGCAGCTCTTCGCGTATGCGTTCGTTGATCAGCACGTTGGCATCGATAGCCATACCCAGCGTCAGCGCGATGGCGGCGATGCCGGGCAGCGTCAGTGTGGCTTGCAGCATGGACAGGACAGCCAGCAGCAGCAAGACGTTGAATGTCAGGCCCAGTGCCGAGAACAGACCCATCAAATGGTAGTAAAGAATAATGAATACGACGATGGCCAGGAAGCCATAGAGCGTCGCGTCAAAACCCTGTTTGATATTGTCGGCGCCCAGGCTGGGTCCGATGGTGCGTTCTTCGATGATTTCCATCGGCGCGGCCAATGCTCCGGCGCGTAGCAGCAGCGCGGTGTCGGCGGCTTCCTGGGCCGACATGCTGCCTGTGATCTGCACCTGGCCGCCGGGGATCTCGCTGCGTATGACGGGTGCCGTCACCACTTCGCCCTGGCCTTTTTCAAAGAGGACGATGGCCATGCGCTTGTTGATGTTGTTGCGCGTGACGTCGCGGAAGATGCGTGAGCCTTTTGAATCCAGCGTGAGGTTGACGGACGGCTGTTGCGTTTGCTGGTCGCGGCCCGGTTGGGCGTCCTGCAGGTTTTCACCTGTCAGGATGACCTGGCGGCGCAGCAGCAAGGGTCGGCCGTCGCGGTCGGTGTAGCGCTCCAGCCCGAACGGCACGGTGCCGCTGCCTAGCGCTGCCAGGGCCGTGGGCGAGTCGTCGACCATGCGGATTTCCAGGGTGGCGGTGCGCCCCAGGATTTCCTTGGCCTTGGCAACGTCCTGGACCCCTGGCAGTTGCACGACGATGCGGTCCGCGCCCTGTTGCTGGATGATGGGTTCGGCAACGCCCAATTCGTTTATTCGGTTGTGCAGTGTGGTGATGTTCTGCCTAAGCGCGTGGGATTGCACTTGCGTCACCGCAGCGTCGGTAAGCCTGCCCGTCAGCAGGAACTTGCCGCCGCTCTCGCCACTATTGGAAAACACCATGTCGGGCATGGCGCGGCGCAGTTCCGTTGCGGCGTTGTCACGGGCTTCGGCGCTGTCGAAGCTGCTGACGATGGACATGTCGTTGCGCTCGACACCCGCCACGGCGACTTTGGCTTCGCGCAGGGTGTTGCGTACATCGCTGGCGATGGAGTCGTAGCGGCCAGTAATAGCGCCCTGCATATCTACTTGCAACAGGAAGTGCACGCCGCCGCGCAAGTCCAGCCCCAGATACATCGGGTTGGCGCCTAGCGAAGACAACCAGTCGGGCGAGGCCGGCAACAGGTTAAGCGCTACGGTGTAGTCCGGATTGGCAGGATCCGGGTTGAGCGATTGTTCGATGAGGTCTTTAGCCCTGAGCTGGACATCGGTCGTGGCGAATCGCACCCGAACAGCACCGACCGGGCCGTTCATCTCGAAGTAGGCGCCGGTGTAGCTAATGTCGTTGCGTTTCAGGATGTCTTCGACGCGGGTGAGTACATTCGCGTCGACTTTTACCGTGGACTTCGCGCCAGCGATTTGAACGGCGGGCGACTCCCCGAAAAAATTTGGTAGCGTATAAAGCAGGCCTACGATCAGGGCTGCGAATACGATGATATATTTCCAGAGAGGATAGCGGTTCATTGTGGGTCAACTGGCTTAAGCGGTAAAAACCCCCGGAAGCATTCCAGGGCGCACACGTCTGATCAGAGCGCCTTGATCGTGCCTTTGGGCAGAATCGACGTCACGGCAGTGCGTTGCACCACGGTTTCTACTGGCTTGTCGCCCAGCATGCTGATTTCCACGGTAATGTAGCTGTCGCTGACTTTCGTGACCTTGCCCAGCAAGCCGCCGGTCGTGATCACTTCGTCGCCCTTGGCCAGCGCCGCAACCATGTTGCGGTGTTCTTTCTGACGCTTCATTTGGGGGCGTATCATCAGGAAGTAAAGAATCACGAACATCAGGATGATGGGCAGCATGCCCATCAGTGCATTCTCGCCGCCCGCGGCCTGGGCGGGGATGAGGGTCAGTATGTCAAGTACGGCCATGAGATGTTCTCCGGTAATGTTTTTTGGTTAACTCGGTATTGTAGCGATATCTCGCTTATTCGATGCCATTTGCCCGATCCCTGGCAAACTGCTCCTGCCAGGCTGTGAATTGTCCGGCCTCGATGGCGTCCCGCATTTCTTGCATCAGCGCGAGATAAAAATGCAGATTATGCATCGTATTCAGGCGTGAGCCGGTAATTTCGTTCGCCCGCTGCAAATGATGCAAGTAGGACCGCGAAAAATTCTGGCAAGTATGGCATTGGCACGAAGGATCCAGTGGGCGGGTGTCGTCCCGGTAGCGGGCGTTGCGTATCTTGATATCGCCATAGCGCGTGAACAGCCAGCCGTTGCGCGCGTTGCGAGTGGGCATGACGCAGTCGAACATGTCGACGCCGCGGCTTACGCCTTCAACGATATCTTCAGGCGTGCCCACCCCCATCAGGTAGCGCGGGGCGTTGGCCGGCAGGCGTGGCGTGACATGGGCCAGTACGCGCATCATGTCCTCCTTGGGCTCGCCCACCGACAGGCCGCCAATGGCATAGCCTTCGAAGCCAATGTCGACCAGGCCGTCCAGCGATTCGTCTCGTAGCGACTCGTACATCCCGCCCTGCACAATGCCAAACAATGCATTGGGATTTTCCATCTCGTTAAAGGCGCTGCGTGAACGCTGTGCCCAGCGCAGCGACATCCGCATGGACAGGGCAGCCTCTTCGGCGGTAGCCGGGCGGCCCTCGATGGAGTAGGGCGTGCATTCGTCAAAGACCATGGCGATGTCGGAGTTCAGCGCGTACTGAATGCGCATGGACTCTTCAGGAGTCAGAAACAAGCGCGAGCCGTCGATGGGTGAAGCAAACTTCACGCCTTCCTCGGTGATCTTGCGCATGCCATGCAGGCTGAACACCTGGAAACCGCCCGAGTCGGTCAGTATGGGCCTGTTCCATTGCATGAAGCCGTGCAGGCCGCCATGCTTTTGCATGACTTCGGTGCCCGGGCGCAACCAAAGGTGGAAAGTGTTACCCAGTACGATCTGGGCGCCGACCTCATCGAGCTCATGCGGCAGCATGGCCTTGACGCTGCCATAGGTGCCCACGGGCATGAAGATAGGCGTCTGGACTCGCCCATGATTAAGCGTGACTTCACCGCGGCGCGCGGCGCCATCGGTAGCCAGTAGCTTGAACTGTAAACCGGTCATGTAGTGGGAGATTCTATGAACATGGCATCGCCGTAACTGAAAAAGCGATACCGGGATTGGACAGCATGCGCATAGGCGCGCTGGATGGCTTCCATGCCCGCCAGGGCAGACACGAGCATCAGCAGGGTGGACTGGGGCAGGTGGAAGTTGGTGATCAGGGCGTCGACCCAGGCATAACGGTAGCCGGGCGTAATGAACAATCGGGTGTCGCCTTCGGCGATGTGCTGCGTATCGGCATGCAGGGCGGCCGACTCCAGGGCCCGGACGCTGGTGGTGCCCACGGCGATCACGCGCCCGCCCGCCGCGCGGGTGGCCAGCACTTGCTCTATGGTCTCGCGCGGCACGGAGTAGTGCTCCGCGTGCATGATGTGCTGGCTGAGATTCTCGACGCGCACCGGCTGGAAGGTGCCCGCGCCCACGTGCAGGGTGACGAATGCCTGGGCGATGCCTTGTGCCGCCAAACCGGCGAGCATGTCCTGGTCGAAATGCAGGCCGGCAGTCGGCGCCGCGACGGCGCCTGGCTCGCGGGCATAGACGGTCTGATAGCGCTCGTCATCTTCCGGCTGTGCGGCGTGCTCAATATAGGGCGGCAGCGGCGTGGCCCCGTGACGGTCCAGGAGATCCAGCACGCGTTCGGGAAAAGTCAGCTCGAAGAGCTCTCCCTGACGTCCAGCCACTACGGCGATGAAGGCGTCGGCAAGTATCAGCTTGCTCCCCGGACGTGGCGACTTGCTGGCCTTGATATGCGCCAGCGCGGTGTCGGGGCCGGTAACCCGCTCTATCAGGACCTCGACCCGGCCTCCGGTTTCCTTGTGGCCCCGCAGCCGGGCCTTGATGACGCGGGTATCATTGAAGACCAGCAGATCGCCCTTGCGCAGCAGCGTGGGCAGGTCGACGAACTGCCTGTCGTGCAGGGCGCCGCCGGCATCCAGATGCAGCAAGCGGCTGTCGATGCGATGGGCAGCAGGAGACTGGGCAATAAGTTCCTGTGGCAGTTCGTAATCGAACTGTGAAAGGTGCAGATCAGGGTTCACGTGGGGTCTTGGATGTCGGCTGTCGCGGGCATCTTGAATGATTTGTGCCGGTATTTTAAGCGCTAGCGCCAGTTTTCTGCTTGGGAGCCGCCGCTGCGCGGAATTCTTTAGTTATGCTGGTGCTTTTTGTGGGCGGGCGTTTCATGTCTTTATTGCGGTGGCGAAGTGTGGGCGCCGGCGTGCGTACGGCGCAACGGCTGATGGCCTGTCTGGCCCTGGCTTTGTGTGCCGGAGCCGCTGGGGCGCAAGGCCTGCCTCCCGAACTGCAGTCGGCATGGAAGGCCACACGCCTGTCCACCAACGCCTTGTCCTTGTATGTGCAGGAAATAGGCGGGCCGCCCCTGATCGCCATCAATGCCACGACGCCGCGCAACCCGGCTTCAGTCATGAAGATGGTGACAACGTGGACGGCGTTGTCAGGCCTCGGTCCCGAGTACGCCTGGCGCACCAGCTTTTTGGCAAAGGATGGCGGTGTGGTGGATGCACAGGGCACTTTGCAAGGCCCTCTGTACTTGAAGGCGGGCGGGGATCCGCTGCTTACCGTGGAAGAGATGTGGGGCCTGCTGCGCGAATTGCGGCTGCGGGGCATAAAGAACCTTGGCGAAGTCATCGTGGACCGCTCTTTGTTTGGTCAGGTTGCGGAGGACCCCGGTGCATTTGATGGCGCGCCCAATCGACCTTATAACGCCAGCCCGGATGCCATGATGGTCAGCCTGGGCGCCCTGCGGCTGGTGTTCCAACCCGATAGAGTCGCGCGCAAGTGGGTGCCCATCATTGATCCGCCATTGCAGGGCGTACGGGTGGAAGGCGATATCCAGTGGAGCAATGCGGCCTGCCCGGGCTCGCCTGCCGTCAGCACAAATGTCCAGTCTGCCGGCCGCGACGTGGTTGTTCGCGTCAGTGGCACAGCGGCAGGTTCTTGCGGCGAGTTCACCGTCTACCGGCTTGCCTTGTCGCAGCCTGAATACTTTTCGTCATTGTTCCAGATGCTGTGGAAGGAGCTGGGCGGCACCCTGGCCCGTGGCTTGAAGGCGGGCAAGGTGCCGGGCAATGTACTGCCCGTCGTCTGGCGCGATTCGGAAACGCTGGCAGACACCATCCGTGTCATCAACAAGAAAAGCAACAACGTCATGGCCAGAACCCTGTTGCTGACACTGGGCGCCGAGCTGATAGGCCCGGGCGCCACAGCGGAAACCGGAGCGCGGGCCGCCTTGGGGGTGCTGCAAGGGCAGGGGGTGGATACCCAAGGCTGGGTCATCGACAACGGATCGGGCCTGTCTCGTGGCGGGCGGCTGACTGCAAAAGGGCTGGCGGATATGCTGGCTGTGGCGTGGCGCTCGCCGCTGATGCCCGAATTCATGTCGTCTCTCGCAATCGCGGGTGTCGACGGCACGGTAAGGCGCCGTCTGCGCAACGACGAGGTCAAGGGCATGGCGCACCTCAAGACGGGCACCTTGCGCGATGCGCGCGCTTTGGCTGGATATGTCCTGGGCGCCAGCGGCAAGCGTTATATTCTGGTCAGCGTCGTGAACGACGATCAATCAGGCGCTGTGCGCCGTTTCGACGATGCCCTGGTCAGTTGGCTGGCGGCTCGCTAAGCAAGGAATCAGTATGCCCATACACGAAATTCGCCATCCCCTTATCCGCCACAAGCTCGGACTGATGCGGCGGGCGGATTTAAGCACCAAGAACTTTCGCGAGATGGCCCAAGAGATCGCGGCCCTGCTCACCTACGAAGCTTCCAAGGATCTGCCGCTCGAGCCCGCCACCATCGAGGGGTGGAGCGGTTCGCTGAATGTCGAGAAGCTGGCGGGCAAGAAGGTTACCGTGGTTCCTATCTTGCGCGCGGGCATCGGCATGCTGGACGGCGTGCTTAGTCTGATTCCGGGGGCCAAGGTCAGCGCGGTAGGCATTGCACGCAATGAAGAAACCTTGCAAGCCCAAACCTACCTGGAGCGTCTTGTTGGCCAACTGGACCAGCGGCTGGCCCTCATTGTGGATCCGATGCTCGCAACAGGGGGCTCTATGGTGGCAACCATAGACCTGCTGAAGAAGGCTGGCTGTCGCAACGTGCGGGCGCTGGTGCTGGTTGCCGCGCCTGAAGGCATACGTGCTGTGGAAGAGCATCATCCCGACGTTCACATTTATACCGCCTCGATAGACAGCCATTTGAACGAGGACGGCTACATCATCCCTGGGCTCGGCGACGCGGGCGACCGCATCTTTGGTACTCGCCAGAAAGACGCCTGAGCCTGGTGGCCCGCCGGTAACGGCAGCACACATTCGCTAACCGCCTGTGGCGCAAAGCCGCGGGCGCCACGGCCTTTTGCGTTAGTATGAATCCTTGTTAGTTCATCGGGTAAGGCCATATGCAATTACGATGGAAAGCGGCTCTTTCGAGCCTGGCATTCACGATAAGCGCAACGCCGGCACTGGCGGGCGTGTGCGAAGCGCCCTTCATGCATGATGGCGGAGTCGCCCAGTTGCAAGGCTCCGGCGGCATGCAGTTGGGGGCAGATTTATCTTTCTCCGACGTCTCTCATCAAGGCAAGGACGCCTGCGAGGCGCGGGTCCAAGGTGTGGCCACCTATGGCTTGGCCGGACTTCCGCCGGGGAAATCTTCGCTCGACTACTGGATGTCAGTCGAGAACGGCAAAGCCACATTCCAGCGCCGCAACGAGCAGGGTGGCCGCGAGTCGGTGGATGGCAAGTTCGACCTGCGGATGTTGGGGCTGTTCGCCTACGGCGAACCCATAACCCGCGCGGGTCAGACCTTTCCCCCTCTGCGCTTCCAGATCAATCTGGACAAAAAGGCAGTGGAGACGGCACCCATTGTCATCGAAACCGGCGACAAAACAGTGGGCGAACGCCAAACCATACCGACTGCGGCGGGGCAACAGACGTGCTGGCCGATCCAGTACACGCGCCGCACGGCACCCACTCAGGCCTCATTCAGCGGGCTGGTCTTACCCATTCCTGCGACGACATCTTCTGTTACAGACTGGTTCTGCCCAGCGCTTAACATGGTAATGAAGCAAGAAAGCGATCAAAATGGGGTGGTCTCCACAGTGGAAGTCACCAAACTGCAGTAACGTCAGGCACGAATCCTGCAGGGCGTTTTTCGTTTCAACCGACTCTTGATTAGGAGCTGATCATGGCAACAAAGAAGACAACGCAGGCTAGCGAAGAAGAATTCATCGAGAGCGTAAAAGAAAGCCTGGATGATGCGGAGCGGCGTCTGCGCGAGGCAGCCGAGGCCACCGGTGACAAGGCGGCAGAGTTGCGTGAAGACGCCATGCGGTCCCTAAGGCGCACGCGTGAAGCGCTATACGATGCACAGGACGAGCTTCTCGAGCGCGGCCGCAAGGCGGCCCGCGTTACGGACGAGTACGTTCATGACAACCCTTGGCAAGCCATAGGCGTCGCCGGTCTTGTGGGCGTGCTGATAGGCGCCCTTATGTGCCGTCGTTAAACGGATCAAATCATGGCGCTACGACAGTCAGTGGCCGATATGGCCTGCACCTTGCTTTCCATCGTGCGGACACGGCTGGAACTTTTTGCGCTGGAAGCCTCCGACCAGAAGGCGCACCTGATTGCCGCTCTTGGGATGGCTTTCGGTGCGCTGCTTTTTCTGACGCTGGCGGTCCTGGTGTTTTCCATAGCAGTGGCGCTGTATTTCTGGCCCACTGATGCCCGCTATATGGCCTTGGGCATACTGGCGCTGGTTTACCTGGTGCTGGGCGTCGGACTGCTGTGGGGTGTTAGGCGCAAGCTGTTGTTCGAGCCTATGCCGTTCGCGGCTACCATCGACGAGCTGAGGCGCGACCTGGCCTTGGTCGAGCGACTGCGCGAGCATCCAACAGCTGACGAACCCGTACGGCCACAGAGGGACTACCCATGAAACATGGCATGACTCCCAAGGAAAGGGCGCTGCGTATCGAGCTGGTGCGAGCCCGCGCTGCGCTAGAGCGCCAAACCATGGCGCGCAGCACGCATGAACTTGTCGGCTCGCTGCACCCTCGGGCCTTGCTGCGCGGCATGATGCCCAAGGGTTCCGGTTTGTCCATGACCGACTGGATCTTCAAGGTACTGACGCTTGCCCGCCGCTATCCTCTGCTTACATCCAGCGTCTCGGCTGTGGTAACCGGCGCGGCAAGGCGCAAGAACTGGTGGCGTATCGGTATCGGCCTGCTGCTTAGCTGGCAGCTTGCCCGGCACGCAAGCCGGAAGTAATCACAGACCCAGATCGCCCCACATGGCGTCGACTCTCGCCTTGACGTCCGGGTCCATCTGGATGGGTGTGCCCCATTCGCGTTGGGTCTCTCCGGGCCATTTGTTGGTGGCGTCCAGACCCATCTTGCCGCCCAGCCCGGATACCGGCGACGCAAAATCCAGGTAATCGATAGGTGTGTTCTCGACCAGCACGGTGTCCCGAACCGGGTCCATGCGGGTGGTCATGGCCCACACCACCTCTTTCCAGTCGCGCGGGTTGATGTCTTCGTCCACGACCACAATGAATTTTGTGTACATGAACTGGCGCAGCACGCTCCATAGTCCGAACATGACGCGCTTGGCGTGTCCCGGATATTGCTTGCGCATGGACACGACCGCCAGGCGGTAGCTGCAGCCTTCGGGCGGCAGGTAGAAGTCCACGATCTCGGGCAGTTGGCGCTTCAGCAGCGGGACGAACACCTCGTTCAAGGCTACGCCCAGCACGGCCGGCTCGTCGGGCGGCTTGCCCGTATAGGTGCTGTGATAGATGGGCTTTCGGCGCATGGTGATGCGCTCTACGGTAAACACCGGGAACCAGTCCTGCTCGTTGTAGTAGCCGGTATGGTCGCCGTAAGGTCCTTCCAGGGCCATTTCGTAGTCAGTATCAGCCGGGCCTGGTATGCCCTCGGGCACCACAGGGGTCTGGGCGCGCGGATCGGACGAGGGCAGCAGATGGCCTTCCAGCACGATTTCGGCATAGGCCGGCACCGACAGGGTGCTGCCCAGCGCCTTGGTGACTTCCGTGCGCGAGCCACGCAGCAGCCCGGCAAATTGATACTCGGACAGGCTGTCCGGCACGGGCGTGACCGCGCCCAGGATAGTGGCCGGGTCGGCGCCCAGGGCAACCGCTATCGGAAAAGGCGTTCCAGGATGGGCGATGGCGTGATCGCGGAAATCCAGCGCACCGCCGCGATGCGACAGCCAGCGCATGATCAGCTTGTTGCGTCCCAGAACCTGCTGGCGATAAATGCCCAGGTTCTGACGGCGCGCGTTCGGGCCCTTCGTAATGACCAGGCCCCAGGTCAGCAGGGGGGCGACATCGCCAGGCCAGCAGCGCTGCAGGGGAATGCGGGACAAATCCACATCGTCGCCTTCCAGGACGACATCCTGGCAGGGTGCGCCCTTGATCATCTTGGGGCTCATGTCCCAGAGCGCCGACTTCAGCATCGACACCTTGGCCAGCGCATCGCGCAGCCCTTGCGGCGCCTCCGGTTCGCGCAACGAGGCCAGCAACTCGCCCGTGTCGCGCAGGGCGGTGATATCGTCCGCGCCCATGCCCCAGGCCACCCGCTTGGTGGTGCCAAACAGGTTGGTCAGCACCGGCATGGCAGCCGGCGCGCCGTTGTGCATAGGCCGCTCGAACAGCAGGGCCGGGCCTTCGGCGCGGAGCACGCGATCGCTGATCTCTGTCATCTCGAGATCGGTGGATACGGGGTGGGTGATGCGTTGCAGTTCGCCAGCGCGTTCAAGCTGAGCGATAAAGTCTCTTAAGTCGCGATATTTCACAGTAGGGGCCAGTCGGGTTACATTGCGGTCGACGCTGCAAGGTTAACATCGACGTTCCAAATTTCAGGAGGTCACGCGCAATGGCGGTAATGGATGCCGACGGGCTGTTGAGTCGCTCCGCTCGTGGGGCCATGAACCGGCTAAGCGAGTTCGTGCACGTGTGTGCCATTTACCTTGGTATTGCCGTGCTGGTGACCATGGTGCTGGGCGCAACGGTTCCGTCGCTGCGCGAGCAGGCCAAGCAGATCCATGAAGCCCTGCTGATCGCCTTGCAGCCCGACGGGCTCAAGCAAGACATGCTGGCATCTTACGGCGCCCACACCGGGTCAGCGGGCCAAGGGCGATCGCCGACGCCCGCTTTTGATTTCCGGTCGGCATTGGTTGACTCGATGGCGGGACGGCACGTAGCCGGCATCACCAGCGCGCAAAACCAGGCATTGCGCAGCTATATTGCGCGCAAGTACAGAATCGCCCACAGCGTGGCGGGTGCATTGATCAACACAGCCTTCACCGAGGCCAGAGCGCGCGGCCTGGATCCGCAACTGGTGCTGGCGGTCATCGCCATCGAGTCCCGTTACAACCCCTATGCTGAAAGTCATGTGGGTGCGCAGGGCCTGATGCAGGTCATGACCCGGGTTCACAAAGACAAGTTCGAGGCGCTGAATGAAGATCCGATCGCCGCCTTGAACCCGTTGGCCAATATCAAGGTAGGCGTGCAGATTCTTTATGACTGCATCAAGCGGCGCGGATCAGTGCAAGGTGGTCTGTACTGTTATGTGGGCGCTACGGGGCCGAGCGATGGCGGTTACGGGGCCAAGGTACTCGCGGAACGGCGGCGCATAGCGCTCGCCTCCGGCATACCGGTGGAGCCTTGAGCCGTTGGCCTAGCCCTGCAGGAAACGGCCCATCCGGGCTATCGCCTCTTCCAGCCGGTCCAGGCCCGTGGCATACGAGAAGCGCAGCATCGATGTGGCGTGGGCCGGGCCGAAGTCCATTCCTGGCACGGCAGCCACTCCGGCCTCGTGCAACAAGCGGTGCGAGAAATCCCTGCTGTCAGCGCTGTGCTCGGTGATATCGGCATAGATGTAGAAAGCGCCGTCGGGCACCACAGGTACCCGCAAACCAAGTCGCTCAAACTCAGGCAGCAGGTAGTCGCGGCGCTGCTTGAAAGACAGGCGGCGGGTCTCGTATAGGCGCAGTACCTCGGGCTCGAAGCAGGTCAGTGCCGCATGCTGGGCAAGCGAGGGCGCACAAATCGCCAGGCTGGCCGCCAGTTTTTCCACTGGAGCTTCCAAATGAGGCGGCACGATCAGCCACCCCAGCCTCCAACCCGTCATGTGAAAGTACTTGGAGAAACTGTTGATGATGACAATGCTGTCATCCAGGGTCAGCGCGCTTTCGGGTTGGTCTTCGTAATACAGGCCCAGGTAGATTTCGTCCATGATGACGAAGCCGTCGCGCTGCTTCACCTCTGCAACCAGTGCCCGCAAGGCCTCGCGGTCGATGGAGGCGCCGGTGGGATTGCTGGGCGAAGCAATCAGTACGCCGCGCGTAGCCGGGCCCCAGTGTTCGCGGATGTCGGCGGCATCGAGCTGGAAGCGTTGCTCGGCCGAGGCCGGGATCAGCCGCGGTATGCCGCCGGCCGCCGTAACGAAGTTCTGGTTGGCAGGGTAGGAGGGATCCGGCATCAGCACTTCGTCGCCCGGATTGACCAACGTCATGCAGGCCAGCAGCAAGGCGCCAGAAGCGCCGGAGGTAATGATGACGCGGTCCGGGGACACCGTTGCGCCGAACTGGGCTGCGTAATAGTCGGCGATGGCGGCGCGCAAGGGCATGATGCCGGCTGGCGAGGTGTACCCGCTGAGCCCGGCCTGTGCCGCGCGGTTCAAGGTCTCGACGACCTGGGGCGGCGCCGTAAAATCGGGTTCGCCGATACCGAGGCTGATAATGTCTCGACCTTGTGCGTTCAAGGCAACGGCCTGTTTGAAGAGCTCCACAGCGTAAAATGGCATAACTTGTTCAATACGCTTGGCAAGGCGCGGCATAAGGCTATCATCCGGGATAAAAAGCAACGATTGTAAGGGGCGCTTGCGGCCAGCGCTCTGATTCAAAGCCGCAGTAAAGGATATCACCATGCAATCAAACTCGCGTCGCGCATTCCTGACAGGCCGGCGATCTTCCCAGACACCCTGGGAAGCCTTCTGCCAGCGCTTGCGCAACGTCGCCACAGGCACTTTCTATCAGTTCGAGATGCCGGGCGGTGGCGACAGTGCGCGCCTGATGCCCAAGCAGGCGTCCGACGTGCACCACGCTCGCGCCCTTTGCGCCGAATACGGCGTGGTGTTCGCGTTGGACGGCATGTCCCACCCTGCGCGTATGGACGACCAACTGGTGTTGTGGGTCGAACCTGGCAAAGACTTGGGCCGTTGCCAGCGCCTGGAAGAGGGCAGTACACGGTGGTTTGTCCAGCCTGGCTGCCTGCTGGGCGATCTGGTGGACGCCGGATTGACGCAGTTTCAGGATCTCCCCTGCCACATCAGCGTGGCCGCGTGGCTTGCCGACCGCACGCTGTGCGACTGGGAGACCGGCGCCACCGCGGATTCCGGATTGGTATACGCCTCGGTATTGCTGGCTGATGGCACCGTTGCCGGGCTGGGCCCGTTTGGCGAGGCCAATGCCAAGCCGCTGGAAGGCGCCCGCTTGCAGCGCATGGTGCCAGCCTTGTTCCAACTGGCCGCCGGAGACCATGCCGCTCAATGCGCCGCTTCAAGCTCATGGCCTGGACGCTACAGGCTGGACGCACTGAAGCCCGCTTCGGGGCAGACGCCCAACCTCGCCCATCTATTGCTGGGGCATGGCGGCGATCTGGGTTGGGTGGACTGGTTGGTCATTGACGAGCAAGAAGTCCAGCCGCAGTCCGAGCCCCCTTATTCGCAGCGCTTTACCGCCAGTCGCGCCACCGGCCTGGGCCTGGAGCTGCCTGCCAGCGAACTGGACACGCAGGTGAAGGCCCTGTTTGATGCAGAGGGCCTGTTCCCGCACCCGGGGCAAGACCTGTAAGTGGCAGCCATGGCGGCCGCTGTTTCCAGCCGCTGTCATGGCGCTAGAATGAGCGTCTCTTACATTAATAAATCGGCGCAACAACCATGGAAGAAACTCTTCGCAAGGCGGCTCTGGAATACCACGAGCACGGCGGCCCCGGCAAAATTTCGGTCACACCCACCAAGCAGTTGTCGAATCAGCGTGACTTGGCCCTGGCTTATTCCCCGGGTGTGGCGGCAGCTTGCGAAGAGATCGTGGCCGATGAGCAGAATGCTTTCCGCTACACCAGCCGAGGCAATCTGGTTGGGGTGATCACCAACGGCACGGCGGTGTTGGGCTTGGGCAATATCGGCGCGCTGGCTTCCAAGCCGGTGATGGAAGGCAAGGCCGTGCTGTTCAAGAAGTTTGCCGGCATCGATGTGTTCGACATCGAGATCAATGAAACCGATCCGGACAAGCTGGTCGAGATCATTGCCGGGCTGGAGCCCACTTTCGGCGGCATCAACCTGGAAGACATCAAGGCGCCCGAGTGCTTTACGGTCGAGCGCAAGCTGCGCGAGCGGCTGAACATCCCCGTATTCCACGACGACCAGCACGGCACGGCCATCACGGTCTCGGCTGCCTTCATCAACGGCCTGAAGGTGGTGGGCAAAGACATTGCTGACATCAAGGTGGTCGTATCCGGCGCGGGCGCGGCCGCGCTGGCCTGTCTGGACTTGCTGGTGGATTTCGGTGTGCCGATTGAGCACATCTGGGTGACTGATATCGAGGGCGTGGTCTACACGGGGCGCACGACGCTGATGGATCCGGACAAGGCGCGTTTTGCGCAAGATACCCCGGCCCGCAGCCTGGCTGAAGTTATCGAAGGGGCGGATGTGTTCCTGGGCCTTTCCGCTGGTGGTGTGCTGAAGCCCGACATGGTGGCCCGCATGGCTGACAAGCCCTTGATCCTTGCGCTGGCCAATCCCAACCCGGAGATCCTCCCGGAAGACGCCCATGCGGTGCGCGACGATGTCGTCATGGCCACCGGCCGCTCCGACTATCCCAATCAGGTCAACAACGTTCTGTGCTTTCCGTATATTTTCCGTGGCGCACTGGATGTCGGCGCCAGGACGATTACCCGGGGCATGGAGAAGGCCGCTGTGTTGGCCATCTGCAAGCTCGCCAGGGAAGAGCAAAACGATGTCGTGGCCGCCGCCTATGGCACTTATGGAGTGTCTTTCGGTCGCGAGTATTTCATCCCCAAGCCTTTTGATCCGCGCCTGATCGTGCGGATTGCCGTCGCGGTGGCCACCGCCGCCATGGAAGACGGTGTCGCGACCCGGCCTCTGGCCGACATCGATAGCTATGCCGAGCAGTTGCAGCGCTTTGTTTATCGCTCGGGTTCGTTCATGAAGCCCTTGTTCTCGACAGTGCGCAAACTGGTGCGTGATGGCGGCAAGGCGCGCATCGTCTTTACCGAAGGCGAAGATGAACGGGTCTTGCGTGCCGTTCAGATCGTGGTTGACGAGAAACTGGCCAAGCCCATTTTGGTGGGTCGGCCATCGGTGTTGGCCGACCGCATCGAACGCTTTGGCCTGCGGCTGCGCCTGGGTCAGGACGTTGAAGTCACCAATCCCGATTACGACGAACGCTTTCATCGCTACTGGACGACCTACTGGGAAATCATGTGTCGTCGCGGCATCAGCAAAGAGATGGCGCGTGTCGAGATGCGCCGCCGCCTGACCTTGATCGGGGCCATGATGGTGCATTTGGGCGATGCCGACGGGCTGGTGTGCGGAACCGTAGGCGCCTATGCAGATCACTTGCGCTTCATCGACGAGGTCATCGGCAAGGCTCCCGGTGCCAAGACCTATGCCGCCATGAACATCCTTTTGCTTACCGAGCGCACTATTGCACTTGCCGACACTCATATCAACGACGACCCCGACGCCGAACAGATTGCCGAGATCACGATGGCCGCTGCGGCGGAAATGCGCCGTTTGAACCTCGAGCCACGGGTGGCCTTGTTGTCGCGATCCAATTTCGGCAGCGGCAGCTCGGCCTCCGGCGCGAAGATGCAAGAGGCGCTAGCCCTGGTGCGGGCGCGAGAGCCCGAGCTGCAGATCGATGGCGAAATGCATGGCGACTGTGCCCTGGACGAAGCCTTGCGGCAGCGCATACTGCCCACCACCAGTCTGCATGGCGAGGCCAATCTGTTGATTTGTCCAAATGTCGATTCAGGCAACATTGCCTACAACTTGCTCAAGACAGCCGCCGGCGGCAATGTGGCGGTGGGGCCTTTCTTGCTGGGCGTGAATGCGCCAGTGCATATCCTGACCTCAAGTTCGACAGTGCGCCGGATAGTCAACATGGCTGCGCTGACGGTGCTCGATGCCAACACGCCGCGCCCTGTCTGACGCGGCTGTTCGCGACAACGCCGTTGGCCTGATCTTGACAGGTGGCGGCGCACGTGCGGCCTATCAGGTTGGCGTGCTGGCGGGCATTATGGAGATCCTTGATCCGCATCGCTCGCCAGACTTTAGCAACCCCTTCGATATTATCTGTGGCACCTCTGCGGGCGCGATCAACGCAGGAACGCTGGCCTGCCATGCGCACAACCCGCATCGCGCCATGGACAGGCTGGAGCAGCTCTGGAGCAACCTGCACACCGGCATGATCTACCACGCGGATGGGCCGCGCCTGCTGCGCACCGGCTTGCGCTGGTTCGGCATGTTGACCACGGGCTGGCTGTTTCCGGGCTTGCGCGAGCGGCAGCCGCGGTCCTTTCTGGATAATGCGCCGCTGGGCGAACTGCTGAAGGCCACCCTGGATTTCGACAGCCTGCGGCATAACCTGGCCGACGGCCTGCTGCATGCGCTGGCCATTACCGCTACCGCCTATACCACCGGCGAGCATCTGACCTTCTATCAATCGCATGCCACCATCAAGCCGTGGCAGCGTTCCTTGCGCGAAGCAGTCCCTTGCAACATTGGCATAGACCATCTGCTGGCTTCCAGTGCCATCCCATTTATTTTTCCGGCCCAGGCCATGTTGGTACAGGGCCAGACCCTATGGTGCGGTGATGGCTCCATGCGGCAGTTGGCTCCCATGAGCCCGGCCATCCATCTTGGTGCGGAAAAGATAGTCGTGATAGGCACCGGCTACAAGGACGACACCCATCCCGAATACCGCAAGATCGATCCTCCTTACCCGTCGCTGGCCCAGATTGGCGGTCATGCCTTGTCCAATATTTTTCTGGACAGCCTGTCCATGGATGTGGAACGGATGCAACGCATCAACGACTTGCTTGCCCAAGTGCCAGCAAATGGATTACAAAGCCAGTCGTTGCGCCCGGTGAGCACTTTTGTCGTCACGCCTAGCCGCTCACTCGATGAAATGGCCCTGGCTCATATAGAAGAGATGCCTCGGGCTGCCCGTACCCTTTTCCGCGTCCTTGGTGTATCGTCAACTTCCCGGCTTGCAGCTGGCGGTGATGGTGCCCTGATTTCGTACCTGTTGTTTGAGTCCGGTTATACGCGGGAGCTCGTTCGCCTGGGGCGGGCGGACAGCATGAACCGTGTTGAAGAAGTCAAAGCGTTTTTCAAGGAGGCGCCCGAATGAGCCAAGCGCAGTCATTGCAAAAGAAATTGCAAAAAGGCGGTTTGATCGATGCGTCCGCCGTCTCTCGCGAGGAAGCGATCGATGCCGCGCAAGCGGCTGGCATGACCGGCCTGATCGTGCATTGTGATCGGGCTCGCAGCCGCTCGGCGGTGTTGCGTGCCGTGGTGAAGGCTGTGGATTTCCCCGAATTCTTCGGTGGCAATCTCGATGCGCTCTATGACTGCTTGTGCGACACGCTGCTGGATCACAAGAACGGCCTGTTCCTGTGGTTCGACAAACTTCATTCGGGCGATCCGGCACTGACCGAAGATGCCAAGGCCATTGTTGCCGTATGCGTCGACGTCGCCGAGTTTGCAGCCAATAACGACAGGCGCTTTGCCTTTGCCGTCGAGCATGCCGGCAAGCACCCCGATCCTGAGCCTGGTGTCGTCCCTACGCCGTACTCGGGCTAGCGTCTTGTCGCATGGCCTGGCGCTTATTGCCAGCCGCGCAAGGCACTGACGGCGGCGATCAGGGCCAGACCGGCGGTTTCTGTTCGCAAGACGCGCTGGCCGAAGCGTACGCCGGTCAGGCCGTGACGCTCCACCAGCGCCAGCTCCGCTTCCGACCACCCGCCTTCAGGCCCCACCAACAGCGTCAATTCGTCACCTGCGGTCGACAAGGCCTGTTCGAGTGTTTGGGCACTGCCCGGATGACAGAACAACATGGAAGTCGCTGCGTCCGGACGGGCTTCCAGCCAGCCGGCGAGCGTCTGCGGCGCCAGCACTTCCATGATGCGGTTGCGGCCACTTTGTTCGCTTGCCGCCTGGGCAATGCGCTGCCAGTGCGCCAGACGCTTCTGCAGACGCTCGCCCGATAGCTGCAGCACGCTGCGTTGCGCGGCAATGGGAGCGACGCAGGCGGCTCCCAGTTCAACCGCCTTCTCGATCACCCAATCCATTTTGTCGCTGGCCGCGATGCCTTGCGCGAGGGTGATGCGCCCGGGCAGCTCTGCTTCCACGGGGTCGTGAGCCCCCAGCTCGGCGTAACCGCGCTTGCCGTCGATGAGGAGGCGAGCGGGGTATTGCCCGCCCCGACCATCGAATAACACGATGGGCGCGCCGGCCGGCAGACGCAACACCCGCAAGGCATGGTGCGCCAGCGCGACCGGCAGGGCGATCGTGGTATTTGGAGCCAACGGCTCGGGAATGTAGAAGCGGGAAGTTGCCATGGGGTAGGTGGTAAAATCGTAGGCTTTGTAAACCATAATGAAGGGGTTGGGCCCATTTTAGGGCCTGACGCCTCGTGCGAGTCTTCAATGAGCCTTACGCCTGCCCAAGATTCGTCCATGGCCAACGCCATACGTGCGCTTTCCATGGACGCAGTTCAACAAGCCAACTCGGGGCATCCCGGGGCGCCCATGGGCATGGCAGACATCGCCGAGGTCCTCTGGACCCGGCATCTGCGGCACAATCCGTCCGACCCCGCATGGGCCAACCGCGACCGCTTCGTGTTGTCCAACGGCCACGGATCCATGCTGATCTACGCCTTGCTGCATCTTACCGGCTACGACCTGCCTATCGAAGAGCTCCGCAATTTCCGCAAATTGCATTCACGTACCCCCGGGCACCCCGAGGTGGGTATTACCGCAGGTGTAGAGACCACCACCGGGCCGCTGGGCCAGGGGCTGGCCAATGCGGTGGGCATGGCCTTGAGCGAAGCCTTGCTGGCGGAAGAGTTCAATCGCCAGGGCCACGCCGTGGTCGACCACTACACCTATGCCTTCGTGGGCGATGGTTGCCTGATGGAAGGCATTTCGCACGAAGTTTGCTCGCTGGCCGGTACGCTCAAGCTGTCCAAGCTGATCGTGTTTTACGACGACAACGGCATTTCCATTGACGGCCGCGTCGAGAACTGGTTCGGCGACGATACGCCCACGCGCTTCAAGAGCTATGGCTGGAACGTCCTGCCCGGCGTGGACGGTCACGATAGCCAGGCTGTGGATCGCGCCATCGCTCAGGCGAAAGACCTGGCAGCCCAGGGCAAGGGCCCCACACTGATCTGCTGTCGCACCGTGATCGGCAAGGGCGCGCCCAATGCCGCCGGCAGCGAGAAGGTCCATGGCGCCGCCTTGGGCGCCGCGGAAATCGAGGCTACCCGTGTAGCGCTGAACTGGCCTCATGCAGCCTTCGAGATCCCGGCCGACATCTATGCACACTGGGACGCCAAACAGCAAGGGCAGCAACAGCAAGCCGAATGGCAAACGCGCTTCGACGCCTACGCGCAGGCCTTCCCGACCGAAGCCGCCGAACTGCAACGCCGCATGGCCGGCGACTTGCCCGCTGACTTTGCCGAGCGTAGCGTCGCCTTCATCGAGGCCACCAGCCAAAAGGCCGAAACCGTCGCCAGCCGCAAGGCTTCCCAGTTGGCCATCACCGCCTTGGTCGAGATGCTGCCCGAAATGCTGGGCGGATCGGCCGACCTGACCGGATCAAACCTTACCGACTGGAAGGGGGCGCAGGCCGTTCGTGCGGGACAGCCGCAACTGCAGTTTGGGCGCCACATCAACTACGGCGTGCGCGAGTTCGGCATGGCTGCCATCATGAACGGCGTGGCGCTGCATGGCGGCTACCTGCCTTTCGGCGGCACCTTCCTGACCTTTTCCGACTACTCGCGCAATGCCCTGCGCATGGCGGCGCTTATGAAGCAACGGGTGGTGCATGTATTCACGCACGACTCCATCGGCCTGGGCGAAGACGGCCCCACCCACCAGTCGGTCGAGCATGCCGCCAGCTTGCGCCTGATACCCAACCTGCATGTGTGGCGCCCTTGCGATACGACCGAAACCGCCGTCGCATGGGTTTGCGCCATCCAGCGGCCCGTCAGCGTGGGCATGACCGTGCGCGACGGTGGCCCATCGGCATTGCTGCTGTCGCGGCAAAATCTGCCATTTGTTGACCGCGACGCCGATACGATCGCAGCCATCCAGCGTGGCGGCTATGTATTGCGCGACGCCAAAGATGCCAAGGCGGTAATCATTGCCACCGGCTCGGAAGTCGGCTTGGCCCTGGCTGCACAAGAACAACTGGCGCAACAGGGCGTGGCGGTGCGGGTCGTGTCCATGCCTTGCACCAATGTCTTCGACGCGCAGGACGCTCAGTGGCGCGAAGCCGTCTTGCCCAAGGGCCTGCCGCGTGTAGCGGTGGAGGCCGGCGTAACTGCCGGCTGGTACAAGTATGTTGGTCTGGACGGTGCAGTGGTTGGTCTGGACACTTATGGCGAATCGGCCCCGGCTGGCGATTTGTTCACGTATTTTGGCTTGACTGCCGAGCGCGTTGCTGCGGCCGTCGAACAGGTTTTATAAAACAGGAGAGCATCAATGACCATACGTGTGGCGATCAACGGTTACGGCCGTATCGGCCGTAATATTTTGCGGGCCCTTTACGAAAGCGGCAAGAAACACGACATCCAGATCGTGGCCATCAACGACCTGGGCGACCCCAAGACCAACGCGCACCTGACGCGTTTTGACACGGCTCATGGCAAATTCCCAGGCACGGTCGAGGTCGACGGCGACTACATGGTCGTCAATGGCGATCGTATTCGCGTGCTGGCCAACCGCGACCCGGCCGCTTTGCCCTGGGGCGAGCTGAATGTCGATGTGGTGCTCGAGTGCACCGGTTTCTTCACCAGCAAAGAAAAAGCCAGCGCCCACCTGCGCGGCGGCGCCAAAAAGGTGATTATCTCGGCGCCTGGTGGCAAGGATGTCGACGCCACCATCGTGTACGGCGTCAATCACTCGGTCCTCAAGGCCAGCGATACCGTTATTTCGAATGCATCGTGCACCACCAACTGCCTGGCTCCGCTGGTTCATCCGCTGCACCAGAAGCTGGGCATCGTCAATGGCTTGATGACGACGGTGCATGCCTATACCAACGACCAGGTTCTTACCGACGTCTATCACGAAGACCTGCGCCGCGCGCGTTCGGCCACGACCAGCATGATCCCGACCAAGACTGGCGCGGCATCGGCTGTGGGTCTGGTGCTGCCCGAGCTGAACGGCAAGCTGGACGGTTATGCCATCCGCGTGCCTACGCTTAACGTGTCCATTGTCGATCTGTCTTTCGTTGCGGCGCGTGAAACTTCGGTCGAAGAGGTCAACGGCATCCTGAAGGCTGCGGCCAGCGAAGGTCCGCTGAAGGGTATTTTGAACTACACGGAAGAGCCGCTGGTGTCGATCGACTTCAATCACGACCCCGCTTCGAGCACCGTCGATGCCGGCCTGACCAAGGTCTCCGGCACCCTGGTCAAGGTAGGCTCCTGGTACGACAACGAGTGGGGTTTCTCCAATCGTATGCTCGATACCACGGTGGCACTGATGGCCGCCAAGTAATCGGCCGCACCACCGGTACATTGAAGGGCGGGGCAACCCGCCCTTGCCATATCCGCTTGCCATATCTGTCATGTTGCCTCAGGATTCAACCATCATGCCCACCATCAATACCCTGAAGTCTCTTGCCCAGTCGGGCGCGCTTGCCGGCAAGCGTGTCTTCATCCGTTCTGACCTCAATGTGCCCCTGAAGGATGGCCAGGTCACTGAAGATACCCGCATACGGGCTTCGGTTCCGGCCATACGCATGGCGCTGGATGCCGGCGCCGCCGTCATGGTCACCTCGCACCTTGGACGGCCGACCGAAGGTACCGTGGGTCCGGACGACACCCTGGCGCCGGTGGCGCGTCGCTTGTCCGAAGTGCTCGGACAGCCCGTCGACCTGATCTCCGACTGGGTGGACGGCGTCAATGCCGAAGTCGGCCGGGTGCTCCTGCTCGAGAACTGCCGTTGCAACGTAGGCGAGAAAAAAAACGATCCTGAACTGGCACGCAAGATGGCGGCCCTGTGCGATGTCTACGTCAACGATGCCTTCGGCACAGCGCATCGCGCCGAGGCCACTACCCATGGCATTGCGCAGTTTGCGCCGGTCGCCTGTGCCGGCCCGCTGCTTGCCGCCGAACTGGACGCGCTGGGCCGCGCGCTGCAGAATCCCCAGCGCCCGCTGGTAGCCATCGTGGGCGGGTCCAAGGTGTCAACCAAACTTTCCATCCTCAAGTCGCTGGCCGAGAAGGTCGATCAACTGGTGGTGGGCGGGGGTATTGCCAATACCTTCATGCTGGCTGCCGGACTGCCCGTCGGCAAGTCGCTGGCCGAACACGACCAGGTGGATCAGGCGCGTGCCGTCATCGACATGATGAAACAACGCGGTGCCGCCGTGCCCATACCGGTGGACGTGGTGTGTGCCAAGGCCTTCAGCGCCGACGCAGCCGCAACGGTCAAGGCCGCCGACCAGGTCGATACTGACGACCAGATTCTCGATATCGGTCCTGAAACCGCTGAACAATTGGCCGCCATCATCAAACAGGCCGGCACTATCGTCTGGAATGGACCGGTGGGCGTGTTCGAGTTCGACGCCTTTGCAAACGGCACCGAGGTGGTCTCCAAGGCCATTGCCGACGCCGAAGGTTTCTCGATCGCGGGCGGCGGCGATACCTTGGCCGCAATTGCCAAATACCATATTGGCGATCGCGTCGGCTATATTTCCACAGGTGGCGGGGCCTTCCTCGAGTTCCTGGAAGGCAAGACCTTGCCCGCCGTCCAAGTGTTGGAGCAGCGCGCGCAGGGCTAAGTACCCGGGCCGTGGTGTCGCAATGCCGGCGCGCTTGTCGCCGGCAAAATTTGGGAGCGCAATATGATCTACCAAAACTTCATTGGCAACCAGTGGTTCAGTGCGCTCACCGGCGAGACGATAGCGGTCTACGATCCCTCGACGGGCCAGGAATACGCCGAGATCGCGCGGTCGGGAGCCTCGGATATCGATGCCGCGGTACGGGCGGCCCGAACGGCTTACGAAGGGGCATGGGGCAAAACCAGCCCGGCCGAGCGCAGTCGCTTGCTGCTGCGCCTCAGTGTGGCACTGCAAGACCAACTGGAAGTCTTGGCGCAGATCGAATCCCGCGATACCGGCAAGCCCATGAAGCAGGCGCGCGCCGACGCCGCTGCGGTGGCGCGCTACGCCGAGTTCTACGCGGGTGCGGCCGACAAGCTGCATGGCGCGACCATTCCCTATCCGCGCGACTATACCGTCATGACAGTGCGCGAGCCGCACGGTGTCACCGGCCATATCGTTCCCTGGAATTACCCGCTGCAGATATTCGGTCGTAGCGTCTTCGCGTCGCTGGCCGCAGGCAACGCTTGCGTGGTCAAGCCGGCCGAGGACGCCTGTCTGTCGCTGCTGAAGGTGGCCGAGATCGCGGCCGACGTCGGGCTGCCTGCCGGTGCGCTTAATATTTGCACCGGGTTGGGCGCTGAGGCCGGCGCCGCCTTGTCGGCCCACGCCGGCATCGATCACATTTCATTTACCGGTTCGCCGCAAGCCGGGCAGCAAGTGGCCATAGCTGCCGCTGCGCACTTTGCGCCGGTCACGCTTGAACTGGGCGGTAAATCTCCGCAAATCTTGTTTTCTGACGCCGATATCGAGGCAGCGTTGCCGGTGGTCCTGAACGCCATCATCCAAAACGCGGGGCAGACCTGTTCGGCCGGCAGCCGCCTGTTGGTGCAGCGTGCCATCTATGCTGATGTCATCGCACGCCTGTCCGAGCTTTTTCAGGCTACCCGCACGGGCGCCGCCAGCGACGACCCGGATTGCGGCCCCCTGATCAACGCCCGCCAACTGGAAAGGGTGCGGTCCTTCCTGGGGTCGGCAGACGAGGCAGGCATCCTGGTGGCTGCGCGGGGCGTCCTGGATGCTAACGCGCCTGGCGGTGGCTACTACCAGGCACCGGTGCTGCTGGCCGATGTGCCGCCCGATCACCGCTTGGCGCAGGAAGAAATTTTCGGTCCGGTGCTGTCGGCGATCCCTTTCGAGACCGAAGCGCAGGCGCTGCATATCGCCAACAACACCCCCTTCGGCCTGGTGGCCGGTATCTGGACGAGCGACGGTGCGCGGCAGCTGCGCATGGCTCGCGCCATTCGGTCCGGTCAGGTCTTCATCAACAATTACGGCGCGGGCGGCGGCGTCGAACTGCCGTTTGGCGGTACCGGCCAGTCCGGTTATGGCCGTGAAAAAGGCTTTGAGGCCTTATACGGATTCACCACCCTTAAAACCATCGCCATCCGTCATTGACGTTATCAGGCGATTGCAGGAGCAACATGTCTGTATTTCAGCCGCTCGTACGCGAGCATCCCGACCAGCTATTGGTCGGATTGGTTTCGATTTCCGACCGGGCCGCTAGCGGCACCTATGAAGACCAGGGCATCCCGGCGCTGCAGTCGTGGCTGACGGGCGCCCTGACCCGGCCGCCGCAGTGCGTGTCCCGGCTGATTCCCGATGATGTCGGCCAGATATCGGCCACCCTCATCCATTTGGTGGATCGTCTGGGCTGCGATCTGATTCTTACCACCGGAGGCACCGGGCCGGCGCGACGCGATGTAACGCCGGAGGCGACCCTGGCCGTAGGCAGCCGCGAAATGCCAGGCTTTGGCGAGCAGATGCGCCAGATCAGCCTGCAGTTCGTGCCTACAGCCATTCTGTCGCGCCAGGTGGCGGTTATCCGCGAGAAACCAGGCCATGCCGCCTTGATCATCAACTTGCCGGGGCAGCCGCGCGCCATCCAGGAAACCCTGGAAGGCTTGAAAGAGGCCGACGGCAAGGTACTGACACCGGGAATTTTCGCCGCTGTGCCTTACTGCATAGACCTGATCGGTGGGCCATATGTCGAAACCCACGATCACATCGTCAAGGCATTTCGGCCTAAGTCCGCCATTCGGGGCGATGGGGTAAAATAGGGCCAACCCCTTCAATTGATTTCAGGAGTCTTTTCATGGCCCTTGTTTCCATGCGCCAGCTGCTCGACCATGCAGCCGAGAATAGCTATGGCATCCCCGCATTCAACGTCAACAACCTTGAACAAGTTCAGGCGATCATGGAAGCGGCCGCTGAAACCGATAGCCCCGTGATCATGCAGGCCTCGGCTGGCGCGCGCAAGTACGCCGGCGAAGGCTTCCTGAAGTACCTTATCCAGGCTGCCGTCGAAACCTATCCCCATATTCCGGTCGTCATGCACCAAGACCACGGGCAGTCGCCCGCAGTGTGCAAGGGCGCCATCGACCTGGGCTTTACCAGTGTCATGATGGACGGCTCCTTAATGGAAGACGGAAAATCCGTCGCCGACTACGATTACAACGTCGATGTTACCCGCCGGGTGGTCGAAATGGCCCACAAGCTGGGCGTCACGGTCGAAGGCGAACTCGGTTGCCTGGGCTCGCTGGAAACCATGATGGGCGACAAAGAAGACGGTCACGGTGCCGAAGGCACCATGACCATGGAGCAACTGCTTACCGATCCCGAGCAGGCGGCCGACTTCGTGCGCCAGACCCAACTGGACGCCCTGGCCATTGCCATTGGCACCAGCCATGGCGCCTATAAGTTCACGCGCAAGCCCACGGGCGATATCCTGTCCATTTCGCGCATCAAGGAAATCCACCACCGCCTGCCCAATACGCACTTGGTCATGCACGGCAGCTCCAGCGTGCCCCAGGACCTTCTTGCTGAAATCCGCGAGTTCGGCGGCGACATGAAGGAAACCTACGGTGTGCCTGTGGAAGAAATCCAAGAGGCCATCAAGTTCGGCGTACGCAAGATCAACATCGATACCGACATCCGCCTGGCCATGACCGGCGCCATCCGTCGTTTTATGGGCGAAAACCCCAGCAAGTTCGACCCGCGCGAATACCTGAAACCCGCTCGCGAAGCTGCCAAGAAGATCTGCCTGCAGCGTTACGAGCAGTTCGGTACGGCGGGCAATGCCAGCAAGATCAAGGTCATTCCCTTGGACGAAATGGCGCGTCGTTACGCCGCCGGCGAGCTGGCCCAGGTCGTACAGTAAATGGGTTTGCACGAATCGAGCTTGACGTCGTTGCCCCTGCTGGGTCGCGGCAAGGTCCGCGACATGTATGCGGTGGGTGACGACAAGCTGCTTATTGTGGCTAGCGATCGCATCTCTGCCTTTGACGTCATTTTGGACGATCCCATACCGGGCAAGGGCCGGGTGTTGACCGAACTTACCGAGTTCTGGTTGAAAAAGCTTGCGCATATCGTGCCCAACCATGCCACCGGCATTCTTCCCGAAGAGGTCGTCACGGCGGCCGAGCGGGTTCAGGTCGCCGGTCGCGCGGTGGTCGTCAAGCGGCTAAAACCTATACTGGTCGAGGCTGTGGCGCGTGGCTACCTGATAGGCTCTGGCTGGAACGACTACCAACGGACCGGCGCGGTTTGCGGCATTGCCCTGCCCGAAGGCCTGCGGCAGGCCGACAAGCTGCCTCAGCCCATCTTTACCCCGGCGGCCAAGGCCGAGTTCGGCCAGCATGACGAGAACGTTGACTTCGACTACGTGGTTCGGGAAATCGGTCCGGCGCTGGCCGAGCAAGTGCGCGACATCACCTTGCGGCTGTATACCGAGGCGGCTCAGTACGCCGCAACCAAGGGCATCATCATCGCCGACACCAAGTTCGAGTTCGGCCTGGACGACGATGGGCGCCTGCATCTCATGGACGAAGTCCTTACGCCCGATTCGTCGCGGTTCTGGCCGGCAGACAGCTATGCCGTCGGCATCAGCCCGCCATCGTTCGACAAGCAGTTCGTTCGCGACTGGCTCGAAACCCAGGATTGGGACAAAACACCGCCGGCGCCCCGACTCCCGGCCGAAGTCGCCGCCAAGACCGGCGCCAAATACCAAGAGGCACTAACGCGTCTGACGACGACTGGCTAACTATCACATGAGCGATGTGACCGACAAGCAGGCCCCCTTGCCGACAGTGGGCATCATCATGGGTTCTTCCAGCGACTGGGACACCATGAAGCATGCCGCTGATATCCTTGACGAGTTCGGCGTCGCGCACGACATTCGCGTGGTGTCGGCGCACCGCATGCCGCTGGACATGGTCGATTACGGCGCCCAGGCGCACGACCGCGGCTTGCGGGCCATTATTGCCGGCGCAGGTGGCGCCGCCCACCTGCCCGGCATGATGGCGGCACTCACCGCCGTGCCGGTGTACGGCGTACCCGTACCATCCAGGTATCTGCGCGGCGAAGACTCCTTGCTGTCCATCGTTCAAATGCCCAAGGGCGTTCCTGTGGCGACCTTCGCCATCGGCGAGGCGGGCGCCGCCAACGCGGCTTTGCATGTCGTGGCCGGCCTGGCAACCACCGACCCATCGTTGCAGCGCAAGCTGGCCGATTACCGCGCCCGCCAGACCGATGCCGCGCGCGGCATGGTCGTGCCACCGCCGCCTACGTTTTAGGGTTACGTCTCAATGAATAAAGTTTCCACATCCGGGCCTGTGATGCCCGGTGCCTGGCTGGGCATGATAGGCGGCGGACAACTGGGCCGCATGTTTTGCCATGCGGCGCAAGCGCTGGGTTACAAGGTGGCAGTGCTGGATCCCGACGAAAATAGTCCGGCCGGCGCTGTGGCCGATCATCATTTTTGTGCGGCCTACGACGATGCCACAGCGCTGGCGGCCTTGTCCGCGCGTTGCGAGGCCATCACCACCGAGTTCGAGAACGTACCGGCGCAAAGCCTGCGCACCTTGTCAGAAAGCGCAAGGGTAAGCCCCTCGGCCGATGCGGTGGCGATCGTGCAGGACCGCATTCGCGAGAAAGCCTTTATCGACGATGCCGGCGTGGCCGTGGCGCCTTATGTGGCGGTCACTCAGGCCAGCGCCATCGCTACGGCGCCCGATGGGCTCTTTCCCGGCATCCTGAAAGCCGCCCGCCTAGGTTACGACGGCAAGGGGCAGGCCAGGGTCAAGACGCGTGAAGAGGCGCTGGCCGCCTTCGAGCAGTTTGGCCGCGTACCTTGCGTGCTGGAAGCGATGCTGCCTTTGCAAAGCGAATTTTCCATAGTCATTGCGCGCGGCGCGGACGGTGACACGGTCAGCTATCCGCTGGCCCAGAACGAACACCGTGACGGCATCCTGGCCGTTTCGTCGGTCGATGCCGCGCTGGTGGCTATTGCCGCCGCCGACCAGGGCGCGGCCGCAGCCGACAAAATTGCCCGCGCCCTCGATTATGTGGGCGTGCTGTGCGTGGAGTTTTTCGTCTTGAGGGATGGCAGCGTGGTGGCCAACGAGATCGCGCCGCGTCCGCACAATAGCGGTCACTACACCATGGACGCCTGCATCAGCAGCCAGTTCGAACAGCAGGCCCGGGCCATGTCCGGCCTGCCCTTGGGCAGTACGGCGATTTTGTGTCCGGCGGTCATGCTCAATATTTTGGGTGATGTGTGGTTTGGCCAGGACGGCACAAAGCGCGAGCCTGATTGGGTTGCCGTGCTGGCTGTTCCGGGTGCGAAACTCCATTTGTATGGCAAGGCCGAAGCCCGCCGGGGTCGCAAGATGGGACATGTGAACATCCTGGGTGCCACGCTGCACGAAGCGCAAAGCCGTGCTGCGCAAGTTGCACACGCTTTGAACATCGCCTACGCGCCATGAGCGCTCCCGCTCCGATCGATATCGACGCGACGGCTCTCGCGCTGGCCGCGGCGCAGCTGGATGCCGGCGAACTGGTCGCGTTTCCCACCGAAACGGTTTATGGCCTGGGCGCGGACGCCGAGAATCCGCTGGCCGTCGCCCGTATCTATCAAGCGAAAGGCAGGCCTGCCAAGCACCCTGTCATTGTGCACCTGGCGCCGGGCGCCGATATCGATTATTGGGCGCAGCAGGTTCCACCGGAGGCGCGGCTATTGATCGGCGCCTTCTGGCCGGGCCCCTTGACCTTGATTTTGAAGCGAGCTGATCACATACCGGCGGCCGTCAGTGGCGGACAGGCCAGCATAGGCTTGCGTTGCCCCTCGCACCCGGTGGCCCAGGCATTGCTGACCGCCTTCGCTGCCTGCAAGCGCAATGGCCAGGGCGGCGTGGCAGCGCCTTCGGCAAACCGGTACGGTCATGTTTCGCCGACTCAGGCCGAGCACGTACGCGCCGAATTTCCCGAGCTGGTAGCCGGCGGGATGACCATACTGGAAGGTGGGCAGGCCGACGTGGGCATCGAGTCCACCATACTCGATGTGTCGCGGCTGGAAGAAGTCGGTCCGGTCTTGTTAAGGCCGGGCCATATCACGGCAGTCCAGATTGCCGAGGTGCTCGGTGTGATGCCCCTGGCGCCCGACGAGGCGGCGCCACGGGTGTCAGGATCCTTGAAAGCGCACTACGCCCCCATGACGCCGCTGAGCGTTCTGCCTCGCGAAGCACTGCTAGCCCATGCCGCCGCCGCGTCGGATCGCCTGGTTGCCGTCCTGTTTGCCGAGCCGCCCGTCGATGCGAATCCGCTGGTGGACTGGCTGGCATGTCCATCAGACCCCGTGCGATATGCGCGCGAGCTTTACGCCTTGTTGCGGCGCCTGGACAAGCAGGGTTATAGCGGCATATTGATGGAACAACCGCCGCGTACCGCTGCCTGGCAGGCTGTGAACGACCGCATTGGTCGCGCGGCGGCCGCCTTCCTGTAAACCAAGGCGCTACGGCGCCATGGTTTGCTACACGCCCAGGTAGCGCGTCAGGACGTCGGGGCTTTTCGCAAGCACCGGGCTGGCTTCCGACTCGACCAGACAACCTTTTTCCAGCACGATGCAGCGATCCGTGTGCGCCAGTACTTTGCGGTAGTTGCGGTCCACAATAAGCGCCGACATGCCGGTCTCGCGCACTGCCGCAATAATGCGCCAGATCTCGGCGATGATCAGCGGGGCCAGGCCTTCGGTGGCTTCGTCCAGTATGAGCACGTCGGGGTTGGTCATCAGGGCGCGCCCGATGGCCAACATCTGTTGTTCGCCACCCGACAACTGCTGTCCGCCATGATCCAGTCTTTCAGACAGACGCGGGAAGGTCTGCAGCACCCGCTCGTAGGTCCAGTCGTTGCGCCCGTCAAAGCCGGGTCGCGCCGCGACCTGCAGATTTTCGCGCACATTCAGGTTGGGAAATATGCCGCGGCCTTCGGGGACATAAGCCACCCCCAGTCGGGACACCTGGTAAGGCGCGGCCCGCGTGCAGTTCCTGCCGCGTATGGTGATGCTGCCGCCACTGGCCGGCACATGCCCCATGATGCTGCGGATCAGCGTTGTCTTGCCCATGCCGTTACGCCCCAGCAAGCCGATGGACTCGCCGGCATGGATGGTCAGGTCGATGCCCTGCAGTACGTGGCTTGCGCCATAGTGCGCGTGGATGTCGCGCGCCTCGATGAGCGTTGTCATTCGCCTTCCCCCAGATAGGCGGTTTGCACCTCGGGATTATCGCGGATGGATTGGGGGTCACCATGGGCGATCACGCGGCCGTTGACCATGACGGTGATTTCGTCGGCGATTCTGAAGACGGCGTCCATGTCGTGTTCAACCAGCAGGATGGCGTGTTGGGTCTTGAGCGACGAAAGCAGCGCAAGCATGCGGTCCGTCTCTTCCGAGCCCATGCCCGCGAGCGGTTCGTCCAGCAACAGCACGGTGGGGGCGGTGGCCAGGCTCATGGCGATTTCCAACTGGCGCTTGCGTCCGTGCGAGAGCAGGCCGGCGATGTGCGATGCATCGTCTTTCAGGCCGGCCAATTCAAGCGCGTGTTGCGCTGCATCGGTACTGTAGCGGCACTTGCCCGCCGGCGCGGCCCAGTTCCAGAAATGTTGTTGCCTGGCTTGCGCAGCCAGTCGGCAGTTTTCGTGCACAGTCAGGCTTGGAAATATGGTGGTGCGTTGATAGCTGCGTCCCAGGCCGGCTCGGGCTCGACGCGGCTGTGGCCAGGTGGTGACCTCTTGCTGGTGCAGGAAAATACTGCCCTCGTCGGGGGCGAGTTCGCCAGCCAATACGCTGACCAAGGTGGACTTGCCCGCACCATTGGTGCCGATCACGGCATGGACTGCGCCGCGCGACAGGCTGACCGACACCTGGTCCAGCGCGGTCAGTCCACGAAAGCGACGCGTGATATTGCGGGCGGACAGAAGTTCGTTTGTCATTTCTATCCTTGCGTGGACGCTGGAGACGCGGCGGAGCGACGGGCGCGCCGTTGCGCGGCCAGTCCGATCAGCCCGTTGGGCATGAAAGCGACCAGCGCGATAATCGACAGGCCAAAGGTAAGATGCCAATGGGTGGCCCAGTCGCCAAAGAGCGCTTGCGATTGGAATGCCTCTTGAAGCAGCGTCAGGGCGGCAGCCCCCAGCACGGCGCCCCAAAGCCGGCTGCTGCCGCCCAGGATAACCATGAGCAGCACCAGGCCTGATTGTTCCCAAGCCAGCAGTTCCGGGTTTACAAAGCCGTCTTTGGCGGCATAGAGCAAGCCGCTGATTCCGGCCAGCGCGCCAGCCAGGCCGTAGGCCACGAGCTTGTAATTGAAGGTGGAATAGCCGGCGCTGCGCATGCGTTGTTCGTTGACCCGGATGCCGGTCAATGCGGCGCCGAAGCGCGAGCGCATCAACATGGCCAGGAAGGCCCATGTCAGCAGCAGGCAAGCCAGCGTGAACAGATAAAAATGCAGCGGGCTGTCGATATTGAGCAGTACCGTATCGCCAAGCCGCAGCTCGGGGCGAAAGTACAGGTAGATGCCGTCGCTGCCACCGCCCACGTCGGTATCATGGAAGACGTAGTAGGCCATCTGCGAAAAAGCCAGGGTGACCATAATGAAATACACACCCTTGGTACGCAACGAAAGCGCACCGGTAACCAAGGCATAGAGCAGGGCGGCGCACATGGCGATAGGCAACAGTACGAACAGGTTGCCGGGCCCCGACTCTGGCGAGTACAGCGTGGTGGTGTAAGCGGCAATGCCAAAGAAGGCGGCATGGCCCAGGCTGACCAACCCGGTGCCTCCGACCAATAATTGCAGGCTTAGCGCGAAGATCGAATAGATCATGATCTTGACGGCCAGGCTGATGTAGTAGTCGCTGGCGAGCAGCGGAAACAGAACGGCCAGACCAAGCAGACCGAGCAGGCACAGGTTGCGAAATGTGGCTTGCATGGGTAAGTTAGCCTTGCTTGAATAGCCCTTCGGGCCGGAACAAAAGAATACCGGCCATCAGTACGTAGACCAGAACACCGGCGATGCCAGGAAAGAAAACCTGGCCGAAAGTATCGACGAAGCCGACCAGCATCGCTGCGAGGAAGGCTCCCTTGATGGAGCCGATGCCGCCGATAACGACGACGACGAAGCAAATAATAAGCACGCTGTTGCCCATGCCGGGATACACGGACGATACCGGTGCCGCGATGGCGCCTGCCAGCGCCGCCAGTGCGACCCCAATGGCGAACACAATGCGATAGAGCCGATTGATGTCTATGCCCAGGGAGCTGATCATTTCCCGATTGCTGGCGCCGGCACGGATCATCATGCCCAGCCTGGTGTGGGCCAGCACCCAGTAAAGCCCGGCTGCGACCACCAAGCACACGCACGAGATGAACAGCCGATATACCGGGTAGGTCATGACCCCGCCCAAAGAGATGGACTCTGCCAGCCAGGCGGGGGCGGTGACGCCATGAACATCGTTACCGACCGCCAGACTGCGCAGTTCTTCAAACACCAGGATCAGGCCATAGGTCATCAGCACCTGCTGCAGGTGGTCCCGGTAGTACAGAAAACTGAAAAAAGCCCATTCCAGAAAGTAGCCCAGCAAGGCGGCCAGCCCAACACACAGCAGGACGGTGATCAGGAATCCACCGCCCAGGTAATCGGCCACCATAGGCTGAAGCGCGAAGGCCATGTAGGCCCCGATCATATAAAAGCTGCCATGGGCGAGATTGATAATGCCCATGATGCCGAAGATCAGTGTCAGGCCGCTGGCCACAAGAAACAACAACAGGCCGTACTGCACCGCGTTCAGGCACTGAATCAGGAATATGACCGGGTCCACAAGAGCTCCTTGTTGCTTGGTTTACAGCTTGCAGCCTCGTGCGGGGTCGGCCAGCGCCTTGATCGCGACGCCTTGGGTCAGGTTCTGTTCACCCACGACTTTGCGCAGATAGATGTCCTGCACGGGATTACCGGCGCTGGACAGCGTGAACTGGCCGCGCGGGCTGTCGATGGTGGCGCTGCGCATGGCAGTGCGCATGTCGTCTTTCTTGGAAACATCACCCTTGACGGCTTCCAGGCCTGCTGCAAGCAACTGGGCGGCGTCGTAGCCTTGTACGGCATAAACGTCGGGCTGCATGGAAGGGAAGTTCTTGGTGTAGTTTTCGCGGAAAGCGTTATCGCGAGGTGTGTCGAGGCCGTCGGCATAGTGCAGGGTGGTGAACAGGCCTTGGGCCGACTCGCCTTGTGCTTTCAGCGTACCGTCCGTCATGAAGCCGCTGCTGAGCAACGGCACGGTGTCTTTCAGGCCTGCAGCCGCGTAGTCCTGTACGAACTTGACGGCACCGCCACCGGCAAAGAAGGTGAACACAGCGTCAGGCTTGATCGATGCGACTTCGGTAAGCAGCGGCTGGAATTCCACTTGCGGGAAAGGCAGCGTCAGTTCCTTGACCACTTTGCCGCCTTCCTTTTCGAAAGATTCCTTGAAGCCCGCAATGGCTTCCTTGCCCGCTGCGTAGTTCCAGGTAATGGTGACGGCAGTCTTGTAGCCTTTCTCGACCGCGACAGGGCCCATGGCGTACGAGGGTTGCCAGTTGGAGAACGAACTGCGGAAGACGTTCTTGCTGCACAGTGGGCCGGTGATGGCGTCGGCACCGGCATTCGGAATGATGAGAGTGGTGTCGGAATCGTTGGCGGCCTTGGCCAGCGCCATGGCAACGCCCGAGTGCACCGTTCCTACCAGCACGTCGACCTGGTCGCGTTTGATCAGGCGGTTGGCGTTGTCTGGTCCTTTGGATGGATTGGACTCGTCGTCGACCTGGAAGTATTGCAGTTCCTGGCCGCCGAGTTTCCCGCCTTGTTCCTGTACATACAGCTTGAAGCCGTTTTCGATGGCCTGGCCCAGTGCGGCGTAGGTGCCGCTGTAAGGCAGCATAAATCCGACCTTCACGACGGCGGAGGCATTGCCCGCGCCCAGCGCCAATACCGTCGCCAGCGCGGTACCTGTCAATACTCGTTTCATAGTTGTCTCCTTGGTTCTTCTAAGAGTGACTGCGTGGTGATGCGCGAAGCCCGCGCGGTGTAATCTAAACAGTGATTATGAGCCGTCCAGCCCATCGATGAAGGCAGTGACTGCTTGAATGACCGCAGTCGGCTGGTCGCGGTGGGGCGAATGCCGACAATCCGCGATGATACAGAGTTGAGTCTGACTGGCAAGGCGTTTGATGCCGTAGACCTGTTCCAGCGTGCCGTATTCGTCGTCCTCGCCTTGTATGGCAAGGATGGGGCAAGTGATTTTGTCGAGATAGGACTCGATGTTCCAGGCGCGGAACGCCGGGTTCAGCCAGATGTCGTTCCACCCCCAGAAAGCGGAATCCACGTCCTGGTGATAGCGGCCGAGCTTTTCCGGCAGATCCGTCGCCAGGTAGGCCTGGCGGGCGTCCTGGATGTTCGAGATGGTCACGTCTTCGACGAAGATGTGAGGCGCCGCCACGGCAATAGCCTTGACGCGGTCTGGGTACATGGCGGCAAACAGCAGCGATATCGACCCGCCGTCGCTGTGGCCAAAGAGAATGGGGCGTTCGTGCTCCAGGCCCAGGGCCGCAAAGAGGGCAGGCAGCGCCTCGCGAGCCTGGTCATGCATGAAATCCACCGGCCATTTCTCGTCGGCGGGGCGCGGCGTGCTGTTGCCGTAGCCATAGCGCGAGAACACCAGGCCTCGGCAACCGGTCGCCTCGCAAAGCTGGGCCGGCCAGTCTTTCCACATCGATGCGGAACCCAGCCCTTCGTGCAGGAAGACGATCAGGTCGCTGCTGGTTTTTTCGGGCGCTATCCACAGACATTCGATGACCAAGTCGCGTCCCAGGGCGTGGACCGGGACGAGTTGTGTTGTGCAGGCGTGGTCGGTGGGCTGGTTCATCGGTTGTGGCTGTGAAGTTGTCGCAATTTGAAGCGCTGGATCTTGCCCGTGGCCGTCTTGGGCAGGTCATCCAGAAAATGTATGGTGCGAGGGTACTTGAACGGCGCCAGATGCTCTTTCACGAAAGCCTGGAGATCGTGCTCGGTGGCGTCGTCGCCGCTGCGTCCATCACGGAGTACCACGTAAGCCATGGTCTTGGTCAGGCCGGCGTCGTCCTCGACACCGATGACGGCGGCCTCCAGCACGGCTTCGTGCTGGACCAGCGTGTTCTCGACCTCGATGGGAGAAACATACTGGCCGCTGACCTTGATCATGTCGTCGCTGCGTCCGGCGTAAGTATAGTAGCCGTCGGCATCGCAGACATACTTATCGCCGCTTTTAAGCCACGGGCCCTGATAGGTGTCTATGGTTTTAGGCCGATTGTTCCAGTACATGAGCGCGGCGCTGGGGCCCTTGATGTAAAGGTCGCCTATGGTGCCCACGGGTACGCTGTGCCCATGCTCGTCGCGCAGGTCGACTTCATACCCGGGCACAGGCTTGCCTGTGGTGCCGTAGTGGATGTCGCCCGGCTGGTTCGAAAGGAAAATGTGCAGCATCTCGGTGGAGCCGATGCCGTCCAGGATGTCGCAGCCGAAGTGCTCGCGGAAGCGCAAGCCCAGGTCTTTGGGCAGCGCTTCGCCGGCGGAGGCGCAGACGCGCAACCGCACCTGGTCGGCGGCAGGCAGCGAAGGCGATGCCAGCATGCTGGCGTAAAGGGTGGGGACGCCACAGAAAACAGTCGGTTGGCCCGTGGTCAGGCGCTTGAAGACGGCATCGGGAGTAGGGCGCTCGGCCATCAGCAGCGTGGTGGCTCCTACCGACAAGGGGAAGGTCAGCCCGTTGCCCAACCCATAGGCAAAAAACAATTTGGCAGCCGAAAACACCACATCGCTTTCGCGCAGGCCCAATATGGGCTTGCCATAGAGTTCGGCGGTGTACCAAAGATTGGCGTGGGTATGCACTACCCCCTTGGGTTGTCCTGTGGAGCCCGACGAATACAGCCAGAAGGCGATTTCGTCGGCCAATGTCTTACAGGCCGGTACCTCGTCCGCCTGCGACATCAGAGCTTCAAAGTCCAGCAGGGGCGCTGCCAGCGGGGACGGCGACTGCGACACGACAACATGCTGGACCTGATGGTTGCCCTGGTTCATGGCCTCTTGCAATGTGGGCAGCAGGGGTGCCGACACGAATACAGCTTGACTGCGACTATGGCCCAGCATGTAGGCATAGTCGGCGACTGTCAGCAAGGTGTTGACTGCAACCGGCACGACGCCGGCATGCAGGGCGCCCAGGAAGGCCACCGGCCAGTCGATCGTGTCGTGCATGACCAGCAAGATGCGCTCTTCGCGTCGCAAGCCCAGCTTCTGCAGCAGCCCGGCAAAGCGGGCGATACGGCTGGCTAGCTCGGCGTACGTCAGGCTGCGGTGGTCGTCGATGAAAGCCGGTTTGTCGGGTCTTGCGGCGTTCGATTCGACAAGTTGAGCGGCATAATTCAGCTCAACGGGGCAGGTGGGCATGGCGTGGTCTCCGAAATCTTTTTATGGTGCTGTCGCCTGGTCCGACATGCAATGCGCCTACCAGGGAATTTTTACAATACAGAATGCAAATTAGGGCTTTTATTCCCTGAAGTCAAGCACTATAATGCATGTTCGCCATCAGCTAAGGGTTATTCTGGGTGAAAACTAAAAAACTAGACCGGAAGGCCGCCGTTGCCCTGCTGGATGCCCGCAACGGTGGCGACCCCTATCTCAGCTCGCTGGGCGAGCGGGTGCGCCGCATGCGGGCCATACGCGGCATGACGCGCAAAGAGCTGGCCTCCGCAGCAGGCGTTTCCGAACGCCATCTGGCCAATCTGGAATTGGGCGTGGGCAACGTCTCCATACTGGTGCTGCGGCAAATTGCACATGCCTTCAACTGCGCACCGGCCGAGCTGGTGGGCGACGTCACCACCAGCACGCCAGAGTGGCTATTGATCCGCGGCCTGCTCGAACGCCGCTCCGAGGCCGAGCTGCAGAAAGCCCGCGAAGTCCTTACCGCCTTGTTCGATGATCCCTTGCTGGCTGGCAAGCGCAACCGCCTGCAGCGGATCGCCCTGACCGGTTTGCGCGGGGCGGGCAAGTCCACGCTGGGACGCATGCTGGCTGCCGACATCAACTACCCCTTCGTCGAACTCAGTGCCGAGATCGAGCGCGTCGCCGGCTGCGGCATACTGGAAATCCACAGTCTTTACGGGCCGACGGCCTACCGGCGCTACGAGAAACGGGCACTGGAAGAGGCCTTGCAGTTGTATCCCGAGATGGTGCTGGCCACGCCTGGTGGGCTGGTATCCGAGCCGGCCAGCATGAACACAATGCTGGCCCACTGCTATACCGTCTGGGTCAAGGCCACGCCTGAAGATCACATGCAGCGGGTCATGGCGCAGGGCGACTTCCGGCCCATGGCCGGCAACAACGAGGCCATGGCCGATTTGAAACGCATCCTGGCCAGCCGCGAAGACTTCTACTCGAAGGCAGATTGGGTGTGCTCCACCAGCGATACCACCCTGGAAGCCTGTTTCGAGGGCTTGCGCACGCATATCCGTCAAGCCGCCGGGATGCCGCTGTAAGGACATACCCGGACAGCATGCATTTTTATGCATGTTTTATTGACACTGGAATTATGCTGCATTATTATGCATAAAACGCCTGGGTGCAGGCATTATTTTTCAGATATGTCCAGGAAACCGATATGACCGACTCCAGCCAGCGCGTAGACTTTCGCACCGATCCGTCCCAGTACAAGCATTGGGCGCTATCCGTGGACGGCGCCATCGCCACCCTCGCCATGGACGTCGCCGAAGACGAGGGCATCCGTCCCGGCTACAAGCTCAAGCTTAATTCCTACGACCTCGGTGTCGACATAGAACTGCACGACGCGCTGCAACGCATACGCTTCGAGCACCCTCAGGTGCGCACTGTTGTCGTCACCAGTCTGAAAGATCGCATTTTCTGTTCCGGCGCCAATATTTTCATGCTGGGCCTGTCCTCGCACGCCTGGAAGGTCAACTTCTGCAAGTTCACCAACGAAACGCGTAATGGCATCGAAGACTCCAGTCGCCACAGCGGCCTGAAGTTCGTAGCCGCCCTGAACGGCGCCTGCGCTGGCGGTGGCTACGAATTGGCATTGGCCTGCGACGAGATCCTGCTGATCGACGATCGCTCTTCGGCCGTGTCCTTGCCCGAGGTGCCATTGTTGGGCGTGCTGCCGGGTACCGGCGGTCTTACCCGGGTGACCGACAAGCGCAAGGTGCGTCACGATTACGCCGATATCTTTTGCACACTGGTGGAAGGGGTACGAGGGCAGCGGGCCAAAGACTGGCGCCTGGTCGACGAGGTCATCAAGCCCGCCCGCTTCGCTGAAGAGGTACGCCAGCGCGCACTCGACCTGGCAGCGCAAAGCGATCGACCGGCCGATGCAAAAGGCGTGTCGCTTACGCCACTGCAGCGCATCGACAGCGAGGCCGGCATCGAATACACCTATGTCAAGGTAGACATCGACCGCGAAAAGCGCCAGGCCTCCTGGACCTTGAAGGCGCCGGCCGCTGCGACACCGCAAGACCTTGCCGGCATACTCGCGCAGGGCGCAGCCTGGTGGCCCTTGCAGTTTGCCCGCGAGCTCGACGATGCCATCCTTCATTTGCGCACCAACGAACTTGATATCGGTACCTGGGTGCTGCGCACCGAGGGCGACCCTGCTCTGGTGCTGGGCGCCGACGCCGTGTTGGCGCAGCACGCCGACCATTGGCTGGTTCGCGAAACACTGGGCATGCTACGTCGTACGCTGGCGCGTCTTGATGTCACCTCGCGCTCTTTGTTTGCCTTGATCGAGCCCGACTCCTGCTTCGTGGGCACGCTGTTCGAAGTGGCGCTGGCCTGCGACCGCTCTTATATGTTGGACGATCCCGAAGTCGCGCGCCCGGCCGGCATCGCCCTGAACGAACTGAATTTTGGGCATTACCCCATGGTCAACGGTCAAAGCCGCCTCGCGCGCCGATTCTGCGAAGAAACCGAACCCATTGCGGCAGCCCGGGCCACGATAGGCGATACCGTCAGCGCAGAGCAGGCCGAGAGCCTGGGGCTGGTGACCTTCGCGCCCGACAGCATCGATTGGGACGACGAGATACGCATCGCACTGGAAGAGCGCCGTGCGCTGTCGCCCGACGCCTTGACGGGCCTGGAGGCCAACCTGCGATTCGGCGGCGTCGAGACCATGGAAACACGTATTTTCGGGCGGCTGACCGCCTGGCAAAACTGGATATTCAACCGACCCAACGCGGCAGGAGACAAGGGAGCGCTCAAGCTGTATGGCAAGGGCGAACAGGCAGCATTCGACTGGAACCGCGTATAGCGCTGGTCCCAACGCAACGAACCATCCACCAGGAGCCACTAATGTCCGGCATCAATTACTCAGAAAAAATCCCGAATAACGTCAATCTATCGAGCGACCGCGCCTTGCAGCGCGCGCTGGAGCACTGGCAGCCCAATTATCTGAAGTGGTGGCAAGAGATGGGTCCTGAAAGCTCGCAGAACTTTGACGTCTACCTGCGTACCGCCGTCAGCGTGCAGCCGGATGGCTGGGCCCATTTCGATCATGTGAAGATGCCCGATTACCGCTGGGGCATTTTCCTGGCGCCGCAAGACGGCAACCGCAAGGTGCACTTCGGCGAAAACATCGGCAAGGATGTCTGGCAGGAAGCGCCCGGCGAATACCGCGCCAACCTGCGCCGCATTATCGTGACGCAGGGCGATACCGAGCCCGCTTCGGTAGAGCAACAGCGCCACCTGGGCCTGACCGCCCCTTCACAATACGACTTGCGCAACCTGTTCCAGGTCAACGTCGAAGAGGGTCGCCACCTGTGGGCCATGGTTTATTTGTTGCACCGCTACTTCGGGCGCGACGGTCGCGAAGAGGCCGACGCCTTGCTGCAGCGCAATTCCGGCGATGAAGACAGCCCGCGCATTCTGGGTGCCTTCAATGAAAAGACGCCCGATTGGCTGGCCTTCTTTATGTTCACCTACTTTACCGACCGCGACGGCAAGTTCCAGCTTTGCGCGCTGGCCGAGTCGGCCTTCGATCCGCTGGCACGCACCACGAAGTTCATGCTGACCGAAGAAGCGCATCACATGTTCGTGGGCGAATCCGGTGTGTCGCGCGTTCTGCAGCGCACCGCCGAAGTCATGAACGAACTCAAGACCGACAACCCGGCAGCCGTGCGCGCGGCCGGCGTTATCGACCTGCCAACCATCCAGCGCTACCTGAACTTCCATTACAGCGTGACGATCGATCTTTTCGGCGCCGACCAATCATCCAATGCCGCCATCTTCTATAGCTCTGGACTGAAGGGGCGCTACGAAGAAGGCAAACGCACCGACGACCACATGCTCAAGAACGACACCTACACCGTGCTGGAGGTGGCCAATGGGCAGATGCGCGACATCGAGGTGCCCATGCTGAACGCGCTTAACGAAGTGCTGCGCGACGATTTCATCAAGGATTCGATGGCAGGCGTCGGCCGCTGGAACAAAGTGCTCGAAAAGAACGGCATTGCCTTCCGTCTGCAAGTGCCGCACAAGGCATTCAACCGACAGATAGGAACGCTGGCGGGCATCAAGGTTTCGCCGCAGGGTGAAGTGCTGACAGACGAACAATGGAAGGCGCATGAGCGCGAATGGCTGCCAACCGCCGAGGACCGCGCCTTTGTCGCTTCCCTGATGGGACGTGTGGTCGAACCCGGCAAGTTCGCCAACTGGATTGCGCCGCCCGTCATCGGTGTGAACCGTCAGCCACTCAACTTCGATTACGTCCGTTTCAACTGACACTGGCCAAATGCCATGAATGCGCCACTACCTGCAGGTGTGCTCAAGCAGCACCTGATCGACCCCGAAGTCTGCATACGTTGCAACACGTGCGAAGAGACCTGTCCGATCGATGCGATCACGCACGACTCGAATAATTATGTGGTCGATGCCAGCATCTGCAACCATTGCATGGCCTGTGTGCCGCCATGTCCGACGGGTTCGATCGATAACTGGTTAACGGTGCTGGCCGACAAGCCTTACACGCTGGAAGAGCAGTTTTCGTGGGAAGCTCTGCCAGCCGAGCAGCCCCTGCCGGAGGCGCCGATCGACGACGTTGCAGCGCAGACCACGGAAGCGCCGCCCGTCGTGGCGGACGAAGACCGCCATCCGTCGCTGGATGGCTACCCCTCGACGGGCGCGGGCGCCAGTATTCCTCCCTGGTCGGCGGCTCATCCTTATGTCAATCTTTACACGCACAAGAACCCGATCACCGCCACGGTGGTCGGCAACTACCGCGTGACCGCCGATGACACCGAAAGCGATATCCGCCACATTGTGCTGGACTTCGGAACCGCGCCTTTTCCGGTGCTTGAAGGGCAGTCCATCGCCATCTTCCCGCCCGGGGTGGATGAGAACGGACGGCCGTATCATGCTCGCCAGTACTCCATCGCCAGTCCGCGTGACGGCGAACGGCCCCGCTATAACAACTTGTCGTTGACCGTAAAGCGGGTAACGACCGACTATGACGCCAAGCCGGCGCTAGGCGTATGTTCCAACTACCTTTGCGACCTCAAGAAGAACGACACGGTCAGGGTCATAGGCCCCTACGGCAATACCTTCCTGATGCCCAACCATGCCGACGCCAATATCATCATGATCTGCACGGGTACAGGCTCTGCACCCATGCGAGCCATGACCGAGCGCTGTCGTCGCCTGCGTAAAGAGTCCGCATTCCAGGGCAAGCTGATGCTGTTCTTCGGCGCGCGTACCGAGCGCGAACTGCCGTATTTCGGTCCGCTCATGAACCTGCCCAAGGATTTCATCGACATCAACCTGGCGCTCTCGCGCGAGGTCGGGCAGCCCAAGCGCTATGTGCAAGACCTGCTTGTCGAGCGTGCGGCGGATATTCGGACCCTACTCGACAGCGACAAGACCTGCATTTATGTTTGCGGCCTCAAGGGCATGGAAGACGGTGTCTTGCAAGCGCTCGAGTCCGTGGTCTCTGGGGCGGGGCTGCAATGGCCGGATGTCCATGCCCAGCTTAAGGCGCAAGGCCGCCTGCACTTCGAAACCTACTGAACTACGACCCCCGGCGCGGGCGGCGGCGTAGCCCCCGTTGCGGTACACTGCCTCGCTTAGCACCGTCAAAAAATAGTCGAGTATTGTCATGAAATTCAGCGAGTTCGAAGTAGGAATGGTGATCAAGCATCCGCCGGTCGTCGTCACCGAAGGAGAGATGCTTGGTTTTGCGAAATCGTACGACCCGCAGTGGTTCCATGTGGATGCTGAGGGTGCCAAGAAGGGCCGCTGGGGCGGCCTGATCGCCAGTGGCTGGCTGACCTGCAGCCTGGCCATGCGGATGGCGGTCGATTCGGCGCTGGCCGGTTCGGAGTCCTTCGGATCGCCGGGCCTGGAGCGGCTACGCTGGCTGCTGCCGGTACGCCCAGGCGATGCCCTGCGTCTTGAGGCAACCGTCGATTCCGTGCGTACCTCGTCCTCGCGCGACGATCTTGGCATCATGCGTTGGTCGTGGCGCGTCTACAACCAACGCGACGAGCAGGTGCTGGACGTCGAGGCAACCAGCCTGTTCGACCTGGCGGCGCACGCGCCAGAATGACCAGCGGCGCCCCGGGGGGCGCCGACAGCACAACATCAAGCGGGCATGGCCCGCTTTTTTGTTAGAAAAAAGCCTGAAGGCCAGTCTGGGCACGCCCCAGTATCAATGCGTGGACGTCGTGAGTGCCTTCGTAGGTATTGACGACCTCCAGATTGACCAGGTGGCGTGCCACGCCGAACTCATCAGAGATACCGTTGCCACCAAGCATGTCGCGCGCCAGGCGGGCGACGTCCAGCGCCTTGCCGCAAGAATTGCGTTTCATGATGGACGTGATTTCGACAGCGGCCGTGCCTTCGTCTTTCATGCGTCCCAGGCGCAAGCAGCCTTGCAGGCCCAGAGTGATCTCGGTTTGCATATCTGCGAGCTTCTTCTGGATTAACTGGTTGGCTGCCAGCGGCCGGCCAAATTGCTTGCGGTCCATGGTGTACTGACGTGCCGTGTGCCAGCAGGCTTCCGCCGCACCCAAGGCGCCCCAGGCAATGCCGTAGCGTGCGGAGTTCAGGCAGGTGAAAGGACCGCGCAAGCCGCTGACCTTGGGCAGCATCTGGTCGGCTGAAATTTCGACTTCGTCCATGACGATCTCGCCGGTAATGGATGCACGCAGCCCCACCTTGCCGTGTATGGTCGGGGTCGACAGACCCTTCATGCCCTTGTCGAGAATGAAGCCACGGATCTTGCCATCGTCGTCACCGCCGACCACCTTTGCCCAGACGACGAACACGTCGGCGATGGGAGAGTTGGTAATCCACATTTTTGTGCCGCTGACCTTGTAACCGTCGGCAGTTTTGACCGCGCGGGTTTCCATGCTGCCGGGGTCAGAGCCGTGGTTGGGTTCCGTGAGGCCGAAGCACCCTATCCATTCACCGCGCGCCAGCTTGGGCAGGTACTTGTGTTTCTGTTCTTCGCTGCCGAATTCGTTGATCGGCACCATGACCAGGGAAGACTGAACGCTCATCATGGACCGATAGCCTGAATCGATGCGCTCGACTTCCCGCGCGATCAAGCCGTAGCTGACATAGTTCAGGCCGGCGCCGCCGTAGACTTCGGGAATGGTGGCCCCCAGCAGGCCCAGCTCGCCCATCTCGCCGAAAATGGCTGGATCGGTTTGCTCGTTACGGAAGGCGTCAAGCACGCGGGGGGCAAGCTTGTCTTGTGCATAGGCCAAAGCCGCATCACGCACCATGCGCTCTTCGTCGCTTAACTGGGCGTCCAGCAATAAGGGATCCTGCCAATGGAAAGAGGGGTTAGACGACATGATTAAAGCTCCGGAGAAGATAGGGATTGTTAAGTATTCACGCGGTCCACGCAGGACTCGGTGTATCAGGAAGGGTGGGCCAAGGCGTGATCGCGAATTTTCTGTAATGTAGTCGTTGGCGAGATGGTTTCCGGATCGATCAGGCAGTGCAGGATGGCCGGCTTGCCGCTGGCCAGTGCCCGCTCGAATGCCGGACCGAACTGTTCGGTGCTCTCGATCCGTTCGCCGTGACCGCCGAATGCCTGGGCATACGCGGCGAAGTCCGGATTGCGCAGGGCAGTCGCCGACGGTCTTGCGGGGTAGTGGCGTTCTTGGTGCATGCGTATGGTGCCGTACATGCCGTTATCAATCAACAGCACAATAATGGGTAGCTGATATTGCACGGCCGTGGCGAATTCCTGCCCGTGCATCATGAAGCAACCGTCGCCTGCAAAGCACACCACAGTGCGGTCAGGATGCAGGCGCTTCGCGCTTACCGCGGCTGGCAAGCCATAGCCCATGGACCCGGACGTGGGTGCCAGTTGGGTGCCATAGCGGGTAAACGGATGAAAACGATGCAGCCAGGTGGCGTAATTGCCCGCGCCGTTGCACATGATGGCGTCGTTGGGCAGGACGTCGCGCAGATAGCTCATTACCTGCCCCATTTGTAAGGCGCCAGGGTGCGTGATGGCTTGCGGATCGGTCCAGCCCAGATAGCTGTCGCGCATGGCTTGCAGCCGTGCCTGCCTGTCGGGCGAGGGCACCGCTGCCAGGGTGTCCAGGCTGGCCGCGAATGCCTTGGGCGAGACATTGATGGCCAAGTCCGCGCGGTAGACGCGGTTCAGCTCTTTGATGTCGGGATGAACGTGGACGAGGGTTTGTCGGGGCACGGGAATGTCGAACAAGGTATAGCTTTGGCTGGCGATCTCGGACATGCGACCACCGACCAGCAACACGAGGTCTGCCTCTTTGATGCTCGCCATGAGCGTCGGATTGCTGCCCAGCCCGACATCGCCCACAAAGCAGGGGTGCGCGGTGGAGAACAGCATTTGACGCCGGAACTGCACAGCCACTGGCAGCTTGTGGCGGGTCGCGAAAGCGGCGAACTGATCGACAGCGGTCTGGTCCCAGCGCGTGCCGCCCAATATGGCGATCGGCCGCGCAGCGCCAGCCAAGTGGTCGGCCAGCGATTCCAGTTGTCCGGCCGTTGCAGCAGATTCCACCACCTCGTAGGCGGGGGCATCGGCGACCTGTGCATGTTCTATCAGCATGTCTTCAGGCAAGGCGATGACCACAGGCCCGGGTCGGCCGGATGTGGCAACATGAAAAGCCCGGGACACGATCTCGGGGATGCGCTCGACCTGGTCGATCTCGGTCACCCATTTGGCTTGCGTACCGAAGACGGCGCGGTAGTCCATCTCTTGGAAAGCTTCGCGATCACGCACGCCACGCTCGATCTGGCCGACAAAGAGTATCAGGGGAGTGGAGTCTTGCGAGGCGATGTGCACGCCTGCCATGGCATTGGCGGCACCGGGTCCGCGCGTAACCATACAGATGCCAGGGCGGCCAGTAAGCTTGCCGTGCGCATCGGCCATCATGGCGGCTCCGCCTTCCTGACGGCATACTGTTACTTCGATGGCGGCGTCATGCAAGCCGTCGAGTACTGCCAGATAGCTTTCCCCCGGCACACAGAATACGTGCTCGACGCCGTGCGCCAGCAACTGGTCGACAAGAATATGTCCGCCCAGACGTTGGGACAGTACGGAATCGTGTTCGGGTTTCATAAGAGGTCAGCATAGTGTGCGTTGACTGCACAACGCAATTGATAAAATTGCACAATGTCTTGCCTAAAGCGCAAGATATTGCAGGCGAAGAAGTATTCTACCGTTCACAGGTCAAAGGCAAAGCTACATGAGACATGGTATTCCGAATCTGGGGGCGCTACAGGCTTTCGAGGCAACCGCCCGGCTGGGCTCGTTCTCCCGGGCTGCCGAAGAACTGGCGCTGACGCATAGCGCCGTCTATCGGCAGGTCACCGGCCTTGAAGAGCGCTTGGGGGTGCAGTTGCTGACACGGGTGCGGCGACGCGTGGCGCTCACGGATGCCGGAGCCGAATACGCGGGCAGAGTGCGGCATCATCTGGAACAGCTCGAGAAGGACACCTTTGGGCTGGTCTCGCGCTCGGGCATAGGACGCAGCCTGCACATTGCGGTGCTGCCGACGCTGGCCACAACCTGGCTGATCCCGCGCCTGGCAGACTTCAAGCGCCGGCACGGCGATATCGCCGTCAGTTTGTCCGTGCGCACGCTCCCGTTCCAGTTCAAGGACCAACCCTTCGATGCTGCGATCTATCATGCGCCCCAACGTTGGCCGCAGACGGCAGGCATCAAGTTATTCGACGAGCATGAAATGGTTCCGGTATGCAGCCCGTCGCTATTGGCGGAGCAGGGGCTGGACGCCATGGACGGGCTCACCCACTTGCACATGTCGTCCCGGCCGGACGCCTGGCGCGAGTGGTATCGGGCCCAGCAACGTGATTACCTGCCCGCCATCAGCGCAGGCCCGCGCTACGAACTTTTCACCATGACGCTGGCGGCCGTCAAGGCAGGCCTGGGTGTGGCCCTGATCCCTCGATTCATTGTCCAGCCGGACCTGCAGGCCGGTAAGCTGGTGATGCCCTCGCAAGCCATTCTTGCGGTACAAGAAAGTTATTATTTTGGTTATCCATCAAGCAGCGAGCGGTCCGAAGCGCTGTTGGCGTTTGAAGCATGGCTGGTCGAGATCATACCCACCATAGGAAGTCCTGCATGAAGCTGATAGGCAAAGGTACCGCACTGACGGCATGGCTGGCCGTTTTAGTGCTTGCCGGCTGTACAGGCTGGCCGATCGTTGACGGCCAGGCCAGCGCGCCGCAGGAGGCGCCTGCCGCAACTGCCGCCTTCAAGGAAGATATTGCTCCCGAAGCAGCGAGCGGGCGCGTAGCTCGGCATGTAGTCCGCGCAAAGGACTACATGCTGGTCAGCGCCCATCCCTTGGCCACGCGGGCAGGCGCCCGGATCCTGGCCGACGGCGGTACGGCCATAGACGCCGTCATCGCGTCGCAAATGGTACTGACCCTGGTCGAGCCGCAGTCCTCCGGCATAGGCGGCGGCGCATTCATTGTGAGTTACGACAAGGCCAGTCAGACCATGCAAACTTACGACGGGCGCGAAACAGCGCCTGCCGCCGCCCGTGCGGACCGTTACATGCAGGAGGGCGCGCCTATCGAATTCTGGGACGCCGTCCATAGCGGTCTGTCAGTGGGCGTACCGGGCGTGTTGCATGCGCTGGCGCTCGCGCATGCCGATCACGGGCGGATGGACTGGGCATCGCTGTTTGCGCCAGCCATCACTCTGGCCGAAGAGGGTTTCGCCGTCACGCCGCGCCTGCATACGTCGCTGGAGGCCAACCACGCCTTGCGTGACCAGCCCGACGCGGCTGCCTATTTTTATGATCCGGCTGGGCGGGCCTGGCCTGTTGGTCATTGGCTGCGAAATCCGGCGCTGGCCCAGACCTTGCGCCTCATCGCCCAAGATGGGCCGCAAGCGTTTTATCGCGGCCGCATTGCGGAGGACATCGTGGCCGCTGTCGCCCGGCATGCCGTCCCCGGCGACCTCACGGTCGCGGACATGGCGGGCTATCGGGCGCTGCGCCGGGAGCCCCTGTGTGCACCCTACAAAGTCTATGAGGTCTGCGGCATGCCGCCGCCCAGTTCGGGTCCTCTGGCGGTAATACAGATGTTGAACATCCTGTCGCATACGCCTATTTCCAGTTTGGCCCCTCAGTCGCTTGCGGCCGTCCACTTGTTCTCGGAAGCCGGAAGGCTGGCCTTCGCTGACCGCGATTACTATGTGGCCGATCCCGCCTATGTCGATGTGCCGGTAGAGGCGATGATCAGTCCCTCTTACTTGGCCTTGCGAGCCGCATTAATAAACCCGACCAAATCGCAGGGCTCTATGCCGCCCGGCGATCCTGCGGGCATGCGGGCGGTCCGCGGCCGGGACAACTCTGCCGAGCTGCCATCCACCACACATGTCGTTGCGGTCGACCGAGCCGGTAATGTGGTTTCCATGACCAGCTCAATCGAGACCGCTTTCGGCAGCAAGATCTTTGTTGACGGCTTTTTGCTCAACAACCAGCTGACGGACTTTTCATTTGCCAGTGTCGATGCGCAAGGCCGGCCGGTTGCCAATCGCATCGAAGCGGGAAAGCGGCCGCGCAGTTCGATGGCGCCCATGATCGTCATGCATCAGGGGCAGCCGGTGATGGCCATAGGCGCGCCGGGCGGAGCCGCCATCATCAATTATGTGGCCAAGACCATCCTTGGCGTGCTGGACTGGGGGCTGGATATTCAAGCAGCCATCAGCCTGCCTAATTTTGGCAGTCGCAATCGCCATACAGAGCTGGAGCGGGGCACCTCTTTGCACAGCTTGGCAGCAGGTTTGCAAGCCATGGGCCACGAGGTTCGCGAAGTCGACGCCACCAGCGGCCTGCATGGCATCGTACTGACGCCGTCAGGGCTGGAGGGCGGCGCGGATCCTCGCCGCGAAGGCCTGGCGATGGGCGAGTGAAGGCCCTGGCTTTCTTGCGACCTTAGCGGAACACCACCGTTCTTTGTCCGTTCAGCAAGATGCGGTGTTCCACATGCCAGCGCACCGCACGCGCCAACACCTGCGACTCGACGTCGCTGCCCACCTGGGTCAGGTCGGTGGTGCTCATGGCGTGGTCCACCCTCTCGATATCTTGTTCGATGATGGGGCCTTCGTCCAGGTCGGCCGTCACATAATGCGCCGTCGCGCCTATGATCTTCACGCCGCGCGCATGCGCCTGATGGTAAGGGCGCGCACCCTTGAAGCTGGGCAGGAAGCTGTGGTGAATATTGATGGCCTTGCCCGACAGCGCCTTGCACAAAGTGCTGCTTAGAATCTGCATGTAGCGGGCCAGCACGACCAGATCGATGTTCTCGCGCGAGACGATATTCAGTATTTGCTGTTCCTGCGCCTCGCGGGTGTCCGCGTTGACCGGCAAATGGTGAAACGGTATGCCGTAGGAATGCGCCATGCCGGCGTAATCGTTGTGGTTGGACGCAATGCCGGCGATTTCCACCGGCAACTGGCCGCTGTGCTGGCGGAACAGCAGGTCATTCAGGCAGTGGCCCTGGCGGCTGACCAGTATCAGCAGGCGCGCCTTGCGTGCCGCGTCATAGATGTGCGCATCCATGCCGAAGTCTTCGGCCACCGAGGCGAAGCTGGCCTGCAGCGCGGCGATATCGGCTGGGCCCGGCAGGGCGAAATGCACACGCAGGAAAAAGCGCTGCGTCTCAAGATCGCCAAACTGCTGTGCGTCGATGATGTTGCCGCCCTGGTCCAGCAGCCATCCCGTTACGTTATGGACAATGCCGATGCGGTCCGGACAGGACAAGGTAAGTATGTAGTCGTTCATAGCAATGGGGTTGAAGCGGCCGCTGACGGCTAGTTGCTGGACAGCGGCTCGGTAGAAGGTGTGAGGTCAAAGTCGCCCGCATGATAGACCAGGGGCTGATGGAAGCTGCGGTGACAGCGCTCGACTTGTCCAATGAAAATCAGGTGGTCACCCGCCTCGTGCTGCGTCACGTTGAAGCACTCGAACCAGGCGGCGCAGTCGGGATCGTCCAGCATGAGTGTTCCGCCGGGTGCACGGCCCAAAGCCAGGCCTGCGAAACGGGTCGCCTGCGCGCCTTGCGCGAAGCGTTTGGCCAGATGCAGCTGGGTAGCGGCCAGCACATGGACCACATAGCGCTCTGCCTTCTGGAAGTACGGCAAGGAAGATGCCTTTTTCGATAAGGTCCAGAGTACCAGGGGAGGATCAAGCGATACCGAATTGAACGAGCTGATGGTCAGGCCCAGTGGCTGACCAGGTGCCGCTTCCGTCGTAACGATGGTCACGCCGGTTGCAAACCGGCCCAGGGCAGAGCGGAAAAAGCGGGCGTCGAAGTCGGGTGGTATTGCAGTCATCGGGGCCTGGGCGGGTCAAGGCGCCAGGCGCATGCGGGACCAGGAAGCATCTTCCCGGGCGAAGACCAGCCTGTCGTGCAGGCGCGACGGCCGCCCCTGCCAGAACTCGACATAGTTGGGTCTTAGCCGATATCCGCCCCAGTGTTCAGGGCGGGGTGGCGCTGCACCAAGTGATTCGGTCAGCGCCACATTTCGCGCTTCCAGTTCTTCGCGCGTGATGGGCTGGCTTTGCGGCGATACCCATGCACCGATACGCGAGCCCAGAGGCCGGCTTTGAAAATACGCGTCAGAATCGGCAGCAGGCAGCTTCTCGATATGCCCCTCGATGCGCACCTGCCGCTCCAGCGAGGGCCAGAAGAACAGCAGGCTGGCATGCGGGTTCTCTGCCAGCTCGTGCCCCTTGCGCGACAGGTAATTGGTAAAGAAGGTGTAGCCTTGTTCGTCATAGCCCTTCAGCAATACGATGCGGGCGGAAGGCCGCCCGGCCAGCGTGCTGGTCGCCAGCGTCATGGCATTGGGTTCGGGCACGCCGGCCTTGATGGCTTCACTGAACCACAGCGTGAACTGTTCGTGCGGCGTGGAGGCCATCGACGCTTCCAGCAGTTCGTACTTTTGGTAATTTTGGCGCAAATCGGCAACGGACATGATGATCGGCAGGCTAAAGAGATACAAACAATAGTTTACCCGTTGCTTGCGACCAGCTCTCCAACCAGCGCCTGCAGGCGTTTGTCGTGAATATTTGACTGCTTTAGTGCGCGTGCTGTTTCAAGCACATACTCGACGCAAGGGCCGTAACTGCCATGGGCGTTGCGCACGATGTGCAGCAGCCGATCGGTGGGCAATCCGCGAACATAGGCGTCGGTGTTGCGGTTCATGGTGAAGACCAGGGCCGTGATGGATCCGTTTTCGGTGCGGCAACTAAGCCATTTGGGCAAATACGCGCCGCTGGGCATCTCCCTGCGCCACAAGGCTTCCATCGTGGTGGGAACCTCGGTCGCCGGTATGCGAAAGGCGACGCCGCGGCACGAGCCCCCCGCGTCCAGCCCAAACACCAGTCCTGGCTGGTCGGGTGTGCCGCGATTTACCCGGGACCACAAGCATAGCGCGCGATGGTATCCGTGCAGCAAGGCTTGCTGCTTTTCGATGAAATCGAATTCGGGCCGCCATATCAGCGAGCCGTATCCGTATACCCAGACGTCCTCGTCGCGCTTCCAGCCGGCCAGCGACTGCTGCAACGATGCGTGGCGCTCGGCTTCGGTCAACAGGCGGAAGCTGCCCGGAGCGGGCATGGAATGCGGGTCGGGGGAGAAGACGGTGTTCACGTTGGGAGCGGTTCCGGATGAGGCGTTGCGACTGCGTGTATTTTAAGGCAGTCCCCGTCGCCGCGGTCCCTCCTGATGAGAGTGTCGTTTTTTGGCGGTGCTGCGTTCGCTGCGCCGTGTACACTTTCCGTTCGCAACCGCTGCCTTATTGAGACCCCCACAGAATGTCCGATGTCTTGTCTATCGATAGCCTGCGCCGCTTCGGTGGCATGGAACGCCTTTATGGCGCCGACGCCCTGTCGCGCCTGGGCGGGGCGCACGTCATCGTTGCAGGCATAGGCGGGGTCGGTTCCTGGTGCGCGGAAGCGTTGGCCAGGTCCGGGGTTGGGGCCTTGAGCCTTATCGATCTTGATCACATTTCCGAATCGAATATCAATCGGCAACTACATGCCCTGACCGAAACCATAGGCCAGGCCAAAGTCGTTGCCATGGCCCAGCGCCTGCGCGGCATCAATCCCGCCTGCCGCGTCGGCATGATCGACGACTTCGTCGGACCGGACAATGTGCAGGCGCTGTTCGCAGCGGACGCCAGCCTGCTCATCGACTGTACGGATCAAGCGGCGGCAAAGATAGCAATGATCCTGGAATCGCGGCGCCGCAAGTTGCCCATCGTGGTCTGTGGCGGTGCGGGCGGCAAGACCAAGCCGCTGGCATTGCGGTCGGGCGACCTTTCCCTGGCCGTCAACGATGCGCTCTTATCCAAGCTGCGCAACACGCTGCGGCGCCAGCACGGATATCCGCGCGCGTCGGATCAGGCGGGCAAGCCCCGCAAGCGTATTCCGCGATTGAATGTCCGGGCCTTATGGTTTGATCAGCCTGTCGTGCTGCCGACACAGTGGCAAGCGGCCAGCGCCGAGCCCGGGGCTGGCGATGCCCTGCAGGGCTTGTCGTGTGCCGGATACGGCTCTGCGGTTACCGTGACCGCCAGCATGGGAATGGCGGCCGCCGACCTGGCAATTCAATATCTATTGACAGGGCGCTACCCTTAACCCAACACGCGTATTCCTGATGGTGTCTGGATGCGGGCCTGCAGTCGGGGTGTGTCGTTGGGCCCTATTTCAATGAGTTCCACAGCGCCCTCGAAGCCCGCCGATGCAAGCATGCTGCGCGCGCGCCCGGCATCCTGATGATAGGCCTGCAGCCCAAGCAGCGAGCATCCCGCTTCCTGCAGGCGGCTGGCCGGATGCGGGCCTTTGCCCCATTGGATCAAGGAAGGCGCAATGCCTTGCATTGCGGGTTGTCCGTCGCTGGGGATGGTGATGCGCCATTCCAGGTCGCCCCGGGTCATCGTTTCGATAGCGCCGAGTTCGACGCCATCGGCAACAGCGTGCATGGCTTGCGCTGTCGCATCGATGTCGCTGCTGCGCAGCACCCATGTTGCCAGGCGGGTGCCGGCGTGGGCATCCAGGCCGAACCAGCGGGGCCTGTCGGGTACGTGCGCATCGGGATCGATGGCAATGACTTCAAGATAGACGTTGTGGCCCAGTCTTAGCAAGAGGTTGTGTGTGCCCATGCGGGGATGCTTGCCGCCCGCCTGCAGCGGAACGCCCAATGCGTCCTCTACCCATCGTGCCCCCGCTTGCAGCGTGGGCGCCGTGATGACCAGATGATCGAGGTGGGTAGGCAACATGGGCTTCCTTTGAATGACAAGGCAGTATATCGCTGGTGTGCATTAACATTGACGCCTGCGATGAGCCGGCAGTAGTATGGGCGCCTTTGCGTACGCAATCATGCAGGACCTGCCTTGATCCGCCGTCGATATCGATCCCTTGCAGCCTGGCTGGCGCTGTTTGCCATGCTGCTGTCGAGCATCACGCCAGTGATTTCCCAATCACTGGCTGCGACGCATGGCAATACATCTTTGGTGGCTGAAGCGCAGTATTGCGGGCAGGCCCCGAATGCCGAAATGGGCTTGGGCGGTGTGCCTGCACTGATGTTGGACGAGGACGATACATCATCAAGCTCCGGCCAGACGGCCTGGCATGATGCTTGCGGATACTGCACCTTGGCGTCGGCCTGTCCCATGGTGCTGGTCGTCTGCGCCAGCGTGCTGGCGATGGCCCAGGCGCCGACCCTGCCGGTCCCCAGCGCCGATGACGCAGTCCCGCCTTCTGCCGCTGTTTATCCCCATGCGCTTACCCGCGCCCCACCTGTTCTTGCCTGAATCCGATCTTTTTCGTAATTCTGCATTTTCAGGTGACGTATGACCAATAACTCCAATCCGGCGCTGGACGCCGACGGCATCAATGCTGCGCGGGCACATCTTGCGCAGCCCGGCTGGTTGCCTTTGCTGCGCCGGCTGCACTTCTACATCGGGCTGCTGGTCGGCCCTTTCATTCTGGTTGCCGCCGCCAGTGGCGTGCTGTATGCCTTGACGCCTCAGATCGAGGATGTCGTCTATCGCCACGCGCTTTACACCCCCAATAGCGGAACAGCCTTGCCCTTGGCCGAGCAGGTCGCGGTAGCCAGCGAGATCGTGGGTGGCGATGGCACCCTGTTTGCGGTCCGCCCAGCGGCCGGACCCGGCACGACAACGCGAGTAATGTTTGTGTCCAGAAATACCGGGCCGTCCGAAAGCCGGGCGATTTTCATCGACCCCGCTACGGCGGAGGTGCGCGGCGACCTGGGCGTGTACGGCACCAGCGGCGTGCTGCCTATACGCAGCTGGATCGATCAATTTCACCGCGGATTGCACCTGGGCGATACAGGCCGCCTGTACAGCGAGCTGGCGGCATCCTGGCTATGGATCGTGGCCCTGGGCGGACTGGTGTTGTGGTGGTCGGCACGGCGCCGCGCGCGTGCTGCTGCCGGTGTTCGACCGGCAGTCGGCGCCACACTGCGCCGTCGTCACGGTACGCTGGGTGCCTGGGCCTTGATCGGCTTCCTGTTCTTCTCGGTTACGGGGCTCACCTGGTCGCAGCATGCAGGCGGCAATATTTCCGTGCTGCGCGCCCATTACGGTTGGGGCACGCCCTCCGTCTCCACCGCCCTCGATCAGAAGCCGTCCATGCCGGTCGACGAGCATGCCCATCATGGTCATGGTGCCAAGGCCGCCCTGTCGGTTGGTGCCGATCCAGCCATGTTCGATACGGTATTGCTGGCGGCGCGCCAGGCCGGCATCGATGCCGACAAGCTGGAGATCCGTCCTCCTGCGGCCGCAGGCAAGGCATGGACGGTGACGGAGATCGACCGCAGCTGGCCTACACAGGTAGACGCCGTGGCCATAGACCCGCGCGACCTGTCGGTGGTCGACCAGACCTATTTCAATGAATTTCCGCTGGCGGCCAAGTTAACGCGTTGGGGCATAGATGCGCACATGGGCGCCTTGTTCGGCGTGGCGAATCAATTGATACTGATTGTCTTCGCGGTGTGCCTGATCGTCATGATCGTGTGGGGCTACGCCATGTGGTGGCGCAAGCGGCCCACGCAGAAGCGCGCAGCAATGCCTGCACCCCGAGGGGTATTGGCATTGCTGCGCGATATGCCTGCGCGGGTATGGCTGCCCTTGTTGATCGTGGCGGCGTCGCTGGGCTGGTTTCTTCCTTTGCTGGGTATCAGTCTGTTGGCCTTCCTGATCGTGGACGCCGTCGTGATGTCCAGGCCTTGATCAGGGCCGTGCCGGTATGTTCAAGCCTTTGACGACTGCCGGCCGGTTCACGAACGCATCGAGCGCGCGGGCGACATTCCGGAAGTCCTCAAAGCCGACGAGCTCGCCGGCTTCGTAGAAGCCAACCAGGTTTCGTACCCAGGGGAAGGTCGCGATGTCGGCAATCGTATAGGCGTCGCCCATGATCCATTCGCGCTCGGCCAGCCGTTCTTCCAGCACGCCCAACAGTCGCCGGGATTCAGCGACATAGCGATCGCGTGGACGCTTGTCTTCATAGTCTTTGCCGGCAAACTTATGGAAGAAGCCCAACTGCCCGAACATGGGGCCGATGCCGCCCATCTGGAACATCAGCCACTGCAGGGTCTCGTATCGGCCCGCCGTATCTTGCGGCAAGAACTGCCCGGACTTCCCGGCCAGGTAGACCAATATGGCACCCGACTCGAACAAGGGCAGGGGCTTGCCGTCAGGTCCGTTCGGATCGATGATCGCCGGGATCTTGTTATTGGGATTAAGCGACAGAAACTCGGGTGTCATCTGATCGTCGGTTTCAAAGCTGACCAGGTGTGGTTCGTAGGGCAGCCCGGTTTCTTCGAGCATTATCGACACCTTCACCCCATTGGGTGTCGGCAAGGAATACAGTTGGATGCGGTCGGGGTGGCGGGCCGGCCACTTGGCGCTAATGGGAAATGCTTGCAGGTCGTTCATGCGGAAAATCCTCGGAGGAAGAAAGGCGCGCGTCCAGCCAGCCGCGTAGGGCGTTGGATACACGCAGGGCGGGGGAACTGATCAGATCGACTTTAGTAAGTGTTGCTTCGCGGACCAGGCCCTGTTCCAGCAAGGCCTGGCGCTGCACGCCGGGCAGCAGCCCGCAAGACAGTGCCGGCGTCAACCATTGCCCGGCGCCATCCTGCACATAGATATTGCTGCGGCTGCCTTCACAGAGTTGGTGTTCGGCGTTGCAGTAAATCACATCAAATACCGTGCCTTGCGCTTCCAGCCAAGCCTGCGCGGCACGGTACCAGGGCCTATGCGTGCTTTTGTGCCGTAGCCAGAATGGATTGGCGAGCAAGGGGGTCGTTGCCAGGCGTACGCTGACGGGCTGTGGTGTGGCGGCCAGCGGACCGGATCGCACGTCGTAGGAACCGTCGGGGCTGACCAGCACACGTACACGATGCCCGGTATTGCGGTCCAGCGTACTGGCCAACTGCGGCAGGTGTTGACCGAACAAATCAGCGGGCCACCGGAAACCCAGGGCCTGGCACGAAGCCCGGAGGCGTTCGCGATGCCCGGCCAGCAAGGGCATGGCGCCGCCCGGGTCGACCCTTAGGGTCTCGATCAGTTGCACGGCATCGGGCGTCACGCGGGCATCCTTATCTGGCAGTAAAGTTCATGAAGTCGGCCAGCACCGTACCGGTGTGCGACTGGCCTTTCCTGCTGATGACATGTTCTGGCGAACCCTGCGCCACCAGCTTGCCGCCGCCATTGCCGCCTTCGGGGCCCAGGTCCAGCAGCCAGTCCGCCTCGGCAATGATGTCCAGATTGTGCTCGATGACGACGACGGTGTTGCCAGCAGCGACCAGCCGATGCAGGACATGAATCAGCTTCTCGACGTCGGCAATGGACAGGCCCACGGTAGGTTCATCCAATACGTAGAGCGTGTGCGGAATACGCGAGGCGCGGCCGGTCTTGATCACCCCGTCCGTGAGCCTTGCCTTGGCCAGCTCGGTAACCAGCTTGATGCGTTGCGCTTCGCCGCCCGACAGCGTGGGCGACGGCTGACCCAGTGTCAGGTAGCCCAGGCCTACGTCCTGCATCAGTTGCAGGATGCGCGAGATGCGCGAGTGCGCGGCAAAGAACTCCACGGCCTCGTCGACTTCCATACGCAGAACCTCGCCGGCGCTCTTGCCGCGCCAGGTCACGTTGAGGGTGTCGCGATTGAATCGCTCTCCATGGCAGGCGTCGCACAGGACTTTGACGTCAGGCAGGAAGCTCATTTCGATGGTGCGCATGCCCTGGCCTTCGCAGACCGGGCAGCGGCCCTCGCCGGTGTTGAAGGAGAAGCGCGCCGCAGTCCATCCGCGTACGCGCGCATCACGCGTGTCGGCAAACAGCTTGCGCACGTCATCCCAAAAACCCACATAGGTGGCAGGGCAGGAGCGGGGCGTCTTGCCGATGGGTGTTTGGTCCACTTCGAGCACACGGTCGATATGCTCCCATCCGGCTATGTCCACGCAGCCGCGCCAGACTGGTGCAGCTCGTGTTGACACGGCCGGCGCCAGGTTGTCGAGCAATACTTCGCGGGCCAGGGTGGACTTGCCTGATCCCGAGACGCCGGTCACGACGGTTAGCCGGCCGACCGGCAGGCTGGCGTCGACATTGTGCAGATTATGCAGATGCGCGCCCCGAACGGTAATCATGGGGGTATCGGCTGGAACCGGGCGGCGCGGCTGCAGCGGATGTTGCAGCGGATGCTTCAGATAGCGGCCCGTAACCGATGCCGCGCTGTCCATTAAGTCTTGTGCAGTGCCCTGGGCCACCACCATGCCGCCGCGCACACCGGCGCCGGGACCGATGTCAATAATGTGGCTGGCACGTCGTATGGTGTCCTCATCGTGCTCTACGACGACCAATGTATTGCCATTGCCTTCCAGCGCAGCGAGCGCGTTCAGCAGAATCTGGTTGTCGCGCGGATGCAGCCCTATGGTGGGTTCGTCCAGCACATAGCAGACGCCTTGCAGGTTGGATCCAAGTTGCGCGGCCAGGCGGATGCGCTGGGCCTCGCCGCCGGACAAGGTGGGTGCCGCGCGGTCCAGGGCCAGATAGCCCAGGCCCACTTCCAGCATGAAGTCCAGGCGCCCGCGAATTTCGGTCAGTATGTCGCGGGCGATTTCCACTTCGCGTCCGCGGCTGACCACGCCGGTAAAGAAGGTTTGCGCATCCGACACGGGCAAGGCGGCCAGCTCGGCGATAGAGCGGTCGCGCCACAGGAAGGCGCGCGAGACCGGGTTCAGCCGTTCGCCATGGCAACTGCTGCAGGTCTCCGTCTTGCCTTCGTACCAGGCGTTCCAGGCGGTTTCCTCACCCGTTTGTTCGGCATCGAAGCCGGCCAGCTGCAAGCCGGTGCCAAAGCAGGCCGTGCACCAGCCGTGCTTGGAGTTGTACGAGAACATGCGGGGATCCGGCTCGGGGAAGCTGGTGCCGCAACTGGGGCAGGCGCGCTTGACCGAAAAATGCAATTGTTGTGCAGTGGCGCTCGGTGCGCCGTCGCGCCGCTCGTCGATGGATGCATCCTGCTTGTCGGTCAGGCCAACCAGGATGCTCATGCTGCCCTGGCCATGCTGCAAGGCGCTGCGTATTGCGGTTCGCAATGCCGGCTCGTCCTTGGGGTCGACCACCAGGTCGGCCACGGGCAGTTCTATGGTGTGTTCCTTGTACCGGTCCAGGCGCGGCCAGGGCGCAACCGGAATGAACTCGCCGTCCACCCGTAAATGGCTGTGACCATGCCCCGCCGCCCATTTCGCCAGGTCTGTGTAATAGCCCTTGCGCGCACTCACCAAGGGCGCCAGGATGCCTATGTGCTGCCCCTTGCAGCGGGTGGCGATCTGCGCGGTGATCTGTTCGGTGGTTTGCGGCTCGACCGCAACGTGGCAAGTCGGGCACATCTGTGTTCCCAGCTTCACATACAGCAAGCGCAGGAAATGATGGATCTCCGTCATGGTCGCTACGGTGGACTTGCGGCCGCCGCGGCTGGTGCGTTGTTCGATGGCGACTGTTGGGGGTATGCCATAGATGGCGTCTACGTCGGGTTTGCCGGCGGGCTGGACGATGGCCCGGGCGTAGGCATTCAGCGATTCCAGATAGCGGCGCTGCCCTTCATTGAACAAAATATCGAAAGCCAGCGTAGATTTGCCCGATCCGGACACCCCCGTTATGACAGTGAAGGTATCGCGAGGAATGCTGACGTTGATGCCTTTCAGGTTGTGTTCGCGCGCGTTGACGATGTCTATGCTTTGCGTTGTGCCGCGCTTGCGTCGCAGCGCTGTCTGCAACGGCGTGCCTGGCTGATCCAGATACGGCGTCGTGGGCTCGGCCAGCACCCGGGCCTGCTGCGATTTGTCTTCGTAAACGATGGCGCTGGTGTAGTCGGTCAGTGCCTGGCCGGTGTGCGAGGCAGTGTTGCGCATCAGCTCTTCAGGCGAGCCGACACCGACGATTTCTCCGCCCGCGTCGCCGCCCTCCGGTCCCAGGTCGATCAGCCAGTCGGCCGCACGGATGACATCCAGATTATGTTCGATGATCAGCAAGGAATGGCCGGCAGCCAGCAGCTTGCGAAACGCGCGCATCAATCTGGCGACGTCATCAAAGTGCAAGCCGGTGGTGGGCTCATCGAAAAGAAAAAGACTGCCTTTCTTGGCGACCTTGGCGCTGGAAATGCCGCTGCGCGCGGCGCCCGCAAGGTGGCCCGCCAGCTTCAGGCGCTGCGCTTCTCCGCCCGACAGGGTAGGCACGGGCTGGCCCAGCCTCACATACTCCAGCCCCACGTCGGCCAGCGGGGCCAAGCCCCATTGCACATCGCGCAGGCCGGCAAAGAAGCCCAGTGCCTCGCTGATCGTCATTTCCAGTACTTCGTCTATTGAGGCGCTGCGCCCCAGGTGCTCGACCCGCACCTCGAGGATCTCCGGGCGGAAGCGCTTGCCGTCGCAGTCCGGGCAACGCAGGTAGACGTCCGACAGGAACTGCATCTCGACATGCTCAAAGCCGGTGCCGCCACACGTGGGGCAACGGCCATCGCCGGTGTTGAAGCTGAAGGTGCCGGTGGTGTAGCCGCGTTCGCGCGCCAGTGGGGCCTGGGCAAAAAGCTTGCGGATGGGCTCGAAAGCGCCCACGTAGCTGGCCGGATTCGATCGGGCCGTCTTGCCGATGGGCGTCTGGTCCACCATCACCACATCGGCCAGTTGTTCGGCGCCCAGCAGGCGATCATGTTCGCCCGGGGCTTCGGTGGGCCTACCCTTCTGTTTGAGGATGGCCGGATACAGGACGTCCTGGATAAGGGTGGACTTGCCAGAGCCGGATACGCCGGTGATGCAGACCAGCCGTCCCAGGGGAATTGAGGCCGACACATTTTTCAGGTTGTTGGCACGCACGCCTTCCAGCAGCAGCCGGGGGGTGCTGTCGGCTACTGGCATGGGGCGTGGCGCTTCGACGCGGAGGCGGCCGCTTAAATAGTTTCCGGTCACCGTCTGGGCGTTGCGTAGTCGGGTTGGCGTGCCATCAAAGACGATCTGGCCGCCGCGCTCGCCGGGGCCGGGTCCGATATCCATGATGCGGTCGGCCGCAATCATGACCTGCGGGTCGTGTTCCACCACGACCAGGGTGTTGCCGTTGGCGCGCAGCCGATGCATGACCTGCACGACGCGGTGCATGTCGCGCGGGTGCAGGCCGATGGAGGGTTCGTCCAGGACAAACAAGGTGTTGACCAGAGACGTGCCCAGCGCAGTCGTCAGGTTGATGCGTTGCACTTCGCCGCCGGATAAAGTCCGGCTTTGGCGGTCCAGCGATAAATACCCCAGGCCAACATCGCACAGGAACTTCAGTCGGGTGCGCACCTCGTCCAGCAGCAGGTCTATGGCTGCGTCTATGCCGGTGCCGAAACTGATATCCACGAACATGTCGCGCACGCGGCTGATGGGCAGCCGCATCAAGTCGTGTATGCCCAGGCCCGGCAAGGCATCCAGCTGCTCGCGACTCCAGCGTGCGTGTACCGGCATGAAGCGCGGGTATCCGCCGTCATGCTCCGGCGCCGTGTCGCTGCCCAGCCGCCAAAGCGTCGCGTCCGGCTTGAGACGGGCGCCGCCGCAAGCGGGGCAGGGGGTATAACTGCGGTACTTCGACAGCAACACCCGCACATGCATCTTGTAGGCGCGTGATTCCAGCCAGTCAAAGAAGCGCTGCGCGCCGTACCACTGTGTCTTCCATGCGCTGGGGCCGCCTTTCCAGTCGGGCGTGCCATCGATCACCCAGCGCTGCTCGGTCTCGTCCAGATCTTTCCATGGCGTATCCAGACGGACGCGCGCCGCAGGGGCGTACTGCTCCATTTCGGCCTGGCATTCTTTATAGCTGGCCGTTTGCCACGGCTTGATGGCACCTTCGCGCAGGGATTTGGTTTCGTCGGGAACGACCAGGCCATAATCGATGCCCATCACCCGGCCGAAGCCGCGGCATGACTCGCAGGCCCCCAAGGGAGAATTGAACGAAAAGGTGCTGGGCAGCGGTGTGCTGTACTCGATGTCGCAGTGCGCGCAGTGCAGATGCTTGCTGAAGCGCCATGCGGTTTCTTCCGCGCCTTGCTCGGCTGTGTCAGGCATTGCATAGACGGTGATGTGTCCATCGCCTTGCTTCAAGGCGGCATCCAGGGCCTCCATGACGCGTTGTGGTTCTGCCGACCCGAAGCGGAAACGGTCCTGGACCACATGAAGCACACGGAGCTTCTCCGCTTTGGCGGCGCGCTTGCCCTTGCCTTTGGTGGCTCGCTGCGGCGGCGTATGCAGGCGTGTTTCTTCATGATGGACACGGGTGTAGCCCTGTTGGTCGAGAAAGCCGCGTACTTCTTCTTCGGTATAGTTGGCGGGGATGATTACCGGAAAGGTAATGACCAGGCGCGGATCTTCGGGACCGACCCGCGCCGCCAGTTGCTGTTGTATGGATTCTGGGTTGTCCCGCTGCACGCGCGTGCCGCAGCCCTGGCAATATAAACGCCCCAGGCGGGCGTACAGCAGCTTCAGATGGTCGTTCAGCTCTGTCATGGTGCCCACGGTGCTGCGTGAATTGCGCACCGGGTTGACCTGATCGATGGCAATGGCCGGCAAGATGCCTTCAATGCGGTCGACTTGCGGCTTGTCCATCCGATCGAGAAACTGCCGCGCATACGGCGAGAAGGTTTCCACGTAACGACGCTGGCCTTCCGCATACAGCGTGTCGAAAGCCAAGGAGCTTTTGCCTGACCCCGAGACGCCGGTAATGACCAGCAGCTCACCGGTGTTGATGTCTAGGTTGAGATTCTTGAGATTGTTCTGGCGGGCGCCAAAGATGCGAATTTGAGAGCTCATGCGTTTATGATAATCGTTATGATCCAGCGCGTGCGGCCAGGCCGGTTTTGTGCGGTGCGTCAGTATTGGAGTACAATTACTGGTTAACTAAATTCAAAGGGCCCGCACGTTTAGCGAGCCTTGCATGGTAGAAACACGGAGATCATCATGGCAGAAATCAAACGTACGCGTCGTAATACCCTGGAACGCCGGTGCTTGGGCAAAGCTTTCAAGCGCCTTTTCGTTCGTTCACCCAAGGGCGTTTTCAAGATGCTCGAAAAAGTGAAACGCGCCTGATTATCGCGCGGTCGATACAACCCTGGAAGCCTCGCGGTTGTATCCGTAAGTAAGGTTGGCAAGAAATCCACAGATCCACGGTCTGTGGATTTTTTTTGTCCTATGATGGACGGCCTGAGCCAAACTATAACGATAGAAAAGAAACGACCATGTCCTGTTGGCGCCATCTTTTTACGGTTGTAACGCCCACCTATAATCGGGCCCACACACTGGAAAGGGTGTATGCATCGTTAACCGAGCAGTCCTTCCAGGACTTCGAGTGGGTGATCGTTGATGACGGCTCAACAGACAACACCCGGGCCATGGTCATGGGCTGGCAACAGGAAGCCAGCTTTCCGATCCACTACATGTGGCAGCGCAACCAGCACAAGAAAACCGCCTTCAATCGAGGCGTGCGCAAGGCCAGTGGCGAACTGGTCGTCGCTCTGGATAGCGACGACAGTCTGGACACCAACGCCCTTTATGCCATGGCAAGCGCCTGGCGCGAAATTCCCGTCGCCGAGCGCGCGCACTTCGTAGCGATTACCGGGCTCTGCGCCCGGCCGGATGGCAGCATCGTGGGCGATATGTATCCGCGCGATATCTTCGATGCCACGGCCCTCGACATGACCTTCAAATATCATGTCCGGGGCGAAAAGTTCGGCTGCCTGCGCACCGATGTGTTGCTGGCCTTCCCCTTCCCCGAAGAGGTGGCCGGTTTTGTACCCGAAAGCCTCGTATGGCGCGCCATTGCCCGGGCGGGATACCTGACCCGCTTCGTCAACCAGGTGTTCCGCGTGTACCACGACAGCGCGGACTCGTTGTCGCGCCAAGGTAAGGAAAGCCAGCAGCACGCCATGGGCTTGTGGCTGCTGGCCCAGGATACCGTGGTCGAGTGCCTGCCCTGGTTCCGTTACCGGCCGCAGGCCTTTTTGATGGCTGCAGCGCGCTATACCCGGTTCTCGCTGCATTTGCGCCACAGCAAGCAGCCGCTGCCCAAGGGCAGACGCCTGAAAGGCACCGCCGCGCGCACCTTGGTGGGGCTAATGTGGCCAGTCGGTGCTTTGCTGTATGTGCGTGACAGGGCCCGCGCCGCGGGCGCCTGAACCCCGACCATACCTGGCAATATCTTTAGTGCAAGGTGCGCGGTTCGTTCCGATCGTCCAGATCGTATGGGTCGTCGTCATCTTCATCGTCCAGGTCGTTGCCGTCGTCGTCGTCCATGGCGTCTTCGGCCATGACAAACGGCAGGACCTCGGCCAGGTTATCCGTCCAGGCCACTTCGTCGCCATCCTGGTCTACCTTGATGTAGCGCACGCCCTCCAGGTCGGACAGCTGGATCGCCCATAGATACTCGCATTCGTAGACGTCGCCATCGGCGACATTCAGGCCGCCGGTGCTGCCCAGCAGGCGTGCGCCCGGTCCGCCAATCTGGACCACTACGTAGTCGTCGGGCTGATCTTCGATGTCGAGCGGCACGCCGAATATGACCCATTCAAAGCCGGTTTCGTCGGCGTCCATGATTTCGGCCAGCACCGGCTTGCCCATGTAGGCGCTAAGGGAGTCGGCGGTGCGTCCCAGAAGGTCGAGTTCGTCGGCGGTAAAGACAAGGTTGGTGTCGTTGGGCGTCGGCATGAGCGTTCAGGCTGTGATTAAGACTGTTATTTTAAGGCATGGCGCGCTTTCCCGGAACTGCTGGCAACGGCCTACAATCAGGCCTTTATCAATTCCCGGTTTTTTGCTTGCCATGGCTCAATACGTATATACGATGAATCGTGTCGGCAAGATCGTGCCGCCAAAACGGCAGATCCTGCGCGACATCTCTCTGTCCTTTTTTCCCGGGGCCAAGATCGGCGTGCTGGGCCTGAACGGTTCGGGCAAGTCAACCTTGCTCAAGATCATGGCCGGCATCGACCGCGAGATCGAGGGCGAGGCAATCCCCATGCCGGGCATCAAGATCGGCTACCTGCCGCAAGAGCCCGTGCTCGATCCTGACCATACCGTGCGCCAGTCGGTCGAAGAGGGGCTGGGTGACCTCTTCAGTGCCCGCAAGCGGCTCGACGAGGTCTACACAGCCTACGCCGAACCCGATGCGGATTTCGACGCCCTGGCCAGTGAACAGGCCGAACTCGAAGCCATTATTGCGGCTGCGGCCAGCACCGGGTCGGACGACATCGAACACCAAATGGAAATCGCAGCCGACGCCTTGCGCCTGCCGCCTTGGGATGCCGCCATCGGCACGCTGTCAGGCGGAGAAAAGCGCCGCGTGGCCTTGTGCCGTTTGCTGTTGTCCAAGCCCGACATGCTGCTGCTGGACGAGCCCACCAACCACCTGGATGCTGAAAGCGTCGAGTGGCTGGAACAGTTCCTGCGCAAGTTCCCCGGTACCGTGGTGGGTGTGACCCACGATCGCTATTTCCTGGACAACGCCGCCGAATGGATACTCGAGCTGGATCGCGGTCATGGCATTCCCTGGAAGGGCAACTACAGTTCGTGGCTGGAGCAAAAAGACGATAGGCTCAAGCAAGAGGAAGCCTCCGAGTCCGCCCGCCAGCGCACCATCAGAAAAGAGCTCGAATGGGTGCGGCAGAACCCCAAGGGTCGCCAGGCCAAGGCCAAGGCCCGACTGTCACGTTTCGAGGAACTGTCGTCACACGACTACCAAAAGCGCAACGAGACTCAGGAGATCTTCATCCCTGTCGCAGAGCGGCTGGGCAACGATGTGATCGAATTCGACAATGTCAGCAAGGCCTACGGCGATCGATTGCTGATCGACAAGCTCAGCTTCAAGGTGCCCGCCGGCGCGATCGTCGGCATTATCGGCCCTAACGGGGCCGGCAAGTCGACGCTGTTCCGAATGATCGCCGGACGCGAGCAGCCCGATACGGGCACCGTCAACATCGGCAAGACGGTCAAGCTGGCCTTTGTGGATCAGTCCCGCGAGTCGCTGCCGGACGATAAGTCCGTGTTCGACACGATTTCCGACGGGGCTGACTTGCTCACCATCGGGCGCTTCGAAATGCCTTCGCGCGCCTACCTGGGACGCTTCAACTTCAAGGGAGCGGACCAGAACAAGATGGTCGGCAAGCTTTCGGGCGGCGAGCGCGGGCGCCTGCACCTGGCCAAAACCCTCATCGAAGGGGGCAACGTACTGCTGCTGGACGAGCCCTCCAACGACCTGGATGTGGAGACCTTGCGCGCGCTCGAAGATGCCTTGCTCGAGTTCGCCGGCAGTGTCATGGTGATCAGCCACGATCGGTGGTTCCTGGACCGCATCGCAACGCACATACTGGCTTTCGAGGGCGACTCTGAAGTGGTGTTCTTTGACGGCAACTATCAAGAGTACGAAGTCGACAAGAAGCGTCGTCTGGGCGAAGAAGGTGCCAAGCCCAGGCGTTTGCGCTATAAAGCCCTGAAATAACCCACTCAACAGGAGCGCCAAATGCCGATACTCAGTACGCACGACACCATGGTTCTTGTGGTCGACATGCAGGCTCGGCTATTGCCGGCCGTAGCCGACCACGAGCAACTACGGGCCAGGGCGGGTCGCCTGCTGGCCGCAGCACGGCTGCTGGGTGTCCCCGTTATTGCGACCGAGCATTGGGCCGAGAAAATAGGCGGAACGGACCACGCACTGCTGCCTGCCATCGACCATGTCATCCACAAGACTCATTTTGATGCCACGCGCGAAGCGCAGTTCCAGCCCGAGCTGCCGGTGGGGCGCAACCATGTGTTGTTAATCGGCACGGAAGCCCATGTGTGCGTGTTACAAACCGGCCTGGGCCTGGCCCGCCTGGGCTACGCTCCCATCCTGGTCACTGACTGTATCGGCTCGCGCCGCGAAGCCGACCGTGCGGCGGCCTGCAAACGCTGGGAACACTATGGTCTTGAGCAGATCACCGCCGAAATGGCCATGTTCGAATGGCTGGAAACCCCAGCGCATCCACACTTCAAAGAGGTGCTTGCGCTGGTCAAGGCCGAGTGAAATCGAGGGCCGGATACAACTGTTTCCCGACTTCACACTCGGGGCTTTGTAAAACTTGCCACTTTTAAATTGAATCGGGTACTGTGGGTCGTTGCTCGCATTCTTGGAGATCAAATTGAAAATGACAACAGTCGGTAAATTCAGCGCTATCGGTATTCTTGCTCTCGCCATGGCGGGCTGCTCGTCCTGGGACACCATGAGCAGTCGTCAGAAGGGCGCAGTAACAGGCGCCGGCATAGGCGGCGTGGCGGGTGCAGTCATCACGGGTGGCGGCGTCCTGGGTACAGTGGGCGGTGCAGCCATCGGCGGCGTCATCGGCGACCAGGTCGGCAAAAACCGTTAGGCCTCCGGCCTGCGGGCCGTTGCAGAACAACAAAGCCCCCGGAAAACGGACTGTTTTCCGGGGGCTTTGTTGTATTGGGCCTAGCGGCCCTCGGGCTGTGGCATCTCGATCTTGACCTCGAGGATCTCTAGCGAGTCCTGGCGATCCAGGTTGACCTTGATGTCGTCGGGATTGATCTTCACGTAGCGCGAGATGACCTCGACGAGCTCTTTTTGCAGACGGGGCAGATAGTCGGGCGTAACGCCGTCGCCCCGTTCATTGATCAGGATCAGTTGAAGACGGTCCCGCGCCACGCTGGCGGAGGTTTTCTTCTGACCCCGGAGGAAAGACAGGAAAGACATATTATTTTCCTCCGAACAGGCGCTTGAATATGCCTGGTTTCTCGTAGTCGACGAAACGCAGCGGCTTTTCCTCGCCCAGATAGCGCGCAACGATGTCCTGGTAGGCGGTGGCTACATCGCTATCGCGCAGATGTATGGCCGGTATGCCCTGATTGGATGCCTGCAGCACGGATTCCGATTCAGGCACCACGCCCAGCAGCTTGATGCGCAGGATGTCCTCGATGTCCTTGAGCGACAGCATTTCGCCCTCGGCAACGCGCTTGGGGTTGTAGCGCGTAAGCAGCAGATATTCCTTGATGGGGTCCTCGCCCTTTTCGGCGCGCCGCGACTTGGCGGAAAGAATACCCAGGATGCGATCCGAATCGCGCACCGACGACACCTCTGGATTGGTCACAACCAAGGCGTCGTCGGCAAAGTACGAAGCCATCAGTGCGCCGGTTTCGATACCTGCGGGCGAGTCGCAGACAATGTATTCGAAGCCCATGTCGCCCAGATCTTTCAGCGCTTTTTCCACCCCTTCCCGGGTCAGCGCATCTTTGTCGCGTGTCTGGGAAGCCGGCAGGATGAACAGGTTTTCCAGTTGCTTGTCCCGTATCAGCGCCTGGTTCAGGGTGGCTTCGCCCTGGATCACGTTGACAAAATCGTATACCACGCGGCGTTCGCAGCCCATGATGAGGTCCAGGTTGCGCAAGCCGACGTCGAAGTCGATGACCACGGTCTTGTGGCCTCGCATTGCCAGTCCGGAGGAGAAGCTTGCACTGGTGGTCGTTTTGCCCACCCCGCCTTTGCCGGAAGTCACCACAACAATTCGCGCCATGACGTCAGAATTCCTTATAGGTTTTGTAAATCACGTAATCGTAAAGCATAACCACCGGAACATCGCCCAAAGTGGCGGGTTTCGATGCATTGCTTCGCAACAAAAGATATCGGCGGCTAGTTGCCCAGCGCCGTAATGCGCAGCACATCGCCATCCAGTTGCACGATGGTAGGCTTATTGTGCAGTTTATCGTCCAGCTGCGTTTCTATGACACGATACACGCCCGCGATGGCGAGCAGCTCGGGGTCGAGTTGCGTCGTAAAGATACGCGCGCTGGTGTCGCCGCGCGCGCCGGCCATGGCCTTGCCGCGCAGTGGCCCGTACACATGGATATTGCCGTCGGCGATCACCTCGGCACCCTGGCTCACGACGCCGATGACGATCAAGTCGGTGTTGCGGGCGTAGATGCGTTGCCCGGATCGCAAGGGCCGGTTAATGACCATGGCAGCAGGGGCCAGTTCGGGCAGGGCGGCTGCAGGGGCGGGTGCTTCCGCGGGTTCCGGGATTGCCCGGGAGCCTTCGCCCGGGGCGGGCGGTGCGACCACGGGGACATCTTTGTCCGGAGCCGGCGTGCTGACTGGCCGCTGCACGGGGTTGGCCAGGTCGACGGCTGCGAGCCCAGCCGCTTTTGCGGCCGACAGGTTTTCGCCCTCGGCGACTACACCCACAGGGTGTAGGCTGTGCGAACGCAGGGCGGCGATCAGCGCTGCCCAATCGGTGGCTTGTTCCAGTTGGCTGGCATCCACGACCACGGGCTCGTCCTCGAAGAAAGAGCCCGCGTCCGTCATGCGACGCTCCAGCGCGGCCAGCAGTGCATCGGTATTGTGGTCTTGTAGCACCACGCGCAAGGCATACAGGGTGGCGCTTTTGAAATCGAGTGCCAGTTGACCTTTACGGGGGGAGGGGGTATCGCTCACGTATGTATCGCCTTACTGCTTCTGTGCCCAGGTGTCGCGCAGGGTCGCGGCACGGTTGATGATGGGACGGTCTATGGTGGATGTTTCGCGGTCGGCCACAAAATAGCCCAGGCGCTCGAACTGCCAGCGTGTATCGGGGGCTGCCGTGGCGCCCGGCTCGAGCCAGGCCTGGACCACGCGGCACGATTCGGGATTGATGGCTTCCAGGAAGTTCTTGTCTCCGGCGTCGGGGTGCGCTTCGGTGAACAAGCGGTCATAAAGCCGTACTTCCGCAGAGATGGCATGCGCAGCGCTGACCCACGTAATATTGCCCTTGACCTTGACGGCGTCCGCGCCCGGCGTGCCGCTTTTGGTGTCCGGCAGGTATTCGGCCTGCACTTCGACGATGTTGCCGTCGGCGTCTTTGACGCAGCCCGTGCACTTGATGATGTAGCCGTACTTCAGGCGCACCGTGTTGCCCGGGAACAAGCGAAAGTACTTCTTGGGCGGATCTTCGCGGAAATCGTCGCGCTCTATCCATAACTCGCGCGAGAACGGAAAGTGGCGTGTCCCGGCGGCGGGATCATGCGGGTTGCGAGGGGCCTCGCAGGGCTCGCTCTGCCCCTCCGGATAATTGGTTATTGTTAGCCGCAGTGGGTCTAACACTGCAACCAGGCGATCGGCAATGGGGTCCAGGTCGTCGCGCAGGGCTTGCTCCAGCACGCTGTAGTCGATGCGGGAATCCGCCTTCGATACGCCCAGGCGTTCGCAAAACAGCCGTATGGACGCAGGCGTGTAGCCTCGTCGGCGCAGACCGGCCAGGGTGGGCAGCCTGGGGTCGTCCCACCCATCCACGTGGCCTTCGCGTACCAGTTCCAGCAGCTTGCGCTTGCTCGTGACGACATAGCTGAGGTTCAGTCGAGCGAACTCATACTGATGCGGCAGCGGTCGTGCCAACTGGCCCAGGTCGGCAAGGTGGTTCAGTATCCAGTCGTAGAAAGGACGCTGATCTTCGAATTCAAGCGTACAGATGCTGTGTGTGATGCCTTCCAGGGCGTCTTCCACCGGATGGGCCCACGAATACATGGGGTAAATGCACCACTTCGTGCCCGTACGATGGTGCGCTACGTGGCGGATACGATAAAGAACCGGGTCGCGAAGGTTGATATTGGGCGAGCCCATATCGATTTTCGCGCGCAGCGCCATGCTGCCGTCCGGATGTTTGCCGTCACGCATTTCCTCAAGCAAGGTCGACGATTCTGCGACGGGGCGGTTGCGCCAGGGCGAATCCGTGCCTTTCTCGGTCAGGGTGCCCCGCGTTGCCCGCATTTCATCGGCACTTTGCTCGTCTACATAAGCCAGTCCGGCTTGTATCAGTGCTTGGGCGAACTGATACATGTAGTCGAAGTAATCGCTGGCGAAATACTCGTTATGCTCGTCGCCGTAGTTCCAGTCGAAGCCCAGCCAACTGACCATGTCGATGATGGCGTGTACGTATTCGTCTTCTTCCTTTTCAGGATTGGTATCGTCAAAGCGCAAATGGCAGGCGCCCTGGTAGTCGCGCGCCAGCCCGAAATTCAGGCAAATGCTCTTGGCGTGGCCGATATGCAGGTAGCCGTTGGGTTCGGGCGGGAAGCGCGTGCGTACGCGTGCCGGATCGACGCTGCCTTGCTGTTGCACAGAGGCGGGCCCCGGCTTGCCTGCCCACAGCTTGCCGTCGTATCGGCCGGCGGCGAGGTCATTTTCGATGATGGTGCGCAGAAAATTGGAAGCAGGCGCGACGGGGGGCACAGAAGTCATACGGGATAAGCACAGGAAAAATCAAGGGAAGTAAGCATTTTGCCACGTTCGGCGTGGTTTGCTTGCCTATCGGGTTTACAAACCGCAATCAGGCTCTAAACTAGCGCACATTATGACGCACTCGACATTATGGTTGGCGCAGATCCAGTTCTTCTCCAGCCTGGGCTTCATGCTGCTGTTTCTTGTCGTGGAACTGGGCCTGGCATGGGTCTTGTTGTACTTCAAGCTACGCGCGTTCGGCGCTGAACATGCCGCCTGGACGCAGGCCTATCGTTTTTGGGTCCGGGTCTTTGCGCTGGCATTCGTCCTGAGTTTTGCCGCAAGCATGCCGGTCTTGATCCAGTTGGGCACCTTGTGGCCGCACTTGATGGAGAAAATCGGCGATGTCGCCAGCCCCTTGCTGGCTGCCGGCATCCTCTCCGCCTTTATTTTTAAATCATGTTTTCTCGGTGCCATGCTGTTCGGTCAACGTCATGTGTCCGAAAGGGTGCATGCGATCCTGGTGTTCATGGTGGCGTTCGGCGTGACGGTATCGACCTTCTGGTTGCTGGTCCTGCTTGCCTGGATGCACACGCCTGTCGGAGCCTTGCTGGTGGACGGCAGCTATCGGGTACTGGATTGGCTTGCCATCCTGTCCAGTCCCGCACTGCCCTGGTATGCAGGCCTGTTGGTATTCAGCAGTGCCGTAACTGTTGCTTTCCTGATGCTGGGCATCGTCGCGGCCCAGAGCCTGCGTCGGCCGGCGGACGACAGTGGCCGCCTGGTATTTCAGTCGGCCGCCTGGCTGGCGGCGGTCGGCGTTCTTAGTCTGGCTGGCGTGGCGGCCGGCAGCAATGCCATGACAGCCGCCCACCATCCGGCCAAGGCGGCGGCAACAGCCGCCTATTGGCGCAGTGGCGAGCCTCCTGCCATGGTGATTTTTGCCTGGCCCGACGAAGCGGCCGCCAAAAATCGCGCCGCATGGTCCTGGCAAGGCGCAGGGCGGGCCTGGCTCGCACGAGATGAAAGCGGCAAATTGCGCGGCCTGGATCAATTCTCCGGGATGGCGCCGCCGGTGGCGCTGACCTTCTGGTCTTTCCGCCTGGCGGTATTGATGGGCTTGGGCATGGCCGTGGTGGCCGCCGTCACCTTATGGCGCGCTCGCCGCAAGCATTACGATCCCAGTGCCTTCTCGCGACGCTGGCTGCATGTGCTCGTTGCCTTGACCTTTTCCGGCTGGCTGTTGTTGCTGCCCGGCATGGCCCACCTGCTGTTGGGCGCATTCCCATATGCCGTTACGGGGACTATCACCGTAAGCGAGGTGGCGGGCGAAACAACTTTCCATACCTTGCTCGGTGCCTATGCGGCCTACTTGCTGATTTACGGCGTCGTGATGGCGGGTTTCTTCCAGATGCTGCGGCACATAGGCCGCTATGGCGTCGTACCGGTTGCCAGGCGGCGGGGACGGGCATGATCGCAGCACTGGCCGTCTCGCTGGGATTGTCCGCAAGTGATCCAGGTTTCTGGATGCCTCTGGCATTCATGGCGCTGCTCTTTGCGATCATCGTAGCCGGTACCGTGCTGGACGGATTCGATGTGGGCGTGGGTTGTCTGGCGCTGTTCGCACCGGCTGCGCTACGGCCCCGCATGCTGTCGCTGCTCAGTCCCTGGCGCGATGCCAACGAGTTCTGGCTTTTTCTCGGGCTGGGGCTGTTTGTCACGGCTTTTCCCAATGCATGGGGCAGCGTGCTGGGCCGTTTATACCTGCCCTTGACCATGCTGGCCTTGGGTGTGTTTCTTCGCTCGGTGTCCTTCGAAATGCGTCTGCGGGCTCCGCATGAATTGCAGGCGCGCTGGCTATTCGGTTTTGCTATCGGATCCGTGCTGACCGCGTTGTCCCATGGCGTCTTGCTGGCGCGGCTCGTGGTGTCGTACGAACCGGGCTTGCCCTATGTATGGTTCTCGGTTTTCGTCGGGCTCTGTGGGTTGGCTGCTTATTGCCTGCTGGGCGCCGCCTGGCTGATCATGCGCGAGGCGGGCGAACTGCGCGCGCGCGCCGTCATGTGGGGGCGGCGGGCGGTACGCTGGTCGGCGGCAGGCGCCGTGGGCGTTTCTGTGGTGTTGGCCTTTGCCAATTCGGGCGTTTTCCTTAAATGGAGCGACGGCCCCCACTGGCCGGTAGTGGCGGGGTTGTGGATATTGCTGCTGCTTTGTTTCGTGTCCATCGAAATGTGCCTGCAGCGCATGATCAATCGTAGCTACCGAACCACGGCCTTGCCTTTCATGATGACTTTAATCGTCTTTTTGATTGTGCTTGGCGGCCTGGGCTACAGCTTTTTTCCCTTCCTTGTGCTGGACGACATCACCATCTGGGACGGTGCCGCCTCGGCGGATTCGCTGCGGCTGGTGCTGGCGGGTTCGATTGTGGCGCTGCCGGTGGCCCTGATCTTCAATATCTGGGTGTACTGGCGGATGTTCGGCTTGTCCAAGGCGCCCCAGCCGCCGGATTTCGATGGCACCGCCGTTGATGCGTCTTAAGTCTGGGTAGGCAGGCGTATCTTTACGGCCAGGCCACCCCAAGGCGCCGCGTCCAGGGCAAGGTTGCCGTCGTGCGCCCGGACAATGGAATCGGCAAGCGCCAGCCCCAGCCCTACGGAGCCCGTCAAGGTACGGGCGTCGTCCAGCCGCGAGAAAGGGCGCAGCGCTTCGTTACGCCGCTCTATGCTGATGCCGGATCCATGGTCGGATACGGTGATCAGGGCGTCGGTGCCGTCCAGTTCCAGCCGCACTTCAACAGGCGGTTCTCCGTGGTTCAGGGCATTGGTGATCAGGTTATCCAGCAGTCGGCCCAAGGCGCCCCGATCTGCGCTCAAATGTAGCGCAGTGGGCGTGCTGTAGACCAGGCTTACCGGGCTGCCTGCGGTTTCCCAGGCGGACACCTGCTCTTCCAGCCAGCCGTTAAGGACCAGCGGTGCGAACTGATATGAGCCCGGATCGGAGCCACGTACGAACCCAATGAACTGATTGACCATGCGTTGCATGTCCTGCACGTCTTTGCGCATGCCTTCCTTGAAGCTTGCGTCGTCCATCATCTCGATGCGCAGCCACATGCGAGACAACGGGCCTTTCAGGTCGTGAGGCAGCCCGGCCAGCAGGGTGCGCTGGACGGCATTGGATTCGGCCAGCGTGTCGAGCATGGCATTGAAACGTTCGCCCAGTATGCGGGTCTCGGTGGGGCCGGCCGGTGTGACGCGTTGTGGCTGGCCGGCGGCAAGCTGGTCAGCCGCTTTGGCCAGGCGGGTAAGCGGTCGGGTGATGTGCCAGGAGAACGCTGCGGTCAGCAGCAGCACCAGGCCCATCCCGCCCAGCCACACCAGTACAACCGGCGTAGCAACGGGCGGGGCAATCTGGTCCAGCGGTATCACCAGCCATTCGCGCCCCGCGTTGCTGTCCTCGCTTTGTACGTCGGGCAACAGGGAAATATACAGCCGGGGCTCGGGCCCGCGCGACAAGGCGACGCGTGTACCGTCATCGAGCCGCCGGTTCAGCGCCTTGACGAAGCTGCGCAAGTCTTCGCGAATGTCGTTGGGTGGCGGCTCTCGATCCTGCTTGGCCTTGCGGGCTGACTGTGAGCGCTCCATGCTGGTGTTGGACGGCAGGCTGCGCGACCACAAGCGCCATTCGTTCTGGGAGGCCTCGCGAAGAAAAGCGGGACGCTCGTCGGCGGGTATCTGTGCAAGAGAGGCGCGCAGGGTACGGATGGTGGTGGCGGTGAAGCCGACGGCCACCTCTTGGGTGTACTGGTTGCGGTAATAGGTAACGGTGGCAAAGGTGGCAGCCTGAACCAGCAGTATGGTGCCCAAGGTCAGTAGCAGCATGCGCGCCCGCAGTGAGCGGGGCAGCAGGGAACGCAGCATGGCGGTCATCAGGGAGAGAAACGGTAGCCCACGCCCCATACGGTCTGTATCCAGCGCGGCTGCTTGGGGTCGTCTTCGATGGCACGGCGCAATCTGAGTACGGCGATGTCGATGGCGCGATCATTGCGTTCGCCTTCGTCGTCGTCCCGGGCCAAAGCCAGCAGGCGCTCGCGCGACAGGGGCTTGCCGGGGTTGTTGACCAAAGCCTCCAGCAGGTTGACCTCGCCGCCGGTAAGCCGGATGGGTTCCTGGTCTTTATGCAGTTGCCGGGTGGCCGGGTCGAAAACAAAGGGTCCGAAGGCCACTGGCCGGTCTTTGGTCAGTGCAGATGCGCCTTTCTTGCGACGCAGGACGGCCTCGATGCGGGCCAATAGTTCGCGCGGATCGAAAGGCTTGCCCAGGTAATCGTCGGCACCTGCCTCCAGACCAATGACGCGGTCTACGGTTTCGTCGCGGCCGGTCAGTAAAATGACGGGGATGTCTTCGCCTTGCTGGCGCAGTCTGCGGCAGGCTTCGGCACCATCGCCGTCGGGCATCATACGATCCAGTACGACGAGATCCGGCGCGTAGCGCTGAATGCGCGCCGGCAGATCACTGGCATCCGGCGCCAGCAGGGTGTCGTAGTGATGACGGTTCAGATAATCGGCCAATAGTTGCCGCAAGGCGGGATCATCGTCGACCACCAGCACTTTCACGAGAGCATTTTCCATAGGAGCCAAGTGTGCCCCCTGGCGCCTGGGCATGCAAGCGATGGAAATGAATTGAAATGGCTGCGAAGCATGGCCGATGGCGAACGGCGCCTGCGCGCATTCCGCAGTGCCGCGACCTGACGATGAAACCAATGTTTACCAGGCCATCATTGCTCGACAGGTGCCGGCCGGTTTATGGTTGACGCTGAAGCGGCTGACGCGCTCGCACGAGCGCGGTTGCACGCTGTCATCTTCGACGACTCCCCCGGTTTGTCGGGCGTCGTGCATGAATCTGCTGTGCTCCAGAGGGCACGGTCTCCTGAGTTTATGAATAGTTTTGCTGTGGTTCGCAGGGGTTGCAAGGCGGCCATGCCAGTGTTGGCACTGGCATGCTCCCTGCCCGGGCCCACCGCAAATGCCGAAGCGCCCCGGTTCGAAAATCTTTCGCCGGTGCAGGTCTATGCCGCCCCGCAGATCTCTGTTTCGCCCCCTACACCTCTGCCAGACCCCGTAGCGCCAGAGGCCATGTTCCTGGAACCGCTGGGCTTGCCGGACACTGGCCGCGACATCGACTCCTATCTCTGGCGTCCCGGCGATGGCCGCCAATGGCGCCGCGGTAAAGTTGCCGACACCTCGCCGGGACTGCGCGGCGCGCGCGGATGGCGCCGTTCGCCGCGCTTGAAGTCGCCGGTATCTGCAGGCAGCAGCCTGCCTTGGCAGTTTGGGACCAGCAATTGGCGTTATGCTGGCGAGGATGGCTGGTCCCTTACCCTGGGGGCGGAAGAGATCGCTGTGCCGACCTGGAGCAACGCCGCAAGGCTGGGCGGCGTCAGCATTTCGCAGTCGTCCTTAAGCAACGCGAATGCCCTCGGCTCCTGGGAATACGCCATGTCGGTGGGAGTACTGGACGCTACCTCCGGCCAGGATCAAGGCGATCTGGATTACGGCCCCACGGCCAGCAATACCGTGCTGCGTTACGGCATCAGCCCCGAATTCACGCTCGAGTCGCAACTGGAGCTGGCTTCCGACCTGGTCACTTCTGGCCTGGGTGGAGAATACGAAGGCGAGTGGGGCGTCTGGAGTGCCGGCGTGGCGCGTGCCAGCTACGGCCTGTATAAAGGTTGGCGCTATCAAACCGGGTACACCGTGAACGTACTGGACGACTTGCAGCTCTCGTGGAAGAACGAGCGGCACACCGCGGGCTTTACCGACCTGAGCCGATACCAGGGCGGGGGCATTGCACCCGGCGGGATTCGACAGCAGTGGTCCGCGACAGTGCCCCTGGGACGCTGGGGCGACGTCAGCGGCGTCTACGAGACTGAGCGCTCTGCGCTAGGCTCAAAAAAGCACAGTTTCGGCTTCGGGCAACAGTTTTGGTACAGCCCCAACCTGCGTGTGGGTTTGCGCGCGGAGCGGGAGTTCGTCACGGGCGACTATGATATAGGCATTCATTTCTCTGTACCCATTTTCTAAGCATGACCTCCTCCCCCCTGCAGACCCTGCAGCGCGTCTTTGGCTACGACTCTTTTCGCGGTGACCAGGCAGCCATCATCGAGCACGTCGTTCAGGGCGGCGACGCCCTGGTGCTCATGCCTACCGGCGGCGGCAAATCGCTTTGCTATCAGATTCCCGCTCTGGTCCGACCTGGCACAGGCATCATTGTTTCGCCGCTGATCGCCCTGATGCAGGACCAGGTCGATGCCTTGCTCGAGCTGGGTGTACGGGCGGCCTATCTGAATTCGTCGCAGGACTGGCGTACAGCCAGGCAGGTGGAGCAAGCATTCTTGGCCGGCGAGCTCGATCTGCTGTATGTCGCGCCGGAACGCCTGCTGACCGAGCGCTGCCTGGATCTGCTGTCCGATGGCAAGATAGCGCTTTTTGCAATCGACGAGGCGCACTGCGTGTCGCAGTGGGGCCATGACTTCCGGCCGGAATACCTGGGCCTGTCCATGCTGCATGAGCGTTGGCCGGATGTGCCGCGCCTGGCCTTGACGGCGACTGCCACCGCGGTTACGCGACGCGAAATCGCAGAGCGCTTGCAGCTGGATGATGCCCCCCATTATGTGGCGAGCTTCGATCGGCCCAATATTCGTTACCGCATCATCGAAAAGAACGAGGTGCGCCGGCAGTTGCTGGACTTCATCCAGACCGAGCATGACGGCGATTGCGGCATTGTCTATTGCCTGTCGCGGGCGCGAGTGGAAGAAACCGCCCAGTTTCTGTGTGACAACGGCGTGCCGGCCTTGCCTTATCACGCGGGCTTGAATGCCAGCGTGCGCAGCGCCAACCAGTCGCGCTTCCTGCGCGAAGAAGGCATCGTCATGGTTGCCACCATTGCCTTCGGCATGGGGGTCAATAAACCGGATGTCCGCTTTGTCGCTCACATTGATTTACCCAAATCCGTGGAAGGCTACTACCAGGAAACCGGTAGAGCCGGCCGCGATGGCTTGCCTGCGACGGCCTGGCTGGCGTATGGCTTGCAGGATGTGGTCCAGCAGCGACGCATGATCAATGAGTCGGCCGGCGACGATGCCTTCCGGCGACGCCTGGGTGCTCAACTGGACGCCATGCTGGGGCTGTGTGAAACCGTGTCATGCCGCCGTCAGCGGCTGCTGAATTATTTCGATCAGACCATCGCCCCTTGTGGCAACTGCGACACTTGTCTTGAACCGCCCCAGGCCTGGGACGGCACCATCGCGGCCCAGAAGATCCTGTCGGCCGTCTACCGGTTGTGGCGTGAGCGTGGTCAGCGCTTTGGCGCCGGTCACCTGATCGACATATTGCGCGGCAAGCTGACAGACCGGATCAAGCAGTACGAGCACGAAACCCTCACGGTGTTCGGCATAGGCGCTGATCTGTCCGACCAGGCATGGCGCGGTGTCTTGCGTCAGTTGCTGGCGCAAAGTTATCTGGCGGTAGATCACGAAGGCTACGGAACGCTGGCCTTGACTGAAACCAGCCGCGATGTGCTCAAAGGCGAGCGCACCTTGATGTTTCGGCGCGAGCCCGAGAAGAAACCACGCAGTTCCCGCAGCAGTGCCAGTCGCAGCAAGACGCCGGGCATCGAGCTGCCGGCAGAGGCGCAAGCCCTGTTCGAGAGCCTGCGTACCTGGCGCGCCGAGGTGGCGCGCAGCCATGGTGTGCCGGCTTATGTGATTTTCCATGACGCCACGCTGCGCGAGGTCGCGCTGTCGCGTCCCCAGACGCTGGACGATCTGGATGGCATTAGCGGTGTCGGTGCGCGCAAGCGCGAGGCTTACGGCGAAGAGCTATTGCGTTGCGTCAGTCAGTAGCGGCCTAGCGGACTAACCGATTAACCCGCCGCGCTGAACAGGTCGGGGCCGCCGGGTGGAGTCAGGCCCAGATGGCGCCACGTGGTTTGGGTGGCGATTCGGCCGCGAGGAGTGCGCTGCAAATATCCCTGCTGTATCAGGAAGGGCTCGATGACGTCTTCTATGGTGTCGCGCTCTTCGCCTATGGCGGCGGCTAGGCTGTCCACGCCCACCGGGCCGCCGTCAAATTTGTGGACGATGGCTTCGAGCAGCTTTCTGTCCATGACATCCAATCCTTGTGGGTCCACTTCCAGCATGGACAAGGCGGCAGCGGCCACATCGGCGTCTATTTTTCCGTCGGCCCGAACCTGGGCATAGTCGCGCACCCGTCTTAGCAGGCGGTTGGCGATGCGCGGCGTACCGCGCGCGCGCTTGGCGATTTCGCTGGCGCCTTGCGGCGAGGTGTTGGCCTTGAGCAATTGCGAACTGCGCGTGACGATATGCGTTAGGTCTTCCACATTGTAGAACTCCAGCCGCGAGACAATGCCAAAACGGTCGCGCAGCGGATTGGTCAACATGCCCGCGCGGGTGGTGGCGCCCACCAGGGTGAAAGGCTGCAAATCGATCTTCACGCTACGCGCGCCGGGGCCTTCGCCGATCAGGATATCGATCTGGAAGTCTTCCAGGGCCGGGTAGAGGATTTCTTCAACGACCGGCGACAGGCGGTGTATTTCGTCGATGAACAAGACATCGTTGCGCTCCAGGTTGGTAAGCAGCGCGGCCAGGTCGCCGGGGCGCTCGAGCACGGGGCCGGAGGTCTGGCGTAATTGCACGCCCATTTCGTGCGCCACGATATGAGCCAGAGTCGTCTTGCCCAGCCCCGGAGGGCCGAACAGCAAAACGTGGTCCAGCGCCTCGTTGCGATTGCGCGCCGCGGCGATGAAGATCTCCAGTTGTTCGCGTACCCGGTGTTGGCCGATATACTCGTCCAGGGCGCGTGGGCGCAGGGCCCGTTCGATGGAATCTTCGTTGGGCGATGCGCTTTGCGGCGCGACTATGCGCTCGGGTGCCGGTATGCTGGACAGCGAATCGGAGTGGATGGCCATGGTTTTTGCTGAGTATATTTACAGTAGCAGCTACTTTACACCACGCAGCTCGTCCCAGCCGCGCATCCATGCAGCATAATTCCATCCATGGCGCTTGTGTCGCCTTTTGTCTTCTCTCCGGTTCATTGTGAGTGCAATATGAGTATTCCCGTCCCGACTTACGACGATGTCGTCCAGGCTGCAGCACGCATCAGCGCGGCTGCGCATCGTACGCCCGTGCTGGTGTCCCGTACGCTTAACGCCCGGCTGGGCGCACAAGTCTTCTTCAAGTGCGAGAACCTGCAGCGCATCGGTGCCTTCAAGTTTCGGGGCGGCTACAACGCGGTGTCGCGGCTGAGCGCGCAACAGCGCAAGGCCGGCGTTGTCGCTTTCTCGTCAGGCAACCATGCGCAGGCAGTGGCCCTGGCGGCCAGTATGCTGGGCACCAGCGCGACCATCGTGATGCCGACCGATGCACCGCAGGCCAAGAAAGCCGCCACAGTCGGCTACGGTGCGCGCCTGATTTCTTATGATCGGCTTACCCAGGATCGCGAACAGATCGCGCGGGACCTCGTCGAACGAGAAGGCAAAACCCTGATCCCGCCATTCGATTATCCGGATGTCATTGCGGGCCAGGGAACGGCGGTGAAAGAGCTACTGGAAGATATCGGCGGGCTGGATGCCTTGTTCGTGCCTTTGGGCGGTGGCGGCCTGCTGGCCGGTTCTTTACTGGCTGCCCACGCCATCGCGCCCGACTGTGAAGTCTATGGTGTAGAGCCGACGGCCGGCAACGACGGACAACAGTCCTTGCGCAAGGGCAGCATTGTTCGCATAGATCAGCCGCAGTCCATCGCCGACGGCGCCCTCACGCAGGCGCTGGGCCAGATCACTTTTCCCATCATCAGGCAGCATGTGCGCGATATCCTGGCAGTCAGCGACGCGCAGCTTATTGACGCCTTGCGTTTCTTTGCGGAGCGCATGAAGATTGTGGTCGAGCCCACCGGTTGCCTGGGCGCAGCCGCGGTACTCAATGAACTGGTGCCGGTCAAGGGCCGGCGCATCGGTGTGGTGCTAAGCGGCGGCAATGTCGATCTGGCCGGCTACGCCGGCTTTCTTCAGTCGGCCTAAACGCGCGACAGCGACTTCAGCGCCAGGCGTATGCCCTCGGCCACTTCCGTTCCTTCCGGTACTTTTTTAAGTGCAGCTTGCGATTCGTTGGCGGAATACCCCAAAGCCAGCAGTGCGTTCATGATGTCGTCGCGGCCGGCGGCTGGCGTGCCCGGGGCGGGCTGTATGTCGGCGCCGAGTTTGCCGCGCAACTCCAGCAGCAGGCGCTCGGCGGTTTTCTTGCCGATGCCTGGCACGCGGGTCAGACGGCTGGTTTCTTGTTGGGTGATGGCAGCGGCAAGCTCGTCCACCGACATGCCCGACAGCAGCGACAAGGCAGTGCGCGCACCGATGCCGGTGACCTTGATCAGTGCCCTGAACGCGCTGCGCTCGCCCGCCGACGAGAAGCCGTACAGGGTGTGGGCGTCTTCGCGCACGGCCAGATGCGTATATAGGCTGACGGTGGCACCGGTCTCGGGCAGCTTGTACAGGGTGCTCATGGGCACGTCGATTTCATAGCCTACGCCGCCGACGTCTATGCAGACGACAGGGGGTGTTTTCTCAAGCAGAGTGCCGGTGATGCGTCCAATCATGGGTGTGTCCTAGTTCTGGCGAGCTAGCCTACCAGCCGGCCGCCCCGTACGCGGCTGGCCTGGCTGGCGGGCAACTGGCCCGTGTCTTTCAGGCGCTGAGTCAGCGGATGGAAGTGTGCATGGCAAATGGCGCAAGCCAGGGCATCGGCGGAGTCGGCCGTCGGGACGCCGCTAAGGCCCAGCAGATGCTGCACCATTTTCTGCACTTGTTCTTTGGCGGCGTGGCCGTTGCCCACCACTGATTTCTTGACCTGCAAGGCCGTGTACTCGTGCACTTCCAGCAAACTGTCGGCCAGGGCGCACATGGCGGCGCCGCGCGCCTGGCCCAGCAGCAGGGTGGAGGCCGGGTTAGTGTTCACAAACACCTTCTCCAGCGCCGACACCGTAGGGTTGGTGGTTTGTACGATCTCGCGGATATTGTCCAGTATGACCTTCAGACGGCCTGCCAATGGTTGGTCCGTCGGCACCACGATGGTCCCGCTGCTGACATACCGCAGGCGCGGGCCATCGACGTCGATGACGCCGAAGCCCGTGCGCCGCAGGCCAGGATCAATACCCAGGATGCGCATCAGTGGCGGAAATGCCGTGCGCCGGTAAAAATCATTGCGATGCCGCGCTCGTTGGCGGCAGCAATGACTTCGTCGTCGCGCACACTGCCCCCGGGCTGAATGACGCACAGCGCACCCGCCTCGGCAACGACGTCCAGGCCATCACGGAACGGAAAGAAGGCATCCGAGGCGACAGCCGAGCCGGCCAGCGTCAGGCCAGCGTTGTGTGCCTTGATGGACGCTATCCTGGCCGAATCGATGCGGCTCATTTGCCCGGCGCCCACACCCAGTGTCATGCCATCGCCGACGAAGACTATGGCGTTGGATTTGACGTACTTGGCGACTTTCCAGGCAAACAGCAAATCCTTCGTCTGTTGTTCAGTAGGCGCGAGCTTGGTAACGATCTTGAAGTCTTCTTGCGGTACCTGATAGTCGTCCGGGTTCTGTACCAGCCAACCACCCCCTACGCGCTTGATGTCGAAATCGTTGCGGCCATCACCCTGGGGTACTTCCAGCACCCGCAGGTTTTTCTTGGCGGCAAAGACGGCCAGGGCCTCGGATGAGTATCCCGGTGCCAACAGGACTTCGACGAACTGTGCGCTGACTGCCTGCGCGGTGGCTTCGTCCACGGGACGGTTAAAGGCGATGATGCCGCCAAACGCCGAGGTCGGGTCGGTCTTGAGGGCCTGTTGGTAGGCCTGTAAGGGGCCATCGCCCAGTGCAACCCCGCAGGGATTGGCATGCTTGACGATCACGCAGGCACTGCCCTGGAAGCTGCGCACGCATTCCCAGGCCGCGTCGGCGTCGGCGATGTTGTTGTAAGAGAGCTCTTTGCCCTGCAACTGGCGATAGCTGCCCAGTAGCCCTGCCTTGACCGGCCGGTCGACATAGAAGGCCGCCGCCTGATGCGGGTTCTCGCCGTAGCGAAGCACTTGTTGCTGGGTGACCTGAACCGTCAGTACCTGCGGCCACGGATGTAGCTCGGGCGCGGCGTCTTGCACGGGCTCGGCAGTGGCAAGGCTGCTGAGGTAGGCGGCGATCGCGCCATCGTAGGCGGCGGTGTGGCCGTAGGTTTTGGTGGCCAGTTCCAGTCGCAGGGCGTATGAAGGGCCGCCGTTGGGGCCGTCCATGTCGGCCAGCACGCGCGAGTAGTCGGCCGGGTCAATGACTACCGTTACACCGCCCGTCGGCGTGCCATGGTTCTTGGCGGCTGCGCGCAGCATGGCCGGGCCGCCGATATCGATGTTCTCGACGGCGTCAGCGAACGTGCAACCGGGCTTGGCTATGGTTTCACGAAAGGGGTACAGATTGACCACCAGCAAGTCGATCCGGTCAATGCCGTGTTCTTCCAGGGTTTTCAGATGCTCAGCGCTGTCGCGACGTGCCAGCAGGCCGCCATGAATCTTCGGATGCAGGGTCTTGACGCGGCCGTCCAGGATTTCGGGCGAGCCGGTATGGCTGGCCACTTCGGTAACCGGCAGGCCGGCTTCGGCCAGCAGCTTGGCGGTGCCGCCAGTCGACAGCAGGCGGACGCCGCGCTGGGACAGTGCCTGCGCAAAGTCGACAATACCGGTTTTGTCGGAAACCGAAAGTAGGGCAGTCTGGATTTTCATCGGAGTCACTTCTAGAGTTGGAATCAGGGTTGCAGATTGTGAGCCAGCAGTTTCTTGCGCAAGGTGCTGCGGGTGATCCCCAGCATCTGAGCCGCTTTGGATTGATTGCCCTCGCAGCGCTCGAGCGCAATCTGCAATACGGGGCGCTCTACGCAGTCGATAACCATGGCCAGCATGTCGCGCGGCTCGGAATCGCCCAAGTCCAGAAAGTAGCGATCGAGTTGATCTCGCACGCATTGCTCCAGGGGATTGATTTTGCTCATGATCCTTGGTGGTTGAATAGTGGCGCGCAAGGGCTCAGGCCCTGGCCGCCGTGGCCGTAATCGGCTCGTTAGGGGGGTGCCGATCAAACCATTGCTCGATGGCGCGGGTTTGATCGCCGGTGTTGCTGATGGCGTTGATACGCGGCAAAAACTGTGTTGCTTCGGGCATGTCGGCCAAGTACCAGCCGATGTGCTTGCGCGCCGAGCGCACTCCGATGAATTCGCCGTAGAAACGGTAATGCTCTTCCAGATGGTCCAGCAGGCAACCGCGCAGTTCGCCATACGTGGGGGGCGCCATGTGCTGGCCGCTGGCCAGGTAATGGCTGATCTCGCGGAAAATCCAGGGCCGTCCTTGGGCTGCGCGTCCGACCATCACCGCGTCGGCGCCCGTATACTCTAGTACGTATCTGGCCTTTTCGGGACTATCGATATCCCCATTTGCAATCACGGGGATTTCCACTTCCTGCTTCACCTGCCGTATCGTATCGTACTCGGCCTGGCCCTGATATAAATCGCAGCGCGTCCGGCCATGCAGGGTAATGGCCGCCACCCCCAGGTCTTGTGCGAGGCGCGCCACCCGAACGGCGTTGCGCGACGCGTGATCCCAGCCGGTACGGGTTTTCAGCGTTACCGGCACGCCCAGCGGCCTGCATGCGTCGACCACGCGGCGCAGAATTTCCGCGACCCGGGCCTCGTCGCGCAGCAGTGCCGAGCCAGACGCCACATTGCACACCTTCTTGACGGGACAGCCCATATTGATGTCGATGATGCGTGCGCCCTTGCCGACGTTGAAGACGGCTGCCTCGGCCATCATTTCGGGATCGGAGCCGGCGATTTGCACGGCCACCGGATCGATCTCGCCTTCGTGGTCCAGGCGCCGTGAGGTCTTGACGCTGTCCCAGAGCCGCGGGTTGCTGGCGGCCATTTCGGATACGGCGTAGCCGGCACCCAGTGCCTTGCATAGTTTGCGATACGGTCTGTCCGTCACGCCCGCCATGGGCGCAACAAAAACGGGGTTGGGTAGAGTCCAGGGGCCGATGCGCATCGGAGGATTTTAACCCCCTTGTCAGCAAGCTGGTCGCGGCTCAGTTGCGCAGGCCCTGGAGCAACTGCCGGGCCAGGGGCTTGCGCAACGCGGGCACGGCGTCCAGGGTCATCAGAGCAAGGCCAGCGGCATGTTCCACCAGTGGATTACCGGTCGTGAACGCACGCGGCAAAAAATCGGTGATAGCGCCAGTCAGCCAGCGGTCGGGGCGTCGCTGCCGCGCGAAAGCGGCAAGCGCGTGGGTGGCGTCGCCCCCCTGTGCCAGCCAGGGGGCCAGGGTATGGGTCAGTTGCGCTGCATCGCGCAGCCCAAGGTTCAGGCCTTGTCCGGCCACTGGGTGCAGCGTTTGGGCCGCATTGCCGATGGCAACACTGCGACCATCCAGGCGTGTGGGCCCGGCGTGCATGCTGAGCGGGTAAACATGCCGCTCGGTGGCCGTTACAAACTTGCCCAGCCTGTCGCCAAAGGCCTTGTGCAAGGCATCGGCAAAGGCCTCGTCATGGTATTGCATGAGTTCGTCGGCACGGTTGGTAGTGTTGCACCAGACCAGCGCATACAGATCCGGTGCTTGGGGATGCGGCAGCAATGCCAAGGGCCCATGTCGAGTAAAGCGTTCGAAGGCCCAGCCCGGAAGAGGGCGGGTCGCGCGCACGGTCGACAGCACGGCACGCTGCCCATACTCGCGGGTGATGCCCTGCGGTCGGGCGCCATCGGATTGGACCCACAAGGCGCTGGAGTATTGCTCGTTGCCCAGGGCCCACTCGATGCGTCCGGACGCCGCGTTTCGGGTCGGCAGGCCTTGCTTGAGCGTCACGCCGCTGTCGCGCAGGGCCGAGTGCAGGCTCGCCAGCAGCACATCGTAAAGGACGACGTTGCCCAGGCGCGGAACGCCCAGGTCTGCATGCTCGATAAGCGTGCGGCCCAGTCGTCCTTGTTGCGACACGTGCACCGTGCAGATATCGGCCGAGACGCGGGGCCAGGCGCCCAGGCGCTCCAGCAGCACGCGGCTGCCGTGGTTCATCGCCAAGGTGCGTGGATCGGGCCGTGCGGCGCCCGCAGGCGGTGTGGGCGAGTCAGCGAATGTCCCACCCACCAGCGCAATTCGTTCCGGCTGGGGCGCTTTGGCTGCCAGCATCAGGGCGAGCGCGCTGCCTACGGGGCCGGCTCCGCTGATGGTGATGTCGTATGTGGGCGTGTCCATGCATGTTCCAGGCTGTGCTACTACAATGGCGCATAAGAATTTTACGGCTTCAGCGCCTGCCGTATCTGTGGCGCGCAAACCGAGATCCCGCATGACGCAATTTACCACCCCCGCCCGGCATAAAAGCAAAGTGGCGGCTGCCTGGCTAGCCTGCCTTTTGGGCGTCTTTGGGGCCCACTGGTGGTATATGGAACGGCGCTACGCCTGGCTGTTCACCGCTTTCTCGGTGTTGATGCTGCTGATGGCGCAGCTATATCCGGTGTGGTGGGACAATCCGGCTTTTCTCGTCCTTATTATTCCCATGACTGAAGGCTTCATCGAGGCCCTGGTCTTTGCCCTGCGTTCCGACGAAGCCTTCGATGCCCGTTACAACCCGAACTCGGGTCGGCAAACTCGCACCGGCTGGGGTGCCGTCCTGGCTGCCATCTTCACGACCTTCATGGGCGGTACCGCGATGGTGTTCGGCATTGCCCTGATCGTGATGCACGTCTACACGGCCATGGGCTGGCTGGACGGTTACGTCTATTAGAGCGCGATAAGGGTTGTCCCTAGTGGGCATCAGGGCTACAATACTTGTTGATAATTTTACAGGAGCTGTGCGGTGAATCCCGACCCCGGCGATAGTTGCAGTCGATCTTATATCGGCTTTTCAGTCACCAGGCGCGTTCAGGCTTAAGCTTTCAGCACAGCTTACGTCACGCCCTGGTTGTTTCAAGGGCGTGGCAGTTTTTACGAATACCTTCGTATTCAAACTCCCGTCGTATTTTTAGTGCAAGCCTGTTGTCCATGCCGGACAGCAGGTGGTAGCGCCGCGTTGCCGGCGCGCATAAAAGGGGGTTTTATGCGTTTATTCAATCTATTCCTCCGCCGCGCTGGTGTGCAAGCAGCACCCGTGCGCAAGCCGCGTTCGATATCGCGGCTTACCGTGGTTTGCCCTCGCAATATTCTGGCTGATGTCCGCAAGCAAATTTACTTGGACTTCGAAGCCGCCGGCCTGAGCGTAGCCGCACTGATGGTCGACCAGGCCAGCCAGCACGATCTGGCGCGCGCCTGCATCAGCGTCAACTGTCCGCCAGAGCTGCGCTCGGTACTGATGACGCAAGCGCGACGGCTTAGTGCCTACCCGGGTGTGCATCAGGTGCAGTGGGGTGACCGGCGGCATATTGCTTTAAACTAAGCGGGTTGGCGCTTACCGGACATTTCATCCATGCTTTTGATCGACTGGCTTACGCCCTGGGAGTTCTCACCGACGCTGTTGTTTGTGTTCTTCGTGGGTATTGTCCTGTTCGTGCGCGGTACCCGGGTGCATCGCGTAAGCAAGGTCCGCCAGGCTTTTTTTTGGATCGGCATCGTCTTTCTTTATCTGTCCCTGCACACGCGGGTAGATTATTACGCCGAGCGCATGTTCTTCATACACAGGTTGCAGCACTTGGTGCTGCACCACCTGGGACCGCTGTTTATCATGGGTGCCTATCCGGGCCAAGTGTTGCGCGCCGGCCTGCCCATGTCATGGCGGCTGCGCTTGCGCGACTTCCGCAACAGCCGCAGTGGCCAAATCACTCAGGCAGTCCTTACCAATAAGATCCTCGTCCCGGTTCTCTTTGTCGTTCTGGTCATTGGCTTCCTGATCCCCACGGTGCAGTTCTACTCCATGCTCGACTGGCGTCTGTACCGTCTCATGAACTGGTCGGTGGTGATCAGCGGCTTCATGTACTGGAATCTCATCCTGGATCGCCGCCCCAGCCCGCCGGCGGTGCTCTCACCAGGAGGGCGCATCATTTCGCCCGTGGTGACCATGGTGCCGCAAATGATCGTCGGCGCCATCATTACCTTTACCGAGCGCGACCTCTATCCCATTTTCGATCTTTGCGGTCGCGCCATACCGGGCATGACGGCAGTAACAGACCAGGCTATTGGGGGGCTTACCATGTGGGTGCTCGCCGGTTTCATCGAGGTGTTCGGCCTGTTGTTTGCGCTGGCTACCCTGATGCGACTGTCGGCCAAGAACCGCTTGCCCAATAAACAGGATAAATTGCGGGGACGAACGTCGCTCGCGGCGCCTATTTCCTAGAAAGGGTGGTACGGCCCATACATGACACACAAGCAACCTGGTTTTCGCGCTAGCGTACTGCGCAAGTTGATTTGTACTGGTCTTGCCGCGCTCATGTGCACGGCTACAGCGCCGCAGGCCCAGCCCACCGGCATCCCCAGCATGGGCTCGGCCTCTTCAGCCGAGCTTTCCCCGGCGCTCGAGCGCACGCTGGGCGATGCCATCATGGAGCAGGGCCGGCGCGACCCAACCTATATTTCCGATCCGGACGTAAACCAGTACCTTACCGATATGGGGCGCCAACTGGTCGAGCATGCTCCCAGCGCAACTGGCCAGCATATTTCTGTGTTCGCCATCAAAGACGCGCAGATCAACGCCTTTGCCTTGCCCGGGGGCTACATCGGCATCAATAGCGGTCTGGTCGTCAGCGCCCGCAGCGAGTCCGAACTGGCCTCTGTGGTTGCGCACGAAATCGGTCACGTGGTGCAGCGTCACATTGCAAGAGGAATGACCCAGCGCTCGCAAAGCAGCGGCGTGATGATGGCCGCGCTGGCTGGTGCCTTGCTGGCCGCGCTGGCAGGCAGTGGCGACCTGGCCATGGGCGTCGCCGCGTTTGGTCAGGCGGCGGCCATTGACCGGCAATTGGGCTTTTCCCGTCAGGCCGAACAAGAGGCCGATCGTTCGGGCTTCGAGATGATGCGCCACGCCGGCTACGACCCGCGCGGCATGGTCCGTATGTTTGAACAGCTGGGCAACGCCTCGCGGCTGAATGAGGGCATGGGCGATGGCGGCTACGCCAGCACTCACCCCCTGTCCATCCAGCGCATGTCGGACATCCAGAATCGGGTACGCGAGGTCGCGACGGCTCCGCGCCGGGACGCCGATGACTTTTGGTATATACGCGCCAAGTTGCGGGTGGCCCAGGCACGAGACAGCCAGGCCTTGCGCAATGCCATCGACAAACTGCAGCTGGACGCGCAACGCGCTACGGGCGTGGAACAGTCCGCCGCCTGGTATGGCCTGGCCTACGCGGCCTGGCAGCGTAAGGATTACGCGGGTGCCGGACGGGCGTTGAACAGTGCGCGTGAAGGTGGACGCGACTCCGCTCAACTGGCCAGTCTGACGATCTCCCTTGCGCTGGATCAGGGTGAGGCCGTACGAGCCCGCGAATTGGCCGATGCAGCATGGCAGCGCTGGCCGGACAGCCAAGGCATAGCCCTGGCCCGCGCCGAGGCGCTGCAAAAAACCGGACAGGACCAGCAGGCAGTGGCGTTCTTGACGCAACTTATTGCGCAATGGCCCGAGCTGCCTCGCCTGCATCAGTTGCAGGCACAAAGCTACGAGCGCCTGACCAACCGTGTCGATGCGCGCCGCAGCATGGCTACTTATTACGAGCTGACGGGTGCCTTGCCGACCGCCGTGGAGGTATTGCAGCAGGCGCGCAGCATGTCCAAAGACTTCTATGTGCAGTCCGAGCTGGATGTGCGCATACGCATGCTGAAGGAACGTCTCAAGGCCGATCGCGCACTGCTCGAACGATTTAAATCGTGAAGTTTGCGGCCGGGGCTTGAAGCCTGCGGGGCGTTAGCTGCGCAGTTCAAAAAACCGTGCGAGCCGTATCGGCAGCCAGCCGATATTTCCGGGGAATGGACCGGTGACGAATCCAACATGCCCCCCTTGCGCTGGCTGATGAAGCAATACGCTGGATGAACATTCTTGCGAGCCCGGTAAGGAGGGCTCGGGAATGAAGGGATCATTCCTGGCGTTCAGCACCAGCGTGGGCACGGTAATGGTTTTCAGGTGAGGCTTGCTGGACGCACGGGTCCAGTAGTCGAGCGCATGCTTGTAGCCATGCATGGGGGCGGTATACAGGTCGTCGAATTCGCGCAGGCTTTTAACCTGGCCCAACCGCAGCAAGTCAATATTGGCAGGATAGCGCCGTGCTTTTTCCTGCAGCTTGGGCTTCATGGTGCGCAGAAAGTAGCGCGAATACAAATGCTTGCCCAAACGGGTCTCGGACAGGCGCGTACCGCAAGCGACCAGATCCATCGGTACGGATACGGCAGCACAAGCCGCCAGCCACGATAGGGCATCGCCTTGTTCTCCGACATACTTCAGCATCGCATTGCCGCCCAGCGACACGCCAACCGCGTGCCAGCGCGCATTCGGCAGTCGCTGGCGTACGGTAGCCAGGATGAAGGAGATGTCTTCCGAGTCGCCCGAGTAATAGGCGCGGGCCATGCGGTTCGGAAATCCGGAGCAACTGCGAAAGTGGGCGATCACGACAACCCAACCCCGTGCACGGAAATGCTGTGCGATGGCCTGGGCGTAGCGGCTGCGGCTGCTGCCTTCCAGACCATGAAACAGCACCAGGGCGGGGGTGTCGGGGGTAGTGGGCAGGCACGCCCAGTCATCGTCCTGCATCCAGCGGCGCGCGGCTGTCCTGGCAAGCTGGGGCTCGGGCGTGAAGGCCTGCCCGCCTGCCAGGCGATCCGAAAACAGCCCGGGCCCCGTCCAGTCGAAATCCAGGAAGTCGCCGTCCGGCGTATCGACGCGTTCACGTACGAAAGCGATATGGTGGTGACTGGCCGCCAGCGCACCGTAAAGGGTCTGCAGGTGGCTGCCAGGCAACCAGGCAGGCGTGGGGCAGGGTGAGGTGTCGATCTGTGCAGTCACGGACCGCCTTCAGTGCAAAATATCGGGTCGGTCTTGGAGATCGAAGAGCCCCGCATCTTGCGGCGCGTGCGAAGCATGGTGCAAGACCATCCTCCAGCCTGCGCGCCCCTTATGGAAAATATTGGTGGTGTAGCAGTGGGCTGATTGTTCGCCCTTCGCGGTACTGACAGTGATCTGCTCGATGAGCACATGCACCGAACTCATGACGGTGGTCATGATCAGGGGCCTTATGGGTTGTATGGTAACTGGGCCGTTGGCAAATATTTGGTGCCACGCGCTTTGCAAGGCGTCGTGCCCCACGGTACGCATGCCGCCGGGATGGACACACACGACGTCCTCGTCGTCGGCCCATACGCGCATCATGAGTCCCAGGTCGGCTTGCCTTAGCGCTTGGTAAAAAGCCTGCTCGGCTTCTTGTGGCGTTGTAAACATAAACAGAGAACCCTGTGGATGGCCGCCGTATGCGGCCAGGACGCCGGATCAGTGGCCGTGAATCTTCGTGCCTTCCTTCAGTTGGTAGGACGTGCTGCAGTAGGGACAAATGGCCTTGCCGGTCTTGACCACTTCAATATACACGCGTGGATGCATGCTCCAGAGTGGCGCTTTGGGGCCGGGGCAAAACAGCGGGAGGTCGTCGGCGCCGATAAAGACGGTGTCGCCCTGTGGGGCGGCGGGTGCGGAGGCACTGCTCATGGTAGATCCTTTAGACTTTGCTTAACCAGTGATGATATTTGGCGTTCTTGCCGTTGACGACGTCGAAGAAGGCTTGCTGCAGTTTCTGTGTGATGGGCCCGCGGCTGCCCTGGCCGATGATGCGGCGATCGACCTCGCGGATGGGGGTGACTTCGGCCGCCGTGCCGGTAAAGAAGGCTTCGTCGGCAATGTAGAGATCGTCGCGCGTGAGGCGCTTGGTGACCACCTGCAGGCCCAGGTCGGCGGCCAGTGCATGCAGCGTCGAACGCGTGATGCCGGTCAGGGCCGATGCGATTTCGGGTTCGAGAATGACGCCATCCTTGACGATGAAGATATTCTCGCCAGAGCCCTCCGCCACGAAACCGTCAGTGTCCAGCAAAATGGCCTCATCGTAGCCATGGTCCAGCGCCTCGGCGTTGGCGATGATGGAGTTGGCATACGTGCTGGCCACTTTGGCGCGCGGCATGGTCACATTGACGTGCTGGCGGGCATAGGATGAGATCTTTACCCGTATGCCTTGTTGCAGCGCTTCTTCGCCCAGGTAGGCACCCCAGGGCCAGGCAGCGATGGCCACATGAACCTGCGCCCCTTTGGGCGATACGCCCATTTTTTCCGAGCCGTAAAATACCAGCGGACGTATATAGCAGGATTCCAGCTTGTTCTCGCGCACCACTTGCAAGTGGGCGGCGTTGATGGCGTCCTGGTCGAACGGTATCTCCATTTGGTAGATGTGCGCCGAGTTGAACAAGCGCTTGGTGTGGTCCTGCAGCCGAAATATGGCAGTGCCCAGGCTGGTGTTGTAGGCGCGCAGGCCCTCGAAGACCGCCAGGCCGTAATGCAATGAATGAGTCAGGACGTGGGTGGTGGCATCGCGCCACGGCACAAGTTTGCCGTCATACCAGATGAATCCGTCGCGATCAGACATTGACATAAAGGTCTCCTGAAGATGAGGCCCCGATTGTACCAAGGGCACAAGCCTTACAATAGCCGCTTTTTCGTCGGGAGCGTGGGGCAGCCGTGCAGTCGATAATACGCTCGTGGTGGCCGGATCGCAGTCAAAGAGGCTTGTTGCTGACGGGCTTCAAGGACGCTATTTCGGCCTTCGTTGCCACGGGGACCTGGGGTTTCGTGACGGGCATCGCACTGATCAATTCCGGGCTCACCGAGAATATGGCGGTCCTGATGACGCTGACCGTGTATGCCGGTTCGGCACAATTGACCGCCTTGCCATTGATCGAATCGGGTGCGCCGATATGGCTGATCTTTGCGGCGGGCATGGTTGTGAATATCCGATTTCTGATCTTTGGCGCGGCCTTGCAGCCATTTTTCAGGCACATGGCCTGGCCCAAGCGACTGGTGTTGGGCTTCTTGTCCAGTGACTTTTCCTTCGTGCTTTTCATGAGCCGCTACGGAGAATCCCGACGCAAGGGTACCTCGGGACAGCTTTGGTACTACCTGGGCATCATCGTGCCCGGCTGGATCGTCTGGAACAGTTCCTCTTTACTGGGCATCTACCTGGGGTCTTTCGTTCCCGAGAGCTGGTCGCTGAACTTTGCCGCCATCCTGGCTCTGCTGGCGGTACTTATCCCGATTGTGAAGACGCGGCCCATGGTCCTGTGTCTGCTGGTCGCCTCGAGCATTGCCTGGATAGGACAGCCCTTGCCCTTGCGCCTGGGCTTGATTGCGGCCGTCATCGGCGGTGTGGCGGCCGGCGTGCTGGCCGAACGCGCGTTAGCGAAGCGAAGGGGCGGGAGGGCATGACAGAGCACGAACTCTATATTCTGGGGGTTATCGCGGTCCTGGTAGTGTCCAGCTTTCTGACCCGCGCCGGCTATTTCCTCTTTGGGGACTATCTGCCGCTCAGCGACTCTTTGCTACGCGCATTGCGCTACGCGCCTACCGCCGCTCTGGCGGCGATCATCGTTCCCGAGCTGCTGCCATGGCAGTCAGGCATCGGCGGTTTGCTGGATTTGCGTGTGGGCGCCGTCTTGGTCGCCATACTGGTATTCTGGCGCACACGCAGCACGGTGATGGTGATCGTCGGTGGCATGGTGGGATACTGGGTGCTGCGCGCCCTGGCACAAAGCGTCGGCTTTTAACGACACTTAGCGCCATGATACGGGCCGTGGCGGGTCGTGTGGCGCCACCAATGGCGGCTGCATGGACTGCGTGCTGTAAAATAAGCCGGTTATAAATGCCACTCACGGGATCTTCCCGCGCCCGGCGCCACCCACCTTCAATGACAGACACTATACAAACTCCCGATACCCCCGCCGCGACTTTTACTGATTTCGGCCTGCATCCCAGCATCCTTCAAGCGGTCGCCGAAACCGGATACACCACTCCTACCCCCATCCAGGCCGAAGCCATGCCTTTGGTTATGGACGGGCGCGATGTGATGGGCGCGGCGCAAACGGGTACGGGCAAGACGGCGGCGTTTACGCTGCCCATACTGCATCGCCTGATGCAGTATGCCAATACCAGCGCGTCTCCTGCCCGCCACCCGGTGCGCGCACTGATCCTCACGCCCACGCGTGAGCTGGCCGATCAGGTGTCAGACAGTGTCATCACCTATAGCAAGTCGACTCCATTACGGTCGACCGTGGTATTCGGTGGGGTCGATATCGGCCCGCAACGCGAGGCTTTGCGTCGTGGTTGCGAGGTCCTGATCGCCACGCCGGGACGACTGCTCGATCATGTCGAGCAAAAGAACGTCAACCTGGGTCAGGTCGGCATATTGGTGCTGGACGAAGCCGATCGCATGCTGGACATGGGCTTCCTTCCCGACCTCGATCGTATCGTGCGCCTGCTGCCGGCCAAACGCCAGGGTCTGTTGTTTTCAGCGACCTTCAGCAATGAAATCCGCAAGTTGGGCCGCAGCTACCTGACCAATCCGGCTGAAGTCGAAGTTGCCGCGCGCAACGCGACTGCAGAGAACGTCACCCAGATTGCCTACCCATTGGCGGGCAGCGAGAAGCGTGCCGCTGTGGTGCATTTGGTCAAGTCGCGAGGCTTCAATCAAGTCATCGTATTTTCAAATACCAAGATCGGTACCAGCCGGCTCGCTCGCGAGCTGGTGCGTGACGGTGTCAAGGCCGAGTCCATCCATGGCGACAAGAGCCAACTGGATCGCATGAAAGCGCTGGACGCCTTCAAGGCGGGCGAACTGGAAGTGCTGGTCGCCACTGACGTGGCCGCTCGGGGGCTGGACGTTGCCGGCGTGCCTTGCGTCATCAATTACGACCTGCCTCACAGTGCCGAAGATTATGTCCATCGCATAGGCCGTACCGGGCGAGCAGGGAAGTCGGGCGAGGCGATTGCCTTTTACGCACCCGAAGAAGAGCGTTATCTGCAGGACATCGAAAAGCTCATCAAGAGCAAGATACCCCGTGGACACCTGGCACTGCCCGCAGTGTCGCGTCGGCCCGCAGCGCCGGTCCGCGGCGAGCGGCGCGCTTATACGCCCGGCAGTGCACCGACACGCGCCGTCGACGATTTCTTCGATAAGCCTTACGTGCCCTCAAACACGGTCAGCAGCCCGGCGACGCCCGAGCGCAGCAAGCCCGCGGCCGAATCAGGCAAGAAGTCCATCGGCGTATTACTGGGTGGCGGGCGCTAGGCGCCTTGCCGCAATAACTGCAGCAATGCTGAGGGCCCGGCCGTTGTCACGGCGGCGTCAGCATCGCAGCGGCTGATCAGGCGATCCAGATGTACCGCATGGGGTTGCAGCACGCCGTAGAAAAGATTGCCTCGCGGCGCCTGGATCAGTACGGTCGGAAAGTTTTCTACGTCCTCATCCTCGAGCAACTCGGGATGCTCTTCGATATCAACCCAAACAAAGGTGTGCTGCTCATACTGTGCAGCCAGCGCTTCGTAGCCGGGCCGATACTGGGTGCAGGTGTCACACCAGGCGGCGCAATAGCATACTATGGTTAGTTCCGACGATTTTTCCAGGCGGGCCTGCAAGGCCCCCATGTCGTTTTGCGGGTCGAATACGGGCATAAAATACAAAGCGTATGTGTTCAGGTTTGACTATGATAGTCGTGTCTTGAACTTAAGGTTTTCTCGATGAGCGAATCCAACCTCGCAGTCCGCCCGCGTGCACTGGGCGTCACCGGACTGGCCGCCGTTGCGGTGGCATTCAAGCGAGCCCTGGCCTCGCAGTGCCACCCCAAGATGCTGGCGGCTCTTTTCCTGCCTTTTATTATTGCGTTGCTAGGTGCCATCGTATTGCTTTGGGCCTTCTGGACGCCGCTTACTGCGTGGTTGAACATGCAGGCCGCCGACTGGGAGTTCGTCAACCAGGTCGATCAGTGGCTGGTGGCGATCGGCTTGTTCTCCATCAAGCTGTATTTGATTCCCATGCTGGCGGTTGTCATACTGCTGCCCTTGTCGGGCATCCTGGGGCTGGTTATTGCCGCCATATTCGTGATGCCTATTGCCTTGCGGCATCTCGAGCAGCGCGAATATGCCGGTATCCGCCGCCAGGGTAAGTTTTCGACGACTGTGGGCGCCTGGAACGCCATTGTGGTCGGCGTACTGTTTGCGATTGGCTGGGTCGTCACCATGCCTTTGTGGCTTATCCCTCCCTTTGCGCTACTGCTCCCGATTTTCTGGTGGGCCTTTGCCTTTACCCGCATGCTGCGCGTGGATGCCATCGTCGAACACGCCAGTCCGCAAGAGCGGCGACTGCTGTGGCGACGCCATAACCGCCAACTGTGGCTGATCGGTGTGGTGCTGGCCCTGCTCAATCTGTTTCCGCCCGCGTGGCTGGTCTTGCCGGTGTTCTCCGCACTGGTATATGCTCACTTCAGTCTCGAGGCGCTGCGTCAATTGCGCGGGCAGACGGTTATCGAGGCTTAACACAGGAACAAGGCATGACAGGCAAGGCCATACCAAAGATACGCTTGATGATAATCGGCGACGAGATTCTTTCCGGACGCCGGCAAGACAAGCACTTTGCCCATTTTGTGGACTTGCTGTCGCAACGCGGCATGCATCTGGGCGGCGCAGAGTTCCTGCCCGATGATCGCGACACACTGGCCGAGGCCTTGGCGCGCAGCTTCGCCACACCCGACATCGTCTTTTGTTGCGGCGGCATAGGCGCCACCCCGGACGATCAAACCCGCCAGGCGGCGGCGCAGGCGCTGGGGGTCGAACTCGCGCTGCATCCCGAAGCAGAGCGCCTTATTGCCGAGCGCTGCGCCGATAGCGCGCAACGCGGGCAGGGCAGTGCCGATATGTCCATACCCGAGAATCAGCAGCGCCTGCAGATGGGCGTCTTTCCGGTTGGGTCCGAGATCGTCCCGAATCCCTACAACAAGATCCCTGGCTTCTTTATCCGCGAACACACTTTCATGCCGGGCTTTCCTGTGATCGCCTGGCCCATGATGGCGTGGACGCTGGACACCCGCTACCGGCATTTCCAGCACCAGGTCGTGCATGTAGAGCACTCCTTCCTGGTGTTTCGGCTTCCCGAATCCCGGATTACCCCGGCACTGGAAGAACTGGAGCAACGTTGGCCCGGCATCAAAGCTTTCAGCTTGCCCAGCATGGGCGAGACCGGCCATCCGCATATCGATCTGGGCGTCAAGGGCGAGCCCGCGGCGGCCGCCGAGGCCCTGGCCTATCTGCGCGCCGAAGCGCTGCGCCTCGGAGGAGAGCTGACTCCCCCCGAAAAATAAGTCTTGCCAGCAGAGGCACTTATTTCATATTATGGAATTGTTGCGTTGCGTCAAAACGAAGACTATGTCCCGATCCGCTCTTGTAACCGCCACACCCAATGGGCTTACCCCGTCAGCCCATCGCCCATTACCATCCAGGTACTGGAGCGAGCCATGCTATTACTGGACGTGCTGGCAAAGCGTTCCGACCCCGTACCTCTTAAAGACCTGGCCGCCGCCACCGGCTTGCACACATCCACCGCGCACCGCATCTTGAACGATCTGGTGGTGGGGCGATATGTGGAGCGGGTCGATAGCGGCTTATACCAGTTGGGCATGCGCCTGCTGGAGCTGGGTTCGCTGGTCAAGGGCCGGCTTAATGTACGCCAAGTGGCGCTTGAACCCATGCGCGAGTTGCACAAGATCACGGGTCAGACCGTCAACTTGTCCTTGCAGCAGGGCGACGAAATCGTCTATATCGAACGTGCGTGGAGCGAACGCTCCGGCATGCAGGTGGTACGCGCCATAGGTGGTCGCGCGCCGCTACACCTGACGTCCACCGGCAAACTGTTTTTATCGGTAATCGACCCACGCCAGGTCAGGGCGTACGCCATGCGTACCGGTCTGGCTGGCACGACCCGCAACAGCATCACCCAGGCGGACCAGCTTGAACGCGATCTCGCTCTGGTGCGCCGCCACGGGTATTCCCGCGACAACGAAGAACTGGAACTGGGTGTGCGTTGCATCGCGGCCGGCGTCTACGACGATACCGGCAAGCTGCAGGCAGGGCTTTCCATATCGGCGCCCGCCGAACGCCTGCGCGACGAATGGATACCCATTCTGCTTCGTACTGCAGCGCAAATCTCCGAAGCCCTGGGCTACGAGGCGATGCAATAGCTATTTGTTGCGTCGCAACAAATAATGCTTGACTGCGTTGATAAACAGCGTAGAATTGCAATTGTGCGATGCAGCATAGAAGGTTTTCACGCGGTGTGATGGTGATTTGTTTAGCCTTCTTTATTTTTACGCCTGGATTGATCCCAGGTATCGCGGACCACACCGGTCCACTTATAAAGGACACATCATGAGCGCAATCCCTCAAAACATTCTGGCGAGCCAAAAGACTTCGCTGGACAACCTGCTGGCCATCCAAGGCGCCTTTTTCGGCGGTTTCGAAAAACTGGTCGACCTGAACCTGAAAGTCATCAAAGCGACGATGGACGAAGTTGCCCAGACGTCGCAGCAAGCCATTGAAGTGAAAGATCCCCAGGAAGCCCTGGCATTCACCACGGCCCTGGTTCGCCCCAATGCCGAGAAAACGCTGGCCTACAGCAAGCATGTCTATGACATCGTTGCCGGTGTGCAAGGCGATCTTTCCAAGCTGACCGAAGCGCAAATCGCTGAAGGCCAGCAACAAGTCACTGAAGCGCTGGACCAGATCGCGAAAAACGCGCCTACCGGCTCTGAAGGCGCTGTTGCTTTGCTCAAGTCTTCGCTTGCCACGGCCAACAGTGCTTACGAATCGGTTGCCAAAGCTGCCCGCCAGGCCGCCGACGCTGCTGAATCCAACATCAACGCGGCCACCTCGGCCACGTTCAAGGCAGCGAACGACGCCGCCGAGGCTGCCAATAAATCGGCTCCTCGCGCACGTCGCAACGCCAGCTAAATTAGTTGTACCGCTAGCCGCAAGGTCATAAGCCTTGCAGCAGTTCAGCGCCCCGCAAAGAGAAAATTCTCTGCGGGGCGTTTCTTTTTCAGCGCGTCGGTATGGCGCGCACGCAATCGGCAATCAGGGCCGGGCCGCGATAGATCAGACCCGTGTACAACTGGATGGCGTTGGCCCCCGCAGCGATTTTTTCGCGCGCCTGGCGGGCCGAGGCGATTCCGCCAACGCCGATGATGGCGTAGCCCGCGCCCAGTTGGCCGCGTAGCCGTTGAATAACGCGCAGCGACAATTCGTGCACGGGTGGGCCGGACAAGCCTCCAGCCTCCTTTGCATGAGGCAGTCCTTGCACTGATTCGCGCGAGAGTGTGGTGTTGCTCGCGATGACGCCGTCTACGCCATAGCGTGGCAGTAACTCGGCAATGGCATCGATTTGTTCCAATTCCAGATCGGGTGCGATCTTGACGACCATAGGCACATGCCGTCCGTGCTGGTCGGCCAGTGCCTTGCGCTTCTCCTGCAAGGGCAGCAGCAGGGCGGCCAGTTCGTCTTGCCCTTGCAAGGCGCGCAGGTTCTGGGTATTGGGGGAAGAAATATTGACCGTCACATAATCGGCATGGGCATACACGCCTTCAAGTCCGATAAGGTAGTCGTCGACGGCGCGTTCGATGGGAGTGTCGGCGTTCTTGCCGATGTTCAATCCCAGTATCCCGCCATCCTGTCGCCACGTGCTGGCGCGCACATTGTTAATGAACGATTGCAGGCCCTGGTTGTTGAACCCCAGGCGGTTTATCAAGGCCTCGGCACGCGGAAGGCGGAACATGCGCGGCTTCGGGTTGCCAGCTTGGGGGCGGGGCGTTACGGTGCCGACTTCCACAAAGCCGAAGCCCAGGTTGCCCAGGGCGTCGATGTGGGCCCCGTTCTTGTCCAGTCCGGCTGCAAGGCCCACGGGGTTGCGCAGCGACATGCCCATGAGGGTAAGCGGTGCTTGCGGACGGGCACCCATCAACCTGCGTGTAAGCCCGCAGTCGTAGGCCTTTTGCAGCGACTTGAGGGTCAACTCGTGGGCCGCTTCGGCGTCCATGGTGAACAGCGCTGAACGGGCCAGCGGATAAGCTTGGAACAGGAGAGTCATGTTTTATGAAGGATCAGGTTCGGCCCAGACGCCGTCCTGCAGGAGCTGGAAGGGTTTGTAGCGAGATTTATAAGACATTTTACGGCTTTGCTGTATCCAGTATCCCAGATATACCCAGGGAAGTCCCACCTTGCGGCATTGCTCCAATTGCCACAGTACACCGTAGGTGCCCAGGCTGCCGGCTGCGTCCGGCTCGAAGAAGGTGTAGACCGATGAAAAGCCGGTTTGCAGAATGTCTATCATGCACACCATCTGGAGTTCACCCGATGGCAGGCGAAACTCCACCAGGCGTGAATCCACCCGACTGGTCAGCAGGAATTGCGTGTATTGCGCCTGGCTGTCCTCATCCATGCCGGCGCCCGGGTGGCGTCCATGCTGATAACGATCGTAAAGTTCGAAATGCTCGGCGTCCCAATGCAAGGGCATGATGTGCGTGACCAGGTCTTCGTGATGACGCCACACCTTGCGCTGCGTGCGATTCTTCTGGAATCGGCGCGCATCGACGCGTATGGGCAGGCAGGCCCGGCAGGCATCGCAATGAGGGCGGTAAGTAAATAAGCCACTACGCCGAAAGCCTTGTTCCACCAGCTGCGAATAAGTGTCGGCATCGATCAGGTGCGTGGGCGCCGCCACCTGAGAACGCGCATCGTGGCCCGGCAGGTAGCTGCACGGGTAGATTGCAGTGGAATAAAACTGCAGTGTTTTAAAGCCGGGTTCGGTGGGGTGGCTCATGACTCAGGCTCGATGTTGCTATGCGATTTCATTATGGCGTTATTCATGCCAGGGGTGCAAGCCGACCGCCTGCAAGTATCTGGCCCGGCTGCCAGGGTGGACTTTCGCCATGCACCGTGCGCTTCAACAGAGCCAGGAAATCGCTGCGGCCCACGGGTCGTGCTCCCATGCTGGCCAAGTGCGCGGTTTGCTGCTGACAATCTATATGTGTAATGCCACGAATAGACAGAAAGTCCACCAGGTAGGTCAATGCCAGCTTGCTGGCGTCCGACACCCGCGCGAACATGGATTCTCCGAAGAAGAAGCGACCCATGCATACGCCATACAGCCCGCCGGCCAGTTCGCCATCAACCCAGGTTTCTATGCTGTGCGCGACACCGGCGCGGTGCCAGGCCGTATAGGCGGCCTGTATGGCCGGAGAAATCCATGTGCCGTCTTGCGTTTGGCGTCTGCCTGCGCAACCCGCAATGACAGAAGCAAATGCGATGTCCGTCGTGACTTTTACCCGGGCATCGGCGTATTGTTCGGTTCGCGCTACTTGTCGACGTTTCTTGGCCAGCGAATGCGAAATCTTCAAGTCTGCACAGGCCAGCACCATGCGCGGATCGGGGCTCCACCACAATATCGGATCGCCGTCGTTGAACCATGGGAAGATACCGCGCGCATAGGCTTCGGTCAGCCTTTCTATGGACAGGCGACCGCCCGCAGCCACCAAACCCTCCGGCAGCGCCGCAGCGGGATCCGGAAACGGGTCCGTGTCGTCAAGCCAGATCAAACCACTCACGGTTGCTCCTGCCTAGCGCGGCGGCGGATACGGGATATCGTAATGATGCATGGGAAACACGCCGGTGGCGCGGTCGGCGATATAGTGTTCCAGCGTGGTGCTTACCGTGCGGAAAGCCAGCTCTTGCCAGGGGATGTCCTCTACGCTGAAGAAGCCCGCCTCTATGCTTTCGGGGCCAGGATACAGCTTCTCGCTGAGCACCTTGGCCAAATAAAAGAAATGCACCTGTTCGGCGTGCGGCACATCAATGATGGTATAGAGGGGGCCAAGCTCGATTTGTGCGCCGGCTTCCTCCTGGGTTTCGCGCATGGCGCCCTGGGCCGTTGTCTCGCCCAGCTCCATAAAGCCCGCCGGAAGTGTCCATTTGTCGTAGCGCGGCTCGATGGCCCGACGGCACAGCAAGATCTTGTCTTGCCATACGGGTAGCACGCCCACCACATTGCGCGGGTTCTGGTAATGCACGGCGCCGCAATGCTCACACACTGCGCGCAGCCGATTATCGTCCGGCGGGATGCGCTGTGTAATGGGTTTTCCGCACTGGCTGCAGTACCGTTGAGCGCGAGGAGCGGGAAAGTAAAAGCTGGGTGCGGGCGTGGTCATTAAGCGATTCTACTCAATGCGGGATGCCGGACAAAGCCCATGGCTTGTTCGACGGCAGCCGAGGGGCAGCAATTGATCGGCAAGGTGCCGGCATAAGCAGCCGCGAAAGTGACTGGCATGCCACAAGCCTCGGCTTCCCGCTCGAGCAAGTCCAGTAAGGACTCACCTTCAATGCTGTGCATGCCTTGGAGCACCGTGGCCAGGTCCCGGCCGGCCACCAGGCCCGGGCCATGCTCGGTTGCGGCAAACAGCCTGCCTTCGTCCGTCAACCACCAGCCGTCGATCTTGCTTACCGGCAGTCCGTTATGGGTGCGCAACAGCATATCTGCGCCCTCCGATTGCCCGGTGTGCACGATGAAAGGCGCAGCATCCAGCCGCACATAGACCCGTTGCGGGCCATTCTGGAAATACCATTGGCCCTGATGGTCGCAAGCGTAGTTACGGCCGATGAAATCAAGTATGGCTGGGCTGCTGATGGACTCGCCGCGCGCGGGCGCGGCATTGTCAGCCACAGGCGCAAGGGCGTCGCCGGTGGGATGCAAGCGCCATTCTCCGCGTTCAGTCAGGGACAGCCATCCGAACACGTCGGGCACGTCGGGCCATTTCGCCATGGCGGCGATCACATTCTGATCCATTGTTGTCCCGTGTTCTGTTTAGCGCGCGTTCAGCCTATGAGCCAGCGCATGCCCAAGAAACTGCGCGGCTTCAGCCAGCACCAGCAAGGACAGTACCACCAGCAGCATCAGTCCCGGCATGAACTCCTGGAAGCCATAACGCAAGCCCAAATCGCCCAAGCCTTGACCACTGATGGCGCCGGCCAGCGTGGAATAACCCACCAGGCTGGCGACTGCCATCCCAAGGCCTGCGGCAATGCCGCCTGCCGCGCTGGGAAAAAAGACTTTATAAACCATTTGCGACGTCGATGCTCCCGCCGCCTTTGCGGCATCCACGACCTTGTTGTCGACCTGCCCAAAGGCGGCATCAGCGCTGCGCGCGATGCCCGGCATCACGATCAGGGCCAAGGGCACGACGCTGGCGATCAGGTTGGCAGGCACCTCCAGCATCACATGAGCCAATGCGATGAGGCCCGCGAGCAGGACGACAGAGGGGGTCGATAGCACGGCGCTTACTGTGAATTGAAGTGCGCGATGCAGGCGAGGGCGCCCGGGGTTGCCGCGCGGTCCGGTCAGATGCAGCACCAGCCCAAGAGGCAGGCCCAGCAAGGCGGCAAGCACGCTGGAGGCACCAACCATCAACAGGGTTTCGCCGAATGACGCAAAGAAAAGGTCGACCATCGCCACGGACATCGCCACCTCCAGATGTAAGCTGGAAATTGTAGGAGGCGGCCGTGCCTAACCCAACGAACTTCTGGGGACAGGGATATAGCGGGGGGTGATAAGGCAGGACACTATCAGTGTCCACGATCGTAGGGCATTCTTGTATAGGAACAATAAATAAATAATACCCATATATAAATAAATGCTAAACTTCTCGGGAAACTTTGGCCGGTCGTGCACTGGCCCTTGCAACAAGAGACAGGAGCGAGACATGATCATAGAAGGTGGTTGCTACTGCGGATCTGTGCGCTACAGGGCGGAGGGCGAGGCGCTCTTCAAGCTGCAGTGCCACTGTAGGGAGTGTCAGTACATATCCGGTGGAGGTCCCAATATTGTCATGGGAATGCCAGAGAACGGCTTTTCCTACACTCTCGGCAATCCTCGGCTTTTCAGTCGGACCGATCTGCCCGCCCCAGTCACCAGGCACTTCTGTTCTGATTGCGGTACACACTTGCTGACCACGTCGCCTAGGGTTGCGAATGCAGTTCTGCTCAAGGTCGGCACTTTGGATGATCCCGCTGTCTTCGGCAGGCCCTCGGTGGCCATCTTTGGCATTGACAAACAGCCGTTTCACCACGTCCCTGAGGATATACCCTTACACGAGCGCCGGCCTTCCTCCTACGCTTGAAAATTAAGGGCGCGACATACAGCCCTTCACAACATTCGGTACTTATCATGCGGCTCTTGCTAGCTTTCTCCAAATTGATCGACGCTTTCAATGACCGGATAGGCATAGGCGTCAGTTGGGCGCTTCTAGCTGCGGTACTCATATGCACGGCAAACGCCTTGGTACGGTATTCCTTGCATATAGGTTCGAACGCTTGGTTGGAAATTCAATGGTATTTGTTTGCTGCCATTTTTCTTTTGGCGGCGTCGCACACCTTGCGTCGTAACGAGCATGTTCGTATTGACCTGTTGGCCGGTAGATTGCCTAAGCGGGTCCAGGTGGGGATAGATATTGTTGGTTTCACTGTCTTCCTACTACCTATGTGCTTCATCATCATCACATACTCTATTCCATATGTTCGCGAGTCCTTCGTCAGCGGCGAAATCTCGATGAATGCGGGAGGCTTGCTGGTATGGCCGGTCAAAGCGTTGATTCCGATCAGCTTTCTCATGCTCTTTGCGCAGGGCGTATCGGAGATCATCAAGCGCATAGGCTTCCTGTTTCACATGGTTGATGCCAGCGAATTCGACAAGCAAAGTCGTAATGAGCTAGAGGTCAGCAAAGCCGAGCTCGAAGCAGCACTGGCGAACCGCCCAGGAGATGCTAAATGAGCAGTTTCCTTATCGCCAACATTGCGCCGATTATGTTTATGACGTTGGTGCTCTTGCTGCTATCGGGGTTTCCTATTGCATTTTCGCTTGCAGCCAATGGTTTGCTGTTTGCGTTTATAGGCTTCGAGCTGGGGCTTCTGGAACCGACCTTGTTGCAAGCGTTGCCTAACAGGCTGTACGGCATCATGTCCAATGAGACCTTGCTTGCGGTACCATTTTTCACGTTTATGGGGCTTATTCTCGAGCGATCCGGTATGGCAGAGGACCTGCTCGATACCATAGGCCAATTGTTTGGCAGCGTGCGTGGTGGCGTGGCGTATGCAGTAATCTTTGTTGGCGCGCTGCTTGCCTCGACTACGGGTGTCGTGGCTGCTTCTGTCATTTCCATGGGGCTTATTTCGTTGCCGGTAATGATGCGCTACGGCTACGACCAGAAGCTGGCGGCCGGAGTCATCGCAGCATCGGGAACTTTGGCGCAGCTTTTGCCGCCCTCTTTGGTACTCATCGTCTTGGCAGATCAACTGGGCCGGTCAGTTGGCGACATGTATCGTGGCGCTTTGATCCCTGGCTTGCTGCTTACGTTGATGTACGCCGTGTATGTGTTATTGCTTTCGATTTTCAAGCCCCATACTGTACCCGCCTTACCGCCAGAAGCGAGACTCCTGCGCCAGCCGAACGGCAGTAGCGGTGTCGGATCATTGGCTGCCTTGTTGGCATTGGCGGTTGCCGCCTCCTATAGCTTCGCCAAATTATATTTCACGGATCCGTCGGTGCCTGCCGATGAGGTTGCGATTTATAGCGCGTCTGTCGGCATTGCGCTGGCTTTCGGCATCGCTTGCATCAACCGCCTGTTCAGCATTGGCTTGCTCTCACGCATAGCCGAAAAAGTCGTCTTTGTAATGGTTCCGCCATTGACGCTTATTTTTCTGGTGCTGGGAAGTATCTTCGTGGGCATCGCGACACCCACCGAAGGCGGAGGTATGGGAGCCGTAGGCGCCTTGATATTGGCCGTGGCGAATCGCCGCCTTAGTTGGAAGTCACTTCGGCATGCCTTGACTTCCACAACCCGCCTGACCTCATTTGTTCTGTTCATTCTTGTAGGGGCTAGTCTTTTCTCTTTAACCTTCCGCGCTGTCAATGGTGATCTTTGGGTGGAGCACCTTTTGACGTCGCTACCGGGCGGGAACATGGGTTTCCTGATTGGTGTAAACATTCTGTTCTTTGTGCTGGCGTTCTTCCTGGATTTCTTTGAACTGGCTTTTATCTTGATTCCTCTGATTGCTCCAGTTGCCGACAAGCTGGGCATAGACCTCATCTGGCTAGGGGTGCTGCTTAGCATCAACATCCAGACATCGTTCATGCATCCACCCTTCGGTTTCTCGCTGATCTATCTGCGCTCGGTTGCACCAAAGGAAGTGAAGAGTTCTTCCATCTACCTTGGCGCCATTCCCTTCCTGTTTATACAAATAGTCATGGTGACGTTGGTCATCATGTTCCCGGGAATAGTGAACATCAAGGGCGCTGTCGATATGACCGAGAAGATCGAGCTAAAGATAGAAGCCCCTAGTAATCCATACGGGCCAGGCTGATATCGCCGCCCGCAATCACCTAATTAATAAAGGGTTCAAGCAAACATGGACATTAAGCAAATCAATTGGAATGATCAGGACTGGAAGCTCGTTCGAAACGGGATAGAGCGCAAGGCATTCGGCAGCGAGGCGGTTACTCTTGCCTTGCATAAGCTATATCCTGGTCATGAAATCTCGCCGCATTCTCACCCCAACGAACAGGTCGTATATATCCTCGAAGGCGAGGTGGATTTTCATATTGGCGATGAGGTGCACCGGGTCAAAGCGGGAGGCCTAGCAGTCATACCGCCCGGCATAGTGCACTACGTTGAAGTAGTGGGTGATCAGCCCGCAATCAATCTTGATGTCTTTACACCCGCGCGGCCCGAGTACGAGCAATGACGGCGTTTCCGACCTGCCCATATTGCGTGTGCTACGGCTCTGCGCGAGCGTGGCGAGCTTTTCTGATGGATTTGTCGATTAGTACTGGAGAGAGGGTATGCCCATTATTGAAGTGAACATGTTCGAAGGAAGGACGAGCCAGCAGAAGCGCGAGATGATCTCGGCGGTAACGCAGGCGGTAGCCCAGACCCTAGACGTGCCAGAGACCAATGTAAGAATCATTATTCGCGAGTTGAGTAAAGACAACTTCGGAATCGGCGGCAAGACGGCATTCGAGTTGGGGCGTTAGTACACAGAATTTACGGGGTAAGAACTATGATTGATTTTGGCACCGATTACACCCATACGATTGCAGGCCGGGCGGTGAAGAGCGTGACCTGGCTTGGGATCATCAACCCTGCGACCGAGGAGCAGTTTGCGCAAGCTCCCGACGCCAGTAAAGAACAGTTGGATGCAGCTGTGTCAGCTGCGCGCGCCGCATTTCCGGGGTGGTCGAGCACGCCCTACGAGCAAAGACAGGCGTTGGTGTATCGAATCGGCGACATGCTGCTCGAGCACCAAGAGCAGTTTGCCCGCCTGCTGACGAAGGAGCAGGGCAAGCCGTTGGAGTCGGCGCGCATGGAAGTAGGGCGCGCTGCCCATTGGTGCAAAGAGATCGCGGGGTTCTCCTTGCCCGAGACCGTTCTGGACAGCGATCCGGAGCGGACAGTTCTTATCCGACACGTGCCGCTAGGCGTCGTTGGCGCCATCGTGCCCTGGAATTTCCCGATGACGCTTGCGCTTTGGAAAGTAGCACCCGGCTTGCTTGCCGGCAATACCATGGTCTTAAAGCCATCGCCGTTTACGCCACTAACGGCGCTCAAGCTGGGCGAGTTGCTGTGTGATTTGCTGCCGCCCGGCGTTTTAAACGTTGTATCAGGGGGCGATGCTGTTGGTCCGTGGATGTCCGAGCATGAGGGGATCGATAAGATCGCGTTTACCGGTTCTACTGCCACAGGACGGCGGGTCATGGAAAGCGCATCGCGGAGACTCAAGCGTATCACGCTGGAACTAGGCGGCAATGACCCCGCTATTGTTTTGCCCGATGCAGACATTGATGAAGTCGCACCGCAGTTATTTTGGGCCTGTTTTGCCAACAGCTCACAATATTGCTTGGCGACAAAGCGGCTCTATATCCATGAAAGCATATACGACCGGCTTGCGAGCGCCATTGTTGAATATGGCAAGTCGGTGAAAGTGGGTGACGGCACTGACGAAAGCGTGCAGCTGGGGCCGGTGCAGAACCGCTTGCAGTATGAGCGCATAATGGAACTGCTGGCCGATTGCAAGGCGCAAGGAATGAGGTTTTTGCTGGGTGGTGACTCTCCAGCGGGGCCCGGTTACTTCCTTAATCCCACTATTGTAGATAATCCGCCTGACGATACACGTATCGTTAACGAGGAACCATTTGGTCCCATTGTGCCTTTCCTTAAGTATCGTACGCTGGATGAGGTGGTGCAGCGTGCGAACGCGGGAGAGTACGGGCTGGGCGGTTCGGTGTGGGGTAGTGATGCGGCAGTGGCAAGATCTGTGGCCGATCGGCTGCAGTGCGGCATGATCTGGATCAACGAAATTCACAAGCTGACACCCCATGCGCCCTTGGCCGGTCACAAGCAATCCGGTTTAGGGTCGGAAAACAGCCTTGAGGGCTTGCTCTCCTATACCAATACACAAACGTTGTCGGTGAAACGCTGACTTTGCGCGCCCTCGGAATGTAATCGAGATTTTAGAGCGATTGCTCCATCGGCGCATTTTTTCATCCGGAGTGTTCCTATATAAGGACATATAAATTAGTGTTCATTTATAGGTCTTTTCGTGCTAAGATTTCTTCGTATAACAGGATCACCCGTGCATGGAAATAGTGGCATCGAGTTGCCGCTAGCAGGAGACAAAGGTTGGATCGTTCAAAAAAAGCGTGCAGCATGCGTAAGCCCAAAGGCTCCGAAGTCGATGCTTATCGCTATGAGCTTGTGGCCTGCGGAAATCAGCTAGAGCGCAGGCGTCACGCTGCAGCCGTCCCCCGCGGAAACGAGGTGTTGCTGCGCGTGCTCGCAGCCGGCCTATGCCATACAGACCTGCATTTGTCTGATGGCTACTTCAACCTTGGCGGCGGTAACCGGATTTCTCTGATCGAGCGTGGAATTAACCTGCCCCATACGCTGGGCCACGAGACCGTTGGCGAGATCATGGCGATGGGTCCGGATGTTTCGGGCCTAAGTATTGGGGATCGCATGCTGGTCTATCCGTGGGCGGGGTGTGACGCCTGCGAACTATGCACGAGTGAGCAAGGCCACCTTTGCCATTCACCGCGCTTTACCGGGGTGTTTCGTCCAGGGGGTTTCGGCAGTCATATTGTGGTGTCGCATCCCAAGTACCTCTTTTCATTGGGGGGGTGTCTGAGCTGGCCGCCGCGCCGCTGGCATGTTCAGGACTGACCGCTTATAGCGCTCTTTTGAAAGCCCGCGTGGATCTCATTAAGGAGCCTCTCGTCATCATAGGCGCCGGCGGTTTAGGGCTGATGGCGCTTGCGCTCCTAAAGCTGATGGACGGGAACGCTGCGGTCTTGATCGAACCTGATCCCGTCAAGAGAAAAGTTGCACTTCAGATGGGCGCCATCGGCGCGTTCGATCCGGCAGCCGTCGCGGACGGTTCAGCCACCGCGGGCTTGGGTGATGGCGCAGCCGCGGTATTAGACTTTGTCGGGTCGCCGGCATCCATTGCTCAAGGTGTGACCATGTTGAGGAAGGGTGGCCGCTTGATCATGGTAGGCATGTATGGGGGCGAGCTCTCTTTACCGATTCCTACCTTGGTTCTGCGTGCGATATCGCTCGAAGGCTCCTACGTCGGCTCGCTTGCCCAGATGCGCGAGCTGATGGCGCTGGTGAAAAGGAAGGGGATACCAGAGATACCGATAGTCCCCAGACCCTTATCGGAGATCAATGATGCGATCGCTCAGATGCGTGAAGGAGGGGTTGTTGGACGGACCGTTCTGCAGCCGTAGCATGATCAATGGATCATTTTGGAGCTGAATCTTGAAAGAAAAAATTCTTGTCGCTAGAGCGACTTTCCCCGACATCATTGCCCGCCTTGAAGAGCACTTTGAGGTCGAGCGAAACCATGATGATAGCCCTTTGTCGGGTGACGAGCTGCAAAGCCGCATTGCTGACAAGGTGGGCGCAATACTGATGGGTGGTGAGCGGATCGACGAGATTGTTATTGCTGGCGCTGGCAAGCTGCGCGCCGTTTCGAATTGCGCCGCCGGGTACAACAACTTTGATCTTCCGGCTCTCACCCGTGCGGGGATTATCGCAAGCAATACTCCTGAGGTGTCGAACGAGAGCGTAGCTGATTTCGGCTGGGCGCTTATGCTAGCGGCAGCGCGTCGCGTCGCCGACAGCGATCGGTTCGTTCGCTCCGGAGAGTGGGGCGGATTTGCTTATGATCTTTTCCTGGGCGTGGACCTTCATGGCTCTACCTTGGGCATTATTGGAATGGGCCGCATAGGTCAGGCAATCGCTCGGCGCGCAGCCGGCTTCGACATGTCAGTCCTCTATCATAACCGCTCTCGCCTTGATCCCGCATTGGAGCAAGCGTGCAGCGCACGATATGTTTCCAAGGAAATACTGCTGGAGCAGGCCGATCACGTGGTGCTTGTGTTGCCGTATAGCGCCTCCGCCCACCATACGATAGGTGCAGCTGAACTCAGGCTCATGAAACGGACGGCTACGCTGGTGAATATAGCCAGGGGAGGCATCGTGGACGATGATGCCTTGGCCGCGGCCCTTGGGGATGGCAGCATAGCCGCTGCTGCCCTGGACGTATTCGAAGATGAGCCCCGGGTACATCCGGCGTTGCTCGAAGCGCCAAACCTGATTATGTCGCCCCATATTGGAAGCGCTACCACAAAGACGCGCCGCGCCTTAGCCAACTTGGCTGTGGATAACTTGATTGCTGCGCTGGGCTACGGCCCTAACGCCGGCGAACCGCCATCGATACTCAATCCTGAGGTGCTGGGAACCGCAAGAGAGCGGATGCCGGCAGTTTCAATGCAAGGAGACAATGCATGAACAAGAACAGTATTTGCAGTTATATGGCGGCTGCCGCCGCAGTAGTCGCATTCGGGTCTGCACATGGACAAGCAATACCGGTTTCTGACGATGTGGTCAGGCTTGGCGTGTTGACCGACCTTAGCGGTCTGAATTCAGATTTTGCCGGCAAGGGATCTGTCGAGGCCGTAAAGCTGGCGATCGAAGACATGGGCGGCAGCGTTGCCGGGAAAAAGATCGATGTTATCTACGCAGACCATCTGAATAAGGCCGACGTCGCGTCGGCCACAGCGCGAAAATGGTTGGATACAGAAGGTGTCGACATGATCACTGATCTGGTGAGCTCACCTACCTCCTTGGCGGTGGTGGATGTGGGTCGCCAAAAGCGGAAGATCACTATGGTGACGGGCGGATACTCGTCGCGTCTGACCAATGAGGATTGCAGCCCTTACAACGTGCATTACCAAATTGACACGGTGGCGTTGGCAAATACACCGCGGCTGTTGACTGAGCGAGGCGCGAAATCCTGGTATTTCGTTACGGCGGACTATGCCTTTGGGCGCTCCATGGAGAAAGACGCCACGGCAATGATAGAGGCGGCCGGCGGCAAGGTTGTGGGCAGCGTTTACCCGCCGTTCAACAATACCGACTTCTCGTCCTACATGCTGCAGGCACAGTCCTCAGGGGCACAAATGATTGCCTTGGCAAACGCCGGCGGCGACATGATCAACTCTGTCAAGGCCGCCAATGAGTTCGGACTGACGCTTTCCGATAAGCAAAGCGTCATGGCAATGGCCTTCCTGTTGACTGATGTCCATGCACTTGGCCTGGACATGGCGCAGAACCTCTACACGATAGAAGGTTTCTACTGGGACTCAAACGAGGAGACTCGCAAATTCGCTCAGCGTTTCTTTGATCGAATGAACAAAATGCCTTCGGCTATCCAAGCGGCTACCTACTCTTCTGCTTTGACCTATCTCAAAGCTGTCGAGGCCGCCGGTACGGATGACGCGCAAACTGTCATGGAGCAGATGAAGTCGGCGCCGATCAACGATATTTATGCGACGAACGGCAAGATTCGCGAAGACGGCCGGCTGCTGAAGGATTTGTATGTGGTGCAGGTAAAGACGCCGGCCGAATCGAAGAAGGCCTGGGATTACTACCATATCCGGGCCACAGTGCCAGCCGCGGAAGCCTTTCAGCCTTTGTCGCAGTCGACGTGTTCATATTTGAAGAAGGATGCGGCCTAGGCGAGGCCTGTGGGTAGCCACAGGCCTCGAGTAGGTCCAGGAGTTGCAATGAGTTATGTACCCGAGGCAGGTATCGAGCAGGCCACTTTAGCAGAGCAGTCCCTGCAAAGCGTTATCAACGAGATCAAGAGTGTCGTGGGTCCCAGCGGATGGCTATCCGCTGATGCGGATATTGCTCCGTATCTGTGCGAGCAGCGGGGCCTTTATCGCGGGAGCACTGGTCTGGTTGTGCGACCCACGACTACGCAGCAAGTGTCAAAGGTCATGACCATCTGCTCCCGAGCCAACGTGCCAGTAATTCCGCAAGGTGGAAATACTGGCCTGTGTGGTGGGGCAGTTCCTCCTGCGGACGGTCTCAATATTGTTTTATGTTTATCGCGCATGCGCAGCATACGGTCCGTGGATCCTGGCAATTTCACAATTACCGTGGACGCGGGCTGCATACTGGCTGAGGTCCAACAGGCGGCAGACCAGCATGATCGTCTTTTCCCACTGAGCCTGGGAGCCGAAGGCAGTTGCCAGATCGGCGGAAATTTATCCACTAATGCGGGTGGAATGCAGGTGCTGCGTTACGGAAATATGCGAGAGCTCACCCTGGGGCTGGAGGTCGTGTTGGCTGATGGGCGCGTGCTGGATTGCCTGCGCGCGCTGCGCAAGGACAATACAGGCTATGACCTGAAACAGTTGTTTATCGGTGCGGAGGGAACGTTAGGGGTGATCACTGGGGCGACCTTACGTCTGTTTCCCAAACCTGTTTCGGTCACGACGGCCTATGTTTCATTGCCCACGCTGCAGTCTGTAATTTCCTTGTTGAGTTTGTCGCGCATGAAGACGGGCGATCAATTGACAGCGTTCGAATTCATGCCGCGATTCGGTGTGGATATAGCGGTCCGCAATATCCACGACATCCGCGATCCCTTGCCCGGAGAGGCGGATTGGTATGTGTTGATGGAGCTGTCCAGCTCGGTAAACGACGGTCACCTGGACATCATGTTGGAGACTTTACTGGAGGATGCCCTTGAGGCCGGCCTTATCATCGACGCCGCAGTCGCCAGTAACGATAGCCAGCGTGCCGCTATGTGGCGCGTTCGCGAAGCTCTGGTCGAGGCCCAGAAGTTCGAGGGCGCATCAATCAAGTTCGACGTTTCCGTTCCCGTGATGTCGATACCCGAGTTTATTCCAGAGGCCTCCCAGGCTTGCCTGGAAGTTCTGCCGTCCGTTCGCCCTTTAGCTTTCGGTCATTGTGGTGACGGTAATGTTCATTTCAACTTGGCTGCGCCCGTGGATGACGATGGGCGCTTTGGAAACTGGACGCCAGTCTTCAATACTGTGGTTTTTGACATTGTTGAAAAGTATCGCGGGTCCATCAGCGCCGAACATGGCATCGGGTTGACCAAACGCGAAGCTTTAGGTGTTTACAAATCGGACATCGAGCTGGATGTTATGCGCGCCATCAAGGCGGCGCTCGACCCGCTCAATACGTTGAATCCCGACAAGGTGATTCCCATACGACTATAAGGAAGGAGGAACCCCATGGTATTGACCATCAATCGCCTACATGAATCGTTCGCGGCCGAAATCACCAACGCAAAGATCAGCGAGGGGCTGGCTGACGCGGCGCTGGAAGAAATTGCAAATGCCATTGACCAGTACGGCGTGGTTGTACTGCGCGACCAGGAGATCAGCAACGAGCAGCAGATCTCCTTTGCCGAAAATTTCGGAACAATCGAACCATCCGTAACGCGGTATCGAAAAGATACCCCGCAGCGTATCTCGCAGACCGAGATCGTGGATGTATCGAACTTGGATACGGAGAACCGACCCAGGCCCATAAACGATAGGCTACGCATGCTGCTGCTGGGAAATCGTCTGTGGCATACTGACAGTTCGTTTCGCGCCGTGCCGGGTGCGCTTTCGATGCTGCTGGCCCGCAGCGTCCCCCTGGCAGGCGGAGACACACAGTTCAGCGATACCTGTACGGCGTACCAGGACCTGTCCGAGCCCGAAAAGCAGCGCATTGAAGATATGAAGGCGGAGCATTCACTACTGTATTCCCGCGAGCAACTGGGCTTTAGTGATTTTTCGGATGACGAGCGCGCGGCGTTGCCGCCTGTGCAACACCCAGTCGTGCGTCGATTGCCAACTGACGGCCGCAAGTCCTTATATATAGGATCGCATGCCTCACACCTTATCGGCATGCCATTGCCGGAGGGCCGCATGACATTGCGGGACCTGCTCGATCACGCCACGCAGCCACAATACGTGTATTCACATAAGTGGCGCGTCGGCGATCTGGTTATTTGGGATAACCGCCGTACCTTGCATCGTGGCAAGTCGTACGATGAGAGCTGTCCCCGGGATCTGAGGCGCGTGACGACTTCGCATGTACAAGGGATGTCGACACTTGCGTCGTTGAAGTCAAGACGCCCGAGCGGGCAGGAGATTAGGGGAACGTTATGAGTTCACTACATAGCAACAACGGGGCGTTTCGCGCTGAGTTTCGAACAACTATCCCGGAAAGCTACAGCGGCATTCGCCATGCGGCGATCATACTGGGATTCGGCATGCTAGCCATTTGCCTGTGCCTTTGGTTTTTGTCGACCCCACTTAGCTGGACCGAGCTCGCAATGATCCCTCTCGTTGTTCTGGGATGGAATCTAGTCGAGTGGTGGGGGCACAAGCGGTTGCACCGGCCCGGCAAAAGTGCATTCTCCAAAGCGCTTTACACGCGCCACACCTTAACCCACCATCGATTCTTCACCGAGCAGAACGGCGTACTCGAGAATGCGCGGGATCTTAAGATTGTTTTTTTTCCAGCCTTTGCTCTGCCGGTCATCACGGTGTTGTCTTTAGTGCCAGCGGCCGTCGCGTGGTGGGTGATTTCACTTAATGCAGGTCTGGTGTTTGTGATCACATCGGTGGTCATGTATCTATTGTTCGAGGCCTTCCATCTATGTGCTCATCTTCCGGATACGCACTGGACGACTCGGCTACCGCTGATCAGCACAATGCGGCGCCATCATCTTGCTCATCATGATCCATCGCTAATGATGACGCACAATATGAACTTTACTTTGCCTTGGGCAGACTGGTTCTTCAAAACCAGCGATGTGCAGAGGGGTTTCTGGGGCACCACCTTCAATGGCGGGTCGTCGCAATACGTGCGCCGTCCTAAGCCTTGATTAATTTTGAGAGGCGGACATCTGCGTTGTTTAAGACCATCTCTCTTTTAGCAGATGTCGCCTTAAAAACTGAAGGCTGCTAGTCCAGAGCCTTATAGCCCATGACCAACGATAACTCTTTGGCGCAGGCGGTGAGTGAACGAATAATTGAGCTCTGTTTGGGTTTGGATCGTTCGGTCGGAGCGGCTACGATTAGCGCTGCGACAGGTACGCCGGGGCTCACAAGGATCGGGGTGGCATAGGCCGAGACCCCCACGTGGGTATCGTCTGACGTCGTGGCAATGCCACTTTCTTGAATGGTCTCAATCATGCTGCGTAGCGCTTGACGGTCGATTACCGTACCCGTTGCGGTCGTGGTCGGCTTGAAGCTCTTCAAATAAGCTTCTCGTTGTTCTTTGGGCATGAAGGCCAGCAATGCCCGGCCACCAGACGACGAATACAGCGGCCGCCTTTCTCCGATTGACGCCATGAACCGTATGGGGTGCTTGCTCTCTGCGCGAGCTATATAGATGGCTTCATTCTGATCGGGCGTGAGACTTGAGATGAACACCGTTTCACCCACGTCGTCGGCCAGTTGACGTATGAAAGGCATCGCCAGGTCGGGTAATTCGGTGAGATCGACCGACTTTGCCTGCGCACTGTTGATCAGCGCCGCCAAGGAAAAGGCAGAGTTGCCGAGATGGTATTGGGAACCCGCCAACCTCACGTAGCCTTCTTGGCACAGCGCTCTGAGCAGGGAGAATGTGCTCGTTTTGGGCGCACTTAGCATCGCGCTGATCTTGGAAAGATTTTGTCCAGTATCTTGATGCTTGGCGAGGATCTGGATAATCTTCAAGATACGGGCTGGTGACCGCAGTCTGGGCTGTTCCTGTGTTTCTATGGGTCCATCTGTCGGCTTAGCTTGCATATTTTCGTTATTGGAAAAGGGGAGGGCTATCGGTTACGGAGTGATGGTCGCGCTGTGCAATACGGGGCGCTCAATGCCGATAGCAGCGTAGTTGTGTTTCATCTACGCTGCAAGCCCACCCAACTGATATTACTTGACGCTTGCCAGGAAGTTCTGCATTGGTCCCTCGGCAACCGAGAACCACTGGTTGCTGTCGTCGCGGAACCGCAGCCACGGATCCAAGATCTTCTTGAAGCGCGGGTTTCTCTCAGCTTCGGTAAGGAACAGCTCGTTCGAAAGCTTATAGCATTCTTCCATGATCTCCTTGGAGAACCAGCGCAGTTGGCCACCGTTCTTTAGGATTCGTGCCAACGCTGCTGGATTAGCAGCATCATACTGGGCTTGAATTTGCACGTGTGTTTCATAAGTAGCTGTTTCCAACGCCGCCTGGTACTCCTTGGGTAGTTGGTCCCACGCCTTGATGCCGACGTAGAACGACTCTTGCGGGCCGGCGTCCCACCAGCCTGGAGCATAGTAGTACGGCGCTACCTTGTTGAAACCCAATTTTTCATCATCAAAGGGGCCCACGAACTCGGCCGCATCTATGGTGCCTTTCTCAAGTGCTGAATAAACGTCACCGGCTGGAATCTGTTGCGGTACCGCACCCAGTTTTTCGAAGATGCGCCCCGCCATCCCACCAATGCGGAACTTCAGGCCGTTGATATCGGCAACGGTGTTGATCTCTTTGCGGAAAAAGCCTCCCATCTGGGTGCCGGTGTTCCCGCCCATAAAATTGATGATGCCGTATTCCTTGAAGAACTCACGCAGCAATTCCTTGCCGCCACCTTTTTCGAACCAGGCAGTCTGCTGACGCGAGTTCAGACCGAAAGGAAGGCCAGAGTCAAAGGTAAACGCCGAGTCCACGCCCGAGAAATACTGGGACACGGTGTGCGCCATTTCAACGGTACCGTTCTGGACAGCACCCATAACCTCAAATGGCGGAACGATCTCGCCGCCTGGAAAGGCGCGGATGTTGAATTTGCCGCCTGTTAGCTCCGAAATACGTTTGCACATGCGTTCGGAACCGCCGAAGATCGTGTCCAAAGATTTTGGGAAACTGGACGCCAGGCGCCAGTTGATCGTCGGCGTGGACTGGGCCAAGGCCGGAGCAGCAATAGCTCCCAATGAGGCTGTAGCTCCGAGCGCTGCGTTTTTAATAAAGGAACGGCGTTGCATTTATGTCTCCTGATTAATTAATCAATCAAATGTTCTCATAAATATACACTGTGGTCAATGTTCTTATTTGAGAACTTTTGAGTCGAGCACGTTCAGTTGTCGACGGGTATCAGCGCGCTCGTTGCACCGAGATATGACAGTAGGGGAGTAGTTGTCGTATTTGCCGCGAAGCGCGGCTCTTCATCATGATCGGGGGACGATCGACATTCATTAGACTTGTTTTTGCGAAGAACTCGTCTAAAGGAAACAATGCCGATGTCCCCAATCGATTCTATCCTAGGGATCCCTGGACTGGTGGTCCAGGCCGTAAGACGAATGAAGGATACTCATGTGTGGGCAGGGCCACGTAAGCGGCCGGCCTGCGTGCACTGCGCAGGCAACCAGGTGCGCGTCAAGGCCACTTACCTGCTTACGCTCAAGCATACGCGCCAGGGAAATAAGCTGGTGGTGCTGCACCTGCGCGTGCCCAAGTATCACTGCGTAGACTGCAACCGCTATTTCCGGCATCGTTTTGCCGGGATTCTTCCCAGGCTACGTGCCACCGAGACGTACCGGCTGGAGGTCTTTGAAGCCGACGAGGGCGGTGTCAGCCAGCGCAAGCTGACTCACACGCACCGCATCGGTAGTGTGACGGTCGAGCGCTGGTATCAATCCTTTGTGAAGCGGCGGGTGTTGGAGCTCTCAGGCCGCAGTTGCCCGCAAGTACTTGGGATTGATGAGCACTTTTTCACACGCAAACGCGAGTCTTGGCTCAATGCGGTTGGAAGAGCCTTGGAGAATGGCTCGTTTGTTGGAGGCGCAACTCGGAATCGAACCGGGGTACACGGATTTGCAATCCGCTGCATGACCACTCTGCCATTGCGCCTCAATGAAGTCCGCTAGTATACGATATTCGCAGATACCCCGCTTAACCGACCGGCTTCATTGCCGTTCGGCGCCGAGAGGCTTAACGCCCAGCAGTGCCGTCCAGCCATTGCTGATACGCCGTGCGGGTCACCGCTGACACCGACTCCAGGGCCTTCTGATGCTGAACCTGGTGCCGCAGCATCAGGCGCGCATTGGCCACCCCGCGCGATTTGCAGTACCAGTGGCAGCTGTGCTGGAAAAGATACAGCTCGGCAGACAAGTGGTAGGCGCGGGTTTTCAGATCCCAGCCGCCTTCGTTGTCTACAACGTGGCGCAAACCCGCCGCATGGATATGCAGAAGCTTGCGGAAGTCGCGAGTAACAGAGGGAAGAAAGCGTTCGGCATAAGGCAGACACATGGGAAGCACGACCATGCTGGTGTCCGGTTCGCTTTCCTTTTGCATGGCTTCCGCCAATGAGCGCAACTGTGCTGCCACGGCGCTCTCAGTTTGCGCAAAAGTTTCCAGCACCTGAAGCTGGCGCCCTTCGTCTTTCTCGTGGATGGCGCGGGTGTAGCCTTGCGTCAGCGTTTCCATGTGGCGCTCAAGCTGCATATTGGCCAGATGCTGGCCCAACAATGCGATATGAGAGCGCTGGTATCGTGTGCGCAGCAGCTGCCATGCCACGAAGACCATCAACAAGCCGAATGTGAATTCCACTGCGTGTACTCCCCTATCGCCTGCGCAAAAAACGCCGGCGCATTAAACAAAAAGCCCAAACCGAAGTTTGGGCTTTTTGTTTAATCTTGGAGCGGGAAACGAGTCTCGAACTCGCGACCTCAACCTTGGCAAGGTTGCGCTCTACCAACTGAGCTATTCCCGCGTAAAGCTTTGCAGCCGGGGCTTTCCTGCTGCAAAGAAGCCTCGCATTGTAGGGTAATTTCTTGTCCCTTGCAAGTTGCCCGGCGCCTTCAAAACTACCTGCGTAAAATCAACTAAGATTTAGCGAAGACCAGAATATTAGCATAAATTTTTTAGTGACAGGGCCGCCTTGCTGCAAACTGCCAAGTACGATCTTACTTCCTTCAACACACTGACCCTGCGCTCGCACGCCTTGGCCCTGGTTACGTACCGGTCGCCCGGGCAGTTGCCGCTGTTTTCCGAAATGGCCAGTCAGCACGACAGCGTGTTTGTCCTTGGCGGCGGCAGCAATGTGGTGCTGCCCGAAACGCTGACCAGCCTCGTCGTCAAAGTGGAGTCTCGCGGCATACGCCTGTGTGACCAGACGCCCACCGAGTGGGTGGTGGAAGCCCAGGCAGGGGAGTGCTGGCATGATTTCGTTGCGCATTGCCTGGACCAGGGCTGGGCCGGCTTGGAGAACCTGGCCTTGATCCCGGGCACGGTCGGTGCGGCCCCGGTGCAAAATATAGGCGCATACGGCGTAGAGCTGGACCAGCGTTTTCATAGTTTGAGCGCCTGGGATCTACGCGCGGGGCGTCAGGTCGAAATGAGACCTGAAGATTGCGATTTCTCGTATCGCAACAGTCTGTTCAAACAGTCCGAGCCTGGACGATGGCTGATACTGGCCGTCAGGTTCCGGCTGCCCAAGCGGTGGACCCCTGTGCTGGGCTACCCCGACCTGCAGCGTCATCCCGCATTGCAAGCTGTTGCTGCGGACATCACGCCGCGCCAGATCTTTGATGCGGTGTGCGAGGTGCGGCGCGCGAAGCTGCCGGACCCGGCCGTATTGGGCAATGCAGGAAGTTTCTTCAAGAATCCGGTGGTGGATCGCGCGGACTTCGAGGCCATCAGCAAGGTCCATCCGCAGGTCGTGGCTTACCCGCTGGCCGGCGGTCAGTACAAGCTTGCAGCGGGCTGGTTGATCGATCAAGCTGGCTGGAAGGGTAGGCGCGTCGGACCAGTGGGCGTGCACGATCGCCAAGCGCTGGTGCTGGTAAATTACGGCGGCGCAAGCGCCGCCGATATCATGCAACTGGCACAAGCGATCAAGGACGATATTGCCTTGCGGTTTGGCGTGGCCCTGGAGCAAGAGCCCGTGCTGGTCGCCTAGGCGGGCGCTGGCCTCAGGCCAGCACGTCTTGCATGTCGAACAAGCCGAACTCTTTTCGCGCCAGATAGCGGGCGGCCCGCAAGCTGCCCTGGGCATAGGTCGTGCGACTGCTGGAGCGATGACTGATCTCTATCCGTTCGCCTGTGCCGCAGAAAAACACCGTATGGTCGCCCACGATGTCGCCGCCGCGCATGACGGAAAAACCGATGCGGCCGGTTTCGCGTGCGCCGGTTTCGCCATGCCGGGCCCAGTCGGCTATGTCGTCAAGGTTTTTTCCCCAGGCATGCGCTACGGCTTCGCCCATGGCCAAGGCCGTACCGGAGGGCGCATCGACCTTGTTGCGGTGGTGCGCTTCGAATACCTCGACGTCGTAACCGCTGTTCAGCAGGCGCGCCGCAATATCAAGCAGCTTGAGGGTGGCGTTGACGCCGACGCTCATGTTGGGTGCGAAGACTACGGCGATCTTCTGGCTGGCTGCCTGAATGGCGCGCCGACCTTCTTCGGTGAAGCCGGTGGTCCCGATCACGCAGCGCGTGCCGTGTTCGACGCAGGCCTGCAAATGGGCCAGCGTACCCTCGGGCCGGGTGAAGTCGATCAGGCAATCCGCATTGGCAATGGCGCCCAGGTCGTCCGTGATGGCGACGCCGGTTTCCTGGCCCAGAAAGCTGCCTGCGTCCTGTCCCAAGGCCGGCGAGCCGGCTCTGTCCAAGGCGACAGTAAGGGTCATGTCGGGGCTTTGTAGTACAGCTTCGATCAGCATCCGGCCCATGCGTCCGTCTGCGCCTGCGATGGCAATACGCATTGTCATGCTCCTTAGCGCAGCGGTTCGGCGGTGTTCCTGCCGGCTGACGGCGCGCCAGAAGGCGTCCGCTGTGTATCGGGGGCGTTGAGAATGGCGCGCCTGCGTTCTGTTTCTACCTGTGCGTCGGCTTCGCTTTGCTGGTCGGGCGCTGTCCCGTCGGCGGCGGGTTGCGCAGGCGTGACACCTGGAATCGGGCTGGTCTGTGCGGCGTCTGCGCCGGCAGTGTCGGCTGGGATGCCGTCGCCTGCGTCTTCATCAGCAGCGTTGGCGCCGCTTTCTCCGGTCATGCCGGTATCGGCCTTCTGGAAGGGTTGCCGGTCGGGCTGTTCGTCGCCTTCCCAGCGCACCAGGCTGTCACCGTCGAACCAAACGGTGAACTTGCGCTGTTGCTCTTCGCCATAGCCGGGCTTGTTGTAGTAGGGGTAATCCCAGCGATTGCTGCGAAATACGTCTTGCAAGGTGGGCGTGCCCAGGATGAAACGCACCTGCTCGCGCGTCATGCCTTGCTGCAGTTGGGCCACCTGCTCGGACGTGATCCAGTTACCCTGCTGTACATCAGGCCGATACGGGAAACCCCAGTTGGTGGTGCCGCAGGCGCCCAGTGTTACGGTCAGTGCAATTGCCGTCAAACCGGCGCGAAGCGTTGAAAATATTGGTTTTGCAGTCGTCAGCACGAAGCGCCCCTGTTATTCAGATCGAATAAAACCGTTATCATAAAGGTTCAAGAATAAACGCATAATAGCGTTAGTCGGCGCCGGGCGTATTTTGCAAGCCTCATCCTGCCCGGACACCATCCATTTCACCAGAGACATTCTAGCTATGATTAACCAGAACGAACTGAAAAGCATGGGCTTGAAGGCGACCTTCCCGCGCCTGAAGATCCTCGACATATTCAGACGGGCCGATCACCGCCATCAAAGCGCCGAAGACGTCTACCGCGCGCTTATCGCTGAAGATGTCGATATTGGCCTGGCCACGGTCTACCGGGTGTTGACGCAGTTCGAGCAGGCCGGCATCCTGGTGCGCAGCCAGTTTGACGGCGGCAAGGCCGTGTTCGAGCTTAACGACGGCGACCACCACGATCACCTGATTTGCACCAATTGCGGCAAGGTCGAAGAGTTTAGCGAACCGGAAATCGAAAAACGCCAGCACAAGGTTGCCAAGGACCACGGTTTCGTGCTCGAGAGCCATACCATGCTGCTTTACGGTATTTGCCCGGACTGTACTGCCGCCAAGCCAAAATAAGTCCAGCTTCAACCCGCCAGCATTTCGCGCGCGTGCTTGCGCGTCGTGTCGGTGATCTTCAGGCCCCCCAGCATGCGGGCCACTTCATTTTCCCGACCTTTGTCGTCCAGCATCCTGATCATGGATAGGGTGCTGGCTTGTGACGTGGATTTACTGACCTCGTAATGCTGGGTTCCGCGCGCCGCCACCTGCGGCAGGTGCGTAACGCACAGAACCTGGTGACGCTGCCCGAGCTCGCGCAGCAGCCGTCCGACGACCTCGGCTACCGCACCGCCCACGCCCGTGTCGACTTCGTCGAATATGAGGGTGGGCACCCGCGCGGCCTGACTGGCGATGACCGATAGCGCGAGCGAAATGCGGGCCAGCTCGCCGCCCGAGGCTACCTTGGCCAGCGGCTTGGGCGTGGTGCCCGCGTGGCCGGCAACCAGGAACTCGACCGCGGAGGTGCCATGAGGACCCGGCGGGCAGGCGGTAAGCTCGATCTGGAAGCGTCCGCCTAGCATGGCCAGTGTCTGGAGAGCCTGGGTAACGTTTTTTGCCAGGCGTTTGCTGGTTGCCGCCCTTGCTTTTGCCAATTGCGCTGCGAGTTCGTCGTAGTGTGCGGCGGCAGCCCGATTTTGTTCGATCAGCAATGGCATATTGGCGGCCGCCTGGCTGGCTTCGAGTTGCTGGCGCAAGGATAGCTGCAGGGCGGGGAGCTCGGGCGGATCGATCTTGAACTTGCGGGCGGTGTCGAAAATAACGCCCAGGCGTTCTTCCGCTGCGGCGAGACGGGCGGGGTCGAGCTCGACCTTGTCGAGATAGCTGTTGAGGTCGGAAACGGCTTCACTGGCCGCGATGCGCGCGGACTCGATGGCGTCGTAAATGCTTTGTAAACGGTTGTCGTGACGCAGCAGGGGCTGCAGGCTATGTGCCGCCACCCCCAGCGCCGATTGCGCGGAGTTTTGTTCGTCGTCGAGAGCGGCCAGCGCTTGGGTGGCGCCGTCCAGCAGTGCCTGAGCGTGGGCCAGCCGGCTATGGTCGTTGGTGATGGCGTCCCATTCGCCCGGCCGCAGGTCGAGGGTGTCCAGGTCGGCCAATTGCCATTCGAGGCGCTCGCGTTCTTCCTGCAGGGCGGCTTCGTTTTGGCTGGCGGCGGCCAGGGCTTTTTGGGCGGTTTGCCAGGCCTGCCAGGCTTGCTGCACTTGCGCCGCCAGCGGCAGATGGCCGCCGTGGGCATCAAGCAAGGCTCGTTGGTTGGCCGGCTTGAGCAAGCTTTGATGTGCGTGCTGCCCGTGGATGTCAACCAAGTGTTCGGCCAGATCGCGCAATTGACCCAGGGTAACGGGCAGCCCATTGATAAAGGCGCGGCTGCGGCTTTGGTTGTCGATTACCCGTCGCAATACCAGCGCATCGTCCGGGTCCAGCTGTTGCTCGAGCAGCCAGGGTCGTAGCGCGTCGGGGGCGTCGAAGACGGCGGTGATGTCCGCTTTTTGAGCGCCTTCGCGCAGCACAGTGGTGTCGGCCCGGGCCCCCAGGGCCAGTGACAGGGCGTCGATAAGTATGGACTTGCCGGCGCCGGTCTCGCCGGAGAACACGGTAAAGCCAGCCTCGAAATGGATGTCTGCCTGATCGACAATGACGAAATCGCGTATGTGCAAGGTACGCAGCATGATTTATTCGTCCGTATCGGAAGGTTGCGGTACGTGGTTCCAGTACAGCTTGCGTCGCAGCGTGGAGAAGAAGCTGTAGCCGCGCGGATGGATAAATCGCACGGTATGTTGGGCCCGACGGATATCGATGCGGTCGCCGGGCTGGCAATCGGACCAGGTCTGCATGTCGAAGTGGACGCTGGCGCCGGATTCGACGCGCCCCAGCGCCGAGATGGTGAGGCTTAGCGTACCGCTGTCAGGCAGCACGATGGGGCGGTTGGACAAGGTTTGCGGGGCAACAGGCACCAGCAGTATGGCGTTAAGGCTGGGATGCACCACAGGGCCGTTGGCCGAAAGGGAATAGGCGGTAGACCCGGTGGGCGTGGCCACGATCAGGCCGTCGGCTCGTTGGCTATACATGAACGCGCCGTCGAAATCGACGCTGACTTCGATCATGCCGCCGCGCCCTGCGCGGTTCAGCACAACATCGTTAAGTGCGACGCCCGAAAATAGGGTGTCGTTGCCACGCACCACCCGGCCCTCCAGCATGACACGCTCTTCGGCGTCGTAATGGCCATGCATGACGCTGGCCAGGGCGTCGGTGGCGCTGTGCAGGGGGATATCGGTAATGAAGCCCAGCCGGCCGTGGTTGATGCCGATAAGCGGGACGTCGCTTTGCGCCAGCAGGCGGGCGGCGCCCAGCATGGTTCCATCGCCACCCATGATGACAGCCAGGTCGGCCTGCTGGCCGATTTCGGCATATGTGGCGGCGGTGTATTCGGTAATGCCGGTATTCCTGGCGGTGTCGGCTTCCATCAGTACTTTACAGCCGGTTGCCAGCAGCATGTCGGCCAGTTGACGCAGCGGTGCATCCAGGCCGGTGTCTTGGTAACGGCCGATGATCGCAACGGTTTTAAAGTGCATAAAGTAATACCGGGGTGATTGATGGAATAATAGAGACTAAGTGATTATATGGTTCCTGCGCCTCGTTGGCTGTAGGTATAACAACCCGTGTTGGCAGGATTGCCTAGAATAGAGCCATGGACGACCGAGCCAATGCGCTGCTGAAAGCGCTTATAGAACGATACATTGCCGATGGGCAACCGGTGGGTTCGCGCACCTTGTCCAAAATGTTCGACCTGTCGCCCGCCACCATCCGCAACGTTATGGCCGACCTCGAAGATCTCGGCCTCATCCATAGCCCGCACACATCGGCGGGCCGTATTCCTACGCCCAAGGGTTATCGCCTGTTTGTCGATCGCCTGTTGGCTGTACAGCGTTTCGAAGTTCTGCCGCCCAGCCAGATCAGGCAGATCCTGCCCGCGGCCGAGCCGGGCCGTGCCATCACGGCGGCCGCAGCCCTGCTGTCCAACCTGTCGCAGTTCGCAGGAGTGGTATTGGCACCCAAACGGGCGCAGGTATTTCGCCAGATTGAATTCATCCGGCTGTCCGATAAGCGGGTACTGCTTATTATTGTGACGCCCGATGGCGACGTGCAAAACCGCATTTTGTTTGTTTCGCGCGATTACCTCGAGCAAGAGCTCATCGAAGCCAGCAACTTCTTCAACCAGCATTTTGCCGGCATGTCCTTCGACGAAGTGCGGCAGGCCATCACGCAAGAGTTGTCTTCGCTGCAGGCTGATATCTCCCGGCTGATGCAGGCGGCTGTCGAAGCGGGCACCGCCACTGCCGATACGGACGACTCGCTGGTGATCTCCGGCGAGAGCAAGTTGCTGGATATCTCCGAGATTGCGTCCGACATGGATCGCTTGCGGCGCATGTTCTCGCTGTTCGAGAAAAAGACCGATCTGCTGCAGTTGCTGGATGTGTCCAGCCGCGCGCAAGGCGTACAGATTTATATCGGCGGCGACTCGCGGTTGGTCCCGATGGACGACGTTTCAGTCATTACCGCACCTTATGGCGTGGACGGCACGGTCGTGGGCACGCTGGGCGTTATCGGGCCTACCCGCATGGCTTACGAGCGGGTCATCCCCATTGTGGACATTACAGCCCGCCTGCTTTCCAACGCTCTCAGTCACAATCAGTCCTGACGCCGAAATCCTTCCATGGCCATATCCTTACCGTCACGCTACTTGCCTGAACCTGCAGATCCGCAGGCCTTCAGCACAAATCCGCCGCCGCGCGATCCGGGCCCAATCGGCGTGCTCATGATCAATCTTGGCACCCCCGATCAACCCACGGCCCCCGCCATACGCAAATACCTGGCTGAGTTCTTGTCGGACCCGCGTGTCATAGAGATCCCGCAATGGATCTGGCAAGTGATACTGCACGCTTTTATTCTGACGCGTCGCCCTCGTGCACTGGCACCTCGCTACGAAGAGATCTGGCTGGAGGGTGGGTCGCCGCTACTGGTCTGGAGCCAGGCCCAGAGCCAGGGTGTCCAGGAGGCGCTGACCTCGCAAGGCATAGAGGCACGCGTTGAACTGGGCATGCGCTATGGCAATCCTTCTATCGCCGACGCCTTGGCCCGCCTGCGCGCGGCGGGTTGCGACCGCATTGTTGTGCTGCCCATGTATCCGCAATACGCAGCCAGCACCACGGCCACCGCCGTGGATAGCGTTACCGCCTGCGCGGCACGGATGCGCAACCAGCCAGAGCTGCGTTTCATCAAGCGTTATCACGACCTGCCCGGTTATATCGATGCGCTGGCGACCCACCTGCTCCGCCATTGGGAAGACCAGGGCAAGCCAGAGCGCGTGCTGCTGAGTTTTCATGGTTTGCCGCGTCGCACCGTGGAGCAGGGCGATCCCTATTATCGGGATTGCATGGAGACAGCGGCCTTGTTGCGCACCCGGCTGGGGCAGGATGGACACTTGATCCATGTGTCTTTTCAGAGCCGCTTCGGTGCTGAAAAATGGCTGGAGCCCTATACCGAGCCCACCTTGCGCGACTGGGCCCGGCAAGGTGTCCGGGCGGTGGATGTCTTGTGCCCGGGCTTTGTCGCCGATTGTCTCGAGACCCTCGAAGAAATCCAGATGCAATGTCGGGATGCCTTCCTGGAGGAGGGCGGTATTCAGTTTCGCTACGTGCCCTGTCTTAACGACGATCCGCAATGGGCACTCAGCCTGGCGGACCTGGTCCAGACCCATCTGGCAGGCTGGCTGCCCGGCAGCAAGAGTAAACTTTAAGTATTACGACAGGACAACGTGGTTCGCGTGGTCTTGAATTGGGGGCGTGTGCCCCAATTTCATTGGATTGCATACCTAGATGTGGAGATTTTTTATGCCGGCACCCAACGAGCCCCTGGATCCCAAGCAAATGGATCCATCGATCGATACGTCCGAAAAACTCGAGACTAACGAGCCCGACGATCAAACCACGTCGGCCGAAGTCCCAAGCGAAGCGCAGCAAATCAATGCCGAGGAAGACTGGGCAACCTTGCTGTCAGAATCGCAGGCACAAGTCGCTCAATATCACGAGGAATTGCTGCGCGCCAAGGCCGAAGCCGAGAACATACGTCGCCGGGCGCAGGAAGATGTCGCCAAGGCGCGCAAATTCGGTACCGAGTCGTTCGCTGAAAGCCTGATCCCAGTCAAGGACAGCCTGGAGGCGGCGCTGGCCCTTACCGACCAGACGGCCGAATCATGGAAAGAGGGCGTCGAGGCCACGCTGCGCCAGCTTAATGCCGCCTTCGACCGCAATCTGCTTAAAGAAGTTGCTCCAGTAGAGGGCGACAAATTCGATCCCCATCAGCACCAGGCTATCTCGTCCATACCGTCCGAGCGAGCTGAAGGAGAAATTGTTCAGGTGCTGCAAAAGGGCTACACCATTGCCGATCGCGTGCTGCGGCCGGCGCTGGTCATGGTGTCGTCGGGCCAGCCCGGGTAGGTGGCCATGCGCCGGTTCGCCGGCCTGAAGCAGAAAAAGTGCGGGTAAGCCTTGAAAACTGGTGGCTTACCCCCACCTACCTCCCATCGGGTAGTTATTTACAAAACAAAATTTTTAGCAGGGTAATAATATGGGTAAGATTATCGGTATTGACTTGGGCACGACTAACAGTTGTGTCGCGGTCCTGGACGGTAGCAGCGTAAAAATCATCGAAAACGCCGAAGGCACGCGTACCACGCCTTCCATCGTCGCCTACATGCCGGACGGCGAAATCCTGGTGGGTGCGCCGGCCAAGCGCCAGGCGGTCACCAATCCCCACAACACGCTATACGCCGTCAAGCGCCTTATCGGTCGCAAGTTCGACGAGAAGGCCGTGCAGAAAGACATCGAGCTCATGCCTTACACCATCATCAAGGCCGACAATGGCGATGCATGGGTAGAAGCGCAAGGCAAAAAGCTTGCTCCTCCGCAAATCTCGGCGGACGTGCTGCGCAAAATGAAGAAAACGGCCGAAGACTACCTGGGTGAAGAAGTCACCGAGGCTGTCATTACCGTGCCCGCCTACTTCAACGACAGTCAGCGTCAAGCCACCAAGGATGCCGGCCGCATTGCCGGCCTGGACGTCAAGCGCATCATCAACGAACCGACTGCAGCGGCTTTGGCCTTCGGTATGGACAAGACCGAAAAGGGCGATCGCAAAATTGCGGTTTATGACCTGGGCGGCGGTACCTTCGACGTTTCCATCATCGAGCTGGCTGACGTCGATGGCGAAAAGCAATTCGAGGTACTGTCCACCAACGGCGATACTTTCCTCGGCGGCGAAGACTTCGACCAGCGCATCATCGACTACATCATTGGCGAGTTCAAGAAAGAAAGCGGAGTGGACCTCTCCAAGGACGTCCTGGCCTTGCAGCGCCTGAAAGAATCGGCGGAAAAAGCCAAGATCGAACTGTCTTCAGCGCAGCAAACCGAGATCAACCTGCCTTATATTACGGCGGACGCTTCCGGTCCCAAGCACCTTAATCTCAAGATGACGCGCTCCAAGCTGGAAGCGCTGGTTGAAGAGCTTATCGACCGCACCATAGAGCCATGCCGCATCGCCATCAAGGACGCCGGTGTCAAAGTGTCAGACATCGACGACGTGATCCTGGTGGGTGGCATGACGCGCATGCCCAAGGTCCAGGAGAAGGTCAAGGAATTCTTCGGCAAGGATCCTCGCAAGGACGTCAACCCGGACGAGGCTGTTGCAGCCGGTGCGGCCATCCAGGGCTCGGTATTGTCGGGTGATCGTACCGACGTGTTGCTGCTGGACGTCACGCCGCTGTCCCTGGGTATCGAAACCCTGGGCGGTGTCATGACCAAGATGATCCAAAAGAACACCACCATACCCACCCGGTTCTCGCAGGTGTTCTCGACGGCTGACGACAACCAGCCCGCGGTCACCATCAAGGTGTTCCAGGGCGAGCGTGAAATCGCTGCAGGCAACAAGGCGCTTGGCGAGTTCAACCTTGAAGGCATACCGCCCGCTACGCGTGGCACGCCGCAAATCGAGGTCACTTTCGACATAGACGCCAACGGCATCTTGCATGTCTCGGCCAAGGACAAGGGCACGGGCAAGGAAAACAAGATCACCATCAAGGCCAACTCGGGTCTTAGCGACGACGAGATCGAACGCATGGTGAAAGACGCCGAAGCCAACGCCGAGGAAGATCACCGCATTGCCGAACTGGCCTTGTCACGCAATCAGGCCGAGGCGCTGGTGCACTCGACCCGCAAGTCGCTGGAAGAGTACGGCGACAAGCTTGAAGCGTCCGAGAAGGAAGCCATCGAGTCGGCGATCACCGAACTTGAAACCACACTCAAGGACGGCGACAAGGCGGCCATCGACGCCAAGGTTGAAGCCTTGGCGACGGCCTCGCAGAAGCTGGGTGAGAAAATGTATGCCGACATGCAGGCACAGGCAGCAGCGCAGCAAGGTGCTGACGAAGCCGCCAAGCCCGCCGACGACGATGTGGTCGATGCCGACTTCAAAGAAGTCAAACGCGATCAATAAGGTCAGGTAAAGAGACGCATTCAACTCACATGGCAAAACGCGATTACTACGAAATACTGGGCGTAGCGAAAAACGCTACCGACGAAGAGCTCAAAAAAGCCTACCGCAAGCTGGCGATGAAGTACCACCCTGACCGCAACCCTGACAGCAAGGAAGCGGAAGAGCGGTTCAAAGAGGCCAAAGAGGCCTACGAGATGCTGTCCGACGAACAAAAGCGGGGTGCGTACGACCGCTTCGGCCATGCCGGTGTTGATCCCAACGCCGGCGTGGGCGGGGGCGGCATGGGCGGAGCCGGCTTTGCCGATGCCTTTGGCGATATCTTCGGCGAGATCTTCGGGGCAGCGGGCGGTGGCGGCGGTCGCCGCGGCGGCCCGCAGGTATATCGTGGTGCCGATCTGAAGTACACGCTGGACATCAGCCTGGAGCAGGCGGCCAACGGTTTTGATACCGAAATCCGCGTGCCCAGCTGGGAAACCTGCGACGTCTGCCATGGCTCCGGCGCCAAGCCGGGCACCAAGCCTCGTACCTGCCACACCTGTGACGGGAACGGGGCTGTGCGCATGCAGCAAGGCTTTTTCAGTGTGCAGCAAACCTGCCCGACCTGCCATGGCACGGGTAAAGAGATCACTGATCCTTGCGTTTCTTGCGACGGCGTAGGCCGCATACGCAAGAACAAGACCCTGCAGGTGAAGATTCCGGCTGGCATAGACGACGGCATGCGGATACGCTCGTCCGGCAATGGCGAGCCCGGCGTCAATGGCGGGCCTCCGGGGGATCTTTATGTCGAGATCCACCTGAAGCCGCATGGTATTTTCCAGCGCGATGCCGACGACCTGCATTGCGAACTGACCATCCCGTTCACTACGGCGGCGCTTGGGGGCGAACTCGAAGTACCGACCTTGGCCGGACGCGGCGCCATCACCATTCCGGAAGGTACGCAAACCGGCAAGACCTTCCGCTTGCGCGGCAAGGGCATACGGGGCTTGCGCGCCAGCTACCCTGGCGACCTCTATTGCCACATATCGGTCGAGACGCCTGTGCGCCTGACCGACGAGCAAAAGAAGATCCTGCGCCAGTTCGAAACATCATTGGCTCAAGGTGGAGAAAAACATTCTCCAAAGAGCGAGTCCTGGACCGACCGGGTCAAGAACTTCTTCTCATAGACTAAAAATCGCCGGCCAGCGCAGCGCTGAATGCTTCCGGGTTCAGCCGCTTGCGCAGGGCCGCGTTGACGGTCTCGGCCGTCAAACCGGCCAGGGCCTGGTCGATCTTCGCAGACCACTCAAACGTACGATCCAGCTGCAGGTAGTTCAGCCAGGCTGATGCCAGGGTGCCATCCCGCGTGCGCGCCAGTTTGCGGTAATTAAGCAGCGCCGACACGCCTTCCCGTACTTCTTCCTCTGTGTAGCCGTCTTTCAGTACGCGCCCTAGCTCTTCCTTGACGGCCTGGACCAGGCGGGTACTGCTGTCCGGCGCATGAATGGCATAGATTGTCCATTCGCCGGAGGGTTCGAACGAAGAGGCGTCCAGACTGCTGCGCACGTTGTATGACAAGCCATCCTGCACGCGCACACGGTTCCACAGACGCGAGGTTTCGGAGCCGCCCAACAGGTAATTGGCCAGGTAAAGAGCAGGGTAGTCGGGATCCGTATCCTGCAGCTTCAGCGGCAGCGTGGTCAGGTAGAACGCATTGGCCTTCCCCGGAGTATCTATGGTGAAGGTCTCGGGCGCCACGGGATGATAGGGGTCAGCCACGCGCGTATAGGCGGGTGCCTCGCGCCATCCTTCCACACCCTTGCTGATGGCCGCCTTGACGGCGTCGGGGTCGAATGCTCCGACTGCTGAAAACCTGATGGTGCCCGCGCCGTAGAAGCGCGTATGGAAGTCTTTCAGTTTTTCAGCAGTCAGCGCCTCGATGTCGCTGCGTGCCTCCTCGAATGTAGGGGTATAGCGTAGGTCGTCTCTGGGCCACGGGTTGTCGTGGCGGGCCAGCGCGCGCGATGCCAGAGCACTGGGCTCGGCCATGGCGTTGCTGATGGCGGTGTAGGCCTGCCGCTGGTACTCGGCCAGCTCATTGGCCGGGAAGTTGGCCTCACGCAGTATGTGCAGCACGAGTTCGGTCAGTGCCGGCAAGTGCTCTTCGGTTGTCGACATGTCGACGGCTACGACGCCGGCGCCGCCGCCAAAGCCGACGCTGGCCTGCAGGGCATCAAAGCGGTCCTGTATCTCTTGGCGAGTCATGCTGCTGGTGCCGTGGTCCAGCAAGGACGCTGTGGCGCTGGAGATCTCGCGCATGCCTTTCAGGCTGTCGGCGTCGCCAAATTGAAGCAACAGTCTGGCTTCGACACGATCTCCACGAGTGGGCTTGGACAACAGCGCCAGCTCGACCTCGCCATTGGGCAAGACCAACGGGTCGCGTAGCGTGGCGGCGTCGATGTTTTCCGGCGAGGGATCAAAGGCCGTTACGCTGGCGCTTGTTTCCTTGCCTTCGTATCCCTTCAGCAGCTCGTCCAACTCCACAGGCTTGGGTGCGGGCGCGCGTTCGGGCTGCTCGGTCGGGATATACAGTCCGTTGGTCCGGTTGGTGGCTTTCAGATAGGCGGTAGTTACGCGCTGGACGTCTTCAAGAGCGATGTCTTCCACTTGATCACGCTGCAGAAAAAACAAGCGCCAGTCACCCTCCGCCACTTTTTCCGACAAGACGCTGGCCAGGCTGGAAGGCTGGGCGTACACCCGTGCCCAGTCTGTCAGCCACTTGTTGCGCATGCGATCCAGTTCGGCCTGTGTGAAGGGCTGCCCGGTCAGATCGTCCAGCGTGCGGTTCATGGTCTCAAGAGCCTTTGCCTGATCCATGCCGGATTCAAGCTGAGCACCGAACAAGGCATAGCCGGGTTGGTACATGCCGGCAGCAAAGCCGAAGACAGCCGCACTAAGCTGGTTGTTGACCAGTGCCTTGTAAAGGCGGCCCGATGGTGTATCGGCCAGGATGGCCACACCCAGGTCGAGGGCGGTGAAGTCGGGGTCGCCTGAAGCCGGCGTGTGAAAGAGCGCGGCGATCAGCGGGCTGCCGCCCTGCCGGCGCAGGGTAACCTGGCGCTCGCCGTCCTGGACGGGCTCGATGGTGTACTCGGGCGGCAGTTGGCGCTCAGGGCGCGGAATACTGGAGAAGGCATCCGAGATCGTGTGCAGTACGGCGTCGACCTCGAACCTTCCTGCCACGATCAGTACCGCATTGTCAGGCTGATAATAGGTTTCGTAGAAGGCGCGGAGTTGGGCGATGTCCACGTTTTCGACATCCGAGCGCGCACCTATGGTGTCCTGGCCGTAGTTGTGCCATTGAAACGCTGCGGCGCGCATCTTCTGCAACAACACCTGGAAGGGGCTGTTCTCGCCGCGCTCCATCTCGTTGCGCACGACGGTCATTTCAGCGTCCAGGTCCTCGCGCAAGATCAATGAGTTCACCATGGCATCAGCTTGCCAGCGCAAATACCAGTCCAGGGTGTCGGCATCGGCCGCAAAGCTGGCGTAGTAATTAGTGCGGTCGCTATTGGTCGAGCCGTTGGCTGCCAGCCCGCGCTTTGAGAATTCAGCCAGCGCATTGCGCAGCGTAGGTGTGCCGCGAAACAGCATGTGCTCAAGCAGGTGCGCCATTCCGGTTTCGCCATAGTTCTCGTGGCGCGCACCGACCAGGTAGGTCATATTGACCGTTGTAGTGGGCTTGGACTCGTCAGGCGCCAACAGTACCTTCAGCCCGTTGTCCAGCGTGTACTGCGTCACGCCTTCCACCGATGGGCCCTGGGTGACGCCTGCGGGCAGCGTTGCCGCCTGCACCGTCAGGACGAAGAAGGCCAGCAACAGCATGGTGCTTGTACGGATCAGGGCGGTCGACAATAAGCTGGGCATGCGGGGTTTCCGTAATGAGTGGTGCTGCAAGGTGTGCTGTTCTTTTAACATGGCAGGCACGGTCGACGGCCGCTGTTATTTGGATAACTGACGCATGGCTTGTTCAAGCCCGCTTACCGTCACGCTGTACATGCGCTTATGCATGATGTTCTGGACTATCGCAATAGACTGACGATACTCCCAATAAGCAGCGGGCTCCGGATTCAGCCACACAGCCTTGGGCCAGTTCTCCAGCAGGCGTTGCAGCCAGACGGCGCCGGTTTCCTTGTTGTAGTGCTCGACCGACCCGCCGGGCTGCAACAGCTCGTAGGGGCTCATGGTGGCATCGCCCACGATGATCAGGCGCCAGTCGTCGTTGTATTTGCGCAGGATGTCCCAGGTATCGAAACGTTCGGCATTGCGGCGCGAGTTGCGCTGCCACAGCGATTCATACGGACAGTTATGAAAGTAATAGACCTCCAGGTGCCGGAACTCGCTGCGCGCTGCAGAAAACAGTTCTTCTACCCGGGCGATGTGATCGTCCATGCTGCCGCCCACATCCAGCAGCATCAGCACCTTCACCGTGTTGTGGCGCTCGGGGATCATCTGCAGGTCCAGGAAGCCGGCGTTGCGGGCGGTGCTGCTGATGGTGTGGTCCAGGTCAAGTTCAAGGGCAGCGCCTTCCCTGGCAAAGCGGCGCAAGCGCCGCAGGGCCATCTTGAAATTGCGTGTGCCCAATTCCTGCTGGTCGTCGTAGTCGCGGAACTCGCGCTTCTCCCAGACCTTGACTGCGGTACGGTTGCCGGCCGAAGGGCCGCCCAGGCGTATGCCTTCCGGATGGTAGCCGCCATGGCCGAACGGCGAGGAGCCGCCGGTGCCTATCCATTTGCTGCCGCCCGCGTGACGTTCATTCTGTTCTTTCAAGCGCTCTTTGAACAGCTCCATCAACTTGCTCCAGCCGTGTTTGTCGATGGCGGCTTTCTGTTCAGGCGTCAGTTGTTTCTGGAATTCCTTGATCAGCCAGTCCAGCGGGATTTCTTTATCGGCGGGCAGGGCGGCCTCAAGCGTGCGATGGAACTCGGCAAAGGCCTGATCGTAGCGATCAAACAGCGTTTCGTCCTTGACCAGTGTCATGCGCGCCAAGTGGTAAAAATCATCCACCGTCGGCGGCATCAGGCGTGCTTGCAAGGCTTCGAGCAATGTCAGGTACTCTTGCACGGAAACCGGCAGCTTGTGCGCCCGCAGGTGGTAGAAAAAATCAATCAGCATGTGAGCTCTGCAACTTGTATTCCAGATGAGCCTGGACGCCCGGCCACTCGCCGCGCAGCAGGCTATACATGACAGTGTCGCGCACGGTGCCGTCGCGCCGCAGCCCATGGTGCCGCAGCACGCCATCGCGATGGGCGCCCAGTCGTTCTATGGCCCGCTGCGACGCAAAATTGAAGTTGTCCGTGCGCCAGCCTACAACGCCGGCGCCCAGGACATCGAAGGCATGACGCAGCAGTAGCAGCTTGCAGGCTGTATTGACATGGCTGCGCTGCCAGCCCTTGCCGTACCAGGTGTAGCCGATTTCCAGCCGGGCAATGGTCGGAACGATGTCGTGGTATCGCGTCGACCCTATGAGGGCTCCCGATTCTGCATCGAATACGGCAAAGGGCAGCATGCTGCCGGCCTCCTGGCCGCGTAGCGCCTCCTGGATATAGGCGGCGGCGCCACCGGGCTGGGGCACCGAGGTCACACGCAGGCGCCATAGCGCGCCATCGGCGGCGGCCTGTTCCAGGCCATTGGCATGCGCCAGTTGCAAGGGCGCCAGCTGCACGCCGTAGCCGGTCAGCGTGACGGGTGAGGGGATATGGCGAAATGACGGGGTCACGGGGCTCATGGGGGTATGCCTGTTTAACGCCGCTGACCCGCGCGCGTCATGGCCGCCAGCCTTTGCAGCAAGGTGATGTCTTGTTCGTTCTTGAGCAATGCGCCGGCCATCAGGGGCAAGTCGCCTGCCGAACCGCTGATCTCCTGGGCGGAGAGCGACTCGTTCAATAACAGTCGCAGCCAGTCCAGGAACTCTGATGTGGAGGGCTTCTTCTTCAGTCCAGGCGCCTCGCGCAGGGCGAAGAAGGTATCCAACGCAGCGCTAAGCACGTCTTCCCGTATGTTGGGGTAGTGCACCGCAACGATTTCCTGCATGGTGCTGCGCTCGGGGAAACTGATGTAGTGGAAGAAGCAGCGACGCAGGAAGGCGTCGGGCAGGTCTTTCTCGTTGTTCGAGGTGATGATGATAAGAGGGCGGTGCTTGGCCTGTATGGTCTGGCGGGTTTCGTACACATGGAACTCCATGCGATCCAGCTCCTGCAGCAAGTCGTTGGGGAACTCGATGTCGGCTTTGTCGATTTCGTCGATCAGCACCACCACGGGCTCGTCGGACTCGAAGGCGCGCCACAGCACGCCCTTGACGATGTAGTTGCCGATGTCCCGGACTTTTTCGTCGCCCAACTGCGAGTCGCGCAGACGCGATACGGCATCGTACTCGTACAGGCCCTGGTGAGCCTTGGTGGTGGACTTGATATGCCACTGCAGCAGCGGCCGGCCCAGGGCGGCGGCAACCTCTTCGGCGAGCATGGTTTTGCCGGTGCCGGGCTCCCCCTTGATGAGCAGGGGGCGCTGCAGGGCGAGCGCCGCGTTAACGGCAAGTTTCAGGTCGTCGGTGGCGACGTAGCGTTCGGTTCCGGTAAAGCGTTCGGAAGGCAGAGCGGGTGCAGCAAGAGTCATATTGGTGTCCGTATCAGTATGCGGCCCTGCACGCTGGCAGGGGCATTGGTGTATGGCTGGCTCCAATTATCGTACAATCTGGTCTTTTCATTGGTCTATTGACGTAGATCAATTTTCTTTCACCGCCAAACAAGAGCTATTATGAAGTTGCGAACCTCCCTGACGCGCACCTTATCTGCGCTGGCCGTTACGGCATCCTGTGCAATCGCGGGCAACGCCCTGGCGGCAGATGCGGCGCCTGTGGGCGACGCCAAGGCCGCTCAGTCCAAAATCTCCATGTGCATAGGTTGCCACGGCATCGAGGGCTACAAGTCCAGCTTCCCCGAGGTCTATAGCGTGCCCATGATTGCCGGACAAAACGCCGAGTACATCGTCGCCGCGCTTCAAGAATATGCCAACGGCGGGCGCAGCTTCCCCAGCATGGAAGCCATCGCGAAAAGCCTTACGCCGCAAGACATGGCCGATCTTGCCGCCTATTACTCCAGCCTTAAATAATCGGGGGCCTGAATGAAAAAACTAACACTAGCCTTGGCTGGCTCCGCACTGATGATCCTGGCTTCCGGCGCCAACGCCAACGATCTTGCCGCTGGCAAGGCTGCCTTCGACAAGTACACTTGTGCTTCCTGCCATGGCGCAGACGCCAAGACGTCGACCATGCCCGCCTACCCCATATTGGCCGGCCAGCATCAAGACTATCTCGAGCACGCCCTGCGTTCGTACAAGCGTGGCGCAGCCGGTGCACCTGCTAGCGCCAACACCCGCAAGAATGCGATCATGGGCGCGATGGTGGCCCAGCTTACCCCAGCCGACATCAAGAATATCTCGGCCTGGCTGGCCAGCCTGCCATCGCCTTTGGCAGTACGCAAGTAAATTGCCTGTTTCCACAAAAAAGCCTGCATCGCTGCAGGCTTTTTTGTGTCTGCCAAATTTAGCGCGAGGTGGCGTGCCTGCGGATCAGGTCCAGGTATTTCTCGGTATCCAGCGGGGTGCCCAGGCGCTGGGATTCCCATACGGCTTCGCCCAATGCCTCCATGATGATGTGGGCCGCTTCATGATGATCGCGAGTGGCAAGCAGACTTTGGTAGGCAGCCTTGATTCCCGGGGGCTGATCGATGGAAAGCTGCTCATTGATCGCCAGATGCATGGACAGATGCAGAAAAGGATTGGTCCGGCCCTGCTCCACCGAGAAGTCAGCATTGGCGATTTCCGGGTCTTCCAGGTCGGCATGGTATTCGGGATGCTCGCGCATCAGATCCACCGCCATGGTTTCCAGAGAAGTCAACACGCCGCCAGCCTTGTGCTTGTGCCACGCCTCGGTAAAAAATTGCCGCACTTGATCGCGCGTGGGGTTGAACAACATGACAAGTCCCGCTATAAGCATTAACCAACAGAGTCTCTATTTTAGGCTAAACTACTCTTATATAAGAGTGAGCGGCGTTCCGGCACGTCCTATCCTCTGTTCTATACCGATTCCTACTCCTTATGGAGCATAACTGGAGCATCCATGTCCTATCAGCACATCAAGATCCCCGCCGCGGGCCAAAAGATAACGGTTAACACCGATTTTTCGCTTACCGTCCCCGACGAACCCATTATTCCGTACATCGAAGGTGACGGCACGGGTGCGGATATCACGCCAGTCATGCTCAAGGTTGTAGACGCGGCCGTCGCCAAGGCTTACGGTGGCAAGCGCAAGATCCACTGGATGGAAGTCTACGCCGGCGAGAAATCCACCAAGGTGTATGGCCCCGACGTCTGGCTGCCGGAAGAAACGCTCGAAGCTGTGCGCGACTACGTTGTGTCCATCAAGGGCCCGCTGACCACACCAGTGGGCGGCGGCATCCGTTCGCTGAACGTCGCGCTGCGTCAGCAACTCGACCTGTACGTTTGCCTGCGCCCCATCCAATATTTCAAGGGTGTGCCTTCGCCGGTAAAAGAGCCCGAGAAAACCAACATGGTGATCTTCCGCGAGAACTCCGAAGACATCTACGCTGGTATTGAATTCGAAGCCGAAAGCGCCGAAGCCAAGAAGCTTATCGAGTTCCTGCAGAAAGAGCTGGGCGTAACGAAAATTCGCTTCCCCGACACGTCGGGCATCGGCGTCAAGCCAGTGTCGCGTGAAGGTACACAGCGTCTGGTCCGCAAGGCCATCCAGTACGCCATCGACAACGACAGGTCGTCCGTTACCCTGGTGCACAAGGGCAACATCATGAAGTTCACCGAAGGCGGCTTCCGCGATTGGGGTTACGAGCTTGCCCAGCAAGAATTCGGCGCCCAATTGATAGACGGCGGCCCATGGTGCAAGTTCAAGAACCCCAAGACCGGTCGCGAGATCACCGTCAAGGACAGCATTGCCGACGCCTTCCTGCAGCAAATCCTGTTGCGTCCGGCCGAATACGACGTCATCGCTACATTGAACCTTAACGGCGACTATGTTTCCGACGCGCTGGCTGCCCAAGTGGGCGGTATCGGCATTGCTCCGGGCGCCAACTTGTCCGACTCGGTGGCCATGTTCGAAGCCACGCACGGCACGGCTCCGAAGTACGCTGGCAAAGACTACGTCAACCCCGGATCGCAGATCCTGTCTGCCGAAATGATGCTGCGCCACATGGGCTGGACCGAAGCCGCTGACCTGATCATCACCAGCATGGAAAAATCCATCCTGTCGAAAAAGGTCACCTACGACTTCGCGCGCTTGCTTGAAGGCGCCACCCAAGTGTCTTGCTCGGGCTTTGGCCAGGTAATGATCCAAAACATGTAAGCACGTCTGCTTCCGGTAGACCGTAGTCCGAAAACCCGCAATGCCGATGGCCTTGCGGGTTTTTTTATTGGGTTTCGGTGATCTGGCGAAGTGCCTTGCTGATCTCGCCCGCTTGCGTGGGCCGCACAAGCCGGCTTACCTCTTTGCCGTCTCGCAGGAAGATAAGGGTAGGCCATAGCTTGATGCGGAATGACCGCCCCAAGGGGCGGCCACTGCCATCAGCCACCTTGATGTGCGCAACTTCCTGGAAATCGGTGAAGGCCTGGTTAATCAGCGGCTGTGCCGCCTGGCAGATACCACACCAGGATGCGCCAAACTCCAGGACCAGGGGGCCTTCAGCCTGATCGATGGACTCGCGGGCAGGTTCGTCTTCGGTGTACTGAGCGTTCATGGGCATGTTGGGCTCCTTTGCCTGACGGCAGCAACCCATATGCCCATTAAGATTTCGCCTTGCGCCACAGGGCAGGCCTACTGCGCCTTCAGGTTTGCGTGTTTGATGACGCCGCCCCATTTATCCATTTCCGACTGGATGAACTGGGCGAACTGGGCGCTTGTGCCGGGGCGGGTCTCCATGCCAAGGTCGAGCAGGCGTTTCTTTATGGATGCGTCGTTAAGCGCTAGCCCGACTTCGTCATCGAGGCGCTGCACGATCTCTGGTGGCGTCCCGGACGGAACCATGAAGCCATACCAACCTGCAGCCACGACGCTGGACAAGCCTTGGTCCTTCAGAGGCCGGGCATCTGGGTAGATGCCACTGGCGGTTTCGGAGGCGACCCCGAGCACGCGCAACTTGCCGGCCTGTATGTGAGGAAGCGCGGCTGTGATGGCCGTTAACGTCGCATCGATACGGCCCGCAACCAAATCGGTATATGCCGCGACATCGCCTTTGTAGTGCACGACCAGACCCTTGGTACCCGCATCAATCAACAGAAGCTCGGCTGCCAAGTGAGGCAAGGAGCCGTGTCCGGGTGAGCCGACCGTCAGGCCATCGGTGTTCGACTTTCCGTGTTTGATGAGGTCGTCCACTGTCTTGTAGGGGCTGTCGGCATTGACGATAAGAAACAAGGGAACGGTTGCGACCATGGCAACAGCCTTGAGGTCTTTCTTGGGGTCGTAGCTTAAGCTGCCGTGCAAGGCTTCCAGGGTGGAATAAGGAGCGGCTGCGTAAAGAACGTGATAGCCGTCAGGGGCCGCCTTGGCGACGAAATTGTTGGCCACTATGGTGCCAGCTCCGGTCTTGTTTTCAACGACGAAAGTCTGTCCGAGCCGGGAGCTTAGTCGCTCACCCAACAAGCGTGCAGATATATCGTTGGGCCCGCCCGCGCCGTACGGCGAAATGATCTTTACGGGTCGCTCGGGCCAGCTTTCTTGTGCAGCAGCGTTGGTAAGCGTAATTGCAAGCCCGGTGGCGCCTGCAAGCAGCAGTAGTCTTTTCCCTAGCTTCATGTTGTCTCCTGAGTGTGGTTTCTAATTTCTCTTGCCTATAGGTTACGACCGAGAGTAAATTCGAACAAACTTTATTTAATTCTTAATCTATCAGATTTACTTATAAGTATCGGTGCACCGGGGAGGGCAACTATGAAGATGGACGTTACCTTAAGACAGTTGCGGGCATTCATCGCTGTACTGGAACGCGGCAGCTTTTCAGATGCCGCCGACAGCATGCATTTGTCGCAGGCCGCACTTAGCGGCCTGATCAAAGAGTTGGAAAGTCGCCTGGGCGTGCGCTTGCTCGACAGAAGCACGCGTAAGGTTTCTGTTTCTGTGGTGGGAGCCGTATTCGAGCCGCTGGTGCGGCGGGTGTTGGCCAACCTGGACGGTGCGTTGGAAAGCGTGGTCAATTTAAGAGAGCTCCGGCGAGGAGTGGTTCGCGTTGCGGCTCCCGAGACGCTCTCGTGCACCTTGTTGCCGCAGCTCATTGCCAACTACAGCAGTCGCTTTCCCGGTGTGGACGTACGCTTTGAGGACGTTCCGATAGAAGAAGTGATCAGCGGTTTATACAGCGGCAAGTCCGATATCGGCTTTGGCCCGGCCGGGGTCGAAGTCGACGACAGTATAGAAGTGCAAGGGCTGTTCACCGACCCGCTGTGGGTAGCCTTGCGCCCGGACGATCCTTTGGGTACGCAAGAGTCGGCAACCTGGAGTGCGTTGCAAGACAAAACGCTCATTAACTATATGCCCAATTTGAAGGCAAACGTACTGAGCCATATTCCATCCAAACTGCACGCCCGGGACATTATGCCGGTGCACCGCGTGAATACGGCCTTGGCCATGTTGCACGTAAGGCCGGGCTATGTAATTTGCCCCTCGATGGCGCGCAACCTGGTAGAGGGGTTCGGCCTGACTTTTATCCCAGTGACTCAGCCGACCGTCACCTGGCAGGTCACCATGTTCTTTCGCAACCGAGATCTCCTGTCCCCTGCAGTGGAAAGCTTTCTTGATTTCACCTTGGGCTCGGGGCATGACTGGCATGCAGCGCGGCAACATTGAACCATGTAGGCCCGTATAACGCAGGCATTTATCATTTAGACAGATAAATATATAGAAAATATCAGTTTGTCCGATCAACGGCAGAGGCAGTATATTGAATTGCCTCGGCTGCAAGCAGCTCGTACTCGGCAATGAAGCAGCACGTATGCTTCCCCGACGAATCTATATTTTCCCTGCGTGACGATTTTGCCAAACCTAGACACATTTCTCGCACCCGACGCCATTGCTATAGTCGGCGCATCCTCCAAGCCGAACAAAATCGGCGCCGTTCCCGTGCGATATCTCGTAGAACATGGATATAAGGGGAAGATCTATCCGATCAACCCCGGCGCACGCGAGATCGCCGGCTTGCCAAGCTACCCAAGTATGAGCGCTGTCGGTGCTCCCATCGATTTGGCGATCTTCGCCCTTCCTGCGGGTTCGGTCGAAGCAGCCCTCGAGGACGCCATTTCAGCCGGAGTCAAAAGCGTCGTTATGTTTTCCGCCGGCTTCGCAGAAACTGGAGCGTGCGGCGAACAATTGCAGCAGAAGATCGCTGAGCGTGCACGCCATGCGGGAATACGGATACTGGGCCCTAATTGCCTGGGCTTCATGAACATGGCGCGGTCCGTCTATGCCACCTTTTCGCCGGTGGTGGCCATGGGGCTTGCCCAGGTGGGTCACATTGGCATGGTATGCCAGAGCGGTGCCTTTGGTGCATACGCATATGCCATGGCGCGCGAGCGTGGGGTGGGGCTTTCCACCTGGATCACCACCGGCAACGAAAGCGACATCAGCGTTTCTGACTGCATCGCCTGGATGGCGGACGATCCAGAAACAAAAGTGATCATGGCTTACATCGAGGGCTGCCGCGACGGCTTGAAGTTGCGGCGCGCCCTGGATAAAGCCCGCTTGGCAGGAAAGCCGGTAGTCATGGTCAAGGTTGGCCGCACGGAATTGGGCGCACTGACTGCATCGTCCCATACTGCGGCTCTGGCCGGCGAGGACGCCGTTTACGATGCCTTGTTCAAACAGCACGGCGCTTGGCGCGCGCGCAGCATAGAAGAGTTTTTTGATATTGCCCACTGTCTGGCGACCTCCGGCATCCCTGACAACGACAGCGTAGGAATCTTGACTGTCTCCGGTGGCGTAGGGGTCATGATGGCAGATGACGCGGCCGAAGCAGGCCTGGCTGTAACCGAATTGCCGGCCACGGCCCAGGCGTCGATCAAGAAGATCATCCCATTTGCCTCTACCCATAACCCGGTAGATCTGACAGGGCAGGTAACGGCAGATCCCGCTTTGCTGGATGTCGTGTCTCGGCTGATGCTGGAACAGGCAGGCTACGGCAGCCTTTTGATCTTTCTTTCCGCTTTCGGCATGGACCCCGTAATACGCGGTGCGCAACGGCAACTGGCGCGTGATCTGCGCCGGGATTTTCCCGGGCGCCTGATTATATTCAGTACTTTGGCCGACGTTGAGCAACAGGCTGAACTGGCTAAGCATGGCTGTGTCTGCTTTGCTGACCCCGGCCGCGCTATCCGCGTCCTGGCAGCGATCACTTTCTTCCATCGACAGCACACCCAGGACCACGGCTGCAGCGATCTTCTGCCCGTCCATCAGCCACCCCTGTTACACCAGGCCTACAACGAGGCCCAAGCCATGCGGCTGTTGGGGCAAGCCGGTCTTCCCATGGTCGAAACGCAGGTTGCTGACAGCAGACAGCAAGCCATGGCAAAGGCAACAAACATCGGCTTTCCGGCCGTCATGAAAGTGCTGTCCAGCCAGATCGCCCATAAAAGCGATATAGGTGGAGTGCGACTGAACATCCAGAACGAGACGCAGGCAGGCGAGGCTTACGATGCTATCAAGCATGCGTTGTGCAAGGCCGGCATGTGGGGCCAAGCAGAAGGTGTGTTGCTGGCGCCGATGCGTGCCGGTGGGGTGGAAATAATAGTAGGTGCCCGCCAGGATCCCCACTTGGGCACTGTAATCATGCTGGGTAGCGGGGGAGTCAACGTCGAGGTATGGGGCGATGTGGTCTTGCGACTCGCTCCGGTAAACCTCCCGCAAGCCCATGAAATGATTTCAGAGCTGCGAGCGCTTGCCCTGTTGAATGGTTTCAGGGGCTCGCCGAGGGCCGACATCGATGCTCTGGCGCAGACGATAGTGCGGCTTTCCGAGTTTGCCGTGGCGGCGGGCGACACACTGGACTCGGTTGAACTGAATCCGCTGGTCGTATTTGCAGAAGGCCAGGGTGCTCTGGCACTGGATGCCGTATTGCTGACTAAAGAACCAGCGGCATCGGTGTTGCAGACACTACCCCTGTTTGAAATTGCCCGTATGCGGGCAGCCAACACGCAACGCAAGCACCCCGAGCAAGGCTACGCGGGCGACAGCCCAGCTTCCAGCATGCGTTGGGTCAACCAGTTCACACATACCCGGCGCTTGCGCAGCCCGGCCGACACCGAGGTCGTCACGCCGAATAACGATACCTTGTTTACCAACGCCTGGCTGGATTTGTCGGCAGGCCCATTGGTGATTGATGTCCCCGAAATGGGGCAGCGCTATTGGGTGTTGGGTTTTCTTGATGCGTGGACCAACCCATGGGCCTACGCGGGCCGCAGGACGACGGGCGGCGCAGCGCAGCGCTTGTTCGTACATGGCCCTGGCTGGTCAGGTGCAGTACCGGAGGGTATGCATGTCATTAGTTCACCCAGCCAGGATGTCTGGATCATCGGCCGAATTCTAGCCGACGCAGAGGCAGGCGATTTAGCCCAAGTGCATGCCTTGCAAGATCGCTTCAAGATATCCCGACTTGACGGAACGCCGGCTTTGACCCGGATCGACGCCTTGTTTACCAAGAACAAGGTGGGTGCGCCAACAGCGCAGGACTACCTTCGTGTTCTGGACATCATGCTGAAGCGCAATCCGTCGGAGTTCCCCGTTGCTGGGTGGCCGCCGCCAGAAGCGTCACTGCAACTCGCCTTGGACCACGTCTATACCGAGCTACGCGAAGCCGTGCAAAGTTCGGAATTGGGCGGCGGCTGGACGACCGCCGTCAATGTGCGGGAGAGCTTCGGGGCAGATTTCCTCACACGTGCTCGCGTCGCACGTAACTGGATCGGAACCTTGGGCATAGACGAAGCCATGTACATCATGGCTGAGGTCGATGAGCAAGGTCAGCCCTTACGAGGGCGGCATCAGTATGCCTTGCGCTTTCCGCCTACCGCCCTGCCTGATGTCGGCGCCTTCTGGTCAATTACTTTATATGGTCGCAGCAACTGTTTATTGGTCGATAACCCCATTGGTCGTCATTCCATCGGGGATAGAACGGCGGGGCTGAAGCCCGATGAGGATGGCGGCTTGACCATTTCCATTCAAGCCGATGATCCGGGCCCTGGAAGAAACTGGTTGCCCGCTCCCGCGGACGACGGCTTCTACCTGACCCTGCGCCTTTACCAGCCAGGACCCGCGCATCTTGATGGTAGCTTCCAATACCCGGCCGTCAGGCTCATTAAAACCGAGGCAGCGTGCGATGTTGAATTCAACTGAGAAACCGCTAGTGGGTAAGGTCGCGATAGTGACAGGGGCGGGCGGCGGCCTGGGGCGTGCGCATGTGCTGGAACTGGCGCGCCTGGGCGCATCTGTTGTGGTCAATGATCTGGGCAGCGGTGCAGACGACGTCGCTGCGCAAGCCCGCGCCGCCGGCGCGCAAGCCTTGGCCGTCATGGGCGACGTGAGCCACCCGGAAGATATGCAGAGGATGGCCGCACAGGCTATACAGGCCTTTGGGCGCATCGACATCCTGGTCAACAACGCGGGCGTTCTGCGAGATCGCAGTTTTGCCAAAATGTCCTTGGACGATTGGCGCCTGGTGCTGGACGTGCACCTCATGGGCGCCGTGCATGCTACCCGGGCTGTCTGGCCCCATATGCAAGACCAGGCGTACGGCCGCATCATCATGACGACATCGTCGTCGGGCCTTTATGGCAACTTCGGGCAATCAAACTACGCCGCAGCGAAAATGGCGCTGGTCGGCCTGATGCAAACCTTGAAGGAAGAAGGCGGCAAGTACAACATTCGGGTCAATTGCCTGGCTCCTACTGCCGTCACCGGCATGACGGAAGGCCTGTTGGACGAAGAAGCCGCTACAGTGCTGAGCGCCGAGCGTGTCAGCAAGGGCTTGCTGGCGCTGGTTCAAGACCAGGCGCCTACCGGCATGATCTTGCTGGCGGGAGGCGGCAGCTTTTCGTGTGCGCACATCACCATGACACAGGGCATATACCTTCCCGACGATCACGACCCGGCGGTCAGCTTGTGTAGCCGGCTGGCCCAGGTGCAAGATCAAACCTTGCAACTGACGCCCCGAAATGGCTGGGATCAGTCCAAGCACGAGCTGGCCAAGGCACTGACCCCACGGGTATAAGGCTCTAAAGATCCAGAACCAGTTTCTTGCCCTTGGCGCGAGAGCAACATGCCATCAGGCGGTTGTTTTCCCGTCGCTCGGCTGTTGTCAGCACGCTGTCGCGATGTTCGACCTCGCCATCCAGCACGCCCACTTCGCAGGCGCCGCAAAGCCCTTCTTCGCAATCGCTTTGTACGTCGATGTTCGAGCCGTGCAGGACTTCGAGCAAGGTGGCGTCGTTGGGTACAGTCAGCGTCAAGCCGGAATTCCTCAGTTCAACTTCAAAGGATTGCTCTTTGGCCGGATCCAGGATGGTCACCGTATTCACGAAGTGCTCGATATGCAGGGCGCTGTCCGGCAGCGCGCGTCGCGACACGGCCTCTTCCAGCGCAGCCAGCATTCGGGTCGGGCCGCAGGCATAAACCTGGGTGCTGTCGTCGAAAGTCGCCAGCAGCCGATCGAAGTCGTTGCGACTGCCTTCGTCGCTGATATGCACATGCAGGCGCGAGCCATGGGCTTGTTCCAGCTCGTTGGCAAAGGGCAGGGTGCAGCGGGAGCGGCAACTGAAGTGGATTTCATAGTCCAGGTTCAATGCGCGCGCGCGCTGAGCCATCGCCATGATGGGCGTGATGCCGATGCCGCCCGCAACGAGCAAGATGCGGCCGGTTGGTGCCTCGTCCATACGGAAGTGATTTCGCGGACCGCGTACACGCAGCTCTGCGCCTACTGTGGCGTTCTGATGCAGCCATGATGATCCGCCGCGGCTTTCGGGGTCACGCAGGACCGCGACCTCCCAGGCGTTACGGTCGTCGAGATCGCCGCAAAGCGAATATTGCCGCGACAGGCCGGTGTGGCCGCATTCGATGTCCACGTGCGCGCCGGGCGTCCACTGCGGCAAGGGTCTGCCATCGGGCGCTACCAGTCGCAGCAGCACAATGTCGTCGGCGACCTGTCGCACCTCGGCCAGCTGCAGATCGCGCACCACATGTTTGGCCAAAGGTGCACCCAGTCGTATCTCTTGCGTCGCCTCCAACACCGAAGCGTCGTTCCGCTCCGGGTTTTGGGCTGGATCCCACTCCACCACCAGGTTGCGCGGTCCGCGGAATGCCAGGTTGTGCACATACTTATAGGTTTGCTCGGCCAGGCGCATGTGCGGCAGGCGGCGTGATAGCTCGCCGATGATGATCTGCATCTCCATGCGGCCGATATTCTTGCCCAGGCATTGATGTGCGCCAAAGCCGAAGGTCAGGTGTTCAACCGTGTTGTCGCGGCGGATGTCGAAAAAGTCCGGGTCGCCGAACTGGCGCGGATCGTGGTTGGCAGAGGACACCACCAACAGCAAGCGCGCCCCGGCCGGGATGGCGACGCCTTCTATCTCGACGTCGCGGGTGGCGCGGCGGCGCCACGATCCTATCGAGCCATTGTGGCGCAGGCACTCTTCGACCGCCGGCGAAATAAGCAGGGGGTTCTTGCAGATGTCAGCCCAGCTTTCAGGGTGCTCCAGCAGCAGTCTGATGGCGTTGGCTGAAGCGAACGATGTGGACTCGTGCGCGGCGACGATAATCGCCATCATCATCGAATGCAGATAGGAATCCGTCACCACATCCGGAAACTCTTTTTGCTGGCGTATGGAGTAGCGCATCCAGCCAGGGCCGTCGGGCGTGCGTTTCATTTTCTCCAGCACTTCGCCCGAGAACTGCCAGAACTGTCCGACCGTGTGGGCCACGTTGGCGCTTTCTTCCGGGGTAGGGCGGCCAAATGCATTGATGGTGTGCGCGATCGAGAACTTGTGCATGGTCGCGCGGTCAGAGTCGTCTTCTATGCCCAGGAACTCCAGCGCCACCGAGAAAGGGACGTCCCACAGGAGTTTTTCCATCAGGTCGACGCGGCCATCGTCGATGAAGCCGTCGATGGCTTCGGTTACCAGCCGGCGCACCATGGGCTCGTGCTTGCGCAGATGCTCGGGCGTAAAGGGTTCCATCAACACGCGGCGACGGGCCATGTGGGCGGGCTCGTCCTCATTGACCAGCGTGCGGTTCATGGCATAACCGTATTGCTTCAGGATGGATGCAGCCTCTGGCGAGGGCTGCCCCACGGGCTCCAGCACATTGGAAGGGCTGAATGCAATGGGGTCGCGGAAAATGTCCTTGATGGCCTGGTAGCGCGTAACCACCCAGTAATCCAGCTTGGGGCTATAGAACACTGGCTTTTGCTCACGGGCCCAGCGGACGAACTCCGACGGGTTCTCCATGTAGGCGTCCTGGAAGGGGTCAAACTGTGCCGCTTTATGGTCCACAGGACAGCGCCCAGCATCGGGAGTGGCATGATGGGCGACGGGGCAGCCCGCCAGTGACTGTTGGGTACGTGTATTCATGGTGTCGTCCTCCGCGGGCTAAGTGCCCCGTTTACAGCTCTCTGCGATCAGTTGCGTAATGCTAACACGCATTGCGTAATTTTCTGAGGGTTTATGGCGCAGATATACTTACTTCACTTTTTACAGTGGCTGGCTATCCATGACGACGACAAACAACGATATCGAAAGCAATGTGCCTGGGCGTCGGCAGCGCGTTCAGGCGGTCACCACCGGCATCGCGGTGCTCAAAGGTTTGACGAAACTGGGCGGGCGGGCCAGCTTGACCGTTCTGGCCAAACAAGTTTCCGAGAACCCCGCCAAAGTGCATCGATACCTGAACAGCATGATGGACGAGGGTCTGGTTGCCCAGGACCCCGTGTCGTTGCAGTATTACCTGGGCGCCGGAGCCATCCAGATCGGGCTTGCCGCCATGCGCCTGGCCGATCCGCTACGCGTCGCCGAGCCGGCGCTCATACGCTTGCGCGAATCGCTCGAGATGACTTGCTTTATTGCCGTCATGGGAAACAAGGGGCCGACTATCGTGCGGTTTGAAGAGCCCGGCCTGCCGGTGACTCTTAACGTAAGGGTGGGGTCGGTCCTCTCTCTGCTCAGGTCGGCCACGGGGCGGGTCTTTTTGGGCTTCACCGACGATACCGTGGTCGAGAAGCTGGCGCGCGAAGAGCTGGCTCAGACAACAAGCGCGCAGGCGGGCGGGCTGGATGGGCCCGATCCGGTGGCCGCACTAAAAGAAGAGGTCCGCAAGGCTGGGATGGCCATCGTGCGCGACACCAATCTCCAGGGTATCAGTGCTATTGGGGTGCCGATTTTCGATTTTTCCAACCATGTCGTTGCCGTCTTGACGGTCTTGGGGGCGACCGGCGGGTTCGATGCATCACCCGACAGTGCTGTGGCGCAGGCTTTGCTTAAGGAAGGCGCGGCCATCAGTGCCGCGCTTGGTCACGAGGCTTGAGTGAGATTCCCAGTGCCTAGGGTTTACTTGGATTCCTCATCGTTACGCAAAGCGTATATAGTTTACGCGTCGAAACCGAAGTCCGAGAAATCCGGAGAGGAAATATGTTCGTTTTGAGAAAAATAATGGCGGTAGCCCTGGTGTCCCTGCCCATCGCCATGGGTGCGTCGGCCTCCGCAGCCGAGTATCCCGATAAGCCCATACGCTGGCTCGTTCCCTATCCTGCAGGTGGTGGCTCGGACTTTCTTGCCCGCAGCATCGGCGACGCACTGGGCAAGCGCGTTAACCAACCCGTGGTCATAGAGAACAAGCCAGGCGGCAATACTTCCATTGCCGCCAACGACGTTGCCCGTTCCGCCCCGGATGGCTACACCGTCATGTCGGCCGACAACGGAACACTGGTGTTCAATCCCGCCTTGTACAAAAAGCTCAGCTACGATCCAAACAAGGAACTGGCGCCGGTTGTACTGCTCGGCACTTTCCCCATGATCCTTGTGACCAGTCCGGATTCCGGCCTGAACAGCGTAAAGGATGTTATCGAACGGGCCCGGGCCGATAAAGGCGGACTTAACTACGCATCAGCCGGGGCGGGCAGCCCTCACCATCTGGCCATGGAACTGTTCAAGGCTGAACTGAAGCTTGATATGGTGCACATTCCTTATCGCGGTGCAGCGCCGTCCCTGACTGATGTCGCTGGCGGTCAAGTGCCCGTCATGATGGTCGACCTGGCCGCAGGAGCAGGCTTCATCAACGGCGGCAAGGTCAAGCCCTTGGCTGTGGCCAACCCCGAGCGGCTGGCGCAACTGCCCGACGTACCGACTTTTGCCGAGCTTGGCTACCCCAGCGTTGTGGCAGCCGCCCAAGTTGGTCTGGTGACAACGGCAGGTACGCCCAAGGACGTTATTGACGAGCTGAACAAAGAGGTGGTCGCGACCTTGAAAGAGCCCGCCATCAACAAACGCTTGGTCGATTTCGGCATTCAACCCGTAGGCAACACGCCAGAAGAGTACGCGACGCTGCTTGCAGCAGAGACGGAGCGCTGGCACAAGCTGATCAAGGAACTGGGCATCACGCTGGACTAATCAGTCCTCGGTACGCCGCTAGTAAAGGGTGGGGTCAGGTCTGCAATCATGCACGCGGAGGGCAACTGGTATTGCCATTTTCGCGGTAGCATGCAAATTGCAAGACCTGACCCCATTGCTTTTGGGTAAGGGGTATAAAGCGGAGCGCATGATGAAAGCATCGACCAAGACCAGCATCAATCCCCCTGTATTCTTTACTTCCGGCGGCCTCATCCTGGCCCTGGTGTTGTTCGCCGTCGTGGCACCGTCGGCGGCAAAAGCTACGTTTGATGCAACGCAGGCATGGATTCTGACCAACTTAAGCTGGTTCTATGTGCTGACGGTGGCCATTATTCTGTTGGCTGTCGTGTACCTTGCCTTCAGTCGTTATGGTGACATCAAGCTGGGACCAGATCATAGCCAGCCCGATTACCGCAACGTCACCTGGTTCGCCATGCTGTTCTCCGCCGGCATGGGGATAGGCCTGATGTTCTTCGGGGTGGCCGAGCCGGTAATGCATTATGTTGATCCGCCCGTCGGCGAATCGGGTACGGTAGTGGCCGCACGCGAGGCAATGAAGATAACCTTTTTTCATTGGGGTCTGCATGCCTGGGCAATTTATGCCATCGTAGGATTGATTCTCGCGTTTTTCAGCTTTCGCCATGGCTTGCCGTTGACGTTGCGCTCGGCGTTGTATCCGCTGATAGGCAACCGGATACACGGTCCCATCGGTGACGCGGTCGATATCTTCGCCATTATCGGTACAGTGCTGGGCATTGCCACATCGCTTGGAATTGGCGTTGCTCAAATCAATAGCGGCCTTAACCATTTGTTTGGCGTGCCAGTGGGGGTGTCGACACAAATCGTGCTTATCGTCATCACCTCGGGCCTGGCGACGATATCAGTGGCAAGCGGGCTGGATCGCGGCATCCGGATACTGTCCGAAACCAATCTGGCACTGGCAGTTATCTTGCTGCTCTTTGTCCTGGTGCTGGGGCCTACCGTCTTTCTGCTACAGACCTTTGTTCAAAATACCGGGTCTTATCTGTCGGAGCTCGTCAACAAAACCTTCAATCTCTATGCCTATCAGCCTACAGACTGGATAGGGGGCTGGACACTGTTTTATTGGGGCTGGTGGATTGCATGGTCACCGTTTGTGGGTTTGTTCATTGCGCGCATTTCACGGGGCCGGACGATAAGGGAGTTCGTTCGCGGCGTGCTGCTGGTGCCCGCCGGCTTTACCTTTCTTTGGATGACGGTTTTCGGCGATACCGCGCTTCACATGATTGCAGTGCAGGGAGTGACGCAGCTTGCGGAAGTCGTGAGCCAGGACAGCTCACTGGCGTTGTTCGCCTTCCTGGAGCATCTTCCGCTTGCCAGTATCACCTCCATCGTCGCCATCATTATGGTCGTTGTGTTCTTTGTCACATCGGCCGACTCAGGCGCTTTGGTGGTGGACCTTTTAGCCTCGCGCGGCGCAACGCATTCGCCGGTTTGGCAGCGAATTTTCTGGGCCTCCTTGATGGGCGTGGTCGCGATTGCGCTGCTGCTTGCTGATGGGCTCGAGGCATTACAGACGGCCACGATTGCAAGCGCTCTGCCATTTTCCATCATCTTGCTTCTGGCCTTATGGGGCCTGTTCAAGGCCTTGAATCTGGATGCGACCAAGCGCCGCATTCGCTATCAAACGATCACGCGCTTCCAGCCAATGAGCAGCGGTCAGCCCTGGCAGCATCGATTGCGCAACATTGTGCTGATGCCGCACCGAGCCGACGTGCTGGCCTTCATGCATAAGGTGGTGCTACCGGCGATGCATGCCGTGGCTAACGAGCTGCAAAAGCAGGGCTACGAGGTAATCGTGCACGAGAAAGGTGAAAAAGACCACCTAGAGCTTGCGGTGGAACACCACGGCGAGTACATGGATTTTTCGTACGCTGTCTGGCCCCTGGAGCAGTTCCGGCCGGCCCTGACCTCCGACCAGAAAGACACGGAAGACGAACGCCGCTATTTCCGCGCCGAGGTCTTCCTTCGCGAGGGAGGGCAGGACTACGACATAATGGGATGGAGCCGCGATGATGTCATCGGCGACATCCTGGACCAATACGAGCGCCACCGCCAGTACTTGCATATGGTGCACACGAACGAACCTGCCCAGCCCGATCCGGCCTGAGCAGATGCGGGCCGTTTAGCTGCGAGCAGGGTCGTCGCCACGCGGTTGGACGTCCTCATCCGCCGGTCGATGCCGGTCTTTCTCGACCTCCGGGCTCTCTGCTGTTCCCTCGGCCTGAGTCGCCGCGTGGTCGCCGCGACCAGGCAACTGCCCTGATCGCGCATCTTCATCGGCGGCGGCCGTGCCGCGGTCAAAGGCCGTCGATTTCGCATTCGAGGCAGGCGGCGGCGTATCCATGGTGGGACGAGGCTCATCGTCGGATGACACATGTTGCGCGGACTGGCAGCCGAGGTCGCACGGCACGCCGGCGTCCATGAGGGCTGTCGGGTAGTCAAGATAAGCAAAGAGGGCGGGCGGCAGATTGTTTGTACTGAAGCCGGACCGGTCCTGCGGGTCCGCGATGTCGTGGTTGCTACGCAGATGCCTATCGTGTCCGACGGGTTGTTCTACACGCGCGCCTATCCAATCAGTCATCCGATGCTGGCTGGCCGCATTGATCCAGCGCGTGCACCTGACGGGATGTATATCAGCACTTCCTCACCGAGCCATTCCTTTCGAGTTCATGGTTCTGGCTCGGAACTCTATATGGTAGCCGTGGGAGGCACCTATAAGACGGGCGAGACCGAGGACGAACAACGCCTGCTTCTGGAGCTGGAGCAGTTTGTTGGCCGGGAGTTCGGTGTCGACCAGCCCGAATATCGCTGGATCAATGAGGATTTTCAGCCGATGGATGGACTTCCGTTTGTGGGCCGCGCCAGCGGTTCGGATCAACATGTCTATGTGGCGACAGGCTTCAACGCCTGGGGAATCACCAACGGCACGTCGGCTGCCCTGCTTATTGCGGATCAGATACTGGGCAGGGAAAATCCTGCCGCCAAGCTGTTTGATGCGACACGCATCAAACCTGTCGTGGGTGGGAAGGACTTCCTTAAGGAAAATTTACACGCCGCTCAGCATTTTGTGGGCGACAGGCTTCGGACGCCGCGCAGCGAGCTTCCTGTTCCCGAGCAAGGCGCGGGCATGGTCGTCAAGGTTCATGGCGAACCGCTGGCCTGCTATCACGATGAGACAGGAACCGTGCACCGAGTCAGTGCCGTGTGTACGCACATGGGTTGCCTGGTGGCCTGGAATGCGACCGACCGTAGCTGGGACTGTCCTTGCCACGGTTCGCGGTTTTCCTGTGACGGCCAGGTATTGTGCGGGCCTGCCACGACGCCCTTGGCGAAAGCACCGACCTAGTGCATTCCCTAAGTGTTGCGCGTGACGTTATCGTGCACAATGCATCCCATGCAGGTGAGGAGACAAAGCCCTGCATGGGCAAAGCCGATAAATCGGTACTATAAAAAAGTTGCAGGTCCCATAAAAAATATAAAAAGCACAAAGGCCGACGTCAGACGTCGGCCTTTGTCATTTTCAGTGGCCCCTCAGTGACGGGCCGACTCGGAAAACACATTCAATACCAGCACGCCCGTGACGATCAGGCCGATGCCTATCAGCGCCGCCGTATCAAGAGCCTGCTTGAAGATCACATAACCGATCAGGGAAATCGCAACAATACCGGCGCCGGACCACACCGCGTAGGCGATGCCTACCGGTATGACGCGCAGCGCCACCGCCAGACAATAGAACGACAAGCCGTATCCGATAACGGTGATGATGGACGGATACAGCCGCGAAAAACCGTCAGACGCTTTCAGCGTGGTTGTGGCCACGATTTCGGCCGCAATGGCGACGGCAAGATAGATCCAGCTCATGGATTTCGCTCCGCTGACTTCAGCAAGACATCAACCGCACCGGCTCCGCCGTCGTGCTCGCCGGACTCGATGTAGGCGACCACAAACGAAAATTGAGTAAGCCAGCGACGCAAGGTTTGTTTCAGCACCGGCTGGCCGTCTCGCGAACCATACCCTTTGCCGTGCACAATTCTCACACACTTTATGTGATGCGTGAGGCAGGATTGCAAGAAGCCGTCCAGGCGATCCCGTGCTTCGTCCAGGGTATTGCCATGAAGATCCAAGGTGGCGCCCACCGGCCACTTGCCGCGCTTCAGGCCCTTGATGAGGTCCGGTCCGTGGCCGCTGCGCAGAAAGCGCGTGTCATCCGTATCCAGGGAACCCGGACTGAAGAGATCGGAAACCGTCGGCAGGGGATCGGCCTGCTGTCCCAATGCCCGCGCCCGCCGCTGACGCAAAAGTTCCGCCGTGGCGGAAGATACGGGAGGAAGCACCAAGCGCCCGGGATCCTTGATCCGTGTAACGGTGCGCATGCTGCGCCGGAAGAGCTGCACGTCTTCCGGGCTTAAGGTGGCCTCCCAATTGGGGGCCGCAACGGGTAGCGTTTGCTTGCTGCTGCTGTCGCGGCCAGTCGAAGCGGCCCGCCTTGCGTCAGTCGCCGCTTGGTCCGCCTCGGCTTGCCGGGCGGCCTGATCTGCCAGCTTGCGCAGGTGCTTGAGGTCCGCCAGGCTTTTTGCCGGTTCGCCGCCGCGCCTGCGTTTACTCGCCGGCATTCTCCAGCCAGCGTTGTGCATCCAGGGCTGCCATGCAACCTGTGCCGGCGCTGGTGATGGCCTGGCGGTAGATGTGGTCCTGGACGTCGCCGGCTGCGAACACACCGGGTATGGAAGTCATGGTGGCCATGCCGTCCAAGCCGCTGCGGGTGATGATGTAGCCGTCCTTCATGGCAAGCTGGCCCTGGAAGATGTCTGTGTTCGGTTTGTGCCCGATGGCGATGAACGCTCCTGTCACGGCCAGATCTTCGGTTTCGTCCGTTTTCGTGCTGCGCAGGCGCACGCCTGTTACGCCCGATTGGTCGCCCAGCACCTCGTCCAGCGTGTAAAAGAGCTTGAGCTTCATGTTGCCGTTGGCCACCTTGTCCATCAATCTGTCGGTCAGGATGGGCTCGGAGCGGAACTTGTCGCGCCTATGCACCAGCGTAACGCTGCGGCAGATATTCGACAGATACAAAGCTTCCTCGACGGCGGTGTTACCGCCGCCGACGACAATAACATCCTGATTCTTATAAAAGAAGCCATCGCAGGTTGCACACCCGGATACGCCGCGGCCCATGAATTCCTGTTCGGACGGCAGACCCAGATACATGGCGGACGCGCCGGTCGCGATAATCAGGGCATCGCAGGTGTACTGAGCGCCGGTGTCTCCGGTAAGCGTAAAAGGCTTCCTGGACAGGTCCACGGTAACGATCTGGTCAAAGATCATTTCGGTGTTGAAGCGCTCGGCGTGCGCCTGAAAGCGCTGCATCAGGTCGGGGCCTTGCACACCCTCGGCGTCAGCCGGCCAGTTGTCCACATCGGTGGTCGTCATCAGTTGGCCACCCTGTTCCAGGCCGGTGATCAGTACGGGATTGAGATTGGCGCGCGCCGCGTAAACCGCTGCCGAGTAACCGGCCGGTCCAGACCCTAATATGAGTACTTTGGCGTGTTTTGGGGTGGTCATGACAGAAAATCCGAAAAAATTGCACAGCCAATTATAATGAGTCCATGGCTAGATTACCTGCGACGTCCCCACGCTCCTCGCGCAATGTGCGCAACGGGCCTTCTCCCCTGCAGTCCCGACTGTCCGGTTTGCTCCGCGAAGCCCGTTGGATCGTCTTCGCGGCGCTGGCCGCCTGGCTGGCCCTGGTGCTGGCAACCTGGAGCTCTCAGGACCCCGCCTGGTCGCATTCGGTGCATGCCACCACCACGATGAATCGGGGCGGCACCCTGGGCGCTTACATTTCCGACTTCCTGCTTTTCCTGTTCGGGTACTCGGCCTGGTTGTGGGTGGTATTGCTCGCCCAGCGGGTCGGTTTGGGGTTTTATCGGCTGACCAACACCTTGCTGACTGACAAGCAAGAGCCGCTGCCGCGCGTGCACTGGGAGGTTGCGATCGGCTTCTTCCTGCTGTTTGTCGGCGCCATGGGTACCGAGGCCCTGCAAATGAACAGCCTCGGCACACACCTGCCCGCCGGGTCAGGCGGTCAACTGGGGCAGCTGTTGGCCCAGGGCATGGCCTCTTTACTGGGTTTTACCGGTGCAACCTTGTTGTTGCTGGTCTTTGTGGCGGTGGGCGCCAGCCTGTTCTTCGGGTTTTCCTGGTTGACGGTGTCCGAGCGCGTGGGGCTGACCATCGAAAAGACCTTCCGCCGCCTGCTCGAACTCAAGGCGGCCCGCGAAGATCGCAAGGTTGGCCAAACCAAGAAGGCCGAGCGCGATGAGATCGTAGTAGCCAAGCAAGAAGAGCTCGTTCACGAGCAACCGGTCCGTATCGAGCCGGCCATCACGTCGGTGCCAAAATCCGTCCGGGTCGAGAAGGAAAAGCAGAAGGCCTTGTTCACGGCGCCGCAAGACCGCGCCGGCTTTGGCGATCTGCCGGCAGTCGGCTTGCTGGACATGCCGTCCGAAACCGCCGAAACCGTCACGCCCGAAACCATTGAATACACCTCGCGTCTCATCGAGAAAAAGCTGTCGGACTTCGGTGTGAAGGCCACTGTCGTAGCCGCGCAGGCAGGCCCGGTGATCACCCGCTACGAAATCGAGCCGGCCACCGGCGTCAAGGGCAGCCAGATCGTGAATCTGGCCAAAGACCTTGCCCGAGCCCTAAGCCTGGTCAGCATACGGGTGGTGGAAACCATACCGGGCAAGAACCTCATGGGCCTCGAGCTGCCCAACCCCAAGCGCCAGATGGTCAAGCTGTCCGAGATCATCGGCTCGCAAACCTATCACGCCAGCAGTTCCATGCTGACCATGGCGCTGGGCAAAGACATCGCGGGCAACCCAGTAGTTGCAGACTTGGCCAAAATGCCCCACTTGCTGGTTGCCGGCACCACCGGTTCGGGCAAGTCAGTCGGCATCAACGCCATGATTCTGTCCTTGTTATACAAGGCCGATGCCACGCAGGTCAGGCTCATACTGATCGACCCCAAGATGCTCGAAATGAGCATGTACGAGGGCATACCGCATTTGTTGGCCCCGGTAGTCACCGACATGCGCCATGCCGCCAATGCCCTTAACTGGTGTGTCGGCGAGATGGAAAAGCGCTACCGGCTGATGAGCAAGATGGGGGTGCGCAACCTTGCCGGCTATAACGCAAAGATCCGCGACGCCATCAAGCGCGAAGAACCCATACCCAATCCGTTTTCGTTGACGCCCGATGCGCCCGAGCCGCTGTCGACCTTACCGGCAATTGTCGTGGTGATCGACGAGCTGGCCGATTTGATGATGGTGGTGGGCAAGAAGATCGAAGAACTTATCGCCCGGCTGGCCCAAAAAGCCCGTGCCGCCGGCATACACCTTATTTTGGCTACCCAGCGCCCCAGTGTCGATGTCATCACAGGCTTGATCAAGGCCAATATTCCCACCCGCATTGCCTTCCAGGTGTCTTCCAAGATCGATTCGCGCACCATATTGGATCAAATGGGCGCGGAGACCTTGCTGGGGCAGGGCGACATGCTGTATTTGCCTCCGGGTAGCGGGCTGCCGGCACGGGTGCACGGAGCCTTTGTCCACGACGATGAAGTGCACCGGGTCGTCGAATCGCTGAAAGAACAGGGCGAGCCCAACTACGTCGAAGGATTGCTCGAGGGGGCGCTAGAGGGCGAAACCGGCGACGGAGTCGGCAGCGTAACGGGTTTTGCCGACGCCGAGTCCGATCCCCTGTACGATCAGGCAGTGGAAATCGTGCTGAAAAACCGGCGCGCTTCCATATCGTCGGTGCAGCGTTACTTGCGCATCGGCTACAACCGGGCAGCGCGCTTGCTGGAGCAAATGGAGCAAGCAGGGCTGGTCTCGGCCATGCAATCCAATGGCAACCGGGAAATCCTGGTGCCCGCAGGGAACACATCGAATGAAGATTAACGTTAGCGCTGCTGCGGCAGCCTTGCTGGCAGCGACGCTGGCTTGGCCCGCTGCCGGTCAGCCGGCCGTTACGGTGCCGGCCGATGGCGCCACTACTGGCTCGGCTGCGGATCAGGCCAATGCGGCCGACGCGCCGGCGCAGTTGCGTCAGTTCATCGCCACGGTGCCTTCCGCAACAGGGCGCTTCACTCAGCAGCGCGCGGACAATCGCGGCCAGGGCAAGCCTGTTCAATCGGGCGAATTTTCCTTCCGTCGTCCCGGGCAGTTCAAGTGGGCGGTGCAAGAGCCTTATGAACAATTGATCGTTTCCGATGGCAAGGCCGTCTACCAGTACGATCCCGACCTTGCCCAGGTTACGCAGCGTGCGGTGGATCAATCTATCGGCGCTTCCCCTGCGGCTATTTTGTTCGGTTCAGGTTCGCTCGACGAGGCATTTTCGATATCGACGTTGCCCGATGCCGATGGTCTACGCTGGCTGCGCGCCGAACCACTGACGGCGGATGCGGGCTTTACCCACGTCGACATTGGCCTGCGCAGCAACATGCCTGTCCGATTGCTGATTCTTGATGCTTTCGGGCAAACGACCCGCATCGAGCTCACCGATATCCAGGTCAATCCTGGCCTGCCCGCTGATGCCTTCGCCTTCACCGCGCCGCCTGGGGTTGATGTCGTCAAGATGCAATAGTCGCCTGCATGGCAAGCAATAACGATTTGTTCTCTTCGCCGTCCGGTCACTTGCGCCACGCGCCGTTGGCCGAGCGCATGCGACCCCGCAGCCTGGACGATGTCGTGGGTCAGACCGACCTATTGGCACCGGGCAAGCCGCTGCGGGTGGCCTTCCAGTCGGGCCGGCCGCATTCGATGATCTTCTGGGGCCCTCCGGGTGTCGGCAAGACGACACTGGCCAGGCTGATGGCGGACGGTTTCGACGCCCAGTTCCTGGCGATTTCCGCCGTACTGGGTGGCGTCAAGGACATACGCGAGGCGGTGGTCTCTGCCCAGGTGGCACAGAGCCAGGGCAGGCGTACGATACTGTTCGTCGACGAGGTGCATCGCTTCAACAAGGCGCAGCAGGATGCTTTCCTGCCCTATGTGGAAAGCGGGCTGTTCACCTTTATCGGTGCTACCACTGAAAATCCCTCTTTCGAGGTGAATTCGGCCCTGCTGTCCCGGGCTCGCGTCTATGTTTTGCAGTCGCTAAGCGTGGACGAGTTGCAGTCACTCATTGACCGTGCCTTGCTGATCCTGAACCGGCCGGAAGCCGACGCAGCCCCACCGGAACCACTGGAGTTCGACGCCGTGGCGCGCGAACAGCTGGCGCGCTGGGCGGATGGCGATGCCCGCCGCCTGATCAACGCCATGGAGGTCGTGGCCGAATCGGCCCGCGATGCGGGTCACTCAGTGGTTGACAGCGCCTGGCTCGAGACCTCGCTTTCCGAGAATTTGCGGCGTTTCGATAAAGGCGGCGACGCGTTCTACGATCAGATCAGCGCCTTGCACAAGGCCGTACGCGGGTCGGACCCCGATGCCTCTTTATACTGGTTCGCCCGGATGCTGGACGGTGGCGCCGATCCCCGCTATTTGGCGCGGCGTATCGTGCGGATGGCGATCGAAGACATCGGTTTGGCGGATCCGCGGGCGACCGATCTGGCGCTGCAAGGCGCCGATATCTACGAAAGGTTGGGGTCGCCCGAAGGCGAGCTCGCGCTGGCGCAGGCAGTGGTCTACATGGCCTGCGCGGCCAAATCCAACGCCGTTTACAACGCTTACAAGCAGGCCAGGCGCTATGCGGAGGAGCATGGCAGCGCGCCAGTACCGCTGCACTTGCGCAATGCGCCCACCAAGCTCATGAAAGAGCTGGGCCACGGCAAGGCCTACCGCTATGCACACGACGAGCCCCACGGTTATGCCGCTGGCGAGAACTATTTTCCCGATGGCCTGCGTGCAAAATTCTACAAACCGACCGACCGTGGGCTTGAAGGTAAAATCTCCGAGAAGCTGGCATTCCTGCGGTCGCTGGATAAACAAAGCCGCTCAGATTGAACCTCCGCCGCAGCGGCGCCCTTAATTCTTTATTGGTTGATTATGTTAGACCCGAATCAGTTGCGCAAAGACTTGTCCGCCGTCGTCGAGGCGTTGGCCCTGCGCGGCGTCCAGTTCGATATCGAACGCTTCAATACGCTGGAGGCGCGCCGCAAGTCGGTGCAGGTCGAGACCGAAAACCTGCAGGCGCGGCGTAACGCCGTCTCCAAACTTATCGGGCAACTGAAGTCCAAGGGCGAGGACGCCAGCCAGGCTATGGCGGAATCGCAAGAGATACCCGCACGCCTGAAAGAGCTGGAGCAAGATCTGGCTGCGGTCCAGGGCGAACTGAACGACTGGCTCATGACCGTGCCCAATCTGCCGCACGGCAGTGTGCCGGCCGGCAAGGACGAGACTGACAACATCGAAGTGCGGCGCTGGCTGCCACCGGGCATGGGCACCGACCAGCAAGGCAACCCGCAGCCATTTAGCTTCGAAGCCAAAGATCACGTCGAACTGGGCGAGCCTCTGGGCCTGGATTTCGAGACGGCGCGCAAGCTATCCGGCGCACGGTTCATGATGCTGCGCGGGCCTATGGCCCGCTTGCACCGTGCCTTGGCCCAGTTCATGCTGGACCTGCAAACGACAGAGCACGGTTATCAAGAGTGCTATACCCCGTATATCGTCAATGGATCCACACTGTTTGGTACCGGCCAACTGCCCAAATTCAAGGACGACATGTTCTGGGTCACCAAGGGTGGCCAGGAAGAAGATGCTGACGAAGATGGCGAAGACCTTTATTTGATCTCGACCTCGGAGATCACGCTGGCCGGCTCAGTGCGCGATACCATCATCGCTCAGCAAGACCTGCCCTTGAAGCTCACCGCGCATACGCCTTGCTTCCGTTCCGAAGCCGGCAGTGGCGGGCGCGATGTGCGTGGCATGATCCGCCAGCACCAGTTCGACAAGGTCGAGATGGTGCAGATCGTGCATCCAGAAACCTCTTACGATGCGCTGGAGCTGATGGTGGGCCATGCGGAAGCGGTGTTGCAACGGCTGGGTGTAGCCTACCGCGTGGTGATGCTGTGCGCTGGCGACATGGGTTTTGGCGCGGCCAAGACCTACGACCTGGAAGTATGGCTGCCTGCTCAGAATACCTGGCGCGAGATTTCGTCGGTTTCCAACTGCGAGGCCTTCCAGGCCCGACGCATGCAGGCGCGATACCGGCCCGAGAAAGGCAAGCCTGATTACCTGCACACGCTTAACGGCTCGGGCCTGGCCGTAGGGCGCGCGCTGGTGGCGGTCCTGGAAAACCATCAGCAAGCCGACGGCAGCGTCGTGGTACCCGAGGCCTTACGCCCCTATATGGGTGGGCTGGAGCGTCTGGAGCCCCACCCACTTTAAGCGCCCGTCGCCTCCAGGTTGGCTAGTTCCGCCAGCCCCTACCCCGGTGGTCGCGATGGTGATGCTTGTAATGGTGCCGGGGCTCGTACTGACGGAAATGCTTCTGCTGATGATAATGCTGCGAGCCGCGGTATTCGTCGCGGAAGTAGGGCGGCCGGTAACTATAAATGGGCGGTCGATACGCGCGTTCCGGCAGTATCAGCACACGCGGCCGCTCTTGATAGCGGGCCGGCGGATGGTAGTAATTGCGTTCGTAGTGACTGGCGCCCGGTGTACCGATAAAGAAGTCCACACCCCCCCGGGCAAGCGAGGCGCTAGCCGCAAACAGAACCGCCAGCGCCCCGGCGGCAATCAGTAGTCGTTTCATGCGAGCCCCCTTGGCAACCTAAACCGTTCAACCTATTGTCCCGCTTGGGGGTTTCAGAACGGTTAGCGGTCGCGCCTAAAGGGCTTCAAAAAGCAACAGCCCCGCAAGGGCGGGGCTGACGCATTACATTCCTTCACCTGTGTGATGCTATTTGGCGTGCCGGATCAGGTTGTGAACCCAATGGTGAGCCGGGCGCTGTTTGCGCGGCTTGCGGCCGCTAATGGCATAGCTGCTCCGGCTGACCGGCAAATGCGCGCGGGTTTGCATAGCAGCACCAACCGGTCGGGATGGCAAGGCGGGCGAAAGCTTTACCGGCTTTGCGACATCGTCCGGATTCAGTTCGGGTGATTCGGCTTCTGGCGCTTCAGGCGAACCAAGCGTCAAGACGGTGAAGATCGCCAACATCCAAAAAAGCAGGGAAAGGCCGATGGCCCACAGGCTATTCAGACTGGCATAACCCGTGGCGGACGATGCCTGGATGCCGAGAAAATCGGCGACATACGGGATATTGCCCAGACCTTCAACCATGAGGTTGCCGGGCAGGCGGTACACGAATGTGACTGCCTCCCAAAGTTCCCACAAGCTGTAGGACCCGTCGCGGTTGATGTCCACGACCATTTTCAGAGACTCGATATTCATGGCGGCTCCTTTAACAAGGCGGCCCGTGTAGCGTCCTGGCAGGTTCGGGCCGAAACCGAGGGCATGAATGCCCCGACCAACACCAGATGCTTGATATCACTATAGGCCGCTGAACGGATTGCCGCAAGAAGCAGGGTTGATAAAGCTAGCCAAGAAAGGGCGATGCGCGCCCGTCGGACTCACTCTGCAAGATTATTTGAGCCGTCAATTTCACGTGTTCCGCCAGCAGGGCAACGGCACGCTCGGTGTCGCGCGCAATGGCAGCTTCGGCGATGTGGTGGTGCTCGGCATCCAGGTGAGGGCGGTCAAGGTGGATGGACAGCACACGATAGCGTTCTGAATGGATAAACAGCAGCTCACGGATACGCATCAGCCACGGGCTGTCGCATGCCTCGACCAGCGTGGCATGGAAGCGCACGTGCGTATTGATCCATGCCGGATTGAATTCGTTCTGTAGGTGTACGGGGGTGCGGCTGAGCTCGTGCAGGCTGGCCAGTACACGCCCTTCCCAGGCTAAGCTGCCGTTCTGGATGGACCGTAGGAGACACTGCCCCTCAATGGCGACTCTCCGTTCGGTGAGGTCGAGCAGGTCGGCCAGCGACACCGATGCCACACGGAAGCCTCGTTGCGGTTCATTGACCACGAACCCGTCTGAAGTCAGGCGGGCCAAGGCTTCGCGCACCGCACTGAGACTGACGCCCCTGGCTTTGGCCATGGAGGCGATATTCAGCTTCGTCGCGGGTTTCAGACGGTAAGTCAGTATGTCGTCCCGCACCGAGAAATACACACTTTCCGTCAAACTTTTACCGGTATTCGTCAATTGCCCACTCCACTGCGCTCTCCCTGTCCGCGCCTCGACGGCAAGGCTACCACGGCCCGCATCCAATACGAGGCTTGACAAAGGGCTGTAAAAAATCGATTATTAGCCTGTGATCGATTTTATCACTCAGCGTGCCGAAAATCTAAAAACAATATCGCGCGAGAGTTTTTCAAGCTTCAGTGGGCCGCCGAACAGGCGGAAGAGGAGAATGGAGTGAGAGCAGCAATCATCGGGGCCGGTTCCTTGGGCACCATCATCGGGGCATTGATGGCCCACGGCGGTCGCCAGATTGACCTCGTCGATACTAACGAAGAGCACGTCGCAGTGATGAACCGCGTGGGTGCGCGGATCACCGGCGAAATGGATCTTCTCGTTCCTGTGCATGCACTCACGCCCAACGACATGTCGGGGCAATACGACTTGGTCTTTCTCCTGAACAAGCAGACTGCCAACGACGCTGTGCTGCCGCAACTGCTGCCCTTCCTGCATGGCGACAGCATCGTCTGCACCTTGCAGAATGGCATCCCCGAACCACGGGTCGCTTCGTATGTTTCGGCGCAGCGGACGATAGGCGGGGCGGTCGGCTTTGGTGCGACATGGATCGAACCCGGGGTGTCGCAATTGACTACCCGGGAAGAAACCGTCAGGAAATTTGCCTTTGAAATCGGCGAGATCGATGGCGTGACACGACCGCGTCTGGCGCAGGTGCAGGCTTACCTTTCTTGCGTGGGTTCCACCGCAATTCTGCCCGACTTGATGGGGATACGATGGTCCAAAGTATTGATGAACGCCACGTTCAGCGGCATGTCCGCCGCCCTGGGTTGCACTTTCGGAGAGGTGCTGGACGACCAGCGTGCCCTGCGTTGCATCGCGTTCCTGGCCGACGAAACCGTGCGTGCCGCGCATGCCGCAGGACACCGCATGGCCTCGATGCAAGGAGAAGATTTCGAGCAGTTTCTATTGACGTCGGCGGCCGAAGTGGCCGCCAAGGCCCCATTGATTGAACGGATCTGGACCCAGCATCGACAGCTGCGCGCCAGCATGCTCCAGGATCTGGAAAAAGGCCGAGATACCGAGATCAACTACATCAACGGCGTCGTCCGCGATACCGGCCGGCAGTTCGGTATACCTACCCCCTTCAACGATCGCGTTATTGAACTGGTCGTCGAGGCCCAGAGCCGACGTCAGATTCCCACATTTTCAAACATCAACCGTTTCGACGATCTTCTCGCTTCGCGCGCCGGTCAAGCTCAACACGTCTAGGAATCATGCAATGGCTGCAAAACCCTCATCCAAAGTCATCATCACCTGCGCCGTTACCGGCGCCGTACACACACCTTCGATGTCCGAATACCTGCCCCTGACGCCGGACCAAATCGTCCAGAATGCCGTGGACGCAGCCAATGCTGGCGCGGCTATCGTGCACCTGCATGCGCGAGATCCGAACGATGGACGTCCTACGGCCGATCCCGCTGTGTTCGACATGATTGTGCCGCGCATCCGCGAGCAGACGGATGCGGTTCTCAACATTACGAGCGGTGGAAGTACCCGCATGACTTTGGAAGAGAGGCTTGCCTATCCGCTTAAGCTCAGGCCGGAAATGTGCTCGCTCAATATGGGCTCCATGAACTTCTCGATTCATCCCGCGGCGCAAAAAATCAAGGAATGGAAGTACGCCTGGGAGAAGCCCTATATCGAAGGCATGGAAGACCTCATATTTCGCAATACGTTCAAGGATATCAAACACATCCTGAAGGTGCTTGGCGAAGAGGCCGGAACCCGCTTCGAATTCGAGTGCTACGACCTTGGACATTTGTACAACCTTGCCCACTTCGTCGACGCCGGCCTGATCAAGGGACCGCTGTTTATCCAGATGATCTTCGGCATCCTGGGCGGGATGGGTGCCGATCCCGAAAACCTGACCTTGATGCGCACCACCGCAGATCGTCTGTTCGGCCGCGAGAACTACCAGTTTTCCGTTCTTGGCGCGGGCCGCCACCAGATGCCTCTGGTCACGATGGGCGCAATCATGGGCGGTCACGTGCGTGTCGGGCTTGAAGACAGCCTATACCTGGAATCAGGCAAGCTTGCCGCCTCATGTGCTGACCAGGTTCAGAAGATCAGGCGCATTCTTGACGAGCTATCACTGACAACGGCGACACCTGACGAAGCCCGTGCCTTGCTCGATCTTAAAGGCAGCGCCCACATCACGCTTTAAGCGGTACAGACAAATATGAATAACGATGTGTTGGAGACCTGAATGGAGTTCTTCCTAATCTCTTTGTTGAATAGCTTGAGCTATGGCTTGCTGTTATTCATGCTGTCCTCGGGGCTGACGCTTATTTTCAGCATGATGGGCGTGTTGAACTTCGCTCACGCGAGCTTCTACATGATGGGCGCCTACTTTGCCTACACCATCAGCGGCATGGCGGGGTATTGGGCAGCCTTTATTCTCGCGCCATTGTTGGTAGGCTTCGCGGGTATCCTCGTAGAGCGTTATGGTTTGCGCGCCGTGCACAAGCACGGCCACGTGGCCGAGCTGCTATACACCTTTGGTCTGTCGTATCTCATACTGGAAGGGGTGCAGCTGATATGGGGGCGTTCCGCCGTGCCCTACGGAATCCCTGAAGTCCTGCAAGGCTCGCTTTTTACCTTGTACACCACCACATTCCCCAAGTACCAGGCGTTCATGATGCTGATTGCAATACTGACGCTGCTGGCCTTGTATCTGGTGCTTACCCGCACGCGGATCGGCTTGATCATACAAGCCTCTTTGACTCACCCGCAGATGGTCGAATCTCTGGGGCATAACGTACCGCGGGTGTTCATGCTGGTCTTCGGCGGGGGGTGTGCGCTTGCGGGCCTTGCCGGCGTGATCGGCGGCAATTCCCTGGTAACCGAGCCGGGTATGGCCGAAACATTGGGCACCATCATTTTTGTCGTGGTCGTGGCGGGCGGCATGGGCTCGCTAATGGGCGCGCTTGTGGCATCACTGCTTATCGGCGTCATTCAGACTTTCTCCATTGCCTTTGACGTGTCATCACTGGACCTGCTGTCAGCCGCAGGGGTGAGCATCGGCCCGGATGCCTTCGGGCATTCGGTCTTGGCGGTCAGCCTGTCGGATGTGGCGCCCATGCTGCCGTATGCGCTACTGGTGCTGATTTTGATATTTCGCCCGCGCGGGCTGTTGGGTAAGCGGGAGAACTAAGCCATGGCTACACACTCATTGATTGCGCACAAGACCGACGGGTTGACCACCCCGCGGATACTGCTGATGTGGCTGGGCTTTGCAGCTGTGCTGCTGCTTGCGCCTCATGTGTTTACCTCATCGCTGGCCCATTCGCACCTGACCCAGATGGGTACAGGCATCGTCCTGGCTTTGTCGTACAACATACTGCTCGGTCAAAGCGGCATGCTGTCCTTCGGGCATGCCGCATTTTCGGGGCTGGGCGCCTTCATGTCGGTTCATGCGATGAATCTGGCCGGAGCAGGCGCGTTCTGGCTGCCGCTGCCATTGATTCCGGTGGTTGGCGCGCTGACCGGCCTGGCCTTTGCAGCCTTGATAGGTTATGTGATTACGCGAATTTCCGGTGTCGCCTTTGCCATGATTACCTTGGGAATCGGGCAAATGATTTATGCGAGTGCCCTCATGTTTCCGGGATTCTTCGGCGGAGAGGGCGGTGTGTCTGCCAACAGGGTGTACGGAGAAGCCGTTTTCAACTGGAGCTTCGGTCCGCAGATACAGGTCTACTATCTTGTCGCGTTCTGGCTGCTCATCTGCATGATGGCAATCTTCTACCTGACCAGGACTCCCTTTGGCCGCCTCTTGAATGGGGTCCGTGACAACGAGGAACGCATCCCGTTCATCGGGTTCAATCCTCATATGCTGCGGTACATGGCACTCATGGCCTCGGGCTTGTTCGCAGGCATAGGCGGGTCGCTGATGGCCATCAACTTCGAGATTGCAACAGATGAAGTATTAAGCCTGCACGAGTCCGGGGCTGTGTTGTTGTTTACCTTCATCGGGGGCACCACGAGCTTCTTCGGCCCGGTGCTGGGCGCGGCGATCGGCGTACTGCTCACCAAGCTCCTGCCCGACTACACAGCCGGCTGGCAGATGTATTTGGGCATCGTCTTCATACTCGTGGTGGTTTATGCACCAGGGGGCATTATCAGCTTGCTCAAACCGGGTGTCGATACGGTTCGGAAAACGGTCTTGCATAAGCGATACGCATTGTTCTTGCGGCTGCTATCAAGCGTCGCGTCCTTGCTGGTCGGCTCCATCGTGCTGATCGAACTGCTTTACCACCGTGCTACCGGGACGTCCGATGTCTTGTCACTTTGGGGCCTCAGCCTGGACCATCAAGGAATCATCGCGTGGGTCATTGCGATTGCGATTCTGCTTGCAGGCCTGTTGACCATCAAGCCGACAGGACGAGCGCTGTTGGGGCAGCTTGCGGAAGATACCGCAGAGCGTGAAGGAGAGCTCCCATGACACAGAATATTCTTGAACTGAAGGATGTCCAGAAGCGCTTCGGCAAAACCGAAATCATCCGGGGCTTGAACCTTGAAGTCAGAAAAGGCGAAAGGCTGGCAGTTATCGGCCCGAACGGCGCCGGAAAATCCACCTTGTTCCACCTGATTTCGGGACGGCTGTCCGTAAGCGCCGGTGAAATCTGGTTCGACGGTGATCGCATCAATGGCCGCAACGCACAGCAGATCTACCAACGTGGGTTGAGTCGCAGCTTTCAGATCACAAATCTGTTCAGTCGTCAGACCGTGTACGAGAACATCCTCTCGGCCGCGATGTGGGCGCAAGGTTATCGATATACCTTCTGGAAGCGCATCAGCCAGCTCCAGCCTCTGCATGACCGAGCACAGGAAGTGCTCGAGCTGATCGGGCTGGCCGCGCGCCGCAATGTTTCCGTGAACCTGCTGACTTACGCCGAGCAACGCGCGCTTGAAATCGGCATGGCTGTGGCGGGTGGCGGGCATACCATTCTGCTGGACGAGCCCACTGCCGGCATGAGCCGCGGAGAAAGCGATGCTGCGATCGAGCTGATCAAAACCGTCAGTACAGGCAAGACGCTACTGATCGTCGAGCATGACATGGGGGTTGTGTTCGGCCTGGCCGACCGCGTGGCCGTGGTGGTCTATGGCCAGGTTATCGCCTGCGACACGCCCGAGAACATACGCGCCAATGCCAAGGTTCAAGAAGCCTATTTGGGTGTCAAGAAAGATCAGAAGAAAGGGGTGGTGGATGGCATTGCTTGAAATCTCCGGGCTTCATGCCTACTACGGAAAAAGCCATGTGCTGCAAGGGGTCGACATGCGTATTGACCCCGGTGAAATAGTCAGCCTATTGGGGCGTAACGGTGTCGGCCGATCGACCATGGTGAAAGCGGTAATGGGGCTGGTTCACTCGACCGGATCAGTCGTGTTTGACGGCAAAGAACTCATCGGGATGAAAACCCATGAGATCGTGCATCGAGGCCTGGGCTATGTGCCGGAAAGCCGGGACGTATTTCCTGCCCTGACGGTGGAGCAGAATCTGTTGTTGGGCCAGCAGCGCGGAAAGCAATCCCAATGGTCCATGGACGACATGTATGAAATGTTTCCGCGCTTGAAGGAGCGCCGGCATACCGCTGCGGGGGTGATGTCGGGTGGAGAGCAGCAGATGCTGACCTTATGTCGCTCACTGATAGGCGACCCCAGGCTCATCATGATCGATGAACCGACAGAAGGCTTGGCGCCCCAGATTGTCGAGCAGGTCGCCAGGTACCTGGACATCCTTCGTGAGCGTGGCGTTGCTGTTCTGCTGGTCGAGCAGAAGCTGGCCATCGCGCTCGATATTTCTCAGCGGGTTTATGTCATGGGCCACGGAACCATAGTTTTTGAAGGAGCACCAGGTGATCTGCGCGACGCGCATCAGGTGCGCAAGGATTGGCTGGAAGTTTAGGTTGGATATTTATCAATATAGGAGACACAATGAAATACGTAACGCATCTCAAACTTGGCGCATTGGCTTTAACGATGGGCCTGGCCTCAGGCATGGCGCAAGCCGATACCATCAAGATTGCGCTTATTGACCCCTTGTCGGGATCATTTGCCGCTTTGGGCGAGAACCAGCTTCGCACCTGGCAGTACTTCAGCGAACTGGCCAACAAGGAAAAGTGGGCGGGCGAGCATACTCTTGAAGTCGTCGGCTTTGATAACAAGGCCGGTGTTCAAGACAGTCTAAGCCAGCTTAAGCGTGCCATTGACCAAGGTTATCGTTACGTGGCTCAGGGTAACGGTTCCGGTGTGGCATTCGCCCTGGTCGATGCCATTAACAAGCATAACGACCGTAATCCCGGGAAGGAAGTCCTGTACATCAACCACGGAGCCATCGACCCCGACCTGACGAACGAGAAGTGTAGCTTCTGGCATTTCAGCGTCGACTCCAACGTCGACATGAAGATGCAGGCGCTCGTGAACCATCTGGCCAGTAACCAGGACGTCAAGAAGGTCTACATCATCGGGCAGAACTACGCTTTCGGGCGCTCCGTCAGTGCAGCGGCCAAGAAGATGCTGGCCGAAAAGCGTCCCGACGTCCAGATCGTAGGCGACGATCTGCACCCGATTGGCGAGGTCAAGGATTTCTCTCCCTATGTGGCGAAGATCATCGCCTCCGGAGCCGACACCATCATTACCGGCAACTGGGGCTCTGACCTGGCTCTCTTGATCCGTTCAGCGCGCGCCTCAGGCCTGGATGCCAACTTCTATACCTACTATGCGGTATTGAAGGGTGCACCGACCGCCATGGGCGAAAGCGGACTGGACCGCGTGAAGTACGTGGGTGTGGGCAACGTCAATAACGAAGGCTATAAGGGTCGCGACCTTGTTGAAGGGTTCAAGGAGAAGTACAACGACGACCTGACCTGGATGCAGGCCTACCCCGCGGTGGCACTGCTTTCAAACGCCATCAAGCAATCGGGCTCTACTGATCCGGTGGACGTGGCATTTGCCATGGAGGGCATGGAAGTTGACAGCCTGTCCGGAAAGGCAAAGATGCGCGCCAGCGATCACCAGCTGCAACAGGCCCTGTACGTGGCAACCTGGTCAAAGACCAACGACACCAACGTGCAAATTGACCAAGAGGGAACCGGTTTCGGCTGGCGTGCGGACGAGGTCATTCCTGCTGCCCAGGCAGAATTGCCGACAACCTGCGACATGAAGCGGCCCTCGCGTTGATGCAGTAATACATGCCGTATTCGGCATAGCGTAAAAAAACCCGCATGTTTTTGACATGCGGGTTTTTTGCTATCTTGGCGGACAGGGTGAGATTCGAACTCACGGTACGCCTAAACGTACACTGGATTTCGAGTCCAGCGCATTCGACCACTCTGCCACCTGTCCTGTTGCTGCCTTCGCAAGCACGCGCTATGCGTCATGCCTGGTTTCTTTCGCGGTCCGGCTGCAATCTGGTCGATGATCGGAGCCTTCGAAAGAAGTCCGCTATTCTAGCAAGAAATGGAAAAAACGCATAATGACGAAACGCGAGGAGGGCGCGAGTCCGGCACTTCGCTGCCTAGCGTTAAACTAGCCTGGTCTGCCACGCTTACTGACCTTTATAAGGAATAACATGCTGAATGGAAAACACGCGGTCATTACGGGTTCGACCAGCGGCATCGGCCTGGCCATGGCGCGCGAACTGGCGTCCAATGGCGCCAATGTTGTGCTTAACGGCTTTGGTGACGCCCAGGCCATCGAGAAGGAACGCGTCAATATCGAACTGGAGTTCGACGTCAAGGCGCGTTATATCAATGCCGACCTCAGCCAGGCCGGTGCCACGCGCGACTTCATCCATGCCGCGGCAGAGGCCCTGGGTGGTATAGACATCCTGATCAATAACGCCGGCATACAGCACACAGACCTGATCGAAGACTTTCCCATCGAGCGCTGGGACGCCATTATTGCCCTGAACCTGTCGGCGGTTTTCCATGGCACGGCGGCAGCCCTGCCTTATATGAAGAAGCAGGGATGGGGGCGCATTATTAATATTGCGTCGGCCCATGGGCTGGTGGCTTCCGCCAATAAGTCGGCTTACGTTGCCGCCAAGCATGGTGTGGTGGGTCTGACCAAGGTCACTGCGCTCGAAAACGCCGGCAACGGTGTCACCTGCAACGCCATCTGCCCCGGTTGGGTACGCACAGCCTTGGTCGAGAAGCAAATTCAGGCATTGGCCGAAAAGCAGGGTATCGACATTGAAGCAGCCGCACGCGAACTGCTATCGGAAAAGCAGCCATCGTTGCAGTTCGTCACGCCCCAGCAACTGGCGGGCGCGGCTGTGTTTCTGGCTTCAGAAGCAGCCGACCAAATGACCGGCACGACGCTGACGCTGGACGGCGGCTGGACGGCCAGGTAGCGCCACTGTTTGCCGCTGCGCGCGGCAAACAGCTCGACCATAAGGAAAAACAACGATGTTGCTGTTATTGTCGCCGGCTAAGAAGCTGGACTACGATTCGCCTGTGCGCACCACCTTGCATACCCAGCCTCTGTTCGGGGCACAGGCGGCCAAGCTGATCAAGGTGCTCAAGCAGAAATCCGCAGACGACATTGCCGGACTGATGAAGATCAGCGATACGCTGGCCGAACTGAATGCAGAGCGATACGCGGCCTGGAAGCCGAAGTTTGATCAATCCAATTCCCGTCAGGCCATCCTGGCTTTCAATGGCGACGTCTACGAAGGTCTGGATGCATCCGGCTTATCCGACGCACAGTTGCAATGGGCACAGGAGCACATCGCCTTGCTAAGCGGGCTGTATGGCGTACTGCGCCCACTGGATTTGATGCGGCCTTATCGTCTCGAGATGGGCACGCGACTGGAAACACCCAAGGGCAAGAATCTGTACGAATTCTGGGGTACGACCATCGCAGACTATCTTAATGAGCGCCTGGGCGAGCTGGCGCAAGGCAGCAAGAAAGAGCCTGTGGTGTTGAACCTGGCTTCGGAAGAGTATTTCAAGTCTGTCGACCTCAAGCGCCTGAAGGCCAGGGTGGTGCAGTGCGTGTTTCAGGACGAGAAAAACGGCGCCTGGAAGATCATCAGCTTTCATGCCAAGCGCGCCCGGGGTTTGATGGCGCGCCATGTCATCCAGCACCGCATTACGCGACCCGAATCACTGCAGTCCTTTGCATCGGAAGGCTATGTCTATGCGCCAGCGCAGTCCAGCGCCGACAAGATGGTCTTCAGGCGGCCGGAAGCGCGGTAGTCGTCAGCCCGCGCATTTCCTGGCGAATCAGTTGCGCCGCCTTCACCATTTGCCGGATGGGGTAAGCCAGGGCCGCCAGCTGACCTTCCGTTTCAATTGACACCGGCGCTTCGGCATCCTGGCCGTCCAGGGACTGTTCGATGGCCTGCAGCGACATCTGGATGCCTTCGGGAACGGTATCCAGGCTCGCAAGAATGGGAACTGCCGAGGTAATTTGCGAGGCCAGAACATGATTCTGGATCAGCAAGTTGTTCAGTTCTGGAACATTTTTCTGGCGCTTGGCCGGTTCATCCATCATGCGGTAGAAGGCCGACGCAAAATTACCGAAAGCGATGTGCATATTTTTGCGCGCGACGCGCCACCGCAGTTCCGCTTCGTGCAGGGGGGCTTCGGTAGCCAAGGCCTCGTCGGACACGGTGTCGACTGACAGATCCGACCTGGCTCTGGCCAGTCGGGCGTAGTCCAACCCGGTTCTCAGGAATTCCTGGTTGGACTTTTTCATGGCCTGGGCCAGGGACGCCATGAATGAGTGCTCCCACCAAGGCAGGATATAGCTGCAAAGCAAAGCCAGTCCGCAACCGATAACGGTATCGACCAGCCTCTCGCCAATGACGGTATTGGTCGTAGGTGCCAGAAAGTGAAAGACCAACAGCACGAACAGCGTGTTGAAGATTGCCGCAGCCATGTAGTTGACCTGGACCAGGCTGTACCCCAGCACGCAACTGACCACGAGCACGGCGACGAAGACGTCTACATTCTGTGTGCCGTTAAACAGCAGCAAGGCCAGGCCGCAGCCGATAAGCGTGCCCGTCAGCCGCAAGCCATTGCGCTGTCGGGTCAGGGCAAAGCCGGGCTTCATCACGATAATGATGGTCAGCACAATCCAATAGCCGTGCGCCTCCAGTCCTTGAGCAAACTCGCCCAGCCCCGGGGCACGGGAAAACGCGATGGTGATGGCCATGGCCAGGCCAGCCGCAGCGGCTACCCGCAAGGCATAGCGGCAGTGCGAGGAGTCCATGCGCAAATTACTGGTCAGCATGCCCAGGCGCCAGGTCTGGCGTGACAAGAAGCGATCCAGCGACCGCTCCAGCCGCGTATCGATTAAGGCTGTGCTGGTCGTGTCCGTCATGTGGTCGGCCATGCGGTCCACCAGGCGGGTGACATTGCGCAAGCGCCGCAGCACTTGAACCAGCAAGGCATAGACTTCCGGGTCGTTCGTCTGCAGGCCTTGCTGGCGGTACTGTTCCAACTCGTACTCGAAAGCCCGCAGTTCCGCTTTGACACTATTGCGTTCCTTGACGTGAAGATTGCGCACGATATTCAAAGCAATACGCGAGACGTTGTCGGAAAGCTTCTTGAGCGCATCGCGGGCAAATATCAAGACATCGCTATCGGGCAAGCGGCGTCGGAGAGTTGCGTAATCAGTATGGGTTGCCACCAGACTGTCCAGCAGCCCGACCATATCGATGAAAATGTTCAGCGAGGCGATGCGCAGTCGGTCCGCGCGCCCCTTGCCTTTAGGCAGTTCGCGCAGCACCGTGTCGCGGGCCGCCTGGTGTTTCTCGGTCATGGCAGCCTGGGCGTGTATCAAATGCCGGTAGTCGGCTTCGATATCCGTGTTCACATCGTAGAAGCGCGAGCGCGCCGCCATGTAATCGGCTGTTGCGAACAAGGCAACGGACAAGATCTGACGTTCTTCCCTGTGCCAAAGCAAGCGATGAACAAGGTAGCTGTATGCAAAGTAGTACAGCCCGCCCAGAAAAGAATACAGGGTGTGCTGGGCGACTTCGTCGGGGTTCAGCGGTACGCGCATGGTCAGCGTCATGATCAACAGGCAGGCGAAACCCAGCAGGCCGCCTTGTTTGCCGAACACCGTAAACATGGAGAACAGGAAGCACAGCGCCGGAATCACCACCAGCATCAGCAAGCTGTGGGAAGAGGCCAGGCCGGTTACTGCGGCGGTGGCAGAGCCAAGCAATATAGCCGCAAGCATGCCGTTGGTGCCATAGCGACGCGGCCCGCCAGGTTGGTCGATGATGGCAACGCAAGCTGCGCCAATGGCGGCGATCATGCCAACGCTGTACAGATCGAAAAGGCCGATCAGCACCAGCGCCGGGACCAGGACGCCTAACGCCTGGCGCAGCCCGCCCAGGAAATAATGGCTGTAAAAGAAACGCTGTAGCAAGGGTGTGCTCATGCAGGGGCCGATAGCTGGGTTGAGCAAAAGTATAGAGGCAAACCGAGCGCCATCTTATTGACATCATCGAACGCTCGTTCTATGCTCAGTTGCAAGAGGAGGACGGTGATGACAACGGTATTTCGCCTGGATGGCAAAACCGCTATGGTGACCGGCGCGGCTGGGGCGTTGGGCCGCCACTTCGCTCGCACACTGGCCAGCGCCGGGGCGCGCGTTGTCCTGGCCGGGCGCCGCATCGAGCCACTGCGCGAGCTGGCCGCAGAGCTGGCCGAGGACGGCCTGACGTCTTGCGCTATCAGTATGGATGTCACCAACCCCCAAGGCATTCAGGCAGCCTATGACGAGGCGCAAGCCACTTTCGACACGATAGACATCGTGGTCAGCAATGCCGGTGTGGCAAGCACCAAGAAATCCCTGGATATGTCTGCCGACGATTGGTCCGCCGTCGTCGACGTGAATCTGAAAGGCGGCTGGCTGGTTTGCAACGAGGCTGCGCGGCGGCTGGCGGCGGCACAGCGCCCGGGCTCCTTGATCAATGTCACTTCCATATTGGGTCACCGCGTGGCCGGGGCCGTTGTGGCGTACGCCGCGGCCAAGGCAGGGCTCGAGCACATGACGCGAGCGCTGGCGCTTGAATGGGCACGGTACGGCATACGCGTTAACGCCCTGGCGCCCGGTTATATCGAGACCGACCTGAATCGCGATTTCTTCGCCTCCGACGCTGGGCGCGCTTTGATCAACCGCATACCGCAGCGCCGCCTGGGCCAGGCGGAAGACCTCGAAGGAGCCCTTCTGTTGCTGGCGTCCGACGCCTCGCGCTACATCACCGGCAGTTCCATCGTGATCGATGGCGGCCATTTGCAGTCTTCTCTGTAAGGATAGCCACAACATGGATTTCACCTTGTCGCCGCGTGGAGAATCATTGCGCAGTCGCATACAGGCCTTCGTCGATACCGAGCTTATTCCGCTCGAGCGTCTGCCAGATGCCTATGACGAACATGAAAACATCAGCGAGGCCAGCTTGCATGCCATGCGCGCCAAGGCAAAAGCCTCAGGACTCTGGTCATTGCAGATGCCGCAAGAGCGCGGCGGGCAGGGCCTGAACATGATGGAAATGGCGGCGTGCTACGAAGAAATGAACCGTTCCATTTTCGGGCCGGTCGTGTTCAATTCGGCCGCGCCCGACGACGGCAACATGATGGTATTGAACAAGGTAGCAACGCCCGAGCAAAAGCAGCGCTGGCTGCAGCCCATCATTGATGGCGAAGTGCGTTCATCGTTTGCCATGACTGAGCCCGCGCCCGGTTCGGGGTCCGATCCGTCCATGATGCGAACCACCGCAGAGCGCCGCGGCGACCATTGGGTTGTCAACGGCACCAAGCACTTTATTACCGGTGCTGGCGCGGCATCGCACTTTATTCTTATTGCGCGCACTTCCGACGACGCTCGCAAGGGGCTTAGCGCTTTCCTGTTTCATAAAGACGACCCCGGTTGGGAAATCGTCCGGCGCATACCCATCATGGGGCCGGAAGAGCATGGCGGGCACTGCGAACTGCGCTTTACCGACATGGTGATTCCCGACGAAAACCGCTTGATGGAAGTGGGTGATGGCCTGAAGCTTACGCAGATTCGCCTGGGGCCGGCACGGCTGACCCATTGCATGCGCTGGCTGGGGCTGGCCAAGCGCTCGCTGGAGGTCGCCTCGGCCTATGTGTCCGAGCGGGAATCTTTCGGCCTGAAGCTTGCCGAGCGCGAAGGCGTTCAGTGGCTGTTGGGGGAGGCCGCCATGAGCATACAGGTCGGACGTTTGCTGACCATGCACGCCGCGTATCGTCTGGATCAGGGCGACTTTGCCCGCAAAGAGGTCTCCATGGCCAAGGTCGCCGTGGCCGACACCTTGCATCAGGCGGTCGACACCGCCATCCAGTTATGCGGAGCCCGGGGTTACTCCAAAGACACGCCGCTCGAATGGATATACCGCTATGCGCGCCAGGCCCGGCTAGTGGACGGCGCATCGGAAGTCCACAAGATGGTGCTGTCCCGCAGCCTGCTGAAGGAAGGCGGTTCGTTCTGGAAGTGGGGGTAAGCCAGTGCAAGCGGACGACATCAGCCGGGTGCTGGGCCGCTACGTTCAAGAACGAACGGGCGCCGGGCAAGTCCAGGTGCTCGAGTTTACCCGCCTGTCTGGCGGCGCCATCCAAAGCAACTACGCACTTACGGTGCAGTGTGTAGGTGGCAGTCTGCCCGGCCGCCTGGCGTTGGTGGTCCGCAGCGACTCACCTTCTCAAGTGGCGATCAGCCTTACGCGCGACCACGAGTTCCGTGTCATGCAGGTGGCGTATGCGGCCGGAGTCAGTGTGCCCGAGCCCTTATGGTTTTGTGCCGACCTGTCCTTAATTGGCCAGGCGTTCAGCGTCATGCGGCGTGTGCCGGGCACGGCATCGGGGCGTGAGCTCGTTCGCGGTGCCTTGAAGCCGCAGCAAGCGCAAGCGCTAACGCAGCAACTGGGCCGAGAACTGGCCTGTCTGCATAAAGTGCGCCCACCTCACGACAAGCTGCCCTTTCTTGCCGCTCCGACGGTCTCGCCGGCCTTGGCCAGAGTCGCGCAGTATCGGTCCGCACTGGATGCCATCTCTGATGCTCATCCGACGCTCGAATGGTCCCTGAACTGGCTGGAGGATCAGGCGCCGGCCAGCCACGATGTGGTGCTGTGCCACGGCGATTACCGTACGGGTAACTACATGGTCCACGAAGGGCGGATCAGCGGTATCCTGGACTGGGAATTCTCCGGCTGGAGCGATCCTTACGAAGATCTGGGTTGGCTATGCAGTCGCAGCTGGCGATTCGGTGCGCGCCGCAATCCGGTGGGCGGCGTGGGGCGCAAGGAGGACCTTTTCCAGGCATACGAAGCCGTCGCCGGCCGCAAGATAGCACCGGAAAAAGTGCTCTACTGGGAAATCATGGGCATGACCCGTTGGGCGATCATTGCCCTGCAACAGGCGCAGCGACACCTGTCCGGCCAGGAAACCTCGCTAGAGCTTGCCTTAACTGGCCGCCTGCTGCCCGAGATCGAATTCGACATCCTGGATCAAATCCAGTACATGGAGGCGGCATGATTGATCAACCAGAGGGCGCTGAATTGCTGGCAGTGGCCCGCCGCGCCTTGCTCGACACACTGTTGCCATCGTTGCCTGCCAACCATGCCTATACCGCCCTCATGATCGCCAATGCCATGGCCATCGCGGGCCGTGAGCTCCAATCCGCTTGCAACCCGGGTTATCGGGCTTCCGATGCCATCCAGGCTTTCTATCAAGAGATCGACTTGGCTGAGCCTCCAGCGGCAGACGAAAGCGGGCTCGCGCAGCTTATCCGCCAACGGAAAATCAGTCAGGCGCATCAAGGCCGCTTGCATCAGCTATTGCTTGAGACCACGCGCATGCGCCTGCAAGTCTCCAATCCCAAGTACTTCGATCATTAGGGGGATGTCATGGTCAATCAGTATCAAGTGGGCCTGGACAAGAATCCAGCCAATTATTCCAGCCTGACGCCCCTAAGCTTTCTGCAGCGTTCAGCCTTTGTCTTTCCAGACAAGCTTGCCGTTGTCGATGACGATATGTCGCTCACCTACAGCCAGCTTTACGAACGCTGCCGGCGCATGGCTTCTGCGCTGGACACGATGGGCATCAAGGCCGGCGACACCATATCGGTATTGTGTTTCAACACGCACGAGCTGCTTGAAAGCCATTACTCCGTCGCCATGACAGGCGCCGTGCTCAATGCCTTGAATACGCGGCTTGACGTCGATACGCTGCGCTTCATACTGCAGCATGGCGAGGCCCGCGTGCTGATGTACGACACAGAGTTCGAAGCCTTGGTGCGCCAGGCTACCGCCTCGATGCAGGCCCCACCTTTGCTGGTGGCCATCGCGCGCACGGCCGGTGCCTCGCAAGGGCTGGCGTCGTTGTCCTACGAAGCCATGATGGCCGCAGGCGATCCGGCATACACCTGGCGCAAAGTCGATGACGAGTGGGATGCCATCGCACTGAATTACACCTCGGGCACAACCGGCAATCCCAAGGGTGTGGTGTATCACCATCGTGGCGCCTACCTTGCCGCGCTTAGCAACGCCATGGCCTTCAACATGACGGCCGACACGGTGTATTTGTGGACGCTACCCATGTTCCATTGCAATGGGTGGGCGTATACCTGGGCCATCACAGCCATAGGTGGCACTCATGTGTGCTTGCGCAAGGTGCAGGCCAATGCTGTTCTGGAACGCATACAGCACTGCGGTGTTACCCACATGTGCGGCGCACCGGTGGTGCTCAACATGCTGCTCAACGACTTTCACAACCAGGGCCATACCTTGTCCACGCCTGTGCAATTTGCCTTGGGCGGCGCAGCGCCACCCAGTCCGGTCATCGCGCGGGCGCAACAAGTGGGCTTCGCCATTACACATCTGTATGGCCTGACCGAATCCTACGGTCCCTCTACATTATGTGTCTGGCAACCAGAGTGGCAGTCGCTGTCCGGGGACGACCTCGCTCGCAAGATGGCACGGCAAGGGGTAGGTTTGCTAGCCATCGACGAGGTGGCGGTCGGGTCCATGGATGATGGCAGTTTGCTTCCCCCGACGGCCAGGCCATGGGCGAGTTATTGATGCGCGGCAATACGCTCATGAAGGGTTATCTGAAGAACCCCGCCGCCACGCAAGAGGCTTTCCGGGACGGCTGGTTTCATACCGGCGACCTGGCCGTCATGCATCCAGACGGCTATGCCGAGGTCAAGGACCGCGCCAAAGACATCATTATCTCGGGTGGCGAGAACATCTCCAGCCAGGAGGTCGAAGAGGTCCTCTACCGCCATCCCAAGGTGCTTGAGGCCGCTGTGGTGGCCATGGCTGACGAAAAATGGGGCGAGACGCCTTGTGCCTTTATTGCGCTGCGCGACGATGGCGCAGGGCTTACCGAGCCCGAGCTCATCGCATTCTGCCGAGCCAATATGGCCGCCTACAAGGTGCCACGGCGCATCGTATTTGGCGAGCTGCCCAAGACATCCACCGGAAAAATCCGCAAGAACCTTCTGCGCGACCAATTGCGATCGCACGAGGTTCTATAGGTCCTATCGAACGCCGCTGAAAAAGGAGGTGATGGTTTCATTCAGCAAGCCCATGCTGGTGTAGTAGAAGCAAACGATATCCAGAACGCAGCATAACTACTTCAGGAGACATTGCATGTTCAAGTTTTTTGCCAAACGACCGCTATTGGCCCTGGCGCTGACCGGCGCATTCGCGCTGACACCCGCACAGGCCGCTGAAGACCCGATCAAGATCGGGGCCATCTACATCATGTCCGGCAGCGCCGCCACCTACGGCAAGTTCGCCCAACAGGGCATGCAGCTTGCCGTAGACGAAATCAATGCCGGCGGCGGCGTGCTGGGGCGCCAGCTTACGACTCAATTCGAGGACGGGCAGGGCAAGGCTGCTGTCGCGATTCAGGCAGCGCGCAAGCTGGTTTACCAGGACAAGGCCGACGTACTGATGGGGCTGGATAGTTCCGGCGTTGCGCAGGGACTGGTGCCGGTACTGCCAGAGCTCGGCAAGCCCTTCATCATCACGCATGCGGCCACGCCCGATGTAACAGGCAAGCTGTGCAATGCGTTTACCTATCGGGTCAGCGTCAACGTTCATCAAAATATGTCCGGGGCGGCTGCCGTCGCCGCCAAGACGGGCGCCAAGAAGTGGACCACCATAGGCCCCGACTATGCCTTCGGCCACCAATCCTGGGAGTTCTTCGGCAAGTATCTAAAAGAGAAAATGCCCGATGCCGAACTCATGGCCGAACCCTCGTTCCCGCGTTTCGGCGCTGAAGACTTCACGCCCTTCATCAATGGCGTCATGGAGCGCAAGCCGGACGGTGTTCTCATCTCGCTCTGGGGTGGGGACTTGGTCAACTTCGTGCGGCAAGCCAATAACCGCGGCTTCTTCGATCAAGGCTTCGAGGTCTTGTTGACCGTGGGTGCGGCAACCGAGGTGCTGACCGCCTTGGGTGAACAAATCCCCGAAGGGGTATGGCTGGGCACACGGTATTGGTACGGTTCTCACGATAATGACTTGAACAAGAAGTTTGTCCAGTCCTATCAAAAGAACTACGGCACGCCGCCCAGCTATAACGCCGAGGGCGCCTACGTGGCTGTCTATGCCTATAAGGCGGCTGTCGAGAAGGCCGGCAAGACCGATGGTGAAGCCGTCGCGCAAGCACTCTCGGGGCTAAGCCTGGAGACGCCCACCGGCACGCTGACCTTCCGCAAAGGAGACAACCAGGCGCTTATCGGGCCTACCTGGGGGCGCACCGGTCCCATGAACACCCAGGACAAGATCCGCTCGCTGACCGACGTGCAGAACTTTGATGGGGCCGAAATCACGCCGCCGGTAGACCCTGCCTGCAAGCTGTAGCCGATCGGGGCGCGCAGCGCCGCTAGCGTTGTTCCCCGGCCGGGCGGCCGGGGAATCCTTAAAAAGACGGGGGCTTCATGAGCAGTTTGGCACTGGCTTTGCTTAATAGTCTGGATATCGGCCTGTTGTTATTCGTTATTGCTGTCGGGCTGAATATTATCTTCGGCGTGCTTAACGTCATCAATTTCGCACACGGCGCCTTGTACATGCTGGGCGCTTATCTTGCGTACTCGTGCATGAGCCTTTGGGGTTTGCCATTCTGGCTGACACTGATCGTCGCACCCCTGATCGTGGCGGCCATTGCCGTGCTGATCGATCGGATCATGCTGCGCTTTATCTATCAGCGCGAAATCTCCGACAGTTTGCTGCTTACCTTTGCGCTGTTGCTGATCCTGAACGAGTCGGTGCGCATGATCTGGGGCACTGGCATACACGTGGTCGATCCCCCCGATCTGCTCAAAGGCACGGTGCAACTGCCAGGCGGCATCACCTATCCGCTCTACAGCCTGTTTGTAGTCGGTGTGGGCCTGGTGATCGTATGTGCTCTGTGGCTGCTGTTCAACCGCACGCGCGTGGGCAAGATCATGCGGGCCGCCGCGCTGGACCGCGATATGGCGCAAGTGCTGTGCATCAATACCAAGCTGGTCATTACTGGCGCGTTTGCGTTCGGCGCCTGGCTTGCCGCGGTGGGCGGGGTTGTGGCCGCCCCCATGCGTGCAATCGATCCCGGCATGGGCGACAAGGTGATTATCGAAAGTTTCATTATTGTGGTGATTGGCGGTCTGGGAAGCTTCCCTGGCGCGCTGCTGGGCGCGTTGGTTCTGGGCCTGATCTACGGCGTGGGCGGGCGTTTCCTGCCTGAAATCAATCTGGTGCTGCCGTTTGTCGGCATGGCCATCGTATTGCTGCTCAAGCCTCATGGGCTGATGGGCAAAGGAGCGTCTCTATGAAGCGCAACGCTACGCTCCTGATTCTGGCGGTTCTCATTGCACTGCTCATTGCCTTGCCCTGGATAGCGCCTTTCTTCTATATCTTCATCGCTACCGAAATCCTCATTCTTGGCTTGTTTGCTGCCAGCTTCAATTTGATCTTCGGCTACACGGGCATGCTCAGCTTTGGCCATGCGGCTTTCTTTGGCATAGGCGCCTATGCAACGGCGCTCTTGCTGCAAGATCTGCAATGGCCTTTGCTGGCCTGCCTGCTGGTTGCCGTGGTGGCTGGTGCTGTGCTTGCGCTGGTCATCGGCTTTTTCAGCGTGCGCCTCAATGAGGTGTATTTCTCGATGCTGACGCTGGCCTTTGGCATGATGGTCTACGCCGTCGTCCATCAATGGCGCTCGGTAACCAACGGCAGCGATGGCATCGCCGGTTTTACGGTCAAGTCCCTGGGCTTGGGCATTGATGTCACGCTGGGCAATCCCGCTGTCTACTACCATGTCGTGCTGGTCGTGGTGCTGGGCGCCACAGCGCTGCTGTACCTGATCTGCCGCTCGTCATTTGGACTGATCTTGCGTGCCATACGCCAGAATCCAGAGCGTGTGGCCTTCTGCGGGTTGAACGTGCGCAGTTACCGCCTGGCCGCCTTTACCATAGCCGGCGCCTTTGCCGGCCTGGCGGGTGGCTTGATGGCGCCATTCCTGCGTATTGCCAGCCCCGAGCTTGTGCACTGGTCCATGTCGGCCGAACCCATATTGATGTCCATATTGGGTGGCACCGGCTACTTTCTTGGGCCCTTCTTCGGCGCGGCCATGTTTGTGCTGCTGGAAACCTGGATCACCAGCGTGACGCAAGCCTGGATGCTGGTGCTGGGCATTATCCTGGCGCTGATGGTGATGTTTTTCCGCCGCGGTTTGCTGGGCACTTTCCTTGACTGGTGGCTGGAGCGAAAATGACACAACCCATATTGCAGGTCAGCAATCTGACCAAGCGCTTTGGCGGTGTAGCAGCCGTGTCCGGCGTGTCGCTGGATGTGTACCCCAAAGAAACGCTGGCCATTATTGGTCCCAATGGTGCGGGCAAGACGACGTTCTACAACATGCTGTCCGGACGCATGATACCCACCGAAGGCAGCATCGTGTTCGAGGGTCGCGACATCACCGGCTTGCCGCCGCACCGTATCAGCCGCCTGGGCGTCTCGCGCTCGTTTCAGATCAATAATATTTTCGACGAGATGACCGTGCGTGAGAACGTCGAGGTCGCCGTAACGGCCTATCGGCACGAGGGCCGGCGTTGGCTCAACGTCGCATCGCGCAACCGCGGTGTGCAGGAAGAGGCCGACGAATTGCTCAACAGGCTGGCCATGACGTCGCTGTCCGAGAAGCGCGCCGGCGTGATCAGCTATGGCGACAAGCGGCTGGTCGAGATCGCCGTCGTGCTGGCCACACGCCCGCACCTTGTACTACTGGACGAGCCCACCGCCGGCATGACCCCCGATGAAACGCATCGGGTCACTTCATTGGTGAAATCGCTGGCGGCCACAGGCGACTACACCTTCCTGATCACCGAACATGACATGAGCGTCGTGTTCGATGTGGCCGACCGCATTCTGGTCATGCATCGGGGGCAAACCCTGGTGTTGGGCGAGCCGCAAGAAGTCAGGGCGCACCCGGAGGTACGCCGGGCCTACCTGGGCGACACCGAAGAGGAGATCGCATCGTGATCCTGGAAGTCGATAACATCCATACCTACTATGGCGAGAGCCATGCCTTGCAAGGCGTATCGCTGAAGCTGCATGAAGGCGAAACCGTTTGCCTGCTGGGCCGCAACGGCGCGGGTAAAAGCACCACTTTGCGCAGCATCATAGGCCTGTCTGCACCTCGTTCGGGTCGTGTCGTGTTTCGGGGCCAAGATGTCACGGGGGCGCCTGCCTATCGCATTGCCCGGCAAGGCGTGGGGCTGGTGCCCGAAGACAGGCGCATATTTCCGGGCCTGAGCGTGCGCGAAAACCTGGAGGTCGCCCAGTATCAACGCCCCGGCAGTTCACGCCAGTGGACGGTGGCGCGCATTTTCGACGAGTACCCCATGCTGGCCGAGCTGGCGGATCAGGACGGTGCCACATTATCGGGCGGGCAGCAGCAAGTGCTGGCGGTAGCCCGATCGCTGATGAGTGAACCGCTATTGTTGTTGCTGGACGAACCGAACGAGGGCCTGGCGCCAGTCATCGTCAAGCAGATCGGGTCTTTGATCGATGCGCTGGCCAAAACAACAACCATCCTCTTTACCGATCAAAGCGTGCACTTTGCCTTGAAGCATGCACGCCGGGCCTACATACTGGAAAAGGGCATGGTTGTTCATGAGGCGAGCAGTGAAGAGCTCATCAACGATACTGAAACCCAGCATCGCTACTTGTCGGTCTAACTATCCCGTACACTTGCCGCGACACGAACCAGCCGGAGGCTTAAATGATCGCGGACTTTGAATCGTTCAAGGTCGACCTGAGTTTGTCGAAGCTGGAAATTTGCCGCGAACTCTATACCCAGAACCGGCAGCTAATACGCATCAAGAACGAGCAGGTTGCGGTAAGGAACCTGGTGCGCATCATCGACTCGACCCTGCGGCTGGCGGCCACGCGGGGTTTCCACGCGATGTCGCTGCGCGACCTGTGCGCCGACACGGGCTTTAGCATAGGCGGGCTTTATGCTTACATCCGCAGCAAGGACGACTTGCTGTACCTGATACAAAGCCACGGCTTCCTGCTTACCCGGCGCACCATGCTGGCGTATACGGAAGGCATTGCCGACTCTCGCGACAAACTGCTGGCCGCTGTCAAGGCGCATGTATACCTTAGCGAGCTTATGCAGCCCTGGTTCTATTTTTCGTTCATGGAAACCAAGGCGCTGCCCGACAAGCACAAGAAGGAAGCGATTGCCATCGAGCTTGAAGTCGAGAACATGCTTTGCGCCATTATCGAGGCCGGGATGGGCGCCGGTGTGTTCCGCAGGATCAACGCCCGTTTGCTCGCGTCGCTGTGCAAGGCCATGATGCAGGATTGGTATTTGAAGCGCCGCAAATATAGCAACCAGTGCGTCAGCGCCACTGAATACGCCGAGTTTATCGGGCAGGTGCTGGACTGCTATTTATCCGCTGATTTGCCTGCGTCGCATTATCGCGCTACATTATCAGGTTGATTCATCCAGTATCCCGAATGGGTCATGCAAGGCTCTGTCCGCCGGGCTATCCGCCCGGTTTTTTGCGCCTGTAGTCAAATTTGCATTTGGCCGCGCCACAAGCGTGTCGTCAAAGCTTCCGTTTCTACCTCCCGCGTTCATGTGAACGCTAGCGCTGTGTTTCGATGAGTGCAGTCGGATCGGCAAGGTGTCTGGGTGGCATGGTTCCGTGAACCATAAAGCGTCAGGTCATGTTGTCGGTTACCGGTCAAGCTCTGGGCTGAAGGGCCCGGTCGGGATACCAGTGCCGGTTACGAAAGGAATAAAACATGGAACTCAATGGCGCCGATATCGTCGTGCGTTGCCTTGCCGAAGAGGGTGTTAACCACGTGTTTGGTTATCCCGGCGGCGCGGTACTGTACATTTACGACGCAATCTACAAGCAAGATAATTTTCAGCACATATTGGTGCGTCACGAGCAAGCTGCCGTGCACGCGGCCGATGCCTATTCGCGTTCGTCCGATAAGGTCGGCGTGGCACTCGTCACCAGCGGACCGGGGCTGACCAATGCCGTCACCGGCATCGCCACCGCCTATATGGACTCCATACCGCTGGTCATCATCAGCGGGCAGGTACCCAGCCACGCCATCGGCGAAGACGCCTTCCAGGAATGCGACACGGTCGGTATTACCCGGCCCTGCGTCAAGCACAACTTCCTGGTGCGCGATGTGAAGGATCTCGCCGAAACCATGCGGCGGGCTTTTTATATCGCCAAAACAGGCCGTCCAGGCCCGGTGCTGGTCGACATCCCCAAAGACATTACGGTCGCCACTTGCAAATACACGCCGCCACGCGGCGAAGTCAAGATGCGCTCCTATGCGCCGGTCGTCAAGGGTCACTTGGGACAAATCAAGAAAGCCGTGCAGATGCTGCTGGCCGCAGAGCGCCCCATGATTTATTCGGGCGGCGGTGTGGTGTTGTCCGACGCTTCTGAAGAACTGCGCAAGCTGGTGCAACTGACCGGCGCGCCTTGCACCAATACCTTGATGGGCCTGGGCGCATTCCCCGCCAGCGACGATAAATTCGTGGGCATGCCGGGTATGCATGGCACCTACGAAGCCAATATGGCGATGCAGAACTCAGACGTCCTGATCGCCGTGGGCGCACGCTTTGATGACCGCGTCATCGGCAACACCAAGCACTTTGCACAAACGCCACGCAAAATCGTGCATATCGATATCGACCCGTCGTCGATCTCCAAGCGCGTGCGGGTCGATGTACCGATCGTGGGCAACGTCAAGGACGTCCTGCAAGAACTCATTGCCTTGTATGCACAAGCCATCGCCGAAAAGCCGCTCGACAAGGCGCCGCTGGCCAAGTGGTGGGAGCAGATCAATACCTGGCGCGGCAAGCAGTGCCTGGTTTACGAACCATCCGACACCCTGATCAAGCCGCAGTATGTGGTCCAAAAGCTGTGGGAGGTCACGGGTGGCAACGCCTTCGTGACGTCCGACGTCGGACAGCATCAAATGTGGGCTGCCCAGTATTACGGCTTCAACGAGCCGCGCCGCTGGATCAACTCTGGCGGTCTGGGGACGATGGGCGTGGGCCTGCCCTACGCCATGGGCGTGCAGATGGCCAATCCCGACAGCGACATCGCCGTCATTACGGGCGAGGCCTCCATTCAGATGAATATTCAAGAGCTCTCCACCTGCAGCCAGTATCGACTGACGCCCAAGGTGTTGTGCCTGAATAATCGGTATCTGGGCATGGTGCGCCAGTGGCAGCAGATCGATTACGGTTCACGTTATTCCGAGTCTTATGTCGACGCTTTGCCTGACTTCGTCAAGCTGGTCGAAAGCTATGGCCACGTCGGCATGCGGATCGACAAGCCGGCGGATGTCGAGCCCGCCATCCGCGAAGCATTCACCAAATACAAGGACCGTCTGGTCTTCATGGACTTCATCACCGATCAGACCGAAAACGTCTGGCCGATGGTGAAAGCCGGCCGCGGTCTGACCGAAATGCTGCTCGGTTCCGAAGACCTGTAAGGAGAGAACAAAAAAATGAAACACGTGATTTCTATCCTCCTGGAAAACGAACCCGGTGCCTTGTCGCGCGTCGTGGGCCTTTTTTCGGCCCGCGGCTACAACATCGAAACCTTGACGGTGGCGCCTACCGAAGACCCGACCTTGTCGCGCATGACCATCGTCACCAATGGCTCTGACGAAATCGTCGAACAAATCACCAAGCACTTGAATCGCCTGGTCGATGTGGTCAAGGTGGTCGACCTTTCCGAAGGTCCGCATATCGAGCGCGAGCTGATGCTGATCAAGGTCAGGGCGGTGGGCAAGGAACGCGACGAGATGAAACGCATGGCCGACATCTTTCGTGGCCGCATCATCGACGTCACGGACAAGGTCTACACCATCGAGCTCACGGGTGTGCAGGAAAAAATCGAAGCCTTCATCGGCGCACTTGATCGCACCTCCATACTCGAAACCGTACGTACCGGGGTATCCGGTATCGGGCGCGGCGAACGCGTCCTGAAACTTTAATTTATTATTCACCGGCCAGGCTGCTGTATGCCGGCCAAACTCAACCATAGATATTGAATCGCCCGTTGGAGCACCCTAATGAAAGTTTTTTACGATAAAGATTGCGACCTTTCCCTGATCAAAGGCAAAACGGTTGCCATCATCGGCTACGGTTCACAAGGCCACGCACACGCCCTTAACCTGCACGAGTCCGGCGTCAATGTCGTTGTTGGCCTGCGCAAGAACGGCGCCAGCTGGAGCAAAGCCGAAAACGCCGGCCTGAAAGTCCAGGAAGTCGCAGACGCCGTCAAGGGCGCCGATCTGGTCATGATCCTGTTGCCTGACGAGAACATCGCCGAGGTCTACCGCAATCAGGTCGCCGCCAACATCAAACCGGGTGCCGCCCTGGCTTTCGCCCACGGCTTCAACGTGCATTACGGTCAGGTTCAGCCGCGCGCCGACATCGACGTCATCATGGTTGCCCCCAAGGCGCCTGGCCATACGGTACGTGGTACCTATAGCCAGGGCGGCGGCGTGCCGGCCTTGGTCGCCGTACATCAGGACAACTCGGGTGCAGCGCGCGATGTAGCCTTGTCATACGCCTGCGCCATCGGCAGCGGCCGTGCCGGCATCATTGAAACCAACTTCCGCGAAGAAACCGAGACCGACCTGTTCGGCGAGCAAGCCGTCCTGTGCGGTGGTGCTGTCGAACTGATCAAGGCGGGCTTCGAAACCCTGGTGGAGGCAGGCTACGCGCCCGAAATGGCCTACTTTGAGTGCCTGCACGAACTCAAGCTTATCGTTGACCTGATCTACGAAGGCGGCATTGCCAACATGAACTACTCCATTTCCAACAATGCGGAGTATGGCGAGTACGTGACTGGCCCACGCATCGTCAACGACGAAACGCGCAAAGCCATGCGTGAAGTCCTGGCCGACATCCAGACGGGTGAATACGCCAAGAACTTCATCCTGGAGAACGCTGCCGGCGCTCCCACGCTGATCTCGCGTCGTCGCATCAATGCCGAGTCGGAAATCGAACAGGTAGGCGGCAAGCTGCGCGCCATGATGCCCTGGATCGCCGCCAACAAACTGGTCGACCAAACCAAGAACTAAGGTGGGGTCATAAGGTGGGGTCAGGTCTTGCAATCACGCATAGGCCGCCCAACCCTGCTTGAGTTAGCGTAGTTGTCCGCTGATTGCAGCATCAAAGAACCCGGCTTCGGCCGGGTTCTTTGTGTTTGCGAGCCACCGTTTGGGGTTGTGGGGTCAGGTCTTGCAATCATACATTTCACGAAACGCCCGGCTTACCGTGGCGTAGTGAACCCCGAATGCCGACGCTATTTCCCGCATGGTGAAATCGCCTGACTTGTATGCTGCTGCCATGGCGTGTTTGCGATTGGTGTAATGCTTTGAATACTGCGCAAGAGGTATGCAAGTAATCTTTCGCTGGAGGCGCGGTATCTCGCGCAGCCTGTCGTCTTCATCATACGCTCCCGGCCCGACAGCTCGCATCGCCTCCATGAATGGTTCCGAACCCAAATAAATCTGGCCGCGCAAGTGTTGCCAGATTGGCGGCAACTGAGCCCCGGCCCGTACAAAGTCGATATATTGGCGCACGGCTTGTGAGCGTCGGGTTCCGAATTGCGCCAGTAGGAAGTCGGTGTGTAGCCAGTGAGGACTCTTTGGAGGTCGAATCATCGCGTGATATGAAGTCCATGGCCAATCTTCCACTCTGCTGACCAGACCTGCCCGGACAGGATTCAGCACCACGTAGCGGCTCAGTTCAAGCAAGTGGCTTTCCTTCTGTACAAGAATGCCTTTGTAGCGCCCCTGGAATACATGCCCAACCCGCTCATGCCTATGGTTCGTCTTTTGAGTGTAAACGCCATTCAGATGGCGCATCCCTGCGGCGAGATTTGCCTCCTTGGTTTCAATAACGATGTGATAGTGGTTCTCCATCAAGCACCACGCATAGCAAAGCCAGCGATAGCGGTCGCAGACATTACCGAACAGATTCAGCCAAGCCAGGCGGTCCGCATCGTCCACGTAAATTCGTTCGCGCCGGTTGCCGCGTGCCGTGACGTGATAAAGCGCGCCGGGGAATTCGATTCTTAAAGGTCTGGCCATGCCGGCAAGTTATCGGCATGTCCCAGCTGATGCAAGGAATTAGCGACATAAATGTCGTAATTGGATGCCAAACAAAGGAAATGTGGCATTGCAAGACCTGACCCCATTCCCCATTCCGTTAGTATTGATTCTCGGAATAGAAATCGTTATCATTCGCGTCTGGTGTTTTCAACTACTTGGACTAATAAAAATCATGGGCAAATCTATCGTTTGGTGGGGAGGGGTGTTTGCGGCGCTGGTGGCGGTGCAGGCGGGTGCACAGGAAGTGTCTGCCTCAAGTACTGCGACGGAAGCAGCAGTGCCGTCATTGGCGCCACTACGGGTACAGGGCCAAAAGCTGGAAGAGACCTTGCCCGAGGGGTCAACGATAACCACGCGCCAACAACTGGATGAGCGATCCATCAATAGCTGGGAGGACTTCAGCAATCGCGGAGAACCGGGCGTCAACTACTCTGCGGTCACGAAAAGCATCAATATCCGGGGCATGGATCAAGACCGCGTGGTCACTCGGGTGGACGGCATCCGCATTCCTTGGTTGAACGATGGCGCGCGGGGCGAGAAGGGCGGCTTGAACACGATCAACTTCAATACCTTATCGAGCATTGATCTGGTAAGAGCGGCCGGTTCGCCGCAGTCGGGATCCTTGGTTGGCTACCTGGACCTGCGCACCTTGTCGCCCGACGACCTGCTGTGGCCAAACAAAGACTTTGGCGCCCTGGTCAAAAGCGGCTACGACAGCGCTGACGATAGCTGGGGGGCCGACGCTGCGTTGGCGGGCCGCTTGGGCGCTGGCGACACAAGCTGGCTTGTACAAGCCGGCCAGCGCAAAGGGCACGAGCTTGATAACCAGGGGCGCGTTGGTGGTTATGGAAAACTCCGCGAAAAGCGCAACCCCACCGATTACACCCAGCGCAATGTCCTGCTCAAGCTGCAACATGATCTGAACCTGGAGCATCGACTGATAGCTAGCGGTGAGTATTTCAAGCGCGATAGCACCACCGACAATCGGCATGATCAAGGAGACGACAGCAGCTTCTTTACTGGCAACAACAGCACGGACGAAGCGTCGCTGCGCAAGAGGGCAGTCCTTGCATACGAGTTCCGTTCAGTGGACGACAAGGCCGCTGTTAACAGCGGCGATATCAAGATCTATTGGCAACGCAGCAGTCAGCAAAGCATGCAGACCGCCTTTCGTAAACCAGATCCACGCGGAGCTGTCAGCTTTGGTCCCTTCAATCCGGTCGGGGTTATCTATCAGTATGCCTATCCTTATGGGCCTTACGGGCGTGATTATTCCGTCGAAGAGACTGGGTATGGGTTGCTGTCTGAATGGGACGGCTTCTTGACCTCTGGCGCCGTGCAACATCATTGGGCGGCGGGGGGTGAGTGGTATGGGAATCGCGTAGAGCAGAATGCTGGCGGATATGACAATTGTCCGGCCACCTTGACCCCTGGAGGCCCGCTTGGCCCAAGAGCGTGCGAGTTCTTGCACGTCAACCAGGCGGACGTCGCCAATGCTGAGGGGCGACAGTGGGCCTTGTGGGCACAGGACGAAATCTCTTGGCTCGACGGCAAGTACGCTTTGACGCCAGCCCTGCGTTTTGACTCTTATCGCTACACGCCCGAAGCCAGCGACGCATATGCCAGCAACCCCAACGCCAACGTGGCGCAGTTGGGCGAGAACAGCGGCAACCGCGTCTCGCCTTCCGTGCTGGCCCGCTATGCTCCGCAGGAAGCCCTGTCCTTCTATGCGAAGTACGGCTATGGCTATAAGGCTCCGAGCGCCACGCAGTTGTACATGAACTACGGCGCGCCGGGCACCTATCTACGAACAGGAGATCCGAATCTGAAGGCTGAAATCAGTCGCGGATGGGAACTTGGCATGGATGCGGGCGATGCTGACCTTGGAGGCCGCCTGAGCATCTTCGAGAATCGATACAAGGACTTCATTGATGAAGAAGTGGCGCTAGACCCGACATCACCAGCTTGGAACCCGGCCTGGACCGACCTGTACCCCATGGGTGTGTTCGGTTACGTCAACCGCTCGCGCGTTCGCATTTACGGTGCGGAAGCCAGCGGTCACTGGGACATGACCAACAACTGGTACACCTGGGGTGCAGTTGCCTGGACGCGTGGCAAGGACCAGGATACGGGTCGCTATCTGAATTCGGTCGCGCCGATGAAAGCCACCCTGGCAGTGGGCTGGCGTAGCGAACAGTGGGGCGCGGAAGCACTCACCACCTTGGTAAAGCGGCGTTCGGAAGTTGAGCAGGACACGGATTTCAAAGCGCCCGGGTACGGTTTGGTGGACTTAAGCACGTGGTGGAAGCCGCAGGCCGTCAAAGGGCTGCGCCTTCAAGCCGGCGTGTATAACCTATTCGACAAGAAGTACTGGAACGCATTGGATGTGCAGGCCGGGCAAAGAGATACACGCCTCACCGACTACTACACTCAACCCGGCCGCAGCGTACGCCTGACTTTGACGTATCAATATTAAATAGAAACCACTCTCAATATCATTATAATTACTAAAACAAAGGAAGCTTCGCAATGACCCCAGCATACGAACAGCAAGCACTAGCTCTACGTGAGCGTTATAAGCAGTTGAAGGAAGAGAACCCAAAGTCCCGCATCCGTAACCTGGCAGCCTTGATCGGCGTCAGCGAAATGGAACTGGTCGCCGCCAATTGCGGCGAGATCCAGGCCACTTTGCTGAAGGAGCCGGCACAAGATATTTTCAAGGATCTGGGCAGTCTGGGTCGCGTGATGGCGCTGACCCGTAATGAATGGTGCGTGCACGAACGCCATGGCAAGTATGAAGAAATACGGGCCGGCAAAACCATGGGCATTGTTCTTGGCCCCGATATCGACCTGCGCATGTTCTTTGGCAACTGGAAGCATACCTACGCCGTGAACGACGGTGGCCGTCTAAGTATTCAGTTCTTCGACACAGCGGGAAACGCCATCCATAAGGTCTATATGACTGACGAATCCGACCTGGCCGCCTACCGCGGTCTGCTTGAAAAATACGCCCATCCCGGCCCGTCATGGCCGCAGACATCGCCAACGCCTGCCAAGGAGGACCTGTCTTCGTCTCAGCCCACTCCCGCATTACGCACAGATTGGCTGGCCATGAAAGACACGCACGACTTCTTTGGTTTGCTCAACAAGCACAAGCTGTCGCGCTTATCGGCGCTGCGCGCGGCTGGCCCGGACTTGGCACAAGAGGTGTCCAACGATCTGGCGGAACAAGTGCTGCAGGATGTGGCCGAGCGCGATATTGCTTTCATGTGCTTTGTCGGAAACGACGGCATGATCCAAATCCATTCTGGCCCTGTCAAGAAGCTGATGCGCATGGGGCCCTGGTTCAATGTGCTGGAGCCGCATTTCAATCTGCATCTGGACACCACTGCCATCGCCTCCACATGGATAGTCAACAAGCCATCTAAGGATGGATGGGTGACTTCCCTGGAGTGCTTCGCCCAGAATGGCGACATGATCGTCCAATTCTTTGGGGCGCGTAAGCCGGGCATACCGGAGCTGGCCAGTTGGCGTGAGCTATTGGTCGGGTACTGCCCGCTACCATTGGCGGCATAGCATGCGAGCAAGTCTTACCGGCTTATGCCTGGCGCTGGGTTTGATGCTGGGCGTCGCCCCCGTCCACGCGGAACGGGTGCTGGTGCTGGGCGGTAGCGTGACGGAAATCGTTTACGACCTGGGGCAGGGCTCGCGCCTGGTGGCCGGCGATGACTCCAGCATCTATCCTCAGGCGGCGCTGAAGCTGCCTCGCGTAGGCTACTACCGCAGTGTGCCTCTCGAAGGCGTGGTCGCCATGCACCCCGACTTGGTTCTGGCCTCCGAGAACGCCGGCCCGCCGAAGACCATCGCACGGCTGCGCCAGCTTGGCGTCAATCTGAAGGTCGTGTCGGATTCCCCTTCCATCGAGTCGCTGTATAAGCGCATCGAGCAGATCGCAACCGAACTGCAGGTGCCGCAAGAGGGCGCCAGGCTAATGGCGAAGGTCCGTGAGGAAGTCGCATCCGTGCAAGCGCTGGACAGTCCTTCACGCCGCGCCGTGGTGTTGCTTAATCGCGCCGGCCCTTTTATGGCGGCGGGCGGCGACACGGCGGCCAACGCTGTGCTCGCGTTGGCGGGGCTGCAAAACGCCCTGGACGCTCAAGAGGGCTACAAGCCCATCTCGGCCGAGGGTCTGGCCGCCCTGGCGCCAGACATGATCATCATCTCCAAAGCGTCGCTACAGGCCAGCGGCGGCATGGACCAGTTCATGGCCGGTGCCGGCGTCGCCATCACGCCTGCTGCCCGCGCAGGCCGTGTTATGGCCATGGACGACTTGCTGATACTGGGCGTTGGGCCGCGCGTTGCTCAGGCCATACAGCAACTGAAAGTGGCGGCGAGATAGCCGTGGTCATCATGCGTTTGGTATCAGATTCTGGAAAACTCGCGCCGCAGCCCGTGCTGGTCGTTCTGACTTGCTGCCTCGCGCTTGCCGCGCTGGCAGCCAGTGCCAGTGGCGCCGTGTTCATTCCGTGGGACAGCCTACCGCGTCTGCTATGGGGTGATGTTTCACCTGACGACTTGCTGATGCGCAACGTGCTGATCGACATCCGCCTGCCGCGAGTCCTGTTCAGCGCGGTGGCGGGGGCAGCGCTGGCCGTGGCGGGCGTGGCGATGCAAGCTTTGTTTCGCAACCCGCTGGCTGAGCCTGGCTTGGTCGGCATTACCATGGGCGCTGCCTTGGGCGCCGTCTTCGCCATCGTGATGACCACGGGGGGTTCTTCGTCATCGGCGCGGCTGCGTTCGTCGGCAGCCTTGCCGCCACTTTCCTGGCCTATGTCGTGGGCAGTCGTTACCGGGGTGCGGGCGGTTTGTTGCTGGCCGGCATTGCGATCAACACCATGGCGGCCAGCGGCATCGGCATGCTGACTTACTTGGCGAGCGACGTCCAGCTTCGCGACCTGACCTTTTGGAGCCTGGGCAGTCTGGCCGGCGCCGACTGGCATGCCCTGGCTTGGCTGGGGCCGTGGACCACACTGTTGCTGGTCTACTTATGCAGCCAGTGGCGGGTCTTGAATGCCTTGCTGCTGGGCGAGCGCGAAGCCGCGCACCTGGGTTTTGCGCTTGCGGCCGTCAGGCGGCGCCTGATCATCGTCATAGCCTTGATCGTCGGCCCGCTCGTGGCTGTTACGGGTGGCATCGGTTTTATCGGCTTGGTGGTCCCGCATGTGGTCCGCATGCTGCTGGGGGCTCATCATCGTTATCTGATGCCCGCGTCCGTTGTGGCCGGAGGGTTGATCCTGACCTTGGCAGACTGGCTGTCGCGTATTGTCGCCAGCCCGGCCGAACTTCCCATCGGCCTGGTGACCAGCCTGATCGGGGGGCCTTTCTTTTTCTGGCTTTTGCTGCGCGGGCGCAGCACGCCGGTTTGATGGCACGGAGAGCCGTGATGCACGATAGGTTCAGCGCTTCGGATGTCAAAGTGACTCGACGGCACCGCAGCGTCCTCGACGGCGTGTCTTTCAGTTTGCGCCCGGGCGAAGTCGTCAGCTTGCTGGGTGCGAACGGAGCGGGCAAGTCAACGCTGCTGTCAGTGCTGGCCGGTGAGCTCTACCTGGAGCCCGGCCAGCATCCGGAAGACGCGGTAAGCCTTAACGGAATGTCGCTAACCGGCATGAGCGCTGCCAGGCAGGCCTTGTCCCGCGCCGTGTTGCCTCAAAAGCCGGGTCTGGGTTTTGACCTGGAGGTGGCCGAAGTCGTGGCCATGGGAGCCTACCCTTTCAAGGAACTGTCCACCCAGGCGGTGCAAGCGCTATCGAGCGCCGCGCTGCTGCATGCCGATATCGTGCACCTCGCGGGACGCCGCTATCTGGAATTGTCCGGCGGCGAGCAACAACGGGTACAGTTTGCTCGCATCGTCGTGCAGATACTGGCCGAAAGGCAAACTGATCCCGAGGGCCGATACATGCTGCTGGACGAGCCCACCGCGAGTCTCGATCCCTTGCATCAACACACGCTGTTGAGAACCGTCAGGGAACTCGCGCAGGCCGACCGGATAGGCGTGCTGCTGGTGCTGCACGATGTCAACCTGGCAGCCCTGTGGAGCGACCGCATTGCGCTGCTGTCGGAAGGGAAAATGTTTGTGTGCGACACGCCGGTAAAGGCGTTGACGCCTGAAAACCTGGAGCGGGTCTACGGGGTCCAGGTTCATGTCATGGCGCACCCCCGCCAGGCTGCAAAACCCTTGGTGGTTTTTGGCTAGAAAACCGATATTTCGGTTACTCTTCACCCTACGATGAATAGACCTCCTTATCCCCACCCCATTATTGCTCGCGAAGGCTGGCCGTTCCTGGCTGGTTTCGTGCTGGTATCCATCCTTGTCACTTTTTGGTCAGGCGCGGCATCCATCCCGTTCTGGCTGCTTTCGCTCTTTGTCCTGCAGTTTTTCAGAGACCCGGCGCGCATTGCGCCTGATGGCTCGTCTATCGTCATTTCGCCAGCGGATGGCCGCATCGTCGCCGTCGAAGAGGTTCGCGACGTCTACGCCAACCGCGATGCATTGAAGATCAGCGTTTTCATGAACGTGTTCAACGTCCATTCCAATCGATGCCCGGTAAAGGGCGCCGTCCAAAGCGTCACGTACTTTCCAGGCAAGTTTTTTAACGCGGCGCTCGATAAGGCCTCTCTTGAGAACGAACGCAACGCCACTGTTCTATTGACCGAGCAGGGGCATACCGTCACGGCAGTACAGGTTGCTGGCCTGGTGGCCAAACGCATTCTTTGCTATATCAAGCCCGGCGACAATGTCTACGCGGGCCAGCGCTACGGGTTCATTCGTTTCGGCTCCCGGGTCGATGTTTACCTTCCTCCGGGCTCTCGCCCGCGCGTGGCCATTGGCGACAAGGTACAAGCCACGAGCACAGTGCTTGCTGAGCTGCCCGACATCCCTGTCAGCTCAACGGAGCCTGAAAATGCCTAATTTGTCCCCAGACGAAACGCATCGCCGCCGCAGCATCTACTTGCTGCCCAATGCTTTCACGACGGCCAACCTTTTTGCGGGCTTCTATGCCGTCGTGCAGGCCATGAATGGCCAGTTCGAGGTCGCCGCCATCGCCATCTTCGTGGCCATGGTGTTTGACGGCATGGACGGCCGTGTGGCGCGGCTGACAAATACCCAGTCAGCTTTCGGCGAGCAGTACGATTCGTTGTCGGACATGGCGTCTTTTGGTATTGCACCTGCACTGGTCATGTACGAGTGGAGCCTGCAGGATCTTGGACGCTGGGGCTGGTTGGCCGCCTTTATTTATGTGGTGGGCGCAGCTTTGCGTCTGGCCCGCTTCAACACCAATATCGGGGTGGTCGACAAACGCTTCTTCCAGGGCTTGCCCAGCCCGGCAGCGGCAGCGTTGGTGGCCGGCTTTGTGTGGCTGGCCGTGGACAACCGGCTTATGCTGGACACCCGCGCTATTGCATGGGTCTCGTTCGTCTTTACGGTATACGCCGGCATTGCCATGGTGACCAACGCGCCGTTCTATAGTGGCAAATCGTTCGCCTTGGGCCGCAGCGTGCCATTCTGGGTCATGCTGGTGCTTGTAGGTGCCTTTGTCTTTGTCTCCAGCGACCCACCCATCGCGCTGTTCGGCCTTTTTGTCGTGTACGGCCTGTCGGGCTGGTTCATTATGTTGTGGCGCTGGCGCCGTGCAAGGCAATTGTCTCGCCTGCGCCACGAAGGTATGGATGCGCCACCCACCGAGCCTGCCGAGCCCACCGAGCCGTCTTTTACGCCGCGACACACTTTTCAGTCGTCGGCGCTAGGTGGCCGAACCGACCCCACCGACGCCACGACAGACCGCTCAGGCCAGCCGCCTTCGCCACCCGACCGCTCCTGATCCATCCGGACAGATCGCATCTGTCCGGGTGCATGCCAGTTACATAAACCAAAAACTGTCGCGTTCGTACATCGGATCGGGGCCGGCATGAAAGCGTGTGACCGTATCCGTAGCCGGATCAAAGTACACGTGCATCATTGAGTTCCAGGCGCTAGACTGGCGATAGCGATAGCTCCAGACGATACTCGTGGAAGAGGGCAGCCCTACCGATGAGACTTCGGCAGGTGGCCCGAATTCGCAGCGCACTTGCTCAGGCGTCCAGGTGCCCGAGGCCAATTGGCTGAAGTTGGAATCCGTCAGCAGAGAAACGACCCGGTCGGTGTTGCCGTTGCCATCGACGTTGGTGCCCCAGGCATATTGTCCGAAGGGCTGCTGGCTCCAGATGAGCCGTTCGCCGCCATTGGCGCCGGGACACGAAAAGTTGGGCGCCCCGTACTGGGCTTGTACCTCCTGCAAGGAAGCGCCTGCCGGCAGATCGGCCATGCTGGTGCAAGCCGCTGTCAGGACGCCTGCAAGGGCAATGCCAGCCAGTTTTACTGTGCGACTAACCATGATGATCCTTTCCGGTATAATACCGACTTCCCTGTGCGTGGGCCGTGTGTTGCGGAGCACGAACAGGGCGAAATGCTGTGCTTTTATTGTAATTTGTTTAATCACTTCACGTCAGGGCTCCTCGGCTCTGTCGCATGTTATATGAGGCTAAATAATGTCTGTTGCTGACATCAAAAAATCCGACATCGTTGCACAATTTCAACGTGCAGATGGCGACACCGGCTCTCCGGAAGTTCAGGTCGCGCTGCTTACCGCTCGCATCAACGAACTTACCGGTCACTTCAAAGCGCACATGAAAGATCACCACTCGCGTCGTGGTTTGCTGCGCATGGTCAGCCGCCGTCGCAAACTGCTCGATTACCTGAAGGGCCGCAACCCGGATTCCTATCGTTCGCTTATCGAAAAGCTCGGTCTGCGTAAGTGATACCCGGGGCTGGCTCCCCACGATGCAACCGTGAACACTGCGACTTGGCTCGCGGTGTACACGGTTTTTTTTATTGTAAGGATAATCCCTAATGTTTAATAAAGTGAGCAAATCGTTTCAGTACGGTCAGCACACGGTGGTGATGGAAACTGGCGAGATTGCTCGCCAAGCCTCCGGCGCTGTACTGGTCTCGATTGACGATACTGTTGTGTTGGCTACCGTCGTGGCAAACACAACCGCCAAGCCTGGCCAGGACTTTTTCCCGCTGACTGTCGACTACATCGAAAAAACCTATGCGGCTGGTCGCATTCCCGGTGGTTTCTTCAAACGCGAAGGCAAGCCTTCCGAGAAAGAAACCCTGACGTCGCGCCTGATCGATCGTCCGTTGCGCCCGCTGTTTCCCGAAGGCTTCTACAACGATGTGCAGGTCATCATTCATACCGTATCGGTGAACCCTGAAGTCGATCCCGACATTGCTGCAATGATAGGCGCTTCGGCTGCCCTGGCAATTTCCGGCATCCCGTTCAACGGTCCGATAGGCGCTGCCCGCGTTGGCTACGTGAACGATCAGTATGTCGTCAACCCCACCAGCTCGCAGTTGGCCGAGTCCAGCATGAACCTGGTCGTTGCCGGCACCGAAGCCGCCGTGCTGATGGTCGAGTCCGAAGCCAAGCAATTGTCTGAAGAAGTGATGCTGGGCGGCGTGATGTTCGGCCACGAGCAACTGCAAGTCGTCATCAACGCCATTCATGACCTGGTTGCTGAAGCCGGCAAGCCCGAGTGGGACTGGCAGGCCCCTGCCAAGAACGAAGCGCTGACCATTGCTGTGTCGGCTGCCGCTCAGGAAGGCCTGGAAGCCGCCTACCAGATTCGCGAGAAGCAAACGCGCACTGCCAAGTTGCGCGAAGTCTATGCGGCTGTCAAGGCCAAGCTGGCCGAGCACGCTGCCGCCAAGGGCGAAAGCGCTCCTGACAGCGTAGAGGTCGAGAACATGTTGTTCGACCTGGAAGCCAAGATTGTGCGCGGCCAGATCCTCGGCGGTGAGCCTCGCATCGACGGGCGCGATACCCGCACCGTGCGTCCCATCAGTGTGCGCCTGGGCATCTTGCCGCGCGCACACGGCAGCGCGCTGTTCACCCGTGGCGAAACGCAGGCACTGGTGGTCGCCACGCTGGGTACCAAGCAAGATGAGCAGATTATCGACTCCATCATGGGCGAGTACCGCGACCGTTTCATGCTGCATTACAACTTCCCGCCGTTCGCTACTGGCGAAACCGGTCGCGTGGGTTTCACGAAGCGTCGCGAGATCGGCCACGGCCGACTGGCCAAGCGTTCCTTGGTCTCCATGCTACCCGAGCCGGCAGACTTCCAGTACACCATCCGTGTTGTGTCGGAAGTTACCGAATCCAACGGTTCGTCCTCCATGGCATCGGTCTGCGGCGGTTCGCTGGCCATGATGGACGCTGGTGTGCCCATCAAGGATCACGTGGCCGGTGTTGCCATGGGTCTGATCAAGGATGGCCCCAAGTTTGCAGTCCTTACCGATATTCTGGGCGACGAAGATCACCTGGGTGACATGGACTTCAAGGTGGCAGGTACGTCGCAAGGCATTACCGCACTGCAGATGGACATCAAGATTCAGGGCATCACCCGTGAAATCATGCAGGTCGCATTGGCTCAGGCCAAGGAAGGCCGCCTGCATATCCTGGGCGAAATGAAGTCCGCTATCGACGGCTCGCGTACCGAACTGTCGGAATTCGCTCCCCGTATGATCACCGTCAAGATCAACCCAGAGAAGATTCGCGACGTCATCGGCAAGGGCGGCGCCACCATCCGTGCGCTGACCGAAGAAACCGGCACGCAGATCGACATTGGCGACGATGGCCTCATCACCATCTCCAGCGCTGACCTTGATAAGGCTCGCGAAGCTGAACGCCGCATCAAGGAACTGACAGCCGACGTGGAAGTGGGTCAGGAATACGAAGGCCCAGTTCTTCGCCTGCTCGATTTCGGCGCCATCGTTCAGGTTCTGCCTGGCCGCGACGGCCTGCTGCATATTTCCGAGATCGCCAACTACCGCATTGCGAACATCAATGATGTGCTCAAGGTCGGTCAGGCTGTACGTATCAAGGTTATCGAAGCCGACGACAAGGGACGCCTGCGTCTGTCCATGAAAGCCATCGGCGGCATCGAAGCACAGGGCGGCCCACAAGCCCCCGCTGCTGCGTCGGAAGAGTAAAGAGAGGTAAGCCGGGTCGCGCAAGCGACTCCGGTGTTGCGATACAAGGAAGAGGCTCTGCGGAAACGTGGAGCTTTTTTTATTGGGCGTCCCGAATTGAGTTGCCGGTTTTCTGATAAAACCCACTGGTTTTACCAATTGTTTCTAGTTGGGCGTCGGGTGCGACAAAGGAAAGGAACTTACGCGAATGGCATGCGTCGATATACTTCCCGCCAATTTTCGGAAGAGCTCATCTATGAAATGTCCAGTTTGCAAAGAAGTCGACCTTACGATGTCATCGCGCCAGAATATCGAAATCGATTACTGTCCCCAGTGTCGCGGCGTGTGGCTTGATCGGGGCGAACTCGACAAGCTTATCGAGCGCAGCACCGAGGAAGTCGCTGCTCAGGCGCCTGCTACTCCACCCCGCCAGCGTCAGCCACACGGCGGCGATCATTACGACAATGTTCATCGAGGCTACGACAAGCGCTACAAGAAGAAATCGTTCTGGCACGAGATTTTTGATTGAAAAACTGGTCCCATGCGCGCTGCATCCAGGATAGTGTTCTGCTCTCAGATCAAAAAAGAGTGCAGGCAAACCATGTGCCGGTAAGCAGCAGGAATACAGCAAGCACGGACCGCAAAAGGTCAATGGGGACGTGGCGCGCGGCCCGCTCGCCTACTAGGGATGCAACGAGCAGCACTAAGCCTAAGGTAGCGATCTGCGTCCAATCTAAGTCACCAGCCAGCGAATGAGTCGAGAATGCCGCTAGAGCAATAGGCAATTGGACAGCCTGTCCCAAGACAATAGCCATGCGTAGCGGTTGATGGATAAGCGTCAGCAGAGGAATCAAGAGGACTGGCCCGCCCGTGCCAGTTAGCGCAGAGCCGACGCCCACCAGCAGGCCAATGCCGACAAGCCGCGTAGTGGAAACTGGCTGTGAGGCAAGTTTGTATGTGGAAGCCTGCTTGGCAAGCAGGGTGCGCAAACCTGCGAAGAAGATTGTGGCGGTGACAAACGCAAGAACGATCCGAGCATCAAAGCTATGGATTAGCGCTGCGCCAAGTGCGGCGCCGGGAACTGCCCCGAGCACAATGGTTAATGCTCTGTGTAGGTGTTCGCGCTCACGCCTGAGAAGCCACAAGGCTGCGGCGCCAGGAAAACCAAAGGCCAACGAAGACGCGGCAATTGCTTTCGGCGCCGCAACATCTCCTAGTCCTATCAGAGCGGGTACAACGAGCACGCCGCCTATGCCTGTTGCTCCGATAAGAACTCCCGCAAGTATCACTGCCGCCAAGCTAGCAATGGTCACCGTCTCGCCAGACCTTGCAGTGCGAGCCGCGGGACAGCGTGCCGCAAAACAACATCGCTCACGCATGGTATGAGCAGATCGCCCGCGAGTTACGCGAGGACGACGCACTTGGCTGGAAGTCTTATTGCAAGTTGCACCACGGCATCCTAGCTGACAATATCGGCTGCATCGCCTGCGCCAAGGACGGCATATCCGATGATGGGACGGATCAAACCCTTGCCGCCATGTGCCCAAGTACCCCGAAAAAGGCTCGACCCGCCTTATCACTGACGACCAGATGGTCAACTTGTTTGCCTATCTGGATAAGGCCGAGGCTGAAAAGCTGGAGCACCCAACCTACCTACTTGCTATACGTCTGCAATTTGAGTTTGCCGCCCGCAACTCGGAAATTGTCCAGCTAGAGTGGGATTGGCTGCATCTACCGAACAGCCGTGTTGTGTGGCCTGATAGTAAGACCGGAGATATGTCCAAGTCTTTGAGCGAGGAAGCTCGGCGCCTGCTCTCTAATGCGCCTCGCTACGGCGACTCACCTTACGTCTGCTGCTGATGTACCAAAAGTCGGCACACACGGCATTCGCCACCGTTCAACTACTGATATCGCCAACTCTGGGATTCCCGTTAAAGTCGGTATGGCGCTAACGACGCACAAGACCGTAGCAATTGTTCATGCGCTACGTTCACACGGAAGACGACCCTGTGCGCGAGGCGGCTAAGTTGGAGGCGAGTCGGCGTAAGACGGTCGTCAGCATGCGGCAAGAACCGGAAAAGGTAGCTACATGAGCGGTGACCAGCGATTAGCCCCCTCCGCCCCAATTGTTGTACCGCCGTTACGACAACTGACTGGGCAGCCATCTACGCTCGTGCAGCACACTCACGGCTGGAAAACTATACCCTTTTCGGGTATAGTTTGGAGGTCAAGATGACGCGTGTGCTCAAGAGAAAGGACTTCGCGCGCTGGCAAGCGAGCGAAAAAGTGCCTGATGCCGCGTTGTGCAAAGCGGTTCGGGAGATGGAAAGCAAGAGCGGCGGCTACCGCACGCTGCTGTCGGCCAGGATCGGTAGCCGCTATGTGTTCCTGCATGGGTTTCCCAAAAGTGACAGGGCAAACATCACCCAGGACGAGAAGAAGGCGCTGCAATTCGCTGGCAAGGTGTTTTTGGAGCCGTCCACAGAGGCTTTGTCGAAGGCGTTGCAGTCTGGTTTGTTATTGGAGGTGTATTGTGAGCAAGATCATTGAATCCCTGCGTGGTGACCTGGCCGCGCTCCACAAAGCCGGAGCGATCAGCAAGGTAACGATGCGCGAGTTCGACGCGATCTGCCCGCCGCCGGTGCGGGAGTTCAGCGCTGCCGACATCAAGCGTCTGCGCGAAGCGTTGAAGTTCAGCCAACCTGTGTTCGCTCTTCATTTGCACACGTCGGCCTCGACCGTGCGCAAGTGGGAGCAAGGCGATACCCATCCCACGGGGCCAGCCCTCAAGCTGCTCAATGTCATCGCTGACAAGGGCTTACAAGCCATCATCTGATACCTAATAAAGGAGACACAGGCATTCCGCGTCGCAGACCGCGCTGCTCCAAGTTTGCTATCCGCTCATCCCTGACGGGACTGGCTATTGCCAGCCTTCCACATCGGTAGCAGAGGATAGAGGTTTCAAACGCAGAAAGTTAGTAATTGGATAATTGCGTACTGAAGGGAAAAAAGGCCGCTTCTGCTAAAACAGAAGCGGCCTTTGAATTGGTGCCCGGGACCGGAATCGAACCGGTACGATCTATGATCGAGGGATTTTCTTACCACTTCGGCTTTCGCCGCCAGCACGTGTGCTGTTCGTGGTCTGGAGCACGCCTTCACCATAGCTTTACAGCCGTAGGTGCCCGCCGTCTGCTCTCTACACCTTCCCAACCTCATAAAGTTTGGGCTTGGCTCGGCGTTGGCTCGGATATCAAAGCATCCAGGGCTTTCGCCGAATTTGACGGGTGTCACTTCAGGCGTTTCCCCCCGAAGGCTCAAATTGTTTAAGTCCCTTGCGTCTACCTATTCCGCCACCCGGGCTTTGGGTGCTAACACGGAGACCTACTCTTTTTCCACTGGCGCCTAGTGGGTGGCGGAAGCGGTGAGATTCGAACTCACGGACGGGTTGCCCCGTCGCCGGTTTTCAAGACCGGTCCATTCAACCACTCTGGCACGCTTCCTACTCTGCTCATTTGCAGAAGGACGCAAGTTTAGCCGATGTGGCACCTCTTGTGGGCGCTCCAGTGGGACACGGTCTCAATATGACAGCGCAAAAGGGCATAATGACCCTTTTGGTTGAAGCAACAGGAGTCCCTATGAAAGCCGTAGAAATATCCACACCGGGTGGTCCCGAAGTTCTGGTCATGGTTGACCGTCCGATGCCCGAGCCACGTGCCGGCGAGGTCCTGATCAAGGTGGCGGCCGCCGGTATCAACCGGCCCGATGTATTTCAGCGCAAGGGCAGCTATCCGCCTCCACCCGGGGCCTCCGACCTGCCTGGCCTGGAGGTCGCTGGCGAGATCGTAGGTGGCGATGTTGGGGACACCGGCCTGAAAGTGGGCGACAAAGTATGCGCCTTGGTAGCCGGGGGCGGCTACGCGGAATACTGCACGGCACCGGCCGTCCAGTGCTTGCCCATACCCAAGGGACTGTCCGAGATCGAGGCAGCCGGGTTACCCGAGACCTACTTTACAGTCTGGACCAACGTCTTTGACCGCGGCCGCCTGTCCGGCAATGACACTTTGCTGGTGCACGGTGGCGCTAGCGGCATCGGCACGACGGCTGTTCAGTTGGCTACAGCGATGGGCCACAAGGTTTTTGCCACTGCCGGCAGCGACGAGCGAGCACGGGCGGTGGAAGAACTGGGCGCCGTTGTGGGGATCAATTACCGTACGCAAGATTACGTTGAAGAGGTCAAGAAGGCCACCGACGGCAAGGGCGTCGATGTCGTGCTGGATATGGTGGCCGGTGAATACATCAACCGCAACATCAGTTGTCTGGCTGACGATGGTCGCATTGTGCTCATTGCCGTCTTGGGCGGTGCCAAGGCCACCATAGATGCCAGCCAGATCTTGCGTCGGCGCCTGGTGCTTACTGGGTCAACCCTGCGGCCGCGCCCGGTGGAATTCAAGAAGGATATTGCGCAGTCGTTGCAGCGGCATGTATGGCCCTTGCTCGAGTCGGGCAAGATCCGGCCTATTGTGCATGCCACCTTCCCGCTGGCTCGCGCTTGCGATGCGCACGCCATGATGGATGCCGGCGAGCAAATCGGCAAGATCGTCCTGACGGTGTGACATAACGCTGCGGATTCTTCCCCGACACGCTACAATGCCGGGTTGTCCAATTTTTTTCATACGGGCCTCATGAATACAGCACAACCTCGCAAACGCCTAGTCATAGGTAATTGGAAGATGCACGGCAACCAGGCAGCCAATGCCAGCTTGCTGGATGGCTTGTGCGCGGGCTTTCCTGCTGTGCGGGCTTGCGACCTGGCGGTTTGCGTGCCTTTCCCGTATTTGGGGCAGGCCGGCGCAAGCTTGCAGGGCAGCGGCATTTCATGGGGCGCCCAAGACGTCAGCAAGCACGAGCAGGGCGCCTATACCGGCGAAGTGTCGGCCGCCATGCTGGCCGATTTCTCGTGCTCGTGGGTGTTGGTCGGGCATTCCGAGCGACGCAGCATCCATGGCGAATCTGATCAATTGGTGGCTGACAAGGCACAAGCTGCGTTGGCTGCGGGCCTGACTCCCGTCGTATGTGTTGGCGAGACGCTGGAGCAGAACGAAGCCGGTACAACCGACGAGGTCATTGCGCGTCAGTTGGCCCCCGTTCTGGCTTTGGGCGCTGCCGCCCTCGAAAAGATCGTGATCGCCTACGAGCCCGTATGGGCTATCGGTACCGGCCGCACGGCTACACCCGAACAGGCGCAGCAAGTACACGCCGCCATCCGGGCGCGCCTGGACGGCTCGGTGGCTGCCAAGGTCCGCATCTTGTACGGCGGTAGTGTCAAAGCAGCCAATGCTGCCAGTTTATTTACCATGCCCGACATCGACGGCGCCCTGGTGGGCGGTGCGGCGCTCATGGCCGAAGAATTTTTACGTATAGCGGCCGCCTAAGGCCTCGGAGTTTTTTTCATGGAATGGTTGTCACCCGTACTTCTGGCGATTCAAGTTACATCGTCGTTGAGCATCATCGTGTTGGTCCTGCTGCAGCAAGGCAAGGGCGCCGACATGGGCTCGTCTTTCGGGGGTGGCTCGGCGGGTAGCCTGTTTGGTGCTACCGGTGCGGCCAACTTCTTGTCGCGCACCACCAAGTGGGCCGCCATTATCTTCTTTGTTTCGACAGGTGGCCTGGCTTACATGGCGCATCACCCTGCGGACAGGGCAGCGCTGGATAGCGGTGTGATGCAAGGCTTTGAAGTGCCTGCTACCGACTCATCTGTACCGGCGGTTCCTGGCGCTGCGGTTCCGGCTGTTCCAGCGGTGCCCCAGGAGCCTTCCGCGCCGGCCCCCGCTGGCGACGCCTCCGTGCCTTCGACGCCAACGGTGCCCGATGCTCCAGCGGCGCCCGATGCGTCCGTGCCTGCGGTTCCGGAAACGCCCGCTCAAAGTCAGTAGATTTCCGTGCCGTCCGCGCTGTTTTTAACAGCGGGGACGGCACCGCGGAATGGCGCGTATTTCATGCTAGAATACCGCTCTTTGCCAGCCGACGTGGTGGAATTGGTAGACACGCTATCTTGAGGGGGTAGTGGCGAAAGCTGTGCGAGTTCGAGTCTCGCCGTCGGCACCATAGTATTGATATCCGTTGGATGTACATAATCAAAATCATTCAATTTCATCAACGGATTGGGGCTTAGGGTTTTAGCGGTTAATGCGCCCCCCCTGGTACCCTTTAAATTCTTAGACCAGCGCGCGCGCCAGCACGCGGGCGACGTGCTCGGCCTGTCGACCGGTTCCGTCGGCGATCTGGTGGCGACAACTGGTGCCATCCGCTACGAGCAAGGTATCGGCTTCGGCCTTGCGCACGGCCGGCAGTAACGACAGTTCGGCCATCTGCATGGACACGGCGTAGTGTGAAGCCTCGTAGCCAAAGCTGCCCGCCATGCCGCAACAGCTGGATTCAATCAGACTCACATTCAGTTCAGGGATAAGTTGCAGCACTGTCTGCACCGGCTTGACCGCGTCGAAGGCCTTTTGGTGGCAATGGCCGTGCAGTAGCGCTTTCTTCTGGGGCAAAGGTTTGAGCGACAAGTGCAGCGTACCCGCGACGTGCTCGCGCGCAAGAAATTCCTCGAACAAGAAAGACTGGCGCGCGAGACTGCGCGCGTCCTCTCCCAGTCCCATGACCAGGAACTCATCACGCAGCGACAACAGGCAAGAAGGTTCCAGGCCGACAATGGGAACCCCCCGGGCGATGAAGGGGCGCAGGGCCTGTACCACGCGTCGGGCTTCTGTCTTGGCCTCATCGACCAGACCTGCAGACAAATAAGTGCGCCCACAACATAGAGGCCGTTCTTTCTGTGAATCTTGGGAATCGGCGCGCGCAATGTGGACCTTGTAGCCTGCGGCCTCCAGCACGCTTAGCGCGGCGCGGGCGTTTTCCGATTCCAGGTAGTTATTGAAGGTATCGGCAAACAGGACGACGTCAGCGTCCTCTGCATGGTCAGAATGCACCGTACCGAGGAAGGTATCGCCTCGCCACCGCGGCAGCGAGCGGCGAGCGGACAGGCCCAACCATCGTTCCGACAGCCAGGCGGCTCCCGGCAAGGTGTCGCGCAGATTGAATAGCCACGGCAGACGCGCCGCCCATGGCGCCCAGCGGGGCATGGTGGCGATGAGCTTGTCCTTGAAGCGCAGGCCGTGTTGCTTCTGCCATTGGTATAGAAACTCGATCTTCATTTTGGCCATGTCCACGCCTGTGGGACACTCGCGCTTGCACCCCTTGCAACTGACACAGAGATCCAGGGTTTGGCGTACCTCGTCGGAAGTAAAGGCCTCAGGGCCTAGTTGCCCAGATATTGCGAGGCGCAGCGTGTTTGCGCGACCCCGCGTAAGGTGTTGCTCGTCTTGCGTGACTCGGTAGCTGGGGCACATTGTGCCAGCGTCGAATTTGCGGCAATGGCCGTTGTTGTTGCACATCTCGATGGCTTTGGCAAAGCCATGGGCGGGATCATCGCCAGTGCCTGGTGCGCTGGTGGTTTGTGTAGCGGCATGGCCGGTGACATTCCAGGCAGACCAGTTCAGTGCGGGTTCGATAGGCAGGACCCGGTAAGTGGGTTTGAATCGAAAGAGGGAGGTGTCGTCCATTTTCGGGCTGCGCACGATCTTGCCGGGATTCATGAGACCCTGCGGATCGAACAGATCCTTGATGTCTTCGAAGGCCTCTGTCAGCCGCGGACCGAACTGCCACGAGACCCATTCGCTGCGCGCCAGGCCGTCGCCATGCTCGCCGGAGAACGCGCCCTTGTACTCGCGCACCATGGCGCTGGCCTCCTCGGCGATGGCGCGCATTTTGGTCGCGCCGTCCGTGCGCATGTCCAGGATGGGACGCACGTGCAAGGTACCCACCGAGGCGTGGGCGTACCAGGTGCCGCTGGTGCCGTGCTTATGAAAAACTTCGGTCAGGCGGCTGGTGTATTCGGCCAGATGTTCCAGCGGTACCGCGCAATCCTCGATGAATGAGACCGGCTTGCCGTCCCCACGCATGCTCATCATGATATTCAGGCCTGCCTTGCGCACTGACCATAATGCTTGTTGGGCAGCAGGTTCGGGGATCTTCACGACGCTGTTGGGCAGGCCTAGATCACTCATCAGTTCGACTAGTTGCCGTAGCCTGGTGGCTTGTTGGTCTTGTGCTGCGCCGGCGAATTCGACCAACAGGATGGCCTGGGGCTCACCGACCAGTGCCTGCTCGATGGTAGGACCAAAGGCCGGATTATTGCGCGCCAGGTCGATCATGGTGCGATCGACCAGCTCGACCGCTACCGGACCCAGCTTGACGATGTGCTGCGCCATGTCCATGGCCTGGTAGAACGTCGGGAAATTCACCACCCCCAGCATTCTATGCGTGGGCAGCGGTGCGAGCTGCAGTGTGAGTTGGCGCGTAATCGCAAGCGTGCCCTCGCTGCCCACGAGCAGGTGCGCCAGGTTCGGACTATTGTCCGGCGTATAGGGGCGTTCACTTTGAGGATTGAAGATATCGAGGTTGTAGCCGCCAACCCGGCGCAGAACCTTGGGCACGGTTCGGGCGATCTCATCGTGCTCGCGCGCGGCGACTTCCTGCAGGCGGCGCACGATGGCGGCCATGCGCGAGCCGTCGGTCGGCATGGTCGACAGGGGGCCGAACCGGCCCTCTGTGCCATCGGCCAGAAGGGCGTCGATGGAAAGCACGTTGTGCACCATGTTTCCGTATTGGATGGAACGCGAGCCACAGGAATTATTGCCTGCCATGCCTCCCAAGGTGCATTGGGCCGAGGTGCTCACGTCCACAGGGAACCAGACGCCGTGTGGCCTGAGCCACGCATTGAGATGATCGAGCACGATGCCCGGCTCTACCGTTACGGTCATGGACTCACGATCGAAATCGATGATGCGGTTCAGGTATTTGCTGTTGTCCAGGACAAGCGCCGGCCCCACGGTCTGGCCGCATTGGGAGGTTCCTCCGCCACGCGCCACGAAAGGTGCATGCAAGTCGGCACAGATGGATGCCGCCGCGCGTATGTCATCAAAGGTTTTTGGGATCAACACCCCGATCGGATCGACCTGATAGATTGAGGCGTCCGTCGCGTAGCGGCCGCGATCCCCCAAGCCAAACAGAACGTCACCCTGGACCTCGCGCGCCAGCCGCTCGGAGAGTTCGTTGCGCTGCTGGCCGGGATGGATGACTTTTTGGGGTAAGGGCGCGTTCATGGAGGTTTGGCAGCTTTTAGTGAGGAGGAATGGAGGCCACGGGCGAGTTGCCGCTCGGGTTATGTTCTCTTGCCAGGCCTTCAATCACCGCCTCGCATTTGCGTTGTAAATGCTCGCGCATCAAACGCCCAAGTTCGACCCCGTCGCGACGGGCGAGCGCATCTACCATGGCGATGTGCTCGCCCATGGCTCTCTTCCATTTCTCCGAGTTCAGGTTGGAACGAAACCGCAGATTCTGGACGCGCTGGTTCAGGGTGGAGTAGACCTGCGAGAGCAGTTGGTTGTGAGCCGCCCGGTTGATGCGGCTGTGAATCTCGCGGTTGACCCGATAGTAAGAGGGCAGATCCTGTCTGGCATGGCAGGCTTGCATCTCGAACGTTAATGCCCGGATTTCGGCAACCTCTTCATCTGTGGCATGTTGACAGGCCAACTCTCCGGAGAGCGCTTCTAGTCCGCCCAATACCGTGAAACTTTCCAGTATGTCCTTCTCGGAAAGGGCAGCGACCCTTGCGCCGCGATTAGGTTGAATCTCGACCAGGCCCTCGGAGGCTAGCAGGCGGAACGCCTCGCGCAAAGGTGTGCGAGAGACACCGAGGCGATCGCACAGTGCGCGTTCGTTAAGGCGGGTGCCAGCCGGCAGCTCTCCTTCGATGATGAGTTCGCGTAGTCGTTCGGCGGCGGCGGCCGGAAGTGTACGCCGATCGACCGTGTCGTCCGTAAGGGTGGAGGCAGAAGTGCTGGCCATAGCTCGGATTTTGTATACCAAAGTCGATATTATAGCGATTGATACTTAGAATATAGAGAAATAAATAGAATATTTCCTGTTGAAGACCTTGCTATCTATTGATTTAATGGAGTGTCTGGGAGATTCTTCTTGTTCGAGTGGAAAAGGCAGCGTACTATGCAGTATCGTATTTTGTATACCAACCAACGATAGGCTTAGAAATGCTTCGACTCAGTTCGCACCCTTCCGGTCGCCACTTTCTCCAGATCCCGGGTCCGACCAATGTGCCGGATCGCGTGCTGCGCGCCATAGATAATGTCACGATCGACCATCGCGGCCCGGAATTCGGCGAGCTGGGCAAGGCCGTACTCGCTGGCATGCAAAAGGTATTCAAGACCGACGGTCACGTTGTCATCTATCCGGCGTCGGGTACCGGTGCCTGGGAGGCGGCTCTGGTCAACACCTTGTCGGCCGGCGATTTGGTCCTCATGGCCGAGACGGGGCATTTCGCCACCTTGTGGAAGAAAATGGCGATGGAGCTGGGTCTGCGCGTTGAGTTCCTGTCCGGCGACTGGCGGCGTGGCGTTGACGCTTCGGCAGTCGAGGCGCGCCTGAAATCCGACGCGGATCACGAAATCAAGGCGGTGTGCATGGTGCACAACGAAACGGCCACGGGGGTTACCAGCGACGTCAAGGGCGTGCGCGCGGTGATCGACCGAATGGAACATCCGGCCTTACTGATGGTGGACACCATTTCATCATTGGGCTCGGTCGATTACCGCCACGATGAGTGGGGCGTGGACGTGACAGTGGCGGGTTCCCAGAAAGGCCTGATGCTGCCTCCTGGTTTGTCCTTCAATGCAATCAGCGCCAAGGCTCTGGCGGCAGCTGAGCACGCCTCGCTGAGGCGTTCGTACTGGGATTGGCGCCCCATGATCGCCAGTAATGCCACTGGCTATTTTCCGTATACGCCGGCCACTAACTTGCTTTACGGCTTGCATGAAGCCCTGGAGATGCTGTTTAACGAGGGGCTGGACACGGTATTCGCCCGGCACCAGCGCCACGCCGAGGCGACCCGACTAGCGGTGCATGGCTGGGGGTTAGAGATCCTTTGCGCTGACCCGAATGAATACAGTGCGGCGCTCACTGCCGTGATCATGCCCGAAGGGCACAGTGCCGACGCGTTTCGCAAGATCGTTCTGGATCATTTCAATATGTCGCTGGGCCAAGGCCTCACAAAACTCAAGGACAAGATCTTTCGCATTGGGCACCTGGGCGACATCAACGATCTGTCTCTGTGCGCGACGCTTGCCGGCATCGAGATGGGCTTGGCGTTGGCTGGTGTGCCCCACCGGAAAGGTGGCGTGCAGGCTGCGATGGATTATCTGACGCAAAAGGCCGAGGTTCGATCCCGCCCTGCCGGCTTGGGCTGACAGCCTTTGCCTGTTTATTCACTTTAGGAGTCTCCATGTCTGCGCATGGATCGGCACCAGACGATATCGTCGACGAAGCAACCATAGAGCACTTGCAAAGGGGGCTGCTGGCCCGCGAGTTCAGCTGTGTAGCGCTGGTCGATGCGTATCTGGAGCGCATGGCCCGCTGGGATAAAAGGGGGCCCATGCTGCGTGCCGTGCTGGCCTTGAACCCGGGCGCACGCGAGCTTGCCGCCGATCGGGATGCCGCATTGGCTGCAGAGGGCCGGCTTTCAGGCCCACTGCATGGCGTCGTCGTGGCCCTCAAGGACAATTGCAACACGACCGACATGCCAACGACCGGCGGATCGCTTTCATTGGAGGGCACAGTGCCCGCCAGCGACAGTGCCGTGTCGCGAAAACTCAGCGACGCCGGGGCGATCGTGCTGGCTAAAACAAACTTGCACGAGTTCGCCCTGTCCGGCACCACGGTCAGTTCGCTGGGAGGCCAGACCCTTAATCCTTACGACCTCACCCGCACGCCTGGCGGTTCCAGCGGCGGCTCGGGGGTAGCGACGACCATGAGCTTCGTGACGGTGGCCATCGGTACGGACACGGTCAACTCCATACGGTCGCCAGCATCGGCCAATTGTCTGGTTGGGCTGCGACCCACCCGAGGTCTGATCAGTCGCGCTGGAATCATGCCCGTGTCTGAAACGCAGGACACGGTGGGGCCGATCACTCGAACGGTTAGCGATCTCGCGCGTGTCCTGGATGTAATCGCGGGTTACGACCCCGATGATCCAGTCACGGCGCGCTCGGTGGGCCGGGTCCCGGCCTCCTATTGCGCGTCCCTGAACTACGACGCCCTCGCAGGCAAACGTGTGGGTGTCCTGCGCAGCCTGTCAGGAGACGAGCCTCGGCATCTAGCGGTCAACACTGCCATGACTGGGGCCCTGCAGGTCATGCGCGATGCCGGCGCGCAGGTGCTTGATCTCCACGATCCCTGCATTGACGCGGCGGCTTTACTGCGTACGGGCGACGTACAGAAATGGGAGTTCAAGCAGTCGTTCGAGGCCTATCTGCGGTCGTTGCCACAGAGTGATGTGCGGACTTTGGGCGATGTGCTGGCCTGCGGTGGCTACCACAAGGAGACCTTGCATGAGTTCCTGGTACAAGCCAACGATATTGACGATCCCGAGCACGATTCCGAATATCTGGGTCGGCTTGCTGCGCATGATCGCCTGCGGGTTCGCGTGCTTGAACTCATGGCCGAGCACGCGCTTGATGTCTTGGCCTACCCCTTGCAGAAATGTCTGGTTGTGCCCGTAGGCGCCGGTGGCCAAGCAGAGCGCAATGGCATATTGGCCGCCCTGACCGGGTTTCCCGCCCTGAATATGCCTATGGGTTTTTCCAAGCCCGATGACAACGCGCCCCTGGGGGTGCCCATGGGCATGGATTTGCTGGCTCGGCCTTTCGATGAACCTTTGCTGCTTGGGCTGGGATACGCCTTCGAGCAGCGGACTCGCATTCGAAAGCCGCCTTTGCACACCTTATGGCCAGATTGAACATGCACTAAGCCCTATTCAAAGTCGTGCGCAGTCCGGGTGCGCGGCGTAATTCACAACCGGACCACAGGAGACAATGATGATATCTACCGCTACATTCCCTCAGTCCGGTACCTTGCGTCGACGTATCTTGGGCTCGCTCATCGCGCTGGGCGCGGCAACATCCTTGGGGACACCAGGTACTTCCCAGGCGCAGACTGAGCTGAAACTTGGCCACGTTGGTAATCCGGGTTCTTTGTTCCAGATAAGCGCCGACGAGTTCGCCAAACGCGCCAACGCAAAATTGGGTGATAAATACAAGATCGTGGTGTTTGGCTCCAGCCAGTTGGGCGGGGACAAGGAAATGCTGCAAAAGCTCAAGCTCGGCACCATAGACATGGTGGTGCCCTCGACGGTGATGTCTTCCGAGGTCGATATGTTCGGTCTTTTCGAGATGCCTTACATCGTCAAGGATCGCGATCATATGAAGCGCATTGAAAAGGAGATTTTCTGGCCCAAGATCGCACCTGCGGCTGAAGAAAAAGGCTTGACGATACTGGCAGTCTGGGAAAACGGCTATCGCCATATCACCAACAACAAAAATCCCATCGTCAAGCCAGCAGACTTGCACGGCGTCAAGCTGCGCACGCCCAAGGGTAAATGGCGCATCAAGATGTTCCAGGAATATGGCGCCAACCCCAGCCCCATGAGCTTTTCAGAGTTGTTCAGCGCCTTGCAGACGGGCGTCATGGACGGCCAAGAGAACCCGCTGACTCAGATTTATTCGGCCAAGCTGCAGGAGGTACAAAAATACCTGTCACTGTCCGCCCACGTATACACGCCAGCGTACGTCACCGTAGGCACCAAGCGTTACGCCAAGCTACCGGCGGACGTGCGCAAGATACTCGAGGATACGGCTCGCGAGAACCAGGCCTACGTCTACGAGCAGGCCGCCAAGGCCGATGAAGAGTTGTTGGGCAAGCTCAAGGACGCAGGCATGCAGGTCAATGAGGTCGACAAGGATGCCTTTATCGCGGCCAGCAAGGCTATCTATGAAGAGTTCGGTGAAGAGGTCGATGGCGCGCAAGAGCTTATCTCGCGCGCGATCGAACTTGGCAAGCAATAGAGAGGTGACCCTTATGCACGCAGCCACACCTGTACGACACCGCAATCCCATGCATCGCTTTCGCCATGGATACGGCAAGGCGCTGGAGTGGGTAGTGGGCGCGTTGATGGTCATACTGGCTATCGAAGTGACGGTCGGAGTCGTTTTTCGATGGACCGGCAATTCACTGGTCTGGTATGACGAGACGGCATCCCTGTTGTTGGCGTGGCTGACGTTCTATGGTTCCGCCCTCGCTTCGGTGCGTCGGGCCCATATTGGCTGTCCCGAGGTGGTGGACTCTTTGGGGCCACGCGGCCGACGCAGCTTTAATATCGTCGCGCAACTGCTTGTCATTGCCTTTTTTGCTCTGCTGGGGTGGATGGGCCTGGTAATCATGCCCATCCTCGCGGGGGACTTCTTGGTGAGCCTGCCGTGGGTGCCTGTCAATTTTGTGCATTCGGCCATTCCAATTTCGGCGGTGCTGATCTTGATCGCCGAGGTGATGCACCTTATCGATTTGATCCGGACGCCGGATGATGCAAATACGGCGTCGGCCCTGTCCGATGGCCTGGTCTGACTGGAGAACCCCATGATCATGCTAGCCCTGTTCGGTGCCGTGCTGTTGTTGGTTCTTATGAATGTGCCGATCGCCGTGTCGCTGGGCATAGTCGCAATCGTTGCCATGGTGTCCAGCCAGGGCATGGATATTTTGCCCAATGTCGCGCTGGTGACTTTTAATGGCGCGACCAATTTCCCGCTGCTCGCAATCCCGCTTTTCATCCTGGCTGGCGCCATCATGAACGCCTCGGGGATCTCGCACAGGCTCATTGCGTTCGCATCCTCGCTCTTTGGCTGGATACGGGGCGGATTGGCGCATGTGTCCATCGGCTCGTCATTGTTCTTTGCCGAGATCTCCGGCTCGGCAGTGGCCGACGTGGCAGCCCTGGGGTCCATCCTTATCCCGGGCATGAAGGAAAAGGGCTATCCGGCGCCGATGGCGGCGGCCGTCATGTCCTCGGCTTCGACCCTGGCCATTATCATCCCGCCCTCCATTCCCATGATTCTGTATGCGGTGATGGCGGAAACCTCGGTGGTGCAGATGTTCGTGGCCGGTATTGTGCCGGGAATACTGGGCGCGGCAGGGCTGATGGGCGTCGCATCATTCCTTGCTCGTCGCTACAATTTGCCGCGCGACGAGGCGTTCTCGATGCGGCGCGTGGCGCACACCGCGCGCCAGGCCTTGTGGGCGTTTCTGCTGCCCATCATCATTCTGGGAGGCATCTTTGGCGGTATGGTAACCGCTACCGAAGGCGCGGCGCTGGCGGTGGTGGCGGCCCTGGTTGTCGGGCTGTTCATCTATCGTGAGCTCAACCTCAAGGAGCTGAAGAAGGCCATACTCGAAGGGGGCATACAGACCGCCATCGTCATGTTGCTGGTCGCCACCAGCGCCTTGCTGGGCACGTATCTGTCCGAGGTCCAGGCGCCGCAGGCGCTTGCGCAGGCGGTCAGTGATTTCACCTCCAACAAATGGGTGGTGCTGGCGCTCCTCAATGTGTTGTTTTTGTTTCTGGGCATGTTCCTGCATTCGGCCGCGGCCATTATCTTAGTCATTCCCGTGGTGATGCCGCTGGTCAACCTGGTGGGCATAGACCCCATCCATTTCGGACTCGTGGTCGCGATCAACCTCGGCATCGGCCAGCAGACTCCGCCAGTTGCCAGCGTATTGATGGTGGCGTGTTCGATCGCCAAGGCCTCGGTATGGGAAGTCACTCGGGTGAACGTCTGGTTCATCGGCATACTACTCGCCGTGCTGCTGCTGGTGACGTATGTCCCGATGACCGGCTTGGTCTTGGTAGAGATGTTCTATCGCTGATGCGACGGTAAAGGAGTCCACATGTCCGACTTAATACTGGTGCAACACGACGGCCCGATCGCCACTGTCGCGCTGAACCGTCCCGACAAGCTCAATGCCATGACACGCCCCATGTGGCAACAGTTGGGAGAGGCGATAGAGCAGTTATCTACTGATGACGCGGTGCGATGCATTATCTTGCGAGGCGCGGGTGAAAAATCATTCTCGCCCGGCAATGACATTTCCGAGTTCGAAACAGTGCGGTCCAACAAGACGCAAGCCATTGAATATGGACGCCTGATGCACAGTACTGTTCAAGCCCTGACGCAATGCAGGCATCCCTTGGTGGCACAGATCCACGGGATCTGCGTGGGTGGCGGCCTGGAGATCGCCGCCCTTTGCGATATTCGTATTTGTGGAGAGTCCAGCCGGTTCGGCGCGCCGATCAAGAACCTTGGGCTGGTGATGGCTTACCAAGAGCTTGAGTCCATTGTGCGGTTGACGGGGCCAGCTGTTGCACTGGAGATACTGCTTGAGGGCAGGATTTTCGGCGCAACGGAGGCTAAGGAAAAAGGCCTGGTGACACGCGTCGTCCCTGACAAGCAGGTTGCCGAGCAGGTGCAGGAATCGGCCCGGCGCATAGCAGAGGGGGCGCCATTGGTGGCGCGCTGGCACAAGAAGTTTGCCCGTCGTCTAGGTGACATCGCGCCGATCTCCGACGCCGAGTACGACGAGTGCTTTGATTGTTTCGATACCGAGGACTTTCGCATCGGTTATGCCGCGTTCCTCGCCAAACAAGCGCCCGCGTTTCGCGGCAAGTAGACCAGGGGGCGTCATGACTGATACACGGGGACACAGCGGGCCGCTGGCTGGGGTGCGGGTACTGGAGCTGGCCCAGATCATGGCCGGACCTACTTGCGGAATGATGCTGGCCGATATGGGTGCCGACGTTGTCAAGGTCGAGAAGCTCCCTGGCGGCGACGACTCACGTTCTTATAGCGAGCCGCGGGTCAACGGGGTGTCTGCGCCCTTCATGATTTTGAACCGCAACAAGCGGGGTATGGCGCTGAACCTCAAGCTGCCTCAAGGTCGGGACATCCTGTTACGCATGGTGCGTGATGCCGACGTGCTGACCGAGAACTATCGGCGCGGGACGCTTGAAAAGCTAGGGCTGGGCTACGATGTTTTGTCCAAGGTGAACCCCGGCCTCATCTATTGCGCGGTATCGGGCTATGGGCGCGACGGTCCCTATGGCGACAAAGCAGGTTTTGACCTCATCGCCCAGGGTTTCTCTGGCCTCATGTCGATTACCGGAGAACCGGGACGTCCTCCGGTGAAGACGGGTAACTCGATCGCCGACATTAATGCCGGAATCCTCGCGGCGGCGGGCATTCTGGCTGCCTATATCCATAAGCTCAAGACAGGGGAGGGTCAGATGGTTGACACCTCGTTGATGGAGGCTGCGATTCAACAGACCTACTGGCATGCGGCCTCTTACTTTGCCACCGGCAAGTCCGGGGGGCCTACGGGCTCGGCCCATTTGCTGACGGCCCCCTATCAGGCATTCCGCACGCGTGACAGCTGGATCAACATTGGGGGTGCAAATCAGGCAAACTGGGAACGCATCGCCGACGTCCTGGGCCATCCCGAATGGCTGGAGGACGCCCGCTTTCTCACCAATACTGAACGGATGGCCAATCTGGAGGCGCTTGTTGCGCTGATGGACGCGGTTCTACGAGAACAAGATACTGCGTACTGGATTGAGGCATTTGACGCAGCGGGTGTACCGGCGGGGCCGATACACACTATCGGTCAGGCACTCTCACACCCCCAGACGCTGGCGCGCGACATGGTGGTCGACCTCGATCACCCGCAGGCGGGGCCGACCAAGGCTCTGGGAAGTCCGATTCATTTCTCCAGGACACCGACTCAGGTGCTTCGACCTGCACCCGTCTTGGGGCAACATACCCGTGAGCTGCTGCGCGAGGTAGGCTATGCCGATGCTGACATCGATGTCTTTGTTGCTGAGGGCGCGGTAGCGTAAACGGTTAAGGCCTAGTCGCTTGCTGTGGAGCTTATATCGACGCTGGCACGCAGGGCGCGGGAGTTCGCGTCACTTCGGTACACCAGCTCTTGTTTAATGTCTGCCCGTACCCGGGGTCTCTGGGCTTGCTGCACAATTTTTTGCACCACGTCGTGGTGGGGCGACTTGCCGCACACCGGGTCCGCATTGGTCGCGTCACCAGTCAGCGCGTAAGCCTGGCACCGGCAACCTCCAAAATCCTTATGCTTTTCCGGGCAGCTACGGCAGGGCTCGGCCATCCAGTCATCACCACGATAACGGCTGAAGGCATCGCTGTGATGCCAGATGTCATGCAATGATTGCTCGGTGACATTGGGAAATTCAATCCCCGGCAGCGTGCGCGCGGCGTGGCAGGGTAGGGCGGTGCCATCCGGGGCGATGCCCAGGAACACCGAGCCCCAACCATTCATGCAGGCCTTGGGTCTGTCTTCAAAGTAGTCGGGCACCACAAAAAGAATGCGCATGGCGTGGCCAAACTGCTGGCGATAAGCATTGACGGTTTCCTCTGCGCGTTGCAGCTGCTCGCGCGTGGGCAGCAATTGCGCACGATTAAGCAGCCCCCAGCCATAATACTGGGTGTTGGCGAGTTCCAGGAACTCCACTTGCATCTCGGCGGCCATTTCTATGATGCGGCCGACGTGATCCAGGTTGTGCCGATGCAGCACTACATTCAGCACCATGGGGTAATCAAGGCGCTTGATCATTTTGGCGACGCGCATCTTCAGGTCAAAGGTCTTGGTGCTGGACAGGAAATCGTTCATCTCTCGGGTGGAGTCCTGAAACGATAGCTGTATATGATCCAGCCCAGCTTCTTTCATGTGGACAAGTCGCTCTTCCGTCAGACCGACGCCCGAGGTGATCAGGTTGGTGTAATAGCCCAGCCGGTGCCCTTCGGCAATCAGCGCTTCAAGATCCTTGCGTTGTAGCGGTTCGCCACCTGAAAACCCCAGTTGCGCGGCGCCCAGCTTGCGCGCCTGTTGCATGACGTCCATCCATTGCTCCGTAGACAGCTCTTGCCGGTTTGCCGCGTAGTCCACGGGGTTGTAGCAAAACACGCAATGCAAGGGGCATTGGTAGGTAAGCTCTGCCAAGAGCCATAGGGGGGGAGTGATGGCAGCCATGATGCAGCTCTAAGAGATCCAGCCGCGCTCCAGCGCCGCCCGCAGGAAGTCTTCGACATCTGCCCGCAGTTCGGTTGCCGAGAACGCAGTTTCCAGATCGGTCACGATGGCGTCGATGTCGCGTTCGCCATCACAGCGCTTAAGAATTTCGGCGGCACTGGTGTTCAGCTTGACCATGCCCTCGGGGTACAGCAGTACATAGCTGTCTTGCACTTCTTCCCATTGCAGGCGGTATAGCTTCGACAGGCGGGGCCGCGCCGGCAGGCTGTCAGCAGAGGCTTGTGCATTCATGGGTTGGCCTTTTCGATAGCGTCCAGCATGGACCACAACACGTCCAGTTTGAACTGCAATATCTCCAAGGCACGTAACTGGGCGGCCTTGGTCGTGAAGTGATCCAGCGTCACCTGCAGTCCGTGCTCCACATCGCGCTCGGCAAGCGAGATCCGGCTACGGAAGTAATTGAAGCCTTCAGCCTCTATCCAGGGATAGTGCTGTGGCCAGTTCGCCAGGCGATCCTTATGGATGCGCGGAGCGAACATTTCGGTCAAGGACGAGCATACCGCCTCTTGCCATGGCGCCTGCCTGGCAAAGTTCACGTAGGCATCCACCGCAAAGCGCACGCCCGGGGCAAGTTGCTTCAAAGACCACAGGTCCTCGCGCGGAATCCCGACTGCCACCCCCAGCTCTGCCCATGCTTCGATGCCGCCTTCATTTTCGCCGTAGCCGTCGTGATCCAGCATGCGGTGTATCCAACGACGGCGTATTTCCCGATCAGGGCAGTTGGCCATGACGGCCGCATCCTTTTGCGGGATGCGAATTTGGTAGTAGAAACGGTTGGCCACCCAGGTACGGATCTGGTCAGGGCGCAACTGTCCCTGGTTCATCTTCACGTGGAAAGGGTGGTGGATATGGTAGCCGCTACCCTTGGCGCGCAACTGCGCTTCAAACTCCTCGCGTGTCCATGGCTGCTCTGTAGGCAGCGAAGTGTGTGCGTCGTTCAAAGTACGATCTCCATGCCGTCGTAGGCGGTCTCGATGCCATGCCGGGCAAGCTCGGTAGCTTCGTCCGAGTCTTCATTCAGTATGGGATTGCTGTTGTTGATGTGGATAAGCACCTTGCGGCGCTCGCCCAGGGTTTCAAGCAAGGCTATCATTCCGTCCGGGCCCGACTGAGGCAGATGGCCCATGCTTAGCGCTGTCTTGTTCGCCAAGCCCAGCCGTATCATTTCGTCGTCCGACCAGAAAGAGCCATCGACCAGGACGCAGTCGGCCTGCTTCATGGCATGCACGACATGCGGCTCGGGCTTGCCCAACCCTGGGGCATAGAACAGCCGTTTGCCGGTTGCCGTGTTCTCGATCAGCAAGCCGATGTTGTCGCCTGGCTCTGCTGCGTTTCTGTGCGGCGAATAAGGCGGCGCCTTGCTGGATAACGGTATAGGGGTAAAGCGTATTCCGTCTATCCCCGCAACCTCGATCGCCTCTGGCGCATCGGAGGAAATCGGCAGTTCGTTCCAGTTCAGGCCGCAATAGTGGGAAAGGACCTTCCCCAGGGGCAGCCCGGTATTCAAGTCGCCCCATACGGCAGCAGTGCAATACAGCCTCAGGGGGTCGCCCTCACGCAGCATCAGCAAGCCGGTCACGTGGTCAATCTGGGCGTCCATCAACATGACGGCGGCTATCGGCGTGTTTCGCCTGCCCGGCGCGGGTTGCAGCGCGGGCGTTGCCCGGAGCTGAAACAGGATGTCCGGCGAAGCGTTTACCAGGACCCAGTCGCGGCCATTAGCCGACACGGCGATGGATGACTGGGTACGCGCTTGCGCGCGTATGGTGCCTGCCCGCAAGCCGTCGCAATTGGGGCAGTTGCAATTCCATTGCGGATAGCCCCCGCCAGCCGCTGAACCCAAAACTAACACTTGCATCCCCGTCCTCCAAAAAACAGCGCGGCGGTAGCTTGCACTAACGCCGCGCTTCTGCGGAACAGCAGATCAACTTATCGGTTGGCGATGTACATGGTAATTTCGAAGCCAAAGCGTAAGTCGATAAATTCTGGCTTGGTCCATTGCATAGTAAGGTCCTCCTTACGGTTGATAAAAGGGGCTGATTTCATGGTAGCACTCGCGCGCATGCTGTCAAGATAATTGCACCATCACGCCCACCACTGCTTGATGGTGGCCCGTAGCGCTGCGGATCCGGACTCATTTTCTTTCAATAAAGCCTGGGCGTAGGCTTGGGCCTGCTTGGCCTCGATGTGAGGAGGAATCGGCGGGATTTCCGGGTCAGTGACCATCTCCAGCACGATCGGTCGATCGGCAGACAGCGCCCGGTCCCAGGCATCACCGATGTTGGCCGGGTCGTCGACCCGCATTCCATCCAGGCCCAGCAAGCGCGCAAACTCTGCGTAGGGGCAGGGCGGCAGGAGCTGCGAGCCCGTAAACCTCGGGTCGCCGCCCATCGCCCGCTGCTCCCACGTCACCTGGTTAAGGTCGCCGTTGTTCAGCACCATGACGATCAAGGTAGGCGTCGACCAGTTCTTCCAGCGACCGGCAATGGTGATCAGTTCGTTAATGCCGTTCATTTGCATGGCGCCGTCGCCCACCAGGGCGATCACAGGTCGGTCGGGATAGGCCAGCTTGGCAGCCACGGCATAGGGCACCCCGCAACCCATGGAAGCCAGGCCGCCAGACACGGACCCCATCATGCCGTCTCGCAGCTTTACATCGCGCGCATACCAGTTGGCGGCCGAGCCAGAGTCGCAGGCGATGATGCTGCGCTCGGGCAGTCGCGATGACAGCTCCCAGAACACCCGTTGGGGGTTCAGGGGCTTGCCATCCACCATGGCGCGTGCCTGCATTGTTGTCCACCACTTGGCCACGTTGCGCTCCACGCGCTGGCGCCATACCCGGTTTTCCTGGCGTTTCAGCAGAGGGATGAGCGCCTGCAGCGTTGCCTTGCTGTCCCCGACCAGTCCCGATTCCACCGGATAACGCAGGCTGAGATTGCGCCCGTCCAGGTCGATCTGCACGGCTCGCGCCTGGCCCTCTTCGGGCAGAAACTCCGAATAAGGGAAAGACGTCCCCACCAATAGCAGGCGGTCGCAGTGCTGCATCAAGTCCCAACTGGGCTGTGTGCCCAGCAAGCCGATCGAGCCCGTTACATAAGGTAAATGGTCTGAAATCGCGGCCTTGCCCAGCAAGGCCTTGGCCACCCCGGCACCGAGCAACTCCGCTACCTGCATTATTTCCTCGGTGGCATGCAAGGCGCCAGCCCCTACCAGTATGGCCACCCGGTCGCCGCTGTTCAGGACTTCGGCGGCGTTCTGCAGACCGGCGGCTTGGGGCACATGCGCATGGGCGGTATAGCCTATGCCGGTGTGTACTGTGCCGTGCGCACGCGCAGGGGTAGGCACAGCAGGTAGATCCTGCACATCGTTCGGCAAGATGATGCAGGTAACGCTGCGTCTTTCCATCGCTATCCGCATCGCACGGTCCACCAAGTGCCTGACCTGCACGGGACTGGACGCCATATGGACAAAGTCTTTCGCCACATCCTTGAAAAGATTGAGTAAGTCCACCTCTTGCTGGTAGTCGCCGCCCAAGGCCGACCGGGCCTGTTGGCCGACTATGGCCACCACGGGCTGATGATCCATCTTGGCGTCGTACAGGCCGTTAAGCAGATGGATGGCGCCGGGGCCGGACGTAGCCAGGCATACGCCAACCTGGCCGGTGAATTTGGCGTGCGCGCAGGCCATGAAGGCGGCAGTCTCTTCATGACGTGCCTGGACGAATTCCAGATCTTCCTGCGTGCGGCCGAAGGCACCAATCAAGCCGTTGATCCCGTCGCCGGGATAACCGAAAACACGTGTGATGCCCCAGGCAGAAAGACGTTGCAGGATGAAGTCGGAAACAGTCTGCATATTGCTTGTGCTTGGACTAGCCCAGGGGCTAGTCCCGTCCTTTGGTCTTGGGCAGGCAGTGCACTACGGCAACGGCGGTCGCAATCCCCGCAGCGGTCCATGTTAGTGCACGCCAGCGCGTGTTCATGTCTGTGTACAGGCTGCGGCGGTGCACCCGATAGGGGCTGTTGCCGTGTTCGACGTCTCCGTCGCCGGCGTCCCACAGTGCATCGCGGCTGGATTGGGCGGCGCGCGTGCTGCGCTGAGCCTGCATCATGGTTCGCCCGAACAGGCGGTCCGAGACGGCCGGCAACTTTTGACCCAGTGCGGAAATCAACTTCGATGCGCTACCTACGAAGACGTCACGTATGGGATGCTCTGCCGCATAAAGTATCGCTTCGGCCACTGCGCGCGGGCTGTATACCGGCGGAGGCAGTTGCGGTTCGACGTCCATGTAGTTCTTGGCATGCTCGACAAAGCGACTGTTGACCGAAGCGGGCTTGATCAAGGTAACCGAGATCGGCACCCCTTCCGCTTCGAGTTCCATGCGCAGCGAGTCGGTATAACCCTTTACGGCGTGTTTCGAGGCCGAGTACGCACCCTGCAGCGGAATGGCCCGGTCGGATACCTCGCTGCCCACATTGATCAGTGCGCCACCAGTGTCTCGCATATGGGCCACGGCCGTCAGCGACCCATACACGACTCCCCAGAAGTTGGTCTCGAACAGCTGTCGCTGGTCTTCGATGGCCACATCCTCCAGTTTGCCGAATATGGAGACACCGGCATTATTCACCCAGGTGTCGAAGCCGCCGAAAGCGGTCTTGGCGGTATCCATAATTTTCTGATGATCTTCCTGCACCCCCACGTCTGCGGTAACGGCTACGGCCCGGCTGCCGCGGGACTCCAGCTCGTCGACGAGCGCATCGAGGGCCTTGCGGTTGCGGCTTGCAAGCACCAGGCGCGCGCCACGGCGGGCGGCCTCGCGTGCTGTGGCCAAGCCGATGCCGCTGCTGGCGCCAGTAATGACGATGACCTGTTTATCCAGTGGTCGTAGTGAGATTTTCAAGTGAACCTCCTTAGGCAGTACAGCCTGCGAGCGGGTGTGGCGGTTTCTGACGGAGTTTCTGCGGCAAGTTTCGGGCCTGCCCTGTCTGGCCCGTGTGGGACCCAGATCAAGACGACGAGTTGAATCCCAGGATCCTCATGGCGCGCGTCAGGGTTCGGGCTTCGTCTTCGTACGACTCCCATGGCGCGTTGCCGACGTCCAGGCGCTCGTGAATATTCCTCACATGCCATTGCGCAGAACTCTTCAATTGGGGGATCTCGTCCCAGGTGACGGGTACCGACACACCCATGCCGGGACGCGCCCGAGCGGACCAGGCGCAAACCGTGGTCGCGCCAAAGCCGTTGCGCAGATAGTCGATGAAAATTTTCCCGACTCGGTTACGCGGACCGCTCTTGGCCGAGAAGCGCCTGGGAAAGGTTTTGGCCAGATGCTGCACGATGGCCTGCGAGAAATCCTTGACGGTATCCCAGTCGTGGCGGCGCTTCAGCGGAACGACCACATGCAGACCCTTGCCGCCACTGGTTTTGGCGAATGAAGGCAACTCCAGTTCTTCGAGGAAGGCCCGCACTACCATGGCGGCCTCTTGCATGGCGGGCCATTCGACGCCCTTGCCGGGATCCAGGTCGAAGGTCATGCGATCCGGCTTGCCTATCAGTGTCTTCACGCCATTCCAGGTATGGAATTCCATGACGTTCATTTGAGCCGCAGAAACCAGTCCCTGTGCTGCAGCCACTTCCATCAGCGGCTCATGGTCCGGATCGAGCTCGGGCGACAGCAAGCGCACGCCGGTGATCGTGGGTTTGTCCATATGCTTCTGAAAGAACATCTGCCCATCCACCCCTTCGGGGGCGCGCACGAGCGATACCGGGCGACCCTTCAAATGGGGCAGCATCAGATCGCCCACCAGCGCGTAATAACGCAGCAGGTCTATTTTGCGCAGCCCCGTTGATTTGTCGATGATGCGTTCGGGATTGGTGACCTTCACGCCGCCCAGCGGCGAGGGTTCGGGCAGTGGGGGGCTTTGCGTGGCTTTAGCGCGGCGGGCTTTACCGTTGGTAGCGGTCGGCATACTGGTCTCCCGGATGATGGCGGTGGCCGGCTTGTCGCTGCGCAGGCCATGAAAAACAGAGTGCCGTATGCGGCCGGTATTGGTCCACTGGCCAAACGAGACCTCGGCCAGCAACTCGGGCTTCACCCAGTGCGCCCGCCCGTCCATGCCGGTGGAGGTTTCGAATGGACGCGTGTCGGAATGCAGCGCGTCCAGTTTCGTTCGAATATCTTTCAGCGAGCGCGCATTGAAGCCGGTGCCGACATTGCCGGCGTAGCGCAGCTTGCCCTTGTCGTCATGCACGCCCAGCAGCAGCGACCCTATGCCCTCGCGCGATCCTTGCGGGTCGGTGTATCCGCCGATCACGAACTCTTGCCGCAGGCTGCACTTAAGCTTGATCCAATCGCTGGACCGGCTGGATCGATAGTGCGATGTCTTGCGTTTGCCAATGACGCCTTCCAGGCCCAGCTTGCAGGCCGAAGCCACAATGTCGCGGGCCGCGACATCGAAAGTAGCGCTGAATCTCACCGTGCCGTCGCTGGCGTCTTCGAGCAATGACTCCAGCATGTCGCGTCTGTCGATCAAGGGAAGGCTACGTAGGTCGCGGCCCTTGCAGTAAGGCATGTCGAACAAGTAGTAAACGATGCGACTGGTTCTGGCGGTGTCGAAGGCGCCTTGCAGCGCTTGAAAGCTGGGCATGCCGTTGTCGTTCAACATGACGATCTCTCCGTCATACCAGCCGGCGGGCAGCTTTCGCCGCTTCAGTTCTTTGGCCAGATGCGGCAGGCGCGAGGTCCAGTCATTGCCGTTGCGGGTGAACAACTGTATGGACTTGGCGTCTATGCGCGCCAGCAGCCGATAGCCGTCGAACTTAATCTCATAAAGCCAATCTTCGGGATGGGCCGGTGGCTCGTCGACCAGGGTGGCCAACTGAGGTTTAAGCGTCGCCGGCAATGCGGCCTTGATGCCCGCGCTCTCGATAGATGGCCTGGCCACTGGCTTATCGCCTGCCGGCTCTGGCTCCGCCAGGCCCGCCACGCTGTCAGGCATTTCGTCCACGACGCTGAATTCGACTGACGGCCTGACAAATTCATCCTTTTCTTTGATCAGCAGCCAGGGATCCTGCTTTTCCGACTTACCCTTCATGCGTACCAGCGTCCACCGGCCCCTTAGTTTGTGGCCGCGCAGTTCAAACTTAAGTTTGCCTGCTTCATAGTCCTTGCGTGCTTCGCCCAGCGGCAACCAGCTGCCCTTGTCCCAGATAATGACTTTTCCGGCACCATATTGTTTGGGCGGTATCTCGCCTTCGAAGCTGTTGTACGAGAGGGGGTGGTCCTCTACATGTACCGCCATGCGTTTGTCGGCGGGGTCGTAGCTAGGCCCCTTGGGCACCGCCCAGCTCTTCATGGTGCCATCCAGCTCCAGCCGGAAGTCGTAGTGCAGGCGGCTGGCCCAGTGTTTCTGTACGACAAAAGCGGGGGCGGACTCGTTCGCCTGACCGCCCTCGGCGGGTTCGGAAGTAACGCTGAAGTTCCGTTTGGACTTATAGCGCTTCAGCGGATCGGCTTTGGTCATGGAGGGCCTTGCGCTGGTAGCTGATCAAGCCGCCTTGCGGCTCGATTTGGCGGAGGTCTTCTTGGCTGCTGCTTTTTTGGCGGGCGCTTTCTTGGCTGCTGGTTTCTTGCTGGCGGCTTTACTGACAGCGGTTTTCTTGCTTGTTGTGCTCTTGTCGGCGGCCTTGCTGGTTTTGGTAGTCTTGCTGACCGTTTTGCCCGAAGCGCTGTCGTTCTGTTCGCCGCCGTCCTTGTTCAGGCTGCGCCGGAGCATTTCGGTCAGGTCCAGTATCTTGGCGCTGCCGGTTTCAGCCTCTTGCGTTTCTGGCTCGCTGACCGTCTCGGTTTCACCCGCTTCCACTTTTTCCTTCACCAGTTGCAGGATCTGCTCCTTGAACGAATCGGTAAAGATCTCCGGCTTCCACTTGCCGCTCATGTCTTTGACCAGTTGTTCTCCCATGGCCATTTCCTTCTCCGTCAATCCTGTGGACTTCGTGCCTTCGGCCGGCAGGTTAAGTTCGTCCCACGAGCGGATTTCGTCCTCCCACCGCAACAGGTTCAGTATCAGCGCAGGTCCGCAGGGCAGCAGCACGGCCAGATGCTGCTTGGTCTGGATGACGACTTTCGCAATACCGACCTTATTGGTTTTCCGCAGCACCTCCCGCAACAGGGCATACACTTTGGCGCCTTTGTTGATGGGCGACATGTAATAGGGGCGTTCCAGATAAACGAAGGGAATGTCCTTCAGGGATACAAAGGCTTCGATTTCTACGGTCTGTGTTGTCTTGGGGTAGGCGGCGGCGATTTCTTCCGGCGACAGCACGACGTACTGACCGTCTTCGTATTCGATGCCTTTGACGATGTTGTCTTTGTCTATTTCTTTGCCGGTCGCTTTATTGATGCGCTTGTAGCCGACGGGGTCCATGCTGCGCTTGTCCAGCCAGTCGAAGTCCAGACCCTGTTGGGTGGTGGCAGAGTGCAGGGCGACTGGTATGTGGACCAATCCGAACGAGATCGCGCCTTTCCAGAGGGCGCGCTTGCTGGTAGTGGCCATGGCTGTGGTTCTCCTTTTATGCCAGAGGGGGCGGAGCAAGATGCGTGCCTGGCTATGCTCATCTGCACAGGCTTCTTGATCCGACAGGGACTGTGAGTCGTAATGAAAATCGTTTACAATCGCATCTTGCTAAAAAAGGGCGGGCCCGCTGCGGTTCTTGCCGTCGTACCCAAGGGGAAAGAATGCGCCGATTGTTGTTGGGAGCGGGTGTTGCCGCGTTCATGGCCGCGAATGTTTATGCCGCTACAGAGCCGGCTGCGGTTACGAAAACGTATGCGGATATTGCTCAGGCCGAGTATGAAGATGCGCTGGCGACTGCCAAGGTTTTGCAGAAGTCTGTGCATGCCTTACTGGAAAAGCCCAGCGCCGCCGCACTGGAAGATGCCAGGAACGCTTGGTTGCAGGCCCGGGTGCCTTATCAGCAAACTGAAGCCTATCGATTTGGCAACCCTATTGTCGACGCCTGGGAGGGCAGCGTAAACGCCTGGCCCCTGGACGAGGGCATGATCGATTATGTTGATGCGTCTTACGGAACCGACTCGGACACCAACGCCTATTACGTGGTGAACGTGGTTGCCAACAACACGCTGAATGTGGGCGGAAAATCTGTGGATGCCATCGAGATCACGCCCGAGCTTTTGCGCAATGTGCTGCACGAGGCCGATGGCAATGAGGCCAATGTCGCGACGGGCTATCACGCCGTGGAGTTCATGTTGTGGGGGCAGGATTTAAACGGCAGCGGTCCGGCGCCAACTGATCGTACCGGCTCGCCTCAGGAAAGACACGCCGGCAGCAGGCCTTATACCGATTTCGATCCTGCCAATTGCACTGGGGGCAACTGCGAGCGCCGCGGGCAATACCTGAAGGTCGTGACCGACATGCTGGTCGCCGACCTGCAAGACATGGTCGAACAATGGCAATCGGATGGCGCCGCCCGCCAGGCTGTGCAGCAGGAGCCGCGAGCCGGCCTGGTCGCCATGCTGACCGGACTGGGTAGCTTGTCTTATGGCGAATTGGCTGGCGAACGCATCAAACTGGGTCTGATGCTGCACGACCCCGAGGAAGAGCACGACTGCTTTTCCGACAACACGCATAATTCGCACTTCTACAATCAGGTCGGCATGATGAATGTCTACCTGGGCGAGTATCAGCGGGTGGATGGCTCCACCGTGAAAGGCGCCAGCCTGTCCGACCTCGTCAAGGCCAAGGATGGGGCGCTCGATGCAGAGATGCGTGACAAGCTGCAAGCCACGTTCAAAGCCATGCAGGCCATGAAGTCCCGTGCCGAACAAGTGGAAACCTACGACCAGATGATCGGGCAGGGCAACCAGGAAGGCAATGCCGTGGTGCAGGCCGTGATCGATGCCCTGGTTGAGCAAACGCGCAGCATAGAGCGAGTAATCGTGGCTCTGGACCTGGGAGCCGTAGCGATTGAAGGCTCTGAAAGCCTGGATAACCCGAACGCTGTATTTCAATAGTCCGAATGTGAAATTCTTAGTTGGCTTGACTGTTTTAGGCATCACGCTGGCCGCCTCGGCCGGCGTGTTTGAGCACCGCAGCGATCTCACTGCCGAAGATCGCCAGCGGGTGGCTGCCATTACGGCAGCTACGACTGACTTCAGCAAGGCCGAGCCCTTCGAAGTCATGCAGGGCGGCGCGGGTACCGTCAACAAGATCGTCAACGCCGACATCTACTCCCATCCGGCGGCCAATCTCGACTTTGAAGGGCGCCAGGAGTTCATGGTCGGCAACGGCCTGTTCCGCAAGGATTGGGTCTCTTCCCCCTCATCGACCCAGGCTTCCGACGGACTTGGACCTTTATTCAATGCACGCTCGTGCCAGGGCTGCCATGTTAAGGACGGTCGTGGCACCGTGCCCGGCTTTGATCCCCTGGAGCAAAACGATGCGGTCGCCTTATTGGTCCGCCTGTCCTTGCCTGCCAGCGCTGAGGAAGCCCGGCAACGCATAGACCAAGGCGAGGTCGCATCCTTGCCGGATCCTGTCTACGGCCATCAACTCCAGCCCTTCGCCGTCGCCGGCCTGCCTGCCGAAGGGCAGATCAAGATCGACTATGAAGAGATCCCCGTTCGCTTAAGTGGCGGAGAAACGTCCACCCTCATGAACCCGTCCTATCGCATCGAAAACCTGGGATACGGCCCGCTGCATCCGCAGACCCGGCTCTCTCCGCGCCTGGCGCCGCCCATGCTGGGGCTGGGCTTGCTCGAGGCCATACATCAGGACGATATCCTGGCCAATGCGGCGCGTGACCATGGCGATGGTGTTTCCGGTCGCGCTAACTGGATCCGAGATCCGCAAACCGGTCAGCAGGTGCTGGGCCGTTTCAACTGGAAAGCGGGTCAGCCCACGGTGGCGCATCAGTCGGCCAATGCCTTCTCGGGCGACATGGGCTTGTCTACGCCTATGTTCCCCCGCCATTCCGGCGATTGCACGCCCAGCCAAAAGCTTTGTCACGACATGCCGCATGGCGCACAAGCCCATCTGGGTGAACACGAAGTGCCCGCGCGCCTGATGGACTTCGTGACGACCTATTCGGAGAACCTCGCGCTGCCGCAGCGCCGGGAGGTTAGCGACGCCCGTGTGCTGGCCGGCAAGAAGCTGTTCTATGAATCCAACTGCATTGCCTGCCACGTACCCAAATACGTCACCCGCCGCGATGCCGAACGCCCGGAGCATCGCTTCCAACTGATATGGCCTTACACCGACCTGCTGCTGCATGACATGGGGTCAGGTCTTGCAAGCGATCATGCCGAGGGCGATGCCAGCGGCCGCGAGTGGCGCACCCCACCGCTATGGGGCATAGGCCTGACCAAAACCGTCAACCCCAACGCCACCTGGCTGCACGATGGGCGGGCGCGCAGCCTGCTCGAGGCCATACTGTGGCACGGGGGCGAGGCGCAGGCGGCCCGCGATCGCGTGGTCGCGATGACACCTGCCGAACGTGCCGACCTCATCCGATTTTTGGAATCTCTCTGATGACGCGATCTTTGCAAGACATCATTCGTCATTCGTGGTGTGCGTCTATCGCCACCCTGTCCTTAACCTTGTTGACACCGGCTTCCATCGCCGGGACACTGCCGCCGACTCTGGGCAGCAATCTGGTCCAGGGCTATATTCAGCCGTCCATGCAGCACTTCCAGGAAACGGCTCACCAGCTGAACCAGCGCCTTCAGGCATGGTGCCCAAAGCCGTCGGCAGCAGGTGCCGAGACGATTCACGACGCCTTTGCTGAAGTGGTAAGGGCGTGGTCACGCATCGAGTTCTTGCGCTTCGGTCCATTGGTGGCCGCCACGCGCTTCGAGCGGATCTATTTCTGGCCCGATCCGCGCGGCATCACCTTGCGTCAGGTTCAGGGCTTGTTGGCCGGTGCCGAACCCATCCCCAACGCTGAAGCGCTAGCCTCCCATAGTGTGGCCGTGCAGGGCCTGCCGGCCCTGGAGTATGTCTTGTACCGACAGGGCGGCATACTGGCCATCGGGGCACAAGCTACGCCCGACCAGGAGTCCTCGACATTGTCAGCGGACTTTGATGGCGCCTGCGCCTATGCCACCTCCGTCTCGGGCAACCTCGCATCGGTCGGTGCCGAACTGGTCCAGGCCTGGAGCGAAGAAGGCCCTTACGGCAAGCAGTTTTCCAACCCCACTCCGGACAGTCCCCTTTATCGCAGTCCGCAAGAGGTAGCCGCCGAGGCCATCAAGGCCTTGTCCACAGGCTTGCAGTTTGCCCACGACATCAAGCTGATGCCAGTATTGGGCAAGGGCTTCAAACAAGCGAAAGCGACGCGTGCGCCTTTCTGGCGTAGCGGCTTGTCGACCGAGGCGATGGCGGCGAGCGTTGAAGGCATGCTGCAGTTCTATCAGGCAGGCGGCTATATCTATAGCGACGATGAAACGTGGATAGATCAAAATTTGCGCGATGAGCTTAAGCGCGGCGTGGACAACTTCAAGAGTCTGCGCCAGCCCATGCAGCAGTTGACCGAGGGCGAAGACAGCTATCGGCGGCTCACGCTGGCTGCGCTGCTGCTGGAAAATGCCAAAAGCATCGTGGATCAACGTATGGCGCCGGCGTTTGGCGTGAGGCTGGGCTTTAATGCGCTTGACGGAGATTGATCGGCGGCGCTTCCTGACCATGATGGCCGCGTATGGCGGTGCAGGGCTCGCTGCGCCCTTGAATGCCTGGGGTACCGGGGCTTCCGATGTGCCATCCGCCGTAGCTGAGGCGGCGCGGGACGCGCCTTTATATCTGGCGGCCCGTAAGAACGCGGGCAAGTTCGAAGCGACAGTCATCGACGAGGCCGGCCAAGACCAACTGGTCATTCCCTTGCCCGACCGCGGCCATAGCTTTGCCATTGATGCACCGCGCGGCCGTGCCGTGGCTTTTGGCAGGCAGCCGGGCTTCTTTGCCCTTGCCTTTGATATCAAGGGAAAGCAAGCCACCCACACGCTGCAGCCCGCCGCCTATCGCCATTTTTTCGGTCACGGAGTTTTCTCACCCGACGGCAAGCTCATGGTCGCAACAGAAAACGATTATGAGGCCGGCCACGGCGTGCTGGGCCTGTACGACGCCAGCCCTGGCGGCAACTACCAGCGTGTAGGCGAATTCCTCACGCATGGTGTCGGGCCCCACGAGGTCGTGCTCATGCCAGACGGCCGCACACTGTGTGTGGCCAACGGCGGCATCCTCACTCATCCAGATTATGGCAAGCTGCAACTGAACGCAGACACCATGCAGCCGTCTCTCGCCTATATAGATATAGTCAGCGGCGAATTGTTGGAGCAAGTTCTCTTGCCGGCCCAGTGGTATCGCTTGTCGATCCGCCATCTGGTGGTCGATGGCCAGGGTGCTGTCTGGTTTGGTTGCCAACATACCGGTCCGGCACATGAGCGCCCACCGCTCGTGGGCAGGCACCGGCGTGGCGGACAAGCAGAGTTGTTCACCGGCAGCCATGACGCCCTGCGCAGCATGAAGAACTACGTCGGCTCCCTCGCTTGTAACGAGGCAGGCACAGTAGTTGCTACGTCCAGCCCGGTCGGCGGCCAGGTACTGTTCTGGGCAACTGACAGTGGGCGCTGTCTGAATGCAGCGCCAATTTTTGATGGCTGCGGCATTGCCCCGGCCTCAGGAAACGGCTTTCTCGTGACGAGTGGCCGCGGGACGGTCGAACAGCGTAGCGCGGACGGAAGCCACCTGGCGTTGCGTGCTGGCGCACCGGATCTTGCCTGGGATAACCACCTTCGGCAGGCTGGCTGACGCATACAGGAACGTAAATCATTGAAAAATGACTAAAAAATCAACGTTAATATAAGTTCCCAAACTTGCTGTAAAAACAAGGCTCTGCGGCAACTACTTAAAGAGCACCTTAATAAAAAAAGCTGATGCAAAACTGTGGCGCAGCCGCCACGCAGAAACTACGGGTAATCCCGTAACAAAAGAGGCCAAATCGGACAATTCGTTGTTTTATACCGACACGCTGCGCGAAAAACACCACTTAAGGCCACACGACAATAGCCAGCAGCCCCGAATTTTGATGCAATAGCAGCAACTTCCCATCGCGGAGTTAGAAAGAGCAGCAGCACAGTTTTGGTAGTCGCTGCTCTAAGTTACTCAAATCTACGGAGATTTCTTACATGAAAAAGACTCTGCTCGCTGCTGCTCTAACCGTCGGCTTTTTCGGCGTCGCTCAGGCAGAAACATCGGTCACCCTCTACGGTATTCTGGATGGTGGTATTGGTTACCAACAAATTAAGGGCGTTAACAGCTACGCTACTGACCGCACTGGAGAACCCAGCCTCAAAGCCAAGAAAACCGGCATGATCAACGGCATCGAGTACGGCAACCGTTGGGGCCTGAAGGGCGCTGAAGATCTGGGTAATGGCTTGCGCGCTGTGTTCCAACTGGAAAGCGGCTTTGACCTGGGTACTGGTCAGCAGGCCCAGTCTACCTCGTCTTCCAACAGCGACCGTTTGTTCGGTCGTCAAGCCACGATCGGTTTGGCTAGCGACGCTTGGGGTCAACTTGACCTTGGTCGTCAAACCAACATTGCCTCCAAGTACTTGGCTGGTGTAGCTACGCCGTTTGGTGCCAGCTTCGGCCAAGCCAACTCGGGCGCGGTGTTCACCCAAGCTAATACCGCCCGTTACGACAACATGGTCATGTACCAAACGCCCAACTTTTCGGGCTTCCAGTTCGGCGCTGGCTACTCCTTCAACGTCAGCGGTGGCGAAAGCTGGAAAGTTGACGGCACCCGTAACAGTAACCAACATGCCATCACGACCGGCCTGCGTTATGGCAACGGCCCCATCGCTGTCGCTTTGACGTACGACGCTTTCAAGGCTCGCGGTTCTGATGTCGCTCCTGTCACTGACGACACAACAGTTAAGGCCTGGGCTCTTGCCGGAAGCTACGACTTTGAAATCGTTAAGCTGCACGCTGGCTTTGGCCAAACCCGCGACGGTTTCTTCCAGTTGCAAGGTTACGGTAGCGGCGCATCGTCGTCCTTCAGCAATGCCACTGGCGCTTTTGGCGCAGCTAAAGGCCTGAAGTTCAACTCCTACAGTGCAGGTGTGTCGGCTCCTCTGGGTAATGGTACCTTGATGGCTGGTTGGATGATGGCTGATCCACGCAGCAATCCTGACAGCTTCGGTGCTGGCGAGGACATGGACAAGCAGCAAACTTACAGCCTGGGCTACACCTACGGCATCTCCAAGCGCACGAGCCTGTACGCAATTGGCTCCTACGCCAAGCACGTTCAGTTCTTGCCTGATGCAAAATCGACTCTGGTCGGTGTGGGCGTCGTCCACAAGTTCTAATCAGTCTGCATAGCACGTCTATGCATACAGGTAGCCCGGCTTGCCGGGTTGCTGATAGAACTTAAGGCAAGTGCAGTTTGCTTGTTAAAGAGCCACTCTTCGGAGTGGCTCTTTTTGCGCTTTCTCGCGTTAAACTATCGGCTTGTATGAGGCAGTTCCCCCAATCAGGCCGTGACTTTCAGCTTCCACGTTGCCGCGCGCGACGAACATGTTTCCGAGTGAGGGTCTTGCACAGAAAGCCCGCCTCAAAATGCTACAATCCAAGAGTTTACTTATTGTGATTGGATGCACCTCACATGAATCTGCAACAGTACTTCCCCGTTCTGCTGTTTATCGTGGTGGCCACCGTGATCGGCTTCGCTTTGCTTTCGGCAGGGCGCTTGCTGGGTCCGCACCGCCCCTACGACGAAAAACTGTCGCAGTACGAGTGTGGCTTCGAAGCTTTCAGCGATTCGCGCATGAAGTTCGATGTGCGCTATTACCTGGTCGCCATCCTGTTCATTATGTTCGACCTGGAAATCGCCTTCCTCTTCCCCTGGGCCATTGCCAACGGCACCATCGGCATGGTGGGTTTCTGGACGGTACTCGTGTTCCTGGCCATTCTGACCGTAGGCTTTATCTACGAGTGGAAGAAAGGCGCACTGGACTGGGAATAACGCTAAAGGCGAAATTATGGCTATCGACGGCATTATGAAAGAAGGTTTTATCACCACCAGCGCAGACAAGTTTCTGAACTGGGCCAAAACGGGTTCCTTGTGGCCCATGACATTCGGCCTGGCCTGTTGCGCGGTCGAGATGATGCATGCGGGTGCGGCGCGTTACGACCTGGACCAATTCGGCATTATTTTCCGGCCCAGCCCACGCCAGTCCGACCTGATGATCGTAGCCGGCACGCTGTGCAACAAGATGGCCCCGGCGCTGCGCAAGGTTTACGACCAGATGCCCGAGCCGCGCTGGGTGGTTTCCATGGGCTCTTGCGCCAATGGCGGCGGCTATTACCACTATTCATACTCTGTGGTGCGCGGCTGCGATCGCATCGTTCCTGTGGATGTTTACGTACCGGGTTGCCCGCCTACCGCTGAGGCGCTGGTGTACGGCCTGCTGCAAATGCAGAACAAAATCCGCTTGACCAATACCATTGCGCGCTAGGCGGCTCTGGCTGTCCACTTTTAACGTTGAACTGCTTGAACTATGACTCGGCTAGAAACGCTACAAACTAATTTGCTGGCTGTGTTGGGCGATAACATCGCACTGACACTGGCACTGGGCGAGCTCACGCTCGAGGTGCCGGCCAAGAACTGGGTGGATACCTGTACGGTTCTGCGCGACGACGCAACGCTGGGCTTTGATACCTGTGTTGACTTGTGCGGCGTCGACTATTCCGGTTGGGGCGCTCCCACTTTTGTGGTGGAGCCTGGCTTGCATCCCCAGCGCTTTGCGGTGGTGCTGCATCTGTTGTCCGTGCAGCACAACTGGCGCTTGCGGGTGCGGGTGTTCGTCGCGAGCGACGAGTTCCCGGTCATCCCCACGCTGGTCGATGTCTGGCCCGCCGTCAACTGGTTCGAGCGCGAAGCCTTCGACCTGTACGGCATCGTTTTCGAAGGACACCCCGACCTACGCCGCATTCTGACCGATTACGGTTTCATCGGCCATCCTTTCCGCAAGGATTTCCCCTTGTCCGGCAACGTAGAAATGCGCTACGACACGGAACAGCAGCGGGTGATCTATCAGCCGGTAACGATAGAGCCGCGCGAACTTACCCCGCGTGTTGTGCGTGAAGAAGGCTACGGAGCAGGGCGCTGAACATGGCTGAAATTAAAAACTACACACTGAACTTCGGACCGCAACACCCGGCCGCTCACGGCGTACTGCGCCTGGTGCTCGAGCTGGACGGCGAAGTCATCCAACGCGCTGATCCGCATATCGGCTTGTTGCACCGTGCCACCGAAAAGCTGGCCGAGCACAAGACCTACTTGCAGGCGCTGCCCTACATGGATCGTCTGGACTACGTGTCCATGATGTGCAACGAGCACGCCTATGTCATGGCGGTGGAAAACCTGCTGGGCATCGAGGTACCGCTGCGTGCACAGTACATCCGCGTGATGTTCGACGAAATCACCCGGGTACTGAACCACTTGATGTCGCTCGGTTCGCACGCGCTCGACGTCGGCGCGATGGCGGTCTTCCTTTACGCCTTCCGCGAACGAGAAGACCTCATGGATACCTACGAGGCCGTCTCGGGCGCGCGCATGCATGCCGCCTACTACCGTCCTGGCGGCGTGTATCGCGATTTGCCCGATACCATGCCGCAGTACGGCCAGAGCAGCAAATACCGTGGCGAGAAAGAACTCCGTGCCATGAACGAGGCCCGTTCGGGTTCTCTGCTGGATTTCATTGAAGACTTCACCAATCGCTTTCCCACCTGCGTGGACGAGTACGAAACCTTGCTCACGGATAACCGTATCTGGAAGCAGCGTCTGGTGGATGTGGGTGTGGTCAGTCCAGAACGTGCCAAGGCGCTGGGCTTTACCGGCCCCATGTTGCGCGGTTCGGGTGTCGAGTGGGACTTGCGCCGCATGCAGCCCTACGAGGTATACGACCGCATGGAATTCGACATTCCCGTGGGCGTCAATGGCGACTGCTACGACCGCTACCTGGTGCGTATTGCCGAGATGCGTGAAAGCAATCGCATCATCCGTCAGTGCGTCGAATGGCTACGCAACAACCCCGGCCCCGTCATTGTCGAGAACCACAAGGTGGCGCCGCCCAGCCGCGAACGCATGAAGTTCGGCATGGAAGATCTTATCCATCACTTCAAGCTGTTCTCCGAAGGCATGCACGTACCGGCCGGCGAAACCTATGCCGCGGTCGAGCACCCCAAGGGCGAGTTCGGCATCTACATGATCTCCGATGGCGCCAACAAGCCTTACCGAATGAAGATACGCGCACCGGGCTTTGCCCATCTGCAGTCCCTCGATGAAATGTCGCGCGGCCACATGATTGCCGACGCCGTGACCATTATTGGAACGCAAGACATTGTGTTTGGCGAAATCGACCGTTAACCGGCGTTAGCCAAGGTACAAACCGGATTCAAATTATGCTGCTTTCCGAACAAGCCTATCAGAAGATCGACCGGGAACTGACCAAGTTCCCCGGCGACCAGCAACAGTCCGCCATCATGGCGGCGCTGACCATCGCCCAGGAAGAAAAAGGGTGGGTATCCACAGAAGTCGTGAACGACGTGGCCGCCTACCTGCATGTGCCGCCTATTGCGGTCCAGGAAGTCGCGACCTTCTACAACATGTACAACCTGCATCCCGTGGGTCGTTTCAAGATCACGGTGTGCACAAACCTGCCCTGTGCCCTGACCGACGGCGTCAAGGCGGCCGAGTACCTGAAGCAGAAGCTCAACATCGGTTTTAACGAAACCACGCCGGACGGCATGTTCACACTGAAAGAAGGCGAGTGCATGGGCGCCTGCGGCGACTCGCCCGTCATGCTGCTTAACAACCGGCACATGTGCGTGCACATGCAGCCCGAGCGCATCGACGCCATGCTGGACGAACTTAAGCAGCACGGAGAATCGGCATGAGCGTGGCGGCGGTATTGCAACAGTTTTCGCAGGGCCTCGAGCCCCTCCCAACCCGCGATCTAGCCACCAGCATGATCTTCCATGATCGCCACATCAACCCGCAGATTATTGCCGGACTCGATGGCAGCAACTGGGGCCTGGAAGACTACGTCAAGCGCGGCGGCTATGAAGCCTTGCGCAAGATCCTGACCACGGGCATGACGCCTGAAGACGTCATCAACGAGGTCAAGGCATCCAGCTTGCGTGGTCGTGGAGGCGCGGGTTTTCCCACCGGCCTGAAGTGGAGCTTCATGCCGCGTGCCTTGCCCGGCCAGAAGTATCTGGTGTGCAACTCGGACGAAGGCGAGCCCGGCACCTTCAAGGACCGCGACATCCTGCGCTTCAATCCGCATATCGTGATTGAAGGCATGGCGATCGCTGCCTATGCCATGGGTATCACGGTGGGCTACAACTACATACACGGCGAGGTCTTCGAGATCTACGATCGCTTTGAAGAAGCGCTGGATCAGGCGCGTGCTGCCGGCTTCCTGGGCGACAACATCCTGGGGTCGGCATTCAGCTTCCAGCTGCATGCCTTCCACGGCTATGGCGCCTACATCTGCGGCGAAGAAACCGCGCTGCTCGAATCGCTGGAAGGCAAGAAAGGCCAGCCACGCTTCAAGCCGCCTTTCCCCGCCAGCTTTGGCCTGTATGGCAAGCCCACCACCATCAACAACACCGAGACCTTTGCCGCCGTTCCGTGGATCTTCCGCAACAGCGGGCAAGAGTACCTGGAGATCGGCGTGCCGAACGCCGGGGGCACCAAGCTGTTCTCGGTATCGGGCGACGTCGAGCTTCCCGGCAACTACGAGGTACCGCTAGGCACGCCTTTCAGCAAGCTGCTGGAGTTGGCCGGCGGCATGCGTGGCGGGCGCAAGCTGAAGGCGGTCATTCCCGGCGGCTCCAGTGCGCCGGTGGTCCCCGCCGACATCATGATGCAGACCAATATGGACTACGATGCCATCGCCAAAGCCGGCTCAATGCTGGGTTCAGGTGCGGTCATCGTCATGGACGAGACCCGCTGCATGGTCAAGTCGCTGCTGCGTCTGTCTTATTTTTACTATGAAGAAAGCTGCGGCCAATGCACGCCTTGCCGCGAAGGCACGGGCTGGCTGTATCGGATGCTGGAGCGCATCGAGAACGGCCAGGGCCGCTCCGAGGACCTGGACGTCCTGGATTCCGTGGCGCACAACATCATGGGCCGCACCATTTGCGCGCTGGGCGACGCAGCCGCCATGCCGGTACGCAGCTTCATCAAGCACTTTCGCGACGAGTTCGCACACCACATCGAGCATAAAAGCTGTGTGGTGCCCAAATATCTGTAGGGTCAGGACAAGCTAATGGTTGAGCTCACCATAGACGGCATCAAAGTAGAAGCCCCCGAAGGCAGCATGGTTATCCAGGCTGCGCACAAGCTGGGCGTTTACGTGCCGCATTTCTGCTATCACAAGAAACTGACCATCGCAGCCAACTGCCGCATGTGTCTGGTCGATGTCGAGAAAGCGCCCAAGGCGCTGCCTGCCTGTGCCACGCCGGTAACCAACGGCATGGTGGTGCACACGCGCTCCGACAAAGCCATTGCCGCCCAGAAAAGCGTCATGGAATTTCTGCTGATCAATCACCCGCTGGATTGCCCGGTCTGCGACCAGGGCGGCGAGTGCCAGTTGCAGGATCTGGCCGTGGGGTACGGCACGTCGGCATCGCGCTACAAGGAAGAAAAGCGCGTGGTTGTACCCAAGGAAATGGGCCCCCTGATTTCTGCTGACGGCATGCAGCGCTGCATACATTGCACACGCTGCATACGCGTGGGCCAGGAAATCGGCGGCATCATGGAAGTGGGCATGGTCGGTCGTGGCGAACACGCCGAAATCACGACTTTCGTGGGCAAGGCGGTCGACTCCGAGCTTTCCGGCAACATGATAGACGTGTGCCCGGTGGGTGCCTTGTTGTCCAAGCCGTTCAAGTTCACGGCGCGTACCTGGGAAATGTCCCGCCGCCGTACGATCAGCCCGCACGACAGCCTGGGCGCCAACCTTATCGTCCAGACCAAGCTGGATCGCGTGATGCGCGTTGTGCCTTACGAAAACGAAGAGCTCAACGAATGCTGGCTCAGCGATCGCGATCGCTTCTCGTATGAAGGGCTGCTGGTGCAAGACCGCCTGGCTCATCCCATGATCAAGGGCGAAGACGGCCAGTGGCGCGAAGCCTCCTGGACCGACGCGCTGCAGGTCGTGGTACGCGGCTTCAACAATGTCCGCGAAGAATTCGGCGCGGAGCAGATTGGCGGCATCGGCACCCACACCTCCACCACAGAAGAATTGGCCTTGCTGGCCAGCCTGATGCGTGCCCTGGGATCCGAGAACGTCGACTTCCGTCTGCGCCAGATCGATCCGGGCTTCGATGAAGCCATCAAGGGCGTGCCTTGGCTGGGTATGCGCGTGGCCGACCTCAACGAGGTCGATCGCGTACTGGTGGTCGGGTCCTTCCTGCGCAAGGACCATCCTCTGATGGCGCAGCGTCTGCGCCAGGCAGCCAAGCGCGGTACACAAATTTCCTTTATTGATTCGGCGGCAGACGACCCGCTGTTCCCGGTTACGTCGCGCATGACCGTGGCACCCAGCGTGCTGCCCAATGCCTTGGCCGAGGTGCTGGTTGCCATGGCGGCAACTGACCCAGCCATTGCGGTGCCGGCTGCTTTTGCAGGCATCGAAGCCAGCGCGGCGGCACGCGAGATTGCCGCCAGCCTGTTGTCCGGCGAGCGCGTTGCCGTGTTGATGGGCAATATGGCGGTGGCCTCCGACAAGGCATCCTTGATTGCTGCCAACGCGGCTGCCCTGGCAACGGCCGCTCAGGCCAGCTTCGGTTTTTTGACTCCTGGCGCAAACACAGTGGGCGGCTATCTGGCCGGCGCAACACCCGGTCGCGGCGGCTTGACGGCAGAGCAGATGCTGCAGCAGCCGCTCAAGGCTTACTTGGTCATGCACGCCGAGCCGGCCATGGACAGCGACAACGGCGAGCGTGCCGTTCAGGTGCTGAAGTCGGCGGGCTTCACCGTGGCGCTTACCTCATACCGCTCCGGCGCCGAAGAGTGGGCCGATGTCATGCTCCCGATTTCGCCCTTTACCGAAACCTCGGGCACTTTCGTCAATGCCGAGGGAAGGGCACAAAGCTTCAAGGGTGTGGCGGCGCCTTACGCCGACACACGTCCCGCCTGGAAGGTACTGCGCGTGTTGGGCAACTTGTTCGAGTTGCAGGGCTTCGACTACGAAACCTCCGAGTCCGTGCGTGACACCATCATGGTCGACGGCGTGGATGCGCGCCTGAGCAACACTGTCAGCGCCGAGCCCGGCCTATCGGTCAAGGTCGATGGCCTGGAACGCGTGGCCGACGTGCCGATTTATCGCAGTGATGCGCTGGTGCGGCGCTCTGAGCCCTTGCAAGAGACGGCGGCATCCCAGCCGCCCAAGGCGCACGTCCATGCGCGTACGCTGGCTGACCTGGGCCTTGTGGCCGGCGACGCCTTGCGTATTCGCAGCGGGCAGGGGCAAGTCGACTTGCCGTCGATGCAAGACGACACCGTGGCGCCCGGCTGCGTACGGATTGCGACCGCATTCGACGAGACACGGGCATTGGGTAGCGGCTTTGGCCAATTGACGGTGGAGCGTTCCTGATGGAGTGGCTTACAGTTCTCGAAAATTACGGTACCGAACTGATCGGGCCTACACCCTGGCTGGTGGTCTGGACGCTGATCAAGATCGTTGTGATCGCGGTGCCCATCATTCTGTGTGTTGCCTACCTGACGTACTGGGAACGCAAGATGATAGGCGCCATGCACGCGCGGCTGGGGCCGACCCGCGTCGGCTACCGCGGTTTGCTGCAGCCGTTTGCGGACGTGTTCAAACTGCTGACCAAAGAAGTCATCGTGCCGGCCAAGGCGAACAAGGTGCTCTACATCCTTGCGCCTGTCGTGACTTTGATGCCGGCGCTTGCCGCCTGGGCGGTGATTCCTTTTGGGCCGGAAGTCGTGTTGGCTGACATCAACGCCGGCTTGTTGTTCATCATGGCCATCACGTCCATCGGCGTTTATGGGGTCATCATTGCGGGTTGGGCGTCCAACTCCAAGTATGCGTTGCTGGGCGCCTTGCGCGCGGCCGCGCAGATGGTGTCGTACGAGCTGGCTATCGGTTTTGTGCTGGTCACGGTATTGCTGGTATCGGGCACGCTTAATCTCAGTGGGATCGTCAACGGGCAGGATGCCGGCTGGTTTGCCGACCGCGGCATCAATTTCATGTCCTGGAACTGGCTGCCGCTGTTGCCGCTTTTCGTCATCTACGTGGTATCGGCCGTGGCGGAAACCAACCGCCACCCGTTTGACGTGGTCGAGGGCGAATCCGAGATCGTGGCCGGCCATATGGTCGAGTATTCCGGCATGGGCTTTGCGCTGTTTTTCCTGGGCGAGTACGCCAACATGATTCTGTTATCGGCCCTGGCCGCCATCATGTTCCTGGGTGGCTGGACGCCGCCCCTGGATATCGCGCCACTGACCTGGATACCCGGCTGGATATGGTTGGGGCTCAAGACCTTTTTTGTAGTTTCGACGTTTGTGTGGTTCCGTGCGACATTCCCGCGTTATCGGTACGACCAGATCATGCGCCTGGGGTGGAAGGTGTTCATTCCGCTCACTGGGGTATGGCTGCTGGTGGTCGCGATCTGGATGCAAACGCCCTGGAATATATGGCAATAGGACACAGGGGCTAGATTATGGAAGCTATTAAAGATTTCTTCGGCAGCTTGATGCTGACCGAAATGTTGAAGGGCATGCGCCTGACGGGCAAGTACTTCTTCAAACGCAAAGTCACTTTGCGCTACCCCCAGGAAAAAACGCCGACCTCGGCGCGTTTCCGGGGCCTGCATGCCTTGCGTCGCTATCCCAACGGCGAAGAGCGATGTATTGCCTGCAAGCTGTGCGAAGCGGTGTGTCCGGCGCTGGCCATTACGATCGACTCGGAAGAGCGCGACGACGGCACGCGCCGCACGACACGCTACGACATCGACCTGACCAAATGCATTTTCTGTGGCTTCTGTGAAGAAAGCTGCCCGGTGGACTCCATCGTCGAAACGCATATCCTCGAGTACCACGGCGAGAAGCGCGGCGACCTGTACTTCACCAAAGACATGCTGCTGGCAGTGGGCGACCGCTACGAGCCAGAGATCGCACGACGTCGTGCCGAAGACGCCCCTTATCGTTGATGCCGGACCCGACACCTATGATTTTCTCTACTGTCCTGTTTTATGTGCTGTCGCTGGTGCTGGTGGTCGCGGCCTTCCGTGTCATTACGGCGACCAGCCCGGTCACCGGCGTGCTGCACCTCATCCTTTCCTTTTTCACGGCGTCCATGATCTGGATGCTGCTGGGGGCTGAGTTCCTGTCGCTGCTGTTGGTGCTGGTTTATGTTGGTGCCGTGATGGTGCTTTTCCTGTTCGTCGTCATGATGCTGGATGTCCGGCTCGAGGCCTTGAAGGGCGGGCTGAAGACCTATCTTCCGCTGGGCCTGCTGATAGGCCTGGTCATGGTGCTGGAAATGGCATTTGTCCTGGCCTCCACATGGCTGGGTGCCGGTCCTGCGGCGCCGGTCGCTGACGACTTCGACAACACCCGAGCATTGGGCGAGGCGATGTACACCGATTACGTGTTCGCTGTTCAGGTGGGCGGGGTGGTCTTGCTGGTTGGCATGATCGCCGCCATCGCACTGACCTTGCGCAAGCGCAGCGACGTCAAGCGTACCAACTCTTCCGATCAGATCCGGGTCCGTGCGAGAGACCGCATGCGCCTGGTCAGCATTCCTTCGCAAACGGAGGCACCCGCGGGGCCTGCCTCGACCGGCTCGGCCCAAGAGGAAAAATAATGACATTAACTCTTGCCCACTATTTGATTCTTGGCGCGATCCTGTTCGCCATCGGGATATTCGGATTCTTCCTGAACCGTCGCAATCTCATCATCTTGCTGATGTCCATCGAACTCATGCTGCTGTCCGCCAACATGAATTTCGTGGCGTTTTCGAGCTGGTTCGGAGATACCGCCGGACAGGTATTCGTCTTTTTCATTCTGACGGTGGCGGCGGCTGAGGCCGCCATAGGCTTGGCCATTCTGGTGTTGCTGTTCCGCAACCTGAATACGATCAACGTCGACGATCTTGACCAGTTAAAAGGTTGATGGGACTGCACACACTATGAATTCAACAAGTCTTTATCTACTGATCGCACTGGCACCCCTGGTTGCAGCCCTGGTTGCCGGCCTGTTCGGCACCGGCTTCCTGGGACGGTTTGTGGGGCGACGCGCCTCGCACCTGATCACCATCGCAGGCGTGCTGATTTCCTTCATTGGTTCGGTCGTCGTGCTGATGCAGGTGCTGAACGGCCAAACCTACGATGGCGCGCTTTATACCTGGAGCATCATCGGCACCACCAAGATCGAACTCGGTTTCCTGATCGATTCCCTGTCCGCACTGATGATGGTTGTGGTGACCTCGGTGTCTTTGATGGTGCACATCTACACCATAGGCTACATGGCCGACGACCCTGGCTACCAGCGCTTCTTCTCGTATATATCGCTGTTCACCTTCTCGATGCTGATGTTGGTCATGTCCAACAACATGCTTCAGCTGTTCTTCGGCTGGGAAGCAGTGGGACTGGTGTCTTATCTGCTGATCGGTTTCTGGTATCAGCGGCCTACCGCCATATTCGCCAACCTCAAGGCGTTCCTGGTCAACCGGGTGGGCGATTTTGGCTTCCTGCTCGGTATCGGCTTGTTGTTCGCCTATACCGGCAGCATGCACTACGCCGAAATATTTTCGCAGGCTGACGAACTGGCCGGCATGATCTTCCCCGGCACCGACTGGCAATTGCTGACGGTGGCATGTATTGCGCTTTTCGTTGGTGCGGCCGGCAAGTCGGCGCAGGTGCCGCTGCATACCTGGTTGCCCGACTCCATGGAAGGCCCCACACCTATTTCGGCCCTGATCCACGCGGCCACCATGGTGACTGCGGGTATTTTCATGGTCGCGCGCTTTTCTCCGGTGTTTGAGCAGTCGACCACAGTACTGTCGATCATGATCGTGATCGGGGCTATCGGCGCGCTGTTCCTTGGCATCCTGGGCATAGTCCAGACCGACATCAAGCGTGTCATTGCCTACTCTACGCTATCGCAGTTGGGCTATATGACGGTTGCGCTGGGCGCCTCTGCCTACTCGGTCGCTATCTTCCACCTGATGACGCACGCTTTCTTCAAGGCCTTGCTGTTCCTGGGCGCCGGTTCGGTCATTATCGGCATGCATCACGACCAGGACATCCGCAACATGGGTGGCTTGCGCAAGTACATGCCGATTACCTGGATCACTTTCCTGCTGGGTACCCTGGCATTGGTCGGCACGCCGTTCTTCGCCGGTTACTACTCCAAGGAACACATCATCGAGGCGGCCGGCGCCGCCAACGTGTGGGGTGCCAGCTTCGCCTATTACGCCACCTTGATCGGCGTGTTCGTGACCTCGCTGTACTCCTTCCGCGTGTATTTCCTGGTTTTCCACGGAAAACCACGCTTCAGCACCGAGGCCCATACAGGCCACGGGCATGATGATGATCACGGCCATCATGGCGGCGTGCCCAAGGAATCTCCCTGGGTGGTCACCTTGCCATTGGTATTGCTGGCCATTCCATCGGTCATCGCCGGCGCGTGGTTCGTTGATCCCTTGCTGTTTGACGGCTTCTTCGATGGGGTGATCGCCGTGCTGCCCGCGCACCCGGCCATGGCCGAGCTGGCTGGGCACTGGCATGACTGGGTCGCCTACGCATTGCATGGCTTTGTCACCTTGCCATTCTGGCTGGTGGTGGCTGGCTTTGTGGTCGCCTGGTACTGCTACTTGATCAACCCGCGTGTGCCTGCCGCCATACACAGCAGCTTGTCGGGCATCAACCGCATACTGGACAACAAGTATTACGCCGATTGGTTCAATGAGCAGGTCGTGGCGCGCGGCGCACGCGCGCTGGGCCACGGCTTCTGGAAGGCAGGTGATCGTGCCCTGATCGACGGCCTGGTCGTCAACGGCAGCGCCAAGGTCGTGGGCATGGTTGCGGCCCTTAGCCGGCATCTGCAATCCGGCTACATCTATCACTACGCCTTCGCGATGATCGTCGGGATCATGGCTTTATTAACCTTTTTTGTAGTGATGGCTCACTGATGGCTAGCGATATGGCGTCTTCTACTCTTCCCTGGTTAACGCTTGCGATTTTCGTTCCGATCGTTGCCGGACTCATCGTGCTGCTGGTTGGCCGCGACGATCGTCCAGGACTCACCCGCATGATTTCGCTGGTGGGCGCTGTGGTCGGGTTTCTGGTGACCTTGCCCTTGTATACGGGCTTTGACCCCACGACCGCCGACATGCAGTTTGTCGAGCTGGCCCCCTGGATAGAATCATTCGCCGTCAACTACCACCTGGGTATCGACGGGATCTCGATCTGGTTTGTCTTGCTGACCGCCTTCATCACGATTATTGTCGTGCTGGCTGGCTGGGAAGTCATCACCAGCCGTGTGTCGCAGTACATGGCCTCCTTCCTGATCCTGTCCGGATTGATGGTGGGTGTATTTGCCTCGCTGGACGGCATGTTGTTTTATGTGTTCTTCGAGGCCACGCTGATTCCGATGTATCTCATCATCGGTGTCTGGGGCGGTCCGAACCGGGTGTACGCAGCGTTCAAGTTCTTTTTGTATACCCTGATGGGTTCGCTGCTGACGCTTATTGCGTTCATCTACCTGTGGCACGTTGCCGACGGTTCGTTCGACATCCTGACCTGGCATCAGCTGAAGCTGGACTACACGCCGCAGATCCTGATTTTCCTAGCCTTGCTGGCGGCCTTCGCGGTCAAGGTGCCGATGTGGCCGGTGCATACGTGGTTGCCCGATGCCCACGTTGAAGCGCCCACGGGCGGGTCGGTCGTGCTGGCGGCCATCATGCTGAAGCTGGGCGCCTACGGCTTCCTGCGCTTCTCGCTGCCTATCGTGCCCGATGCCTCGCACAGCCTGGCCGGCATGATGATCGCGCTGTCGCTCATCGCTGTCATTTATATCGGCCTAGTCGCTATCGTTCAGGACGACATGAAAAAGCTGGTGGCGTATTCATCCGTTGCGCACATGGGTTTCGTTACCCTTGGCTTCTTCCTGTTCAACACGGCAGGCCTGGAAGGCGCGATCATCCAGATGATCTCCCACGGCTTCGTTTCAGGCGCCATGTTCCTGTGTATAGGCGTGTTGTACGACCGCATGCACACGCGGCGCATTGCCGACTACGGCGGCGTCATCAATGTGATGCCCCGGTTCGTCACGCTGTTTCTATTGTTCTCGATGGCCAACGCGGGCTTGCCGGCAACCAGTGGTTTCGTTGGCGAGTTCACGGTCATTATGGGCGCCGTCGAGTACAACTTCTGGATAGGAATGCTGACCGCTACGGCATTGATCCTGGGCGCCTCGTACTCCTTGTGGATGTTCAAGCGTGTTGCTTTAGGCGAGATTGCCAACGACCAGGTGCGTGGCATGTCGGATCTTGGCGGGCGCGAGTTCTTCATACTGGGCCTTTTGGCGATAGCTGTGCTCTACATGGGCATCTATCCAAAACCGTTTACAGATGTCATGCATGTGTCGGTGGAAGCCTTGCTGCAGCACGTCTCTATCTCGAAACTGTAGACCCGAAACATTATGCAAACTCCATTTAATTTCGCCCTGGCTACGCCCGAGATCCTGCTGCTGATACTTGCCGCGGCAGTGCTCCTGACCGACGCCTTCAGCAAGTCTGAATCGCGCCATCTGACTTTTTCGCTGAGCCTGGGCAGCTTGCTGATATTGACGGTCGTGTCGCTCTGGCAATGGGGCGCGGGCATGCAGGGCAACTCGTTCGGTGGCCTGTACGTCGTCGATCCGCTCTCTCACTTCCTGAAGGCACTGGCTTCTCTTACCGTTGCGGTCACCCTGGTCTATGGCCGTGGCTACGCGGAAGCGCGCGACATGATGAAAAATGGCGGCGAGTTTTATTCGCTTTCGCTGTTTGCCTTGCTCGGCCAGTACGTGATGATTTCCGCAGGCAGCATGCTTACGGTTTATCTTGGCCTGGAACTCATGTCCTTCGCCTTGTACGCGCTGGTAGCCTTGCGACGCGACGAGGTCAAGTCCACCGAAGCCGCCATGAAGTACTTCCTGCTCGGTTCGCTGGCTTCCGCTGTGTTGCTGTACGGCATGTCCATGATCTACGGCGCTACCGGTCAGTTGGATCTGCGCCTCATCGCCCAGGTCATCGGCAGCGGCAACGCCGAGCGCCTGCCTCTGGTGTTTGGGGTGGTCTTCATTGTGGCTGGACTGGCTTTCAAGCTGGCCGCGGCGCCTTTCCACATGTGGACGCCCGATGTGTACGAAGGCTCGCCCACTGCCGTTACCTTGATTGTCGCCGCAGCGCCCAAGCTGGCTGCCTTCGTTATTACCCTGCGCCTGCTTATCGAAGGCTTGCACGGTATTGCGATCGACTGGCAGCCCATGCTCCTGATCCTGGCGGTCTTGTCGTTGGCCATCGGTAATATTGCCGCCATCGCGCAAACCAATTTCAAGCGCATGTTGGCATACTCGACCATTTCGCACATGGGCTTCGTATTCCTGGGTCTGCTGTCTGGCGTCGTCCAGGAGCAGACTTTGGCCGGCTCTGCTTATGGTTCGGCTTTGTTCTACATGATCATCTATGTGCTGACCACCCTGGTCACCTTCGGCTTGATTCTGCTGCTTAGCCGGGCCGGGTTCGAATGCGAAGAGATCTCCGACCTGAAGGGGCTGAATCGCCGCAGCCCCATCCTGGCGGGCATGCTGCTGCTTTCCATGTTCTCGCTCACCGGCATACCGCCCATGGCCGGTTTTTACGCAAAGCTGGCCGTGCTGCAGGCACTGATAGGTGCCGGTTACGTGGCCATTGCTGTCGTTGCCGTGCTGTTTTCCCTGATCGGTGCTTTCTACTATCTGCGTATCGTCAAGATGGCATACTTCGACGAGCCGGAAGGCGAGGTTTTCCCGATCAACAATGGCGCCGTCACGCATGGCCTGATGTCGGTGAATGGTCTGCTGATCATCGTGCTGGGTATTTTGCCTGGCGGCCTGATGGCGCTCTGCATACGGGTGATCGAAGACTCCTTGAAGTTCTGATCGATGAATCAGACTTTTGCAGTGTGGGTGGTAATTGGCCTGTCGTTGGTGACGGCCAATTTGCCCTTCGTGGTTCAACGGCCCTTCCTGGTATTGCCGTGGACCCAGGCCGGAGAAGCGCCCCAGCCTTTCTGGTTGCAATGGCCCATGTCGGCTCTGTTCTTCGCTCTGCTTGCCGGCGCCGGTTATTTGGCATGGGTGTTGATTGGCCAGGGGTTCTTCGTAGCGTCTGATCCGGCGTCGGTGGCGTTGTTTCTGGGCAAAGTGCTGTTTGTCATGGGCGCAGCAGCCTTGCTGCTGGCCTATCCGGGCTGGCGCAACCGTGGCCGCGTCATCAGTAAAACATTCCTGGATCGACTGCTGGAGCTACTGGCCTTTTACGGTCTGGTGGGCACCCTGGGTTTTGCCCTGGAAGCCAATGTGGGCAACACGTTCAGCCACACCTGGGAGTTCTACGCCGTTACGCTAAGCCTGTTCGTGGTGTTGGGCTATCCGGGCTTCGTGTATCGGTACTTGATGCGCCACCGGAAGCCTCGGGCGGCTGCATCACCATCAGCGCGGGGCTGACCAGCGGCACATTCCGCTCGCGCAGAGCTTTCAGTATCACGAACAGCAGGGCGCTGCGTACGCGGTAGGCGGCACGGGGCGAACTCACATAGCCCGTCGCGACAAAGATCAGGCCGTTCGGGTCCACGCCATCCAGCATGACGTCGGCGGCGGGTTCTTTGAGCACCTCTTCATTTGCCTCGAAGGCAGTCAGCATCAGGTCATGTATCTGCTCTGGCAGCACGGTCACGGGCAGCGTCAACCTGATCTGCACCCGACCCAGCGGTCCGGCGTGCGTGACATTGCGTACTATCTTGGTGATGAATTCGGAGTTGGGCACGATGACCGTGGATCGGTCTCCCATTTGGATCTCGGTTGCCCGGACATTGATGCGGCGTATGTCGCCTTCGACGGTGCCCAGCGAGACCCAGTCGCCAACGCGCACGGGTCTTTCCGCCAGCAAGATCAAACCCGAGACGAAGTTCTGTACGACTGCTTGCAAACCAAAGCCTATGCCGACCGACAGGGCGCTGGCGATCCAGGCGACCCGTTCCAGCCCGATGCCGACTGCCGACAATGACAGGGCGATAACCAGGACGTAACCGGCGTAGCCGAACAGGGTGGCGGCAGACAGCCGCATACCCGGATCGAGGCTGGTAACGGGCAGGAACTGACGGGCCAGCCAGGTCTTGATGACTTTGACCAGACCCAGACCGAGCAGCAGCACGACGGTGGCCAAGCCTACTGCGGTCGGGCGTATATTGAGTTCGCCGATGGCGATACCCTGATACAGCGCATCCAGGCGCTGCACCCAGGCCGCTGGACCATCACCGAAAGGCGCGGCAAGCAACACTATGGCCAGCAACATGATGACTGCCCTGGCCAGCCCGGACAGCACGACTGTCGCCTGGCCCCGCACCCGCGTCATCGTCCGCGTGTAGTTGTCATCATCGGCGCTGCGGCGTATGGCGGCGAGGATGACGTGGCATGCGTCGTCTATCAGTCCGTTCAGCAGGTAGGCCACCGCAATCACAATGCCCACCCATGCGGCTTGTTTGATGATGAAGCTGCCCAGGGCGATATAGCCGATCAGCAAACAAGCGACACTGGCAAAAATGGCGATCCAGATCGAGATTCGGAAGAAGCCATAAGTGACACCCGCTGGGGCGGCTTCCCCCGAGGTGTCCGCCAAGGCCTCGCGTCGCAGGCCTTGCACGCGGTAAGTTGCCAGTGCCAGTGTGAGGCTCAAGGCCAGCGCCACCGCACAATTCTGCGCGACAGTGGCAAATAAACTGGCGTTAAGTATGGCGGCCAGTCGCTGCGTAACCCAGCCTGTGACCAGAATGATGGCCAGCACTGTGGGAAACCATCTTAGCCCTCTGGCAACGCTGTCCGTTAGCGGTAGCAGTCGCCAAGTAGGCCGGTTCCACGACAGCAGGGCCCTGCCCAGCCCGGCCACGAATCCGCCAAAATACACAGCGCCTACGCTCTGCGACAGAAGTTCCACCATATTCGCGGACAATTCCACCTTCCAGCCCAGCGTTTGCCGCAGCACTTCCGCTATCAGGCCGGGCGCCAAGGTAGCCAATACCAGTTGGGCGCAGGCGTACAGCGAGCGTCGCAGCCTGCCCGGGGCCACCCGCGTCGTGGTCAGTTGGAGCAGCAGCCGGCCGGCCACTACCCGCAAGACGAGGACGGCCAGGATGGCCAGCAGAGCGCCGGTCCACGCTGCGCTGCCGGCTGCGGCGGCCGCCCTGGAAAGCTCTTCGTGCAGAGGTCTGGCGCTACGCAAATCTTCAGGCAACTGCGAACGCAGATCGCTCCAGAAGTGATCGTCCAGTATGGAAGTGGTGCGCACACCCAATTCCGCCTGGAACAGCGAGCGCCGCAATTTCAGTATCTGATCGCTGGCCTGGCCCGCCTCCAGGGAGATCAGCCGGGCAAGCTTGATCTGGGCGTCCAGTTTTGTGCTGGCTTTGTTCAGTTCCGCACGTTGCAGCGCAATGTCCGGTGCCTCCTTGGCACCCTCCACGGGTTGTCCCAACTGTGCCACGCGCTCTTGGACGCTGACCAACTGCGGCTCCAGCGCTTTGGCGATGGCCTGCGCTTCTTCCTGCGCCTCCAAAGCCGTCTCGCGCAAGGCCACAAGGTCGGCATCAATCAGCGGTTTGTCGGGAGCAGCCTTGAGATCCTTCTGGACATCATCGATCTGGGCGCGGGCGGCATCCAGCGATTTGTCTACGTCCGCCAGCGCCTTGTCCTGCGCATACGCGGTGGTTGTCACGCTGGCCAGGGCAAGCAGTAGCGTCAGTAACAGGCACCGTACCGCGATCGATAGTGTGGAAAAAAAATGGGAGGAGTGGGTCGGCATGAAAACCGTGAGTACGGACAGGAAGCCAAACGAACATCATAAACGCCGGCGATGCGATTAGGTAGAATTGCGGCTGGTTCTCAACATTGGTCACTGCGTTTACTTCATGACTCATCTTATTGTTCAAGCCCCCAATCTTGTTTCATCCAATATCGAGAAGTTGGCGGCGATAGCCTGCGCCGACGGCGTTCAGGAGTTGGGTCCGACCGCTGTTCGGCTTTTGGAGGTGGATGACGGCACCCGCGCGGAGGTGAGCGCCTGCTGTGAAGCTCTCGGTATGGACTATGCCTTTCTGGACCACATTACGCGACTGCGCGATTGCCGCATACTGGCCATGGACATGGATTCAACCCTCATTAATATCGAGTGCATCGACGAGATCGCCGACATGGCGGGCCGCAAGGCTGAAGTGGCCGCCATCACTGAAGCCGCCATGCGCGGAGAGATCACCGACTTTGCGGAAAGCCTGACCCGGCGCGTGGCCTTGCTTGAGGGCGTACCCGCCTCGGCGCTGGACGATGTTTATGGGACCAGGCTGCAATTGAACCCAGGCGCCCAGAAGTTGATCTCCACGGCCAAGCTGCATGGCGTCAAGACCTTGCTGGTCTCGGGCGGCTTTACCTTCTTTACGGGTAAGCTCAAAGAGCGCCTGGGGTTGGACGCCTGCCACGCCAACGACCTGGAGGTGGTCGATGGCAAATTGACAGGCAGGGTGCTGGGCGACATTCTGGACGCCGACGGGAAGGCCGCACGCTTGAAGGAACTGGCCACCGAACTGGGCGCAGCGCCCGAACAGATCATCGCGGTAGGCGACGGTGCCAATGACCTCAAGATGATGGCCCTGGCGCATTTCTCGGTTGCCTATCGGGCCAAGCCTGTCGTGCAGCAGCAGGCGCGCTTTGCGCTTAACGTCAGCCCATTGGACGCCATTTTGAACTGGTTCCGGCTTAGTCATTAAGCTGGTCGGACGACTAGACCAGAGCGCGCAGCACGTCCTTTACGGCGTCGATACGGGCGGCTACTTGCTGACCTTGCTTGATCTCCACTTTCAGCTTGTCTTGCCCGAACAAGCGCACGTCGCGCCGTTTCTGGATAAGCTCGATGATTCTCATGGGCTCTACATTGGGCTTGGCAGAGAAATGGATGGACGCCTGCGACTCGTTGGCGTCGATCTTTACTATCCCCAGCGGCTCGGCGCTCAGGCGCAGGCGGTGCGTGGCCAGTAAAGTCTGAGCGGCTTCCGGCAGCTTTCCGTAGCGGTCTATCAGCTCTTCCTGGATCATGATCAGGTCGTCTTCATTTTTGGCATGAGACAGTTTCTTGTACAGGCCCAGGCGGGCATGAACGTCCGGACAATAATCTGAGGGCAGCAGCGCGGACGCGTGCAGATTGACTTCGCACAAGGCCGAGAAAGGTGAATCCAGATCGGGCTCTTCACCTGACTTCAGCGCGCGCACCGCCTCGTTGAGCATCTCCGAATACATCGAGAAACCGATCTCGTGGATATTCCCGGACTGCGATTCTCCCAGAACCTCGCCAGTGCCGCGTATCTCCAGGTCGTGCATGGCCAGGAAGAACCCGGCGCCCAACTCCTCCATGGCCTGGATGGCTTCCAGGCGCTTCTTGGCGTTGGACGTCATGGCATCCTCGCCCGGGGTCAGCAGATAGGCATAGGCCTGGTGATGCGAGCGACCCACACGGCCGCGCAATTGATGCAACTGCGCCAGTCCCAGCCTATCGGCCCGGTGGATCACAATAGTGTTGGCCGTCGGCACGTCGATGCCGGTCTCAATGATGGTGGTGCACAACAGCACGTTATAGCGCTGCTGGTAGAAGCCCTTCATGACTTCTTCCAATTGGCGTTCGGGCATTTGGCCATGCGCTACCGCAATGCGCGCCTCGGGAACCAGTTCTTCCAGTCGCGCACGCCGATTCTGTATGGTGTCCACTTCGTTATGCAGGAAGTACACTTGGCCGCCACGCTTGAGCTCGCGCAGCAATGCCTCGCGGATGGTGCTGCCATCTTCACGCCGCACAAAGGTCTTGATGGCCAGCCGTTTTTGAGGCGCAGTGGCGATCACCGAGAAGTCCCGGATGCCTTCCAGCGACATGCCCAGCGTACGGGGTATGGGCGTGGCCGTCAGGGTCAACACGTCCACCTCGGCACGCAGCGCTTTCAGGGCCTCTTTCTGACGTACGCCGAAACGATGTTCTTCGTCGATGATGACCAGACCCAGGCGTTTGAATTTCACGTCCTTGGACAGGATCTTGTGGGTGCCAATGACAATGTCCACGGTGCCCTGGTTCAGGCCTTCGACCGCGGCAGTCACTTCCTTGCCGGAACGGAAGCGTGATAGCTCTACGATGCGCACTGGCCAGTCCGCGAAGCGATCTGAAAACGTCTGCGCATGCTGCTCGGCCAGCAGCGTGGTGGGGCAAAGCAGGGCAACCTGCTTGCCATTCATCACTGCCAGGAAGGCGGCGCGCAAGGCGACTTCGGTCTTCCCGAAACCTACGTCGCCGCACACGAGGCGGTCCATCGGCCGTCCGGAGGTCATATCGTCGATGACGGCTTCAATGGCGGCCGCCTGGTCGGGCGTTTCTTCGAAGCCAAAGCCTTCGGCGAACGCCTGGTAATCATTGACCGGCAGTTTGAATCGGTGGCCCTCACGGGCGGCCCGCTGTGCGTAAAGGGCAAGCAGTTCGGCCGCAGCGTCGCGTACCTGCCGCGCCGCCTTGCGGCGCGCCTTGTCCCATTGGCCGGAACCGAGCTGGTGCAGCGGGGCGCTTTCGGGATCGGCGCCGCTGTAGCGGGCAATCACGTGCAACTGGGATACGGGTACGTATAAGGTACTGGCGTTGGCGTACTCCAGGTGCAGGAATTCCATCAGCCCTTCGCCCAGGTCCATCTCGACCAATCCGCAGTACCGGCCTATGCCGTGCTGCGCGTGGACGACGGGATCGCCTGCCCGCAGCTCGGACAAATCCCGCACCATGGCGGCCACGTCGCTGATGGCTTCCTGGCCACGCCGTCCGCGACGTACTGTCCGAGCCTGGCTAGGGTACAGGTCGTTTTCTGTTAACAGTGTGAGGTCTTGGGATACGACGGCAAAGCCGTTGGACAGGGGTGCCACGACCAGCGCAAATCGACTGTCGGACAGCAAGAAGTCTTGCAAGGTTTCACAACCGCTGTCTGGTGCGATCTGGAACTCCGCCAGCATCTGCACCAGGGTTTCGCGCCGGCCGGCCGAGTCCGCGCATAGGGCGATTCTGCCTTCAGGACGCATCAGCAGCGCCCGCAGGTTGGCCAGCGGGTCGTCGGCGCGTCGCGCGACGGCCACATTGGGCGCGGGCTCGAAGTCCGGGTGAACCTCGCCCTCGGTCAGCGACAGCCTTGCGAAACCCTTTAGCCCCGCGAATAATGCTTGCTCATCCAGAAACAGTTGGGAAGGCGGCAAGACCGGCCGTTCGCGATCGCTTTTCAGGAACTGATAGCGGCTGTGAGTATCTTGCGCAAATCCCTGTATGGCCTGACTGACGTCGCCCAGGGTGACCATGGCGGACTGCTTGGGCAGATAGTCGAACAAGGTGGCGGTCTGCTCGAAGAACAGCGGCAGGTAATACTCCACCCCCGCAAAGGCAATGCCGTTGCCTATGTCCTTGTAGGGCAGGGCGCGCGAAGGATCCCCCTCGAAGATCTCACGGAAGCGCGCCCTGAATTGCGTGCGCGCCTCCTCGTCCATGGGGAACTCGCGGCCTGGCAGTAGCTGTACTTCCTTGACCGGATAGAGGCTGCGCTGGGTGTCGATGTCGAAACTGCGTATGGACTCGATCTCGTTGTCGAACAGGTCCAGGCGATAGGGCAGTACCGAGCCCATGGGGAAAAGGTCTATCAAGCCACCACGTATGCAGAACTCCCCGGGGGCCGTCACCTGGGTGACGTGCGTGTAGTTGGCGAGCGTGAGCTGCCTGCGCAGGCCTTCCTCGTCCAGCGCGTCACCCTGCTTGAACGAGAAGGTATAAGCCGCCAGGAAGGCCGGCGGTGCCAGGCGGTACAGGGCGGTCGTTACCGGCACGGTGAGGATGTCAACGCCTTCCTGCATCAAGGCGTGCAAGCTGCGCAGGCGTTCCGAAATGAGGTCCTGGTGCGGCGAGAAGCTGTCATAGGGCAGAGTCTCCCAATCAGGCAGTTGCCTGACGCGTAAATCTGGCGCGAACAGCAATACCTCTTCTGCCAGGCGCTGCGCGGTAAGGGGGTCCGCACACAGCGCGACCAAGGGTCGGCCCGATGTGCGCGCCAAGTCGGCCAGCCACCATGCATCGCCCGAGCCGGGCGGCCTGGGTTGTGCATGCCGCTGCCCCGGCTTCAGCGCATTTAGCACATTTTCAGTGGAGGGAAGGGACGAAGGGAGGGTTGTTTCTGTGGCCATGTAGGGCGTCATTATAAAATGGCTTTCTTATGCACAAGAAACTGATTGCAATTGTCCCGGCAGCCGGCGTCGGCGCCCGCGCCCAGGACGACCCGAGCAGCGCGATCCTGCCCAAGCAATACCGCTTGCTGAAGGGTCAGCCCATGCTGCGCTGGGCCGTTCAGGCCTTGCTGGCCGACAGCCGCATCGACGAGGTGCGCGTCGCCGTGGCGCCCGACGACCCTTGGGCCGCCCAGGCCCTTGCCGGCCTGCCGCGAACCTTCTGGCGGCCCTGTGGTGGCCCCACGCGAGCCGATACGGTTGCGGCCGCGCTGCGCGACGCCGGGCTGGACGCCGACGACTGGGTGCTGGTGCACGATGCCGCGCGTCCCGGTTTGCCGGCTTCTGCATTGGCGCGCCTGATCGACCTGTGCCTGGAGAAATCCGCCGGTGGCTTGCTGGCACAGCCGGTGGCCGACACGGTCAAGCGCTCGGCCGGCGATGATACCGTGGCGTGCTCGGTATCGCGCAGCCAGCTCTGGCTTGCCCAGACGCCGCAGATGTTTCCGGCCGGCGCACTCCTGCAGGCGCTGGAGGCGGCCGCCGGAATAGCCGCCGACATCACCGACGAGGCATCGGCCATGGAGCTGGCCGGCCATGCGCCGCATCTGGTCGCCGGCTCAGCGAGAAATTTCAAGGTAACCTGGCCCGAAGATTTCGATCTGATGGACAGGTGGTTATAGCCGGGCAGGCGCAGCGCGCCCATTACATGAATCGTGGAGCAAAGATGAATTTTCCCTTTCGAATCGGACAGGGCTTTGATGTACACGCGCTGGTGGAAGGCCGGCCCTTGATCATCGGCGGGGTCACGCTGCCCCATACTCATGGGCTGCTCGGCCATTCCGATGCCGATGTGCTGCTGCACGCTGTCACGGACGCGCTGTTGGGTGCCGCCGGGCTGGGCGATATCGGCAGGCATTTTCCCGATACCGACCCGGCCTATAAAGGTGCAGACAGCCGCGTGTTGTTACGTGCTGCCATGCAGAAGGTCGCCGATGCGGGCTGGGTGGTCGTGAACATTGACGCCACCGTGCATGCCCAGGCGCCCAAGATAGGTCCCCACGCGCCAGCCATGGTGACCAATATCGCTGCTGACCTGGGCATGGCGCCCGATCGCATCAACATCAAGGCCAAGACCAGCGAGGGATTGGGCTATGTGGGCCGCAAGGAAGGCATAGCGGCCACGGTGGTGGCGCTACTTGCCCTCGGCGACCAGCACCTGTGAAGCGGCATTGACCACCGACGCAATGCGTCCGGTGTCGCGCAATTGTTCTGATGTGTAGCCTGCCTTTTTCAGGTTGTCGTAGTGCGAATGCACGCAGTGTGGGCATTTGCCGACGATAGAGGCCGCCAGGGCAAAGAGTTCGAACCGGTTTGCTTCGATGCCGCCATGAGTGGCATAGGCATTCATGCGCAATTGCGCCGGCAGGGTCTTCAACTGTGCATCGCCCGCCATGTCCAGATACGGGTAGTACGTGTTGTTCATGCCCATGAGCGATGCCGCCGTCAGTACACCGGCGGCATCGGTTTCCGACAAGCCCGAACGAAAGGCCTGGATCAGCGTGGGGCTGCGCGCCGCGTAGGCGGCCGCCAGCGCGACCCCCACCGCGTCTTCCGCCTTCAAGGACGAACGCGCGATGGTGCCGTCCAGGTTAAGGCGGATGTCTTTGGCCCAATCGGGTATCAAGGCCTTGATGGCCGATAGAAACTCCATGCCCGAGCCTTACAGCGTGTCGCCACCGACAGAGCGGTTGCAAGGGCAAAGCTCATCGGTCTGCAAGCCGTCCAGTACACGCAGGATCTCTTCGGGGTTGCGCCCTACGTTCAAGTTGTTGACCGACACATGTTGGATGACATTGTCCGGGTCAACGATAAAAGTCGCGCGTAGTGCCACGCCCTCGGATTTTTCCCGTATGCCCAGTTGGTCGACCAAGGCGCCCGTGGTGTCGCCAAACTGATAATGGGCCAGCTTGTTCAACTCTGGGTTTTCGCGTCGCCATGCCAGTTTGACGAACTCGTTGTCCACCGAGCCGGCCATCAGGATCGCGTCGCGGTCTTCGAAGTCCTGCACCAGGTTATTGAAGCCGACGATCTCGGTCGGGCAGACGAAGGTGAAGTCTTTGGGATAAAAATAAATAATTTTCCATTTGCCTGGAAACGAGCTTTCGGTAATGTCTTCGAAAGCAGAAACGCCATTTTCTTCGTGGTGATTGAAGCCAGGTTTGACGCCGGCCACTTTAAAGGCTTCGAGTTTATCGCCTACGGTTTTCATGAACTAAGCTCCTGAAGTCGTTCTATACAAGCTGGTGGACTTGACGTCCAGACATGAAATTCCACGCTTTAAACTTGCGTGTCCAATTGATGGTTCCTGATTCTAACCTTGGGGATTTCTATACGGGCAATCAGGCCGCCGGGTGGCTCGGATATCAATTCGAGCTGGCCGCCGACATGGCCGAGCAATCGCTCCACAATGGCCAGACCCAGGCCGGCGCCGCTGACACCGGTGCGGGCGGATTCGCCTCGCGAGAAGGGGCGCAGCAAGCGCTGTACATCCGTAGGGGCAATTCCTGTGCCTTGGTCGCGTACTTCGATGGCCAGGATATTGCCTTGCTGCCTGGCACTCAGTCTGATGCGGGCACGTCCGTCGCCTGGCGTACGACCATAGCGCCTTGCGTTCTCGATCAGATTGCCGACTACGCGCTTCAAGTCGTGAGCGCTGATCTTGGCGTACAGATTGGGCTCGATATCAGCTGTCAGCTCGCCATCCTGCGCCTCGGTATGCGAGCGCTCGCGCTCGTACAACTCTCGAAGGGCTGCTGACACGTCTATGCCTTGCTCGGGCACTGCGCCTGCCGGCCGGGCATATTCCATCAGTTGGCCGATACTGTGGTCGATCTGACCCAGGTCTTCATCGATGGCTTGTCGTGCTTCCTCGGTGACCTGGCTCATCTCGATCTCGAGCCGCATGCGGGCCAAGGGCGTGCGCAGGTCATGTGAGATGCCGGCCAGCATGATCTCTCGATCTGCCTCGGTTTGGCGGATGTCGCGCGCCATGCGGTTGAAGGCGATGTTCATGTCGCGAATCTCGGCGGGGCCTTTCTCGGGCAGCGGCGAGGGCATTTCGCCTCGTGCCAATTGCTGGGCGACCTTGGCCAGTTGCGCCAGCGGCCGGTTGACAAAGCGTGCGCTGACTGCGGCGCCCAGCAGGGCCAGCAACAAGGCGGTTGCGCCCCATCCAAACCACTCCACGCCCGCCGTCAGACCCAATTGCTCGCGGTCGAATACCAACCAGTACTGGTCAGTGTTGATCTCGAAACTGACCCAGATGCCTGGTGTCTGGTTCACCATCCACATGACCTGGGTGTCCGGACCCAGACGCTCCTTGATCTCGGTCGCCACGTGGTTCCAGTAGTTGGAGTTGGGCAGGGGATCGAGCACGTCGGATTCTTCCCGGGGTTGCACCCGCAAACTTTCCTTGGTGGCCAGGTCAAGCAGCAGGGCGGGGCGCACGCTGGTCGGCGCATAGACCAGCGCCGAGCGCGTAATACTGACCGCCGTGGTGACCCGCTGCGCCATCTGTGCGGCACGCGGGCCTTCTTCCATACTGAAAAATACCTGTAGCCACGCGCCCAGGCTGACCAGCATCAGGCCCGCCAGCAGCAAGAATGAGCGGCTGAACAGCCCCAGGCGGAACCGTGATGTGCCCATGGCCCATTGTTTCTGCGGAGGTGCCATGATGGCCGGCTAGGTCATCATGGGTAGGCTAGTGGCCACCGTCGGGCACGAACACGTAGCCCAGGCCCCAGACGGTCTGGATGAATACCGGTTTGGACGGATTGGGCTCGACCAATTTGCGCAGACGCGAAATCTGTACGTCCAGGCTACGGTCGAAGGCTTCGTATTCTCGGCCGCGGGCAAGCTCCATGAGTTTGTCGCGAGATAGCGGGATCTTGGGGTGGCGGGCAAAAACCTTCAGCACGGAAAATTCGCCGGTGGTGATCGGCACTTGCTCGTTGTTGCGCGTAAGCGTGCGAGTGGAAAGATTCAGCACATAAGGGCCGAATTCAATGGATTCGTTTTCCTGGCTGGGAGCGCCTGGGTGCTCTTCAGTGCCTCGGCGGCGCAGAATGGCGTTGACGCGTGCGAGAAGCTCGCGCGGGTTGAAGGGTTTGGACAGATAGTCGTCGGCGCCCATTTCCAGCCCAACAATGCGGTCGATTTCTTCGGCCTTGGCTGTCAGGATAATGATGGGTGTGTTGTCGTGCCCGCCGCGCAAGCGCCGGCAGATCGACAGGCCGTCTTCGCCTGGCAGCATCAGGTCGAGCACCAGCAAGTCGAAGTGCTCGCGTTGCCATAGCTTGCCCATTTCCTTGGCGTCTTCGGCGACGAAGACGTTGAAGCCCTGTTCCGAGAGGTATCGGCGCAGTAAATCACGCAAACGGGGATCGTCGTCGACGACGAGGATTTTGCGGGATAGGGATTGATTTTGTGTGTTCATGAGGAAAATGTAACAGGGGAGAGTTAGCCCGTACAGGGTCCGTAGCAACAAATTACATTTTAAGCTTTCGGTACAAATTGCAGTTACAACGCAGAAGCATTTATTTTAACGGTTACAAGCGCGGCATGGAACTTTTTAAGCAGTAGGCCGGATGCCGGTGCCCGGGTAAAAGACCGATGCTCGGCCCAGTTAGGCGGCAGCGTTTAAAATGCTCGCCTATGACTACCCAACTTCTCGCCCTGGAAACATCTACCAACGTCTGCGGCGTGGCCTTATTGCGCGCCAGCGGCCAGCAAATAGACGTGCGCGTGCTCCAGCATGATGCCACTGCGGAGCATGCGGAACGTTTGCTACCCATGGTGGACCAGTTGCTGCGGGATGCGGGTACTGCCCGGGACGAGCTTGATGCCGTCGCGTTCGGGCAAGGGCCTGGCGGCTTTACCGGGCTGCGTGTCGCCTGCGGCGTAGCACAGGGGATGGCTTTTGCGCTCGATATCCCGGTGTTGCCCATCAGTTCATTGCTGGCGGTTGCGACACGGGCGCGATCACAGTGCACCCCGGGAGTCTTGCATCTGGTGGTGCAGGATGCGCGAATGCGAGAGGTCTACCTGGCCGCCTATATGGCCGACTCAGGCAACCCGGAGGGTGCATTGCACGAGGTGCAAGCGCCGATTTTGCTGGGCGTGGATAGCGTGGGCGCCTGGCTTGCGGATTACGCCGCAGCAGGTGCTACGGCGCCTCAGGTCTTTTTGGCGGGTGACGCGGCCACCGCTTATCCTGAAATCGCAGCGTCCTTGTCAGACCTTGGTGTTATCCAGGGCCCGAGCTTGCGGCCCGACGCCGAAACCGTCGCTCGCCTGGCACTGACGGCCTGGCAGCAAGGCAAGGCCATTTTGCCCGACCATGCTGCCCCCTTGTATGTGCGCGATAAAGTGGCTTATACGGTACGCGAGCGTGCCCAAGGAGCCGGTGGTAACCCACGGGCCGGCGAGTTCGAGCTTGCGCTGATACCTATGTCGGAAGAGCACCTTGACGAGGTCGCAGCCATCGAACAAAGCGTGCAGGCTTTTCCATGGACGCGCGGCAACTTTGCCGATGGCCTGGAAGCTGGCTATGGATCCTGGGTGGTGCGCCAAGCCGGGCGTACCGTTGCCTTTTGCATGGCCATGTTTGCGCCGGATGTCGCACACGTGTTGGTCATTGCCGTGGCGCCCGACAGCCAGAAGCAGGGCATAGGCGCCTTGTTGCTGCGACAATGCGAGCAGGTTGCCATGTCTCATGGTTTGACGTCTATGGTGCTCGAGGTGCGCCCCTCCAACGAGAACGCGCTGCGGTTTTATCGCCATCAGGGTTTTGAACTGCTGACAGTGCGTAAAGATTACTATCCGGCCGCGCACGGTAAACGTGAAGACGCCTGCGTGATGCATAAGACACTGCAGCCAGTCGCCAAGGAAACTCCATGAAGGCTCCCGTGCTAAGTGTCCTGCAGCAAGCCTGGCTGCAAGAACTCGGTCTGGATCGGCGCGCGCTCGCCGCGTGGGCGCAGAGCGACGCCGTCAAGCCCACCCCGCCCGCGACGCAAGCCGCTGCACCTGCCCCTGCCGCCGCACGTGCTTCCCGGCCGGAGCCCTCGTCCTTTCAACGTGCGCGGCCAGCGATGCCGGCCGCCCCAACAGCCGTCACGCCGAAGGCCGCTCCCGCTGCCTCGTTGCCTGACGGTTGGGACGATTTGCTGTCGCACGTAGCGGCCTGTGTCGCTTGCGACTTGCATACCGGTAGAAGCCAGGCGGTATTCGGCCACGGTGCAACCGAGATGCCCGACTGGATGCTGATCGGAGAGGCGCCAGGAGACCAGGACGACAAGGCCGGCTTGCCGTTCCAGGGTAAGGCAGGGGTGCTTTTGCATGCGATGCTGGCATCTATCGGTGTGCCGGTACAAGAGCCAGCCGCCATCTACTACACCAACATCGTCAAGTGTCGGCCGCTGGGCAACCGACCGCCACGTGCGGAAGAGATCGCCGCCTGCCGGCCGTATCTGCTGCGGCAGATAGCAGTGATCAAGCCGCTGCGGGTCATTGCGTTGGGGCGTCTGGCGGCGCAAGCGCTGTTGGGAGTCGACGAAGAACTTGAAGCTTTGCGAGGCCGTGTGCACCATTTGACCGGCGATGACGGCTCCAGCACCCCGATGATTGCGACCTATCATCCCGCCGCGCTGCTGATGCGGCCCCAACACAAGGCCGACGCCTGGCGTGATCTTCTGCTGGCCCGTTCGCTTACTGCCGCTTAACGATGCTGTTGCAGCGCCTGGCCGTGGCCATGTTGCCCGATGGTGTTTTCCAGGCCCGGGTTGGCCTTGTGATTCAGTCGGTTCCAGTGGATGAACACGAGCATGAGCGCGGCAACCAGTAACCCGAAAATGACGATAATGGCGTTGATCGGCAAGTTCAGCCACAGCATCAGGCTGTAGATGGCCAGCATCAGCAAGATATTCAGTTGCTCATTGAAGTTTTGCACCGCAATCGAGTGCCCAGCTGACAGCAGCACATGGCCGCGGTGCTGCAGCAGAGCGTTCATGGGAACCACGAAGAAGCCCGATAGCGCGCCAATCAACAGCAACACGCTGTAGACGGCCCACCGGTCGTGGACCAGCGGCATCAGCATCACCGCAAAGCCCATCACCACGCCCACCGGCAGGACAGCCAGGGCGCGCTTGAGCGGCACACGGCCGGCCAGGATGGAGCCCCCAACCGTACCGAGGGCGGCGATGCCCATCAGCACCGACGCCTGATCCAGGCGATAGCCTAAATGTCGCGCGCCCCATTCGATCACAATGAATTGCAAGGTTGCCCCCGCGCCCCAGAACAGGGTGGTGACTGCCAGGGAAATCTGACCCAGCTTGTCATGCCACAGCACCCGCACATAGCTGTTGAAAGCACCTATCAATTTGATGGGATTGGTTTGCTGCCGGGGGTAGACCACATGGGTTTGCGGGATCAGCAAATTCGTCAGCGCGGCCAGCAGATAGATGAAGACAATAATAAGGATGGCCGCTTCGGCTCGCGTGTGCACATGGTCGCTGATCCAGGAGTCTGTCAACAAGGCGCTGGACACCGTGGGGCTGACCAATATGCCGCCGACCACCGTGCCCACGATGATGGACAGCACCGTCAGGCCTTCTATCCAGCTGTTGCCCTTGACCAGCAGGTGCGGCGGCAGCATCTCGGTGACGATGCCGTATTTGGCCGGCGAATAGGCGGCGGCCCCTATCCCGACCAGCGTGTAGGCGCCAAATATCAACAGCAACTGGTGTTGATTTCCGAACCCATAGGCCTGGTAACTGAACATCAACAGACAGCCGCATATCTTGATGGCATTTGTGATGAACATGACGCGCCCCTTGGGCAGCGAGTCGGCGAAAGCGCCAACAAAGGCGGCGAGCACCACATAGGCCAGCGCGAACCACCATTTCATCATGGGGGCCATCCAGTCCGGGCCGTGCAGATCGGCGATCAAGGCGATGGCGGCTATCAGGAGCGCATTGTCCGCCAGGGACGAAAGCGCCTGGGCCAGCATGACCAGATAAAAGCCTTTTTTCAATGCGGATCTCTGCTTTGAGGTTGTTTGCAGCCGTACGGACAACAGCAAAAAAATGTAAACGAGTATAGCGGCACAACGGAAAATAATAGCGTAGTTTGCCGCAAGCCTAGGTTGGCTCCTATGGGTGCGTTATCATACGAGCCGGTTAAGCCCCTCCTTCGAAACCGTTTTCTGTCGTCATTTTTATATTGCCCGCTTATTGTGCGTCTGACCCAGATAAAACTCGCCGGCTTCAAATCCTTTGTCGAACCGACAGTCATTCCCACGCCTAGTCAATTGGTGGGGGTGGTCGGTCCCAATGGTTGCGGCAAGTCCAACATTATCGATGCGGTACGCTGGGTGTTGGGGGAATCGAAGGCTTCCGAGTTGCGTGGTGAATCCATGCAGGACGTCATCTTCAATGGCTCCAGCAACCGCAAGCCGGCGGCCCGGGCCTCGGTGGAACTGGTGTTTGACAACTCCGAAGGCAGGGCAGCCGGACAGTGGAGCACATATGCCGAGATTGCGGTGCGCCGGGTGCTTACCCGCGATGGCACCAGCAGCTATCTGGTCAATAATCAACAGGTCCGGCGTCGCGACATACATGACATTTTCCTGGGCACCGGCCTGGGATCACGGGGCTACGCGATCATCGGTCAGGGCATGATCAATCGCCTTATCGAGGCAAGGCCCGAAGAACTGCGCGTATTCCTGGAAGAGGCCGCTGGCGTGTCCCGCTACAAAGAGCGACGGCGCGAGACCGAGAATCGCCTGAGCGACACTCGCGAAAATCTGACGCGTGTCGAAGACATACTGCGCGAGCTGAACAATCAGCTCGAGAAGCTGGAAGCGCAGGCGCAGGTGGCACAGCAGTATCGCGGCTTGCAGGAAGATGGCGAGCGCAAGCAGCATGCGCTCTGGCTACTGAAAGAGAGCCAGGCGCGCGAAGATCAGCAAGCCAAGTTTCTGGCGATCGAGCAAGCGCAGACCGAATTGGAAGCGGCCGTGGCCGGACTGCGGGCCGGAGAATCCGCGCTGGAGTCCCGCCGCCAGGCGCATTACGCTGCCAGCGACGCTGTCCATGCGGCGCAAGGGCTGTTGTTCGAAGCCGGCGCTCAGGTCAGTCGCCTGGAGGCAGAGATCCGGCACGTGGTCGACTCGCGCAATCGCGTGCAGGCGCGGCGTACCCAGCTGGAAGGCCAGTTGCAGGAATGGGCGGATCAGCAAACGCATTGCACCGAGCAGATAGCTCAGGCCGAGCTTGACCTGGAAACGGCGCAAGCGCGCACGGAAGAAGCACGCAATCAGGCCGAGCAAGCCGAGTCGGCACTGCCCGATATCGAAACCCGGGTGCGCAACGCCGCAGCGGCGCGCAACGATATGCGCGGTGTATTGGCTCGGGTGGAACAAGAGTTGGCGCTGGTCGCACAGACGCAGCGCGATGCCGACCGGCAATTGCAGGCGCTGGAATTGCGCCAGGAACGACTGGAGCTCGAACTGCGCGCCTTGAACGCGCCGGACCCGGCCAATCTGGAAAGGTTGGCGGGCGACAGTACGGCGATGCAAGCACAGCTCGAGGAAGCGCAAGCCCAGCTCATGGAGCTGGAAGACCGCCTGCCTCAGCGGGACGAAGAGCGACGTGCGGCCCATGCCGCCGCCCAGCAAGAGTTGCAAGCTGCGGGCCGTCTGGAGGCCCGCCTGTCCGCACTGGCCAAGCTGCAGGAAGACGTGCAAAAAAAGGGCGCCCTGGAACCCTGGCTGGCGCACCATGAACTGAACAGCTTGGCCCGTCTGTGGCAGAAGCTGCACATCGAGCCGGGATGGGAAACCGCACTGGAGTCCGTGCTGCGTGAACGCATGACTGGCGTCGAGCTTAGGCAACTGGAGCATGCCCGAGCTTTCGCCGCCGACGCGCCGCCCGCGCGCCTGGCGTTTTACCAGGTGCCGGTCGCCGCCGTCGCGCCTGTGGCGGTTGCCGGCATGATTCCCCTGAGCAGCCTGTTGCGCATCAGCGATGCGGATCTGCGCACCTTGCTGAACGACTGGTTGCAAGGGGCTTATGTTTGCACTGATGTTGCCAAGGCGCTGGAGCAGCGCGGCGACTTACCTTCTGGCGGTGTCTACGTCGTTCGCGAAGGCCATCTGGTTGACCGCCATAGCGTGCGTTTTTATGCGCCTGATTCCGAGCAAGCAGGCATGCTGGCCCGCCAGCAAGAGATCGAGAACCTGCAGCGTGACTTGAAGGCCAGCCAACTGATTGCGGATCAGGCGCTGAGCGCCGTTGCGCAGGCCGAGAGCGCCTGGCAACAGGTGTCGCAGTCTGTAGCTCCAGCGCGCCAGCGGGTTGCCGAACTGACGCGCAGACTGCACGATGTGCAATTGGAGTACTCACGACTGAAGCAACAGGCCGAGCAATCGGGCGAGCGCGCCGCGCGCATACAGGAAGACCTCACTGAAATCCGGATCCAGCGGGAAGAGCTGGCTGCCAGCAAGGAAGAAGCTGAGGCAAGGTTCGAGGTCCTGGATGTGCAACTGGGCGAACACCAAACGCTATACGCCGATGCCGAGATGTCAGGCGAAGACCTGCAGTTGCAAGCCGAGAAAGCACGGCAACACCTCAGGGACCTCGAGCGCGCAGTGTCCGAGTCTGAATACGCGGAGCGGGCTCTGCAGACCCGGATCGCCGATCTGAAGCGGAATCTGCAACTTGCCGCTGACCAGGCGCAGCGCGCCACGTCCGAGCTTGAGAGCCTGCAGGGCGAACTGTTTGAACTGGATGCCTCGGCTACGCAGGCAGGTTTGCAAGATGCCCTGGAGCTGCGTGCAGAGCGCGAGGAAGCATTGGGCAGGGCGCGCATCGAGCTTGATAATCTGGCCGCTACCTTGCGCAGTGCGGACGAAGAGCGTGCCAGCCTGGAACTTACACTCGAGCCCCGCCGCGCTCGCATTACCCAGTTGCAGTTGCAAGAACAGGCAGCGCGACTGGCGGTGGAGCAGTTTGCCGAGCAATTAGACACGAATGAGGTCAATCGCGACCAACTGCGCGAGCTTCTGGCCCAGCAGCCAGACGAGTGGCGGCGCAGCAACTGGCTGCAGTCGGAAGTACAGCGCATTTCGCGCTTGATCGATAGCCTGGGTCCGGTCAACCTGGCGGCGCTGGACGAATTGAACGCCGCCCGCGAGCGCAAGGGTTTCCTTGATGCCCAGCATCTGGACCTGACGACCGCCATCGAAACCCTGGAAGATGCCATACGCAAGATCGATCGCGAGACGCGCGAGTTGCTGCAAGCTACCTTCAATACGGTCAACCATCATTTTGGCGAGTTGTTCCCCCAGCTTTTTGGGGGCGGGGAGGCCAAGCTTGTTGTCACCGGCGACGAGATCCTGGATGCGGGCGTACAAGTCATGGCGCAACCGCCCGGCAAGCGCAACAGCACTATCCACTTGTTATCCGGCGGCGAGAAGGCGCTGACCGCCACCGCGCTGGTATTTGCGTTGTTCAAACTTAACCCCGCGCCATTCTGCTTGCTCGACGAGGTCGACGCGCCATTGGATGACGCCAACACGGAAAGATATGCAAATCTGGTCAGCAGCATGAGCGAGCAAACGCAGTTTCTTTTCATTTCGCACAATAAAATTGCCATGCAGATGGCCAAGCAACTTGTTGGCGTTACCATGCAGGAACAGGGTGTTTCGCGGATCGTCGCGGTCGACATTGATTCCGCCCTGCAATTGGCCGAAGTCTGAAGGTGGGTATGGGTAAACGTTTGGTGATACGGCGAGGCTGACAATGAGTGACTTGCAAATCGGTTTGATTCTTCTGGGCGTGGTGCTGATTCTTGTTGTCGTCGTATTTAATTGGTGGCAAGACAGGCGCGTACGCCAGAAGATGCAAGAGCATTTTCCCGAGCGCGAACATGATCCCCTGATGGGTGGGCAAGCTTCCCCGTCCGGCCGGCGCGAGCCCGGCTTCGGCCTGCGCCCGCCCGTCTCCGAGCCGCAAGCCGACGACGAGGAAGAGGTCGACCCAACCACGGAAGTGGTCATCGACATCAGCTTTGCGCAGCCTGTGACCACGGCCAGCCTGCATGAGGCCATACATGGCCTGCGACGGGTCGGCAATAAACCGGTGCGTATCTTTGCCGAGCGCGAGGGCGGTGGTCATCGCGCCAAATTGCGGCCCGACGAAACCTATGTGTCCATGCAACTGGCTGTGTTGCTGGCCAATCGCAGCGGCCCCTTGACCGATATTGAATGGTCGCAGCTATGGACGGTGGCCCAAAGCCTGGCAGAGCGCTTCGACGGCGCCATCGAGGCCCCTGAGCAGGACGAGGTCTTGCGACGCGCGCAGGGGCTGGACAGCGTCTGTGCCGGACTGGACGCCCAGGTGGGGCTGGCATTGCGCCTGCCCGGCACGATGCCCGTTGGGGAAGTCACGCGCGTGCTGAAAGAGGCCGGCTTCCTGCCTTATGGCGAACAACTTGCCTGGATGTCGGATGCCGGGATGCCGCGCTTTACCGCCCTGTACGACGGCGTGCATGCGCTGGGCGCACAATCGGCGGGCGTTGACCGCATCGATCTATTGCTGGATTTGCCCAATAGCCCTGCCGACGAACAGGCATTCAGCCGCATGGCCAGTGTGGGACGCGACCTTGCCGGGCGCCTGTCGGCCGAACTGCTTGACGATCAAGGCAGGCCACTGCCCGATGCCGCCGACCACGCCATCGACGAACAACTGCTCGACCTATATACCCGTCTGGGCGACGCAGGCTTCGAAGCGGGCGACGAGCGCACCACCCGGGTGTTTTCGTGAGCTCTGAGGAAGAAGGCGGTAAGTCGGCCGCCCAGAGGCTGGACGAACTGCGGGCCGAGATTGCCCGACATAATCACCGCTACTACGTGCTTGATGCGCCGCTTATTTCGGACGCGGAGTACGACCGCTTGATGACCGAGCTGCAGGCGATCGAGGCTGCCAACCCGGACTTTATTACGCCGGACTCGCCTACGCAGCGCGTCGGTGCCCAGCCGCTTGCCGCTTTCAACAGCGTGCGCCATGCTGTGCCGATGCGATCCTTGGCGAACGCCTTTGATCCCGAAGAAGTCCGGGCCTTTGACAAGCGGGTTGCCGATACCTTGGCGGGCGCGGGACTGGCCGATGCCGATGGCCAGGTCGAGTATGTTGCCGAGCTGAAGTTTGACGGCCTGGCCGTAAGTATCCGGTATGAAAATGGTCGCTACGTGCAAGCGGCGACGCGCGGCGATGGGCAGACCGGCGAAGACATCACCGCCAATATCCGCACCTTGCGCTCGGTACCCCTGCGTTTGTCGGGCGACTATCCCCAGGTGCTGGAGGTGCGCGGCGAGGTCTTGATGAACCGGCGTGACTTTGAGCGCTTGAATGAAGCACAACAACAGCGCGGCGAGAAGATCTTCGTCAATCCACGTAACGCCGCCGCGGGCAGCTTGCGTCAACTGGACCCCCGCATCACCGCCAGGCGACCCTTGCGTTTCTTTGCCTATGGTTGGGGAGAGATCACCGACATGCCGCGCAGCCATCATGCGGCCATGCTGGATTGGCTGGGCGAGTTGAGCCTGCCGGTCAATACGTTTCGAGAAGTGGTCAAAGGGGTTGACGGCTTGCTGGCTTTTTACGAGCGGACCGGAATAGCGCGTGTGGACTTGCCTTTCGACATCGATGGTGTCGTCTACAAGGTGAATTCGCTGGCGGCGCAGGATGTCCTGGGTTACGTTGCCCGAGCGCCGCGCTTCGCCACGGCCCATAAATTTCCCGCACAAGAAGAAACCACGACCTTGCTGGACATAGAAGTCCAGGTGGGTCGCACCGGCGCCATTACGCCGGTTGCCCGCTTGAAACCCGTCTTTGTCGGAGGGGTCACCGTTACCAATGCCACTTTGCATAATGAGGATGAGATCCGCCGGAAAGATGTGCGCATTGGCGACACCGTGGTGGTGCGCCGTGCGGGCGATGTGATTCCCGAGGTGGTGGGGCCGGTCCTGGAGTTGCGGCCTGCCGATGCGGCTTTGTTCCAGATGCCGACACATTGTCCGGTATGTGGTTCGGCAGTAGAGCGCCTGGAGGACGAGGCGATATCGCGCTGCACTGGCGGCTTGTTCTGCGCCGCACAGCGCAAGCAAAGCATTAGCCATGCCGCAGGCCGCAAGGCGCTGGATATCGAAGGTCTGGGCGAAAAGCTGGTGGACCAGCTGGTCGAAAGCGGCCGGGTGAAGTCGCTGGCCGATCTGTTTACCCTGACCGCGGAAGAACTGGCCGCCTATGAGCGCATGGGCGAGAAGTCCGCGACGAATCTCGTGGCGGCACTGGATCGTGCCCGCCAACCTGAATTGGGTCGCTTGTTATATGCGCTGGGCATTCGTCACGTGGGCGAGACCACGGCGCGCGACCTGGCACGCCATTTTGGCTCGGTGGAAGCCGTGATGAATGCCGACGAAGAGGCCTTGCTGACGGTAAACGAGGTCGGGCCTGTCGTGGCCGCATCCATCCAGCACTTTTTTGCCGAGCCGCATAACCGTGAGGTGGTGGCTGCATTGGCCGCGGCCGGTGTGCATGCCCGGGCAGAAGTCGCCCGTAGCGGGGCATCACAACTGCTGGCCGGCAAGACCTTTGTGCTGACCGGCTCGATGCCTAACTGGACACGCGACGAGGCGACTCGCCATATTTTGGCCGCGGGCGGCAAGGTAAGTGGTTCTGTGTCCAGGAAGACAGCCTACGTTGTCGCCGGGGAAGAGGCGGGCAGCAAGCTGACAAAGGCTAAGGAGTTGGGGGTGGCGGTGGTGGATGAGGAGGGGTTGAAGGCGTTGCTCGGCGTCGCGTGAGCGGTTTATCGCGTTGATGCGCTGTCTTTAACACGCGTGGCGGGCGCTGTGGCCGGTTTGCGGGACACGGTGCCGGTTCGGCGCCCTGCGCGCCGAACACCACATCGCCTTGCTCGTTCGCCCGTTCGGGCTGCCTTCGCGAGCGGCTCGCTCGGCCCCAAAGTCCCGCAAACCGGCCACAGCGCCCGCCACGCTGCGGTGTGTTCGAATGGCAGGTCGCTGGGACGGGCTGAGTGCTTGGCGTGTTTCTCCACCACCGGCTGGTGGAGGAGGAGGTTGCAGGGCCGTAAAAAGTCGATCCCCTGCGGATCGACTTTTTACATTCGGTTGACGTGGCGTGGGCGGGTTTTTGAAAGCTTGGATGCGGCTGGGCCACTGGCGCAAATGCACACAGTAAAAAGGCCCGGCTGAGTCATTGTTTAGACTCAGCCGGGCCTTTTGTTTAGCTTGCTGCTTATTTGATTGTCGCGTTCTTGATGAGGTCTTGCTGGAACTCGACGACTTGCTGTTGGCGCATCATCTCTTCGAGTTGCGGCTTCACTTCTTCGAAGGCTGGGAATTCGACGTCGCGGGCGTCTTCGACCTGGATGATGTGCCATCCGAACTGGGTCTTGACGGGTTTGTCGGTCATCTGGCCTTTTTTCAGCTTTTGCACGGCATCGGCGAATTCGGGGACGTAGTTGCTGGCGGGGCCCCAGCCGAGGTCGCCGCCATTCTTGCCGCTGCCCGGGTCGAGGGAGTCTTTCTCGGCTGCGGCGGCGAATGTGGTCTTCTTGGCCTTGATGGCTGCAGTCAGGTCTTCAGCGGCCTTCTGGTCTTCCACCAGGATATGACGCAGCTTGTATTCCTGCTTGCCGGCCTGGGCCTTCTTGATCTCTTCGTACTCGGCTTTTACCTTGGCTTCGGTAACCGGATTCTTTTCCAGATAGTCTGCGGTCAGCGCGCGAACCAGGATGCCTTGGCGAGCCAGTTCGATCTCGAGCTTCACTTCCGGTTTCTTGTCGATACCGGCTTTTTCTGCGGCCTGTACCGCGACCAGGCGGTTAACCATCTCTTGCTTTACTTGGGTGCGTAGCTCTGGTGAGTCTTGTGCACCTTGGGCGATCAATAAGGCGACAAACTGATCCAGCGTAGCTTGCGAGATTTCCTGGCCATTGACGGTGGCTGCCGGTTGCGCGAAGGCCGGGATGGCGATGGCGCATGCTGCAGCAAATACAGCGAGTCGTTTCATGAAGTTCCTTTTAGGGTTTGGGTTTGGCTACGATGGCCAAGGCATGAATGGGGAAAGGCATTAAGTCGCTGACGCGGTCATAGACCAGGCGATGACGGGCAATGGTAGACAGGCTGTCGAACTGATCGGTCCAGATATGCAGGCGGAAATGGCTGGCGCCGCCGCGCGCTCCTTCGTGCCCGGCATGCAGGTGGGATTCGTCGATGATCTCGAGGTAGGTGGCGGCCAGTGGCTGCAGGCGGGATTCGAGCAGTTTCATTCGTTCTGTAGACATTACGAACGCTCCTTTGGTTCCCCGCCCGGTGCCAGGGCTTCTACCTGTGGTGCTTCTTCCTTGATGTGCTTGCCCAGCCACAGTGACTGCAGGATGACAAACAGCAGAAGCAGCGCCATCAATCCGAAGACCTTGAAGTTGACCCATTGGGCTTCGGTAAACACGCCGGAAAACGCCACATAAAGATTCAGCGCACCAGAGCCGATGAAGAAAGCCGCCCAGCTGTAGTTGAGCTTGTCCCAGATAGCCCTGGGCATGGACACCTTGGGACCCATCAGCTTTTCAATTAGGTTGCGACCAAAAAAGAGCTTGCCGCCCAGCAAGATCGCCGCAAAAAGCCAATACAACACGGTGGGCTTCCATTTGATGAAAGCATCGTTCTGAAAAAATAGCGTGGCGCCGCCGAATACGATGATGACGCTTAGGTTGATCCAGTGGGTGGCCTCGATGGCCTTGCCCATGATCTTCAACCAGGCAAATTGCCCAATGCCGGCTGCAATCGCGACAGCCGTTGCGGTATAGATGTCGGAGAACTTGAACGCAATGAAAAAAAGGATGAGCGGGAAAAGGTCAAACAGGAATTTCTTCATTTAGGCTCAAACTTCATTGACAGCGAGTTAATGCAATAGCGGCGTCCCGTAGGGGGTGGGCCATCAGGGAAGACATGCCCCAGGTGAGAGTCACATACATTGCACAGAACCTCCGTGCGCACCATGCCATGGGTGGTGTCGGTCTCTTCGCGCACGTTCGCCGGGTCAAGTGCTTCGAAGTAGCTGGGCCAGCCGCAGCCGGCATCGAACTTGGTGTCTGAGGCGAACAACGGCGTTCCGCAACCCACGCAGCGGTAGATTCCGGGTTCGGTGGTGTCCCAATAGCGGCCGGTAAAGGGACGCTCGGTGCCTTTGAGGCGCGCAACAGCGTATTCTTCCGGGGTCAGTTCGGCGCGCCACTGCGCGTCGGGTTTAGATATCTTGTTCACTTGTGTGCCTATAAGCCTTGTTCAGAACTTCACTAATGCTCAGGTGCAATGTTAATCGACTTTGGCTGCAGACCATTGGTTCCGTGTTCATCTTACTTTTTTTACACGATGTCTATGCAGGGAATCCCCTAAAAGACTTTGTATCTGTTTTTGTCGATAATTCCGAGTCACCCGCTAAAATCGCTAGAGGCTTAAACTATCCAAGGGCACCGCAATTGCATTTTGCCGATTTAAAGTGATACGTTAAAGTCAGTAACGATCCAAATTTTGTATAACGTCAGCCTCGTAACTTCCTCCGAGAAGAGGGCGTCATGTCTACCATGGAGACAAAAATGAATCTTAAACAAACAGTTCGACTTTCGGTGTTGGCGGGGGCAATAGCCTTGACTTTGCCGATGATGGCATCGGCCCAGATCAAGGTAGGCATCACCGTGGCCAGCACCGGTCCTGCAGCGTCCTTGGGTATTCCGGAGCGCAATACGGTTGCACTGTTGCCAACCGAGGTGGCTGGCCAGAAGATCGAATACATCGTTCTGGACGATGGCACTGACACCACGGTGGCAGTCAAGAACATGCGCAAGCTCATCACGGACGACAAGGTCGACGTGGTCATTGGCACCTCCGTCACCCCTGGCTCGCTGGCCATGGTCGACGTCGCTGGCGAAACCAAAACACCCATGATCAGTGTTGCTGCCAACGCCAAGATCGTCGAGCCCGTCGAAGGCGCACGCGTATGGGTCTTCAAGACCCCGCAGAACGACCAGTTGATGGCCGGTGCCCTGGCCGACGCCATGGAGAAGCAGGGCGTCAAGACGCTTGGTTTCATCGGATATAACGACGCTTACGGCGAAGGCTGGCTGAACGTCATGACCGAAGCCGCGAAGGCCAAGGGCATCAAGATGGTCGCCACCGAGCGTTACGGCCGCACCGACACCAGCGTTACGGGCCAGGCCCTGAAGCTGGTTGGCGCCAAGCCTGACGCCATCCTCGTGGCTGGCTCGGGTACGCCGGTTGCCTTGCCACAGCGCGAACTCAAAAGCCGTGGCTACAAGGGCATCATGTACCAGACCCACGGAGCCGCCAATAATGACGTGCTGCGTGTATGTGCCAAAGATTGCAACGACATGATCCTGCCCGCCGGTCCGCTGCTGGTCGCCGATCAGCTTCCCGACAGCAACCCGGTCAAGAAGAGCGCGCTCGAGTACAAGACCGCGTACGAAGCCAAGTACGGCGAAGGCACCATCAACACCTTCGGTGGTCACATGTGGGACGCCGGCCTGTTGGTTACCACGGCCATCCCCAACGCCCTGAAGACCGGCGCCAAGCCCGGCACGCCCGAGTTCCGCCAGGCGATGCGTGATGCCATCGAGCAGATCAAGGACCTTCCTGCTTCGCAGGGTGTGTTCAACATGAGCCCCACCGACCACGCCGGTTTCGATGAGCGCGCACGCGTCATCGTCAAGGTTGTCGACGGCAAGTGGACGTATCAGCCAGACCTGTAAGCGCCGGCCTTATTGCTCCAGCGGGTCACTTCGTGGCTGCCGGAGCAAGCGTATTGCAGGGTTTTTGTAGCATTAGGGGCGCAAGGCGTTTTTTGCGCCCCGATTTCATGGCTTATCCGAAATGGATTCAACAATCGTACTGATATTGCTGCAGGATGGCGTCATGAATGGCGCCATCTACGCATTATTGGGGCTGGCGCTGGTATTGGTATTTGTCGTTACCCGCGTTATCTTCATTCCCCAAGGCGAGTTCGTTGCCTTTGGCGCCTTGACGCTGGCCTTTATGGTCAACGGTCGCATGCCGGGCACGGTCACCTTGCTTCTTATCATCGGCGTGCTGGTGTCGGCCGTCGAGATCATTGCCGCAATACGCAGCAGCAACTGGAATGGCATCCCCAAAACGCTGTCCTGGGCGCTAGTGCTGCCGATTGTGCTCTACCTGTTGGCGCCATACGTGGTCAGTACCGAGACCTCCTTGTGGGTCAACGTGCTGTTTTCCATGGCGCTTGTGGTTCCTATGGGGCCCATGCTGTATCGCCTGGTTTATCAACCGGTGGCTGAAGCCAGCGTGCTTGTACTGTTGATCATTTCCGTGGCGGTGCACTTTGCCCTGACCGGTTTGGCGCTGGTGTTTTTCGGCGCTGAAGGTTGGCGTACGCCGCCTTTCATGGAAGGCGAAGTGCAAATGGGTGCGGTCACCTGGTCGGCTCAGACTTTCTTTGTGCTGGGTACTTGCGGCTTGCTGATACTGGCGCTGTGGGTGTTCTTCGGCAAGACGCTGTATGGTCGTGCGCTGCGCGCTACCGCCGTCAACCGCCGTGGTGCCCGCCTGGTCGGCATCAGCACGAATATGTCCGGCAGCCTGACGTTTACGCTGGCGGCTGCCATTGGCGCGCTGTCCGGCATGTTGATCGCGCCGGTCACCACCGTGTATTACGACACGGGCTTCCTGATAGGCCTCAAAGGCTTTGTTGCCGCCATCTTCGGCGGACTGATCAGTTACCCGATTGCTGCTGGCGGGGCTCTGTTCGTTGGCATCCTGGAAGCCTTTTCATCATTTTGGGCTAGCGCGTACAAAGAGGTTATTGTGTTTACGCTGATTATCCCTGTACTGATGTGGCGCTCGTTCCGCTCGCATCATATTGACGACGAGGAGTAAGCACATGAATCGCATATTGCTTATCGTTGTCGTCGCGGCACTGGGTGTTTTGCCGCTACTGTCGGGCACCCCCGAGTTCTGGATCACTCACCTTAATTACATCGGATTAGCCAGCCTGGTCGTCCTGGGCTTGGTGCTACTGACCGGCATAGGCGGCCTTACGTCGTTCGGACAGGCGGCATTCGTCGGTATAGGCGCCTATACCACTGCCTGGCTTACCACATCCATAGGGTGGTCGCCCTGGGTGGCGCTGGGCATCGGGCTGGCCGTGACCTTTGTGGTGGCCTATGTGTTGGGCGCAATCACCTTGCGCCTGTCCGGCCATTATCTGCCGCTGGGGACCATCGCCTGGAGCCTGTCGCTGTACTACCTGTTTGGCAACCTTGGCTTTCTGGGTCAGTACGACGGTATTGCGGGCATACAGCCCATCCAGATCTTCGGGTACTCGCTGGGGCAGGGCCGCGACATCTACTACCTGATCTGGATCGCTGTACTGCTGTCGATGTGGGCTACCCGCAACCTGCTGGACTCTCGTCCGGGTCGAGCCATCCGGGCGCTGAGAAGTGGCGGCGGCATGGCCGAGTCTTTCGGCATCAACATGGCGAATTACAAGGTCATTATCTTTGTGTATGCCGCCTTGCTGGCTTGTCTGTCCGGCTGGCTGTATGCCCATATGCAGCGAGCCGTCAGCCCCAGCCCGTTTGGCTTGAACTACGGCATCGAGTACCTGTTCATGGCGGTGGTGGGCGGCGCGGGCAGCGTATGGGGCGCGGTGCTGGGTTCCGGCCTGATCCTCACGCTTAAAGACCAGTTGCAAAACGTCCTGCCCAAAATCCTGGATACGACCTCTAATTTCGAACTGATCGTATTCGGCATACTGATGATCCTCGTGCTTCAGTATGCGCGCGATGGCGTATGGCCGATACTGCATAACTGGTGGGCCGTGCTTACCGGCTCCAGCGATCGCCGCCGCCGTGGCGCTCCACCCGAAGCCGCTGCGTTGACCCAGCGTCGACGACCCGAAAAAGGGTCACTGGTGCTGGAAGTGGACGGTATACGCAAAGAGTTCGGCGGCCTGGTCGCGGTCAATGACATCAGCTTCAAGCTGAAGGCCGGCGAGATCATGGGCCTGATCGGACCCAACGGTGCAGGCAAGAGCACCACCTTCAACCTCATTACCGGCGTGTTGCCGGCAACGCGGGGCAAGGTTGGCTTCCTGGGCGAGCGCCTCGATACCCTGCCTTCCCGAGAGATCGCGAAGCTGGGCGTCGGACGCACTTTCCAGCACGTGCAACTGCTGCCCACCATGACCGTACTCGAGAACGTAGCCCTGGGTGCCCACTTGCGTCGCAAGGTCAGTGTGTTGTCGGCGGCGCTGCATCTGGAACGTCGCGACGAGGCCGAGCTGCTGCATGAAGCGGCCCGGCAGTTGCAGCGTGTCGGCTTGGGCGACTATTTGTACGAGCAAGCCGGCAATCTGGCGCTGGGCCAGCAGCGCATACTGGAAATCGCACGGGCGCTGGCGGCGGACCCCATACTGCTGCTGCTGGACGAGCCTGCAGCGGGGTTGCGCTACAAAGAGAAGCAAGAGCTCGCTCATGTGCTGGATCAGTTACGCCAGGAAGGCATGAGCATTCTCCTGGTCGAGCACGATATGGATTTTGTCATGAACCTTACCGACCACCTGGTCGTGATGGACTTCGGTACCAAGATCGCTGAAGGCACCCCTGCGGCGGTACAGGAAAACCCCGCCGTGCTGGCCGCTTATCTGGGCGGGATCGATGACGACTTCGATTTCGATCAGCCACCTGCCGGGCAAGAAGGCGCTGTACCAGGCGCACCCGCAGCGACCGGAGGAATCGCATGAGCACGAACAAGCCTAAACACCCCATTCTTCAGGTCACCGACCTGTCGGCCCGTTACGGCAAAGTCAATGCTGTCGTCGGAGCCAACATCGTTGTGACGCGTGGCAGTATTGTGACGGTCATCGGTGGCAACGGCGCAGGCAAGTCCACCTTGCTTAACTCCATCATGGGGGCCTTGCCTGCCACAGGCAGCAGTTCCGGTTCCATACAGTACCTGGGTGCCGAGGTCGGTTCCTGGCAGGTCGAGCGTCGGGTATCGGACGGCATGTCGCTGGTACCTGAACGTCGCGAGCTGTTTGGCAGCATGTCGGTGGAAGACAACCTGCTGTTGGGCGGCTTCCGGCTGTACCGCGCCGGCAAGCACGGCTGGCGCAACACCATGGACGAGGTCTACGAGCTGTTTCCCCGCCTGCGTGAGCGGCGTCTGCAAGAAGCGGGTACGTTGTCGGGCGGCGAACGGCAGATGCTCGCGGTGGGGCGCGCGTTGATGGCCCAGCCGCAACTGCTGATGCTGGACGAGCCCAGCTTGGGGCTGGCGCCGCGGATTGTTCGCGAGATCTTCCAGATCATCTCGCGCTTGCGCAGCACCGGCGTGGCTATCTTGCTGGTCGAGCAGAACGCACGCGCCGCCTTGCAGGTGGCCGACTATGGCTATGTGCTGGAAACCGGCGAAGTCATCCTGGAAGGCAAGGCCAAAGAGCTTAGCGGTAACCCGCGGGTGATCGAAAGCTATCTGGGCCTGGGCAACGCCAAGAAGGTGGCCGAGCAAGTCTAAATCTCATCGAAAGAAAAAAAGGGGACGGTCATTGGCCGTCCCTTTTTTTTGAAAGTGGGGTCAGGCGTTGCAATCACGCATGCGTGATTGCAAGACCTGACCCCATCTCCGTATCTACGATGAGCGTTTGCGGCGATGGACGATTTCGCCCACGATGCCGCGGCGGAAGGCCATGACGCAAATGATGAAGATCAGGCCGATCACGATGGTGACCGACTCGCCCAGGATCTGGAACCATTCCACCCCGGTTGAGCGGCTCAGGAAGCGGCCGAGTTCACCAACTTTGTTCTCGAGCATGACCACAATGAAGGCACCCAACACCGGGCCGGTGAAGGTACCCAGGCCGCCGATCAGGGTCATGAGGATGACCATGCCCGACATCTGCCAGGTGGCATCAGACAGCGTTGCCGACACGAATACCAGGGCCTTGGTCGAACCTGCCAGGCCCGCGAGCGCAGCCGACAGTACAAAGCACAGCAACTTGAAATTGTCGACGTTATAGCCCAGGGATACGGCGCGTGGCTCATTTTCGCGTATGGCCTTGAGCACCTGCCCGAAGGGCGAATTGATGGTGCGCCAGCAGATGGCGTAGCCGATAAAGAAAATGGCCATGACCACGTAATACAGGTTCAGGTCGTTGGACAGATCCAGGCCGAAGAGATCGCCGCGCGGTATGCCTTGCAAGCCATCCTCGCCGTGCGTAAAGGGTGCCTGCAGGAAGAAGAAGAACACCATCTGGGCCATGGCCAGCGTGATCATGGCAAAGTAGATGCCGCTACGCCGGATCGCGACCAATCCCATGACCAGACCCATCAGGGCGGCCACGCCGGTGCCGAACAGCAGGCCGAGAAAGGTGGGAAAGCCCCAAACAGCCATGGCATGGCCGCTGGCGTAGGCGGCACCGCCCAGAAAGGCGGCATGGCCAAAGGACAGCAGGCCGGTATAACCGAGCAGCAGGTTGAAGGCGCAGGCAAAGAGGGCATAACACATGACCTTCATGACAAAGATCGGGTAGGCGCCTATGGCCGGCAACAGGGCAACGATGATCGCAACCAGTATGTAGCTAAGTAATTGACGATTCATTTTTCTTTCCCGAATAGACCGGCTGGACGCAACAACAAGACAATAACCATGATGATGAAGACAACGGTGTTGGATGCTTCAGGCCAGAACACCTTGGTGAAGCCCTCGATTACACCCAGCCCCAGTCCCGTCAGGATGGAGCCCATGATGGAGCCCATGCCACCGATGACAACAACCGCAAACACGACGATGATGAGGTTGGAGCCCATCAGCGGCGAGACCTGCATGATGGGTGCGGCAAGCACCCCTGCGAAGCCGGCCAGGGCCACGCCGAAGCCATAGGTAAGCGTAACGATAAGCGGGACGTTGACGCCAAACGCTTCGACCAGTTTGGGGTTTTCCGTGCCGGCGCGCAGTAGGGCGCCCAAACGGGTTTTCTCGATAACGAACCAGGTTGCCAGGCACACCACTATGGACGCCACGACGACCCAGCCGCGATAGATGGGCAAATACATGAAGCCCAGGTTCACACCGCCTTTGAGCAGGTCGGGCGTGGGGTAGGGCTGGCCGGAAACGCCGTACATACTGCGGAATATGCCTTCAATGAGCAGGGTCAGGCCGAAGGTCAGCAGTAACCCATATAAGTGGTCCAGCTTGTACAGGTGCCGGATAAGCGTGCGTTCGAGCACGATGCCTACCACGCCCACGACTATTGGCGCGATGATCAGCATGAGCCAGTAGTTCAGCCCCAGGTACTGCAAGCCCATCCAGGCGACAAAGGCGCCCAGCATGTACAGGGCGCCATGGGCGAAGTTGATGATGTTGAGCAGGCCAAAAATTACAGCCAGGCCTAGTGAAAGCACAGCATAAAACGAGCCGTTGACCAGGCCTAACAACAGTTGCCCCAGCAGGGCCTGGATAGGTATGCCGAATAGTGCAGTCATAACGATATGAAGTCCGTGACGGGGCCGCCTGCGACCCCGGGATGAAACAAGAGGCCCCTCCCGGATCTCGAGGGGGGCCTCTTAAGTAAAGAGCTATTTTTTAATAAGCTTGCAGGTGGACTCTTCCAGGGATGCATAGACTTGGCTGCCGGGCAACTTCTTGACAACCTTGTAGTAGTCCCACGGACCTTCGGACTCGGATGGTTTCTTGACTTCCATGAGGAACATGTCGTTGACCACGCGGCCATCTTCGCGGACGGTGGCGTCCTTTGCAAAGAAGTCGTTGACCTTGTTGGATTTCATCCACTTCATGATGGTGTCGGCATCGTCGGTGCCGGTGGCCTTGACAGCCTTCAGGTAGTAGGATGCGGCGGAGTAGTCACCTGCCTGCAGGAAGGACGGCATGCGATTGAGCTTCTTGAAGAAACGCTGTGCCCATTCGCGTGAAGCGTCGTCCTGGTTCCAGTACCAGGCGGACGTGAGGTTCAAGCCTTGCGTGGCATCCAGACCCAATGCGTGGACATCGTTGATGAACACCAGCAAACCGGCCAGCTTCATGGTTTCTGTTACGCCGAACTCTTTGGCCGACTTGACCGAGGCGATGAAGTCTCCGCCGGCGTTTGCCAGGCCGAGGATCTTGGCGCCGGACGACTGTGCCTGCACAAGGAAGGAAGAGAAGTCGGATGTACCCAGTGGAACCCGCACGGCGCCCACGACGTCGCCGCCTGCAGCCTTGACTACATTGCTGGTGTCACGCTCGAGCGAGTGACCGAAAGCGTAGTCGGCAGTCAGGAAGAACCACGACTTTCCGCCTTCTTCCACGATGGCAGAGCCTGTACCGCGCGCAAGCGCAATGGTGTCATAGGCGTAGTGGATGGTGTAGGGGGTGCAATGCGAATTGGTCAGGTTGGACGAGCCCGGTCCGATGGCGATGAATGGCTTTTTCTTTTCTTCGGCAACGGCTGCCATGGCCAGCGCGGTGGCCGAGTTGGTGCCGCCTATGAGCATATCGAGGTTTTGCTCGTCGAACCATTCGCGTGCCCGTGCCGAGGCGATGTCGGCCTTGTTCTGGTGGTCGGCGATCATGAACTCGATCTTCTTGCCGTTGATTTCGCCACCCGCGTCTTCAATGGCCATGCGCACGGCTTCGCCGCCGCCGGCGCCATCGATATCGGAATAGACGCTGGACATATCGGTGATCATGCCGATGCGGATGACATCGTCGGAAACGCCGGCAGCTTGGCCGGGTAGGGTGAAGCCAAGACCGGCGAGCGCGAACGCCGCGGTTAGGGTGCGCAGTTTCATGTGGTAGATCTCCTGGTTGTTGTACCGATCACGGTGTTTAACTTTTTTTATGCGTTTACACGCCGAGCAGCGTGTTCAGGGTTTCCTGCTTGGCATTGAGTTCGCCGGCGGCAAATGCCTCGACGATCTGACCGTGCTCCATGACATAAAAACGGTCGGCCAGGGGGGCAGCAAAGCGGAAATTTTGCTCGACCATCACGATGGTGTAGCCCTTGCTTTTCAGTGTGGTGATCATGCGGGCCAGGGCCTGGACGATGACGGGCGCCAAGCCTTCGGATATTTCGTCCAGCAGCAGCAAATTGGCACCGGTGCGCAAAATGCGCGCCACAGCGAGCATTTGCTGCTCGCCACCCGACAGTCGGGTGCCGGGTGAGTGCTTGCGTTCTTCGAGGTTGGGGAACATGTCGTAGATTTCGGCCAGCGACATGCCGCCGCCCAGCGTATCGCCGACGATGGGCGGCAACAACAGGTTTTCTTCGCAAGTCAGGCCGGCAAAGATGCCGCGCTCTTCGGGGCAATAGCCTATGCCCAGGTGCGCAATGCGGTAGGTTGGCAACTGGATGGATTCGGTGCCCTGAATACGTACCGAGCCCTTGCGAGTGCCGGTCAAGCCAAGGATGGCGCGTAGCGTACTGGTGCGGCCCGAGCCATTTCGGCCCAGCAAGGTAACGACTTCGCCAGTGCCGACTTCCAGATTAACCCCATGCAGCACATGCGATTCACCATACCAGGCGTGTAAGTCGGAGATCTGGAGTGCGAGTGTAGTCATTGGTGAGCCCCTTCAAGTTCGCCGGTGGTTGTGCCCATGTAGGCTTCCATGACGTCGGCGTTGCGTGAGACTTCTTGGTAGTTTCCTTCGGCCAATACCGCACCGCGCGCCAGTACTGTGATGGTGTCGGCGATTTCGGCGACTACGTTCATGTTGTGTTCGACCATCAGTATGGTGCGGCCCACGCTGACCTTTTTAATTAGTTGGGTGACGCGGCTGACGTCTTCATGGCCCATGCCCTGGGTGGGTTCGTCCAGCAGCATGAGCTCGGGCTCCATGGCCAGTGTTGTGGCGATTTCGAGGGCCCGCTTGCGACCATAAGGAAGGTTGACGGTTTGCTCTTGGGCAAAATCGGCCAGATCGACTTCTTTAAGGATTTCGTAAGCTGAGTCGTTCAGGTGCTTCAAGACGCTGTCGCTGCGCCAGAAGTGATACGACTGGCCGGTAGCACGCTGCAGACCGATGCGCACGTTCTCGAGCACGGTCAGTTGCGGGAAGACAGCGGAAATCTGAAACGAGCGGATAATACCGCGGCGCGCTATCTGGGCGGGCTTTTCGTGTGTGATTTCGTGGCCCGAAAAAAAAATGCGGCCCGATGTGGGTGTCAGGAACTTGGTCAACAGGTTGAAGCACGTGGTCTTGCCCGCGCCGTTAGGCCCGATCAGTGCATGAATATTGCCCCGCTTGACTTGCAGGTTGACGTCGCTGACGGCTACGAAGCCGCGAAATTCTTTGGTCAGGTTTTTGGTTTCTAGAATGTAGTCGCTCATGCCACGCCGATTAGGTGCCGTACTATTGAAGGTTCAAGCAAGTATGAAACCAAGCCTTTCAAAACTCCATGCGGGTTTCTCATAGGGTCTGGAAAACCCTTAAACGCTGGGCGGGAGCACGTGAAGTGCTCTGCTTATTTCTACGTCGGGAGCGTCTTGTGCCGATACTCGCACAAGTCGGCAATACCGCATTGGGGGCATTTCGGTTTGCGCGCCACACAAATGTAGCGGCCATGCAAAATGAGCCAATGATGGGCATCTTGTATATAGGGCGCGGGTACGACTTTCTCGAGTTTGCGCTCGACATCAAGCACCGTCTTGCCCGGCGCGATGCCGGTCCGGTTCGACACCCTGAAGATGTGTGTGTCGACTGCGATGGTCGCATGGCCGAATGCCGTGTTCAGTACAACATTGGCCGTCTTGCGCCCGACGCCCGGCAGGGATTCCAGCGCTTCACGATCATCCGGCACTTCACCGTCGTACTGCTCCAGCAGGATCTGGCAAGTCTTGATCACATTCCTGGCTTTGGTCTTGTACAGGCCTATCGTCTTGATGTAATCGGCCACGCCGTCTTCACCAAGGGCCAGCAAGCCGGGCGGGGTACCGTGCTGCGGGAAAAACTTGCGGGTCGCCAGGTTGACGGAGCGATCGGTGGCCTGGGCAGACAGCAGAACCGCGATCAGCAATTGGAAGGTGGTCTCGTATTCGAGCTCAGTCGTGGGCGATGGGTTGGCGGCTTGAAAGCGGGCGAAGATTTCGCTGCGTTTGGCGCGGTTCATGAATGCTGGCGGCGCGCTCGCGCCCGGGCAAGCGCATCGGCAATGACCTGCTTGCGGGTCGCCGCGTCGTCGTCGGCCGCGCGCGATACGGGCGCCTTGTTGGCCAGTGTGCGGGCGGCCAGGCCGGACGATTCGTCGTGCAAGGCTGCCAGTCGTGCTTGTCTTTGTTGATGATGGCGCCGCGCCGACGCCGCGTCATTGGCCGTCCACAGGCGGTTTGCCGGCACCATGGCAATGCAGTCGACCGGGCATGGCGCCACACACAGGTCGCAGCCGGTACATCGATCGGCAATTACCGTGTGCATGAGCTTGTTGGCGCCGACAATGGCATCGACCGGACAGGCCTGTATGCACAGGGTGCAACCTATGCAATGGGCCTCGTCGATCACAGCCACATTCAACGCCTGATGGCTGCCACAGCTTTCGTCCAGTGGCAGTTGAGGGACCTCCAGCAGCTCTGCCAACAGGCGTATGCCGTCCGGGCCGCCCGGCGGACAGCGGTTGATGGCTTCATGCTCGTTGGCAATCGCCCGGGCATACGGACGACAGCCGTCGTAGCCGCATTGGGTGCATTGCGTCTGGGGAAGGATCGCGTCGATGCGATCAACAAGAGAAGTCAGCGGCATAAAAAAACCAGGCGCCGCAAGGGCGCCCGGCACAGTGCAACAGGCGGGCGCCTTACGCGGCCTCGCGTATGAATCCGGCTATTTTAGGACATATCGTTTCGCGCCAGCGCCGGCCCGAGAATATGCCATAGTGGCCGCAGTTCGGGGCCGTGTAATGCCTTTTGCGCGCCGGCGGGATGCCGCTGCACAAATCGTGAGCCGCGCGTGTCTGCCCTTGGCCCGAAATGTCGTCCAGCTCGCCCTCTATGGTCAACAACGCTATGCTCTTGATGGCACTCGGATCGACGGTTTGCCCGTCCACTTGCCACAGTCCGAGCGGTAACTGATGTTCCTGAAACACCATCTTGATGGTGTCCAGATAGAACTCGGCGGGCATGTCCAGCACCGCGTTGTATTCGTCGTAGAAGCGGCGATGCGCGGCGGCGTCGTCGTTGTCGCCTTTCAGGAGGTCGCGATAGAAGTCGTAGTGCGACTGCAGGTGGCGATCGGGGTTCATGGTGACAAAGCCCGCATGCTGAAGAAAACCCGGATAGACCTTGCGGCCAGCGCCTGGGTAACGCGCGGGGACCGGATGTATGAGGTTGTCGGCGAACCAGGCATAAGGCTTGGTGGTTGCCAGCCGATTGACCTGGGTGGGCGACTTGCGCGTATCGATTGGGCCGCCCATCATGGTCATGCTTCGCGGCAGACAGCGCTCTTTATTGGCGGCCATCAAGGCCAGTGCGGCCAACACGGGCACGGTAGGCTGGCAGACCGAGATCACATGCACGTCCGGCCCAAGGTGGCGAACGAACTCTTGCACATAACGCACGTAATCATTCAGATGGAAAGCCCCTTCTTTCGCAGGAACCATGCGGGCGTCCAGCCAGTCGGTGACGTAGACGTCATGATGAGGCAGCAAGGCGCGAACGGTATCTCGCAGCAGCGTGGCGTGGTGGCCCGATAGGGGCGCTACCAGCAGCACGCGCGGATCGTCCTTGATGGCCGCAGCTTGGGCATCGCGTTGGAAATGCAGCAAATTACAGAAGGGGCGCGCCAGCTCGACCTGGCTGCCAACCGCTACGCGGGTGCCGTCGATGTCGGTGTCGTCCAGCCCCCATTCAGGCTTTTCGTACTCTTTGCCCAGCCTATGGATAAGTTCGTAGCTGGCGGCAATCTGGCGTGACATCGGCGTGTAGGCCAATGGGCTGAACGGGTGCGAGAATAGCTGCGATCCCGTGTCGGTGAATGCGGCCAAAGGTGTCAGGAAAGACCTTTGAAGCTCGTGCAGGTCGTACAACATGTAGGTATTCCCTTTGTGTATTTCTTGTTCGGGACGAGGCAAAACGCCCAAGCTCCGAACACCAGCGCAACGCCATGTAACAAAGCGTTTACACTCGTGCATCGCATAAGCTAATCACAGATTCGCGGGAAATGCCAGCAATTTGGCGGCCCGCCGCAGCGGGCCGGGCGGCTTACCTAGGGAGAGCCGAGATTGGACTGTTGTGCAAATGCCGCTAGCGCTGCAAATGCGGCAGCTTGTCGGGGATGCCGTTCCAGTCGTCCGCGTCGGGCAGCGGTTTCTTGGATCGATTAATCATGCCGAACTCGGGGGAGAGTTCGGCGTTAAGGGCAATAAACTGCACCTGATCCTGGGGGACGTCCTCTTCCGCGAAGATGGCATTCGCGGGGCATTCGGGCACGCAAACTGCGCAGTCTATGCATTCGTCCGGGTCGATGACCAGGAAGTTGGCTCCCTCGCGGAAGCAATCCACGGGGCATACATCGACGCAATCCGTGAATTTGCATTTGATACAGTTTTCGGTGACCACGTGTGTCATTACAAGACTCCAACATCAATTGGCCTGATTTTAACCATTAAACGCAGGTAAGCCCCAATTGACCTGTCGCCGAAGCTGGTTATCCATTGCGGCTTTCAAGGACCAATGAAAGTGCTCCGCCGTGTGCTATGGTAAGGAAAATTCCTGATGCACTGCGATGATAATCACCTCGTTACTCGATACCGATCTGTACAAGTTCACCATGATGCAAGTCGTACTGCATCATTTCCCTGCCGCGCAGGTCGAATACCGATACAAGTGCCGTACGCCTAATATCAATCTGGCGCGCTTCCTGGACGAAATACGCGCCGAAATCCACGAACTGTGCCAGCTTCGTTTCTCCGAATCCGAACTTCAGTATTTGCGCGGACTGCGCTTCATGAAGAGCGATTTCGTCGACTTTCTTGGGCTGTTTCATATGCCCGAGAAGTGCATCAAAGTTACTGAGTCTGCCGTGCCAGGCGAAATCGACATCACCGTGCGCGGGCCGTGGCTGCACACCATTCTGTTCGAGATCCCCGTCCTTGCCATCGTTAACGAAGTCTATTTCCGTAATGTCTGCACCGAGCCGGGCTGGGAAGAAGGGCGCAAGCGCCTGCAAAAGAAGATGCGATTGGTCGTTGACGACCCCGCGCTGGCCGATTTTCGGGTGGCTGAGTATGGTACGCGGCGCCGCTTCTCCAAGATATGGCACGAAGAAGTGGTCGTAACCATGAAGGCGCAAATGGGCGCTCATTTTGCCGGCACCAGCAACGTCAAGCTGGCGATGAAGCACAACGTGACGCCCTTGGGCACCATGGGCCATGAGTATCTGCAAGCTTGCCAGGCACTGGGGCCGCGCTTGCGGGATTCCCAAGTCTATGCCCTGGAAGTTTGGGCCAAAGAGTACCGCGGTGACCTGGGCATAGCCTTGTCTGATGTCTACGGCATGGATGCTTTCTTGCGTGACTTCGACATGTATTTCTGCAAGCTATTTGACGGCGCCCGACACGACTCCGGCGACCCTTTCGTCTGGGGCGAACGTCTGCTGGCGCACTATGCGGCCAATCGCGCCGATCCGCGTACCAAGACGCTGGTTTTTTCAGACGCGCTGACGTTTCCCCGGGCCATAGAGCTGGCCAAGCGCTTTGCGGGCCGATGCAAGGTGTCGTTCGGGATAGGCACCAATCTCACCAATGACCTGGGCCACGAGCCCTTGCAGATTGTCATGAAGATGGTTCGGTGCAATGGGCAACCGGTGGCCAAGGTGTCTGATGCGCCCGAGAAAACCATGTGCGACGATCCCGCTTATCTGGCCTACCTGCGCCAGGTCTTCGAGCTGCCCCCTGCCTGAATCTGGCGCGTCTTGAGGCTACAGCAGCAGCGCGGCCAAGGTGCTGCCCATGGTGTCGGCTGCCTTGCGATGCTCGTTGGAAATCTGCTTCGGCGCCAGGATCGCTTCGGTCGTTTGGGCGGCAACGTTGGCGATCAGCGTGGGCGCAATGGGCACGAGGCGCCAGCCTGTACAGATGCGCTCCGCCTGCCGTGCAGCCGCGGTGCCATCGGATCCTGCGCTGATCAACAAGCCGTAGGGCCGTCCATTAAGCTGGTCGAGCACGGCGTAATAGTTGCTATCGAAGAACTCTTTCATCGCGCCGCTCAAGGCTGCGAGGTTTTCCGGCGCACAAAACAAATAGCCATCCGCCGCCAATAGATCCTCCGGCGCGACCGCATCCGCTTTCTTGACGATGAGACGCAGCGCTTCGAGGGTATGGAGCTCGGCTGCAATGCGGCGGGCGCCGTCCTCGGCTGCTTGCGCCAGTTGCCGCGCGGCGCCAGTGCGCGAGTGCCATACGATCAGTATTGTTTTTTGCGTGGAAGTCATCGTGCTTTGCGACCATGGTGCTGCCAGACACGGTAGTATAGAGTTGTCATGCCCACCAAAGACTCACCGCAATCCGACACGGCCCAATTTGATGCCGCCTGGTTCGCCCGGGCCGGCAAAGACCTGGACGCAACGGGGCAGGACATCCTGCGCCGCGCTGCCGTATGGGTGCAGCCGGCACTGAGCGGACTGGTCGCCTCGACAGGTGAACCGCTGGATGCGCATTGCGCAGCTGTCGCTTGCACACTTGCAGAGTTGGGTACCGACGCTGAAACCCGGGCCAGCGCGCTGCTGGCCGTATTGCCCACGGATGCCTCGGCGCCCGGGGCAGCGCAAACAGAGCGCCTGCGCAAGGAGTTCGGGCAGGACGTTCTTACCTTGGTGCAGGGCACGCGTGCGCTATTGCGGCTGGGCAAGCTTGCCGGTCAGGCCACGGAGACGACGACGGGCGGTACGGACCAGAAGGAAATGCAGCGCAAGATGCTGCTGGCCATGGCCGCCGATTTGCGCATCGTGGTGATGCGGCTGGCGTCGCGTCTGCAATCCTTGCGCTGGTATGCCGGTTCCAAAATTTCCTGCCCCCCGGATTTTGCCCGCGAAACCATGCAGCTTTATACGCCCTTGGCCAACCGTCTGGGCATCTGGCAACTGAAATGGGAAATGGAAGACCTGGCCTTTCGCTTCCTGCATCCGGATACCTACAAGGCAATTGCGCGGCAGTTGGAGGAAAAGCGCGTGGAGCGCGAAGCCTTTATCCGCTCGACGGTCGATACCTTGCAGACTGCCCTGGCGGATGCCGGCATCAGCGCCGAGGTGACGGGGCGACCCAAGCACATATACAGCATCTGGAACAAGATGCGGATCAAGGATATTGATTTCAGCGAGCTCTACGATTTGCGCGCCTTGCGCGTAATTGTGAAGGACGAACGGGCCTGCTATGCGGTATTGGCCCTGGCACATTCCTTATGGACCCCGCTGCCCGAAGAGTTCGACGACTATATTTCGCGGCCCAAGCCCAATGGCTATCGCTCCTTGCATACCGTGGTTACGGACGAGCAGGGCCGCACATTCGAGTTGCAGGTCCGCACGGACGAGATGCATCAGTTTGCCGAATACGGTATGGCGGCGCACTGGCGCTATAAAGAGGCCGGGGCCCGGGGTGGTCAGGTGGCCGCCGCCAGCGGCTACGATCAGAAGATCGCCTGGATGCGGCAGTTGCTGGCCTGGGAGCGCGACGGCACGTCGGGCGCCTCCGGCAAGGCCGAGCCCGCGCCAGCCGGCATACCAGAAAGTGGACCGGCGGTTGGCCCCCGAGATACCGCCAGCGAGCGTATTTATGTCATGACGCCTCAGGCGCGTGTCATCGAGTTGCCAGCGGGCGCTACCCCTGTGGATTTCGCCTATTACCTGCACACTGACCTGGGGCACCGCTGCCGGGGGGCGCGGGTGGACGGGCAGATGGTCCCCTTGCTTACCCGCCTGACTACGGGCCAGACGGTGGAGATCATTGCCGCCAAGTCGGGGGGGCCCTCGCGCGACTGGTTGAACCCTCAGCTGGGCTATTTGGCCAGCCCGCGTTCACGCGCGAAGGTAAGGGCATGGTTCAACGCTATTGAGCTGCAGCAACGTATATCGCAGGGCCAGGCTCTGGTCGAGAAAGAGCTGCAGCGCCTGGGCAAGACGGCCGTCAACCTGGAGTGGCTGGCGCAGCAACTGAACTTTGCCAAGGCCGAAGACCTGTACGTTGCCGTTGCCAAGGAAGAGTTCAGCCTGCGCCAGATCGATTACGTGTTGGCCGGCGCCAAGCCCAAGGCCACTGAGCCGGAGCAGGTCGGGGCCGAAATCGAGGGTCGTGTCTATGCCAGTGGTGTCAGTAACGTCGGGCGTACCGGCAAGAGCGGCGTGCTGGTGGTGGGCGTTGATGCACTGCTGACGCAGTTGGCCCGTTGCTGCAGGCCGGCGCCGCCCGACGTGATTTCCGGCTTCGTTACCCGAGGCCGAGGTGTGTCGATACATCGCAGCGACTGCCCCTCGTATGCCGCCCTGGCGCGGCGCCATCCCGAGCGGCTTATTCCCGTGGACTGGGGTGATACCGGCGAAGCGCTCTACCCGGTTGATATCAGTATTCATGCCCAGCAAAGTCCGACGCTCTTGCGCGACTTGTCGGAGATCTTCGCCAAGCAGCGGCTGAATGTCGTTTCCATCAATACCCATAGTCGGCGCTCGTTGGCGCATCTGGTCGTGACCATCGAAGTCAAGAGTGGGGACCAGATCGCGCGAGCGCTGGCAGCCCTGAACGAGCTGGCGGGCGTCAGCGCCAGCCGCCATTGATGCCAAACGCCCTGGCCCGCCACGCTGTTAAAATGTCGGCAGACGCAGACGTGGCTGTCACCGGCCGCGTCGCATAGGCTTGCCTAACCAGAGAGTAATGCTTTGATACCCTACAACATGCCCGACCCGCAGGGGCACTTCGGCCAATACGGCGGTTCCTTCGTTGCCGAAACCCTGGTACACGCCCTGGATGAACTGAAAGCCGCCTACGAAAAATACCGCGCTGATCCCGACTTCCTGGCTGAATTCCACTACGAGCTCAAGCACTTCGTGGGTCGGCCCAGTCCGGTCTATCATGCCCGGCGGTGGTCTGAAAAGTTGGGCGGCGCGCAAATCTGGTTCAAGCGCGAAGACCTCAACCATACGGGCGCGCACAAGATCAACAACTGCATAGGGCAGATTCTGCTGGCCCGCCGCATGGGCAAGCCCCGCATCATTGCCGAGACGGGCGCCGGCCAGCATGGCGTAGCCACGGCCACTGTTGCCGCGCGCTATGGGCTGGAATGCGTGGTCTACATGGGCAGCGAGGACGTCCGCCGTCAGGCATCCAATGTGTACCGCATGAAGCTGCTGGGCGCTACGGTCGTCCCGGTCAACTCCGGCTCGCGCACGCTTAAGGACGCCCTTAACGAGGCCATGCGCGATTGGGTCACCAACGTTGAAAACACCTTCTATATTATTGGAACGGTAGCCGGCCCTCACCCCTATCCCTCGCTGGTGCGCGACTTCCAATCGGTGATCGGCAAGGAATGCAAGGAGCAGATGCCCGTCGACGCGGGACGGCAGCCCGATTACATCGTGGCGTCGGTCGGTGGCGGCTCGAACGCCATGGGTATATTTCATCCCTATATCGACAACGAGAACGTGAGGCTGGTCGGGGTCGAGGCCGCAGGCGATGGTCTGGAAACGGGCCGGCATGCCGCCTCACTGAATGTCGGCGCAGTAGGGGTGCTTCATGGCAATCGCACTTATGTGATGCAGGACGAGAACGGCCAAGTCATCGAAACACATTCGATCTCCGCCGGCCTGGATTACCCGGGCGTGGGTCCCGAGCATGCCTGGCTTAAAGATATTGGCCGGGCCGAATACGCCTGCATTACCGATCAAGAGGCGCTGGCCGCCTTCCATGAGTGCTGCCGTACCGAAGGCATCATGCCCGCGCTCGAGTCGTCCCACGCGATTGCGCACGCCGCCAAGCTTGCCCCCACACTGGCCAAAGACAAGATCATTCTGGTCAATCTATCGGGACGGGGCGATAAGGATATGCACACCGTCGCGGACTTCAGCGGCATCAGTCTGTAAGAACAAGGTGAACAAATGACGGTTTCCAACCCGCGGCTTACCGCCGCTTTTGCCCGCTGCGCCGGTCGCACGGCGCTTATTCCTTACATTACTTCGGGTGACCCGTCCGTTGCCGCTACGCCCAAGTTGATGCACGAGCTGGTCAAGGCAGGCGCCGATGTCATCGAGCTGGGCGTACCGTTTTCCGACCCTATGGCGGACGGTCCGGTCATCCAGCGCGCCGGCGATCGGGCCATTGCGCGTGGCGTCAGCCTCAGTGTGGTGCTGGATATGGTTGCCGAATTCCGTCGACAGAACGACACGACACCCGTCGTTCTCATGGGATACGCCAATCCGGTGGAGCGTATGGGTCAGCGCCAGTTCGCCGAACGGGCCGGCAGGGCCGGCGTGGACGGCATCCTGGTCGTGGACTACACGCCCGAAGAAATCGTCGATTTCGCAGCTCAGTTGGGCGAACAATCCATCGATCCCATTTTCTTGTTGGCTCCCACCTCCACTGAAGAGCGCATACGAAAAGTGGCCCAGGTGGCCCGAGGATATGTGTATTATGTTTCGCTCAAGGGCGTGACAGGTGCCGGCAACATCGATACCGCGGACGTAGCCCGACGCCTTGCCGAGATACGGCGCCATGTTGCGGTGCCGGTGGGTGTAGGCTTTGGCATACGCGACGCCGCCAGCGCGAAACGTTTGGCCGAATGTGCCGACGCCGTGGTTATTGGCAGCAAATTGATAGAAACCATGGAAGAGGCCGTGGCCGATGCGCAGCAAAAAGGCCTGGATGCCGCAGCGACGGACGCCGCCGCCATCGAGGCCGCCGCAAGCTGGCTGGGCGGTATCCGCGCCGCACTGGACGAGGCCTGACAAACAGCCCCGGAAACTTCCGCGCGGCAACGCGCAGTACAGAAATCAGAACAGGCCCGACGGCTGATCGGGCAATGATCAGGAACAAATAATGAGCTGGATCGAAAAAATACTGCCTCCGCGCATCAACCGCAGCAATGATGGCGCACGTCGCGTTCCCGAAGGGGTGTGGGTCAAGTGCCCATCGTGCGAATCGGTGCTGTACAAAGAGGATTTGAAGGCGACGCTTAACGTTTGTCCCAAGTGCAGCCACCATATGCGCATAGGCGCACGGGCGCGCATTGAAGCCTTGCTCGACCCCGAAGGGCGTGTCGAGATCGGGCAGCATACGCGCCCCATGGATCCGCTGAAGTTCAAGGATAGCCGTCGCTATCCCGAGCGGGTGGCTGAAGCCACCAAGCAGACCGGCGAAAGTGAAGCCATGGTGGTAATGAGCGGACGCATCCTTGCGGTACCCGTGGTGCTGGCCTGTTTCGAATTTGAGTTCATGGGCGGATCGATGGGCTCGGTGGTGGGCGAGCGTTTTGCGCGTGGCGTGCAAGATGCCATCACCAACCGCACCCCCTTTATTTGCGTGGCAGCCTCGGGTGGCGCACGCATGCAGGAAAGCTTGCTGTCGCTGATGCAAATGGCCAAGACCAATGCCATGCTTACTCGCCTGTCGGCTGCCGGCTTGCCGTTTATCAGCATCCTGACCGATCCGACCATGGGTGGCGTATCAGCCAGCTTCGCCTTTATGGGCGACGTGGTGATTGCCGAACCCAGGGCCTTGATCGGCTTTGCGGGCCCTCGCGTCATCGAGCAAACCGTGCGCGAAAAGCTTCCGGAAGGCTTTCAGCGTTCGGAGTTCCTGCAAGAGAAAGGCGCCATCGATATGGTCATAGACCGCCGCGAAATGCGCGTCGAACTGGCCCATCTTTTGGCTTTGCTGACGCGCCAGCCCATGGACGTGGTGGCTGCTGCCGGCGCCGACCTGCCCGTCAAAGCTTAGGTCCTTAGGTCATCCAGCTTTCCACTTAGAACCGCCAGCTAAGGCTCACGCGGCCGCCGTGTTCGGCGGCGCCGCTTGCCAGGTCGCCCTCGTAGGCCAGGTTCAGTGCAGCGTGGCGGCTGAGACGCATACTTAGCCCTGCGCTGACCAGCGCCGCGTTGCGGGCGACGGGAATTCCTCGTACCGCAAACGAATCCCCCTGACTGAAGGCGAGGCTTGTCGTCGGCGTGAGGTCGCCCGTCGAATGCCTCCAGGCCACGCTGCCGTGCAGTTGGGCTTCTGTCTGGTTGAGGCGCAAGGGCAGGGCGCCGCGCAGGCCCAGGGTGGTGCTGACGATGCTGCTGCGCGAGCCGGAACTGTGCAAGGCAGCCGTGCCGCCACTTTCACTGAATGCCGGTGTGCGCAGCCAGGTGGCGGATAGTCCGGCAAAGGGCGCCAGGGTGCCGCTGCCCGCGGGCATCGCGAAGCCGAGTTCTCCGAACGTCTGCATGGCGCTTGCCCGATAGTCAGCCCTAAGACGCTGTGTATCGCCGTGGACGCTTGCATGGCGGGTGGTGCTGACCTGGGCAGTGGTATAGGCTGCGCCCAGTAGGGTTTGCAGCGTTCCCGCAGCGGATTTGAAGTTGCGGCCTGCATATAGCGCCACGCTGGCGGCGTCGCTGGTGGCGCTGGCATTGCCACGGTCGTCGACGTGGCTGCGGCTATGGGTGTAGCCTACGGCACCACCGAGCCGCCAGTTGGCGCCCACTGGCACATCGCCTCCGACAAAGACGCCGCTTGTAGTTTGCACTGTTGAACCGACGTTGTCGTTGCCATGGCGCGTTTGACGGTTGGCGACTACGTCGGCCCATAAGGGCAAGGAAGCGTGTTGCGGCATGGCGCCTGCCGGCATGTGCGGTCCAGCCGATGCCAAAAGCCCGCCCGGCATCCAGCCGGCGTTCAGGTTGCTGCGCAAGTGACGCAGCGGCAGGGTGCTGGCGTACTGGGACGACGCGAATAGAGCAGACTGGCTGCTGGCATGCACTTCGCCGGATAGTGAGTTCAAGAGCTGGGGTGCTAGTTGTTCGTCGGTTAGCCGTAGCATGGATTGGTAAAGGGGGCTGCTGTCCGGCAAGCTGGCCAGCGCGCCGGCGACACTGCGCTGGTTGGGCGTGCGGGCTACGGCGGAAAACGGGCGGGCATTGCGGGCAATGTTCAGGAAGACTTCTTGGCTGGTGTAGTCCAGGCTCGTGTTCAGGAAGATATAGGGTGAATCCAAAGCCTGGAATTGCCCGCTGATGACGTCATCCTCAGAGAGGAGGATTACATGATGGCCCATGTAAAGGTTGCCGTTGCCATGTAGAAGAAGTCTAACCGTACCGTTCAGATTCGCTGGACCGACGACTGTAACCTGATCGGCAAGCCCGGACCTTGTATCAACATCGATATCCAGGAAAGCCCCCGGCTCGAAGTCGATGGTGCAGCAAATATTGATCGTACCTATCGGGTCGCCTGGAGCAAGGGTCCCGCCCGCATTGATACGCGCGGAGGTTACAGTGCCTATTCCAGAAAGTGTGCCGCCGCTGTTGACTGTGGCGTCTCCAAGGAGCTCACCGTTGACGATCATGCGGCCTTCGTTGATTTGTGTATCAAGCATGATCACCAGCGACGATTCCGGAATCCTGACGGCCCCTCGACCATTTTTGATAACGGTTGTGCTAATAAAGTTAGGATTCGTTAACGTGATGTCATCCGACCGATCAAATACTACCGTACCGTCACTTGCGACTTCTCCTGAAATCCATCCGGCATTCCCGCCGTTTCCAAGCTGCAGCGTCGCTCCGGACGCCACAATCGTGGTGCCTGCGAAATGGCTGTCAGCGGTGAAAATGGTTGTGCCGCTAGTCAAGGTAACAACGCCGTCACCTTGTATCGGGACACCGAACACGTACTGGATGTCGGTATGGTTGAACCAAAGCTGGGCGTCTCCATCGAGTTGGATATAAGGAGCGCTAACAGTGCCCGCCGGTAGTGAGGCCCCCAGGAGGCCTCCGATATTAAGTTGGCCATCTGCGCCAACGTGAATTCCCCGGGTGGAGTCGAGCCCGCCGCCCTTACCCACAATGACCGTTCCGGTCGCACCGATAGACAGCGATCCAGTGAAGAGCTGCCCTTCCATAATGTTGACCGTACCTACGCCATACTGTCCAACTTCCAGGGTGCCGCGGTTAAGCCAGCGCGACTCAGCCCCGTTGATTGCGGCCACTGCGGCACTGACAGCACCTTTGCCGACTACTGCAGAGCCGCTGCGGAGCAGAGCACCAGCATCGATGCTGAGAACGCCGTCCTGGTGGGAGCCGATTACGAGTTCATTTCTGATGTCCAGGATTGCGCCATTGCCGTCGACCGAGACCATTCCCGCGCCTACAGCGCCGACATCAGATACGGTGAAAGATCCACTGCCGACGGATGTGCTCGGCGCCACTTGTACCGCGCCTTCCTGAACAATGACGCTGTCGAAGTCGCTGCCGTCGTCCAGAGAGCAAGGGTCGGGATCTGCCTTGACATACGCACCAGAGGTCGCCCCACAAGAAGGAGACGTTTGAGCAAATGCCGGTAGCCCATACGCAGACACCCCGAGCAGACCAGGAGGCTGAGGCACAACGGTAAGTGGCGCTGGGATACGGTAGGAACCATAGGGCAGACGGTGTCGTGTCAGGCCACGCATATATAGCATTTGCTACATGTCGTCACAACTCGTATTTTCCCGACGGAATTTGCTCCAGGCAATAAAAAAGCCCGACCACTGAAGTGCTCGGGCTTTCTGGACTGCTGGGTTCTCTATGGGGTCTTGCAATCACGCATGCGTGATTGCAAGACCTGACCCCATTTTCTTACTGCGTTTCTACCTGCTGTAAGGGTTCTTCAGCGACGACGGGAGCCGGCTTGCGGCCACGCCCGAGTTTCACTGGCGGGGTGCTCGAAGCCGGTGCAGCCGGGAACCGCGTTTCGACAAGTTCCATGCCGGCGGCGGCCAGGACGCTTTCCAGCGGCGCGGTGCTGCCGTTGGTTGCTGACGACGCTGCAACGGGTGCTTGCTCGGCTGCCACTTCTTCCACCGCAGCGGGCTCTTGTGCCGGAACTTCCGACTCTGGGCTTGCTGTGATCGCAGTGTCAGGAGTCACGGACGGTTCGACAGACGCTGGTGCAAGGACTGCCGGCTCATCGGCTGGCGGCTGGGCCGGGGCAGCTTGGCTGGTCACGGCTTCGTCGACAGGCTCTTCGACCGCTACCAGTTCTGTACCGGCTGCTTCGACCGCGACCGGCTCAGCGGCGGTTGACTCGACTACCTGGTCGACTGGCTCGGCGATAGGCGCAGCAGCAACCTGGGCTGGTGCCTCTTGTCTGCCTTCCTGCACAGCTTGCGTATCACGGACTTCGCCGGCTTCCGAGAGGGATTCCTGGAATTGACCCTGGCCGCTGGCGATGGTGGGCAGTACGCCCGGGTTGAAAGCCGGAGTTTCGTGCGACACGAATGCTTCGTTATCGTCCGAATCGCTGCTGCTTTCTTCCGTGCTGTTTTCGGTGCTGCCTTCCGCGCTGCGACGGCCACGACGGCTACGGCGACGGCGCCGTTTGCGCTCGGGATCCTGCTGATCTCCTTCTGCACCGGTCTCGGTGATCAGATCGCTGTCTGCCACGTTGGCGTCGGCCTGCGTGGTATCGGCGGCTGCAAGGGTTTCCGTAGCGACGACGGCGGCTGCAACGGCGACGCTGCTATCGACTTCAACCGTATCGGTCTGCCCTTCCTCGCGACGATTGCGTCCACGGCCGCGGCGGCTGCGTCCGCCCCGGCTCGATGGGGTGGCTTCGTCGGTCTCGGCGGTGGCATCGGCGTGGCGGGGGTGTGCCGTTCGGGTGGCGTTCGCAGGTTCGGCTGCGGCATGGGTGCCGGCAGGGCGACGTCCTCGGGCTGCGGCAGTTTGCGTCGCGTCTTCCGCTGTGCCTTCGGCAGTGTCGTGGCGGCGGTCGCCACGGCGATTGCGGTTGTTGCGGTCGCCATGGCCGCGCTCGCGACGGTCGCCGCTGCGACCGCCCTTGGAGCGGTTACCTGACGAGGAACGGCCGGCGGTTTCTTTAGCGGGCTCGACAGCCACGGGGGCTGCATCGCCGCCAGTTAGCCAGTTGAGCAGGCGCTTGAACAGGCCCGGGCCTTGCGCCGTGGCGGCAGCAATGGCTCGGGCGGCGGGCACGGACGACACGGGCGCCGGCTGCGATGGCGTAATGCTTTTGACCAGCGCTTCGGGGCGGCTCTTGGCGGCGTCCTGTGCTTTGTTGGGCGACCAGGTCAGTTGCGACTCGGGTTGCGTGACGAGCTCGAAGCTGGTTTTGATTTCTTCCAGGCGAGGATCGTCGTGGCGCAGGCGCTCGATGTGGTGGTGCGGGGTTTCCAGATTCTTGTTGGGGATAAGAATAAGGTTTACCTTCAGGCGCGACTCGATCTTGGCGATGTCGCCGCGCTTCTCGTTCAGCAGGAAGGTCGCCACGTCCACAGGGACCTGGGCATGCAAGGAGGCGGTGCCTTCCTTCATGGCTTCTTCCTGAAGCAGTCGCAGCACCTGCAAGGCGCTGGATTCGGCATCGCGGACTACGCCTGTACCGTTACAGCGCGGGCAGGTGATGTGCGAGCCTTCGTTCAGGGCGGGGCGCAGGCGCTGACGGGACAGCTCCATGAGGCCGAAGCGCGAGATCTTGCCCATTTGGACACGAGCCCGGTCGAAATGCAGAGCATCGCGCAGGCGCTGTTCGACGGCGCGCTGGTTCTTGGCCTCTTCCATGTCGATGAAATCGATGACGATCAGGCCACCCAAGTCGCGCAGGCGCAACTGACGGGCAACTTCGTCTGCGGCTTCAAGGTTGGTCCGCATAGCGGTTTCTTCGATGTCGGCGCCTCGTGTCGAGCGCGCAGAGTTCACATCGATGGCGACCAGGGCCTCGGTGTGGTCAATGACCACAGACCCGCCCGACGGCAGTTGCACCGTGCGGGAATAGGCGGTCTCGATCTGGTGTTCGATTTGAAAGCGCGAAAACAGCGGGACGTCGTCGCGGTACATTTTGACGCGCTGGACGTTGTCCGGCATGACCACGCTCATGAAAGCGGTGGCCTGTTCGTAGATTTCGTCCGTGTCGATCAGGATTTCGCCGATTTCGGGCGAGTAATAATCGCGGATTGCGCGGATTACGAGGCTGGATTCCAGATAGATCAGGATGGGAGCCGGGTTCTCGCGGGCAGCGCCGTCAATCGCATTCCAAAGCTGCATCAAGTAGGAAAGATCCCACTGCAGCTCTTCGACGTTGCGGCCAATACCCGCGGTGCGGGCAATAATGCTCATGCCTGCCGGGATATCCAACTGGTCCATGGTGTCGCGCAGTTCCTGGCGATCCTCACCTTCGACGCGGCGCGATACACCGCCGCCCCGTGGGTTATTGGGCATCAGGACCAGATAGCGGCCGGCCAATGAAATAAAGGTGGTCAGGGCAGCGCCTTTATTGCCGCGCTCTTCCTTTTCCACCTGAATGATCAGTTCCTGGCCTTCGGTCAGGGCGTCCTGGATACGTGCCGCACGAACATCAACGCCTTCCTTGAAGTAAGTTCGGGCCACTTCCTTGAAGGGCAGAAAGCCGTGGCGATCTTCGCCGTAGCTGACGAAGCATGCTTCCAGGCCAGGTTCGATTCGGGTAATTACGCCTTTGTAGATATTGCCTTTGCGCTGTTCGCGCCCGGCGGTTTCGATGTCGAGGTCGATAAGCTTTTGACCGTCGACAATGGCAACGCGCAGTTCTTCTTGGTGCGTTGCATTGAACAACATCCGTTTCATGAGGGGTTTCTCCGTAGTCATGGCGCACCGTAAATCGGCGCACGACCGCGGGTCATTGGTGTGTGGCGCTAAATCTTAGTGGTCTTGGTGGGCGCGCGGCTGACGAAGTCAGGCAGTGCCCACCTTGTGTCGGCGAGGCACTTCGCACCTGTAGGTGCGTGGTTCAGTCAGCAGGGAGGTCAGGTTCACTATAGTGGTTGACAAAAAATTGCTGGGAACGGCAGGCGCGAGTGTAAGAGCGCGACTGGTGCATTAAACGAGACAGACTTTGCAAAAGATTCAGCGTCGCACGCGGTTGGCAGGTGATATGTGAATAGCGGGCTGTTCGCCACACAACTATTTTCCAGATCGGGCTTGCCCCGGCGACCTAATGACCCAGAAGCTGAAACCCAGGCAGTACAATATGGCCTTTGTTCGTCCAACGGAGACGCACCATTGCATCTCTACGTTCGGCGGTTTTTCAGCTTCTATAGGCTGACGCGATTATATGCCGCTTTTCCCCATGCGCAAACCTCTTATTAATAAAGACCCTGTTCCCAGCGTGCGTTTTGTCGAGATTGGTGCCGAACAGGCGGGCCAGCGCATCGATAATTTCCTGCTGCGGCTGTGCAAAGGGGTACCCAAAAGTCATTTGTACAAGGCCATACGCAGCGGCGAGGTCCGGGTAAACAAGGGCCGCATAGGTGCGGAATACCGGCTGGAAGAAGGCGACATGCTGCGGGTTCCCCCACTACGCCTGCCGCGGCCCGACCAGGCGCCACCGGTGCCGCCCGCGGTATTCCCCATCGTCTTCGAAGATGACGCCCTCCTGGTGGTCGATAAGCCGGCGGGGGTGGCTGTGCATGGCGGCAGCGGTGTGTCGTTCGGGGTTATCGAGCAGTTGCGCGCGGCCCGGCCGGACGCACCCATGCTCGAACTTGCCCATCGGCTGGATCGCGAGACCTCCGGCTTGCTGCTGATTGCCAAGAGGCGCAAGGCCTTGCTGGGCTTGCACGACATGATGCGCGAGGGGGGCGGGCGCAAGCACTACCAAGCCCTGGTGGTGGGCGACTGGGTCAACGACAAACAGCATATACGCAAGCCCCTGCTGAAATGGCTGACGGCTTCCGGCGAGCGCCGGGTGAAGGTTGACGCCGAGGGCAAGGCTGCCCACACCATCATTACTTTGGAAAAACGCTACGGCCGTTACAGTTTGCTGGGCGCCGAGCTACGCACAGGCCGTACCCACCAGATACGGGTGCACCTGGCTTCCAGCGGCTATCCGATCGTGGGTGACGACAAATACGGTCCGGACGAAATACGGGATCGTTTCGCGCGGCTGGGGTTCCGGCGCATGTTCCTGCATGCCTGCCGGCTTGAAATCCCGCATCCGCTGACCGGCGCAGCGCTGGTTTTCACAGCACCGTTGCCGCCGGCCTGCCGGCAGCTACTTGACTATATGGAGCAACATCCTTGAAACGTTATTCAGCCGTCATTTTCGATTGGGACGGCACTGTCATGGACTCGACGGGATCCATCGTCACTGCCATCCAGGGCGCCTGTGCCGACATCGGCTTGCCCATACCGCCGGACCATGAAGCTAGTTGGGTGATAGGCTTGTCGCTCGAGACGGCCTTGTATCGCTGCGTGCCGGATCTCACTGCCGGCCAGATGCCAGAGTTTCTCGAACGGTACCGCCACCATTTCATGTTGCGCGATCCAGAAATCCGCCTGTTTGATGGCATTCCGGCCTTACTGGTTGACCTGAAGCAGCGCAATGTTGCGTTGGGCGTGGCCACCGGTAAAAGCCGGGTGGGGCTGGATCGGGTGCTGGGAACCATGCAGTTGCAAGAGCATTTCCATATTACCCGCTGCGCCGACGAATCCTTCAGCAAGCCCCACCCGGCCATGCTGTTCGAGATCATGGAGGCGCTGACCCTTGCGCCGGAACAAGTGTTGATGGTGGGCGATACCTCTCATGACATTCAGATGGCGACAGCGGCGGGCGTGGACAGCATGGCCGTCACTTACGGCGCTCATGACCAGCCGACGCTGCGCGAGGCCGAGCCCACTGTCATGGTTTCCAGCGTGCCCGAGATGCAAAGATGGCTGCTTGAGCGCGTATAAAGGCGTATAAACCAGTATGCCGTGCATCGCAAGGAACTTTTATCGCTTGCGCACGCTCCTATAGGCATATTGCGCCGTGGGCGCCAAGGAACCACTATGTCGCGACTAAAGCTGCCGTCCATCCCCTCATCGCAGATTACAGACGAGACCGTGTGGCGTTCCCGGCGCCGGTGGCTGCAGCAAGCGGGCCTGGGGGCCGTGGCGATGGCAGGTGGTGCGCTGTGGCATGAAGGCTTGCGGGCAGAGCAGGTCGAGGGCGCGCTTCCTGCCACGCTTAACCCGGCTTATAGCTTGCCGGACAAGCCAACATCCGAAAAAGACATTACCTCGTACAACAACTTTTACGAGTTCGGCACGGGCAAGACTGACCCCTTGAGCCATGCGGCCCGCATGCAGACCAGGCCCTGGACCCTCTCCATCGAAGGAGAAGTGGCCAAACCCTTCACTATCGACCTGGACGACCTCCTGAAGCTTGCCACCATAGAGGAGCGCATTTACCGCTTGCGCTGCGTGGAAGCCTGGTCCATGGTCATTCCCTGGAACGGTTATGCGCTTTCCCATTTGCTGAAACGCGCCGAACCCACCGGCAACGCCAAATTTGTCCAGTTCGTCACGGCCACCCAACCCGAAAACATGCCGGGCCTACGTTCGCGCATCATCGACTGGCCGTATCTCGAGGGCTTGCGCATGGACGAAGCCATGCACCCCCTGACGATGCTGGTGCTGGGCGTCTACGGCAAGCTTCTTCCGAATCAGAATGGCGCGCCGGTTCGACTGGCCGTGCCATGGAAATACGGTTTCAAGTCAGGCAAATCGCTGGTAAAGATTCGTGTGCTTGACCATATGCCCGAAACCAGCTGGGCCGCCATCGCGCCCAACGAGTACGGCTTTTATGCCAACGTCAATCCCACCGTCGCGCATCCGCGCTGGAGCCAGGCTACCGAAAGACGCATTGGCGATGGCTTCTTCGCGCCCCGGGTCGAAACGCGTATGTTTAACGGCTATGCCGAGCAAGTGGCGTCCCTGTATACCGGTATGGACCTGGCTCGTTACTACTAGATGGCCTCGCACTGGACGGCCGCCCAGGTGGGTCGCTACAAGCCGCTGGTTTTTTTGCTGTGCCTGTATCCCTTGCTGCGTTGGTTCTGGCTGGGCTTCTCGGACGGGCTAAGTGCCAATCCGGCGGAGTTCCTGATACGCTCTTCCGGCATTTGGGCACTGGTGGCTTTGGGCGCGACCCTGGCCATTACCCCGGTACGCCGTGCACTGGATCAGCCGGCCCTGGTCAGGTTGCGCCGCATGCTGGGGCTATTTGCCTTCTTCTACACCGTGCTTCATCTGTTGGGCTGGGCCTACTGGGAACGCGGGTGGTCCCTGGCCTCGATGTGGGACGACGTCGTCCAGCGCACTTTTATTACGATAGGCATGGTCGCCTTCGTGCCCATGGTGGCGCTGGCGTTCACATCGACGCGCGGCTGGATACGCCGGCTGGGCCGCCGTTGGACTACATTGCACCGCAGCGTGTATGCCATCGCCGCCTTGTCGGTGTGGCATTTTTGGCTGGTCCGCGCTGGCAAGAACGACTTCTTCGACCCCTATATGTATGGCGCGGCCCTGGCCATCTTGTTGCTGGCACGCGTTTATTTCTACTGGCGTCGGCCCCGCTAAGGATGGCGGTCAGGGCAGCGCTTTCAGTATCCCCAGCGTTTGTGCGTCGGGTTGGCCGGTGTAAGACTCAGGCCGGTAGTGCATCTGGAAAGCGGCGATGACATTGCGTGTGGCCTTGTCCAGCTTGTTGCTGGCAGGCACGGTATAGCCCACCCGTTGCAATTCGCGCTGTATCCAGGCTATATCGGGCAACCCTGTGCGCGAAAACTCCAGCTCGTGGTGGCGCGCCAGTTCTGGGTCGTACCAGCGTCCTATGCCCTGACGCGCCAGGGCTTCCCATGGAAATAGCGGGCCTGGGTCGATTTTGCGTTGCGGTGCAATGTCGCTGTGACCCACCACATTGAAGGCTTTGATCTGGTGTCTTTTGATGATGTCTTTCAGTAGCGCCGCCACGGTGCGCATCTGTGTCGGGTTGTAGGGTGCCCAGGTATTGTTTTCGTAGCCCGGGTTGACGATCTCGATACCGATGGACGCGCTGTTCAAATCTGTGCGTCCATACCAGGCGCTGACGCCCGCGTGCCAGGCGCGTCGGCTTTCATCGACCAACAGATACACATGTGGCCTGGGTTCGTCAGTGACCAAGTAGTGGCTGCTGACATTGCGCTCGGACAATGTCTTCAAGGAAGCTTCGTTGCCGGCAGATGTGTAGTGCAGAACCACGTATTCGACGCGGCTGTTCTGGCTGGTCGCCTGAATGCTGCGGTCGATATCGAGCTTGTCCGGAGAATAGCTCGCGCAGGCGGTCAGCGTAGCAAGTAGGGCGCAGGCAAGCAGTTTTTGCAGCATATGCCTAGCGCCCCGCCAGAAACAGGAAGATGGCGGGCTTCTTGGCCAGGTCGGGCGCCGGCAGCGACCTCCATTGCGCAATGGTGTGCGTCCGCAGCCATTCATCCGGCGTCGTCAGGGAACGGGCAACGCAAAGTCGGGTGTCTGGGCGCAGAGTCAGTTTAAGCGCTTCGAACATCGCCTCGTTGCGATAGGGGGTTTCAATCAGGATTTGCGTCTGCAGCAACTTTTGCGAGGCGGTCTCCCATGCCTTCAATCGCTTGGCACGGTCCGCGGCGTCCACTGGCGCGTAGCCATGAAAGGTAAAGCGCTGGCCGTCCAGCCCGCTGCCCATCAGGCTTAACAGTATGGATGACGGCCCCACCCAGGGCGCCACCCGTATGCCCATGGTGTGCGCCTGCGCGACGACCTTGGCGCCCGGGTCGGCCACTGCGGGGCAACCTGCCTCGGATACCAGGCCGATTTCGCCACCGTCCAGCAGCGGCTTGATCCAGGCTTTGATCTGGGCGGCGTCGACCTTGTCTGTCAGGGTGTGGATGGTGATCTCCTGCAGCGGGCCCTGCGTTCCGACTGCCTTCAGGAAGGCACGCGCGGTCTTGGCGTTCTCGGCGATATAAGTGTTCAGCCGCCCGGCCAGGGCCTGCACTTCCGGCGGCAGCCATCGTTCCGGAGGAGAATCGCCCATGCCCACGGGTATCAGATGCAAGACTCCTGCTGATTTCACGACTGCTCCAGTAAAGGGTTGACTCCGAAGCCGCGCAGCATGCGCGCCAACGCGATCAAGGGTAGGCCAATAATGGCGGTAGGGTCGTCGGACTGCATGCTTTCCATCAGCGTAATGCCTATACCCTCGGCCTTGGCGCTGCCTGCGGTGTCGTAGGGTTGCTCGCGCTGCAGGTAGTTGACGATCTCGACCTCGGTAAGCTGGCGAAAGCGACACAAGGTCAGTATGTTGTCGACTTCGGTGCGCTGGCCGTTTGTTACGCACAGGCCGCTGTGAAATTCTACTGTCCGGCCGCTAAGCTGTCCAAGCTGGCTTCTTGCCGCCTCGAAGCCGCCCGGTTTGCCGATAGGCCTGCCGTCGAAGTTGGCCACTTGGTCTGCGCCGATAACGATGGCGCCAGGATGGGCGTCCGACACAGCCAGGGCCTTGGCCATCGACAGGCGCAAAGCCAGCTGGCCGGGTGTTTCGTCAGCCAGGGGTGTCTCGTCGATATCGGGCGACACGCAGCTAAAGGGCAGGCCGAAACGTTCGAGCATGCTGCGGCGGTAGGAAGAACTTGAGGCTAAGATGAGACGCATAGGTAACGTTGAGTAGTTGGGTTTGACTGTAAATGGCGGAACACGGTATTATCTAATGTTTTCTTTATGCCCGAAAGCTAGTCTAGTATTTGACAAGCACTGGCTGTAAGTGAAAAGACATGGAAGCCGATATGGAACCCTTGGGTAGGGCTGAAACCCCGAATGAAAACCCGAGCAGGGATGTAAGCTACGTAGATACCTATGTGCTTACTAGAACTGGCCACGAGGTAAGTGGCCAGACGCCGATTTCCAGCTTTGAGCGTTTGATTGAAGATTTACCCGAGCAGCCCGCCAGTCAGGTATCGTGGTCGGTGAAGGGTGAGATCGACCCGCACGGCAGGCATTTTCTTCGATTGTCCGTGCAGGCGGTGCCGGTGCTGGAATGCCAGCGTTGCCTGCAGCCGCTACCCTGGCCGGTCGACGCAGAAAACCGCCTTCGCATTGTCAAGTCCGAAGCCGATCTGGACGACGAAGGCAGCCAGGACACCGAGGCCGAAGACATGGTCGAGCGTATCGTAGGTTCGCCACGACTGGATGTGCTGGAATTGGTCGAGGACGAGATCATCCTGGGGCTGCCTTATGTGCCCAAGCACGATGTCTGTCCGTCGTTGCCCGAGGCCCTTGCAACGCAAGAGCCCGAGCCGGACGAGGCCGAACCCTCGCCGTTTGCGGTGTTGAACCAGCTTAAGAAAGATTGAATTTTTACGAACTTAACTTGCGGGACTATCGCGTACAATAGCGACCCGTTATCAGGAGTCATCATGGCCGTACAGCAAAACAAAAAGAGCCCGTCCAAGCGTGGTATGCATCGTTCGCACGATTTCATCACGACGCCCCCGACGGCAATCGAACCGACAACGGGCGAACTGCACCTGCGTCACCACATCAGCCCCAACGGTATCTACCGCGGCCGTAAAGTGCTCAAAACCAAAAACGACGAGTAATCGTCTACTGTTGCGATCTCGCCATAAAACGCTATAGATTGCGCACTTGATGTCGACACCCGAAATCCGTATCGCCGTTGATTGCATGGGCGGCGATTTTGGCCTGCCTGTGACGGTGCCGGCCGCTCATCAATTTGCCCGGCAACACCCCGATACGCGATTCCTGTTGGCGGGACATGCTGCGGATATCGAGTCGGCACTGGCAAAGCTGGGCGGACCCGATCGCGACTGGTACGAGATACTGCCGGCGACCGAGGTCGTCACCATGGCCGATTCTGTAGAAGTCGCCTTGCGGCGCAAGAAAGACTCATCCATGCGGGTGGCAGTCCAGGCTGTCAAGGACGGCCGGGCAGACGCCTGTATTTCGGCGGGCAACACCGGTGCATGGATGGCGATATCGCGCTATTTGCTCAAGACGCTGGATGGCATCGACCGCCCGGCTATTGCCACGTCCATTCCCAATCAGAAGGGTGGTGCCACCACCATGCTCGACCTGGGCGCCAACGTCGATTGCTCTGCCGAGCATTTGCTGCAGTTTGCCATCATGGGTTCGGCACTGGCATCGCGCGTTGATCGTCATAAGCAGCCCACCATAGGCTTGCTCAACATCGGCGAAGAAGTCATCAAGGGTAATGAAGTCGTCAAGCAGGCGGCCGAACTGCTGCGCAACAGCGGTTTGAACTTTTATGGCAACGTCGAGGGCGACGATATTTGCAAGGGTACTGTCGACGTCATCGTTTGCGATGGTTTTGTGGGCAATGTCGTGCTCAAGTCCATCGAGGGGGTTGCCAAGATGGTCGCCACCATGATGCGTGCCGAGTTCAAGCGCGATGCCTTGTCCCTGACTGCCGGCCTGTTGGCCACGCCGGTGTTGAACCGTCTGCGAGACCGCGTCGATAACCGTCGTTATAATGGCGCCGCCCTGCTGGGGCTGCGCGGCATCGTCATCAAGAGCCATGGCTCTGCCGATGCCTATGCTTACGGCTATGCGCTGGCACGCGCCCGAGAGGCCGTGCAGAATGGGCTGCTTGATGGTACAACAAGCGCCATTGATCGTCTTCGCCAAAGCCTGCTGGCTGCGGCCGCGCAATCGGCGAAGCTCACCAACCAAACATCTGATCCTGCGCCATAGCCAGGTATCTGGAAGCTACTATGCCTTATGCCAAGATAATAGGGTCGGGTGGGTATTTACCGCCCCGAGTCGTGTCCAACGACGATCTCGCCGCCGATCTCGCGACGCGGCAGATCCAGACTTCGCATTCTTGGATCGTAGAGCGTACCGGCATCCACCAACGCCACCTTGCTGATCCGGGCGTGACGACCAGTCAGCTTGCCACCCATGCCGCCAGGGCGGCGATGGATATGGCGGGCGTGACGGCCGACGACATCGATCTGATTATCGTCGCCACTTCCACACCTGATTTCGTGTTTCCAAGCACAGCCTGCCTGGTGCAGGCGCAATTGGGCGCCAAGGGTGGGGCGGCCTTTGACGTCCAGGCCGTGTGTAGCGGTTTTGTTTATGCATTGACCACCGCCGACGCATTTATTCAGGCCGGCAGGGCCAAAACCGCCCTGGTTATCGGCGCCGAGGTCTTCTCCAGTATTCTGGATTGGAACGATCGCAGCACTTGCGTGCTCTTTGGTGATGGCGCGGGTGCCGTTGTGCTGCAAGCATCCGACGAGCCGGGCATCCTTGCCGCTCAGTTGAATGCCGATGGCAGCCAAATGAAGATTCTGTGTGCGGCGGGCAACGTCGCTCATGGCGAGGTCGTGGGCGACCCCTTCCTGCGCATGGATGGGCAGGCGGTATTCAAGCTCGCGGTCACCTCGTTGACCAAATCAGCGCAAGACGTCTGTGAACAGGCCGGCATGGAAGTCGCCGATGTCGACTGGCTGGTTCCTCATCAGGCCAATGTGCGCATCATCAATTTCCTCGGGCGTCGCCTGAGCGTTCCCGACGACAAAGTCATTGTGACAGTCGATAAGCATGCCAATACGTCGGCCGCCAGTGTGCCGCTAGCCCTGGATGTCGCGCTGCGCGATGGCCGCATCAAGAAGGGCGACACTGTCCTGATGCAAGGTGTGGGCGGTGGATTCACGTGGGGCTCGGTGCTGGCGCGTATGTAAGTCATCACGGACCTTGAAACTATGAAAATTGCATTTGTCTTTCCCGGCCAGGGATCGCAGTCGGTCGGCATGCTCGATGCCTGGGCGGGCAATGCCGCGGTTGACCGCGTGCTTGTGGAGGCCTCCGATGCCTTGGGGCAGGATCTAGGCGCCTTGATCTCCGGCGGGCCCGCCGAAGAACTGAATCTCACCACCAATACGCAGCCCGTCATGCTGACGGCCGCAGTGGCCATGTACCGCGCCTGGCTGGACGCGGGGGGCTTGCCGCCTGCACTGGTCGCCGGCCATAGCCTGGGTGAGTATTCGGCGCTGGCCGCTGCGGGGGCAATCAGTTTGCAGGATGCTGTTCGAGTAGTGCGTATACGGGCCGATGCCATGCAGGCCGCCGTGCCTGTGGGCACCGGCGGCATGGCGGCCATACTGGGGCTGGACGACGATGTCGTGCGCGATATCTGTGCGCAGGCTGCCCAGGGACAGGTCGTCGAAGCGGTCAACTTCAATGCCCCGGCTCAAGTCGTGATCGCGGGTCATAAGCAGGCGGTGGAGCGTGCATGCGAGCTGGCAAAGTCCCAAGGCGCCAAGCGCGCCCTGATGCTGCAGGTCTCCGCGCCTTTCCATTCCAGCCTGCTTCAGCCCGCCGCGCAGGTGCTGAAACAGGCGCTGGCGGCCATAGACATCAAGTCGCCGGCGATTCCGCTGATCAATAACGTGGATGTCGCCACGACGTCGGACAGCGACGCCATACGCGATGCCCTGGTCCGCCAGGCGTGGCATCCCGTGCGCTGGGTCGAGACCATACAAGCCATGAAGGCGCAGGGTGTGACTCATGTCGTCGAGTGCGGTCCGGGCAAGGTGCTCGCAGGCTTGACCAAACGCATAGACCGGGATCTGGTCGGACTGGCCATTACGGATACGGCTACGCTGCAGTCAGCGTTGGACACTTTACAAGGATAGGGTTATGGACAACAAACCGCTGGAGGGCAAGCTTGCCCTGGTTACGGGCGCTACGCGCGGTATCGGCAAGGCCATCGCACTAGAACTGGCTACCCAGGGCGCCACGGTGGTCGGCACAGCAACATCCGAGGCCGGTGCGGTGTCGATCAGCGATATGCTGGCCGACTTGGGCGGACGCGGTGTGGTGCTGGACGTCAATGACGTGGACGCTTGCGAGGCCCTTATCCACGAGCTGGCGCAAGGCAACGGCGGCCCGCAAATCCTGGTGAACAATGCCGGCATTACCCGCGACAACCTGGCCATGCGCATGAAAGACGACGACTGGGACGCAGTGGTGGAAACCAATCTATCGGCGGTCTTTCGGCTGTCGCGAGCGGCCATCAAGCCCATGATGAAGGCCCGCTGGGGGCGCATCATCAATATAACTTCTGTGATTGGCTCCACGGGCAATCCGGGCCAAGCCAATTATGCCGCCGCCAAGGCCGGCGTGGCGGGCATGGGGCGTGCTCTTGCGCGTGAACTGGGTAGCCGCAATATCACAGTCAATTGCGTGGCTCCGGGGTTCATCGAAACCGACATGACCCGCGCTCTTAACGAAACCCAGACGGCGGCTATTCTTACCCAGATCCCTTTAGGGCGCATGGGTTCGGCTACCGACGTGGCATGCGCCGTAAGCTTTTTGGCCGGTCCGCAGGCCGGCTACATCACAGGGACTACCCTGCACGTGAACGGCGGGATGTACATGTAACTGCCGGACATACCCCTGCGTTGGGGTAAAATCTTTTGTTTTCGCCCAATGGCGGTATTACTGTTTTTTTTATCATAGCCAGCACCATTACCAATTTCGTTTGGCTATAATTCGCGGGAATTTTCCCCACTTGGAGATCTGCATGGAAAGCATCGAACAGCGCGTCAAGAAGATCGTCGCTGAACAACTTGGCGTTAATGAAGCCGAGATCAAGAACGAATCTTCCTTCCTTGACGACCTCGGTGCCGATTCGCTCGATATGGTCGAGCTCGTGATGGCACTCGAAGACGAATTCGAAACCGAGATTCCGGACGAAGAAGCCGAGAAAATCACGACGGTTCAGCAAGCTGTTGATTACATCACGTCGCACAGCAAGCAGTAATTTCAATGTGTGGGTGCGGCGCTCCGGTTACGCTGCCACACCCCAAAGCGGTTTATTGGTATAGGCACGCTGCTTGGCCAAATTCTCATCGGAGTTTGGCGTCGCATTGCGTCTATTCGCATTAAGCCGCTTTTTTATTTTTAGGAGTCATCCGTGAAACGACGTGTCGTCATTACCGGTCTGGGTATTGTTTCGCCAGTCGGCAACGATATTGACAGCGCATGGGACAATATCGTGAATGGGCGTTCAGGTGTCGGACGTATTACGCGTTTTGATCCGTCCGCATTCAATGCCCAGATTGCGGGTGAAGTCAAAGATTTCGACATTACGCAGTACATGTCGGCCAAAGAGTCCAAGCAAATGGATACCTTCATCCATTACGGCGTGGCTGCAGGTGTACAGGCATGGCGTGATGCCGGCCTGGAGATCACCGACGAAAACGCCGATCGCATCGGCACGATTATCGGATCCGGCATCGGCGGCCTGCCCCGGATAGAAGAAACTCAAATCGAATATCTGCAGCGCGGTCCGCGGCGCATATCGCCGTTTTTTGTACCGGCCTCGCTCATCAACCTGATCTCCGGTCAGTTGTCCATCATGCTGGGCCTTAAAGGCCCCAGCTATGCAGTGGTTTCGGCCTGCACCACCGGCTTGCACTCCATAGGCGATGCAGCGCGCCTGATCGAATACGGCGATGCCGATGTCATGGTGGCCGGCGGGGCCGAATCCACTGTGTCGCCCTTGGGCATAGGCGGCTTTGCCGCCATGCGGGCGCTTTCCACCCGTAACGACGACCCCACGACGGCTTCGCGCCCCTGGGATCGCGATCGCGATGGCTTTGTGCTCGGCGAGGGTGCCGGCGTCCTGGTGCTGGAAGAGTACGAACATGCCCGCAAGCGTGGGGCGCGCATTTATGGTGAATTTGGCGGCTACGGCATGAGCTCCGATGCCTATCACATCACCTCGCCCGACCGCGACGGCCCGCGCCGTGGCGTGGCGCATGCCTTGCGCAATGGCCAGGTCAATGGCGACGAAGTCGACTACGTCAACGCGCACGGCACCTCCACGCCATTGGGAGACAAAAACGAAACTGAAGCGCTCAAGCTGGCGTTTGGCGACCATGCCAAGAAGCTGGTCGTCAATTCCACCAAGTCGATGACCGGTCATCTGCTGGGGGCGGCCGGCGGCATCGAAGCGGTTTTCACTACGCTGGCTGTCTACCACCAAATATCGCCGCCCACGATCAACATCTTCAACCAGGACCCAGAGTGCGACCTGGACTACTGCGCCAACGAAGCGCGCAACATGAAGATAGACGTGGCGCTGTCCAACTCCTTCGGATTTGGCGGCACCAACGGTTCCATGATCGTGCGGAGGCTCTAGGCTGAGGCCCCCCGTGGCTGCCACCGGGCAGTGGCCCATCCGTCGCACGCACTGGACGGATCTGGCGGGCGCCGTGCTGGGCCGGCCCTTACCCGGCCAAGGTACACTGATACTGCGCACTGACGGGTGCTGGATGATCACCAGCCACGGTCAAGACCGGGTGCTGCACCTGGCCCATGCCTGGCAAGCATGGGCGTGGCTTACCCTCAGACTGGGCGACGACCCGCCTGTAGCGGCGTCGTCGGTACAGGTCACTATTTGGAAAGCCGCCGTCCCGAAGGCGGCGTGGCGCCAGTTGTGTCTGGCCGTGGCCCGGCAGCTTGCGCTGCCACGACGGGCCCATATCAAGGAAGCCTCATGAGCGAACGCGATGTCGATGCCGAACTGGTTGCACGAGTTCAGCGTGGCGACAAGCGCGCGTTCGATTTATTGGTTCTGAAGTATCAGCGCAAAATCATGCGCCTGCTGTCGCGAATGATACGTGACCCGGCCGAGGTCGAGGACGTGGCCCAGGAGGCCTTCATCAAGGCCTATCGAGCCTTGCCGCAATTTCGCGGCGACAGCGCCTTTTATACATGGTTGTATCGGATCGCCATCAATACCGCCCGTAACTGGCAGGCCGCCAGCGGGCGGCGTCCCATTACGCTAAATGCAATAGAAACCGAAGACGGTGAAACTTTTAGCCAGATCGATAACCTAACTGACAACAGCACCCCCGAATCCACGCTGGCCAGCCGCCAGGTGGTCGAAACCGTCAACAAGGCCATCAACAGTTTGCCCGATGACCTGCGCACGGCAATTGTGCTGCGTGAAATCGAAGGTATGAGTTACGAAGACATCGCCCAGAGCATGGGCTGCCCGATCGGTACGGTGCGCTCTCGCATCTTCCGCGCCCGGGAAGCCATCGCCGCCCAACTGCGGCCTGTGCTCGAAAGCGATACCGAGCGTCGTTGGTAAGGAGCCAGGAATGCAAGCGGTCCATCAAGCCAGAGTCGAACAGGAAGAAGAAACTTCCTGGGAAGCATCCGTATCCACCTGGATAGACGGAGAGGGCGAACCGCGGCCGGAAGAGCTTGATTCGCCCTACGGCCGCCAGGTGTGGGACACCTATCACCTTATCGGCGACGTCATGCGCAATGAGGATCTGGCCATTAAACCCAGCGATCTTTTCTACGCCCGCGTCTCCAAGGCTATCGACGCCGAGCCGCACATCGTCGCGCCGCGCCTTGCGCGCCGCCGCGGGCCCTTGCGCGCCGGCCTTTCCGGCTTGGCTGTAGCGGCTGCAGTGGCCACGGTAGTGTGGGTCGCCTTGCCTTACTTTTCGGCTCCCGGAACTCCTGCGGCGCAAGACACCCAAGTGCTCGCCAGCGCGGCCGACGATCCCGGCTTCAACGACTACCTGGACGCTCATCGCGAAATCGCCGGCATGAACCCCGTGCGCCAGGCATCGTTCGAGGTCGCTCGCTAATGCGCAGGGCTGCCCGCAAGCTGCTTGCTCACCGTCGATGGTATTACGCTCTGGCGCTGGTGACTGCCTGTGCGGTCGCCACGCCAGGTTATGCGGCAGACGCGCCCGACGACAGCACAGTGCCTGCCGTAGCCTTGCTTAAAAAGATGCACGCCGCCGCCCGTCAACTGGATTACGCCGGCGTCTATACCTACCAACACGGCTCCACCATGGTGTCATCCCGCGTGACCCATGTGGTTGACGGCACGGGCGAGCGCGAACGCATCGAGATGCTGGACGGGCCACAGCGCGAGTTTTTGCGCCATAACGACATCACGCAATTCCTGGTACCGGAAAAGAAGCTGGTCGTTGTCGAGCGTCGACGCATGGATCGCTTCCCGGCGTTGCTGTTGGGCGATGGCGCCGCCGTTGGCGAGCATTACGAAATAAGTATCCAGCCCACGCAACGGCGCATCGCTGGCCGCGAGTGCACGGTCATACAGTTGCTACCCCGAGACGAACATCGCTACGGCTATCGCCTGTGCGCAGATACCGAAACCAATTTGCTGCTGAAGGCCCAGACCGTCAGTCTGGATCAGGGGGTAGTGGATCAAATTTCCTTCACCAGCTTGCAACTGGGCGACAAGGTGGTGCCTGGCCAGTTGGCCTCGAATTGGAACTTTAAGGACTGGCGGGTACTCGAAACCGCCATGACACCGATAGATCTTGCAGCAAAAGGCTGGCGCATTCCCTTCCCACCGGGCTTCGCTCCGGTAACTCAGGTGTCCCGGCCCATGAAAGCCGGGCGGCCGGTCAGCCAGATGGTAATCACCGACGGCCTGGCCGCCATCTCGATCTTTATCGAGCCGCACGACCCTGCCGGCCCGCCCGCAGGCACCGGCGTGGCGGCCAGCAAGGGCGCCATGAATATCTATCGCACCCGAGTCGGAGAATTCTGGCTCACTACCCTGGGCGAGGTGCCGGCAGGCACTTTGCGCGACATCGCCGAGAGCACCGAATACGTGCCATTGGCCAGCCACTAATAATTCAATTTTCAAACCAGGAGTTTCATGATGCTTTCTGCTTACACCAGCAACGGAAAAATCAAACGACTGCTTGCATGCGCTTCTGCTACGCTGCTCGTGGCTTGTACCACGATAGGCGCCGTGACCAGCGCGCAGCCGACATCAACGCCAGTGCCAGTGCTGGCCGTGCCCGACTTCACACAAGTGGTCGCCGACACCGAAGGTTCGGTAGTCAATATCCGCACTACCGAGGCGGTGCCGGTACGCAATCCGGCCATGGGACCCAACAGCAACGATCCCTACGAGATGTTCCGCTGGTTCTTCGGACCGGATTTCATGCCGCCGGGCATGCCCGGTCCGCGCCAACGCAACACCCCTGACGCCGCGCCCCAAGAGCGCACGGTGCCACGTGGGGTGGGCTCGGGTTTTATTATCTCGGAAGACGGCTACATACTGACCAACAACCACGTCGTTGCCAAGTCCAATGGCATCTTCGTGACCATGACCTCGGGCAAGGAATACAAGGCCACTATCGTGGGCACCGATCCGCGCACTGACGTGGCCTTGCTCAAGATCGATGCCGATGGCCTCAAGCCCCTGCCTATAGGCGACTCCACGACCCTCAAGAAGGGCCAGTGGGTATTGGCTATCGGTTCGCCGTTTGGACTGGATTCCACCGTCACATCGGGCATCGTCAGCGCCATTAATCGCGATACGGGCGACTACCTGCCCTTCATCCAGACCGACGTGGCAGTGAACCCCGGCAACTCGGGCGGGCCGCTTATTAACCTGGCCGGTCAAGTCGTCGGCGTCAACTCGCAAATCATTTCGCAAAGCGGCGGCTTCATGGGTATTTCCCTGGCCATCCCCATCGATGAAGTCATGCGGGTCGTCGAGCAGCTCAAGGCGCACGGCAAGGTTACGCGCGGTCGTATCGGCGTGCAGATTGCACCGGTCTCGGAAGATGTCGCCAAAGCTATCGGCCTGGAAGAGGCCAAGGGCGCCATGGTCAGCAACGTAGAAGAGGGCGGTCCTGCCGACGACGCGGGCATCCGGTCCGGCGACGTCATCATCAAGTTTGATGGCAAAGACATCTCGCACATGACCGATCTGCCCCGCATCGTTGGCGCAACCAAGCCGGGCGGCAAGGTGGACATGCAGGTGTGGCGCAAGGGCAAGGCGGTTACGCTGAAAGTTACGGTGGGCGAAATGCCGTCGCCGGACAGCGAAACGGCAAGTCCGACCGCCGAGCCACCCGCTGCCACGCCGGTCGATGCTTTGGGCCTCAAGGTTACCGAAGTCAGCAGCGCCCAGCGCGACAAGCTGAATATCCGTGGCGGCGTACAGGTCACACAAGCCGAAGGTCCGGCCGCTACGGCAGGGTTGGCCGAGGGCGACATCATCGTTACCATCAACGATGTCGACATCACCAGCCCCGAGCAGTACGCCAAGGTTGTTTCCGGCCTGAGCACTTCGCGGGCGGCGGCGCTTCTGGTGATGCGTGGCAATCAGTCCCAGTGGATAACGGTTACACCGGAAAAATAATCCCAGAAACGGCTAAAATGCGGTAAAGCAAAAGGGGGCGCCCTCTGGCGTCCCCTTTTTTGTGGCTGTTTAGTCGGCCTCTCTATAATTACCCGCTCATCATCCCCGATCGGGCTTTACCCTGCAGGTTTATGGATCACATCCGCAACTTCTCCATCATTGCTCATATCGACCATGGCAAATCCACGCTGGCTGACCGCCTGATTCATCGCTGCGGTGGCTTGGCAGACCGTGAAATGTCCATGCAAGTTCTTGATTCCATGGATATCGAGCGTGAGCGCGGCATTACCATCAAGGCACAGACAGCCGCTTTGGAGTACAAGGCCCGGGACGGCAAGGTTTATGCACTGAACCTTATCGACACCCCCGGCCACGTGGACTTCTCTTACGAGGTCAGCCGGTCATTGTCGGCTTGTGAAGGAGCCTTGTTGGTCGTGGACGCCACGCAAGGCGTCGAAGCCCAGACCGTCGCAAACTGTTATACGGCGATCGAGCTCGGTGTGGAAGTCATCCCCGTGCTGAACAAGATGGATCTGCCGTCTGCCGACCCCGAAGGCGCTCGCCAGGAGGTCGAGGACGTTATCGGTATCGACGCTTCCGAAGCGATCTTATGCAGTGCCAAGACCGGTATGGGCATTGACGATATCCTCGAAGACATCGTGGCCAAGGTGCCCGCACCCGTAGGCGATCCCACCAAACCGCTGCAGGCGCTCATCATCGACTCGTGGTTCGATAACTACGTCGGCGTCGTCATGCTGGTGCGTATCGTCAACGGGGTGCTCAAGCCCAAAGAAAAAATCCAATTGATGGCCTCCGGCTTTACCCACCTGTGCGAACAGGTGGGGGTATTTACGCCAAAATCCGTCAACCGCAGCCATTTGTCTGCCGGCGAAGTCGGCTTTGTGATTGCCGGCATCAAGGAACTGGAACACGCCAAGGTCGGTGACACCGTCACTTTGGCCGGCAAGCCGGCCTCGGCCGCCTTGCCGGGCTTCAAAGAGGTCAAGCCGCAGGTATTCGCTGGGCTTTACCCGGTCGAAAGCAGCGAATACGACCAATTGCGCGACTCGCTGGAAAAACTCAAGCTTAACGATTCATCGTTGATGTTCGAACCCGAGGTCTCCCAGGCTTTGGGTTTTGGCTTTCGCTGCGGCTTTCTGGGCTTGCTGCACATGGAAATCGTGCAGGAACGCCTCGAACGCGAATTCGATATGGACATCATCACCACGGCGCCGTCCGTGGTGTACGAAGTACAACACCGCGACGGCACCGTGGCCATGATAGAAAGCCCGTCGCGCATGCCCGAAGTCGGTGACATCGCCGAAATCCGCGAACCCATCGTGACAATTACCCTGTTCATGCCCCAAGAATACGTCGGGCCGGTGATGTCGCTATGCATGGCCAAGCGCGGCGTGCAACTGAACATGACGTACCATGGTCGCCAGGTGCATCTTATGTACGAGATGCCTTTGGCCGAGATCGTGCTCGACTTTTTCGACAAGCTCAAGTCGGTCTCACGCGGCTATGCTTCCATGGATTACGACTTCAAGGAGTACGCCGCTGCCGACGTGGTGCGTGTGGACCTGGTCATCAATGGAGATCGTGTCGATGCGTTATCCATGATGGTGCACCGCAGTAACGCCCGCTATCGGGGCCGCGAAGTGGTCTCCAAGATGCGTAGTCTGATTCCCCGGCAGATGTTCGATATTGCCATCCAGGCCGCCATAGGCGCCGAAGTGGTCGCCCGCGAGAACGTGAAGGCCCTGCGCAAGAACGTACTGGCCAAGTGCTATGGTGGTGATATTTCGCGCAAGAAGAAATTGCTGGAGAAGCAGAAGGCCGGCAAGAAACGAATGAAGCAGGTCGGCAACGTAGAGATTCCTCAGGAAGCTTTCCTGGCGATTCTGCAGGTCGAGGACAAATAACTTGAAAAACAAGAAGGTGTGCCGGGTATGAGCTGGGATTTCGCTCTGATTCTATTTTTGCTGCTGTTGTTGACTGGCATAGTGTGGTTTCTGGATTTTTTCCATCTGCGTGCCCGCCGTCGCGCCGCTGGCGTCACCGCGATGGCGGCTACCGAGCACATCACCGTCGGGATGGCGCCGCCCGAGGCTCAGCGCCTGCGCCAGCAAGCTTACGACAAGGCCAATAAGGCGCCGTGGTGGATAGAGTATTGCGTCAGCTTTTTTCCGGTCATCTTGTTTGTTTTTGCGCTGCGCTCTTTCATTGTCGAGCCGTTTCGGATTCCCTCGGGATCCATGCTGCCCACCTTGCAAAACGGCGACCTGATCCTGGTCAATAAATTTCAGTATGGCATCAGGCTGCCGGTGCTCGACAAGAAGATCGTCGAGATAGGATCGCCACGTCGTGGCGACGTCATGGTGTTTCGCTATCCGGTAGATCCGGATGTCGACTATATCAAGCGCGTGGTGGGTCTACCGGGCGATGTCGTGCAATACCGCAACAAGTCGCTTACGATAAACGACCAGCCGGTCCCCACGGCACGCGATGGCGACTTTTTCGAGCCTGACCGTTCCGCCTATGTGGGCCGGTACACTGAAAAACTGGGCAAGGTCGAACACCGCATACTGCTCAACAAGCAAGCACCGCAAGGCTACATGCCTATTACCGATTTCCCCTATCGCGAGAATTGCGAATACCTGAGCAACGGCGTGCGCTGCACGGTTCCGCCCGGGCATTATTTCATGATGGGCGATAACCGCGACAACAGCCTCGACAGCCGCTATTGGGGTTTTGTTCCGGATGAGTACATCGTCGGACGGGCGTTCTTCATCTGGATGAACTTCCGGGAACCCAGCCGCATAGGTGGTTTCCGCTAATGGCCGGACTGGCGTCCTTACAGGCTGCGCTGGGCCACGAGTTCAGCGACGCCTCTTTGCTTGAACAGGCGCTGACTCATCGCAGCCATAGCGCCAAGCATAACGAGCGCCTGGAGTTTCTGGGCGACTCGGTGCTTAATTTCGTGGTCGCCTCGCTGTTGTTCGAGCGCTTTACCAAGATAGACGAAGGCGACCTGTCGCGTTTGCGCGCCAGCCTGGTCAAGCAGGCTTCGCTTGCCGATATCGCCACGCGCTTGTCCTTGTCGCAGTATTTGCGACTGGGCGAGGGCGAGCTGAAAAGCGGCGGCTTCCGTCGACCGTCCATTCTGGCCGATGCGCTCGAGGCTTTGTTCGCCGCCGTCTTCCTTGATGGCGGGTTCGACGCGGCCCGCAAGGTCATCGCCCGGCAATACGAATCGATACTGGTCAATGTTGACCCCAAAACGCTGGGCAAAGATCCCAAGACGCTGCTGCAGGAACTCCTGCAAGCCCGCAAACTGGATCTTCCGCTCTACACCGTTGTCGCCACCCATGGCGCGGCGCATAATCAGATGTTCGAGGTGGAGTGCCAGATACCCAAGCTCGACATCAAGGTGTCTGCCGGCGGCTCCAGCCGACGCGCAGCCGAACAGTCGGCTGCGCAGTTGGCGATTGCCGCCATCGATGCCCTGACACCAGCCAAAGGCTCAGGTCGTTCGCGCGCACGCAAGTCGGCGCAGTTGTCCTTGCCGGTGGCCGTGTCCCAGGAGACCAAATGAGCAATCCCTTTCGTTGTGGCTTCGTCGCCATTGTGGGCCGACCCAACGTCGGCAAGTCCACGCTTGCCAATGCCCTGATCGGCAGCAAGATCTCCATCGTTTCACGCAAGGCACAAACGACCCGCCACCGGATACACGGTGTCCTGACGCGCGAACATGAACAATTCGTTTTTGTCGATACGCCCGGATTCCAGACGCGTCATGGCGGCGCCATGAACCGCATGATGAATCGCGTCGTCACCCAGGCGCTCGCGCAAGTCGATGTCGTCGTGCATGTGGTCGAGGCGGGCAAGTGGTCGGCCGGCGACGCGCAACTGCTGCCTCTGTTGCCCGCAGACGGCAAGACCATATTGGTGGTCAACAAGGTCGACGCGGTGAAAAGCAAGAACGACATGTTTGCCTATGTCAGCAAGATCATGGCGCTCCATCCGTACTCTGCCGTGGTGCCGGTCAGCGCTTTGCGCGGCGTCCAGCTGGAGAACCTGTTGCAGGAGATCGCCACGCGCCTGCCCGAAGGCGAACCGATGTTCGAAGCCGACACACTCACCGACCGGCCCATGCGTTTTATCGTGGCCGAACTGATACGCGAGAAAATCTTTCGCCTGGTGGGGGACGAACTGCCTTACGGCTGCACCGTCGTCATCGAGGAATGGGAAGAGGACGATACCGGCGCACGCGTCGCGGCCTGCGTGGTGGTCGAACGCGATACGCACCGGCCCATTTTGCTGGGCGCCGGCGGCGGGCACATGAAACGCATCGCTTCCGAGGCCCGCCAGGACATGATCAAGTTGCTCGAGAAGCCCGTGCACCTGGAGGTGTACATCAAGGTGCGCAAGGGCTGGTCGGATCGCGAAAGCGCTCTGCGCGAATTGGGATATGAGTAGACGGACGCAACGCGTCCAGGATGCGGCCGGCTACCTGCTGCATTCGGCTCCATGGCGGGAAACCTCGCTGATCATCCAGGTCTTTACGCGCCATCACGGCAATGTGGCGCTGGTCGCCAAGGGCGCCAAAAGGCCGTACTCGGTCTTGCGCCCCGTATTGTCCGCCTTTCAGCCGCTTAGCCTGTCCTGGAGCGGGGCCAACGAAGTACGCACCCTGACGCGAGCCGAATGCGCCGGCATCCGGCCTTTGGGCGGTCGGGCGCTGATGTCGGCGTGGTACATGAATGAACTGTTGCTGCGGCTGCTGGCCCGCGAAGATCCTCACCCGGTCCTGTACGACGCCTATGACGCAGCGCTGCAACAACTGGCATTCCAGCAATCTGCCGCCAGTGCCTTGCGGCGCTTCGAGTGGATACTGCTGAACGAGACCGGCTATGGCCTGGGGGATGACATGCCTGATTTCGATGATCCCCAGGGAGAGCCGGCCTTGCGCCAGTCCTTGCGAGAGCGTCTGAACGCCTTGCTGGGCCGCCCCTTGCAGACGCGTAAGGTGCTGATGGAGCTGCAACGCTATTGAATTCTCTTCCCGACGTCGTCGTTCTGGACACCTGTGTCCTGATCTCCAATGTGTTGCGCCGCATGCTGTTGCGCCTTGCCACCGAGGGCTGCTTCCGGGTGGCCTGGAGTTCGGTCATTGGCGATGAGTGGTGCCGGAATGCCGCGCGTTTATGGAAGGTGTCCGACGACGACATCCGGGCGCAGTGGCGCGAGCTTCAGCAGGCGTTTCCGGCGGCCGATTGCGGGGATGTCACGGCCTTCAAGAACGGCTTGCAGCGTAGCGACCCAAAAGACTGGCATGTGATTGCTGCGGCACGCGTGCTGAAGGCTCGCTGCGCGCAGGACAGTGTCGCCGTACTGACCCGTAATATCCGGGATTTCAACCGCAGTGAGTTGCGCGGCCTGAATCTGCAGTTGCTGGATCCGGACCAATTCTTCCTGCACTGTCAACAGCAATTTCCCGACGAAATGTCCACCCTGCTACGCAGCCTGCCGGACGATGTGGTGGCGCCGGGCGGCGTGCCGGACCCGGTAGACGTGATCTTGCGTCGTGAGCGCCTGTTCAGGCTGAATCGGCTTAGCGGGTATGCCGTATAAAAAAACCGGCAAGACTGGACGTCTTGCCGGTTTTTTTGTGCCCGCCAGTGTCAACCGCGAGGGAGCGGCTGCCCGGCTGGTGGTTATTCGCGACTACCGCCGAATATGCCCAGCAGCATCAGCAGGTTGGCAAAGATGTTGTAGACATCCAGGTAGATGGCCAGCGTGGCGCTGATGTAGTTGGTTTCGCCGCCGCGGATCACCCGTTGCAGATCGACCAGCAGCAGCGCCGAGAAGATGCCGATGGCCAGCACTGATACTGTCAGGACCAGGGCCGACAATTGCAGGAAGATGTTGGCCACCGACGCCACGATCAGCATGATGACGCCAATGAACAGGAACTTCTGCATGCCCGAGAAGTCGCGCTTGCTGGTGGAAGCCACCGTAGCCATGGTGCCAAACACCACGGCCGTGCCACCAAAGGCCAGCATGATCAGTTGCGCGCCATTACCCATGCCCAGCACGTGGCCCAGCAGCCGCGACAGCATGACACCCATGAAGAAGGTGAAGGCAAGCAGCAGGGCGACGCCCATGGAGTTGTTCTTGTTGCGCTCAATAAGATACATGAGGCCAAAAGCGCCGACCAGGAAAACAATGACGCTGGTACCGGGGCTGGCCGCCATGAACTGGTTGACGCCGGAGCTAAGGCCCACCATCGCACCGAACACCGTCGGTATCAGTGAGAGCGCCAGCAGCCAGTAGGTGTTGCGCGTGACACGGTTGCGTACGATTTCGGACGTACTGCCGGTGTAGCCGCGAGTGGCTACCTGTTCGCGAAAATCGTTCATGGTGAGTTCCTTTAATGATTTATCAGTATGCTGTACTACGACCCTCAGTGTAGCCCTGAGTTCCTTGTAGCGCTAAAGATTAACTGACAAATTGCTGAATGCGCAAGTATTACCACGCATAGTGCCGGCATTTACCGGGAAGGGCGGGCCGAATCGGCAGAACCGGCGGCGCGTCCGGAAACATCGTGGGCATTAAGCGTGTGGCCGGCCGATTGATACTGGCGCCAGCGCTCTCGGGCGGCTTGTTTGTCGTCATCGCGGTCCGAGACGATTTCGAGAATGCGTTCATAGCCTTCAGCAGTGGGAGGGCAACCGGCATCGAGATTGATTAGCCATGGAGGCAGGCCGGTAGCACCACCGCCCGGCAGTTCCGTTGGCAGGCTGCTGGTAAGCGTTACGGCGCTTTCTGCTGCCAGCGGGTCGCCGGCAAGGACATGCGGGATGAAGGCTGTGGGCTCGAAACTCCATAACAGGCGATCAAAGCGGGCAAGCTCTTGCGCATCTTGCGTATAGACGACCAGTGGGCGGCCTGCCAGGTAGTGCTTGCGCACTACTTGGCAGGCCATCCGCAAGCGGTCTGGCGCGCCGAAGGCAAAGTCGATGCGTACCATGCGGCTGGCTTAGTTTGCCTGCTCGATCAGGTAATGGACCAGGAGCGGGACCGGTCGGCCCGATGCGCCTTTCTCTTTGCCGCCGCGCCACGCTGTTCCGGCGATATCCAGGTGGGCCCATGGATAGCTGCTGGTGAAGCGCGACAGGAAGCACGCCGCCGTAACGGCGCCGGCAGGCGGGCCGCCTATATTGGCGATGTCGGCGAAGTTGGACCGCAGTTGCTCTTGATAGGCGTCGTCCAGGGGCAGGCGCCATGCAGGATCGGCAGCCGCCCGGCCGGCACGCAGCAGGCTGTCGGCCAAGTCGTCGTCTTTGCTGAATAAGCCCGAATTGACATTGCCCAGCGCCACCACGCAGGCACCCGTCAGGGTGGCGATGTCGATGACCGCTGCGGGCTTGAAGCGCTCGGCATAGGTGAGCGCGTCGCACAGCACCAGGCGGCCTTCGGCGTCGGTATTCAGGATCTCGATCGTGAGGCCCGACATACTGGTGACGACGTCGCCGGGCTTGTTGGCCCGGCCGCTGGGCAGATTTTCGCAAGCGGGGATAATGCCGATGACTTCGCGGTTAAGTTCCAGTTGGGCGACCGCGCGCAAGGTGCCCAGTACACTGGCGGCACCGCACATGTCGTACTTCATCTCGTCCATATTGGCGGCCGGCTTGATCGAAATGCCGCCCGAATCGAAGGTGATGCCTTTGCCCACCAGCACGATAGGCGCCTTGCGATCCTTGGCTGCCGGCCGGCGGCCGGCTGGGGTGTGCTTCAGGACGATGAAGGCGGGGGGCTCGTAGGAGCCGCGTGCAACTGACAGAAAGGAGCCCATATTGAGCGCCTCGAGTTGCTTGCGCTCTAGGACTTCGGCCTTCAGGGTCGTGAATTGCTTGGCCAGTTGCTTGGCGGTTTTGCCCAGATAGCTGGGTGTGCAGACATTGGGGGGAAGGTCGCCCAGCATGCGGGCCAGGTTGATCCCTTCGCCCAGAGCCTGGCCTTCGGACAGACCTTGCTGGGCTTCGGCGGCCTGCCCGCGGGCGGTCCAGATGGCGATCTTGCGCAGGCGTGGGCCGGCTTCACGGCTCTTGCCCAAGGTGGCATCGTAATGGTAGCCGGCACGGGTGCCGGCCGATGCGGCTGCACGGGCGCGTGTGCGTAGGGTAGTATCGGGGCATTCGATGGATGCCAGCGTGGAAACGCCTTCGGTCAGGCCGGCAGCGGCGCAGTATTGGGCGAAGACCAGTTCGGCGCTGCCATGTGCCGTGGCGTTGTAGTTTTCTTGCTTGCCCAGTCCCACCAATACGATTCTTGCAGCAGACACACCCGGAATATCGCGCAGCACGGCGTGGGTATTGCTCTTGCCTTTGAACTCCGTCTTGGTGACGGCGCGCAAGGCGCCCGCTCCAGCGCGGTCGATGACGTCGGCGGCGGGGCTGAGCACGCCGTCCGTGAAAACACCAACGGCCAGGGCGGCGGTCTTGATCTGGTGCAAGGAAGCAGTGGTCTGTGTGCTAAATTCCATTCGAGTTCCCAAGAGTGTCCAAAAGATGCTTATGATTATCCCGCATATTCTCTCATGTCACTATTCAAGCGTTCCGTCGTATCCGAAATCCTGAGCCATGCTGGCGTGGTGTTCTCCACCCTGCTTGTTGTTTGGCTCAGTGTGCTGCTGGTGCGACTGCTCGGAGAAGCGGCGAACGGTTCGATAGGCGCGGACGTCGTCTTTGGTCTGGCGACCTTTTCCAGCATCACGGCCTTGCCCGTCATTTTGTCGGTATCACTCTTTATTGCGGTGCTTACCACCATCACGCGAAACTTCAGGGAATCCGAGATGGTCGTGTGGTTCGCCAGCGGCCTGTCCTTGAAGGATTGGGTCGGCCCGGTGTTGCGCTGCGCCGTGCCCGTGGCCCTGATCATTGCCGTGCTGACGCTGCTGGCATCCCCCTGGGCCTATCGCCAGATCAGCGAGTATCGGCAACGCTATGAGCAGCGCTCCGATTTGTCCAAGGTGACAGCCGGCCAGTTTATCGAGACTGAAGGCGGCGACCGTGTGTTTTTTGCCGAGGAGCCTACCCGGCCCGGCGAAGAAATGGGTAATGTGATCGCTCGGGTCATCGATGAAGAATGGCTTAGCGTCATTACCGCGCAAAGCGCGCGCATCCAGACCGAAGAGAACGGTGATCGCTTCCTGGTGCTCAGTGAAGGGCACCGCTACGATCTGCAGCCGGGCAAGGCTGATTTTCGCCTGATTGATTTCGAGCGCTATGGCTTTCGACTCGAAAGCAAGGCGGAAGCGGGCTCGATAGACGCCGTCCGGGCACTGGCCGAGAGCGAAATCAAGGCCAGGCCCACCGCGCAGCTGCTTCTGGACGACAACGATACCGCCCGCTCGCAGATCATGTGGCGTCTGGCGCTGCCTCTGGCTGCGCTCAACCTGGCCTTGCTTGCCATCCCCCTGGGAGCCGTCAACCCACGGCTGGGTCGCTCTGGCGACTTCCTGATCGCTGGCTTGGTGGGCCTGCTGTACATGAACTTGATCAACCTGTCGCGCGGCTGGATAGGCAACGGCCAGCTCAGTTTCGGCATAGGGATCTGGCTGGTCCATGCCGCATTTACCGCGCTGATGGTCTATATGATGTGGCGCAAGTTACGGGTCAAGGCGCCGCGACGATCTGCGCAGAACGTCGCCACCGCGACTGGTCCCTAGCCGCTGTCGCGGGGCAGGTATTGCAGCGTGCCGGCCTGCCCGTACAGCAGCGGCTGGTTCAGCTGCACCGATTTCTTCAGGAAGTCCCATAGCGCCATCACACGATTGGAATAGCGCAGGTCTTCATGGCAATACATCCAGAAGCTGCGCGTCACTTCGACATGATCGTCCAGCACCACTTGCAGGCGCGGATCCTGGGCAGCGATGAAGCAGGGCAGGATGGCCAGCGATTGCCCTTGCAGTGCGGCATGATATTGCGCAATGACGCTGGTGCTTTTGAAGATCACGCGCTGGGTTGCCACGATATCTTCCAGATAGCGCAGCCTATCGCTGAACAGCAGTTCCTCCACGTAACCAATGAAACTATGCGCGGCCAGGTCTTCCGGCGTTTTGATGGCGGGCGCGGCATCCAGATAGGCCTTGCTGCCGTACAGCTTCAATGCGTAGTCGTGCAGCTTGGTACACAGATAGGGCCCGCGCTGCGGGCGTTCCAGTGAAATGGCAATGTCGGCTTCGCGTTTGGACAGACTGATGAACCGGGGCACCGGCATGATGTCCAGCGTGATGGCGGGGTAGCGCCGCTGGAAGTCTGTCATCAGTGGCGCCAGCACGTAATTACCGAAGCCTTCCGTGCAACCCACCCGCAAGTGGCCGGATAGCGTCCGCGATTGGCCCGACACCGCCTCTTGCGCCGTGATCAATGTGCCTTCCATCTGCTCGGCATACGTAAAGAAACGCACGCCTTCCTCGGTTAGCGTAAAGCCGGTGGACTTGGATTTGTCGAACAGCACAGTGTCCAGGTCGCGCTCGAGCGCACGGATGCGGCGCGATACGGTGGTGTGCTGCACGCCCAGGCGCTGCGCCGCCGCGCTGACACGCTGCGTGCGGGCCACTTCCAGAAAATAGCGCAGTCCGTCCCAATCGAGCATGAAATCCGTTGTGCATTAATTAGCATTGAATGTGCAAATATTCTCGTGGAAATAAGTTTTTTACACAACTACACTCGGGAAAGCGGCTGACACAAGCCGCCCTTCAGTGCCCCGAAGCACACCGAAGACGTGCCTCGCCGCACCCAAAACCATAAGACAACGGAGACCAGCATGAAAAAATTTGCGACGTTCCTGGCGGCGGGCTTGTGTTGTGCGCTTGCCGGATCTGCATATGCCGAAGCGCCGCCGGTGAAGATCGGCATACTGACCGACATGTCCGGCACCTATGCGTCCATGGGGGGGGCCGGATCCGTGGCCGCCGCCAAGCTTGCCATAGAAGACTGCCTGGCAGCTGAATGCAAGGGCATGGATATCCAAGTGGTGTCGGCCGACAACCAGAACAAGGCCGATGTGGGTGCCGCCAAGGCGCGCGAATGGTTTGACCGTGACGGCGTGACCGCTATTGCCGACTTGACCAATTCTGCCGTGGCCCTGGCGGTGCAAGGCATCGCCAAAGAGAAAAACAAAGTGGTCATGTTCTCGGGCCCGGCAACCACGGGCTTGACCAACGATGCCTGCTCGCCTGTGGGGTTCCACTGGATGTTCGATGTGTATTCCCAATCGGTGGGTGGCGTCAAAGCCATGATCGATAAGGGCGGCAAGTCATGGTTCTTCATCACCGTTGACTACGCTTTCGGCCATTCGCTGCAGAAGGGCTCGGAAGACATGGTCAAGGCGCTGGGCGGCACGGTGGTGGGCTCGGTACTGCATCCGCTTAACGTGCCTGACTTCGCTTCCTACCTGTTGCAGGCACAAAGTTCGAAGGCCGACGTCGTGGCCTTTGCCAACAGCGGCGCCGACGTCGTGAACGCCATCAAGCAGGCGAGGGAATTCGGCATCGTTGAAGGCGGACAGCGTCTGGCGTCCTTGCTGATATTCCTGTCCGACTTGCGCGCGCTGGGCCTGGAGAATGCGCAGGGCCTGACTTACGTCGATGGCTTCTATTGGGATTTCGATGACGACACACGCGCCTGGTCGGATCGTTATGCCCAGGCCTTCGATGGCTTGAAACCGACCATGACCCACGCCGGCGTGTATTCCAGTGTCTTGCATTATCTCAAGGCAGTCGCGGCAACGCAGTCTACCGAAGGCGATGTGGTTGCGGCAAAGATGCGCGAAATCCCCATCGACGATGCCGTCATGCGCAACGCGTCGATCCGGCCGGACGGACGTGTCATACACGACATGTATTTATATGAAGTGAAAACGCCGGCCGAGTCGTCCAGCGAATGGGACCTGTCCAAGCTGGTGGCGACCATACCCGCCCAGGAAGCCTTTCAGCCGCTGGCCAAGTCAAGCTGCCCGCTGGTGAAGAAAAGTTGATTCATTACGCATCATGAATGCGCCAAGGAGACCTTAATGAGTGCAGTTCCCCGTATCCCGCTGCTGATCGGCGGCGAGCTTGTGCAGTCCAAAACCACCGAATGGCGCGATGTCGTGAATCCCGCCACCCAGGAGGTGGTCGCGCAAGTTCCTTTTGCGACCCAACAAGAGCTGGAACAGGCGGTCGCCAATTCCAAGGAAGCTTTCCAGACCTGGCGCAATACCAGCCAGGCGACGCGCACCCGCGTGATGCTTAACTTGCAAAAACTGGTGCGCGACAATGTCGAGGCCTTGGCGAAATCGATCTCGCTGGAACATGGCAAGACCTTGCCCGACGCCGAAGGCGAAGTGCATCGCGGCCTGGAGGTCATCGAGCATGCTTGCGCGATGGCCTCGTTGCAATTGGGCGAATACGCCGAGAATGCCGCCACAGGTATCGACGTATACACACTGATTCAGCCGCTGGGCGTATGCGCCGGCATTACGGCGTTCAACTTCCCCATCATGTTGCCCTGCTTCATGTTCCCCATGGCCATCACGGCAGGCAATACCTTCATCCTTAAGCCTTCCGAGCAAGACCCCAGCTCTTCACTGATGCTGGCAAAGCTGGCCCTGGAGGCGGGCTTGCCGCCAGGCGTGCTCAACGTCGTGCATGGCGGGCCGGACACCGCCAACGGCTTGTGCGACCATCCCGATATCAAGGCTGTCTCCTTTATCGGCTCCACGCACGTGGGCACCGAGATCTATCGGCGCGCCTCGAACGCCGGCAAGCGCTGCCAGGCCATGATGGGTGCCAAGAACCATTGCGTGATCTTGCCCGATGCTGATCGCGAGGTGGCGCTTAATCAATTAGTGGGGGCCGCTTTTGGCGCGGCGGGCCAGCGCTGCATGGCCACTTCTGTGGCCGTGCTGGTTGGCGAAGCTCGCGACTGGCTGCCGGACTTCGTCGAGCGCGCCAAGAAGCTCAAGGTCAGCATCGGCTCGGACCGCGACGCGGACCTGGGGCCGCTGGTATCGCCCAATGCCAAGAAGCGGGTGGAAGGTCTGATCGAACAGGGCACCAAGGAAGGCGCCGAACTGGTGCTTGATGGACGAAAGCTGAATGTGCCAGGCTACGAAAAGGGCAATTTCGTGGGTCCTACGATATTCAACGGCGTGAAAGCCGACATGGCAATCTACCAGGAAGAAATATTCGGGCCAGTGCTTTGCGTGGTCGGTGTCGACACGCTGGAAGAGGCCGTGCAGTTCATCAACAATAATCCCAACGGCAACGGCGTGGCGGTCTTTACACAAGATGGCGGCGCGGCGCGGTACTTCCAGAATCATATCGACGTGGGGCAGATCGGTATCAACATACCCATCCCGGTTCCGGTTGCATGGTTCAGCTTTACCGGTTCGCGCGGATCCAAGCTGGGCGACCTGGGTCCAAATGGCAAGCAGGCGGTGCACTTCTGGACTCAGACCAAAACCGTTACGGCAAGGTGGGTGGCTCACGCATCGGGCGTCAATACGACCATATCGATGAAGTAAGCTTATAACCAATAACAATATATTTCAGGTTTCTTATTACATATAATAGCCCTTCCTATAGGGCTATTTTTTTATGAACCTCCAGCAATTCCGTTTCGTTCGCGAAACGATACGGCGCAACTTCAACCTGACCGAAGCGGCTCGCACCCTGTTCACCTCTCAACCGGGCGTGTCAAAGGCCATTATCGAGTTTGAAGACGAGTTGGGGGTGAAAATCTTCGAGCGTCACGGCAAGCGGATCAAAGGCTTGACCAAGCCAGGACTGGTCGTTGCTGAGGTCATCGACCGCATCATGCGGGAAGTGGACAACCTGAAGAAGGTCAGCGACGAGTTCGCCCGCCGCGATGAGGGTGGCCTGACCATAGGGTGCACCCACGCTCAGGCTCGTTATATTCTTCCCAAGGTCATTCCGGCTTTTCGCGAGCGCTTTCCCAAGGTAAGGCTGTCGCTGGCTGAAGGCAACCCGCCGCACCTGGCCCGCATGCTGCTGCACGAACAGGCCGATGTGGCGATTGCCACTGAGACCCTGGCTCAGACGCCCGGCCTTGCCGCCTTGCCCTTGTATTCATGGGAGCACACCATCGTGGTGCGGCCTGATCACCCATTGGCCGAACTGCGCTCGAGCGAGGCCCGCGACATATCGCTCAAACAGCTGGCCGAGTATCCCATCGTTACCTACGACAGGGCCTTTTCGGGCCGGCGCAGCATAGACGAGGTGTTCGCCGCTGCCGACATCACGCCGGACATCGTCCTTGAGGCCATCGACGCCGACGTTATCAAGACCTATGTGGACGTGGGCCTGGGCATCGGCATTATCGCCGGCATGGCCTTTGACCCGCGCCGCGATAAAGGGCTCGTCGGTTTGCCCGCAGGCCACCTGTTCGGCACGCATACCACCCGCGTTGCAGTGAAGTCGGGCGTGTTCCTGCGGGACTACGTCTACGTGCTGCTGGAAATGATGGCGCCCGAGCTGACTCGCGAAGTGGTGCAAGAGGCCATCGACAAGACACCCAAGGCGGGCTGATCGGTAATGCTCCGGCTGTGACAGGCAACGATTCCCATTTTTATTGACAATGCTAATAAGAATGATTATCGTTACCGGACATCGTCATTTCGGAGCATTCAACATGTCTCACGTAGTCAGCGCAGTAGTCGTCGGGGCGGATCGCCTGGGTAATATTCCGGACTTGCTAAAAGGGCACAATATTGCCATCCGCCACCACATCAGTGGTCGCGATCCCTCGCATCAAAAGAAGACCTTGCAGCTACCTTCGGGCACCGAGCTATTGATCCTGCTTACGGATTTTCTGGGCCACAACGTGATGAAGACTTTTCGTGCCGCTGCGCAACGCGCCGGCATACGGGTTCTGGCATGCCGCCGCTCGGTGTGCAGCATGAAACAGGCTTTGAACCAGTGTGGTTACTGTGAAGCTTGCCCGTTGGCGGCCAATGAGCGCGAGGTGGTAGCGGCCAAGCGGCGAGCGCCGTTATAGCGCTTCTTCCAGTAGGCGACATCCATGCTTTCGATTCGGACGACCGCGCCCTTGCGGGGCGCATGGACGAATTTGCTGTCGCCCAGATAAATGCCCACATGCGAATTGCGATGGCCGCGCGTGTTGAAGAACACCAGGTCGCCCTTGCGCAGCTCGCTGGATTTGACCGAAATGCCTTCACGCGCCATTTGGGATGACTGACGCGGCAATTTCAAGCCCAGCGATTTCTCGGCGGCATAGGCCACCAGTCCGCTGCAATCGAACCCGGTGTTGGGCGTTTCGCCGCCATAGCGATATTTGATACCCAGCATGGTGAGCGCCGTGCTGGCGAATGTCTTGGCCGTTTGCTGTGGCTCGGAAGTGGCGTACTGGCGTTCGCGATTGTTTAGGTAAGCGCCCAGAGGGTCGGCTTGGGTTTGCGCCAGGTAGCGGTCGCGCTCCAGTCTTTCTGCACTGCTTTGCGCGTATTGCTGCTGATTGTCATTGGCGGCGCAACCGGCAAGCACCAGCGCCGAGGCGACAAGAAGGGTTTTTACGCCGCGAAGTAAGAGGTCAGTGGTCAAGTACGGGGATAGTCGGTGCGGCGGCATTAGGATAGGCGGAACATGAAGAATGCGGGCAAGTTTAACGAATCGAACCAGGTACGTAAAGCCGTTTTGCCAAAATTCCGACTTTACGGCAATAGGGTGTACGGGCTAGTCTATAGGGCGCAAGGCCTTACGGCCGTTCGCAATGCCATAATTAAATCCACAGGGAAGACATGAAAAGCAAACCCGTATTAAGCCTTACCGACGTGCAAGCCATCCTGGCTGCCGCTGCGCAGCATGCTGTCACGCATCAATGGGCCGTGACCATTTCGGTGGTCGATGACGGTGGACATCTGCTTGGGCTGACGCGGCTGGATGGCGCTGCACCGATTTCGGCGCAGATTTCTCCGGCCAAGGCAAGGTCCGCAGCCTTGGGGCAGCGCGAAACCAAATCCTATGAAGACATCATCAATCAGGGCCGCACGGCATTTTTGTCTGCGCCCGGCCTGGATGGCATGCTGGAAGGCGGCGTACCCATTATTGTGGAGGGTCAGGTCGTGGGCGCCGTGGGCGTATCCGGGGTGAAGTCCAATGAAGACGTCGACATCGCCCGCGCCGGAATTGCCGCGCTGCAAGCATGAACCACCGTCCGACCCAAGCATCGGACGCCCCGCAGGATGAACGCGCCCCAGAAGGGCGCGTTTTGCGCTCCGCGCTCAACTCGGGGGTTACCCGTCGTGAGGTCTGGGCATGGGCCATGTACGACTTTGCCAATTCGGGCTACACCACGGTCGTCCTCACCACGGTATTCAGCGCCTACTTCGTCGGGGTGGTGGCGGCCGGCAAAGATTGGGGCACCCTGGCCTTTACCGGGGCCTTGTCGCTGTCTTATTTACTTGTGATGTTGACGATGCCCACGCTGGGCGCCCGCGCGGATGCCAGGGCGGGTAAACGCCGCTTGCTGTTCACCAGCACGGTGGGATGTGTGCTCGCCACCCTGCTGCTGGCCTTCACTGGGCCGGGAGACATCGCCTGGGGTCTGTTTGCGCTGGCCTTGTCCAATTATTGCTACTGCGTTGGCGAATCCATTATTGCGGCATTTTTACCCGAGATCGCCAAGCCCACCGCGCTGGGTCGTGTGTCGGGCTGGGGCTGGAGCTTCGGATATTTTGGCGGCATGCTGACCCTGGGCTTGTCGCTGGCGCTGGTATCGTGGGCCAGCGACGCCGGCCAAACAGCAAGCCAGTACGTGCCTAATGTGATGGTGTTGACGGCTGTCCTGTTTGCCGTGGCTGCCATTCCCTCATTCCTTTTTCTGCGCGAGCGCACGCCGGCCAGCCGGGCACCGGCGCAGGGCATGTTCGCCCGGTTGCATGCAGCCTGGAAGGAAACCGGCCACTCCTATACTGACTTTCGCACATTGCTTGTGTGCGGCGCTTTCTATCATGCCGGCATTTCTGTCGTCATTACGCTGTCAGCCGTCTATGCCACGGAGGCGATGGGCTTCACGATGGCCCAGACCATGATGCTGGTCTTCACGGTCAATATTGCCGCTGCCGCAGGTGCCTTCCTGTTCGGCTATGTGCAGGACCGCGTCGGACACAAGCCGGCGCTGGCCGTCACCCTGATCGGCTGGATGGTAATGATAGGGCTGGCTTATGTGGCCGTGCAGCCCTGGGTATTCTGGCTCGCGGCGACCGTGGCGGGCTTGTGCATGGGCACCAGCCAAAGTGCGGGGCGTGCAATGGTCGGTGCGCTGGCCCCTGGGCAGCGTCTGGCAGAGTTCTATGCACTGTGGACCTTCGCCACCCAGCTCGCGGCGGTGGTCGGGCCCTTGTGCTATGGCATCGTGACCTGGACAACCGGTGGCAATCATCGCCTGGCCTTGCTGTTTACGGGTCTGTTCTTCCTGGTGGGATTAGCCGTATTGACAAGGCTGGATTTTGATCGTGGCGCCCGCGTGCGCGATACTATGGGTAAACCCCAAGCTGCCGCCCTGTGACAAAAATTGTCCGGTTTTTCCGAGCCTTGTCAGCATGATGTAAGCCTGGCGCGCTACGGTGGATCAAAAAACCGACAACATACTTTAAAAAGGAGCCATCAGATGTCAACCGAAATAGAATCCGTACTAATAGAGAATCGGGTTTTTCAGCCGTTTCAAAACCTGGTCGAAGGCGCGGCCATATCGGGCATGCAAGCGTATGAGGCACTATGCGACGAGGCGCGCAAATCGCCCGATGCCTTCTGGGACCGCCTGGCACGCGAAAACCTGGTCTGGCAAAAGCCTTACACCAAGGTGCTGGATGAGTCCGAAGCGCCGTTCTATCGTTGGTTTGGTGATGGTCAACTGAATGTCTCGGCAAACTGCCTGGACAAACACCTGAACACCCCAACCGCCAATAAAACGGCGCTTATTTTCGAATCGGACGATGGCAAGGTCATGACGGTGACCTATAAAGCGCTGCATGCTCGGGTGTGCGAGTTCGCCAACGGCTTGAAGGCCCTGGGGCACAAGACGGGCGAGCGCGCCATTATTTATATGCCCATGTCCATCGAGGCAGTGGTGGCCATGCAAGCCTGCGCGCGGCTGGGCATCATCCATTCGGTGGTTTTTGGCGGCTTTTCATCGAAAAGCTTGCAGGAACGTGCGGTAGACGTTGGCGCCACGCTCGTCATTACCGCCGATGAACAGGTGCGCGGCGGCAAGGCCATCCCCCTGAAGGCGGCGGTCGACGAGGCGCTGGCCATGGGCGGCTGCGAAGCAGTGCGGCACGTGGTTGTGTACAAGCGTACCGGTGGGGCCGTGCAGTGGCAGGAAGGCCGCGACGTCTGGATGCACGATGCCAGCGCCAACCAGCCGGCAGAATGCGAGCCGGTGGCGCTTGACGCCGAACACCCCCTATTTATTCTGTATACGTCCGGTTCCACCGGCAAGCCCAAGGGTGTGCAGCACGCCGCCGCCGGCTTCCTGCTGTGGGCGCTGTTGACGGTGAAATGGACCTTCGACTCCAAGGACAGCGATGTCTTCTGGTGCACGGCCGACGTCGGCTGGGTAACCGGCCATACCTATATCACTTATGGGCCGCTGGCCGCCGGGCTTACCCAAGTGGTGTTTGAAGGCATACCGACCTATCCGAATGTGGGTCGTTTCTGGGAAATGATCCAACGTCACAAGGTCACCGTGTTTTATACGGCGCCTACGGCGATCCGGTCATTGACCAAGGCGGCCGAGTCGGCGCCCGAATATCATCCGCGCGAATACGATTTGGGCAGCTTGCGCATTATCGGGTCGGTGGGCGAGCCCATCAATCCCGAGGCCTGGATGTGGTACTACACCAATGTCGGGCGCGAGCGTTGCCCGGTGTTGGACACATGGTGGCAGACCGAAACCGGCGGGCACATGATCACCCCCTTGCCGGGCGCCACGCCGCTCAAGCCTGGCTCGTGCACCTTGCCGCTGCCCGGCATCGAGGCTGCTGTGGTGGACGAGTCCGGTGCCGAGGTGGGGCGCGGCAAGGGTGGCTTCCTGGCCATCAAACGCCCCTGGCCAGGGATGATACGCACCATCTGGAACGATCCCGAACGCTTCAAGAAAAGCTATTTTCCGCCGGAGCTAAAAGGGTATTACCTGGCAGGTGACGGCGCCCAGCGCGACACCGATGGCTATTTCTGGATAATGGGCCGTATCGACGATGTGATCAATGTGTCGGGCCACCGCTTGGGCACCATGGAGGTCGAGTCTGCCCTGGTTGCTCACGAAACCGTGGCCGAAGCAGCTGTAGTCAGCCGACCCGACGCGACCACCGGCGAAGCCATCGTTGCGTTTGTGGTGCTTAAGCAAACGCTGCCGGCCGGCGAAGACGCTGATCGCATTGCCAAAATGCTGCGCGACTGGGTGGCCAAAGAAATCGGCCCTATTGCCAAGCCCAAAGATATCCGTTTCGGCGAGAATCTGCCCAAGACACGTTCGGGGAAGATCATGCGCCGCCTGCTGCGGGTTGTGGCTAAAGGAGAGACCGTTACGCAAGACGTCTCCACACTCGAGAATCCGGCCATCCTGGATCAGCTGTCACAGGCTCACTAAGCGTGTAGGCCGCAGCAGTCGCTGCGGCTGCTTGCTCGGGCGGGATGGGGTGATATATTGTGCGCATCATTACTTGCCCCTAATAATCAGGCTACGGCCTGATTTTTCTTTTCATCGTATCGCGGAGATTATCTTGAAAGCTGGCCAACCGGATCGCGGCGCGTTGGGGTTGATGGCTCTTACCGTTGGCCTGTGGGGCTTCAGCTGGATCGTGATGAAGACCATGGTGCCCTTGATCGGCCCATTCGATCTGGTGATGTGGCGTTACCTTATTGCGTTCCCGGTGTTGCTGATCATGCTGCTGGCCACCCGTCAGACGCTGGCCTTTCCGCCGCTATGGCTCACCTTGGGTACGGCGGTCTTCCAGACCATGGCCTTTCAGTGCCTTTCTCAACTGGCCCTGGTTACGGGCGGTGCCGGTCATGTGGTCATGCTGGCCTACACCATGCCATTTTGGATGGCTCTGTTCGCCTGGGGGCTCCTGGGCGAGAAGCCCACGAAACGTCACGTAGTCGGCTTTGTGCTGGCCGGAGTCGGGCTGACGGGCATCATTGCGCCCTGGCAGGGCCTGGGGTCGCTGACCGCCTCTTTCATTGCCTTGGCCGGGGGCGTGTGCTGGGGGTTGGGCGCCGTCCTGGCCAAGAAAATGTTCCAGCGCCATACCCTTAACGTGCTGACCGTTACGATGTGGCAGATGCTGCTGGGGGCCGTCCTGACCTGGCCGTTTACCTTGATTATTCCGCAGCGCCCCATTGTGTGGGGATGGGAGTTAAGCCTGGGCCTGGCTTACATGGCCGTGGGCGCATCCGCATTGGGGTGGTGGTTGTGGATGTCGGTGGTGCGCCGCGTGAGTGCTTCGGTGGCGGGTATATCAAGCCTGGGTGTGCCGGTGCTGACGGTCATCCTGGCCTGGCTGCTGCTGGACGAGCGGCCTTCTGCGGCCGAGGTGGGCGGTATCGTCTTGATTTTGGCGGGGCTGGTCATCGTGACCTCGGCCGGCATGCGGCGCCGTTTGCCCGGCGCCGCCCGCCGATAGCGCCTACATGCCGTTGTAGACGGGGCCTTCGCCGCCTTGCGGCGCCACCCACACAATATTCTGGGTAGGGTCCTTGATGTCGCAGGTTTTACAGTGCACGCAGTTCTGCGCGTTGATCTGCAAGCGATCTTCGCCGGCATCTGTCTTGACGAACTCATACACGCCGGCGGGACAGTAGCGGGCTTCGGGACCTGCATACTTGGCCAGGTTGACCGACACAGGTATGGAAGCGTCTTTCAGTGTCAGGTGTACGGGTTCGTTCTCTTCGTGGTTGGTGTTTGAGATAAACACCGAGCTGAGTTTGTCGAAGGTGAGCTTGCCGTCCGGTTTCGGATAATCAATCTGCACGCATTCAGATGCCGGCTGCAAACAGGCGTGATCCGGCTTGCTATGGTGCAAGGTCCAGGGCATTTTGCCCTTCAGCAGCCATTGCTCCACGCCGGTCATCAGCGTGGCGATGGTACGGCCCTTCTTGAACCACTGCTTGAAGTTGCGCGCCTTGTTCAGTTCAGCATGCAGCCACGATTGCTCGAAGGCGACAGGGTAATCGACCAGTTCGTCGTGGCGCCTGTCGGCCAGGATGGCCGCAAAGGCGGCCTCGGCGGCCAGGGCGCCTGTCTTGATGGCCGAGTGGCTGCCCTTGATGCGCGAGGCATTCAGTACGCCGGCCTCGCAGCCCACCATCACGCCGCCGGGAAAACAAAGTTTGGGCAGCGACAGCAGGCCGCCGGCGGTGAGCGAGCGCGCGCCATATGCAATGCGCTTGCCGCCTTCAAAGGTGGGGCGGATGGCCGGATGTGTCTTGTAGCGCTGGAACTCTTCGAAAGGAGAGAGCCACGGGTTGGCGTAATCCAGTCCCACGACCAGTCCGACCACTACGATGTTGTCCGACAAGTGGTACAGGAACGATCCGCCATAGGTGTCGGCATCCAGCGGCCAGCCGGCGGTATGAACCACCAGACCGGGCTGCGATTGCGATGGGTCGACTTCCCACATTTCCTTGATGCCTATACCGTAGCTTTGCGGATCGCGTCCTGCATCCAGCTTGTAGCGGTCTATCAGTTGGCGGCCCAATTGACCGCGGGACCCTTCGGCAAAGACGGTATAGCGCGCATGCAGTTCCATGCCGGGCTGGTAGTGGGCGGTGGGCGTACCATCGCGGGCCACGCCCATGTCGCCCGTTGCGACCCCTTTCACGGCCCCGCTTTCGGTGTAAAGGATCTCGGTTGCGGCGAAGCCGGGAAACAGATCGACGCCCAGCGCTTCGGCCTGCTCGCCCATCCAGCGCACGACATGGCCCAGGCGGACGATGTAGCTGCCGTGGTTCTTGAAGCAGTCCGGCAATAGCCAGCCGGGTGTCGCGCGGGCGCCCTTGCTGGAGAGAAATAAAAATCTGTCTTCGGTGACCTCGGTTTGTATCGGCGCACCCTTTTCTTTCCAGTCGGGTATCAGCTCGCTGAGTGCCTTGGTGTCCATGACGGCGCCCGAAAGAATATGGGCCCCCACTTCAGAGCCTTTCTCGAGCACACAGACGCTGATTTCCTGCTCGCGCTGGGCGGCCAGTTGTTTCAGTCTGATGGCTGCGGCCAAGCCGGCCGGGCCAGCGCCCACGACGACGACGTCGTATTCCATTGATTCACGTTCAGCCATTGATGAGATCCCCCGTAACGATGTCTATGGCAATATGGCTGCGCCAGGCGCTGCTGTTTGGGCGTCAATTGTATTGCAGAGTTTGCTGCGTATCGAATCGTCGGGCCAACGGCGCCTGATCAGCGCAGTTATACTGATTGTTGCACTGATGACCGCGTAGGGTGTTAGCACATGCCAGCAAGCGTTTCCTCTTCACTACCGCCGCTGGGCGGCGTATTTCATACGGCCATGCCGGTGCGGTGGGGCGATCTCGACGCCCTCAACCACGTCAATAACACGGTATATCTGCGTTTCTTCGAAGAGGCGCGCGTGCGACTGCTGGCACGAGCCGGCATCGTGATGCCGTCGGACAAGGTGGGGGTGTTGGCCCACGTGTCCTGCGATTTTCTGAAACCCCTGATGTATCCGGCCGTGGCGGTGGTCACCCAGACGCTCAAGCGGGTGGGGCGATCCAGCCTTGATATGCAGGTCTCCCTCGAGCGCGAGGATGAACCGGGTGTAATCTACGCCAGAGGCAATTATGTGCTGGTTTGTGTGGACGCAGCCAGCGGCAAATCGGCAGCCTGGGACCCCCAGGAGCTTGCCCAGTTGGCCAGCGCTCTTACCTACTGAATATTTTCAATGTTAATTAAGGATAGGACTAATGGATAAAGTCTACGCAAGCGCCCAGGATGCGCTGAAAGACGTCGTTGCCGACGGCCAGACCATAGGCGTTGGGGGCTTCGGGCTTTGCGGCATCCCCGAAGCGCTGATCGCGGCACTGCGCGATTCGGGCGTTCAAAATCTTACATGCGTGAGCAACAACGCGGGCGTTGATGGCTTCGGCCTGGGCCAATTGCTGAGCACCCGCCAGATCAAGAAGATGATCGCCTCGTACGTGGGCGAGAACAAAGAGTTCGAACGCCAGTTCCTGGCGGGCGAACTCGAACTTGAATTTACGCCGCAAGGCACCCTGGCCGAGAAACTGCGTGCCGGTGGCGCGGGTATTCCGGCCTTCTTCACACGCACGGGTGTGGGCACCATGGTGGCGGATGGCAAGGAAATTCGCGAGTTCGACGGCGAACAGTACGTCATGGAACGGTCCATTGTTACGGACGTCTCGCTGGTCAAGGCCTATAAGGCCGACCGCAGCGGCAACCTGGTATTTCGCAAGACGGCCCGCAACTTCAACCCGAACGTAGCCATGGCCGGCAAGATCACCATCGTCGAGGTCGAAGAGATCGTCGAAACAGGCGCCTTTGATCCGGATGAGGTTCATCTGCCGGGTATCTACGTGCACCGCATCGTGCTCAACGCCAACCCCGAGAAGCGCATCGAACAGCGCACCGTCCGTAACACGCAAGGAGCTTAACAATGGCCTGGAATCGCGATGAAATGGCAGCGCGCGCTGCCCGTGAACTGGAAGATGGATTCTATGTGAACCTGGGTATCGGCATGCCGACACTGGTCGCCAACCATGTGCCCAAGGGCGTGGAAGTCTGGTTGCAGTCCGAGAATGGATTGCTCGGCATCGGGCCGTTTCCAACCGAAGACGAAATCGACGCGGATCTGATCAACGCCGGCAAGCAAACCATCACAACCTTGCCAGGCTCTTCGATCTTCGCCTCGGCCGACTCGTTTGCCATGATCCGGGGCGGCAAGATCAATCTGGCCATCCTGGGGGCCATGCAGGTTTCCGAGAAAGGCGATCTGGCCAACTGGATGATTCCGGGCAAGATGATCAAGGGCATGGGCGGCGCCATGGACTTGGTCGCGGGTGTGGGCAAGGTCGTTGTACTGATGGATCACGTCGCCCGCAAGAAGGACGGTACGGAAGACATCAAACTGTTGCCCGAGTGCACCCTGCCGCTGACCGGGGTAGGGGTGGTCGACCTGATCATTACCGACCTTGGCGTCATGGAAGTCGGCGAAGATGGCCTGAAGCTTATTGAAATCGCCCCCGGGGTTACCGTGGACGAAATCAAGGCCAAGACGGCCGCCAAGCTGGACGTTTCCAGCGTTTCCTGATTTTTTCAGGTCTGGAAATAACGGCGCCTGCCCATCCGGGACAGGCGCCTTGTCATTCATCATCAAGGAACGACGTGCATCCGTCCATTTTTTCCCAGCGTATCCAGGCATTGCGCAGCGCCATGGCGATACGCGCCATCGACGCCTGCGTGATCTTGTCATCGGATCCGCATCTGTCCGAGTACCTGCCCGAGCGTTGGCAAGGCAGGCAATGGCTCAGCGGCTTCGATGGCTCGGCGGGTACGCTGCTGGTGACGGCTGACTTTTCCGGTCTGTGGACGGACAGCCGCTATTGGGAGCAGGCAGGCAATGCGCTGGCGGGCACCGGTATCGAAGTGATGCGCGCCGGCGCACCCGACGTGCCGCCGCCGGCCGGGTGGCTGGCTGACACGCTACCCGCCGGCAGCCGGGTCAACATCGATGGCAAGGTGCTGGCCGTGCAGGCCCATCGCCAGTGGCAAAAGACGCTGACCGATGCAGGCATCGCGCTGGACTGCAGCGTAGATGTGCTGGACGATATCTGGGCTTCAAGGCCCTCTGCCCCGCATGCGCCGGTTTACGAGCATTTGCCGCCTTACGCGTGCCGCGAGCGCGCCGGCAACCTCAAGGCCGTGCGAGCCGCGATGGCGGAACACGGAGCGCAGTGGCATCTGCTGTCCACGCTTGATGATATTGCATGGCTGCTGAATCTGCGCGGTGCGGATGTACCGCATAATCCTGTGTTTCTGTCTTATTTGTTGATAGGGCCGGACAGCGCGCAGTTGTTCATTGCTTGCGGAAAAGTGGATGCCGCGCTCATGCAGCGTCTGGAACACGACGGCGTGCAGACCTTGCCCTACGAGCAGGCGGCCTCCGTGCTGGCCTGCCTGCCTGAAGACCAGACCCTGCTTGTCGACCCGGCGCGCAGCACGCTTGCCAGCCTGCAAGCTGCCGCATTCGTCGGCAAGGCGGAAGCCATCAACCCCTCGCAATTGCTCAAGTCACGCAAGAACGCGGCAGAGATCGAGCATGTACGTCGCACCATGGAGCAGGACGGGGCCGCACTATGCGAGTTTTTCGCCTGGTTCGAGTCGACACTGGGGCGCGAGCGCATTACGGAATTAACCGTTGACGAGCAAATAACCGCAGCTCGTGCGCGGCGTCCGAATTTCGTCACGACCAGTTTCGACACCATTGCGGCTTTTGGCCCCAATGGGGCCATGCCGCACTACCGCGCCACCGAAGGCGCGCACGCGGTCATCGAAGGCGATGGCCTGTTGCTGATCGACTCGGGCGGACAGTATCTTGGGGGCACCACCGACATCACACGTGTGGTGCCGGTGGGGCAGCTGGGCGATGACGAGAAACGCGACTACACCGCCGTGCTCAAGGGCATGATTGCCTTGTCGCAGGCGGTGTTTCCCCGCGGAACTGCGTCACCGCTATTGGATGCGATTGCCCGCATGCCGATCTGGCAGACCGGCGCGGACTACGGCCATGGCACCGGCCATGGCGTCGGCTATTTCATGAATGTCCACGAGGGGCCGCAGTCTATTGCCTATCGTGCCACGGTGACACCGCATATGGCGATGGAGCCAGGCATGATCACGTCTAACGAACCGGGTCTGTATAGGCCCGGGCGATGGGGCATACGGATCGAAAACCTGGTGGTGGCCGTCCCGGCGGTCGAAACGGAGTTCGGTGAGTTCCTGAAATTCGAAACGCTGACGCTGTGTCCCATCGACACCCGATGCATCAAGGTGGCGATGCTGACCACAGCGGAACGCGAGTGGCTCAATGCTTACCACGACGAGGTGCGTCGCCGCCTGTCGCCACTGCTGCACGGAGACGCCTTGGCGTGGCTGACAGAGCGCACGGCTGCCCTTTGATCACGCACGTTCGCAGGCGCCGTCGCCCGCTTGAAACCAGAAATTTCAAGCGGTACGGAAAATAAGCGGCCGGCTCCCGGCTATAATCCAAATTTCCCGCTCCTGCCCGGTCGCCCGGGCATGCACATAATGACTAAATACGTATTTGTCACGGGAGGAGTCGTATCCTCTCTGGGTAAGGGCATTGCTGCTGCTTCTCTGGCTGCCATCCTCGAATCGCGGGGACTGCGCGTCACCCTCCTGAAGCTGGATCCCTACATCAACGTCGATCCGGGCACCATGAGCCCCTTCCAGCACGGCGAAGTCTTCGTTACTGAAGATGGCGCCGAGACGGATCTGGATCTGGGCCACTACGAACGCTTCATCTCCACGCGCATGCGCAAGGTGAACAACTTCACGACGGGGCAGATCTACGAATCGGTCCTGCGCAAAGAGCGGCGGGGCGATTACCTGGGCAAGACCGTGCAGGTCATCCCCCACATTACCAACGAAATTCAAGACTTCGTCGCACGCGGCGCAAAGTCAGCCTGGGATGGCGCGACCGATGTCGCCATTGTCGAGATCGGCGGTACGGTAGGCGACATCGAATCGCTGCCTTTCCTTGAAGCCGCAAGGCAAATGAGCTTGCGCCTCGGTCGCAACAATGCCGCCTTTGTCCATCTGACGCTGGTGCCTTTTGTTGCCTCGGCCGGCGAACTCAAGACCAAACCCACGCAGCACTCGGTAAAGCAGTTGCGCGAAATCGGCATCTATCCCAACGCCTTGCTGTGCCGCGCGGATCGTCCCATCCCGGAAGAAGAGCGCGCCAAGATTTCGCTGTTCTCCAACGTGCCGCTGGACGCCGTCATTTCCGTATGGGATGCCGATTCCATCTACAAGATTCCGTCCATGTTGCACAAGCAAGGGCTGGACAATCTGGTGTGCGATGCGCTGGCGCTGACGCCTCCGCCTGCGGACCTCACCATGTGGGACCGCTTGGTCGACGCCTGGGAAAACCCCGAGCACGAGGTTCGCATCGGTATGGTGGGCAAGTATGTCGACCTGACCGAATCGTACAAGTCGCTTAGCGAGGCGCTCGTGCATGCCGGCATTCATACCCGTTCGCGCGTGGCGATCGAGTACCTGGACTCCGAGCAAATCGAGACCGACGGCGTAGCCTGCCTGGAAGGCCTGGACGCGATTCTCGTGCCGGGGGGCTTTGGCAAGCGCGGCACCGAAGGCAAGATCAAGGCCATACGCTACGCCCGAGAAAACGGCGTGCCTTACCTGGGCATCTGCCTGGGCATGCAGTTGGGCGTGGTGGAATTCGCCCGTCACGTGGTGGGGCTGGGCGGCGCCAACAGCACCGAGTTCGATCCGTCAGCGCCGCACCCTGTAGTGGCATTGATCACCGAGTGGCAGGATCGCGAAGGCAAGATCGAGAAGCGTGATCAAACCTCCGACCTGGGCGGCACCATGCGCAAGGGCGCGCAGCGTTGCCCGGTCAAGCCGGGCACGCGTGCCAACGAGATCTACGGCAATGAAGTCAACGAGCGCCATCGTCACCGCTACGAAGTCAACAATGTGTATGTGTCGCGACTGGAAGAGGCCGGTATGGTGATCAGTGCGCGCACACCCACCGAGAACCTGCCCGAAATCATGGAACTGCCGGATCACCCCTGGTTCATGGGCGTGCAGTTCCACCCGGAGTTCACCTCCACGCCGCGCGACGGGCATCCCTTGTTCTCCAGTTATATCCGTGCTGCAATCGACTATCAGGAGCGGCGCAAGGAACAGTCATGAAGTTATGCGGATTTGAAGCCGGGCTCGACCAGCCCTTTTTCTTGATTGCCGGTCCTTGCGTGATCGAATCGCGCCAGATGGCCTTTGATACCGCCGGCGCCTTGGTCGAGTTAACCGGCAAGCTGGGCATACCCTTCATCTATAAAAGCTCTTTCGACAAGGCCAACCGCAGTTCCGGAAAGTCCTACCGCGGTCCGGGCCAGGATGAAGGTTTGCAGATATTGGCCGACGTGCGCGCCCAGTTGGGCGTGCCGGTGCTGACCGATGTGCACACCACCGAGCAGGTCGCGGCTGTGGCGGCCGTGGTCGATGTGCTGCAGACGCCCGCATTCCTGTGCCGACAAACCGACTTCATCCACGCCTGCGCGGCAACGCTTAAACCGGTCAATATCAAGAAGGGCCAGTTTCTGGCGCCGCACGATATGGCGCAGGTGGTGGCCAAGGCGCGCGCGGCGGCGATCGAGGCGGGCGGCGACGGCCATAACATCATGGTTTGCGAGCGCGGTGCGTCTTTCGGCTACAACAACCTGGTGTCTGACATGCGCTCGCTGGCCATCATGCGCGAGACACAGGCGCCTGTCGTCTTCGACGCCACCCACTCCGTGCAATTGCCGGGCGGGCAGGGCACGACCTCGGGCGGTCAGCGCGAATTCGTACCGGTATTGGCGCGCGCAGCGGTGGCGGTCGGTATCGCGGGCCTGTTCATGGAAACGCATCCCAACCCGGATCAGGCGCTGTCCGATGGCCCCAACGCCGTGCCGCTGCACGAGATGGCGGCCTTGCTGGAATCGCTGCAAAACATAGACCGCTGCGTCAAGTCCAGCGGCGTACTTTCCTGACGAGTCCTTATGTCCACTGCGTATATCATTGCCAACGTATTCGTCAGCAACCCGGAAAAATACGAAGAGTATCGTCGGTTCTCCACGCTGGCGATGCGCGCCCATGATGTAAAAGTGCTGGTGCGCGGGGGCAAGACCGAGGTCCTCGAAGGGCGCGACCCGGGGCGCACTGTGGTACTGCAATTTACCAGCATGGCCGCAGCGCGGGCGTTTTATAGCTCCGCGCAGTACCGCCGCGCGCGCAATGCCCGCGAACGTGCGGCCATCATGCATATGTATATCGTCGAAGGCGTGTAGCTTACCGGCCTTGGCACAACGCAGTCGTCTTGTCGAGGCATGCGATATGGGATTAAAATGATTGACTAGTCAATCGTTGATAAGTCCACCAATGCCGTCCATCGAACCTCTCAACGCCCCCGAGTCCGGTCGCATGCTGTCGGTCCGCCAATCGCTGCTCGCCATGCTGGGGCTGTGCTTTGTCACGATGATGGTAGCCGTTGACCAGACCGTCGTTGGTACGGCCCTGCCAACTATCGTTGCCGAGCTGAATGGCTTCAAGCTCTACGCCTGGGTAGCCAGCTCTTATCTGCTGGCGTCGGTCATTACCATACCGATCTTCGGTCGATTAGGCGATTACTATGGCCGCAAGCCGTTTGTGGTCGCCTCCATTGTGGTCTTTACGATTGCCTCCATTCTGTGCGGCATGTCGAACACCATGCTGCAACTGGTGTTGGCCCGAGGGTTGCAAGGGGTGGGCGGCGGTATGCTGATAGGTACCGCCTTCGCCTGCGTTCCCGACCTTTTTCCCGATTCGCATGTACGCCTGCGCTGGCAGATATTGCTCAGCTCGGCTTTTGGCATTGCCAATGCGTTTGGTCCCTCGCTGGGGGGCCTGCTGACCCAGAACGCCGGCTGGCGATCCGTTTTCTATGTCAACGTCCCGATCGGCATAGCGAGCCTGTTCTTTATATGGCGTTTTCTGCCCCACATCCGGCAAGTTCAAACTGGCGCTATCCACCTGGACTGGCAGGGCGCGATACTCGTCGCCCTGGGTTTGGGCGGCTTGCAGATGTTCGTGCAGTTCCTGCCTCAGCAGGGCGCCAACCTGCCCATGGTGCTGTTGGGGCTGGGCACCTTGCTGGTGTTCGCCGCGCTCGTCTACTGGGAAAAGCGATGCCCGCAACCCTTGATCCCCTTGGACATGTTCAAGAACAAAAGCCTGGCCGCACTTTTTTCGATGTCGGTGTTTGTCGGCTTCATCATGTTTGCCCTGCTGTTCTATCTTCCACTATTGATGCAAGGCGGGTTCGGGGCGAACCCGCAGCAGGTCGGATTGCTGATTACGCCCCTGGTGGTGTGCATCACCATAGGCAGCGTCCTGAATGCGCGCATCATTGTCCGGCTTTCACGCCCCAATCACATGCTGTACGCCGGCTTTGCCTTGCTGGTGGTGGCCTGCGCCACGCTATCGTCCGCGCAGCACACCACGCCGGTGCCCCTGTTGATTGCATATATGGTTATGGCCGGCCTCGGGTTGGGTTTTGTGATGCCTAACCTGACGGTGTTCGCTCAGGAGACTGCGGGGCGCTCATTACTGGGGATTTCCACCGCCATGCTGCAGTCCATGCGCATGATAGGCGGGATGTTGGGCACCGCCATCGTGGGCACAGTGGTCAGTCATTATTATGTGGAAAGTGTGCGCAAGGCGGTTCCGCAAGGGGAAGGCACCACCTGGATCGCCCAACTGGAAGACCCTCAGGTGCTGGTTAACCATGCCATACAAAGCGATTTCATGGGGGCGCTGTTTCGCCAGGGGCTCAATGGTGAATCCTTCATCGAGCTTGCCAGGCTGGCCTTGGTATCGGCGATCCACTCGGGACTGTTCCTTGCGATGTTGGTGGCCATCGTGGCTCTGGTGTGGGTGTACCGACTGCCGCGGGTCACCCTGAGCCGCAGTGCAGGCAGCGCTGTGCAGCCCAGAACGGAGAAGCCGCTTGAGTGATTTTCTCGAACTGCAGGCCATACAGCAGTTGGGCCGGACCTACCGCAGCCTGATGTCGGCTTTCGAGGCCGAGCTGGGCCACTCCATGGCGCGCTGGCGTATTTTGCTGACCTTGCATCAGTCTGGCGAGCTCTCGCAAAAGCAACTGGCACGAACGCTGTTCATGGATCCGGCGGCCCTGACGCGCCAGATCAAGACTATCGAAACGCAGGGTTGGATCACGCGGCGCAGCGACGCGGACGACAATCGCTTGACCAATGTGGCGCTTACACCGGCCGGTCAGGATCTGGTCACTCAATGCATGCCGCGGCGCACCGCCTTCATCAAGAACGCCTTTGTCGATCTATCCGCCGCCGAGATCAAGGCGTTGGAGGCCATGCTGCACACGGTCGATCAGCGGCTGAAGCGGATGCCATAAAATTTCACGACTTTTCCCGACTATCTGGACATCACCGTAGTTCGCCCGGGTACAATCGGGCGTTTGCGGCTGTTCTTGCACGCGTCAATCGCGGCTGACGCCAGGCACGCAAACCTTCTTTCCGGCGTAACTTACATTCAGGCAAGGCATCAATCATGAGTGCAATCGTAGATATCATTGGACGCGAAATATTGGATTCACGCGGTAATCCCACAGTCGAGTGCGACGTACTGCTCGAATCGGGTGCAATGGGTCGAGCGGCTGTACCGTCCGGCGCATCGACCGGCTCCCGGGAAGCCGTCGAGCTGCGCGACGGCGACGACAAACGTTATTTGGGCAAGGGCGTGTTGCTGGCCGTCGAAAACCTCAACACCGAGATCTCCGAGGCCCTGATGGGCCTGGACGCGCAAGAGCAAACCTTTGTTGATCGCACCCTGATTGACCTTGACGGCACCGAGAGCAAGGGCCGCCTGGGCGCCAATGCCATCCTGGCTGCCAGCATGGCTGTGGCGCGTGCCGCGGCTGACGATTCCGGTTTGTCCTTGTATCGCTATTTTGGCGGCAGCGGCCCCATGCAGATGCCGGTACCCATGATGAATGTCATCAACGGTGGCGCGCATGCCAACAATACGCTCGATCTGCAGGAATTCATGATCTTGCCGATAGGCGCCTCCAGTTTCCGCGAATCGCTGCGTATGGGTGCGGAAGTCTTCCACGCCCTTAAAAAACTCATCAACAAGCAGGGCATGTCCACCGCCGTTGGCGACGAGGGCGGCTTCGCTCCCAACGTGTCCAACCACGAGGCCGCCATCCAGCTTATCTTGCAGGCCATCTCCGAGGCCGGCTACGAAGCCGGTTCGCAGATCGCGCTGGGCCTGGACTGCGCCAGTACCGAGTTCTACCGCGACGGCAAATATCACCTGGCCGGCGAGGGCGGTGTGGCGCTTACCTCGCAGGACTTCACCAATCTGCTGGCAAGCTGGTGCGACAAATACCCCATCATCTCCATCGAGGACGGCATGGCCGAAGACGATTGGGAAGGCTGGAAGCTGCTGTCCGACCAGTTGGGCAAACAGGTGCAACTGGTGGGCGACGACTTATTTGTTACCAACACCAAGATCCTCAAGCAAGGCATCGATCAGGGCATCGCCAATTCCATCCTGATCAAGATCAACCAGATCGGCACGCTTACCGAAACCTTCGCCGCCATCGAGATGGCAAAACGCGCGGGCTATACCGCTGTCATATCCCATCGCTCGGGCGAAACCGAAGATTCCACCATCGCCGATATCGCGGTGGCGACCAATGCCATGCAAATCAAGACCGGCTCGCTGTCGCGTTCCGACCGCATGGCCAAGTACAACCAGCTCTTGCGTATCGAAGAAGAGCTTGCCGAAGTGGCCTCCTATCCCGGCCGTGACGCCTTCTACAACCTGCGCTAGGCTCCAACCCGGCTTCGGTCGGGTTGTTTGTCTTGAACATGCGACTGCTTTTTCTTGTCCTGGCCGTGCTTACTCTCATTACCCAGTATCCTTTGTGGCTGGGCAAGGGCGGCTGGCTGCGCGTACAGGAACTGCACGCCAAGGTCGCCAGCCAGCAGGAAACCAACGAGGCGCTGGTAGCCCGTAACAATGCGCTGCAGGCCGAGGTACAAGACCTGCAGTCGGGTACCGCAGCCATCGAAGAGCGAGCTCGTACGGAACAAGGCATGATCAGGGAAGGCGAGGTCTTCGTCCAGATACTCGCGCCCCACGAACACGGCCCTGCCGTGATCACGCCAGACATTCCGGAACGCAAGGGTAATTAAACGTCGGCTGCCGCCAGCCTTACAGGCAGCATAGCGTCAGTCCGCAAGCGGGATCGCCCGGATCGGGCACAAGCCCTTCGCCGGGCACCGGTAAATCGGCGGGCCCGGGCGGCAGCAAGGTAGAGGGATTGCCCGGCTGCGGGGTGGTGGGGCCGGGCGTGCCGGGCGAGCCATCTGGTGCCCGCAGCATGGGTAGCCCCTGAACGATTTTGCCGCTGGCCGGCAAGGCCCAATTGACGGGATGCGACTGCATGCCCAGGGCAATTTCGTGCATGATGGGCAGGTAGCCGGACGCCAGGGCGCGCTGGCCGTAAGCGCCGTTTTTATTGCCCAGTGCCGACAGCAAGCCCTTGAAGCCAGGTACGATGGGCTCGTGCAAATATTGCAAACGCAGCACCAGCGTGTTGGCCTCAAAGACCGACTGGCCCGAGGCTGGTCCGCGGCCTTCCACCCAGCCCCGCGCGCGCTTACCCTGATCTTGCTCGAACTGATAGTTGTTATTGATGGCTGCCCGGCCGGCCGCGCCGGCTATGCGTAGTGCGGGGTCGGCATGGTCGTGGAAGGCTAGCGGCGAGGGTGAAAGCACCTGGACCTGCCATGGCGGCAGTCCGCTGCGTTGGCTGCGGCCGGCAAAGGCCGATTGCTGAGCCAGCTTGCGGCTGGCCCGGTTGCCGCCGGCAAAGAGCGGTAGCAGGGCGTCTTCGAAGGCTTGCTCCAGTGCTCGCGGACGGCCGTGTCCGGTACTGGCTGCCCGGGCGCCTTGCAGCAAGGCAAGGCTGATAGCCTGGCGCGCCAGCATCCAGCGGGCAAGCTCGATGCTGCCCAAACCCAGAAACAATACCGGCACCGCTGCGATCGTGAACTCGATCATGCTGGTGCCCCGTTGCGTTCTCATGGCGCCAGTGTGCTGGCGTTTGTGGACGAGGTCGATTGTGGATAGTGCTTAAGGAAGCTCCGAACAGGTCCCTTAATGCACCGAGCCATCCTCGCCCTGGGTCGGCCCCAGGTTGTCGACGAACAGGCTGACGCAATCTACCGCATCGAATTCGTAGGGCTTGCCGCAGAAATTGCATACGACGTCAATTTTCTCGCGTTCGCTGAGGATGTCTTCGACCTCTTCGCGGCCCAGGGCGCGCAGCATATTGGCGACCCGCTCTCGGGTGCACGGACAGTGCCAGCGTACCGGCTGAGGATCGAAGGCAATCAAGTCTTCCTGCCAGAACAAGCGGTGAACCAGCGTGTCGGTATCCAGATCGAGCAGCTCTTGCGTCTTCACCGTTGTTGCCAGATGGTTGATGCGCTCCCAGGTTTCCTGTCGCGCATCCACGCCTTCGGATTGCAAACCACCATGGTCGGGCAAGCGCTGCAACAGCAGCCCTGCGGTGTGGTCGCTGCTGGAGGCCAGCCACAGCCGGGTGTCCAGTTGTTCGGAGTCGCGCATATAGTCTTGCAGCACCTCTGCCACGGTGTCGCCTTCCAGAGGAACGACGCCCTGATACGGTTTCAGGTCGGTGGTTTCGCGATTGGGGTCCAGCACCACGATAAAGCGGCCATTGCCCTGTGTGTTCAACAGGTTCTGCAGACCGCCCTCAGTAGGGATCTCGTGGCCTTCGCGCAGGGTGGCCGTGGCGCGTATGGAAAGGTCTGCGGTGCACTCCACCACTAGCAGAGCGACTGGCCCATCGCCTTGCAATTGCAATACCAGCGAGCCGTCGAACTTGATGTTGGAGGCCAGCAGAACCGCCGCGGAGACCAGTTCGCCCAGCAGTTGCTGTATCAGCACGGGGTAGTGCTGATGTGACAGCCCGGTGCGCCAGGATTCGGTCAGCCTTACGGCCTGGACCCGGGTACTGTGGTCGGGCAGGAGATACTTTTTAAATTCGTCAGTCATGGGCTAATTTTAGCCCATCCGTACCTCGCGCCCCGTGGCAGCAGCGTGCTTGCGCCCGGCATGCCAGTAGTCGCCATCGGCATCGATACGCGCCAGATGGCTAGTCAAATACCAGTCGTTGAGATATCGGTTTTCCGTTGCGGCCGGGTTGCGCCAGTAGCCGAGAAACAGGGCGGGATCGGGATGGCCATGCATATCGTTGCGGTGGACGGCGAGCTCGCCGACGGCGTCGGTCCGGCAAGGCTGTCCCTGGTCGTCGAGCACGGCAAGCTGATGACCGGGATAAGGCCTGCCCATGCTACCGGCCTTTGCCGGCCACTTGCGGAAACTCTGGCCCATCAGGTAGACCGCTTCTGGCATGCCAAACGCAGCGTTGGCGGTGGTGTCCAGGGCATCCTGGCACCATTCGAAAAGCATCGGCTCTATGGCTGGGCCGGCCACGGCCAGACCACGCAAACTGAGGTGGAAGCGTTCGCGTGGCAGGGGATAAGCATCCATCATGGCTTGCAACTGCTCGGCGGTGAGCAGTGTATTGGTAATCCGGTAGCGCTCCATGATGTCCAGTGCCAGGGCGGCGTCGAAGCTGCCGGGGGCGCCCACGACAGCATGGCCAAAGTACAGCGTAGGCAGCAAGGTGCCGAGCAAGCCGGCGGCTGTTGTCCAGGCGGCTGGGCTCCAAAATACATCGCCTTTCTTGGGAAACCAGTTCTGGGAAGCCACGAAGCCGGGCATGGCGCCTATCAGGGCGCGGTGAGGCAGCAGCACACCCTGCGGCACACTGAGCAGGCCGGGCGAATACAGCAGCAGTGCAGGGCTGTGCGCACTGGTCGCCACGCTGCGGAAGGCAGTAGGCTGGCGTGCCAGCAGGCTGCGCCACGGTATGACGGCCTCATGCTGCAGATCCACCCCGACGATTTGCGTCAGGCCGGGGCACTTGGCCTGGGCTTGGAGCACCCCGGGGCCCGCGATGGCGTCAATAACGGCAACACGCGCATCGGCATTGTGCAGGCAGGCTGCCAGGAAATCACCGCTAGCATCGGCGCCCAGCGGTACGCTGATGCCCCCGACGCTGAAAACTGCCATGCAGGCCGCGACCGCCTCGGGGCGTTTGGCCATGACGACCGCCACGCGATCGCCCGGCTGTACTCCCATGCGGACCAAGCCGTTCGCCAATTGATTTGCCGTGTCGGACAGGCGCGAATAGGTCCAGACTTCGCGTCGGCCGGTTTCTGTTTCGTGGAAAAGGGCAATGCGCCTGCCTTCGAGCGGGTTTTCGGCCCACCGATGCGCGCACGCGTCAGCGATGTTGAATTGAGTAGGGACTAGCCAGTGGTAAGACGAGTACAGCGCCGAATATTGGTCGTTCATTGTCTTTGAATTCAACGGAGGCACGGCAGCGTGCAAACTGCTGCAGCCTGAAGCATGAACGACAAGAAGATTCTGTGCAATCCCTACGTTGGATAAAGCGAATTACCCTAGGGTTTATACGGGGCAGGCTTTAGACTTTCTGAACATCCAGCAGACGAGTGCCCAGCAAGCGGTCATGGAGGAACTGGCTTTCAGGGTCGAACCAGCTCCAGACGAAGATGCTGAAGGGGGCAAAAACGATAAGCAGATCCGTCGAACTGTAGCCCGTGATGCGGGAAGCCCCCAACACTCCCAGCGCAGCCAGCAGGGGCAGTACCCAGGCCAGTACGTAACGCGCCATCAGGCGCGGCAGGGTGGACGGGGTGCCGTCTGCACCCGACAGCCGTATGTGCCAGGTCTTCATGGGCAGGGTCTGCCCGCGCATGCGCCAGCAAACAAGAAAGTAAATGCCGATAGCAATGAAAAGCGCCGCCTGCCGTCCATGCCGCAACATCAGGCCGTTGCGGCTTTGCGTCAGGGTGTCAAACAAATAGCTTGCCAGAAACACCACCGCGAACAACAGCACGCCTTCATACATCATGCAGGCAAATCGCCGGCGGCGACTGGCCAGACGAAGGGGAGGGGCGGCGCTATTTTGTTGCATTGCAATTCGGAGTTAGGAGGTCAGGCCGTATTATCCAACAAATCGGTCCAGACAAGAAAAAAGCCGCTGATAGCGGCTTTCGGGGCGCGGTATTGACCGCGCCGGCTTGCACAGCGCAAGATTAGCTGGCTGACTGCACCGGGTTGCCGGTGTTGGTAGCTTTTACGCTGTCCATAGCGCCAGTAAGGCGAGCAAACAATTTTTTGAGTGACACAACAGGCTTAAAGCGGAACTGATCTTCAATGGCTTGTGCCATCAATTGGCGCTCGAGTTCGTCGGTTAAGCGGGTGTCTGCATTTACGTTGATCATGGCTTTGGCCTCTCTCAGAAATGAACGTTTCGTTCAGGGTTAACCCTATTATAGGGGTAAACCCTAGAGAAAAGCAAGGTTGTTTGCTGCGCTGCACTAAAGCGTTGCAGAAGTACGACTATTTGGGTTTCCGGTAGCTGGCAGTCACCATCTCGAAGTTGAACAGGCGGCAATCCAGCGAGCCATTGTGCAGCGGGTAGCGGCGCAAGGGCTTGAGGCGCATGCGGCGGGGCAAATCCAGATCGCTCGAAATGATGCTGACCTGCCACCCGCTGTAGTGCTGCTTCAGGTTTTGCGCCCAGTCGGCCCATAGTGCGTCGTCTTCCTGCTCCAGCCGTTCGCCATAGGGCGGATTGGTAACAAGCCAGCCGGTATCGGCGGGCGGTCGCACATGCCTGGCATCGCCTACCTCGAAACGGATGGCGTCTGTCGTCAGCCAGGCGCGCTCCAGGTTGGCACGGGCTGCGTCTATGGCGTGCCCGTCCAGGTCGTAGCCAACAATAGGGCTTTCCAGTTGTGTGGCAATATGGCTGCGGGCGTCGTCCTTGATGTCGCGCCAGTGACGCGCATCGTGATTTCGCAGACGCTCGAAGCCAAAGGGTCGCCAAATGCCGGCCGGTACACCCAGCGCAATCCACGCTGCTTCGATCAGGATGGTACCGCTACCGCAGAAGGGATCCATCAGGGCTTGAGAGGGGTCCCATCCGGCCAGTGCCAGCAAGCCGGCGGCCAAATTCTCGCGCAGGGGCGCTTCGCCCTTCTCGAGGCGCCAGCCGCGTTTGAACAGCGACTCGCCCGAGGTGTCCAGGTACAGCGTGCCGGTGTCTTCGGTAAGGAACAAATGTACGCGGGCGTCCGGTCGGACGGTGTCGATGTCGGGGCGCTCGCCCTCTCGGTCGCGCAGCCGGTCACAAATGCCATCCTTGGCCCGCAGATTGCAGTATTGCAGGCTTTGCATGGGGCTGCGTATGGCAGAGGTGTCTACCCGCAAGGTCTGTTCGGCGCCGAACCATCTTTCCCATGGCGTATCCATGGCAAGGTCCAGAATGTCGTCCTCGTGGTGCACAGGCCCATGGTTGACTTCGACCAGTATGCGCGTTGCCAGCCGGGAATAAAGATTGGCCCGTAAAATGCCGGTCCAGTCAGCGTGAAACTGGCATCCCGCCCGGTCCGGGGTAGCGTCGTCAAAGCCCAGCGCCTGCATCTCGGCGGCCAAGGCATCTTCCAGGCCGTGCGGACAAGGAGCAAAGACGCGGAAGATTTCAGCGCGGGCCGGCGCGCGCGGTGAGCGCTCGCGATTACGCCGTGGCGGAGCCTCGCGCACACGTTCATCCGCCTCGCGCGCTGGCGCTGGCGCCGCTACGGGCAGGGCTGCCGGGGTCGGCTGCTTTTTCTCGCGTTCGCGTTCCAGTTGCGCGACCTGCCGGGCGCGAGCGCCGGCGCGCTTGGGGCGCTTCTGTTCGGCATCGGGGGCGGCGGCTGCGGGTTTCTTCTTCAGAGTCAGCGTCTTGCCGGGTTTGGTGTCAGACATGGTGTTCAGGCTTTAAAAAGGTCGTACTACTACCAGTGTGATGACAATGAGCAGCAAAATAACCGGGATTTCGTTGAACCAGCGATAGTATCGATGGCTACGCGTGTTGGCGCCCTGCTCGAAGGTCTTGAGCAGGCGACCGCAGTACAGGTGGTAGGCCACCAGAGCGATGACGCCCGCCAGCTTCGCATGCATCCAGCCTTGGCCCTGGCCAATACCATAGCCCACGAACAACCATAGGCCAAAGGCCGTGGCCAGTACTGCCAATGGCGTCATGAAGCGGTATAGGCGTCGCGCCATGCCCAACAGGCAGGCCGTTGCGCCCGCATCGTCTGTCTGAGCCAGGTTGACGTAGATGCGGGGCAGGTAAAACAGGCCGGCAAACCAGGACGTGACAAACAGAATGTGCAGGGTCTTGATCCAGAGCATAAAGAATGGCGGTCTAGCCGCGCAGTTGCCCTTCGCCGGCCAGCACCCACTTCATGGTGGTCAGGCCTTCCAGTCCTACCGGGCCGCGTGCATGCAGGCGATTGGTCGAGATGCCGATTTCGGCACCCAGCCCGTATTCGTAGCCGTCCGCGAAGCAGGTAGGCAGGTTGACATAGACGGAGCTGGAGTCGACTTCGCGTTGGAACCGGGCGGCGGCCTGCAGGTTTTCGGTAACGATGGCGTCAGTGTGCTCGGAGCCGTAGCGGGCGATGTGGTCGATGGCCTGGTCCAGCGTATCGACGATGCGCACGGCCAGTATGGGCGCCAGGAACTCTGTTTCCCAGTCCTCGGGGGTGGCTGTCAACATTTGCGGGATGATGGCTCGGCTGCGCTCGCAGCCACGCAGCTCTACGCCTTTGGCTATCAGGGTAGCGGCCAGGCGTGGAAGTATCTGCTCGGCAATGTCGGTGTGCACCAGCAGGGTTTCCATCGCGCCGCAGATGCCATAGCGATAAGTTTTGGCGTTCACCGCGATGTCGTGGGCCTTCTGCAAATCTGCTGCGGCATCGATATAAACGTGGCAATTGCCGTCCAGGTGCTTGATCAGCGGCACGCGCGCTTCGGCTGCAAGCCGGGTGATCAGGCCCTTGCCGCCACGAGGCACAATGACATCCACGTATTCGGTCATGGTGACCAATTGGCCCACTGCGGCGCGATCGGGCGTGGTGACCACCTGTACCGCATCGGCCGGCAAGCCCGCATCGGCGAGCCCCTGGCTGATGATGGCGCCCAATGCAATATTGGAATGCAGGGCTTCGCTGCCGCCGCGCAGTATCGTGGCATTGCCCGACTTCAGGCACAAAGCGGCGGCGTCTATCGTAACGTTGGGACGCGATTCGTAGATGATGCCGATGACGCCCAAGGGCACCCGCATCTGCGCTACGCGCATGCCGTTGGGCCTGATCTGCGTGGCGCTAAGGCTGCCGATGGGGTCCGGCATGGCGGCGATCTGTTCCAGCCCGGCGGCCATGGTGGCGATGGCTTTGTCGGACAGTTGCAGCCTTTCCAACATGGCCGGGTCCAGTCCGTTTTTCTCGGCTGCGACAAGGTCGCGGGCGTTTTCTGCCTGCAGCGCGGCTTGCTGAGCTTGCAGGCGTCTGGCCATGGCGAGCAAGGCAAACGACTTGTCTTGTCCCGAGGCATTGCGCATGGCGCGCGATGCCTGGCGAGCCCTGCGGCCCAGGTCGGTAATGTCGACCGCGTCTGGGGTGTCGTTGGCGGGACGGTTGCTTGCGGTGTTCAGTGTCATGTTAAGTGCTTTCTTTCAATGCGGGTGTAGCGGTCATGATGGGATTATCCCAGTAAATGCCGCCATCGGTGTATGCGGCTTCAACGTGCACGGGGCGGCGGCTTGCGACTGACGGCGATACGCAAGGTCAGGCGCGCAAGTTCTTCCCATGGGTCATCGAGCCGGCCCGCAACCTTCAGGCCCTTGATGATGCGGTCGATGTCGTGCGCGTGTTGAACAGCCGCCGGCCAGGCATTGGCCGGCAGGCGTGACAAGGTCTGGCGAATGAGGTTCTCGCGCGGGCCAAAAATACGGTAGCGGCGCATTGCCGACGAAAGGTCTTCACCCGCAGCTTGGGCGGCTGACAGCCGTGCCAGCACACGAACTTCCTCACCTACTGCCCACAGCACCAAGGGCAATGCCTCGCCCTCGGCGCGCAAGCCGGTCAGCATGGTGACGGCGCGCGTGGCATTGCCGGCCAGCATGGCGTCGCGCAAGCCAAAGACATCGTAGCGTGCCACGTTCAGCACGGCCCGTTCCACATCCTGCGGGCTGATCCTGCCCTCGGGATAAAGCAGGCCGAGCTTCTGGACCTCCTGGAAGGCGGCCAGCAGGTTGCCTTCGACCTTGTCGGCCATCCACTCCAGCGTTGCAGGGTCCAATTGTTGTTGCTGCCGGGCCAGGCGTTGGCCGATCCAGCGGGGCAGGGCGCCACGCTCGATATTGCCGATTTCGACAGCCGTTGCACTAGCGGTCAGGCCCTGCGCCCATTTGGCGTTGCGAGTCGTACGATCCAATCGGGGCAAGCTGACCAGAACGATGGTGTCTTGCAGCTTGCCGCCATCCACCATGGCGGCCAGCCGCAACAGGGTGTCGGATCCGGTTTTGCCCGGCTTGCCGCTGGGTATGGCCACATCGATCAGCCGCCGATCACCGAACAGGGAAACGCTTTGGGTAGCCCCGATGACTGCGGACCAGTCGCTGCGTGCATCCAGGATCAGGCTGACACGCTCGGCATAGCCTGCCTGCACGGCTGCAGCGCGCAGCGCGTCGCAGGTTTCGATGACCAGTAAAGGCTCGTCGCCCGACACCATGTATAGAGGGTCCAGGTGTGCGGGCGTTGTTTTAAGCTGAGCTAAGAGCGTGTCGGCGTCCAGGCGGCGTCCCATGGCGACCTAGTGCGATCCGGCGTCCGGTATGACGCGCGGCGCGCCCCATGGCGCCGGTGCCTGCGGTGCGGGCGCCGGCGTATTGCGGCTTTCCGCTGCGGGAATGGCAGATTCGTCTATGGGCAGGGTGGCTGCCTGCCTGTACGCAGAGGTAACGTCGGGCGATGCCAGCATGCGTACGATGCGATCGACCAGCGATTGCTGCATTTCTTTGAAGACCAGTCCGATTTCACCCTGCTTGGCTTGCACCACCGAGTCGTCGTAAGGGATTTCGCGTGTCGAATGCAGGGTGGTGGGGGGCAGCACGATATGCCCCTGCGCGTCCGTTAACTGGAAAATGAACTCCAGGTTCAGTTCGTACTCTTCCACGCGCCCCTGGGCATCCAGGGACAGTTCGCGCAGCGACTGGGAATTGGCCAACTGCGTGAGGCGGGCTTCGGCTTGTGCCGGTTCGGCGACAAAGCGTGTGTCGGGCGAGCTGGCCACGATGGCGCGGCGCAGGGCAGCGCCGAACTCGGAGTTTTCGGCGATGTTGGTATAGATGGTCGTGAATGGCAGCGGCGTTGCGCCCTTGAGATGAAAGCCGCAGGCCGCCAGAAGCAGGCACAGCGCTGCACAAGCCAAGCCCCGCGCAAACTGCTGCGGGGTGCGAACGGACGACAAGAGTGCGAGCGTAGTGCGGTGCATGCCTGATTTTATCCCACGACGTTGACAAGTTTTCCGGGAACAACAATCACGCGCTTGGGGTCCCGGCCTTCCAGGAATTTGACCGTTGCGTCGTGGCCGGTTGCGCTGCGTTCGATTTCGTCCCGGGCTGCCCCGTTGGGCACGCGTATGCTGCCACGCAACTTGCCATTGATCTGCAGCATGAGTTCGACTTCGTCGGCGACCAATGCCGCCTCGTCAACGGCGGGCCAGGGTGCATCCAGCAAGTCGCCAAACGACTGATCGTAGCCCAGGTCGCGCCAAAGTTGCCAGGTTATGTGCGGCACGACCGGATACAGCACGCGCAGCAGTATGGACAGTGTCTCGGCGATGGCGCGATGGGCAACCGCCGTATCGGGCAGTTGCGCCGACTCGAGCGCATTGAGCATCTTCATGCAGGTAGACACTACCGTGTTGTACTGGATGCGCTGGTAGTCGTAGTCGGCCAGCTTCAGCAGCCCGTGAATTTCGCGACGCAAGGTCTTGGCCGCCTCATCGGCGCCGTCCCAGTCTGCAGCGCCTGCATGCGAGCCTTGCACTGCTTTTTGGTGACTATGGCAGTACGCCCACAGCCTGCGCAGATAGCGGTTGGCGCCTTCTACGCCCGAGTCGGACCATTCCAGCGTCTGTTCTGGCGGGCTGGCAAACATGACGAACAGCCTGGCAGTATCGGCACCCATGGAATCGATCAGCGACTGCGGGTCCACCCCGTTGTTCTTGGACTTGGACATCGTGCCGATGCCCCCATACTGCACGGGCGAGCCATCCGAAATCCGTTCGGCGCCGATGATGCTGCCTTTGGCATCGTAAAGGTTACGGACCTCCTCCGGCCAGAAATATTCGATGCCGCCCTGCGCATTCTTGCGCGAATAAATATGGTTAAGCACCATGCCCTGGCACAGTAGCTTGGTGAAGGGCTCGTCGAACTTGAGCAAGCCCATGTCGCGCATGACGCGCGTCCAGAAGCGGGCGTAAAGCAGATGCAGGACCGCATGCTCGATGCCGCCGATGTACTGATCCATCGGCATCCAGTAGTCGTTGCGCTCGTCCACCATGGCCTGGTCGTTGTCGGGCGAGGTGTAGCGCATGAAATACCATGACGAATCCACGAAGGTGTCCATGGTGTCGGTTTCGCGACGTCCGGCTGCCCCGCACTTGGGACAAGTGCACGACAGAAAGCCCTCATGCTTGTTCAGGGGGTTGCCGCTGCCATCCGGGATGAGGTCATCCGGCAAGACCACCGGCAGGTCCTTCTCGGGCACCGGTACGGGGCCGCAGTCTGGGCAATGAATAATGGGTATGGGCGTGCCCCAGTAGCGCTGACGCGATATGCCCCAGTCGCGCAGCCGCCAGGTGGTTTGTTTCTCGCCCAGGCCCTTGGCGGCAAGCTCTGCGGCAACGGCATCGACGGCTTGCTGCAGGTTCAAGCCATCCAGTTTGCCGGAATTGACGCAATAGCCGTGCTTGTCGCCATACCAGTCTTGCCATTGTTCGGTAGAGTAAGTTTTGCCGTCCAGGGCAATGACCTGGCGTATGGGCAAGCCGTACTTGGTGGCAAAAGCAAAGTCGCGCTCATCGTGGCCCGGTACGCCCATGACGGCGCCATCGCCATAGCTCATCAACACATAATTGCCGACCCATATTTCGACTGGCTCGCCGGTTAGTGGGTGAGCAACCGAAAGGCCCGTGGCCATCCCTTCTTTCTCGCGGGTGGCAACTTCAGCCTCGGTGGTACCGCCCAGCTTGCAGGCCTCGATAAAGGCCGAAAGCTGGGGGTTGCTGCTGGCCGCATGGGTGGCCAGAGGGTGCTCGGGCGCCACCGCGCAGAAGGTAACCCCCATAATGGTGTCGGCGCGTGTCGTGAAGACGTACATCCGACCGTCCTGTATCAGGTCGCCCTTGCTGTCGCGGATGTCGTGTGTAAAAGCCAGGCGTACACCTTCGCTCTTGCCGATCCAGTTTTCCTGCATCAGGCGCACACGCTCGGGCCAGCCCGGCAGGCCGTCCTGGACCTGGCCCAGGAGTTCGTCCGCGTAGTCGGTGATGCGCAGGTAGTACCCGGGGATTTCGCGCTTCTCGACCGGCGCACCCGAGCGCCAGCCGCGCCCGTCTATGACTTGTTCGTTAGCGAGCACTGTCTGATCGACGGGATCCCAATTGACGACCTGAGTCTTCCGGTAAGCGATGCCCTTGTCCAGCATCTTCAGAAACAGCCACTGATTCCACTTGTAATACTTGGGATCGCAGGCGCACATCTCGCGCGACCAATCTATGGCCAGCCCCATCGCCTGCATTTGCTTCTTCATGTAGGCAATATTGTCGTAGGTCCATTTGGCGGGCGGCACCTTCGACTTGATGGCGGCGTTTTCGGCCGGCATGCCAAAGGCGTCCCAGCCCATGGGCATCAGTACGTTATAGCCGCGCATGCGCAACTGCCGGGCCATCATGTCGTTGATCGTGTAATTGCGCACGTGACCCATGTGCAGTTTGCCGCTGGGGTAGGGCAACATCGAACATGCATAGAATTTTGGCTTGGGCGACCCGTCGGCAGCCAAGGCATATTCGGTGACACGGTAGGCGTCGCGCTCCTGCCAGTTTTTATGAGAGGCTTGTTCGACGTCGTTGGGGCTGTAGCGTTCCTGCATGGGATCCGGGGTATGTAGTTGATGCAAACGAAGCATTATAGAGGGCACCGGGAAATGCAACCGATGGTAGAAATACAAAGACCCCGCCGAGGCAGGGTCTTGCAAGGATACGGGCACGGAGGCCGCAGCGGCTGGGATCGGGGCGGATCGGCCGGGGCGGGTGTGCGACCAGGCTCTTAGCGGAGCTTGGTTTCCTTGTAGTCAACGTGCTTGCGGGCAACGGGATCAAATTTCTTGATCAGCATTTTCTCGGGCATGTTGCGCTTGTTCTTGGTGGTCGTGTAGAAGTGACCAGTGCCGGCGGTGGACTCGAGCTTGATCTTCTCGCGGGTACCTTTTGTTGCCATGTTGAGCTCCTGAAGTTAGATCGCTGGCTGCTTAAGCCACTTGGCCACGGGCGCGCATCTCGGCCAGAACAGCGTCGATGCCGTTCTTGTCGATGGTGCGGATCGCATTGGTCGAAAGGCGCAGGCGAACCCAGCGGTTCTCGCTTTCAACCCAGAAACGGCGCGATTGCAAGTTAGGTAGAAAGCGACGCTTGGTTTTATTGTTTGCGTGCGAAACATTGTTGCCCACCATTGGGCCTTTTCCGGTAACTTGGCATACGCGTGCCATGGTCATACCCCTTGAGAATTTGGCTAGTTTACGAAGGCCCCTTATGGGTTGCCTTGTATCTGTAAAGCCTAGCATTCTAATACGAAATCAGCTAGTTGATCAAGTTGCCCTAAGCGCAATGCGACCAAATAACCACGATAGACAAGCGCAAATGGCCAGCATGCCAGTGAGGGGCAGCGGGGTGTCCGACTGCCAGGCGCTGACCGCCAGGCCCGAGGTTGCTCCGCAGAGCATCTGTAAGGTGCCCATCAGTGCCGATGCCACGCCAAGTCGGTTGCCTTGCTCGCGTAGGGCCAAGGCGGCGGCATTGGGGTTGACGAAGCCCTGGCTGGCCATGAAGCCTATCAGGCACAGCATCAATAGTAGCAGGCTTATGGTGCCCGTCACGGTCAGTGCCAGTGCCACCAGCGTCATGATGGCCAGTGTCCGCTGAGCGATCTTCAGCAAGGCCTCGGGGCTGTGCCGGTTGAGCATCCGGGCGCTGATCTGCGATGCAAGGATAAGCGCAGCAGCGTTCAGCCCGAACAGCAGGCCAAAGTAACGTGGGTCTATGCCATAGACGTCGATGAACACGCGCGGCGATCCGGCGATGTAGGCAAACATGCCGGCCGAGCCGAAACCGCCTGCCAGCGTATAGCACATGAAGCGCTTGTGGCACAGCAAGCCGGCATAGTTGCGCGCTATGGTCTTCATGCCCAGCGGGATGACGCGGCTGGGGTCCAGCGTTTCGCGCATGGTCCACACCACGCCGATCAGCAAGGCGCCGCCACAAGCGGCCATGATGGCGAAAATCCCGCGCCAGCTTCCAAATATCAGCACCTGTGCACCCAGGATGGGCGCCAGAATGGGCGTTACGCCCATCACCAGGATCAGCAGCGAAAGCGCCTTGGACGCGTCCCGCGTGTCGAAGTTGTCACGTATGACGGCGCGCGGAATCACCATGCCCGACGCACCGCCAAAGGCTTGGGCAATACGCCAGAACGTCAGGTGTTCGATGTCGTTGGTATAGGCGCAGGCCACGGAGGCTACGATGAATATCACCAGGCCCAGTATCAGCGGCTTCTTGCGTCCGTAGCGATCCGCAAATGGGCCGTAGAACAACTGGGCGATCGCAAGTCCGAACAAATAGCTTGCCAGCGTGCGCTCGACTTGGCCCTGGCTGGTATCCAGCCCCTGCACAATTGCCGGGAAAGCCGGCAAATACATGTCTATGGCCAGCGGCCCGAGGGCCGTCAGCAGGCCCATCAGGATCAACCAGCGCGGGATGGTGGTAAGAGGGCTGGGCGAGGGGGGCATGTAGCAAGACGTTGCGCCCGTGTTGCACGGAGCCGACGTATTCAGGTATATACGGTATGGGCTGCCATCTTAACATGGCATTATCAGTACTGGATGCCCCCTTATCGGTGGGCAGTGTGCTTGTTCCTGAGCAGAATTTCACTATAGGGAGTCGGCCTTGAGTTCGGTCTTGTCCGTTGTTGAAACGAAGTTGGCAGCATTGCCTTTGCCCGTTGAATTAATCATGCCTGATGGCCAGAAAGTCGGTTCCGCCGATGCGCAGATCCGGCTGACCATCAAGGATCGCGCCACGCTGGCACACTTGGCGACCGGTCAGGTGGGCGTACTGGGCGAAGACTACGTCGAAGGCAAATTCGACATCAGCGGTTCCATGCGCGACCTGATGCGCCTGGCTGTCGCGATATTGCCGGGTTCTCCGATCGAGGCGGCACGTGTTGGCCGCCTGACCGAGCTCATACGCCGTCTGGTGTCGGTCTGGCGCCATTCGATCGATCGCGACGCCCGCCAGATTCAGTTTCATTACGACCTGTCCGACGATTTTTACGCGCTGTGGCTGGACCCGCGCCGGGTATATTCCTGCGCCTATTTCAAGACGCCCGATATGTCGGTGGCCCAGGCGCAAGAAGCCAAGCTTGACCACATTTGCCGCAAACTGCGACTGCAACAGGGCGAGCGCTTCCTGGATGTGGGCGCCGGCTGGGGCGGTTTGCTGTTATGGGCTGCCGAGCACTATGGGGTCGATGCCACCGGCATCACCCTGTCCAAGAATCAGCATGCCCATGTCAATCAGCTGATACAAGAGAAGGGCTTGCAGGGGCGGGTCCGTATGGAGCTTCTGGATTACCGGAAGCTGGATGAAGCCCAGCCGTACGACAAAATCGCGTCAGTAGGCATGTTCGAGCATGTGGGCAGGGCGCAGCTGGAGGGCTATTTTTCGAAACTGCGCCGCTTGCTGCGCCCGGGCGGCCTCATCATGAACCACGGCATTACGGCCGGTGGGGTCGACAACGCAGAACTGGGCGCCGGTATGGGCGAGTTCATCGAGAAATACATCTTTCCGGGCGGCGAACTCACCCATATCAGCCAAGTGCTCAAAAGCATGACTGAAGGCGGGCTGGAAGACCTGGATGTCGAGAACCTGCGCCCGCACTATGCCCGCACCCTGTGGGCCTGGAGCGACGCGCTGGAAGCCTGCCTGCCGGAAGCACGCAAGACCTTGCCGGGCGACGAAGGCGAGCGCTCCTTGCGCGCTTATCGCATGTATCTGGCCGGTTGCGCCATGGGGTTCGAGCATGGCTGGATCGCCTTGCATCAGGTTTTGGCACAGCCTCGCAGCAATGGTCGTTCGGACGAGCTTGATCACCCGGCTGACCAGGCCTATCCGTGGCGCCGCGACTACATTTATTCTTAAGCGCGCGTAATCGTACATATAAGCCTGCACCGTCCCGCCTGCAGTCCGCTGGCGGGGCGCTTGCCGCTAGCGTCGGGTTACTACGGTTGGATGTTCTCGTAATTTCTCGTAAACTGCTGCAAACTTTTCAAGTTCAGTCAATCCTGGCGTATGGTGGGTCTCTGGCCCCATAACCTGTCAACGAGTACCACGTACTCTTCACGCTAGTGTCGGTATGTATCGGCGGCCTTCCGTCTTCCGCACACCCCCTTAGCTCTGGCGCATCGCGTTTGTTCTGGTGCGTCCACGTCCCTTAAGGAGGCAAACAGCCATGTCTTTCAACGTGTATCAATCACGCCCCGCGTTCCATTCCACCGCGTTCAAGCGCCTGGCCCTGGGTCTTGGCATAGCGGCCGCCCTGTTCGGCCTGTCAGGCACAGCCAACACGGCGCAAGCGGCCGATGCGCCCACCTGCGAAATCGACCGTCCGGTTCGTTTTGGTGGCATGAACTGGGAATCCAATCTGGTTCTTGTCGAAGTCGAACGCTTTATCGCCGACAAGGGCTACGGATGCAAATCCGAAGTGCTGCCCACCGGAACCTTACCGGCATTGGCTGCGCTGGAGCGCGGAGACCTGGACATCAATACTGAAATCTGGTTGAACAGTGTTGCCGAGCCCTGGGCCAAGGCAGAAGCCACCGGTAAGGTCAAGCGCATAGGCGACATCTACATGGGGGGCGAGTCCTGGTTCATTCCCCGTTATACCGCCGAGCGCCTGCCCGAGCTGACCAAAGCCGCCGACTTGCCGCAATTCAAGGATGCTTTCAAGGATCCGGAAGAGCCTACCAAGGGCCGCTTCTACGGTTGCCCGGCGGGATGGGGTTGCGAAGTTGTTAGCGGCAACTTGTTCAATGCGCTGAAGCTGGACGATACCTTCACCTTGTTCTCGCCCGGCACGGGTGCCACGCAAAAGGCAGCCCTCACTGCGGCCTACAAGCGCAAGGAAAACATTGTTTTCTACTATTGGTATCCGACGCCGCTGGTGGGCTCCATGGATCTGGTCAAGCTCGAGCTGCCCGCTTACGATCAAGAGAAGCACGCTTGCCTGACTGACCCTGACTGCGCGAACCCGCAAGCAAGCGCCTACCCTGATAACCCCGTCTTCACTGCCGTGACGACCTCGTTTACCCAGGAAGCGCCCAAGCTCACCGAGTTTCTGTCCAAGGTCGCCGTGCCGCTGCCCATGATGGACCAGGCCATGGCCTATATGGAAGAAAACGAAGCCGAACCGGTAGATGTGGCCCAGTGGTTCTTGAAGAACCAGCAAGACATCTGGACCGCGTGGCTCCCAGCTGATGTCGCCGACCGCGTAAAAGCCGCTCTTTAGTACTCGTTCAATCACACGGGCCACCCGGTCCGTGTGCTGACGAGTTTTACGGAGCTGATTTTATGTTTCCCGAATTCATAGCGCCGCGCGACCTGCGTGCGCCTATTGATGATTTTGTTGGCGACATCGTTGCCAACTATGCCGATCTGTTGCGCGCCCTGACCCAGCCCTTGCTGGACGTACTGATCTGGATGGATCAGATCGTGCGCTATTCGCCCTGGTGGGCGGTCACCCTGGCCATCATGGGCTTGGCGTGGCTGGCCAGCCGCCGTGTTGGCTTTGCCATGATCATGGGGGCCATGCTGTGCCTGATAGGCCTGATAGGCTTGTGGGACGCCGCCATGCAGACGCTATCGCTGATGATCGTCGCTGTCATACTGTCTGTGGCCATAGGCATTCCCATGGGCATTCTCATGGCGAGCTTCAAATGGCTGCGCACCATCATGCTGCCTGTGCTGGACGTCATGCAGACCATGCCCAGCTTCGTCTACCTGATTCCCGTGGTGATGTTGTTCAATCTGGGCAAGGTTGCCGCCATTATTGCCACCGTCATTTATGCCGTGCCGCCCGTCATCCGCCTGACAGATCTGGGCATACGCCTGGTCGACACCGAGGTACTGGAAGCATCGCGCGCCTTTGGCGCCAATCGCGTCAAGCAACTGTTTGGAGTGCAATTACCGCTGGCCATGCCCAATATCATGGCTGGCATCAATCAGACCACCATGATGGCGCTGGCCATGGTCGTCATTGCCTCGATGATAGGGGTGCGTGGCCTAGGCTACGAGGTGCTGCAAGGCATCAACCGCTTGCAAGTGGGGCGCGGCGTACTGGCCGGACTGGGCATAGTCATCATTGCCATTATCTTCGATCGCATCACCCAGGAATTTGGGCGACGGCAGCAGAAAGGGGCCTGACATGAGCAAAATCGAAGTACGCAACATCTACAAGATTTTCGGTCCGCGCCCGGAGCGCTGGCTCGAGGCTGCGCGCCAAGGGATCGGCAAGCAGGAATTGCTTGCGGAAAGTGGGCACACGCTGGGCCTGCGCGACATCAGCCTGTCGATCGAAGAAGGCAGTATCTATGTGATCATGGGTTTGTCGGGCTCGGGCAAATCTACGCTCATTCGCCACTTCAACCGGCTGATCGAACCCAGCGCCGGTCAAATTCTGGTCGATGACGTGGATGTCGTCACCCTGGGCAAGACCGAGCTGGAAAAATTCCGCCAGCAGAAGATGAGCATGGTGTTTCAACGGTTCGGCTTGTTTCCCCATCGCACCGTTATCCAGAACGTGGCTTACGGCCTGCAAGTGCAGGGTATGGGCAAGCGCGAACGCCACGAGCGCGCCCAGCACTGGCTGGAACAGGTGGGGCTGACCGGCTTTGGCAACCAGTACCCGCACCAGCTTTCAGGCGGCATGCAGCAACGCGTGGGCCTCGCCCGGGCGCTGGCCACCGACGCCGAGATCCTCCTGATGGACGAAGCATTCTCTGCGCTGGATCCCCTTATTCGGCGCGAGATGCAGGACCAACTGCTGCAGCTGCAATCGCAATTGAACAAGACCATTGTCTTCATTACGCACGATCTGGACGAGGCCTTGCGGCTGGGTAACCGCATCGCCATCTTGAAGGGCGGTGAGCTGGTTCAAGAGGGCACCCCGGAAGACATCCTGCTTGCGCCGGCCGACGACTACGTGCAATCTTTCCTGCAAGACGTGAATCGCGGCAAGGTGCTTAATGCGGTGCATGCCTGCAACGAGCCATCGCTGACACTTACCATGCGCTCGCGTCCAGCCCATGCCATCGAGCGGATGGCGGAACGGAACTTCGACTACACAGTGGTGCTCGATGGCAAACGCCTGGCGGGCATCCTGACGCGGGCCACCGTCGAGCAGGCGGTGCGTGATGGCGCTCGCGATGTTGCACGCTATGTGGAAGATATGGCCACTGTACCCGCCACGGCGGGGCTGGACGAAGTGCTGGGCCGCATGCTGCGCAGCACCGACCCCATGGCGGTAACCGGCGAAAACGACGAGTTCCTGGGGATGTTGTCGCGCAGCAAGGTCGTTGAACTGGTCACGCCGGCGCTGGAATCGGCTACAGCGGACGGTGTCGACAGCGACAGCGCGGCCTCGACCGACGGAACGACGGCGCGTACGGCTGCTTAGCGTGGCGTTGCCGGCCGCCCAGTTCGGGCGTGCACGGCAACCACGTGGGCGTACCAGAAAAACAGCAGGACGGCCGACAGGCACAAGCCCAGCATCGCCATCAGCCACATGGTGCCCGCACCCAGGGGCGCGCCGGGCGCGATGTTGTGCAGCAAGGGCCGCAGCGCGCCGGCCGCCGGGCCAAAGCCCAGCCACCAGCCGCCGATCAGGCCCAGGCCGGTCAAGGCAGCGACCTGCAGGATCAGCGGTACGACGGCAACCTTGTAGGCGCGCAGCAGATACGAGCCTATGCATTGCATGGCATCGCACAGATGGAACCACGGCAGCAATTGCAGCAGGGCAGCCGCCACTGCTGCCACGGCCAGATCATCCGTGTACCACTGCAGGATGGGGTCTCGGCCGGCAATCAGCAGGGCGGCGGTCAGCGAGGCTCCTGCGGCGACAATCAGGATCCCGGCGCGCCCCATCCGACGCGCTCGTGCCAGGTCGCGGGCGCCGATGGCCTGCGCGGTCAAAGACGCGGACGCAATGCCAACCGCCATGGGCATCATGTAGCAAAGCGCGGCCAGATTCGCCATGATCTGATGCCCCCCGCTGGCATACATGCCTTCTCGTGCAACCAGCAACGCCATCACGCTGAAAGCGGCAATTTCGATGAGATAGGATCCACCCATAGGCAAGCCCAGCCGCAGCAATTCTTTCTGGCTGGTCCAGTTTGGCCAGCCCAGGCGGGGCCGAAAACGCAGGTAGTAGGCGTCATGATTGATGGCCCACAGCCCGGCGGCCAACATCAGCCAGCCCACTATTGCCGTCGATACACCGGCGCCCACGGCACCCATGGCCGGCACGCCTAATTTGCCGAACATGAATACCCAGTTAAACAGCACCTTGAACATCACGCTGGCCAGATTGATCACCATGACGGTCTTGGGGCGAGACACTGCCGTGCCCAGGGCGTAGATGGTGCGAAACACCAGCATGGCTGGCAAGGCCAGCACCAGCGCGCGCAGATACCAGGTGATGCCATGACGCACGGCGGGATCGACCTCGCCCGACAGCGATAGCCAGATATCGGGAAACAGCATGGCCGCCGCCCCCACGACTGACAGGCCCAGCGCCAGCCATACGCCCTGTCCCCAGGCATGACCGACATCCTCATACCGTGCGCCGCCAAACAGCTGGCCGATGATGGGTATCAGGGCATGGACGACACCCATCATGCCCACGAATACCGTAATGTAGATGGAGGCGCCCAAGGCCATGATTTGCAGGTCGGCCGCGCTGGCGTGCCCCGCCATGGCGGTATCAATGACGCCAAAGGCGATGCTGGCCCATGAACTGATCAGTACGGGCCAGGCTTGCTGCAGGATCGCCCGTACATGGGCGCTCAGGCTGGTTGTTTCAGTATGGGCCGGGCTCAAGGAGTACGGACACGCAATAGCCGGAAGATCTCGTTGCGGTCAGCGCCCCGCTTGCCCACCCACAACACCTGGGCCGAGTCGGCATAGGCGACCGTGCCATCGGCGACGCTGTCCGGGGAAGTCTGCTGAAGCACCAGGCCGCAGCTCGATTCATAGGTGAAATCGATGTCGTTGAACACCAGGAACGAAGCGCGCTGACCGACGCCCAGGCCCAGTGCGCGCACGCACTCGCCAGGCTGGCGATGGGTCTGGAGTGCCGTGGCCAGTTGGCCAGAGACCGTCCGGTAGCTGCGCACATAATCCAGCGCCGGCAGCCACAGCGTGACCAGCAGCAGCCAGGTGACGATGAGCCCGCCCGCCGACAGAACGGTGCCGCGCCAAAGGCCGGCCGGTTTGGTATGCAGGCGCCAGCGCACCAGGGCTATCCAGGCCAGGGTGCCGAGCACCGCCGCCAGCACGGCGGGCCAAGAGATCGTGACGTCATAGCCGCGCGTCTGGCGCGCAATGTTATGAGCGATCTGGCGAGGCCAACCGGTCTGCAAGGCGATCCAGCCCAGCCATACCGTTGCGGTCGACAGCGAAAAGCACATGACGGCGAACCAGTCCAGCGAGTTGACGACGCCGCGCCGCAGGGTAGGCAGTGCGAAGGCTGCCAGGACTGCGGCGGGCACGGCCATCAGGCTGTATTCCGGCTCGAAGGCGTCGACCAGGAACAACATGGTCAGCAGTGGCCAAAGCGCGAACATGATGGGGATCAGCATGTGCGGAGAGGCCAGCCAGGCGCGCCAGCGCCAAATTGCAAGGATCGCAAACGGCCAGGTCGGCCACAGGAACCAGGGCAGGTCGCGCAGCGTGCTGAGCACTTCCTGAAAATTCGGCCAGCCGAACGAGCTGCTGTTCCACAGCACCCAGTTGCGTATCCAGTACTCGCCGACCTGGCTGGCAGGTATCCACCACAGCAGGATGAGGCTGATGCTGATAACGGCCGTAAGCATCAGCCATTTCTTTTGAGCCCATAAGGCGCTGCGAGGCATGAAGACAAAGGTCGCCGCCAGCATGATGGGCACGGCACCTATCCAGCCACGGGTCAAAAATGCCGCAGCCAGCGCGAAGCCCAAGGTGATGGACCCGGACGCAGGATGGTCCAGCATGCGCGCGACGGAATAGAAGGCCAGCGCCTGGAAGGCGATCAGGGCCGGCACTTCCGAGGTTTCGTGCATGCGCCATACGATGCCCACGGTAGCCACGATCAACAAGAGCGCGGCATCGGCGATCATGCGGCCATAATCCTGGACGGTGGGCTCGCCGCCGAAGGGCAGGGCCATCGGTTGCGGCTCGGGCCGGCGGCCCAGCAGGTAAGTGCCGTACCAGACAGAAGCCGTCATCAGGCCAAACCACAGGAAGTTGGGCAGGCGCGAGGCGATGATCGCGGCGTCCAGTGGCGTGGCGAAGAGCTCGAAAAACGGCGCAAACGCCCAGATGCACAGCGCCCCTACCCAAGTAATCAGCGGACCGTCCTGAGCATGAGCCAGCACGCCGATCTGGGGCAACAGCCAGGCATGCCCGCCGTCGTTCAGCGCTGTCATCATGGTGGCCAGGCCGACCACATCGTCGGTTTTCCACGGATCGCGGAAAAACAGGCCGGCCAGGATATAGATGACGCCGACCACCAACAGGGCCATCCTGGGCAGCTTTACGGTAGCCGTGGCAGTCAGGCGGGCAGGGGTGGATACGGAATCACTGGACGACACAAGTTGCGCACTCTATTAGAAGGATGGGCGTATCTTAAATTAAAAAGGCAGCCCGAAGGCTGCCTATCATTACGCGGCGGCCGTGAAGGCCGCGAGGCTTATGATGCCTTGCGCGTAGTGCCGGTGGTGCGGGCGAAACGGGCGCGGAATTTTTCAACGCGGCCGGTTTCAACGATGCGCGTTTGCGCCCCGGTGTAAAACGGATGCGATTCAGACGTTACTTCGCACTTGAACAAGGGGTAGGTTTTACCGTCAAGTTCGACCGTCTCGCGGCTGTTAAGTGTAGAGCGCGAGACAAATTTCGTGCCTGTTTGCTGATCCAGAAACACCACTTCGCGGTATTCGGGGTGGATGCCTTCTTTCATGATCGGTTCCTGTGTTCGTATAAACGGGTCGCCAGCCATATGTTTATCGCACATGACAACGTATCCAAGGTAGCCAAAGATTTTAGCGCACTACAGATCAGTACGCAACTTCCATAATTCAGGAAACAGCACAACATCGAGCATCTTGCGCAAGTAAGACACGCCCGACGTACCGCCGGTGCCGCGCTTGAAGCCGATTATGCGTTCCACCGTGGTCACATGGCGAAAGCGCCATAGGCGGAAGGCATCTTCCAGGTCGGTAAGTTTCTCGCCGAGTTGATAGAGATCCCAGTACTGCTCGGGCTGGCGATAAACCGTCAGCCAGGCCTGCTCCACTTCGGCGCTGGCAACGTAGGCTAGTGTCCAGTCTCGTTGCAGATAGTTGACCGGGACCGGCAGGCCGTGGCGCGCCAGCGTCTTAAGGGCTTCGTCGTACAACGAGGGGGACTCGTACATGCGTTGGACTTGCGCGAGCAGCTCGGGTCTATGGGCATGCGGCTTGAGCATGGCCGCGTTCTTGTTGCCCAGAGCAAACTCGATCTGCCGGTACTGGAAACTTTGAAAACCGCTGGACTTGGCCAGGTAGGGGCGCAGTGCCGAGTATTCCGGCGGCGTCATCGTGGCCAGGACATCCCAGGCATGCACCAGTTGCTCCATGATCTTGCTGACGCGTGCCAGCATCTTGAAGCATGGCTGCAAACGGTCGGCAGCCAGGTTCTGCATGGCGCCGGCCAGCTCGTGCAGCATCAGCTTCATCCAAAGCTCACTGGTTTGGTGCTGCACGATGAACAGCATTTCGTTGTGTTCTGGCGACAAGGGATGCTGGGCGCCCAACAGTTCGTCCAGATGCAGATAGTCGCCATAGCTCATGTCGCTGGAGAAATCCAGTTGTGCTTTCTCTTGGTCGACGATGGTGGCGCCGGCTGGGGTGGTGGATGAAGTCATGATGTCGTCGAGTAGTCAAAATGGGGCAAACTGCGCAGCACTGCCCTGACAGGGCTGGCATCGGCCTGTGCAAGGGCCAGTGGCAGCGCGATAAGCTCGTAATCGCCTTCGGGTACGTCGTCGAGCACCAGGTTCTCGAGCACGCGCATATCGTATTGCAGTATGGCCTGATGGCTGTCCAATGACTTGCTGGTGGCAGGGTCTATGCTGGGTGTGTCCAAACCCACAAGCCTTACCCCAATGCTCGCGCAGTAGGCAATGGTGGTGGGGTCGAAGGCTGCAAAATCGTCCGTCCAGGCATCCACGCTGGCGCGTTGGCGGGTACGTACCAGCAGACGATCCGGTGCGCCGCCCATGCGTGCCTGGATATCTGCGACACGGATCAGGGGGCCGCAATTCAGTACATGCAGCACTCGGCACGGCCCCAGGAAGGGCTCGAGCGCCAGTTGACCAACGGCTGCACCGTCGGCGCAGTAGTGCAGTGGTGCATCGGCATGCGCGCCCACGTGGGGCGATAAGGTGATGCGGCTGACATTCACCGGGCAGTCCGGCCCCAGTTCGGCGCTCCAGCTTTGCTGGTAGGGTGTGTCGCCGGGAAAGACGGGCGATTGTGCCGTAACCTGCGGAGAAATATCCCACAACTGTTGCATGATCGAATCTGCTCAGGGCTGGTTTAATTAATTGAAGCTTATATTAATTGGCCCGTGAATGTCAGCGATTTTTTCCATCTGAACGCTGCGCCGGCTTTATATCTGTCCGCGTTCCGCCAAGGATATCGCCCCAGCCCCCGTGACGATAAGGTGATCGAGCAAGCGAATGTCCACCAATGCCAGTGCGTGTTTCAGGTGCCGGGTAAGTGCCAAGTCGGCTTCGCTGGGTTCAGCCACGCCGGAAGGATGGTTGTGCGCCAGGATCAGTGCCGCAGCATGGTGGCGCAGGCCGGCCTTGATGACCTCACGGGGGTAGACCGACGCCTGGGTGAGCGTGCCCCTGGAGATTTCTTCGCTGGTGATCAAGCGAAACTGGCTGTCCAGGTACAAGGCTATGCAGTGCTCTACGGACAAATGGCCCAGTTTTGCCGTGCAGTAATGCTTGACCCGCTGGGGTTGGTCCAGCGCATGGCCGGTTTTCAAGTCTTCTTCAAGGGCGCGGCGGTTCAGTTCGTTGATGGCGATTAGTTCGCAGGTTTTGGCTGCGCCCAGGCCCTTGATCCCCAGGAGCGTCTGTGCATCGGCCGAAAGCAGCCCGCGCAGGCCGTTGAACTGCGTGATTAATTGCCGTGCCAGCGTTACGGCGTCGCAGCCCGGGGCGCCCGTGCGCAAAACAATGGCGAGGAGTTCCGGCGAGGTCAACACTTGTACCCCGTGGGCCAGCAGACGTTCGCGCGGACGTTCTGGGGTCTGGATGCTGTGGATGGTCATGGCAGTCATGCGAGGTTGATTAAGCACCCTCTACCTTGACAGGGTTTGCCTTGCTGTCGGCCATCTCATGCAGCACTTTGTCCGTGCGTGTTATGCCGCAGCGAGTAATCATTGCGCAAGAGGCTAAAATAGGGCAATAGCAATGCTTTCCTACGGTGCCAGATTTGACCTCTTCCTCCGAAACCGCCGCTGCGGTCGTTCGCCCCGACTCTTACCTGACCCTGCATTACCGCATCGACCTGCTTACCGGTCCCGCCGCAGGGTCTACCTTTGCCAATACCTTTGACGGCCGGCCCGCTACCTTGCAAATGGGAGCAGGGCAGTGGGCGCCAGGCATGGAAGGGGCCTTGATCGGTCGGGAAGAGGGCGCACAGTTTTCAATCGACCTGCCGGCTGTCCAGGCTTATGGCGAGCGGAATCCCGATCTCTTGCAATGGGTCAGTCGCAGCATGCTGGACCAGCACGCTGCACCCGACTCGTCCTTCGCGCCGGGCGACATGGTCGAGTTCTCGGCACCCAATGGTGGCCGTTACTCGGGTGTGCTCAAGCAATGGCGCGATGACGCCGCCATGTTCGATTTCAATCACCCGCTTGCAGGCGCAGACCTGCATATCGATGTTTCCTTGTTGGGAGTCTTGTGATGTCAGGCCAGAACTTGCCCGATACCCTGGAAGTCGTGCTCGCTGAGCCCAGGGGTTTTTGTGCCGGTGTCGACCGCGCCATCGATATTGTCGAGCGCGCTCTTGAACTGCATGGGGCGCCCATCTATGTCCGCCACGAAATCGTCCACAATCGCTATGTCGTGGAGGATCTGCGCCAGAAGGGCGCCATCTTTATTGACGAACTGCACCAGGCGCCTGCCGGTGCCATTGTGGTGTTTTCGGCGCACGGCGTGGCCCGGACGGTGCGCGAAGAGGCCGCCAGCATGGGGCTGAAAGTCTTCGATGCCACGTGTCCCCTGGTTACCAAAGTCCATATCGAGGTCGCGCGGATGCGCGCAGCAGGGCGCGAAATCGTCATGATCGGGCACAAAGGCCACCCGGAGGTTGAGGGTACGCTGGGTCAGGCCGACGGCGGCATGTACCTGGTCGAAACGCCCGACGATGTGGCGGCCTTGCAGGTGACAGACCCCGAAAACCTGGCCTTCGTGACCCAGACCACCTTGTCAGTGGACGATGCGGCGGTGGTGGCCCAGGCCTTGCGTACCCGTTTTCCCAGCATTGTCGAGCCCAAGAAAAGCGATATCTGCTACGCCACACAGAACCGGCAGGATGCAGTCAAGATCATGGCCCCGCAGTGCGATCTGGTATTGGTCGTTGGCAGCCCCAACAGCTCGAACTCCAATCGCTTGCGCGAGGTGGCCGAACGCAAGGGCGCTGCCGCCTATCTTATCGACACCCCCGACATGATCGATCCGCAGTGGCTGGCCAAGACAAAAAGAGTCGGCGTCACGGCGGGGGCCTCGGCGCCTGAAGTCCTTGTAGAGCAAGTTATTGCGCGCTTGAAAGAGCTGGGTGCCGCCTCGGTACGCACCCTGGACGGCACACCAGAAAACGTGTCATTCCCGCTACCCAAGGAGCTCTCACGCAAGATCAAGGAAGCACCATGAAGCTTTATAGTTATTTCCGCAGTTCGGCAGCCTACCGCGTGCGTATCGCGCTGAATCTGAAGGGCATCGCTTACGAGACCGTGCCGGTTCATTTGATGAAAGACGGCGGGCAGCAACTGATGGCCGACTATCGGTCCTTGAATCCCACGGCGCTGGTTCCCACACTGGTCGATGATGACCTTGCCGTGGGCCAGTCGATGGCGATCCTGGAATACCTCGAAGAAACCCATCCCCAGCCGCCGCTGTTGCCCGGCGATGCCAAAGGCCGTGCCCGCGTGCGCGCCATTGCCCAGACCATCGCTTGCGACATTCATCCTCTGAACAATCTGCGCGTGCTCAAGTACCTGAAGCACCAGATGGGCGTCGACGAAGAAGCCAAGAACACATGGTATCGACACTGGATACAGGAGGGCCTGACGGCTGTCGAGGCACTGCTGGCTGACAGCGATCAAACCGGGCGCTACTGCCACGGAGACCAACCCGGCCTGGCTGACTTGTGTCTGGTGCCGCAGCTATTCAATGCGCGTCGCTTCGGCTGCGACGAAAGCGGCTTTCCGACCATAGTGCGCATCGACGCTGCCTGTGCCGAACTGACAGCCTTCCAGCAGGCGGCGCCGGCGGCGCAGCCAGACAGCGAAGCCTAGCGCGCAAGCCATCTGCGAATGTGGTCGAACCGGTCAAAACCCCAGAACGGTTCGCCATCCACAATCAGGAAGGGTGAGCCGAACACGCCGCGCTGCATGGCAGTGTCGACCTCGTCTCTAAGCATGGCCTTGGTGCTGTCCTGGCCTATGCCTTCGGCAAGATCCTGTACGTTCAGTCCGATCGAGTCAGCAATGGCCAGAACCACATCAGTACCAGAGATATTTTGCTGTTCGGAGAAATACGCTGCGTATAGGCGCTTGGTCAATTCCACCGACTTTTGCTGGTCGTGTTGTCGCACATACAGCACCGCGCGAGCCGCGCTGACCGTGGCAATGGGGAAGGGGTCCGGGTGGTCGTACGGTATATCGAACAAGGCCGCGGTACGGGCGAAGTCGCGTCGCGCGTAATCGCCCTTTAAGGGGATGTCGGTAAGTGGCTGGGAGCCCATGGCCTTGAACATGGGGCCCAGCAATATCGGGTGCCAGTTGACCGAGCGTCCGAACTCGGCCGCCAGTTTTTCTACCTGGGTGCTCGCAAAATACCCATAGGGCGAAGAAAATTCGAAGTAAAACTCGATGGGCGCTGTCATGCTGGTATGCCTTGTTCTGTAGGTTCTTGGGACTGCGCTGTATGGTAGGAATATTTTCAACTTTAGGCAATGACCCGGACAATGCCGCAAGGCGTCCGTGTTTAAATCACTCCTTGGCGTTTACCTTGAGGCAAAGAATGCGAAAAAGTACAGGGCTGGTCGGTGTTGTGGCGATTGTGGCGATCGCCTGGGTGGGCGCCACCTGGTATGTGGGTACACGAGCCCAGCAAACCATAGAAGATGTCGTGGCCCAGGCCAACGAGCGCCTTACCGAGGTGTCGGTTCCAGCCAGTGGGACAAGCTTGGAGATTGTCAGCTACGATCGCGGCTGGTTCTCGTCCCAGGTGGTCTATACCTTGCACATGAAGGACGCCGACGGCGCAGCCAGGGCGCTGACCATGCAGGACCACTTGCATCACGGTCCATTTCCGTGGTCAGCAGTGCAATCGGGCAAGTTTGCACCCATGCTGGCCCACAGCAAGGCCCACGTCGTCGCCACGCCTGCAACACAGGCTTGGGTCGACAGCCAGCAGGGCGGTTCGCCATTAACGATAGAAACCCAAGTTGGCTTTGGCGGATCCGGACACTCCACCTGGACGTTTGCGCCGGTCGACATGATGGATGAGGGCGATGCCCTGCGCTTTAGCGGCGGCCAATTGCTGGTCGACTTTACCGATGACTTCAAAAGCAACCAGGCCACTGGGCAATTTGCTTCGCTGCTTCTGACCAATGAAGAGATGGCCGAAAGGCTCGAGCTTAAAGATCTGCAGGTCAAAAGTTCCACCCAGTCCAGCAATAACGATACGGTAACGGTGCAAAGCCAGGCCACGGTGGCGGCCTTCACCCTGGACGAGGGCGACGATAGCCCGGTCGTGATCAACGACATGGCCATCCATTTCGATAGTGTCCAGACGGGCAAGCTGCTGGACGGCACCTTGCGCTACGACTTCGGTCAAGTGGCGGTGGGCGAGTTCGCACTGGGCAGCGTCTCGATAGGCGGCAAGGTGCTGCAACTGGACATGGAGGCCTTAAGGCTATTGGCCATGGAATACGACGCCATCCAGGCCAGCCTGGGCGACAACGACGATGAAAGCGCCGTCGTACTGAGCAACGAGCAAGAGGCGCGTCTGCAGGAAAGGCTGCAGGCAGTATTGGCGTCCAGTCCGGTATTTTCGATCGAGCCCTTCGTCTGGAAGAACGACCAGGGTGAGACCCGTGGCAGCCTTCAGGCCAGTCTTGCCCAGCCAGCGGCCGACGGCAAGCAAAGCGTCGACCTCATGCTTGCCCAAATGCTGCGTCAACTCAAGCTCGATCTGGCGATATCCCGGCCCATGCTGATCCAGGCATTTGGGCAATCCCAGGGCAGCGCAGACGAGCGTGCCCGGATGGAGATGATGGGCGCCATGGTTTACGACCAGTATATGGGGCGCTTGGAGCAGGCTGGGTTGGTGCAGCAGCGCGATGGCACGGCCATTTTGGACTTGCACTACGAGGACCAGGTGGTTACTGTCAATGGACAAGCGATGCCGGTGGCTGAATTCATGCAGAGAGCGTTAAGTGTCGTGATGTAGGGGGAATCCCTAGTGCTTGAGGTATAAAGCATGGGGGTATTCCGCCGTTAAACCTCTTACAACGAATAGCCTTAAAAAGGGGCCATCATGGAGACAAGCAATCAGACGGGCGCATCGCGTACACCCACCGATAGCGGCTGGCTGGCCAGGCAGTCTTTGTCCGTCAAGCTGTTCCTGGCCACGTCGACGGTCACCATCGTCGTCATGGTCATCATCGCCGGGGTCATGGCCTGGCAGATCCGGGCAAATGCGGTCGTAGCGATAGACCGCGAAATGTCGGCCGCCCTGCAGGGGGTGGACCAGTCCTTGCAACTGGTTTTCAATAGCGCAAGCCAGCGTGGGCAAGAGCTCATTCCCGTCGTTCGGCGCGAGCTGGGCGGTGTGCCGGTGCTGGATGGCAGCATGATGGATACCGACGAAGGGGGCGAGATCCCCCTGCTGATCGTCGATGACCGCATCATTAACGGCGATACCGATACCCTGATGCGCATCAACGAAAGCACCGGGGCGGATCCGGCCATTATCGTGCGATCGGGCGACAAATGGGTGCGCGCCGCCACCTTGCTGCGCAATGCGGAAGGCGCCCTCAGGCTGGGCAGCACCATCGAAGCCCACGACATACTGGCGCGTACGCTTGATCGCGGCGAGCCCTTCAGCGGAGTCGTGCAGCGCAACGGCAAGTGGTACGCCATGAGCATCGATCCCCTGAAGGACGAAACCGGCACGGTATACGGTGGCCTGTCTGTTCGGGTTGATGTCGATCAGCAGATTCAGCAGTTGCTTACATGGATAGACACGGCCACCGTAGCCGAGTTCGGTACCTTGGGCGTGCTGCAGCGTGCCCCGGACGGCAAGGACTGGATACGGATCGCCGGGTCACAAGGCAAGCGAGGCGCCAACCTGACGGCCGAGGTGTCCGCCAGCGACTTGGCCGCATTGCAGGCGCTCTACGCCCAGCCCAAAGGCTTCGCGCAAGTCACTCTGGGCCAGGGCGATGACGCCACTGCGCAGTTTATCGCCTGGGATACCGTGGCCGGCTGGGACTGGTTGATGTACGGGGTGGGCGATCAGCATGCGTTCCTGATGGAAAGTTATAAGCAACTGGCTTATCAACTGGGGTTGATGCTCATTGGGACGCTGTTGATTTCCTTGCTGGTGGGCTGGTTGGCGGCGAAAACGCTGCGACCTGTGCGGCAAGTCATCGATGGCATGGAGCGCCTGGGCCAGGGCGACCTGACCGCCCGCATTGCAGACGTACCTTCCGCCAGCAAGAATGAGATCCATACCTTGCTTGGCAATCTGCGCCGTACGCAACAAAACCTCTCACGTACCATAGCGGCGGTGCGCGCCAGCGTAGAGGAAATCAATATCGGCTCTACCGAAATTGCCGCTGGCAACAGCGACCTCTCAAGCCGGACCGAAGAACAAGCCGCCTCATTGCAGGAAACCGCGGCCAGCATGGAACAACTGGCAGCAACCGTCAAACAAAACACGGATCATGCACGCCAAGCCAATACGCTGGCCTCGGCGGCATCCAGCGTGGCGCATCGCGGCGAAGAAGTCGTTTCCGAAGTGGTAAATACCATGCAGCGTATTTCGGGCAGTTCGGGCAAGATAGGCGAGATCGTCACCGTCATAGACAGCATTGCGTTTCAGACCAATATTCTGGCACTGAACGCAGCGGTGGAAGCGGCCCGAGCAGGAGAGCAAGGCAAGGGCTTTGCCGTGGTGGCCTCCGAAGTGCGTTCGCTTGCGCAACGCAGCGCGGAAGCGGCCAAAGAGATCAAGAAACTGATCGAGTCGTCCATAACCGAAGTGGACGCCGGATCGCGTCAGGTAGCCGGCGCGGGCGACACCATGAAAGAGCTGCTCACATCAGTTCAGCGGGTCACCGAGATCGTGAAAGAAATCTCCTCGGCTTCCGAAGAGCAATCCAGCGGCATCGATCAAGTCAATGTCGCCGTATCGCAAATGGACGAGGTCACGCAGCAAAATGCGGCCTTGGTCGAGCAGGCTGCCGCGGCTGCCGCATCGCTTCAGGAACAGGCCCGGCAGTTGGCAGAAGCCGTCGCCGTGTTCAAGATCTCCGCGAATGCCAATGTGGTTCTTGATATGCAGGATTCCCGAGCGCAACGCCTGGGTTCCGCCTCGCGGCCTGATGAAGACGATCAGGCCATGAACGTCAACTTGCAGTTGGCCTCCAGCTGAAATCAAGCGGGGTCTGGTCTTGCAATGCCGTATGCGGTCGCATACGGCATTGCAAGACCAGACCCCGCACTATCAGTGGTTACTGATTATTTGGCGACTTCCTGCACACGCTTGATCAACTCGGGATCACGCTGCAAAGCCATATTGATGCCATTGAACTGATCCACGGTCATGCCTTCTTCATGTACCGCCTTCACCATCTTTGCGTCGGCTTCCTGGAAGACCTTGTTCTTGGTGGCGTCGTCGGTTGAGGCCTCCAGCTTGGGCGTGTACTCCTGGGAGATCATGGCGACCTTCTTCGAGGCGCTGACGAATCGCTCCAGCTGCGCGTTCGAATAGTCCGGTGTCGGGACGTTCATGGGCGCTGCGGGCTGAGCCTGTGCGGGGGCTTGCTGTGCCGACGCGCTGCCTGCGGCCAGTCCCAATGTCAATAAACCTGCTGCTACGGCGGTGAGTATCGGTTTCTGCATGCAATCTCCTGATTGTTGAGGATGAAGGTTCATCATGCCAACAACTGACGAGACTTCAAGGCCAGGGTGTCGTCAGACTTGTCCAAGCGCTACGCAGCGTTACGGTAGCGCGCCCATGGGGCCGCTACGGTCGCCATTGGGTAGAACTCTTACCTTTCGCAATGCCCAACAGGCTTCTTATGTCCCCGTGGTTCCTATTCGTCGCGGAACCGCGTATGCTGTATCGGCCTACCGGCATCCAGCTGTTGTCATACAAGGAGCACATCATGGCAAAAGGGCAATTACGCGGTAACAAAGAGGCTAAAAAACCCAAGCAGCCCAAGAAACCCGCGACGGCAGACACGCCATTTGGCGCCATCGTTCCAAAAGGCAGTGCTCAGCCTGCGGGCGGCAAAAAGAAGTGAAGCCACTGGCGCCTTAGGGCGCCAGTATCAAAAGTGCTGGTCGATGATCTGCTGGAAGGCGGCCTCGGCCGATAGCCCGGCTTTCATCAACCGGCTTATTTCCTGCGAATACGCCGCTATCCCTTCGGGTAGCGTCTCGCGGTGTTCCTTGAAGTAGGCGTACTTGTCCTGCTCGACCGTGTCTATCACCGGCGCTGCGGCCGGGCTTTTGCTGGACGCCGGTCGGCGTGCAGGGGTGGCTCGGGTGGCCGGGCGACCGCTGCGCAGCATTGCGGCCCGGACGGCCTCCATGGCGTAAATCGGCGTGAGCTCATCGCTGATGTTGCCGTCCTCGTTCAGACGCAGCAACAAATGCCTCTCGTCGAAACCCATTTTGCGTTCTGTGGGGTTGATGACCTGGTAGCTCGGCTTGGCGGGCCTGCCGGGAGACTGAAACTGGACGCGGTCACCGTATGCCTCCATTTTCTCCATTACCTCTTTTAAAAACTCCGGCGCCAGGCTGTCCAGGTTGCCGTTCCAACGTTTACTTCGCTTGGTACTCAAGTGCGCTGCTTCCTGTGTTGTATCGGCGGCGCGTGACTTGAAAAGGGGAGTGCGCCGCGAGGCGAAATTGTACGCTTGATGGAGATCGTAGCGCCAATAGGACAATCCGTTGCCAGATTGCTGGGTTATCAACGCTGATGGTGCTATTTATAATCAAGCTAACCCCACCCTCTCATAGGTAGCCATCATGACAACAGCCAACACCACCAAGAATTTCAATGCGGAAACGGTGCTGCACCCGCGCAAGGTCGAACGCGTGGTGCCGGGTGTGGCGACCTCTGACGGCGCCGGAGTCAAGCTTACCCGAGTGCTGACGCCCAACCTGCAAAAGCGGCTGGATCCATTTCTGATGCTGGATCATTTCGGCACGGATAATCCCGGCGACTACATCGGTGGCTTCCCCGACCATCCGCACCGCGGTTTCGAGACCGTAACCTACATGATAGAAGGGCGCATGCGCCATCGCGATAGCGCCGGCAACGAGGGCCTGCTGCAAAATGGCGGCGTGCAGTGGATGACGGCCGGCAGGGGCCTGGTGCACTCGGAGTTGCCAGAGCAGGAGGAAGGTCGCATGGAAGGGTTTCAGTTATGGCTCAACCTGCCCGCACGCGACAAAATGACCACGCCTGGCTATCGCGATATCCAAAGCGAGGCCATCCCCGAAGTGCGCTTGCCATCGGGCGTGCTTGTGCGCGTCATCGCTGGTGGCAGCCACGGGGTAGCCGGCGCCATGCAGCGCGACACCACCGAACCCCTGTATCTGGACCTGCACTTCGAGTCAGCCGCCGAATTTTCTCAGTCGCTCGCGCGGGACATGAACGCCTTTATTTATGTCTATCGCGGCGAAGTGCAAGTTCAAGGATATACCGTGCCAGCCCACCGCATGGCGGTCCTGGGCAATGACAAGCAGGCTGACGGCGTGGTGCTGCAGAGCCAAGGGCCGGCACGCGTGCTGCTGGTGGCCGGCAAACCGCTGAACGAGCCTATCGCACAGCACGGTCCATTCGTAATGAACACCCACGAAGAGCTTGTGCAAGCGGTGGCGGACTTCCAGGCCGGGAAGTTCCACCAACCCGTAGCGGGGGCCTAGCTCAGGCCGCCATCAGGCAGCTACGTCTCCGCGACGCGGTGGCGTATTCCCGGGATGCATGTCGTCGTCACCGGGCCGCTGCGGCAGTTGCGGCAGGCCAATTGCCTTGCGCAAACGTTGGCAGTCGGGATTCGGGCTTCCATCGGCCAGCCACGTCGGAAACTCTCGACACGGCGAAGGCCGTTGCTCGTAGATGCCGCAGTGGACCCCATCTTGCCCCACCTCGCCGCGTAGCGCCACGCACGGTTTGCCACCATGCTCGGTCCCCTTCATACAGCCGCGCAGGGCGCTTACCTGTGTGACAAGTTCTGGGGGAACCGTACCGCCGCTTTCTCCGGCTATTTCGCCGCAGTAAAACGATACTCTGAAATGTGCGCAGCATGCCCCGCAGGAGAGGCAAGGGTTGAAACCGGCAACATCGTTGCTGGCTTGTTGCCGAGCCGAGGCGAACGACACAGGATAGGCAAGGAGCGGGCGAACCACCGTCATGAAGCATCTCCTTATGAGATGTGTAGACCGACTTTGGGAAAGCAGGGACGGGATTTTACAGCAAATAAAAAGGCCAACTCTGAAGAGCTGGCCTATATATCTATTTAGTCTTGTTGGTGCCGATGAGAGGAGTCGAACCCCCGACCTTCTCATTACGAATGAGCTGCTCTACCAACTGAGCTACATCGGCGTTCAGCTAATAGCGGTAAATCTTTGCCCGCTTTCTGCCAAGCCCATTATTATACATATTTCCTACGCTGCCCAAGCGCAGCAATGACTGGAGGATGTATGGATTCCATCGTGTGGCTTATGTTGGCGGCCGCTTTGCTGCCGTACGCTGCGGCTATAGCGGCCAAGGCGGGCGGTAGCGCTTTCGACAACAACGAACCGCGGTCCTGGCTGGCGCGGCAAGAGGGTTGGAGGGCGCGCGCCAACGCTGCGCAGAAGAACCTTTTCGAGAGCTTGCCGTTCTTTTATGCCGCTGTATTGCTCGCGCTGTATGCACAAGTCAGCGAAGGCTGGCTGCTGATGCTGATGTCGGCCTGGGTAGGCGTACGAATGATCTATATCGGCGTCTACGTGGCCGGCTACGGCGCTATACGATCCGCCGTGTGGGCCCTGGCTTTCATCATCAATATTGCGATTCTGTTCCTTGCCATGTAAACCGGGGCGACAGGCGGCGCGCGCCGCCCCACCGTTTACTTGTCGTCGTGGTTCATCCGGATGGCGGAGGGGAACAAGTCCCAGCACGCGATGAACAAGGCGGCAAACAAGGGGCCGATGACGAAGCCATTCAGGCCGAATACCGCCAGGCCGCCCAGCGTGGAGATCAGGATGACATAGTCCGGAATCTTGGTGTCTTTGCCAACCAGCAAAGGCCGCAGGATGTTGTCTACCAGCCCGATCACCAGCACGCCAAAAAGGATCAGCAAGATGCCCTGCCACGTAGCGCCCGTGACAAGAAAGTAAACCGCGACCGGCACCCAGATGATGGCGGCTCCCACCGCCGGCAGCAATGAAAGGAAAGCCATCAACACGCCCCATAGCAGGGCGCCCTGGATTCCCAGCAACCAGAACATCAGCCCGCCCAGCGCCCCTTGCGTGGCGGCCACGACTATGTTGCCCTTGACTGTTGCCCGCACGACGGTCGCGAATTTGCGAAATAGATGCTGTTGATGGTCGTCGCTAAGCGGGATCAGTTGCTTGCTCTGTCGAGCCAGGTTGGCGCCGTCGCGCAGCAGGAAGAACAGCAAATACAGCATGACAAACATGCCCACGATGAACTGGAAGGTGTTCTGGCCCACGTTCACGGCCTGGGTTGCCAGGAATTTGCTGCCTTGCAGGGCCCCAGCCGATAGCTTCTCGCGCAGGCTGAAGACGTCTCCGACACCAAAGCGCAGCAGCACTTCGTGCACGGAGTCGGGCAGGGCGTTCATGATCTGCTCGAAATAGTTGCCCAGATTCAGCTCGCCGGTGCTTAGCTGCTTATATATGTGGGCGCCTTCCTGTACCAGGGAAGCCGAGATCAGAATCATGGGGATGATCACCATCAGGATAATGATCATCAAGGTCGTCAGCGCAGCAATGTTGGGACGGCCACGCAGCCGTTGCAGCAGTCGCCTGTGGAGCGGCTGAAAGATGATGGCCAGGATGGCGCCCCAGAAGATGGCGCCGTAATACGGCAGCAACACCCAGATGAAGGCCACCGTGACGATGGTCAGCAGCAGCAGGAACGAGCGAAAGTAAAGGTTGGAGTTATTCATTAGCGCAATTCTATGCGAAGCCGGCCTACTCGCCCAGCAACTCGGCAATGGTTTCCATCTCTTCGATGTGCTGCGAAATCACCTTGACGACCATAATGGTGGGTACGCACAGCAACATGCCCCAAACGCCCCACAGCCAGGCGCCAAACAGCAAGGCCACAAATACGGCGGTGGCGTTCATTTTTGCAATGCGGCCGGTCATCCATGTGGTTACCAGCATGCCCACGATGCTGGCAACGCCGAGCGTAATAGCCGCTGCCAACAGCATCATCGAAAGTGAATCAAACTGCAGGAAGGCGGCCACGCCGATCACGACTGCGGCGATCAGCGGGCCGAAGTAGGGGATGATGTGCAGCAGGCCGGCCACCACGCCCCACGAGGCCGGATTGTCCATGCCGATGGCCCACAGCGCGAGCCAGGTAAATATCCCCAACAAGGTGTTAGTGACCAGCAGCATCAACATGTATTTCTGGATGGACGTGTTGATGTCGTCCAATATTTGGACAGTAATCTTTTTGTTGGATAACGAGGGGCCGGTAAGCCGTACCAGTTTCCGCTTGAAGGTGTTGCCCGACAGCAAGGCGAAAAACACCATGAATAACACCATAGTCATCTGGCCCATGAATGCGGCCGCGCTGACCGAGCCGGCCCATAGCCAGTCGTTCAGGTTGAAGTCGGGCGGTGCCACCACGACCGCCGGCGGCGCGGGCTGAGCCGGGTCTACTGGGGTTTCGGCTTCCGGTTTTGTGACCCGGGTCAGCGTGTCGGCGGCACTACGCAGCTTGTCCAGCGTACTTAGCTCGCCATTGTCCAGGCGCTTGTACGCGCTGCTTAGCTTATAGGCCGCGAACGGGACCTCATCCATCATCGTCTGCGCTTCTACGTAGACCGATGTAGCAATGGCGCCCGAGCCGCCAATCAGGCCAATCATGACCAGACTGGTGCCCAGGACGCGAGGTACTTTCATGCGTTCTAGCCAGACCACGACGGGGTTCAGTGTGTAGGACACCAATATGCCCAACACCAGAGGTATGAAGAAGTCCTTGGCCCACTGCAAGGCAAAGACGAAGGCGATGGTCGCCAGAATGGTAAGCGCCAAGCCGCTGGCCGCTACATGGGAGCTGGGCTCTGGGACCACATCGATGACCGGCGCTTTCTGGTGGACGCCGTCCGCCGGTACCACGGTCGGAGCGGGCGGGTCTGTGTCGGAGCCTGTTGCACCCGGCTTGTTCTGCGTAGCATCCATGGTGGCCTCTGGCGTGGGTTAACTTTCTGCCCAGCCTCGCGTAGGCTGGCTGTAAATACTACGGTTTAGCGAAGCAAGAGGCAAGCCGTTGTGGATCAACGGGCATCCACGGGTTAGTCACTATAGCTGTCACCGGCAAATTCTATGAGGCAGAAGCCGTGACCGAAGGGATCGGAGAAGCTTATGCATTTTGATCCCTTCCACTGGACGCATTCGCTCTCCTGCACTGCGCCGGCACCGATGGCACGCTTGGCGGCTTCCTCTACATTGTCGACGACGAAATCCAGGTGTACCGGTGTCCAGTGCCTGGTGTACTGGCGCCCATCGCCCAGGCTTTTCACTGGACGCGAGCCGGCCGGCTTGCGTAACAGGTACAAGGTGGCAGCGGCGCCCGTCAGTTCGGCAACGTCGCCATCGATGATGCGGCCAAGGCTCAGTGGCAAAGCCGCAGTATAGAAGTCGATCGCGGGAGCGAGCTTGGGCACGTCAATGTTTACGAGTATCTCCATGGTGGTCCACCTGGACATTGTCCAATATCCGTTATACAGCACCGCGAGTCGCGACGCGCCTACAATGGCGCGGCATGACAAAAAGATCCAGCTCGACAAAACGCAGGGCCAAGCCCAGGGCCAGGAAGCGCGCCGGCCGCCTCAGTCGATTTCTAAGGGCGTTTACCACTTCGGCCATTGTTGCCTTCAGCATCACCAGTTGCGCGCTGAACCCGCAACTACGGGATCACTTGCCCAGCCTGACGGGCCAGGAAGACATAGCGGTACCAGCGGCTCCCACCGGCGCCCAGCTTCAAACACGCTTCTCTGACTGCCCGCAATTCTTTCCGGGCGGGCAAGCGCCTATCGTTCCCGCGGGGCCTGCATTGCACGAACTGTGCTTCTCGTCCTTTGCCATATTGCATAGCGGCCAGACCAAAACGCCTGTGTTCGTCGCACAGCGCCTGAATCGGAAGATGCTTAACCAGGCGCAAGGAATCAAGCGCACAGACCGGTTCTATTCAGAAGCGCGATTGCCCACCGCCCAGCGTGCTCAATTGGACGATTATCGTGGCTCGGGTTATTCGCGCGGCCACATGGCGCCCGCCGGCGACATGCATACCCTTGAAGCCATGGCCCAGAGCTTCAGCCTGGCCAATATGGTGCCGCAAGACCAACGGCATAACGCCGGCGCCTGGAGCAAAGTGGAAAGCGACACTCGTAAATACGTCATGCGCGCCCAAGGTGATGTTTATGTCTTGACCGGCCCGGTTTACGACAGGCGGCCGCAGACCATAGGGCCAGGCAAGGTGGCCGTGCCTGGCGGGATGTTCAAGTTGGTATACGACGTCACGACAGGGCGATCATGGGTGCACTGGCAGGCGAATAGTCCGGACGCCAAGGTGGGGCCGCCGATCAGCTATGCGGAATTCGTGAGGCGCACGGGCTTGCAGCTGTCCTTGTCGGCTGCCGGCGCGCCCTGAGGGTGACGAAGTGGCCCAAGTGAGCGCGGCAGGGCATACTACGAGCATACAAACATTGGAGTGCAATATGCCCCGAAAGATTGTTCAACTGACTCCCCTCAAGATCCACGACTATGCTGGCGTGTACTTATTTGCGGTTTGTAGCGACGGTTCCGCGTGGCGAGCCGTACAAGGCGACGATGGAAGTATTGTCGGAGAATGGATGCGTATCGCGCCCATTGATGAAGATGTTGCGGTGGATAGCGGCCCGGACCTGTAGGCCCTGCCTACCAGGCACCGCGGCGTGGATAAGCCTGCCGCATATATTCGATCAATTGCTGTTCGACCGTTTGAGCCCCCGGGTCGGACACCACTTCCGAGCTAAGAAATTCAGGCCGCGCGAAGTGCCGTTCAGTTGCCTCCATCTTGGGGCTGAGCGGCGAATATTTGGTCGACGGTAAGTTGGCCATGAGGTTGGAAGGGCGCACTGCCCGATCCGTATCGGCCGCTGTGCGTTCACGCAGCTCAGGCGTGCTTGCTTCCACATGCGTTGCTTCTTCTACATAGTTGGTCATAAGAGACTCTCCCGCGGGTCCTGACCACAATAAAATGCCAGGACGATCTCCCCGTTGGCTAATCTCGCGCGTCGAAGACGCTGGATGCGCAACGGGTAGCATGCGTGGCGCATGCGCTTTTGCTGGGGTTGCTGAGGACGACCGCGAACTGGTAGGAGATCCTAGACTGATTACGACAGGTCGCGGCCTATCCAGTATGGACCAGTTTGTTGTAAATAGATACTATTCCCTACAGCACCTGGAGTTGGAATGAGGTAGCACGGCCTAGTGCCGCTATTATTTAAGCGTGAGCAGGCTCTACTGTGAGCTTCACGCCAGCGGCACGAGCTAGCTTTAGCACGGTGTCATAGCGTGGCTTAGCTCCGGGAGCCAATGCCTTGTACAGGCTTTCGCGACCAAGACCCGCATCCTTGGCCATTTTGGTCATGCCCCTGGCTTTGGCAACATCTGATAGCGCCGCAAGGAAGAGGGCGGGGTCGTCTTCCTCTAACGCTGCAGATAGGTACTCGGCAATTGCTTCTTCGCTGTCAAGATATTCGGCTGCGTCAAAGGGCGCTATTTTGATGGTGGTCATGGCTGTTCCTCTTGTATCTGTTTCCACATGGATATGGCGGTCTTGATGTCCCGCTTCTGCGTAGACTTGTTGCCGCCAATCAACAAGAGGTATACGGCTCGGCCATCACGGGCATAGTAAATACGATAGCCGGGGCCGAAGTGAATACGCATCTCGGAAACACCATCACTGATGGTCTTTATGTCGCCGAAGTTGCCTTGGGCTGCTTGCCGCATGCGAATAATTACTTTCGCCCTTGCTTTCAAGTCCTTGAGGTCGGCTAGCCATTCATTAAATTTGGCGGTTCGGTTAATCGAATTCATGAAAACCTATAGTATCCGATTGGATACGTCCCTGCAAACATTTCCGCCCAGCATTTGAACTGCGGGCTTTTTATTTGGTGACCCCTTGTTGAAACAACAGTACCGCGGATTGGTTACTCAGTCTCGACTTCACTGGCTCGGCAAGATGGCAGCGCATCTTGCGAATTTGCGTCCACATTGATGACAAAACCGCAGAACGCAAAAAGGCCAACTCCGAAGAATTGGCCTAGATGCTTGAATTTATTGGCTCCCCGAACTGGGTTCGAACCAGTGACCTGCGGATTAACAGTCCGTCGCTCTACCGACTGAGCTATCGGGGAATTAAAGAAGCGAAACTATAGCATGAATTTCGCTCTTGCCGCAAACCGTGGAGGGCCTCAGTGGTTCACAGAAGTGGGCTTAATCCAGCAAGTCCCGCATGTCGTCGGCGTGCTCTTCTTCGACCGCCATGATGTCGATCAACAGGTGTTTGGTTGTGGGGTCCGTGTCGCCGATGCGCTCTATCATTTGTCGGTAGGATTCGATGGCAATACGCTCTGCGACGAGGTTGGCCCTGATCATGCCCTTGATATCGGTGCATTCATCATATTCTGCATGGCTGCGCTGTGAAATGGTGGCGGGGTTGAAGTCGGGCTCGCCGTTTAGCTGCACGATGCGTTCAGCAATACGGCCGGCATGCTCTTCTTCCTCTTGAGCGTGGGTCAGGAATTCCGCCTTGATCGGCTCGTTCACCAGGCCGGTGGCTGTGTAGTAATGCCGCTTGTAGCGCATGGCACAGACCAGTTCGGTGGCCAAGGCGGCGTTAAGCATCTCGATGATCTCTTCTCGATTGCCCTGATAGCCCGAGGACACGGCGCCGTCCTCCAGGTTGCGGGCGGCCTGGCGGATGGCTGCGACGTCGATGGGTCCCTGCGTAGTGTCTCGCCCAGATTGTTTCAGATCCATAATTCGTCCTTGTTGTGTTGATGGGGTCAAACGGACGAGCTTGCAACTTCCGTGCCTGGGCAAGGAAGTTCGGGCAAAATGGCGGATTGCTGCTGTCTTGATATTTTCCCACCATGAAACCATTGCCCGGTGTTACCCAGATCCCCAGAGTCCACGAGTTCTGGATGGGCTTCTTGCTTGCGGGGCTGGGCGCCGTGCTTTTCTCCGCCAAGGCCATCGTGGTCAAGCTCACGTATCGCTACGGCGTCGATCCCCTGACCATCATTGGCTACCGCATGATGCTGTCGCTGCCGTTCTTTGCCCTGGTCGGCTTCTACCAGGCCCGGAGGGCGCGTCGGGGGCAGATACCCAAGCTCAGTGTGCGCGAAAGCCTGCAACTGGTGTTTCTGGGATTCATTGGCTATTACCTGTCCAGTTTTCTGGACTTTGTGGGCCTGCAAACCATTTCCGCGGGGCTGGAGCGGCTTATTCTTTTCCTGTCTCCCACTTTTGTGTTGCTGATCTCCGCTTTCTATCTGAAGCGTCCGATCGCAAGAGGGCAGTGGCTGGCACTGGGTTTGTCCTATCTGGGCGTGATGTTCGTGTTTCTGCAGGACCTCTCCTTCAGTGGCAGCGACGTCATGGTTGGGTCGCTTTTCGTGCTGGGTTCGGCCCTGACGTATTCCATATACCTGATCGGATCCGGAGAGCTGATCAAACGGGTGGGCGCAACGCGCCTGGTGGCCTATGCCATGAGCGTATCGGCGGTCTTCACGCTGCTGCACTTCTTTGCGGTGCACGGTTTGGCCGGCCTGGAACAGCCGCTGCCTGTTTATCAGTTGTCGCTCATCCACGCAGTATTCAATACGGTCGCCCCAACATTCATGATCATGTGGTCGGTCGCCCGCATAGGCGCGCCCATGACTTCCCAGTTGGGCCTGCTGGGTCCGGTGTCGGTGCTGTTTCTGGCGGCGTGGCTGCTGGACGAGCCGATCACTGGCTTGCAACTGGTGGGCACAGCTTTCGCGCTGGCAGGGGCTGTCGTGCTGGGTCGCCGCAAGCCGCAAGGCTAGGGCGCCAGGCTCCTGCGGCGGTCAGCTTACGCCGCTGCCCTTTTGTGCTGCAGCCTTTATCAGCCGCTCTATATCTTCGCGATGGACGTCGTGCGTTACAAAGCCGGAGGCATTCTCCGGCATGGCAAGGCGATCGGGATCAGCCAGCGTCAGGCGTATGTCCTCCAGCCCGCCGTGCCAGTGCTCGCGCATGGTGGCCATGCCAAACTGAAAATCCTTATAGTGTTGTTCGTAGGGCTTGTTGCGATAGATCAGGTGGATGACATTGAAGCGCTTTGCGCTGGCCAGCTCTTGTGCCATGCGGCAGTATGAATCACTGGCCCTGATGTCTTCCGGAATATGCTCCAGCATGCGTTCCAGGATGTGGCGCAAGTACTGAGACCAGCGCAGTTCGTCCGTGACCATGCGGGTACGGCTGGAGTAGCGGATGTCTTTGATGCGATCCGACACTTCGCTCATGTTGGTGGGCGCCTGACCGCGTGCGCTCCATAAGTCCACCTGGAACACCAGCGTATCGCGCAGGGGCCGAGAGTCCAGCACCTGGGTAAGCGGGGTGTTGGAAACCAGTCCGCCATCCCAGTAATATTCACCATCGATTTCAACCGCCGCAAAGGCCGGCGGCAGCGCCCCCGATGCCATGAAGTGCTCGGCGCGCAAAGTCGTGCGGGCGTTATCGAAGTAGACCAGGTTGCCCGTGCGCACATTGACTGCGCCGACTGATACTTGCTGTGCGCCGCTATTGATGCGATCGAAGTCGCAAAGACGCTCCAGGGTGGATTTCAGGGCGCTGGTGTCGTAATAGCTGGCGGTGTCGGGGCTGCCGCGCAGGTAGTCCGACGGGGGCGGGAACCGAGGCTGGAAGAATCCCTTTTGCCCGCCCAGCAGGGCGTTGCCCGCATGAAAGGCGCTAAGCGCGCCACGCATGGTGTCGTTGATGTCGAACAGGGATTGCTCGATGGCAGAGTTCAAACCCCACATTGAATTGGGCTTGCAGATGGTTTCCCAGAACTCGGTCAGCTTGGCGACAGCCCTGTCGGGCGCATTGCCGGCGATGATGGCGGTGTTCAGCGCGCCGATCGATATCCCCGACAGGCAGGTCAAGGCGATGCCTGCCTCGTGCAGGCCCTGGTATACGCCTGCCTGGTAGGCGCCCAAGGCGCCGCCGCCCTGGAGGACCAGGGCGGTGGTTTCATAGGGTGGCAAGGTAACGGTCATAGTGATTTCTGTATGGGTTCGGGGATGGCCAGGCTGTTGACAAAGGCATCGATCAATGCGCCGCGATAGCGGGATTTATGCAGTACCAGCGACAAGCGACGCTGCAGGTTCACGAAGGGGGTGGGCAAGACCTTCAGGCGGCCCGCCGTGACGGCATCGCCTGTGGCCGACTGGGGCAGGCACGCGATACCCAGCCCCGCAATGACGGCCTGCTTGATGGCTTCGACCTGGCCCAGTTCCAGCAATATGCGGCCGGGTGGCAAGGAGGCCAGCACATGTTCTGTCTGCACCCGCATGGCCGAACCGGGCTCGCGCAGTATCCATTTGGCGTCCTTGAAATGCCGCGCCTTGAGATCCTGCTGCTGCGCCAGGGCATGCAGGGGCGCAGCGCAAACGACCAGCTCATCGTCGCGCCAAGGCAGCACTTCCAGTTGCGCGTGGTTGACCGGGCCTTCCACGCAGCCCACATCGATGCGGTGAGCCAGTAGCCCCGCTGTAATAGTGTGGGTGTTCTCGACGCTGACCTGCAGCGATACTTGAGGGTGGCGCTCCACAAATACGCCCAGCAGATCTCCGACAAGGTAGTTGCCGATGGTGTTGCTCGCGCCCACGCGAAGCTCGCCGGTCAGCTCAAGTTCCTGGTCGCCGCTTTGGCGCAACATCTCATGTACCCGTTCGATAACTTCCTGGGCCATGGGCAGCACTTCCTTGCCGCGCGGGCTTAAATGCAGCCGGCCACGCTCGCGATCGAACAACTGGCCGTTAAGCTGGCGTTCCAGTTCTGCCAAAGCCATGCTGACCGCAGGCTGCGTAACGAACAGTCGCTCTGCAGCTGCCCGGACGGTGCCGGCCGAGGCAATGGCCACAAACACTTCAAGCTGACGTATGCTGATTGATAACATCAGTAAAGTTTATACCCTTATTAAGAATTTATGAATTTATTTATATAGAGCGGGCTTCTAAAATAACTGCAGGTTATTACTTTATATGTTGGATCATGCCCGAAGCGCCCCCTCTCATGTCGTCTTCCATTCCCAGCCGAACGTGGGGCGGCCAGTGGCTGCGCGGGCGCAGCGATGCGGCCTCGCGCCCGCCTTCCGCACTGTACGGGCTGGTCCTGGCGGTGGTCGTGGGCATCTTTGCCATGATACTGGGACGCTGGGTGCCTATCATAGGCGGCCCGGTGTTCGGCATACTGCTGGGGCTTGCCATCCGCAACACGGTCGGTGTCGGTCCGGTGTTCAGGCCGGGCCTGCAGTTCGCATCCAAACAGATACTGCAGTGGTCCATTATTGCACTGGGGTTTGGCCTGAGCATTCAGCAGGTCGCGCAGACAGGGCTGGAATCGCTGTGGGTCACACTGATTACCATTGCGGTGGCTTTCGGTTCCGCGGGGTTGCTGGGCAAGTGGCTGGGCATTGCCTCGAAGCTTAAAATCCTGATCGGCGTGGGCACCGCCATTTGCGGCGGTTCGGCCATCGCGGCGGTGACACCCATCATCAAGCCCGAAGATCACGAGACGGCCTACGCGATATCCACCATATTTTTGTTCAATATCGTGGCTGTGCTGGCGTTTCCCTTGCTGGGCCACTGGCTGAACATGTCTGATGCCGGGTTTGGTCTATGGGCCGGTACGGCCATCAATGACACCTCGTCTGTCGTTGCGGCCGGCTATAGCTATAGTGCCGCAGCGGGCGATCACGCCACCATCGTCAAACTGACACGCGCCACGCTTATTATTCCCATTTGTGTGGTGCTGGCGATGCTGGTCGCGTGGCGCGAGAAGAAGCAGGGCGATTCCGGCTTCAGCCTCTTGCGCATCTTTCCGTGGTTTATTTTGTGGTTCCTGGTGGCCTCGGCGATGCGATCGACGGGTCTTATCCCCGAAGCCGTCACCGTCAGCCTGAACTTGCTGGCTCAGTTTCTGATTGTGGTGGCGCTGACCGCCATAGGGCTGTCGTCTGACCTGCGTCGCATGGCATTAGCCGGTGTGCGCCCCATACTGCTGGGACTGGGCGTATGGGTAGCGGTGGCGGGCAGCAGCCTTGCAGTGCAGCGCTTCATGGGCGCCTGGTAACCACCTTAATTAACTTAACCACGACATGGGGTTGTGCTGGAGCGCCACGCCCACGATGTAAAAGAAAATGGCGATGGCGATCAGGGCTGCAACGCCGCGCGCGGCGGGTGTCTTGCCACGCTTGATGGCCACCATGCCTACGCCGATGTACAAGATTACCGCCACGATCTTGGCCAGTATCCACGGTTGCTCCGGGCCTATCATCATGGCCAGCATGACACCGGCAACCAGCAAGACGGTATCGACCACATGCGGCAAAATCCTGAACAGGCGCAATTGCAGTTTGCTCGAGCCCGTGACCGACCAGTACGCGCGTATCGCGAACAGCAAGATGCTTAGTACGGCGGCAGTGATGTGGAGATGTTTGATCGCAAAATAATTCATTCGAGGCTCACAAGATGTCCGCCGCCCGGGCGGCGTGCGAAGGTCGACTGGCCCGATGTTCGGCCAGCGGCGTTATGGTAGCAGGTCGCCCTCAGGCAGTCGCCAGGGTCTCCCAGGCACCGGTCTGGTCTCCCTTGAGCACCAGCTGACGGGTATGGTGGCGCAGCAAGGTGCTGCGATGACCCACGCTGAGCAATATGGTGTCGGGCAAGTGCTCACGCACCAGGCGGTACATGGCGTCTTCCAGGCCCTCGTCCATGGCCGAGGTGGCTTCATCCAAAAAAGCCACGTCGGGACGGGCCAGCAGCAGCCGGCCAAAGGCCAGCCGCTGCTGCTCGCCCAGCGACAGAATACGGCTCCAGTCGGCGACCTCGTCCAGTCTGCTGGCAAGGTGGCCCAGTTGGACTTGGTCCAAAGTCAGTTCAACCCGGCGGTCGTGGTCGACAGTGGCGGTGTCACCGGGCAAGGATTGCTTCGGATACAGCAGTGCATCGCGCAGACTGCCCAAGGGCAAATAAGGCTTTTGCGACAGGAACAGCACATCGTCTTCGGGCCGTACGATGGTGCCCGTACAGTAAGGCCACAGACCGGCGATGGCGCGCAGCAAGGTTGTCTTGCCTGATCCTGATGGTCCTCGAATCAACAGCGCATGGCCCGGTCGCACCTCCAGTCCCACATCCTTAAGCAGCGGTATCCCCGATGGCGTGCTGACCGACAGGCCTTCCAATGCCAGTCGCCCGGGCGCCGTTTGCACGTCAGGTGTGGGCAGAGCGGCCGCATCGGCCACGGCCTTGGTGAAGCCGGTAAGGCGGTCCAGCGTGGCGCGGTAGGTGGCAAAGTTATCGTAGGCGTTGCGAAAGAACGAAAGATTGTCTTGCAAGCGGCCGAACGCCTGCGAGGTTTGCATCAGGTCGCCCAGCGTGATCTGCTGAGAAAAGAAGCGCTGCGCCTGGATAATGAAGGGGAACACCACTGCTGCTTGCGTGACCGAGAAGTTGAATCCCAAAAATTTCAGCGAGCGGTACACGATTGCCCAGGCGTTGTCGATGACGTGCGCGAACCGACCGCGTAGCAAGGCGCCTTCCACTTTCTCGCCGGCATAAAAAGCGATGCTTTCCGAGTATTCGCGCAGCCGCACCAGGGCATACCGGTAATCGGCATTGAAGCGCTCGTTCAGGAAGTTCAGCAGGATCAATGGCCGGCCTATCTTTATGGCAAACACCGTAGCCACAATCACGTAGACGAACACCAGGAAGACCATGCCGCGCGGAATCTCCACGCTGCCCAGGGCTAGTGGGCCGGATAAATTCCACAAGATAATGGTGAAGGCAAAGGTGGAGACCAGGGCGTTGATCACACCCATGGACAGCGTCATCGACATTTCGGCGAAGACGGCTACGTCTTGCTGGATACGCTGGTCGGGGTTGTCGATCCCCTTCGCCAGATGCTGGCTGCGGTAGTAAGCTTGCTTGTCCAGCCATTGCTTCAGCAACTTTTCATTCAGCCACACGCGCCAACGAATGACAAAGGCCTGCTGGATATAAAAATCGAGTAGCGAGCGCAGGACATGGACGCTGGCCAGGATTGCGAACAGCACCATCGCCATCCAGAAGCCGGGCGCGTCCAGCGCTTGCAGCGCGGTATACATGGTGTTGTACCAAGCCGAAAACAGAACTTCCAGGCGCACGCCACACAGGGTCAGGAACAGAATCAGCAACAATGTCAGCAGGGGCCGCCAACTGTGGCGCGGCGAAAAATACCCCGACGCCAAGTTCCAGAACTGCCGTCCCCATACCGTAAACCGTGCCAATGCCCAGATGGTGGCGGCCGACACCGCCAGGGTTACGACATACGCTTGCACCAACCAGATGCCGCTATCGACCAATGCCTCGTTCCAGTTCATGCGGGCTGCCTACAGTTGGTCAAGCGGAATCTTGAAGTAGCGCACTCCATTGTCTTCGGCCGGCATGGGTTGGCAGCCGCGGATGTTGAACTGGACGGCCGGCAGAATAAGCACCGGCATTTCCAGTGACTGGTCCCGCTTGGTGCGCATGGCGACAAAGTCGGCTTCGCTGATGCCGTCGCGCACGTGGATATTGCCGGCGCGCTGGGCGGCCACCGTGGTGCAGCACTGTTTGTCCCGACCCTTGGGGGATAGTCGTGACATAGATAAAGCCGCGTGTCGTCCGGCATGGCAAGCAGGCGTTTGATGCCGGCATAAAGCCGTGCCGCATCGCCGCCCGGAAAATCGCATCGGGCCGTGCCGACGTCGGGCATGAAGAGCGTGTCTCCAACAAAAACGCCCAGCCCCTCTATGCAATAAGCCATATCGGCCGGCGTATGGCCGGGCACATGCAGGGCGGTGGCCTTCATGTTGCCGATCCGGAAGGTCTCGCCATCCGAGAACAGGTGATCGAACTGCGACCCGTCTGTCCGGAAATCCTTTTCCAGATTGAAGATGCCCTTGAATACTTCTTGTACCGTTCCGATGTGCTGGCCTATGGCCAGCCGTCCCCCCAGTGTGTTCTTGATATAGGCGGCCGCTGACAGATGGTCGGCATGGGCATGCGTTTCCAGCAGCCAGTCCACTGTCAGGCCATGCTCGCGAATGAAAGCGATGATGGCATCTGCCCCGGCCGTGCTTGTACGGCCGGCTTTGGGGTCGTAGTCCAACACCGGGTCAATGACGGCGCATTCAGCTTGGCCGGGCTGGAATACCACGTACGAGAATGTAGCCGTCTGCTCATCGAAAAAAGACTGGACCTGCGGTGCTGGCATAGTGTCTCCGTACTGACAGTAATCGTTGCGCGCAGGCCGATATTAACAAGGGACGCCCGCCCTTGTGCGCCAGGTGTCATGCAGCGATAATCAAGGCCTTGATTATCATCTGCCTCGAGGCCTTATGCCCTATATCACCATCTCCGCCAGCGCCGGCTACTCCACTGAACAGAAAAAGCAATTGATGGAGCGCGCCAGCGACGCCGTCGTTGAAAGCATCGGGGCGCCGCTGCCCAGTGTCCGTGTGATGTTGCACGAGCTGGCTGATGGCCATTACTTGAATGCCGGCAAGTTCGGCACACAGGCTGTGATGTTCCAGGTTGAGTTCATCGAGGGCCGCACTGAGCAGCAAAAAGATGCGCTGATCGCGGCGCTAAGCCGCGTAGGCTTCGAAACCACTGGCCTTCCCGAAAGCGAAGTGCGGGTTCGGCTGATCGACTTTCCGAAAACCAACATGGGCATGGCGGGCGGCGTCAGTGCCCAGGCCCTGGCCCGCTAAGTACATGAAGTCGGTCCCGGACCCGCTTGCGCTTGCCGTCATTGATTTCTGGCAGTCTGCCGGGCCATCGGCATGGTTTGCCAAGGACGACGAGTTCGATGCGCGCTTTCGCGACCAGTTCATGGATCTGCATTTCGCGGCGGCGCGCCGCGAGCTTGATCATTGGTCTGAAAATGCGCAAGGCAGCCTGGCGCTGATCTTGTTGCTGGACCAGTTTCCGCGCAATGCATTTCGCGATACGCCGCATATGTTCGCCACCGATGGCCTGGCGCGCAGGGCGGCCAAGCTCGCCATCGATGCCAACTTCGTGACGCAGATCGGCCAGCCATTGGCCTTGTTCCTTTGTGTGCCCTTCATTCACTCTGAAGACATCGCCGATCAGCGTTACGGCGTGCAGTTGTACCAGCGCTATAGTCCCGACAACATCCGCCACGCCATAGAGCATTGCGAGATCATCGCCCGTTTCGGACGCTTTCCGCATCGCAACCGCATACTGGCTCGTGACTGCACTGCGGAAGAACTTCAGTTCCTGGAAGAGGGCGGATTCGCCGGATAGTCCAGGTCCTCAGCCCAGATGCGATCCCGACGGGCGTTTCTCTTCGGTTGCCATGGACGTCAGTCCGTGAATGATGCCGCAGTCTTCGATGGCCGTGGCATCTGCGCATTGCTCCCGTAGGCCGATCAATTGCTTGCGCAGTCGCTGCAGTTCGGCCAGCCGCGTGTCGACATGCCCAATATGCTCATCCAGCAAGGAGTTGACCGGCGCACAGTCGCCATGGCGGCGATCCACGAAAGCCAGCAGGGTGCGGATTTCGTCGTGGGTCATGTCCAGTGTGCGGCAGTTGCGGATGAAACGCAGGCGCTCCAGGTGTTCCTGCCGGTAGCTGCGGTAGTTGCCTTCGGTACGGGCCGGGGAGGGCAGCAGCCCTTCCTTTTCGTAGAACCGAATTGTTTCGGTGCCGCAATTTGCGACCCTTGCAAGTTCGCCGATTTTCATGGTTTGCTCCTGATGCTTGACCTTATAGCTACTTTAAGGTGTCTACTGTCAACATGCAAACCAAATCCACACCGCATGTCGCGCACCCCGGCACCCCGCAGCCCCTGAAGTTCGGGTGTTGCTCGGCGGACGAGCCCGCCACCTCAAGCCACACCCACGCGCACGAGCAGACGCAGGCCAATGGCGCTTCCGACGCTGAATCCAGCCACAGCCACCATCATCATGCAGATGGGCCGGGGTGGTGGCGCTTGGCCATTGCCGGGGTCGCTGCCGTATCTGCCGAGGCACTCGGCTGGTGGGCGGGCGCACCAGGCTGGACCGTAGCGGCCCTGGCTCTGCTGGCCGTCGGACTAAGCGGCCTGGGCACCTACCGGCAGGGTCTGCGATCCATACTTCGGGCCGACCTGAATATCACTGCCTTGATGACCATTGCGGTTACCGGGGCGTTGATGCTGGGAGAATGGCCGGAGGCCGCGATGGTCATGGTGCTGTTCGCCGTTGCCGAAGCCATCGAAGATCGTTCTTTGGATCATGCCCGCCACGCCATCGAGCGTTTGATGGAGGTCGCGCCCGAAAGCGTCTGGGCACAAAACGCGCAAGGTGAATGGGCCCGCGCCCTGGCGGTCGACGTACAACCCGGGACCCTGCTTCGCGTGCAGCCCGGCGAACGCATCGGCCTGGATGGTCGGGTCGAGACGGGCGCATCAGCCGTCAACCAAGCCCCCATCACCGGTGAAAGCATTCCCGTTGATAAACAGCCTGGCGATCCGATTTTTGCCGGATCCATCAACGGCATGGCCGAGCTGCACTATCGCAGCGAGTCCGCCTACGAGAACAGCCAACTGGCACGCATTATCCATTCTGTACAACAGGCACAGGCCAGCAAGGCGCCCATACAGCGCTTCGTGGATCGCTTCGCCCGCATCTATACCCCGATTGTTTGCGCATTGGCGCTGGTGATCGCGGTGGCGCCGCCCTTGTTGTTGCAGGCGTCGTGGTCGGAATGGCTATACAAGGCCTTGGTCTTGCTGGTCATAGCCTGCCCGTGCGCGCTGGTGATCTCCACCCCTGTCGCGATTGTCAGCGGACTCGCCGCCGCGGCCCGCCATGGCATCCTGATCAAGGGCGGCGCCTATCTCGAGCAGGGGCGCAAGCTGGTCTGGGTGGCGTTGGACAAGACGGGCACCCTAACGCAAGGAAAGCCGCAGCTTACCGACATGCTTGTGATCGATGACGCGGTCGATGCGCAGGCTTGTCAGCGCCTGGCCGTGCTGCTGGCGCAGCGTTCCGATCATCCGGTATCGCATGCCATTGCTGCGCTGCCGTTTGCAGGCTCCGGCGACGAGGTGCACGCCTTCCGAGCCATACAAGGCGGTGGCGTGCAGGGCGAGATAGGCGGCAGCACCTACTATCTGGGCAACTACGCCTGGGTTCGCGGCGAGCTTGACCAGTCTACGGGCACGAGCTCGGGGCTCCCTGCCGAAGCGATGCACATTCAAAGGCTGGAGGCCCAAGGCAATACTGTTACGGTGCTTGCCAGCCGCGAGGGCGTGCTGGCACTGTTTGCGGTGGCTGATACCCTCAAGCCGGAAACCCAAGAGGCCATTGCCCAACTGCGGCAACTGGGGGTGCGCACCGCCATGCTATCGGGCGACAACCAGGCCGCGGCGTCCAGTATCGGACAGAAGCTGGGGCTGGATGCCGTGCACGCCGGTCTGCTTCCTGACCAGAAGCTGGACGCCATCAAGCGCTACATGGCAGAGGGCAAGGTCGGGATGGTGGGCGACGGCATCAACGATGCTCCGGCCTTGGCGCAAGCCGACGTCGGCTTCGCCATGGGCGTGCTGGGCACCGACACCGCCATCGAAACCGCCGACGTCGCCCTGATGGATGACGACCTGCGCAAGCTTTCTCGGTACATACGGTTGTCGCGCAGCACGCATGCCATATTGGTGCAAAATATCACCCTGGCACTGGGCATCAAGCTGGCTTTCCTGGCCTTGACCATTGTGGGCTTGGGTACCATGTGGATGGCGGTGTTTGCCGATGTGGGGGCCAGTGTTTTGGTCATACTGAATAGCTTGCGGTTGCTACAGAAATAGGTTTCCATAGCATTACAATATAATAATCATTGTATGATCGTATCTCGTCTTCCATGCTAGCTATCGTCGACGCCAAACGGGCCGGGCTCCTGGGGCGCCGTCACTGGGCGTCCAACATTATTGCGGGCCTGATCGTCGGCGTCGTGGCATTGCCGCTTGCCATGGCATTTGCCATCGCATCCGGCGTCAAGCCCGAACAAGGCATCTACACCGCCATCGTGGCAGGCATTGCCGTCTCCCTTTTTGGCGGCAGCCGTGTGCAGATTGCCGGCCCCACCGGTGCCTTCATCGTTATTCTTTCGGGTATTGTCGCCACGCATGGCGTGGAAGGCTTGCAAATCGCCACCCTGATGGCGGGCGTGATTTTGCTGCTTTTCGGTGTGGCGCGCATGGGCGCCATCATCAAGTTCATACCCGTGCCCGTCATTGCGGGCTTTACCGCCGGCATAGGCGTGATCATCTGGGTAGGCCAGTGGAAAGACTTCTTCGGCCTGCCAGCGGTGGAGGGCTTGCACTTCCACCAGAAGCTGTGGAACTTGCTGCAGGTGCTGCCGCAAATGGACCCGGCCACCACCGGTCTTGCCCTGCTGTCGCTGGCGCTGCTTATTTTCCTGCCCCGCATCCCCACACTGTCCCGCGTGCCGGGGCCCCTCGTCGCGCTCGTTGTGGTAACGCTTATACAGGCTGTTTTCGGCTTTGAAAGCGTGGCGACCATAGGCAGCACCTTCGGCGAAATACCCAGCGGTCTGCCCGCGTTCAAGTTGCCCGAGATCACGCTGGTTCGTCTGGTGGAGCTTATCGGTCCGGCCTTCGCGATCGCCATGCTGGGTGCCATCGAATCGCTGTTATCGGCCGTGGTTGCCGATGGCATGGCCGGTACCCGGCACAACTCCAATCAAGAGCTCATAGGCCAAGGCTTGGCCAATGTGCTTGCGCCCATGTTCGGCGGTATCGCCGCCACGGGCGCCATCGCCCGGACGGCCACCAACATACGCAATGGTGGCAACAGCCCCATTGCGGGCATCGTCCATGCGCTGACACTGGTTCTGGTTTTGATCTTGCTGGCCCCCTTGGCTGCGGGCATCCCTTTGGCTACGCTGGCTGCCATCTTGTTCATGGTGGCCTGGAACATGAGCGAGCTGCGTCACGTGGTACGCCTGATCAAACGCGCACCGCGCGCGGATGTCGTTATCTTGCTGGTGACCTTTGGCTTGACCGTCTTTGCCGACCTGGTCGTAGCGGTAAATATTGGCGTGGTATTGGCCATGTTGCATTTCTTGCGGCGCATGGCCGAAAGCGTGGTCGTACGCCAGCAGGACGGCGGCAGCCTGCAACGCGAACTCGGCCTGGATGGCTCCCACAAGCTGCCGGCGGATATTCTCGTCTATGCCGTGGAAGGTCCATTCTTCTTTGCTGCGGTCGACACCTTCGAGCGCGTACTGGCCGATACGCATACCGATCCGCGGGTGGTGATCATTCGCCTGGCCCACGTTCCGTTCATGGATGCGACCGGCTTGAAGGCATTGGACGAAGCCATACAAGAGCTTCATCAGCGCGGCGTGCGCGTGATCTTGACCGAGGCCAACGAGAAGGTGCAAAAGAAGTTGAAGCGCATGGGGTTGACCGACAAGCTGGGCAGCGGGTGCATGACTCAGCACATCGGTCAGGCCTGGGCCCGTGCCGAACAGGACGAGACTGGCGACGCCGCGAACGCGGCGTAGCACTACGGCCGGCACCGGGCCGCTTATTCAGTGGGGTTTTTAACCTGTGGGTTGCGCACTGCGGCGGCCTTGCCGTAGGCGACATCATGCTGGGCGAGGTAGTCGCGAATCAACTGACGCACCACTTGAGACGGCGTGATGTCCTGGCTGGCACAAAGACGCTCAAAGGCTTTCTTGTTGCTGGGGTCGATCAGGACGGTGAGTCTTGCGGTTTTGCTTTCCATGACGGTTCAAATTGCAGGCAATGTTAACCGTATTGTAATGCACGGCTGCCATTGCTTCAGCGTATCCATAGATAACTGACCGGGTCATCCGGGCAGGCCCCAAACCCGCACTCCAGCAAGGTAGACACGACATTGGCTGCGACAAGAAAAACAAACAGCCACATGACGGCACTGACCAGGCCGCGGGTACGGCGTGGTATGGATTGATCGGCACTACGTCGATCCAGGGCCAGCATCATGCAGCTGTAAAGCACGAATGCGATGCACGCGATGAAGGCCCAGGTGTAAAAATGCAAGCCCAGAAACGGTGAACCATAGCCGGTATCGCCTGGTGCAATGTGCAGCAGCACCTGTCGGCCCGAGGCGAAGGCGCCCGCCATTGCGGAGGTAATCACCATGGCGTAATGCAGGGGCGAAGGACCGAAACGCAGGTTCAGAATCAGGCCTATGCCTATCATTACAAAGGCGGCGCGCTGCAGCAGGCATAAGGGGCAGGGCAATTCATTGAAAGCCAGTTGCCATATAAACGCCATCAGTAATATGGCGCATACTCCGGCCAGCGCCAGCGCATTCAGCGCGTGAGACAGGGTCGAGGAATCGTCGCGAAAATAATTGCTAGCCATGATCTACAGTGAAAAGCCGAGCGGATCAGTCATGTGGAAATCGCACCATGCCGCGAAAATCAGCACGGTCAACAACCACAACGAAATGCATAGGCGCCGCTGCCCGCGCACGCCGCAAAAGGCCGCGAGCAGGCCGGTAAGGAAAGGCAACATCATGATCATGGGTGGGGAGTCCGGTGCAATCGCTACAGTTGTAACGGATGGTAGCACGGTGCCCTTACTTCATTGAGGACGAATAGTGGCGGTTTTTACCGCCAGTGTTTCCATAAGCCAGCCAGTAATTCCCGCCTCGGTACGCGTTGGCCAATTGCCGTAATCGGCAACCTGGGCCAAGCGGCCGAGCTGATAGCGCTTGTCACTGCCCAAAGCGGCTTCGTAGCGGTTGGCCATGTCGTTCATGGTCTGGATGTCGGCCTGTGCAATGATCAAGGCATGGACCAGCACGACCTGACGAAACCCCGACCCATCGGCCAAGGTATGACGGCGCCATAATTGTGCAGTACCTGCAATTTTCCTTGGCCCGCTGTCGCTGTCGACGGCCAGGTTATACCGCCCATCGCAGAACGATCCCTCCACGGCTTGCGGCCGGCACGCCACGCCCGCTTGCGCCAGCGTGTCGCTGATGAGGTCGCAAATAAGTTGGTAGGCTTGATCACTGTGATCCAGCGGCTTGCCGTCTACCGCGTAAGCCAGACTGAAATTAATGATGCCCGGGCCTTGCGGCACGATGCCGCCGCCCGACTGCCGGACGGTGACCGGCCACCCCCCGCGCGCGAAGGCCTCATTGGTTGGGCCGAACGTTGCGTAGCGCTGGTAGTTGCGTGGTACCACCAGCCCTTGCTGCGCCTGCCATACCATGGCTGTCGGTCCCTCTTCAGCCGCCAGCGCGATCAAGCGTTCGTCGTGGCGAGCGTCAGCCGGCCCACCACCGGGGGAAACAAGCTTGAAGAACATGCGGTTGTCCGGGCCGGGTTCAAACGCGCAGCGGAAGGAATTCTTCGTCGCTCATGAAGAGATAGCGGATGGCGTCGATGAATCCGGCGACGATAGCCAGCGGAGCAAAGAAATAAAGCAAGATCAGGAACACAATGCCCCAGCCGATCTGGCCCAGGTAGAAGCGGTGTGCTCCCAGCCACCCCAGGAAGATGGCCAGCACGATTGCCATCTTGCGGCGGTTGGTAAGCTTCTGCAGTTCGTCGCCCTTGCTCTTGATGATCCACCAACTGATGGGCACCGTCAGCAGCAAGGCCACGACCACCTTGCCGACATGGATGTTGATATAGCCCTTGATGGCGTAATAGATGTCCGAGAAGTTGTGGATCACCAGTCCGGTGATATGCGAGATCCAGGCAAAGGCCTGATAGGCGATCGCTTCGCCAAAGGTCAGTGCAACAAGAATAATGATGAATACGGCCAGGGCCAGTATGATTTTTTGCAGCATGGTGGGGGTGGGACCTCTTGGCGCGGTAAAGGTTTAGTTTACCCAGTATTGCGCCGAGTCAGGCGCCACAATGAGGTCACTTCCAGCCGACGCGCCGCATGCAGCGGATCGGACTCATCCGCAGCCTTGGGGTGTTTTGGGCGGGCCTGCAATCTGTCCACCACCCGCAGGCCCGCTGCGGCAATGGCGTCAGTCAAAAACTCAGCGCTACGCAAGCCTAAATGTTCAGCCAGGTCCGACATGATCAGCCAGCCTTCGCCTTGCGGCGTCAGGTGCGCCGACAGGCCGTTCAGGAAAGCCAGCAGCATGCGACTGTCCGGATCATAGATGGCATGTTCTAGCGATGTGGTCGGACGGGCCGGTATCCACGGGGGGTTACACACGATCAGCGGGCTGCTGCCTGCGGGAAACATGTCGGTCTGCTGCAGCGTGACGACTTTTTCCAGGCCCATGGCCCGTAGGTTATCGCTGGCACACGCCAGCGCGCGCGGATCCTGGTCCGTGGCGACCACCCGGCGCACGCCCCGCTGCGCCAGCAGGGCGGCGAGCACGCCGCTGCCGGTACCTACATCGAAAGCCAGTTCAGTCGACGGCAAGGGGGCGGTGGCCACCAGCTCCAGGTATTCGCCCCGCACGGGAGAGAACACGCCGTAGTGCACATGTATGGGCAGCGGCAAGGTCGGCACGGCTACGCCTTTCTTGCGCCACTCGTGCGCGCCGATGATGCCTTGCAGCGCGCGTAATGGAAGCAGGTGATCTTCCCGAATCGGGCCTAGCGCTTCGCGGCATGCATCTGCAACATCGGGGGCGCGGCGCAGGGGTATGTGGCCATCTGCCTGTATCGGTATCAGCAGGCGGTTCAACAAATCGGTACGCTGCGATTGCCGTAGTCGATGGCGGTTGAAGCGGTCCAGCGGTGTGTCTGACGGCTCTTCGGCCTTGGCCTTGCCCGGTCGTGGTGGCTTGCGAGGCTTGTCCACTCGCCGGGCCAGGCCTTGCAGCAATTGACGGGCGTTGTGAAAGTCGCCGCGCCATACGATGGCGCTGCCTTGTGTGGCCAGGCGGTAGGCGGCGTCGGCGCTTAGCGTGTCGTCACCGACCACCAGGCGCTTGGGTGCAGCGCCCAGTAATTCAGTGGGCCATTTTGCCTGGCGGCTGACGCCATCTTCTATCCATTCAAGCTGCATGGTGTTCAATCGGTACACGCCTGACGTACGGCATGCTCCCAGCGCGCCATCAGGGCGTCGGCTTCGTCCGCGGGCAATTGCGGGGTAAAGCGGCGTTCTACCTGCCAGAGGGCGGACAGCGCCTGCTTGTCTGCGTAGACACCGCTGGTCAATCCGGCCAGATATGCGGCACCCAAGGCGGTGGTCTCGACCATGGTGGGACGCACTACCGGTATGCCCAGCAGGTCGGCCTGGAACTGCATCAGTAAATCATTGACGCAAGCGCCGCCATCGACGCGCAGCTCGGTCAGCGGCGCTGCGCCTGCAGCAACCGCATCGCGGCTCATGGCCTTGAGCAGGGCCGCGCTTTGATACGCAATGCTGTCCAGCGCGGCGCGGGCGATATGCGCCATGGTGCTGCCGCGTGTCAGGCCAGTGATGGTGCCTCGCGCATCCGGCTTCCAATAAGGGGCGCCCAATCCGGTAAAGGCCGGCACCACCATGACGCCGCCCGCATCGGGCACACTTAGCGCCAGCGCTTCGATCTGGCTGCTTTTCTCGATGGCGTTCAAGCCGTCCCGCAGCCATTGCACAACCGCGCCCGCCACGAACACGCTGCCTTCCATGGCGTACTCGGTCTGCCCGCTGGTTTGTGCCGCGCTGGTGGTTACCAGGCCGTTATTTGAAATTTCGAACTTGGTGCCGGTGTGCATCAGCATGAAGCATCCGGTTCCATACGTATTCTTTGCCATGCCTTCAGTGAAGCAGGCCTGGCCGAACAGCGCGCTTTGCTGGTCGCCGGCCACGCCACATATTGGTATGGCGTGACCCAGCAGGTCTGCCTGGACGGCGCCGAACTCGGCGCTGGACGGCAATACCCGCGGCATCATGGCGGGGTTCACGTCCAGCAACTGCATCAGTTCGGCATCCCATTCGTTATCGTGGACATTGAACAGCATGGTGCGCGACGCATTGCTGACGTCGGTGGTGTGGATCTGCCCCTTGGTCAATTGCCAGATCAGCCAGCTGTCCACCGTACCGAAGGCAAGCTCACCCTTGATGGCCAGTGTGCGCGCGTCGGGCACGTGGTCCAGTATCCATTTAAGCTTGGTGCCCGAGAAATACGCGTCGATGCGCAAACCGGTTTTCTGTTGAATCACGCTGTCCAGGCCTTGGGCGCGCAGCTCGGCGCAGGTCGGCTCGGCGCGTCTGTCCTGCCAGACGATGGCGTTGTAGATGGGCTGGCCGGTCTTGCGGTTCCAGACCAGCGTGGTCTCGCGTTGGTTGGTAATGCCTATTGCATGAATGTCCGAGGCTTGCAAGCCGGCCTTGGCTATCGCTTCGCGTGCCGTGGCCAGCTGCGTTTGCCAGATCTCCATCGGGTCGTGTTCCACCCAGCCCGGCTCCGGATAAATCTGCGTGATCTCCCTTTGGGCCAGCGCGACGATGCTGCCTTCTTTGTCGAAGACGATACTGCGGGAGCTGGACGTCCCTTGGTCAAGTGCAAGTAGGTAGGTCATGGCGGGGTAAGGAATGATAGAAGCGAAAGTGTACGGGCTGCCGGGTGAGCCTACAAGGCAGGGTCGGCCGCCACGCTGCAGTGCACTTGGGCGTGGGCAAGCAAGTCGGGAAACGGTGCGGGCGGGGCGTCATCGGTAAACAGCCGATCGACATCACCCAGATGTGCCACCCGTACCATGGCTGGCCGATTGAACTTGCTGACGTCGGCGGCCAGCCATACCTCGCGAGCATGCGAAATAATCGCCTGCGACACCTTCACTTCGCGGTAATCGTAGTCGCGCAGCGAGCCATCCGCTTCGACGCCCGAAATACCAATCAGCGCAATGTCCACCTTGAACTGGCGGATGAAATCTACCGTGGCTTCGCCCACTATGCCGTGATCGCGCGGCCTGACGACGCCGCCAGCCACGATCACTTCGCAGTTCTGATTGCGGCTCAGGATGGCCGCCACATTGATGTTGTTGGTGATCACCCGCAAGCCTGTGTGATGCATCAAAGCCTTGGCGATGGCCTCGGTGGTGGTGCCGATATTAATCAGTAGCGAACAATCATTGGGGACGGCGCGTGCCACAGACTGGGCGATGCGCCGCTTGCCCTCGGCATGCAGGTTCTCGCGCTGATGGTGAGCGATGTTTTCTATCGTGGAATTCAGCAGTCGCACGCCGCCATGGAAGCGCGCCAATAAGCCGGATTCCGACAGGCGCTGCACGTCGCGTCTTACCGTTTGAACTGTCACCCCCAAGCGGCTGGCCAGTTCGTCCACGGTACTGGAATGACGTTCGTGGACGTGCTGCAGGAGCTTGAGCTGACGAGGGTTCGGGTTCATCTTGAAAGTTCGTTTGGAGACAAAAGGAATTTACATCGAAAGCAAAGGAACATATCTTAGGGTTTTCAGCAAGGGAATAGTTATACGAAACGAACAATAATGCGCAGAATAGAACACAAAGCGAGACACGATCATGCAGTTGGGCCTGGAGGCAATCAGCAAGGCAGTCGGCAGCGAGCAGTGGCTCTACGAGATGAGCCTGCATCCGCAGGCCAGCGCCGTGACGGTTCTGCTTGGCGCCACGCAGTCTGGCAAAACCACGCTGATGCGCATCATGGCCGGCCTGGACGGCCCCAGTACCGGCAAGGTAACTGTCGATGGTGTAGATGTCACCGGCCAGTCGGTCCGCAAGCGCAATGTGGCCATGGTGTACCAACAGTTCATCAACTATCCCTCGCTTACCGTGGCGCAAAACATCGGTTCGCCGCTAAAGCTGCGCGGCGAAAAGAACATAGAAGCGCAGGTCCGTGCGCTGGCCGACAAACTTCATATCGCTCCCTTCCTGCAGCGCTTGCCCGCCGAACTGTCGGGCGGGCAACAGCAGCGCGTGGCGCTGGCCCGGGCATTGGCCAAGAGGGCGCCCCTGATGTTGCTCGACGAGCCGCTGGTCAATCTGGACTACAAGTTGCGCGAAGAGTTGCGCGAAGAGCTGGGCCAGTTTTTCAGCAGCGGCGAAGCGACCGTCATCTATGCCACGACCGAGCCAGGCGAAGCCTTGCTCTTGGGCGGCTACACCGCCGTGCTCGATAAGGGTGAGCTGCTTCAATACGGTCCCACGGCCGAGGTCTTTCATTTACCCAAGTCGGTCCGGGTTGCACGAGCCTTCAGCGATCCGCCCATGAATTTTTTCCAGGCGTTTCCCGTGCCGGGCGGCGTGCAATTGCCGCGCTCAGTGCTGCTGCCCCTGGCCTTGCCCAGCGGTGCCAATGCACAAAACAAGGACTTGACGGTCGGTTTACGCGCCAGCGCCTTGCGCTTGCAGTTTCGTGAGGGCGATCTCTCCGTCCACGGTAAAGTTCTTCTGGCCGAAATTTCAGGGTCCGACACCTTTGTGCACGTGGGCAGCGACATCGGCGATCTGGTCGCTCAGGTAGCCGGCGTCCATCATTTCGAGATCGGCGCAAATGCCACCTTGCATTTTGCGCCATCGGCCGCCTACGTCTTTGACATTGACGGTGAGCTGCTGCTTGCGCCCACCCAGGCAAGGAGCGACTGACATGGCCCGTATCGAGCTCGATATTTCGCACTCCTACAAGCCCCGGCCGCAAAGCGATGACGACTACGCCTTGCTGCCGCTCAAGATGAGCTTCAACGATGGCGGTGCCTACGCCTTGCTGGGCCCTTCCGGTTGCGGCAAGACAACGATGCTCAACATCATCTCCGGCCTGATCAGCCCGTCGCAAGGGACTGTTCATTTCGACGGTGTGGACAAGACGGACGCCACGCCGCAACAGCGCAACATCGCGCAGGTATTTCAGTTTCCGGTCATCTACGACACCATGACAGTGGGCGAGAACCTGGCCTTTCCGCTACGCAATCGGAAAGTGCCGGCAGCACGCATCAAAGAGCGGGTGGGGCAGATTGCCGAGATGCTCGAGATGAGCCATCAGCTTGGACAACGGGCCGCCGGATTGTCGGCCGACGCCAAGCAAAAGATTTCGCTGGGTCGCGGCCTGGTGCGCGACGACGTGTCGGCCGTGCTGTTTGACGAACCGCTAACCGTTATCGATCCTCACCTGAAGTGGCAATTGCGTCGCAAGCTCAAGCAGATTCACCGCGAACTGAAGCTCACGCTTATTTATGTCACGCACGATCAGATCGAGGCCTTGACCTTTGCCGAGCAGATCATCGTGATGTCGCAGGGCAGGGTGGTGCAGGTCGGTACGCCCGAGGCGCTGTTCGAGCGCCCCGCGCACACCTTCGTTGGCCACTTCATAGGATCACCGGGCATGAACCTCCTGCCCATGGACACCGTAGCGGGCGGCGTGAACATTGCGGGGCAGGACGTTGGCGCGCCCGCAGGCACCGCTGTGCCGCAGGGCAAGCTCACATTGGGCATACGCCCCGAATACCTGCGCATGGCCGATATCGGTACTGCTGGCGTCGTCAAGGCCACGGTCGAAAAGGTGCAGAACATCGGAACCTGCCATTTGCTCACCGCCAGCGTCGGGCAGCACCTGTTGCGAGCCCGCTTGCCGCTGGAGCAGAATCCTCCCGCGCCGGGAACGGTGGCAGGTTTCGCCGTGCTGGGGCCGCATTCCTGCTTCTATAAAAACGAGGAGCTCATCGCATGAGTCAATACGTGAAGCCGGTCAATCAGAAGGCCTGGTGGTTGATATTGCCAGTGTGTCTGTGTGTGGCGTTCTCGGCCATCATCCCGCTGATGACGGTCGTGAACTATTCCGTGCAGGACGTCTTCTCGCCGACACGCGCCGTCTTCGTGGGAACAGAATGGTTCACCAACGTGATGCGCGACGAGGCCCTGCATGCTGCCTTGCTGCGACAGCTGGGCTTTTCGCTGTCCGTGCTGGCCATCGAGATTCCGCTGGGAGTGCTGTTGGCGCTGTCCATGCCGGCTGCGGGCTGGCGCGCCTCGGCCGTGCTTGTCATGGTGGCCTTGTCCCTGCTTATTCCCTGGAACGTGGTTGGCACAATCTGGCAGATTTTCGGCCGCACCGACATCGGCCTGTTCGGGCGGGCGCTGACCATGCTGGACATAGACTATAGCTACGCCAGCAACCCCACTCAGGCCTGGCTGACCGTGCTGCTGATGGATGTCTGGCACTGGACGCCCCTGGTGGCCTTGCTGGCCTATGCCGGCCTGCGTTCCATACCTGATGCCTATTACCAGGCTGCCAGCATTGATGGCGCGAGCCGGCTGGCGGTGTTCCGGTACATACAGCTGCCCAAGATGCGCGGCGTATTGATGATCGCCGTCTTGCTGCGCTTCATGGACAGCTTCATGATTTATACCGAGCCCTTCGTGCTGACAGGGGGCGGCCCGGGTGATGCAACGACTTTCCTTAGCCAGTACCTGACGCAAAAGGCGGTGGGCCAGTTTGATCTGGGCCCCGCAGCGGCTTTCTCGCTGATTTATTTCCTGATCATCCTGGTGTTCTGCTTCATTCTTTACAGCTGGATGCTGCGGGTGGGCACGCAAGACAAGGGGGTGGAGCATGAATAACAAGAAGCGGTTCCGCCTGCGCAGCATCTTCCTCGTCCTGTACCTGCTGTTTGCCATGCTGCCCATCTACTGGATGGTCAACATGAGCTTCAAGACCAATGCCGGCATTTTGTCCAGCTTTTCCTTGTTGCCCGAGCACTTCACGCTGGCCAACTACGTAACGATCTTCACTGACCGATCCTGGTATAGCGGCTATATCAACAGTCTGATCTATGTTGCGCTCAACACGGTGATGTCGCTTACCGTGGCGCTGCCGGCAGCCTACGCGTTCTCGCGCTACCGCTTCCTGGGCGACAAGCACATTTTCTTTTGGCTGCTGACCAACCGCATGACGCCGCCGGCGGTTTTCCTGCTGCCCTTCTTCCAGTTGTATTCCACGATGGGCTTGATGGACACCTATTGGGCCGTGGCCCTGGCGCACCTGGTCTTCAATGTGCCACTGGCCGTGTGGATACTGGAAGGCTTCATGAGCGGCGTCCCGCGCGAGATCGACGAAACCGCCTATATCGACGGCTATAGCTTTCCGCGTTTCTTCCTGACCATCTTTCTGCCCTTGATTAAATCCGGCGTCGGCGTCGCAGCGTTTTTCTGCTTCATGTTCAGTTGGGTCGAGCTGCTGCTGGCCCGCACCCTGACCAGCGTGAACGCCAAGCCCATCGTGGCAACCATGACCCGCACGGTATCCGCGTCAGGAATGGATTGGGCAACCCTGGCGGCAGCCGGTACGCTCACCATCATCCCCGGCGCCATCGTCATCTGGTTCGTGCGGCACTACATTGCAAAGGGATTTGCAATGGGCCGCGTCTAAGGAGGCACTATGTTTAGCTGGATGGTATGGACGCCGCCGACCGCAATCTTCTTCATCTGCATCGCCCTGATGCTGGCCGGGATGACGATCTGGGAACTGAAATCGCCAACCACCTTGCGCAAGGGTTTCCTGCCCATGGCAACCACGCGCGGCGACCGTCTGTTTATCGGCCTGCTGGTCGCCGCCTATATCAATCTTGGCTTTCTCGGGCTGGCTGGCGTCATCGCCGAGCGCCTGGGCTTGCAGCAAGAACCCAGTATCTGGTTCAGTTTTGTCGTGTCTATGGTGGTCCTCGTGCTGATCATGCGCAAGGGCTGACTGGCTGTTGCCGCGCGACCCGACCATCCCCCGGGTCGGCGCGGCCGGACGAGAAAACGGGGACATGTTCGACCTAGGAGACTGCAATGTTATTTCGTCGTACTGCATTGGCATTTGCCATCACATGTGCGCTGTCGGCGCCGGCTTTCGCCGGCGTGGAAGAAGCGCAGAAATGGATAGATAACGAGTTCCAGCCGTCCACCCTGACCAAGGACCAGCAACTGGAGGAAATGAAGTGGTTTATCGAGGCCGCCAAGCAGCTCAAAGAGCAGGGCGTCAACGAGATCTCGGTGGTTTCCGAAACCATCACCACGCATGAGTACGAAGCCAAGACTCTGGCCAAGGCCTTCGCAGAAATTACCGGGATTACGGTGCATCACGACCTGATCCAGGAAGGCGACGTGGTCGAGAAGCTGCAAACTTCCATGCAGTCGGGCCGCTCGATCTACGACGGCTGGATTTCGGACTCCGACCTGATCGGTACCCATTACCGCTATGGCGTCATGCTGTCGTTGACCGACTACATGAACGGCGAGGGCAAGCAGTGGACCAGCCCCACGCTGGACGTCAAGGACTTCATCGGCACCTCGTTTACGACGGCGCCGGACGGCAAGCTGTATCAGTTGCCCGACCAGCAGTTCGCCAACCTGTACTGGTTCCGTGCCGACCTGTTCAACCGCGACGACCTGAAAGAGCAGTTCAAGGCCAAGTACGGCTACGATCTGGGTGTGCCGGTCAACTGGACCGCGTACGAGGACATCGCCAACTTCTTCACCAACGACGTCAAGACGCTGGACGGCAAGCCCATCTACGGGCATATGGACTACGGTAAGAAAGACCCCTCTTTGGGATGGCGCTTCACCGATGCCTGGTTGTCCATGGCAGGCACGGCCGACAAGGGCACGCCCAATGGCATGCCGGTCGACGAATGGGGTATACGGGTTGCCGACGACAAATGCACGCCTGTGGGGGCCTCGGTGTCGCGCGGCGGGGCCACCAATTCGCCAGCGGCCGTATACGCCCTGACCAAGTACATCGACTGGATGAAGCAGTACGCGCCCCGGGAAGCGCAGGGCATGACCTTCAGCGAGTCCGGGCCCGTGCCAGCTCAGGGCCACATCGCCCAGCAGATCTTCTGGTACACGGCTTTCACGGCTGACATGACCAAGCAGGGCTTGCCGGTGGTTAACGAGGACGGCACACCAAAATGGCGCATGGCGCCGGCGCCACATGGCCCTTACTGGAAGGACGGCATGCAAAATGGCTATCAGGACGTGGGCTCCTGGAGCTTCTTCAAGGACCACGACCCCAAGAAGGTCGCGGCGGCGTGGCTGTATGCGCAATTCGTAACGGCCAAGACCACGTCCTTGAAGAAATCCATTGTGGGGCTGACCTTCATACGCGATAGCGACATCCATAGCGACTACTTCACCAAGAATGCCGACAAATACGGTGGCCTGGTCGAGTTCTATCGCAGCCCGGCGCGGGTGGCATGGACGCCTACAGGCACCAACGTGCCCGACTACCCCAAGCTGGCACAACTATGGTGGAAAAACGTTGCCACAGCCATTACGGGCGAAACCACACCGCAACAGGCCATGGACAACCTCGCCAAAGAGATGGACGCCATCATGGCACGGCTGGAGCGTGCTGGCATGACCCGATGCGCGCCCAAGCTCAACCCGGAAAGCGATCCTTCCAAATGGCTGAGCGACGAGCATGCTCCCTGGAAAAAACTGGCCAACGAAAGCCCCAAGGGGGAAACCGTGGCGTATGACGCGCTATTGAACGCGTGGAAGGAAGGCAAAGTGCGCTAAAGCCCATCAGGCCACAAGACGCTTGCCAGGTCGTGTGCCGCACACCGGCACACGACCTTTTAGCTCTCCTATTGCTGGTGAACTACACTTATCGGCTTTCATTTCTGGCCACTATATCCATGACTACTCCTGCATCTCCACAGCCGTCCGATCGGTCGAAGTTATTGGCCGCGCTCGGCGGCCTGGGCAAGGTCGATGTGGCCATCATCGGTGGCGGCGCCACTGGCCTGGGCGTAGCCCTGGATGCCGCGACGCGCGGGCTATCGGTGGTGTTGCTCGAATCCCATGATTTCGCCAAGGGCACCTCGTCCCGGGCCACCAAGCTGGTTCATGGCGGTGTGCGCTACCTGGCTCAGGGAAACATCGCGCTGGTGCGCGAAGCGCTGCACGAACGCTCCAACCTATTGCATAACGCGCCGCACTTGGCGCGACCCCTGCCTTTTGTGATGCCCAGCTACAAATGCTGGGAAACGCCGTTCTACGGCATCGGCCTGAAAGCCTATGATGCCCTGGCCGGTAAGGCCGGCCTGGGCCCTACCGAGTTCCTGGGCAGCCGCCAGGCGCAACGATGCATACCCGGCGTCAAGACCGCCGGCCTTAAAGGCGGCGTCAAGTATTGGGATGGCCAGTTTGACGATGCGCGGCTGGCCATGGCGCTGGCGCGCACGGCAGCGGAGCAGGGCGCCTTGCTGCTCAACTATTGCCCGGTTACGGATTTGATTCATGAAGACGGCAAGGTGGCCGGCTTGCGCTGTAGCGATACCGAAACCGGCGCCCAGTACACCGTGCAGGCGCGCTGCGTGGTCAATGCCACCGGCGTCTGGGTAGACGGCATACGCGAGAAAGACGGTACGGCCACCGGCCGCAAGACCCAGCCCATGGTGGCGCCCAGCCAAGGGGTGCACCTGGTGGTTGACAGCGATTTCTTTCCGGGTGACCACGCCATGCTGGTTCCCAAGACGCAGGATGGCCGTGTCCTGTTTGCCGTGCCCTGGTTGGGCAAGGTAATACTTGGTACCACCGACACGCCGCGCCACGACTTGTCCCTCGAACCGGAAGCTTTCGCTGAAGAAGTTAACTTCATACTGGGTGAGGCGGCGAAGTATTTGCAGCGGGCACCTACCCGCAACGACGTGCGCAGCATTTGGGTCGGCTTGCGACCGTTGGTCCGGCCGCCGCGCAACGAAGGCGACAAGACTCAGCAGATCAGCCGTGAACATACGGTGTTGGTAAGTCCTAGCGGTTTAGTGACGGTTACCGGTGGAAAATGGACCACTTACCGGGCGATGGCCGAAGATGTCCTGGAAAAGTGTGTTGCCGGCGGTTTGCTGGACCGCCTGCCACCCGCCGAAACGGCTGACTTCATGCTGGTCGGCGCCTCGGAAACCTCCGTGCGAGCCTCCATCACGGCACAGCCCGGCCTGGACGCCTATGGCACCGAGGCCGATATCGTAAGGGCCATGCCTGGAAACGATACCGAGCTTACGCCCGGTTTGACGGTCGGCATGCTGCGATTTGCCGCGCGTTACGAATATGCCCGTTGCGTCGAAGACGTGCTGGCGCGGCGCTCGCGCTTGCTGTTCCTGGATGCCGGGCTGGCGGCCCGGTTGGCGCCGGCGGTTGCGGCCGTTTTGCTGGAGGAAACGGGCATGGACCCCCGGTTGTCCGAATTTCTGGCCCTGGCTGACCACTATCAGGCGGTGCCCGGCTGACTCAAGACTTGAAAAGCGTTCTGGCCGACTCGAACCGGTCTCTGTAATACGGACTGTGTAGGCTGTCAATACGCACACGTCCTCCGCTGGATGGCGCATTGACGAAACGTCCGTCCCCCAAATAAATGCCCATATGCGAGTTGGGGCTACCCAAAGTGTTGAAAAACACAAAATCCCCCGACTGCAGGCGATTTCGAGAAATGGGCCGGGAAAGCTCCGCGATCATGGCAGTGTTGTGTGGAAGCGACTGTTTTGCGGCGGCGGCAAACACATAAGCGACCAGACCGCTGCAGTCGAATCCTGTAGTCCGAACTGCCCCGCCATAGCGGTATTGGGCGTCCAGGAGGCCTAGTGCGGTCATCACTACCTCCGTGCGTTGTGCAGGGTCCAGACTGATGGTGGCGGGCGCAGCGTGGCGCGCGCGGTCGCCGCCTGTGCCCGCACACGCCGCGAGCATCATGCACAGCACCATGCCCGCCAAACCGCGAAACAAGGAGGGAATACGGTGTTTTCCTTCCCAGCCTTGTGAACATTTGTCAACAAATATGCCAATAATATGTAACTTCATGGTCACCCCATGTAAATTTATATGAATCTTTGATACCATCCACTTGCCATGTATACGTAATGTGCATGGAAACCGAGCTCTTCCTCACTTTTTGTTATTCAGCATGTAACAAATCGCCGCTCGGTGAAGCTTGAGGGTACGAAAGGGTGCGTCGTGCTTTACCGCGCATCGCTGAATAGGCAACTTGCCGGATTGATCGGATTTACAGGAGGGCACAATGCCCGTTACAGACAACTCGTTACTTAACGATATTCAAGAAGTCAATTTGTCTTACCTGATGCTCGCCCAGCGTTTGCTGCGCGAGAATTTCGCAGCAGGCATGTACCGGCTGGGTTTCGATTCGGACGTTGCCGAAATCGTCATGCGCCTGTCGCCGGCTCAACTTGTAAAGCTATCGGCCTCGAACGCGCTGGTGTGCAAGTTCAGGCTTAACGACTACGACCTGCTTTCTTCACTGACGCAGAACGTGCTGGGCGGGGTGCTGCAACAAGCGCACTCGACCATCCTGCTGTCGCAGCAAGCTGCCAATCAGCCTGCATAGACGCGAATAACATTATGGCAACAAAAAGCGTCGCCCGGGAAGCGGAAGAAATCCTCCTGGCCACCGACATGATCCGCCTGGGCGCACGCCTGCAGGTTCTGCAAGCCGAAACCAGCCTCAGCTACGATCGCCTGGCCAGGCTGTATCGCGAAGTCAGGGGCTGCTCGCCCCCTAAAGGTATGCTGCCGTTCTCGGTGGACTGGTTCATGACCTGGCTGCCCAATATCCATTCCAGCATGTTCTTCAGTGTGTACCAGTTCATGGAGCAGCACACCGCAGCGACCAAATCCCAAGCGCTGGTCGAAGCCTACCGGCTTTATCTAGAGCAGTCGTCTGCAGGCAGGGCGCCAGACTCTACGGACGAGCCGGTGCTTAGCTTCACACGGGCCTGGATGCTGGTTCGCTTCTTCGATAGCAATATGGTCCAGTTGTCGTATTGCGGACGTTGCAAGGGCGGCTTTGTGGCTCATGCGCACGACCCGCAAAATGATTTCGTATGCGCTATTTGCCGTCCGCCTCCCCGCGCCGGGAAAACCCGTGCACGCGCCAAGCAATTGGCGTCCGGTCCTGTGCAAGTATTGCGCAGCGCCCGCAAGGCGGCAGGCCAGGCCGGCTCGGTCGCCGGCTAGGTCCCGTCAGAGCGCGGATTTAGGCCGGAAAAGCCCCTTAGACAGGCGCTTTTGTGCCGGCCGAAAGAAGCGATCATATACCCCATGTGTAAATTGAAGGCGTCTCCGTGTTTATTATCGTAGGGTTTGCGATCGTTTTCGTATCGGTCTTTGGCAGTTATGTCATGCTGGGCGGGCACCTGGGTGCCCTGTACCAACCCTTCGAGTTCGTGCTGATCGCCGGCGCCGCCCTGGGCGCCTACATCGCCTCGAGCAGTGGCAAATCGGTAAAGCTGCTGATCGCTTCTATGCCGCTGATCGTGCGCAAGAGCCCCTACAGCAAAGAGCTGTATATGGAGCTGATGGCATTGCTCTATGTCCTGCTGAATAAAGCGCGGCGCGACGGCCTGATGTCCATCGAGTCGGATATCGAAGAGCCCGAAACCAGCCCCATCTTTACCGAGTATCCGCGCATTTTGCGTGATGAAAACCTGATGGAGTTCATTACCGACTACATGCGCCTGATGGTCAGCGGCAACATGAGCTCTTACGAGATCGAAACCCTGATGGATCAGGAGATCGAGGCCCACTTCCAGGAGCGTAACGTGCCTACGCACTCTCTGCGCGCCGTGGCCGACGCCTTGCCGGCGTTTGGTATTGTGGCGGCCGTCCTGGGCGTCATCAAGGCGCTGGCGTCGGTCGATCAACCGCCGGCCGTGCTGGCCGATCTGATCTCCAAGGCCATGGTCGGTACCTTTCTGGGCGTTTTGCTGGCTTATGGTTTCGTGGCGCCGCTGGCCGCTTCGGTCGAACGGCGCTCCGTCGCGTCCATGAAAGTGCTGGAATGCATCAAGGTCACCCTGCTGGCCAGCATGAACGGCTATCCGCCGCAACTGGCTGTCGAGTTCGGGCGCAAGGTGCTGTATTCACACGTGCGGCCCTCATTCATGGAACTGGAAGATCACGTTCGGCAAACCCGCGCGACCGGCAAGAAGGCATAGGCAACGTTCATGAAGAAGAACGAGCCGCGTATCGTCGTCCGGCGCAGGCGACCACAAGTCGAAGTCAAGCATAACGACAGCTGGAAGATCGCCTACGCCGACTTCGTGACGGCCATGATGGCTTTCTTCCTGGTGATGTGGCTGGTGTCGCTGGTGCCGCAAAAAGATCTACAGGAAATCGCCGAGTACTTCCGCATGCCGCTGATGACTGCGGTAAAGGGCGGCAGCCGGAACGAGACCGGCAGCAGCGTGATCCCGGCTGGAGATTCCAGCGTCATTCCCAATCCCAGCCCCATCCAGTCGCGCGGCGATGAGCGCACCGAAGGCGATCTGCGCGACACCGAGCGCCTGGAGAACCTGAAAGCCGAGCTGGAAACCCTGATCGAAACTGATCCCATACTGCGCCAGTTCCGTCCCCAGCTATTGCTGGACATGACGCCCGACGGCTTGCGTATTCAGATCATCGACAAGCAGAATCGGCCGATGTTTGCCACGGGCAGCGCACAGGTTCAATCGTATATGCGCGACATCCTGCGTCAGCTCGGTCCGGTGTTCAATCGGCTTGAAAATACAATAAGTATTGCTGGACATACGGATTCGTTACAATATGCGTCCGGCGAGCGGGAATACAGCAATTGGGAACTTTCCGCAGATCGGGCCAATGCTGCACGCAAGGAACTCGTGGCAGGGGGGATGGAAGAGGCAAAGATCAAACGCATTCTCGGCCTTTCGTCCTCCGTCAGCCTGATTAAAGATAATCCGGCCGCTGCCGTAAACCGGCGTATCAGCATTGTTGTATTAAACCAGCGTGCTGAACGACGCATTGATGCACAAAATGCATCTGGCGATTCGGCTACCAACGTGCAGGAACTCCTGGCTCCAATTTCCGGGCAAGACCTGTATTTGCCCGGCCTTCCCGAGCTGCCTGTCTCCAACTGGTAGTTCGAGTCGCGCCGCCGGGCACCGCGGGCCATACAGACAGCTTTACAGCAAAGGAAGTAAGCATGAGTGCGGGCGTCGACCTCAGTCAGTTTTTTGAAACCTTCTTCGATGAGGCGGATGAACTGCTGTCTGACATGGAGCAATCCTTGCTGGAACTGGACATCGATCAGCCGGATATCGATCAACTGAACGCCATCTTCCGTGCCGCGCACTCCATCAAGGGCGGCGCCGGAACCTTCGGCTGTTTTGGCCATCTGGCCGACACCACCCATTTGCTTGAAAACCTGCTGGATGCCATCAGACGCGGCGAGATGCCCCTGCGCAAAGACATGATAGATCTCTTCTTGGAAACCAAAGATGTGTTAACAGAGCAAGTCGCCGCTTACCGCAATTCGCAGGACCCTGATGTAGATGCCTACGAGCGCATTTGCGCGCAATTGCGCGAACTGGCGCTCGAGCAGTCGGGCGATGCCCCCGCCGAGCCGCAAGTTGCCCAGCCCGTCACCGCCCCCGCGCCGGCTCAGCCCGAGCCGCCCGTGGCCGCCGTCGACCCGGCCCCAGTCGCGGCCCCGGCAGCCACCGGACCCTTATGCGTACGCTTGAAACGCCTGAATGCCAAGGACGCTGAGGCGTTGGCGGCTGAAATGGCATTGCTGGGTCAGGTGCTGCATCAAGAGCCCGGTGCCGACAGCCTGAGCATCTGGCTGGACACCACCGCCACCGCCGATGATCTGCAAGCCGTTTGCTGCTTCATTGTCAGCGAGGACCAAGTACAAATTACCCACGAGCCGGTGCCCGCGACGGCATCGGCCCCGGCCAGTTCACAGCCGGTTCAGCCCGCTGAGCCCGTCCAGGCTCCCGCGGCAGAAGTGCCGGCAGCGCCAGCACCTGTTGCCGCCGCACCGGAACCAACCCCCGCTCCGGCAAAGGCCGCTGCCGCGGCGAAGACAGAATCGAAGGGCGCCGCCTCAGCGTCCAACAGCACCATCCGCGTGGGCGTGGAAAAGGTCGACCAGATTATTAACCTGGTTGGCGAATTGGTTATTACCCAAGCCATGCTGGTGCAGCGCTCGTCCAGCCTGGATCCGGTCCTGCATGATCGTTTGCTGAACGGCATCGAGCAACTGGAACGCAATGCCCGCGACCTGCAGGAAGCGGTCATGTCCATCCGCATGATGCCCATGGATTATGTGTTCAGCCGTTTCCCCCGTGTTGTGCGCGAGAACGCCAGCAAGATGGGCAAGAGCATCAAGCTCACCACCCATGGCCAGGCCACCGAACTGGACAAGAGCCTGATCGAACGCATTATCGATCCGCTGACCCACCTGGTTCGCAACAGTATCGACCACGGCATCGAAACGCCCGAGGCCCGCATTGCCGCCGGCAAGAATCCGGAAGGCAATATGGTGCTGTCGGCACAACATCATGGCGGCCAGATCGTTATTGAAGTGTCGGATGACGGCGCCGGTCTGAATCGCGATCGCATTCTCAAGAAGGCCTTGGCGCAAGGCATGGCCGTTACCGAGAACACGCCGGACGAAGAACTCTGGCAACTGATTTTCGCGCCCGGCTTCTCGACCGCCGAAAAAGTCACCGACATTTCAGGTCGCGGCGTGGGCATGGACGTCGTGCGGCGAAATATCCAGGCCATGGGCGGGCATATACAGCTTTCGTCGCGCACGGGCCAGGGCACCACAACCCGGATCATCCTGCCGCTTACGCTGGCCATACTGGATGGTATGTCGGTCAGGGTAGGGGCCGAAACCTTCATCCTGCCGCTTAGCCACGTTACGGAGTCCATGCAGCCGTCTCGCGACCAGATACGCAGCATCTCCGAGACCGAGCATGTGCTCCATGTGCGTGGCGAGTACTTGCCGTTGGTGGCCTTGCACAGCGTCTTCTCGGTCGATGAGGCCGAAACCGACATCACCCGGTCCATTGCCGTCATCCTGCAGGCCGAGGACGTTCGCTTTGCCTTGCTGGTTGACCATCTTATTGGCCAGCATCAGGTCGTTGTCAAAAACCTTGAATCCAATTACAGGAAAATTCCTGGGGTCTCCGCTGCCACCATCCTGGGCGATGGCAGCGTTGCGCTGATTGTCGATGTCTTTGCGCTGATGCGCGTGACACGCGAACGAGCCACGATATAACGCCATATTAAAGTTTCGGAGAAAGCAATGTTCACCAAGTTCGAGTCCAACACCGAGCAAGTCGATTCCACCGGGCGCGAGTTCCTGGTCTTCACGCTGGCCGCACAGGAATACGGCATCGATATCCTGAAAGTTCAGGAAATCCGCGGCTATGACGCGCAAACCGTTACCCGTATTGCCAATGTTCCTTCGTTCGTGAAGGGCGTGACCAACCTGCGCGGCATCATCGTGCCCATCGTCGACATGCGCATCAAGTTCAATCTCGAGAGCGTCGAATACGACCACCAGACGGTCGTCGTCATACTGAACCTTAACTCGCGCGTGGTCGGCGTGGTGGTTGATGGCGTGTCCGATGTGCTGATGCTGCAACAGGCGCACATCAGTGCCGCGCCGCAGTTCGGCACCGCCTTTTCTACGGAGTATCTGATGGGTATCGGTACGCTGGGCGAGCGCATGCTTATCCTGGTCGATATCGAAAAACTCATGACCAGCGAGGAAATGGCCCTCGTCGAAAGCGCTGTCGTTTAAGCAAGTTTCTTCCAACGCCGATGTAGAGCAACCATGTCAATAAGTAAACTTTTCACCCGGATGAAGATTCGAACCAGCCTGATCCTGGTCTTGGTTTTCTTTTTGATCATGCTTGTTGCCGGGGCGGCGCTGGGTGTTCTGTCGTTGCGGGCCAATAATCGTGCACTGGACAACATCGTGGCGAATCAGAGGCTGGGCGCCACCCTGTATTCTGTTATCGACAACTACAAGAACGTACAGACCATATTGGGTCGCGCCGTGACCAGCTATATGGTCAACAGCGACCAACAAAGCTACGCCATCGCCAGCGAATGGGGCGGCACGACCGACGCCAGCGCCACCTCGGCGCTCAGCGACGAATCGCGTGCCCTGATCGACGAGGCGCGCAAGGAATACGATCAATCGCTGGTCCGCTTTGCCGGCTACCGCGAGCTCGCGGCCAAGGCGCACGATCCGGAAAGCCGCTATGCGCGCGTTATAGATGCCTATGCGAGCTTGATGGAAGGGGGCGTACTGCCCCTGCTCGAGATGCTGACCGCCGGCGAAGTGGCCAAATATCATGCCTTCCTGGGCAGTACTACGCTGTTTCTGGAAGAAGACCTCTACAGTTCCCTGGGCAGCCTGGAAGCCTATCAGCAGCGCATCATCGACCGCGCCTACCGTGAAGAGGGCGAGCACTACGCCATCGTTCTGAAGCTGGTGGGCGGTGCCATGGTGTTGTGCGTCTTGATCGCTTTGCTGGCCTACGCCTTTTTAGGCCGCATGGTGCTGCGTCCCTTGCGCGAAGCTGGCACGCACTTTGATCGCATCGCCAGTGGCGACCTGACCCAGCGTGTGGACGTTCGGTCGCGCAACGAAATCGGCCTGCTGTACGAGTCGCTGCGCCGCATGCAGGAAAGCCTGACCCGCACGGTCAGCACCGTGCGCGAAGGGGTGGAAGAGATCACGCTGGGTTCGCGCGAGATCTTCATGGGCAATACCGACTTAAGCAGCCGCACAGAACAGCAAGCCGCTTCGCTGCAGGAAACCGCTGCCAGCATGGAACAATTGGCTGCCACCGTGCGCCAGAACACCGACAACGCCTTGCAGGCGGACACGCTGGCCAAGGGTGCATCGGACGTAGCGCAGCGCGGCGGCGACGCGGTCTCTGCCGTGGTAGGCACCATGAGCGAGATCACCACCAGTTCGAGCAAGATGGTCGAGATCGTGGGCGTGATCGATGGCATCGCCTTCCAGACCAACATCCTGGCGCTGAACGCCGCGGTCGAGGCGGCGCGTGCCGGCGAGCAGGGCAAGGGCTTTGCGGTGGTGGCGGGCGAAGTGCGCTCGCTGGCCCAGCGTAGTGCCCAGGCGGCCAAGGAGATCAAGGTACTGATCGAAGAGGCGCAGCAGAAAGTTGCGGCAGGCGCCAAGCAGGCAGGCCAGGCGGGCGACATCATGCGCGAAGTGGTGGGTTCGGTGCAAGGCGTTACCACCATCATGGGCGAAATCGCCTCGGCATCGCACGAACAGTCTGATGGCATCGAGCAGGTGAACCAGGCGGTCACGCAGATGGACAGCGTGACGCAGCAGAACGCGGCACTGGTTGAAGAAGCAGCCGCCGCAGCCGGCTCGCTACAGGAACAGGCTGCGCGCCTGACCGATGCGGTCGCCGTGTTCAAGATCAATACCAGTGAGGTCATCGACGTAGCAGCCGCGCGCCTTCAACATTCGGATTCAGGCGATAAATCGGCGGCAGAACGCCTGGGCCTGACATCCACTTTTGGAGCGCTTGCCCGCTCCTAGCTTATGTCTTCTTTAGCGCAGTCTATCTTCACCATGCCCGTCTTGCCAGAAGTCGGGCATAACGATTTTGAGCGGGCGGCACGCATGTTGCATAAGCGTGCCGGCATTGTGTTGGGCGACCATAAGCGCGAGATGGCTGAACGCACGCTGGCCATGCGTGCGCGCAGCATGCATCTGGACCAAGTGCAGCAATACCTGGACCACCTCGAGATGAATCCGCATTCCGAGCACTGGGAAACCTTCGTCAACGCTTTTACGATCAACCATACCGCCTTCTTTCGCGAACATCACCATTTTGGGGTGCTGGCCAAGTTTGCGCGCTCACGCAAGAAGCCGTTTGCCGTGTGGTCCTGCGCCAGCTCCACGGGTGAAGAGCCATACTCCATCGCCATGACGCTGCGCGAGAGCTGCCCCGCGCCTGACGCCGGCGTGACGGTACTGGCCACCGATATCGATACGCGCGCCATTGCGGCAGCCAAGGAAGGCATGTATTCGCTGGAGCGGGCCAAACCGGTGCCCGAAGAGTATCTGCGCAAGTATTTTCAGCGCGGCACGGGCCGTCGCGCAGGCATGGTGCGCGTCAAGCCACTGCTGCGCGACATGATTCAGTTCGACGTCCTGAACTTGCTGGCTTCGGACTGGCCGGTGAACCAGAAGTTCGATGCGATTTTTTGCCGCAACACCATGATCTATTTCGACAAGGCGACCCAGACCAAAATACTGGAGCGCTTTGCAACCGTGATGAAACCTGGGGGTCTGCTGTTCGTGGGCCATTCCGAGAATTTTACGTATCTGACCAAGGCGTTTCAGTTGCAGGGGCAGACGGTATACGTGGCTTGCTAGCGCGCCGCTGCGCTTACATGATGATGGAAACATGAAAAAAATACGTGTCCTGTGTGTGGACGACTCAGCGCTGGTACGGGGCTTGATGACGGAAATCATCAATAGTCAGGCCGACATGGAGGTGGTGGCGTCCGCGCCCGATCCCTTGATCGCGCGCGAGCTTATCAAGCAGCACAATCCGGACGTGTTGACGCTGGATGTGGAAATGCCGCGCATGGATGGCCTGGACTTTCTGGAACGCTTGATGCGCTTGCGACCCATGCCTGTAGTCATGGTGTCGTCGCTTACCGAACGGAACTCCGAGGTTACGCTGCGCGCGCTGGAACTGGGCGCTGTCGATTTCGTCACCAAGCCCAAGCTGGGCCTGCGCGATGGGTTGCTCGAGTACAGCACGCTCATTGCGGACAAGATCCGCGCTGCCGCTCACTCGAAGCCACGTCAGGCACCGGCCGCTGGAACGGCGGCGCCCCGTCGCCTGACCCATGTTTATTCGACCACCGAGAAGCTGGTGCTGATTGGTTCGTCGACGGGCGGCACGGAAGCCATACGCCAGGTGCTCGAACCCTTGCCGGCCAATAGCCCGGCCATTATGATCACCCAGCATATGCCGGCAGGGTTTACCAAGTCTTTTGTGCAAAGGCTGGACAACCTTTGCGCCGTTCAGGTGCACGAGGCCGAAGACGGGCAGCGCGTATTGCCCGGCCATGTCTATTTGGCACCGGGCGGCGTGGCGCACATGAAGCTGGCCCGCTCGGGTGCCAACTATGTCGTCAAGCTGGAATACAGCGATCCGGTCAACCGGCATCGCCCCTCCGTGGATGTGTTGTTCAATTCGGCCGCCGCCGTTGCCGGAAAAAATGCCGTCGGCGTAATTCTGACCGGCATGGGCAAGGATGGCGCGCAAGGACTGTTGGCAATGAAACAGGCCGGCGCGTTGACCTTCGCGCAGGACGAAGCAAGTTGCGTAGTATTTGGGATGCCGCGAGAGGCCCTGCACATTGGTGCAGCCGACATCGCGGTGCCGTTGTCAGAAATGAGCGAGCGCATATTGGCAAGCGCTGGCTCCTATGGTCACCGGGTGTAGGCCACGCGCCCCCTGGTGGTTCATTACTTTGGAGAGTAATCAGTGGTACAGAAATCCATGAAGATTCTGGTGGTCGATGATTTCCCGACCATGCGTCGCATTATCAAAAACCTGTTGAAAGACCTGGGGTTCGAGAATGTCGACGAAGCCGAAGACGGGGCCATGGGTCTGGAGAAGCTGCGCAATGGCAACTTCGACTTCGTCGTCTCGGACTGGAACATGCCCAATATGGACGGCCTGGTGATGCTGCAGCAAATCCGTGCCGATCCGGCACTGGCCAAACTGCCCGTCCTGATGGTTACGGCCGAGGCAAAAAAGGAAAACATCATTGCCGCTGCACAGGCAGGGGCCAACGGGTATGTGGTCAAACCCTTTACCGCAGCAACCCTCGAAGAGAAGTTGAACAAAATCTTCGAGAAGCTGGGATCTTAAGGAGCAACCATGGACACCGCTGACAATTCCTGGGGCCAGCCGCCCGCCGATCCTTCAACCGACCTGATTCATCGGATCGCGTCGCTGACACGCATGCTGCGCGAAAGCATGCGCGAACTGGGCCTGGACCAAGCCATCAAGGATGCCGCCCATGCCATCCCGGATGCTCGCGATCGCCTGCATTACGTTGCCCGCATGACCGAGCAGGCGGCGAACCGCGTGCTTAACGCTGCCGAACATGTCCAGCCGCTGCAGGAATCCATGCAGCGCGAGGCTGTCGCACTGGACGCGCGCTGGCAGGCGTGGTTTGACCATCCCGTCGAACTTGACCAGGCACGTGAGCTGGTAGATGATACCCGCGCGCTCTTGAAAAACATTCCAGAGAAGACGCAAGATTCGCAAAGCAAGTTGCTTGAAATCATCATGGCACAGGACTTTCAGGATCTGACCGGCCAGGTCATCATGAAGATGCTGGGCGTGGTGACGGCCATCGAAACCGAGCTGGTGCAAGTCTTGATCGACAACGTTCCGCAAGAAAAACGCGAGGAAGCAAATTCGCTGCTGAACGGGCCTGAAGTCAGTCCGCAAGGCAAGGTCGATGTGGTAACGAGCCAGGATCAGGTCGACGACCTGCTGGCCAATTTGGGGTTTTAATCGTGACGAGATAGCGGCTACACGATCACTGCAGTAAGGGGAGACAATAATGAAACATAAAACCAAGCGCACCATGGGTGTGTCGCGTCTGCTGGGCCAGCTTAGCCGTGGGCATGCCACGCTGTCCGACCGGGCCTGGACTCTCAGCCCGCTGGCATGGCCGCTTTCGCGATTCCTTAGCAACCTGCGTGCACGATTCGTGACCATGCGCCAGGCCAGTATTGATATCTCCCTGAACACGGCACGCCTGCAGGCCCAGACCAAGGCCTGCCACGCCATGGCGCAAGATCAGGCGGCCGAGTCCGAAGGCCTGGCCAGCCGGGGTGCCCAAATTGCCGCGATGTCCGAAGAGACATCCGCCTCGGTAACGGAAATCGCCTCGACCTTTCATACGCAGATGGATGTGGCGCGCAAAACCCTGGCGCAACTGAACGACCTGCACCAGCGGGTGACCCGGGTGTCCACCCAGATGGAGGTCTTTTCCGGTGTGGTCACGCAACTGAGCCAACGCGCACAATCCGTGGAAGACACCAGTCGTCTCATTAAAGACATTGCTCTGCAAACGCATCTGCTGGCGCTGAATGCCGGCGTAGAGGCCGCCCGGGCCGGCGAGGCCGGCAAGGGCTTTGCCGTGGTGGCCAGCGAGGTCGGCAAGCTGGCCGAGCGGGTCAACTCGGCTACTGGCGAAATCGTCCAACATACCAGCGAAATTCTCGAGCTCGTTGCCGACACGCGCGACAAAACCGACCAGATCCACCTGGACATGAGTTCATCCGACAAGGTGGTTACCGAGTTCACGTCGAATTTCGATCAGTTCGTCAAGGACTTCGAGCACATGGACTTGCAAATGACGGAAGTGGTGCACACCGTCTCGCAAGTGGCTGTCACCAACACCGAAATGAACCAGTCGATCGAGCGCATGGCATCGCTTAGCGCGCAGGTGCAAAGCCGCATGGTCACCATGACCGAACAAGTCGGCGCGGTGGCCGGAAAATCCGAGAACCTGCAAGAGATGCTTGCCGCGCTGCGCACGGGCAACACGCCCTTCGACTCGCTGGTCAACATCCTGCATTCGTTGCAGCATGCCTGCGTCAAGCTGCTGCTCAAGGCCCGCAACGAAGGCGTGGATATCCTCGATCAGCAGTACCGGCGCATACCCAACAGTAATCCGGCGCGTTACAACACGGTTTACGACAGCTCCATCGATCAGCAGCTGACGCAAATCCTCGACTATGTGCTCGAGCAATTGCCCGGCGGGTTCTATACGCTTCTTATCGACAAGAACGGCTACTGCCCCACGCACAACACGATTTACTCGCGTAAGCCCACGGGCGACCTGGACCACGACACGCGTCATGTGCGCAACAAGCGCATCTTCGACGATCCCGTCAGCCTCGGAGCCGCCAAGAACGAGTCCGGGGTGCTTTGCCAGACCTATATGCGCGATACCGGCGAGATTGTCACCGATCTGTCGATTCCCCTGGATATCGATGGCAGCCGCTGGGGTGCGGTGCGCATGGGCGTGGACTACCCGCGCTTCGAAGAGATCGTCACCCAGGGCCACCAGCCGAATTAAGCGACTTTATGTCGTTTGCTCAAGCCTTCGCCAGGCGGTGGTTCGACTAGAATTTGCGTGGAATCATCCATCTACGTATCTGGCACTGAATGGCAGAGGACAGCGACCTCGAGAAAACGGAACCCGCCTCTCCCCGGCGCCTGGAAAAGGCGCGCGAGGAAGGGCAGGTTGCGCGCTCGCGAGAGCTTAATACCTTCATGTTGCTGGCAGCGGGTGTCGCGACCTTGTGGTTTACCGGCGGCCGGATGTACGAGAGCCTGACCGACATCCTGCGCTCGGGCCTGTGGTTTGACCTGCGGGTCGGTCATGACACCAATGTGATGCTTACTGTAGCGGCAACTTCCGCCATGGAAGCCATCTTCACTCTCTTGCCGCTGTTCGGCATATTGGTCGTGGTGGCGATTTTTGCATCGGTCTCTTTGGGGGATTCCTGATCTCGGCCAAGGCGCTCGAGCCCAAGTTTGAACGGATGAACCCCATCAAGGGCGTGGCGCGCATGTTTTCGGCGCAAACCATGGTCGAGTTGCTCAAGACCCTGACCAAGGCCGCCGTCATAGGCATCGTCGCCTTTATGGTGATCTCGCATTACCGCGATCAGATGATTTCGCTGATGCATGCCACACCAACCGCGGCGCTGACTACCGGTATAGGCCTGGTTGCCTTGTGTTGCGCTCTGATCGTGGCGGGCCTGATACTGATTGTGCTGATCGATGCGCCCTGGCAAATCTACAGCCACCATAAAAAGATGCGCATGTCCTTGCAGGACGTCAAGCAAGAGCACAAGGAAAGCGATGGCGATCCACACGTCAAGGGCCGCATACGCCAGCAGCAGCGTGCCATGGCCCGGCGGCGCATGATGTCGGAAGTGCCAAGCGCCGATGTCATCGTCACCAACCCGACGCACTACGCCGTGGCGCTGGTCTACAAGGAAGGCGGAGCCGGCGCGCCGCGAGTCGTGGCCAAAGGCTCCGGCCTGGTGGCGGCCCGCATCCGCGAAGTCGCGGACGAACACAAGGTACCGCAGCTCAGTGCACCCCCGCTGGCGCGGGCCTTGCATCATCATGTCGAACTCGGTCAGGAGATTCCCGGCGAACTGTACGCTGCAGTCGCCGAGGTTCTGGCATGGGTCTTTCAATTGCGCAGCTGGAACAGCGGCACGGGCGCCGAGCCTCAAGTGCCCACCAGCCTGCCCATCCCGACGGGATTCGATCCCCTGGAGAATAATGGGGTCGCGGCCCACGCATCATGAATAGTTTCCTGGCAATACTTAAAGACAGCGGCTCCGCTCATGCCCGCCTGATGGCCGGCCCGGTGCTGATCCTCATGGTCCTGGCCATGATGATTCTGCCCTTGCCGCCTTTTATTCTCGACCTGCTGTTTACCTTCAATATCTCGCTGGCGGTGATGATATTGCTGGTCGCCATGTTCACCAAGAAGCCGCTGGATTTCGCGGCCTTCCCGGCGGTCCTGCTGTTTGCCACGCTGCTGCGGCTGGCGCTGAACGTGGCCTCCACGCGCGTCGTGCTGATGCATGGCCACAAGGGTCCGGACGCGGCCGGCCAGGTGATCGAGGCCTTTGGCCACTTCCTGGTCGGCGGCAACTTCGCCGTCGGTATTGTCGTGTTCGTGATTCTGGTCATCATCAACTTTGTGGTGATCACCAAGGGCGCCGGCCGTATTGCCGAGGTAGGCGCGCGCTTTACGCTGGATGCCATGCCGGGCAAGCAGATGGCGATAGATGCCGATCTGAACGCCGGCCTGGTCGGCGAAGACGAGGCACGCCGCCGCCGCGCCGAGGTGGGTCAGGAGGCTGAGTTCTACGGCTCCATGGACGGCGCCAGCAAGTTCGTGCGGGGCGATGCCGTCGCCGGCCTGTTGATCATGGTCATCAATATTGTGGGTGGGCTGATCATCGGCGTGGGCCAACACGACCTGGCTTTCAGTGAAGCAGGACGCGTATATACCTTGCTGACCATCGGTGATGGCCTGGTCGCACAAATACCTGCGTTGGTCATATCCACTGCAGCAGGCGTCGTGGTGTCGCGCGTCGCGACCGACCAGGACGTGGGCCAGCAAATGGTCAGTCAGTTGTTCGCCAACCCCAATGTGTTGTTCATTACCGCTGCCATCATGGCCATTATGGGTTCGATCCCCGGTATGCCGCACATTGCCTTTCTGCTGTTGGCTGCCGCGATGGCCGGCGGCGGCTGGCTGATGTATAAGCGCCAGAAGGCCGAAAGAGACGTGCTTGCGGAAGAACCCATGAAGGCACAGGCTGCCGTCGAGGCAGCGGCCGCCGAGGCAAGCTGGGACGATGTGGCTTTGCTGGACCCCCTGGGACTGGAAGTGGGCTACCGATTGATCTCCCTGGTCGATCACGCTCAGAACGGCGAGCTGCTGCATCGCATCCGCAGTCTGCGCAAGAAGTTCGCCCAGGATGTCGGCTTTTTGCCGCCGGTGGTGCACATACGCGACAACCTGGAACTCAAGCCCAACGATTACCGTATCTTGTTGTCCGGGGTGGAGATCGGCCACGGCACGGCGACACCAGGTCAATGGCTGGCGATCGATCCGGGCGGTGTCACCATGACGCTGCCGGGCACGGCGACCACCGATCCGGCTTTTGGCCTGCCCGCCGTCTGGATCGATGTGGCGCTGCGCGAACAGGCGCAGATCGCGGGTTACACCGTGGTGGATGCCGGCACGGTGATCGCCACGCACCTGAATCACCTGATGCACCGTTACGGGGCCGAGCTGCTTGGCCGTCAGGAAGTCCAGCAACTGCTGGATCATATCGGTCGCGAGTCGCCCAAACTGGTCGAAGACCTGGTGCCCAAAACCGTCACCCTCACGCTGCTGCAGAAGCTGTTGCGCGGCTTGCTGGAAGAAGAAGTGCCTATTCGCGACATGCGCAGCATTATCGAAGCGCTGTCGGAACATGCGCCGCGCCTGGCAGCGCTTAATCCTGCCGGATCCGGTCCCGATGCCGGCGAGCTGTTGGCCCTGACACGCGTGGGGCTGGGACGGGCCATTGTTCAGCAGTGGTTCCCCGGAGAGACCGAGCTGCGTGTCATCGGCCTGGATCCACGCCTGGAACGCGTGCTGACGCAAGCCCTGACCACCAGTGGGGCTCTGGAGCCGGGCCTGGCGGAAAGTGTGCTGTCCGATGCAGAACGCGCGGTGCAAGCCCAGGAGGCCAGTGGCGATGCTACTGTATTGGTCGTCCCGCCGGTGTTGCGGCCCTCGCTCTCGAGGTTCCTGCGCCACCACTTCCCGCAACTTGGGGTATTGTCCAATGCCGAGATACCCGACGAACGCATACTTAAAGTCACCGCCCAGATAGGCGGGAGTCAAGCAACATGAACATAAGCCGTTTTGTTGGCAGTACCACCCGAGAGGCCATGCGGCAGGTCCGCCTTGCCCTGGGACCCGATGCTCTGATCGTATCCAACAAGCGTGTCAACGGCGGGGTGGAAATCCTGGCGACTGACGCAACATCGGCCGCCGCTGCAGCCGCCCAGCAGGGCGGTCACGCGCCGGCAGCGGTACAACAGCCCGCGCCGCGACCCGTCGAGACCCGTGTCGAAGTCATGAGCGCCATCGGCGAGATGCGCGGTGTGCTGGAAACCCGCATGGACGAGCTGATGTGGGGCAATCAACTGCGTCGGGTTCCCCAAGCTGCCGTGCTGTTTCAAACCATGCTGGGTTTTGGTTTCAGCACGGCCTTGCTACGAGCCATGCTCAAGCGGCTGCCTGAAGCGTTATCGGGCAAGGCCGCCATCCAGTGGGTGCGCAACGAGCTGATCACCCATCTGCCGGTGCTTGAAAGCGAGGACGCCTTGTGGACGCAGGGTCGCGCGCTGGCGCTGGTCGGCCCCACCGGTGTGGGCAAAACCACTACCGTTGCCAAGCTGGCGGCTCGCTGCGTGCGCCGCAACGGGCCCGATGGACTGGTACTGATTACCACCGATACCTACCGGATAGGCGCGCACGAGCAACTGACCATCTACGGCCAGATGATGCGCGTGCCCGTGCATGTGGTGCAGGACACGCAGGAACTGCAGCAAGTCGTGCAGGGCATCCGCCCGGACCAGACGCTGATTATCGATAACGTCGGCATCAGCCAGCGCGACCGCTATATAGCAGAGCAAGCCGCAATGCTGGCTGGCGCTGGCCGGCCGGTAAGTCGCTTGCTGGTGCTGAACGCTTCCAGCCATGGCGACACACTGGACGAAGTGGCCCGCAGTTATGTCAATGACGGCGGCTCGCCCTTGGCCGGCTGCATCATTACCAAAGTCGACGAGGCCAGCCGGCTGGGTGCGTCGCTGGATACCGCCTTGCGTTATCAATTGCCCATTCATTTTGTGTCTACCGGCCAGAAGGTGCCCGAAGACCTCAGCACAGCCAACCCCATCGAGCTGGTCGATCAGGCCTTGTCTCATAGTGGTACGGCCAGCGCGCTTTATGCGCCGACCGAGGCGGACTTTGCCGCGCTGATGTCGCTGAGCAAGCCGGCGGAAGATAAAAGCGGAAGCGCCATCGCAGAACGGCGCCGCAAGCAACTGCTGCCCGGCCTGCTTTCCATGGTCAACAACGGCGACGGTGGTCTGTCCATGGACGATCTGCACGCGGCTGCCGCTTATGTGGACGAAGACACGGCTACTTCCGAGGCCTACGATCTGTGGCGTGCCCATGCAACGGTGGACGGCAGCCTGCCAGCCGGTACGCTGCGCCATCTGCAGCGCGTGGCTGGCAACGATGTGGCGTCGGTTGCGGGTGCTGCCTTGTTGGCTGTGCATGATCAAGTCGGAATTGCCTTGCCCACCGGGCAGCGCGGCCGCTTGCGTGCCACGCTATTGGCAACGCATGAGGGCAGGGCGCTGACCACGACGCTACAGCAGCTTGGCTTTCCCGATGGCTGGTCGTCCTCGACCGGCGCCGCCGCGCAAGTGGCGCCTACTGCAGTTGAAGCCTTGCAACAGCAGATCTCGGCCCTGGCGGCGCAAACGGCCGCCGTTCATTTGTTCGATGGCGGCAGCCAGGGCTTGTGGCGGCAACTGAGCGCATCCGGAACCAACTGGCTTGCGCAGGTCGGCGCGACGACGCGTGTGATGGTCGACGATTGCGCGACCACCATGGGCGCCCTGGCCAAGACACAAGATCATCAACCCCTGCCCGCCACCGCCGTGTTGGCTGGGCTGGATAAGGTGGCCGGCATACCCGCGGACGACCTCGTAGTATGGTTTGCCAGCGCCACCGTATACCTGCATGCCCGTCAGCAACCGGCACTGGCCCTGCAAAGTGTGTCCTTGCGCTTGGTGCATCGACAGGACGGCACTTTGGTGAAAACCTTGCACGGGCTGAGCCACTTCAAGGAAGGCGCCTCGCCGCAATGGCTGGCCACCTGTTTGCTGATACGCGTGCAAGCCAAGGTGGCATTGCGACATGCTGCGCAGTTATGGCGCTTGCTTGCGCAAAACCGTCCGGGCAGGTCGGCACAGGATCAGGCGCTGGTGGCAGTGCAGTGCGGCTTGGCGGCATGGCAATTGACGCAGGACGCCAACGCACAGCTAGCGCGTAAGGTTGCAGCAAGCTTGGTGGGCAAGCAGGCATGGACCTCATCGCTGTCGCCGCCGGCACTATTGAAGTTATTTGCGCTAAAGGAAATGACCGGGCCCTGAAGGCCCGCCAGGCCTAACCGACCTTGATCTTCTTGCTCTGGGCTTTGCCGCCCGGGCGAGTGTGGCCGCTGGCGTCGTAAAGATCGCCTTGGCCGGCCAGCACACGCAGTGTGTCCAGCGCCTGCTGGTTATGCGCCAGAAAACTGTCGATGATGGTGCCGTTGGAGGTGTTCAGCTCGCCGGCGATGCGGGTCCGTTCCAGCAGATGCTGGCTGGCAGACTGCAGGCTGGGGTGGTCGTGCGCGGCGGCATCCAGGCCATTGCGGTCGGCGCTGTAACCTAGCGCCGTCAGTAGCGCCAGGCGTGTTTCATTCGCCCGGGTGAGCTGGTCGGCATAGATATTTTTCCGCGCCGTACTGTCGGCCAGTGCCTCGGCGTCGCCGCCCTCGGCCAGAATTTGCGCTTCGGACTCCAGCAAGACGATAAATTCGTTTACCAGAGACGTCTCGGTTTCAAGGCAAGCCAGCAATTGCGCAATGTTGCTATTCATGTTGCGGATGGTTTATTTAAGCAGGTCGCGCACACTGGCCAACAGACCGTCGGCAATGCGGCTGGGGTCTATTTTTAACTGGCCGGATGCCAGGGCGTCGCGGATTTCTTGTACGCGGGCCACATTGACGTCGTTGTCGGTGCTTTCCAGGCTGGAAAGGTGCCGGGCCGCCGCGCTAAGGTCCACGGAAGCGCGGCCGCTGGCGGCTGCGCCGGTTGACGACACGCCAGCACTGCTCACGCCGTCTGTCCGCGCGCCAGCCACTGGGCCGGTGGTCGGGTTTTTCAAGGGGGTGAGGTGATTTTCAAGCGTATTCTCCGGGCTACTTCAGGTAGTGTACTGTGTCTGCTCAGAACTTTTACGGCAGATCAGTCGAGAACTTTAGGGTTAGTGCCGGGTTTTGCTACATCAGTATCCGCACGGTATTGGCGTTGACCACCATGCCGCTGACGATCTGGCCCGAACTGGCCCTGACCTGTATTTGCGTACCGGGCGCGCCGCTTTGCAGGGCCTGGCCTTCGCCCGTGGCGACAAAGCCGCGGCCGCGCGCTTCAGTACGCACCATTTGCCCACGTTGGATAGAGTCCGGATTGCGCAAGGCGCTGGACTTTATCGGCCCACCGGCGGCTATGCGCTGGCTGGCAATGTACCCCACCGCTTGGCTGGGATCAAAGACGATGTTGTTGGCCAAGCGCAAGATGTCGCCTTCGCGCGCGCCCAGGTCGTCCAGCGAAATCACGTCGCCCGACTCGATATTGCGGTTGGCGACATAGTAATAGCCCTGAATGCTTAAAGTCGCCTGTACGTAGGTGGTCCAGACCACCGGCGAGACGCAGCGCACGCTTATGGTCATCCGCGAACGCAACCTTTGCCCCGTGGGCAAATGCGCCTGCAGTTGGTCGCAAGCCTGTTGGCGCTGTATGCGGGGCGCTTCCACGGTGACTTCGACCGATCCGGGGTAGGTGCTGGCTTGGCTGCGCAGAAAGTCTTCCACCTCGGCCGCCACGATGGCGGGATCCTGGATGGGCACCGATCGGACGGCGGACTGGGCGGCATGTGTGCTCGACAGGGCGGGCATCAGGGACAGGGCTAAAACGAGCCAGAGCTTTTGCATGAGGTCATTTTATAGAAGCCCTATTAGGCGCAACGCGGGAACTGGCCGACAAATGGCGCCTTATTTCATACTTTGTTCTTCGAACCCCGCCTTTACTATGCACTGTATCTTCACGCAGCAGGTGACATATGATCGATCGTATCAGCGGCGATTTGGGTTTTTACCAAGAAGCGGTGGGCTTGCGCCAGAAGCGCATGGAAGTCCTGGCCGCCAATATTGCCAATGCCGACACGCCCAACTATAAAGCACGCGATTTCGATTTTACATCGGCGCTGCGCGATGCCATGGCCGGCGGCAGCATGCATTTGCCTGATACCCACTTGACGCTGACATCCACGCGCCACATTCCGGCCAAGGCGGTTGCGCCGGATCCGGCCACGCTGCTGTATCGCCAGCCGCTGCAGCCCAGCATGGACGGCAATACGGTCGACATGGATGTCGAGCGCGTAGCCTTTGCCGACAACACAGCCAAATACCAGACCGATCTGCAGATTATTTCAGCTCGGATCAAGGGCATCATGGCGGCGCTGCAGCAGTAGCCGCCATAGCCCCCGGATTTCACAGGATTATTTATGTCGACGACCAGCATATTTCAGATCGCCGGATCCGCCCTGACAGCGCAGTCGCAGCGCATGAACGTCACGGCCAGTAATCTGGCCAACGCCGACAGCGTTGCAGGCCCCGATGGCCAGCCTTACCAGGCGCGTCAGGTGGTGTTCCAGATGACACCGGTGGCCGGGCAGTCGTATACAGGCTCGGTCGGCGGCGTGCGGGTGGCCGCTGTGGTCGAAAGCGCCGCTCCGCCGCGCCTGCAGTACGACCCCAAGAACCCCCTGGCCAATGCCGACGGTTATGTGGCCATGCCCAACGTTGATGTCGTGGCTGAAACGGTCAACATGATTTCCGCCTCGCGCTCGTATCAGGCCAATGTTGAGGTGATCAACACGGCAAAGAACCTGATGATGCGTACCTTGTCGATCGGCCAGTAGGCCGCGCTGACAGTTCAGACCTTTTTATTCGGAGCACAGCGTGGCTACAAGTCCCAACCCGGTCGGCAGTTCCAGCCCCAATCCCATGGCTTATGGCCAGGCCAGTACCAATAGCCTGATGGGTGATACCCAGGACCGCTTCCTGACCCTGCTGGTTACACAATTGCAGAACCAGGATCCCCTCAACCCGATGGACAACGCGCAGGTCACATCGCAGATCGCGCAACTTTCCACGGTTAACGGCATCAATCAATTGAACAATACCCTGCTGGCGCTATCGGGCCAGATGGATGTTTCGCAATCCATGCAGGCCGCCAGCCTGATCGGTAAGGATGTGCTGGTGCCCGGCAGCAAGATATCTTTGGGCGGCGAAGCCGGCGCGAAGGTGTCGACGCCTTTCGGCGTTGACTTCATTTCGCCCGCCACCAAGGTTACGGTGTCCATCCTTGATGGCTCCGGCAAGGCCATACGCCAGATCGAACTCGACCCGCAGCCTGCCGGTGTCTTGTCCATGGAGTGGGACGGCAAGGCCGACGGCGGAGCCGAAATGCCTGATGGCGCCTACACCGTGCAAGTGGCCGCCTTCGATGGAGACGGCAAGCCCGTGTCGGCGGGCGCCCTGATGTACGGCAAGGTGTCCAGCGTGGCGTATTCCTCCAATGGTTTGCAGCTGGATCTGGGCCTGGCCGGTCAGTTCTCCTTGCTGGACATTCGAAAAATTATGTAGTGGCGGCAGCATTGCTGCGGTGTCGCGGATGCGCGCCGCTTTCTTAAAACACAGTTAAAAGTCAACGAGGTTAATCATGGGTTTCGGACAAGGTCTTAGCGGTTTGAATGCCGCTGCGCAGAATCTGGACGTCATCGGCAACAACATCGCCAACTCCGGCACGGTGGGCTTCAAGGCCGGCACGGCATCTTTTGCCGACGTCTACGCCAGCTCGCGTGTCGGCCTGGGTACGCAAGTGGCCGCCATCAACCAGCGCTTCACGATCGGTACGGTGTCCAACACCGGCAATCAGTTCGACATGGCGATCGACGGATCCAAGGGCATGTTCCGAGTAATGGATCAGAGCGGCAGCGTCTTGTATACCCGTAACGGGCAGTTCTCGCCAGACAAGGATGGTTATTTGATCAATGCGCAGGGCTATCGGCTGACGGGTTACGCGGAAGGGGGCACCAATCTGGTAGCCGTGCGCGTGCCCACCGGGAATATTGCCCCGTCGGAGACAGACATCGTGACGACCAAGCTGAATCTGGATGCGAATGCGCCGTTGGCGGGTGGTGAGGTTGTCGGTGTGACGGAGGTGTTCGGTCAGGTGGAGCTGGTCGGTGCAGGTGGCGGCACCTACAATTACACTATGAGCGGTGGAGCATTTCAGTGGACGACTGCAGCCGGCGTTCCGCTGCCCCCGGGGGATCCGGGCTTACCCGCTGCTGGCCCATATACGACGGGAAGTGCCGGCTCGCCAGTAGTAATTGACGCTACAGCCACACCCAGCACCACGAATTTTGGTGTGGGTCCCAATAATACTGCCTATGTTGCTCCAGTCACGGCAGTTCCAGCCACAGCGTTCGACCCCGCCGTCGCCGGCACCTACACCCACTCGCTACCGATTAACGTCCACGACTCCCTCGGTAACTCTCATCAGTTAATGCAGTACTTCGCTAAGCGTCCTTCGGCTGATCCCACACAAAGCGTCTGGGACGTCTACTATCGCCTCGGAGGCCAGCCGGTGGACGACCCGGCTGATGGTGCAACGCAATTGACTTTCGACCAAGGCGGGCGTCTCGTGACCCCCACAGCGCCGGAGGGGTTCTTGAAGGTTACCGTGCCAGGTTCCACGCCTGCCGACGCTCTGGACTTCACCATCGACTACGCCAACTCCACACAGTTCGGCGGCGACTTCACCTACACCTTCGGTCAGGACGGCTTCGCCACCGGCGAATACGCCAGCATGGCAATTGCGGCCGATGGTTCCATCGTCGCCAGCTACACCAATGGCGAGACCCAATCGATGGGCGCGCTGGTGCTGGTGGATTTTGCCAACGTACAAGGCCTGCAGCCCGTAGGCGGAAACGCCTGGGCCGAAACATCGAATTCGGGCCAGCCTATTCTGGGCCGTCCCGGCAGCAACAGCATGGCTCGCATCAAGGGCCAGGCGGTGGAAGAGTCCAACGTGGACATGAGCCAGGAGCTGGTCAACATGATTATTGCGCAGCGCACCTATCAGGCCAATGCGCAAACCATCAAGACGCAGGATCAGATTCTTCAGACTCTGATCCAGATGCGTTAAGTAGGGCTATATGGACCGCATCATCTACACGGCGGCGGGTGGCGCCGCCCGCGTGCTGGAGCAGCAGGCCGTCATCAGCAACAACATGGCCAACGTCAACACGGCGGGCTTTCGCGAGCAGTTGGCGATATACCGTTCCGTGCCGGTGGTCGGTGCTGCGCCCACGCTGCCTACCCGCGTATCCACGGTAACGTCCACGCCGTCCAGCAGCCTGGAGCAGGGCGTCATGGTGGAAACCGGACACGCCCTGGATGCGGCCATTACCGGCGAGGGCTGGTTCAGTGTGCAAACGCCGCAAGGCGAAGCCTATAGCCGAGCGGGCGAGTTCGCCGTTAACCAACAGGGCCTGCTGGTGAACCAGCAAGGCTATCCCGTGTTGTCGGCCGATGGCGTGCCGGTGGAGATTCCCGATCGCGGCGCGGTTACCTTCTCGGGCGATGGGCAGATCTCTGCCCTGGGCGCGGGTGACAACCCCAACGACATTCAGCTTATCGGCCAGTTGAAGCTGGTCAACCCGCAGCCGGGCGCCATGCTGCGCGGCGACGATGGCCTGTTCCGCATGGGCAATGGCCAGCCCGTGCCGGCCGATCCAGAGGTACGCATGATTGCGGGCTTCGTGGAAAAAAGCAACGTCAATCCGGCTGAAGCCATGGTGGGCATGATCGCCAATGCCCGCCGCTTCGAGATGCAGATGAAAGTCATACAAGATGCCAGCGCCAACGCCGAGCGTGCCAACTCCATACTTTCCACCAATTAATTTTGTACCGGTACCGGCGCGCAGCCAGCGCCACCACAAGGATATAGATCATGATACGTTCGCTCTGGATTGCCAAGACAGGCCTGGAATCGCAGCAGACCAATATGGATGTGATTTCCAATAACCTGGCCAACGTCAACACCACCGGCTTCAAGCGCAGCCGGGCCATTTTCGAAGACTTGATGTACCAGACGGTTCGCCAGCCAGGCGCCCAGGTTGGCGCTGCCAACCAGTTGCCTTCGGGCTTGCAGGTCGGCACCGGCGTACGCACGGTAGCGACCGAGCGCATCCATACCCAGGGCAACCTGAAGGACACCGGCAACAGCATGGATATCGCCATCCAGGGCAAGGGCTTTCTGCAAGTCGAAATGCCTGACGGCACTTTTGCCTACACCCGCGACGGCAGCTTGCAAGTGGATCAGAACGGCCAGTTGGTAACGGCTGGCGGTTACCCGGTGCAGCCACCCATCAATATTCCGGACAACGCCCTGACGCTGACGATAGCCCGCGATGGCACGGTGTCGGTTACCCAGCCCGGCGCAACCGGCACCAACGTGCAGATCGGCCAATTGCAACTGAGCACCTTCATCAATCCGACCGGTTTGCAAAGCGCGGGCGAGAACTTGTATGTTGAAACCGATGCTTCGGGTCCTGCCAACTTTGCCCAACCGGGTCTGGACGGCGCGGGCCTGGTGCTGCAGCAGTACACCGAGACCTCCAACGTCAACGTGGCCGAGGAACTGGTCAATATGATCACTACCCAGCGCGCCTACGAGATGAACAGCAAGGCCATCCAGACCTCCGACCAAATGCTGGCGCGCCTGACGCAACTGTAAATAATGCCTAAACGTTTTATCCGCTTGTTGTTGTGTTGCGCGATGGCCGTGGTGTCGGGCTGCGCCCTGGTGCCACCCGAGCCGGTGGTAACTGGGCCGCTGACGGCTCCGCCGCCCATGCCGCCGCCTCCTATTGCCCAGGCCAATGGGGCTATCTTCCAGCCCACAGCCTATGGCAACTATCCTCTATTTGAAGATCGTCGGCCCCGTAACGTGGGCGACATTGTCACGGTGGTGATCCAGGAAAAAACCAACGCGGCCAAGAACGTGCAGACCACCACGGATCGCAGCGGCAGCGCCGGCTTTGGCGTGGGCCTGGCACCGGCCATCCTGCCGACCGACCTGGGCGCCAAGCAAAACTTCGACATCACGGGCAGCAATGCCTCGGAAGGCAAGGGGTCGACCCGTGCCGACAACACATTCTCGGGCACGCTGACCACGACCGTCATAGGCGTGCTGCCCAACGGCAACCTGCAAATTGCCGGCGACAAACAGATAGCGATCAATCGAGGCAGCGAGCACATCCGCTTCTCGGGCGTGGTCGATCCGCGTTCCATTACCGGATCCAACACCGTCTCGTCCACACAAGTCGCGGATGCGCGCATCGAATTTCGCAGCAAGGGCACCATGGACGAAGTACAGACCATGGGTTGGCTCCAACGTTTCTTCCTGAATATTTCTCCGTTCTAGCATGGTGCCGGCTTTGATTTCCCTACTTACCCGTCGATTACGCTCCAGCGCCGGCCGGCTGCTTGTACTTGGCCTGGGTGCCGTCCTGATGATGGCGCCGCTAGCCTTGCAAGCCGAGCGGGTAAAAGACCTTGCCTCGATCCAGGGCGTGCGCGCCAACCAATTGATTGGCTACGGCCTGGTTGTGGGGCTGGATGGCAGTGGCGATCAGGTCCGCCAGACGCCTTTCACACAGCAAAGCTTGACCAATATGCTTTCGCAACTGGGCATCACCGTGCCGCAGGGCACGAATATGCAGGTCAAGAACGTGGCCGCAGTCATGGTAACGGCGCGCTTGCCGGCCTTTGCGCGACCCGGTCAGACGGTGGACGTGGTCGTGTCGTCCATGGGTAATGCCAAGAGCTTGCGCGGCGGTACCTTGTTGATGACGCCTCTTAAGGGGGCCAACGGCCAGGTCTATGCGATGGCGCAGGGCAACCTGCTGGTAGGCGGTGCGGGCGCTCAAGCCGGCGGCTCCAGCGTGCAGGTCAACCAGCTTAATGGCGGCATCATTTCCAACGGCGCCATCATCGAACGCAGCGTACCCACTATTTACGCCCAGGACGGCATCATCAACCTGGAGCTCAACACCACCGACTTTGGCACCGCGCAAAACATGGTTGCCGCGCTGAATCAGCAGTTTGGCAGCGGTATTGCTACGGCGCTGGACGGGCGGGTGATCCAGGTTCGCGGACCTGCTGCCCCCGACGCCCAGGCCGCTTTCCTGTCGCAAGTTGAGAACCTGCAGGTCAGGGTCGCGCCAGCTCGCGCCAAGGTCGTTATCAACGCTCGTACCGGATCGGTCGTAATGAACCGCACGGTAACGATAGACGAGGCAGCCATCGCCTACGGCAACCTGTCGGTGGTGATCAGCCAGGAATCGCAGGTCAACCAGCCCGACACGCCGTTTGGCGGCGGGCAGACGGTCGTTACGGAAAACACCCAAATAGAAATGCGGTCCGACGCCGGCAGCCTGCAGCGCGTAACCACCAGCGCCAATCTGGCCGATGTGGTCAATGCCCTGAATGCCTTGGGTGCCACCCCTCAGGACCTGCTGTCCATCTTGCAGAATCTCAAGAGTGCGGGCGCGCTGCGCGCCGATCTTGAAATCATATAGGTAGCGTCATGGCCTTTGTTCAGTATATTCCGCGACCGACAGCCGATTCAGTTTCGTCCCTGGACTTCAGCGGGCTTAACAGCCTGAAGCAGGGCGCCAGTGTGGGCGCCGAGGCGCCCGCGCAAGCGCAACGCCAGGTCGCCCAACAGTTCGAGGCCTTGTTCATTCAGCAAATGCTCAAGCAGGCACGACAGGTGTCTACGCAGCCATCCCTGTTCGATAGCGATCAGACCCGCCTGGCGCAAAGCATGAGCGACGAGCAGATGGCCTTGCAGTTGTCCAACCCTGGTCTGGGCCTGGCGCAGGCGCTGCTGGATCAGATGCAGGCGAACCAGGGCGGGCCTGCGCATAAGCTGGGCAGCGAACCCACGCCGCCGGAACTGGCCGCCTCGCGTTTGCCGACGCTGCAGTCGCGCGTGGGTGACAACCGGCGCGAAGATGCTTCGTCGATCTCGGCCTTGATCGACATGCTGGCACGCAACCCAATTACCGGGAAGATCTATTCCGCCATCAAGGGCGCGCCCGAACATATCCAGAATTTTGTCAGTCGCATGTCCGAGGCAGCGAAGGTGGCCGCTGCGGAAAGTGGGGTGCCTGAGAAACTGATACTTAGCCAAGCCGCGCTGGAGTCCGGTTGGGGCCGCCGCGAGATCAAGGCTGAAGACGGCAGTACCAGCTACAACTTGTTTGGCATCAAGGCGACATCCGGCTGGAAGGGCAAGGTCGTAAACATCATGACAACGGAATACGAAAACGGTGTCGCCAAGAAGGTGCAACAACCCTTCCGTGCCTACGATTCGTATGCCGAGTCGTTCGCCGACTATGCCAGGCTGATCAGCCAAAATGACCGCTACCGCGACGTGGTGGGCGCAGCATCGGCGGAAGAGGCGGCACACCGCATTCAGGCTGCCGGCTATGCCACCGACCCGTCTTACGCCGACAAGCTTATCTCCATCATGGGCTACTTCGATAGCGGACCACGCGGGCGCGCCGGATAAAGCTGGGCGGGCTAAAGGTTTCCGGTGCAAAGCCGTTAACGCAGTAGGTAGTCTTTAATCACGGGCGGCGTGTCGCCACCCGACGCATAGCGGAATCTTCATGAACTTAGCCAATCTGGGTCTTACGGGTATCAATGCGGCGCAAAACCGCCTGCAAACGGCTGGCCATAACATCAATAATGCAGACACCGCCGGCTATAACCGCCAAAGCGTGCATGTAGCCACTGCGGGCGCCAACGCCACCAGCGCCGGTTATATCGGGCGCGGCGTGCAAGCGGTTACGGTGCAGCGTTCGTACGACGCCTTTTTGTTCCGCCAACTGACTGGCGCCCAGACCACGGGTGCTTCGCTGGTGGCGTATGGCAACGAAATTGCCCAGATCAACAACTTGTTTGCTGATCCTACCGTTGGCATTACGCCCGCACTGCAAAAGTTCTTCGACGGCATACAGGCCGTGGCATCGGCGCCAGCCGATAGCGCTGCCCGCCAGGAACTGTTGGGTCGCGCGTCCAGCCTGGTGGGTCAAATTAATGACAGCAACGCCTTTTTGGATAGCCAGCGCGAGAATATCAACACGCAGCTGACCACGGTCGTTACCCAGATCAACAGTTACGCCGAACGCATCCGCGACCTGAACACGCAAATTACCACTGCGCGCGCCACGGCATCGCAACACGAGCCTAACGATTTGCTGGATCAGCGCGACCAGCTGGTCACCGAAATCAGCCAATTGGTGGGCGTCAAGGTGCTCGAGCAGGACGGCAAGTTCAACCTTACCGTGGGTAACGGCCAGGTCTTGCTGGGCGGCGACGTGGTCTTCCCCTTGCACACGCAGCCTTCGGCTGACGACCCGGCCCGTATCTCGGTGGCCTATACCGCGCCCATCAGTGGCGGGACGGTGAAGGTAGAGCTGGCGGATGAAAGCCTTAAGGGCGGTAGCCTGGGTGGCTTGCTGGCCTACCGCCGCGAAGCGCTGGACAGCGTGCAGAACAACCTGGGCCGCCTGGCGGCTGGCCTGGCCACTGCGGTAAACGCCATTCACAGAACCGGCGAAGACCTGAACGGTATTGCCGGCGGCGACTTCTTCAGCCTGGGCACCATTACTGCCATGCCGGGGCAGCATAATTCAGGCGGCGCCGTGCTCACGGCCCAGTTTACTGACGTTGGGCAGCTTACCGGGCAAGACTACCGCATACAGCGTACCGCCAGCGGCTACAACGTTACCAGCGTGCCCAATGGCACGGTCACCAGCTTTGCCGATGGCGATGTCGTTGAACTCGATGGTGTGCGGTTCGACTTTTCCAGCACCGGCGCAACCGGCGATTCGTGGCTGGTACAGCCTACGCGCGCGGCAGCGGCCAACCTGTCCATGGCCATCAATGACCCGGCGCGTATCGCCGTGGCAACACCGGGCAGCGGCAAGTCCAATGGCGACGTGGGCCTGGAATTGGCCCAACTGCAAACTACCAAGGTTCTGGGTGGCGGATCGATGAGCCTGAATGAGGCGTTCTCGCAGATTGTGAACAAGGTCGGTGTGTTGACGCAGCAGAACGCTACCTCGGCCAAGGCGCAAGCCACCTTGATTCAGCAGAATTACGCGGCACAGCAGGCGGTGTCTGGCGTCAACCTTAACGAAGAGTATGTGCGTCTGGATCAGTATCAAGAGCAGTTTCGTGCTGCTTCGCGGCTGATCGATGTCAGTTCCACCTTGTTCGACACCTTGCTGGGTCTGCGCAACTAAACCGGGCTCGCGAGTAGCGGTCCGGCAGTTGGCTTATCGGTTTAATTTTCAGGAAGTTCACCATGCGTATTAGTTCCACTTTGTTTTTCCAGACGGGACTCAATTCCATCAATGCCCAACAGTCCGACCTGATGCACCTGTATCAGCAGGTGGGCAGCGGGCGCCGCATGGTCACCCCAGCCGACGATCCACTGTCTGCCGCTCAGGCCATCAATATCAGGCAATCACAGTCCTTGAACGTGCGATTCGGCGAGAACCGCGGCGTGCTCAAGCAAAACCTCGGCATCGAAGAGAACACGCTGTTTTCCGTGACCACGCTGTTGCAAGACATCAAGACGCGCTTGATCGAAGCGGGTAACGGCACCATGTCGGACGCCGATCGGGCAACGCTCGGCAACGTATTAAGCAGCGCCCGCACTAACCTGCTCGGCCTGGCCAATGCCACCGACGGCAGCGGTCAGTACCTATTTTCAGGTGCCCGTGGGGACATTCCGCCGTTTCAGGACGACAACGGCAGTATCGAATACAAGGGCGACCAGTTTCAGCGCCTGATCCAGGCAGACCAGACCCGCCGGATAGCGGGTAGCGATGTCGGTACCGACGTATTCAATCGCGCAGCGCCGGGTACCACCGGCTATATCAGCGGCGCCGATATCGGTAACGGTGGCACGGTAGTGGTCAGCCGTCCGGCCATCACCGATGCGCATGGTTCTGGTGTTGGTCATACCTACAATATCGAATTCACGTCAGAATCCGAATACACCGTCAGCGTGACCGATGCGGATGACAATCCGATCTACAGCTATGACCGTACGGACTATGTGCCGGGCAGCACGGAGACCTTGAATCTCGAGGGCGGCGTACAAGTCGCGATTTCTGGCACACCGGTAGGCGGTGACAAATTCGTGGTCGAGCCGATCAGTGCTTCGCCGTTTACCGCTGTTCCGCAGACGACTATGGCCGGTGCCATTATCGGCACGCCACGCGTATCCGACTCAGCGTTGGTGAACGAGAACTCGATATTTGGCATCCAGTTTGACGGCGCAGGTCAATATTCTGTTTACAGGATGAATCCAAACGATCCGACTAACATAACAGCGGGGACGCTGGTCCCTCCACCCGCGCCTTATGTTCCCGGTGATCTCAACACGATTACGCTTCCCGATGGCATGTCGCTACAGATGACTGGCGCTGTCACGGCTATGGACACGGTCATCGTAAAGCCTACCCCCGCCACCGCCAATACCAACCTGAATATCTTCGACACCCTGGACCGCATCATCGCCTCGCTGGAAAATCCCATCCAGGGCGATGCCATCAACAGCGCGGCCTTCCAGAATACGCTCGCCAGCGCCATTCAGCGCATCGACGTGAACTACAACAACGTCCTGACGGTGCGCGCCTCGGTCGGCGCTCGCATGAATGAAATTGATGCAATCGATGCCAATGGCAGCCTGCGCGGGCTGGGTTACAGCAGCCTTTTGTCCAAGATGGAAGACCTTGATTACTACAGTGCGACCGCTCAGTTACAATTGCGTACATCGGCACTCGAAGCCGCGGCGCTTGCATTCCGCAAGATACAAGGCACCTCGCTGTTCAATATGGGATCGAATTAATGTTCCGGCAACTCCAGCTTAAAACCAGCCTGTTTATTATTGTTGCGCTGTTGTCACTTCTGACCCTGATAGCGGTCGCGATGGGCTGGTACAACCAGCAACAGACCTTGGCGGCTCTGGACGTCATGATGGCGCAAAGCGGCGGTGGCAGCGCCGAAGTGAAGGCCGCCTACGCCAGTACCCTGCAGGCGCGATATGTATCCGCGGGTCTGGTGGTGTTGTCTTTGCTATTGGCCATCGTGGCTTGCGTCGCCGTGTCGCGCACCGTGATTCGGCCACTGAAGCGGGTCGGCGACTACTTCGCACACATTGCCGCAGGCGATCTTACGCAACGCATCGACGTGCCGTCGCATAACGAAATGGGCATGTTGTACGCAGCGCTGAAACGCATGCAGGAAAGCCTGGGGCGCATCGTCGGTTCGGTGCGCCATGGCATGGAAGAAATCAACCTGGGCTCGCAGCAAATCGTTGCCGGCAACACCAACTTAAGCAGCCGTACAGAGCAGCAGGCAGCTGCCTTGCAGCAAACTGCGGCCAGCATGGAAGAGCTGGCCAGCACGGTCAAGCAAAACGCGGACAATGCGCGCCAGGCCAATCAGTTGGCCGCAACGGCGTCCGAGGTGGCGCAACGCGGCGGCCAGGCGGTCGGCGAAGTGGTGGCCACCATGCAAGGTATTTCGGCCAGCTCGCGCAAGATCTCCGACATCGTGGGTGTTATTGACAGCATCGCCTTCCAGACCAATATCCTGGCCCTGAACGCCGCTGTGGAAGCTGCAAGGGCCGGCGAGCAAGGCAAGGGTTTTGCGGTCGTGGCCTCCGAGGTACGGGCGCTGGCACAGCGCAGTGCCCAGGCGGCCAAGGAAATCAAAGGCTTGATCGAAGATTCCGTCAAGAAGGTCACCGAAGGTTCGGCTCAGGTAGAGCGCGCCGGCTCCACCATGGAAGAGATCGTAACCTCCGTAGCGCGTGTTACCGACATCATGGGCGAGATCTCGGCCGCCACCACAGAGCAGTCATCCGGCATCGACCAGATCAATCACGCCGTGTCGCAAATGGACCTCGTTACGCAGCAAAATGCTGTGCTCGTCCAGGAGGCAGCCTCGTCCGCAGCCGGCTTGCGAGAACAGGTAGCCAACGTCTCTGGTGCCGTCTCGAGCTTCAAGACCAGTGGCGCGGAAGTCATCGACGTTGCAGCGCGCCAAGTAGCCAGTAGCGCGCGGCCGGCGGTGGCGCACCGACGCAGTAGCGAGCCCTCCGGCACCACAAGTCGCGACAAGCCGCCTGCAGCATTGGGTCATAAAGCCGGTTCGGCCGATCAGATTCGCGTGCCGCCGGCCAGCAAGCCTGCCAGCGCTACAGCAGGCCAAGCGCCTCGTCCGACAGCCGGCAATGGTGGCAATGGTGGCAAGGCCGTCCCTGCGCCCAGCCGACCGGCGGCCGCTGCGACTGCCGGGGCTGCGGCACCATCCTATGTCATGAAACCGGCAGGCAGCAGCAAGCAAGAGCCGGTCAGCGACGACGACTGGGTGGAATTCTGATGGCGCTGCTGTCCCGCCTTTGCCGCAGGCTGGCCAAGGCGATGATGGCTGGCGTCCTGATTACGCTGGCCGCCTGCAGCACCACCGGAAACTCCTTTGATTCGTCAGCGCTGTCGCTGTTGGTGCCTGGTGTCACAACCATGGAGCAAGCCAGTGCGCTGATGCAAGCCGACCCGGTCGATGTTTATCGCCAACTTAATGGTGAAGCCACCGCCCGCTGGGCGCACAAGGCAACGCTCGCCACCGATGCCGTCTATTTCAACCAGGAGCTCTGGCTGGCGTTTGATTCTTATGGCCGGTATGTACGCATTGTCAAAAGCGTCAACATTCCCCGGGCCCACGAATTTGGCTACCGCCAGAACACCACGGTGCATTAACGCCGTCCAACGGTTTCGTCAGCTTTTCTCGTTTTTTCAGGTTCCGTCATGTCTACTTCCCTGCAGTCGTCCTTCACTGATAAAAAAGGCCGAACGCGCGCCAAGCGTGGCCGCTTCCGTCTGGCGGACGCCAAGGTCAGCGCCATACTGATGCTGGTGCTGGCCTCCTTCATGATTTTGATCCTGGCCGTGGGCGGCATTGGCGCCTGGTTCCTGTCGCAAAGTGTGCAGCAGTCGCGAGACATGGATCAGCAGAACCGAATTTCCAATGTCGTCCACGAGCTTGGCGTCGACATGATGAGCGCACGCGTTTCCTTGCTGATGGCGGCCCGTTATCAGCAAGAGGCAGTGGCGCTGGAGAGCGCCGAGATGCGGGACGAGGCAGAAAGCATGCTGATCGCCGCGAACGGCAAGCTGGACGACGTCAAGACCGCTTATGAGGAGTTTCGCAAACTGACTCCGCAAACCGCAGCGGGGCGCCGCTTGGCGACTCGCATCGTAAGCTCTTATCGGCCCTATATGGACGACGGTATCGACCCCATGGTCCAGGCACTGGAAAGCAGAGACTACACGACCTTTTATTTCGTCAACAGCGAGTTCGGCGTGGCGCGCAGCGTGGCGTTTGACGAAGCGGTCCAGGCCTTCGCCACTCACGTCAGCCGCGTACAGGAACAATACTTCGCTGAAGCGCAACAAAGCTTCAGGCAAGCCGTGATCGCCATAGGCGTGGCCGTATTCCTGGGCTTTATCCTGATCATCATTACCCGGATTGTCTTTGGTCGCCTGGTGGTCAGGCCGCTGATCGATGCCGGCACGCATTTTGACCGCATCGCCAGCGGCGACCTGACTCAGCGTGTGGACGTTCGGTCGCGCAACGAAATCGGCCTGCTGTACGAGGCGCTGCGCCGCATGCAAGAAAGCCTGACCCGCACGGTCAGCACCGTGCGCGAAGGTGTGGAAGAGATCACGCTGGGTTCGCGCGAGATCTTCATGGGTAACACCGATTTAAGCAGCCGCACCGAACAGCAAGCCGCTTCGCTGCAGGAAACGGCTGCCAGCATGGAACAATTGGCGGCGACCGTGCGCCAGAACACCGATAACGCCTTGCAGGCCGACACGCTGGCCAAGGGCGCGTCCGACGTGGCGCAGCGTGGCGGCGACGCGGTCTCGGCCGTGGTCGGCACCATGAACGAGATCTCCACCAGCTCGGGCAAGATGGTCGAGATCGTGGGTGTGATCGATGGCATTGCCTTCCAGACCAACATCCTGGCGCTGAACGCCGCGGTTGAGGCGGCGCGTGCCGGCGAGCAGGGCAAGGGCTTTGCGGTGGTGGCGGGCGAAGTGCGCTCGCTGGCCCAGCGTAGTGCCCAGGCGGCCAAGGAGATCAAGGTACTGATCGAAGAGGCGCAGCAAAAGGTTGCCGCGGGCGCCAAGCAGGCAGGCCAGGCGGGCGACATCATGCGCGAAGTGGTGGGTTCGGTGCAAGGCGTTACCACCATCATGGGCGAAATCGCCTCGGCATCGCACGAACAGTCCGACGGCATCGAGCAGGTGAACCAGGCGGTCACGCAGATGGACAGCGTGACGCAGCAGAACGCGGCACTGGTTGAAGAAGCAGCCGCCGCAGCCGGCTCGTTACAGGAACAGGCTGCGCGCCTGACCGATGCGGTGGCCGTGTTCAAGATCAATGCCACTGAAGTCATCGACATGCAGGCCAAGCCGCTGGAAGTATCGGGAAGAGCGGGCGGCAACGCGCTGGAAGCCGCCTATTAAGGAAAGGAACAGGCGGGGTCTAAGACCCCGCCAGGGCCTGGGCCAATCGCGCCATGGTGCTGTAGCCCTCATCGAAGAAGCGGGTAAGAAAGGGGGCGGTTTGTGGCAGCACCACCGCAAGCAGCAGCAAGCCCGTCATCAAGCTGATCGGAAAACCCACGGCAAACACCGAAAGTTGTTGTGCCGTGCGGTTCAGGATGCCTAGCGACAGGTTGATGGTCAGCAAAACAATAATCAGCGGCAGCGCCAGTAGCATGCCGGACACCATCACTTCCGAACTCCACTCAAACAACACGCCCCATCCGTTGGGATCCAGGCCGCCCACCCGTATGGGCAAGACATCGAAGCTGCGCATGATGCCGGCCAGCATCATCAAGTGACCGTTAAGGGCAAGAAACAGCAGCGTCGCCACCAAGTTCATGATGCGCGACAGCACAGCGGTGTTGGCGCCGGTGGCGGGGTCGAAAAAGGAGGCGAAGGCCAGACCCATCTGCAGGCCGATGAACTCGCCCGCCGTTTGTACCGCGGCAAAAACGATACGCATGACCAGTCCCATTGCCATGCCGATCAGGACTTGTTGCAGGCTGATCCATAGTCCGGCAAACGACGCCGTAGGCACTTGCGGCATGGGACCCAGGGACGGGGCGATCGCGATGGCGACCAGCGCGGCAAAGCCCACCTTGGCGCGTACCGGTATGGTGGAGTCGCCCAGCACGGGCGCGGTGCCCATCAGTGCAAGTATGCGGAAAAACGGCCACAGGAAGCTGTTCATCCACATGTACAGCTGATCGATATCTACGGAAATCATGTGTGCGCGCCCCTACACCGGGCGCTCAGGAAACCAGTCCGGGAATCTGCGTGAATAGCGTGCGCATATAGTCGACCATGGTGGCGATCAGCCAGGGGCCCAGCAATACGAGCGCGAGGCCGACGGCCAACAGCTTCGGGATGAAGGACAGCGTCATCTCGTTGATCTGGGTGGCGGCCTGGAAAATACTGATCACCAAACCCACCAGCAAAGTCACCAGCAAGATGGGGCCGGCCATGGACAAGGCCACCTTCATCGCCAGGTAGGTCATGGACATTACGGTTTCGGAATTCATGCGCGCCTCCTACTGGTAAAAGCTGCGGGCCAGCGACCCAAGCAGCAAGTGCCAGCCATCGGCCAGCACGAACAGCATAAGCTTGAAGGGCAGTGAGATCGTCACTGGCGGGACCATCATCATGCCCAGCGCCATCAGTGTACTGGCGACAACCAGGTCAATAATAAGAAAGGGTATGAAAATCGTGAACCCGATCTGGAAGGCCGTCTTCAATTCGCTCGCCACAAAAGCGGGCACCAACACGCGCAAGGGCACTTCCTCGGTGGTTTGCAACTCGGGCAAATTGGCCATGTTGGCAAACATGGTCAGGTCCGCTTCTCGTGTCTGGTGCAGCATGAAGGTATGCAACGGCTTGATGCCCAGTTGCAGCGCCTCTTCGAAGGCAATGACGCCGTTGCTCAAGGGCAGATAGGCATCGGCATAGATCTGATCGAACACCGGCGACATGGCAAAGAAGGTCAGGAACAATGCCAGCCCGATCAAGACGGAATTGGGCGGCGACGCCCCCGTGCCCATGGCGTTGCGCAGCAGCCCCAGCACGATGATGATGCGGGTAAAGCCGGTCATCATCATCAGCATGGCCGGCAGGAAAGACATCATGGTCAGCAAGACCAGAGTCTGTATGCTTAAAGACCAGGTCTGGCTCCCATCCGGATTAATGCCGGACGTCAGGGCGGGCAGTGCTGTCTGTGCCAGGCCCGTGGCCGGTAGGGCAAGGCCCAACAACAGGGCCAAAAGGATCAGCAGGCGCAAGCCCGGAAAAGCCACCGAGAACCCGCGCATTTATCGGCCTTTCAGGGCTTTGCCCAGCGCTGCCGCAAAGCCGGGCCGGGGTTCTTCCTGCGCCAGCACGCCGCTGGGCGACAAGCCGGCGGTGGCGGGATCGGCAGGGGGCAGGGTATGCAGCAGGGAAATCTGGTTGGCGGTAACGCCCACAACCAGGCGGGCGTCTTCCACTTCGATCACCGCCAAATAATTGCGTGCGCCCAGCCGATGCGAACCTATCACGCGCAAGCCCGTGGCGGCCCCGCTGCGCAGCCAGCCGGACCGCCGCATGATCCAGGCGCAAGCCAGGATCAACGCAACGATAAAGACCAGGCTGATGACCAGTCGCAGGACGGCGGCTTCGGACATGCTGCGGTCTAGCGGCGGCCGTTAAGGCGGCTGATGCGGTCTGATGGCGTAATGATGTCGGTAACGCGAATGCCGTACTTGTCTTCGACGACGACGACCTCGCCCTGGGCGATCAGGTAGCCGTTAACAAAAATGTCCATGGGTTCGCCGGCCAGGCCGTCCAGCTCGACGACCGAGCCCTGACCCAGTTGCAGAATGTTCTTGATGGTCAGCCGCGTGCGGCCCAGCTCCACCGACAGTTGCACGGGGATGTCCATGATCATGTCGATGTCGCTGTTGCCCTCGATGGAGTCGCTGACCAGGGGCTGGAAGACTTGCGCGGCCGCGTTGGCGCCCGCAGCCGGCACGCCGGAGGCCGCCGCGCTGCTGGGTGCGACCGCAGCAGAGGCGGTTTGCTCGGCCAGCGCGCTGGCCCAGTCGTCGGCGCCCTGTGCGAGGCCGTCTGCCTGGGTGGGCTGGCGGCTTGCGCCGGCCTGTTCAGCCAAGGCGGCGCCCCAATCGATATCAGGGCTGTCGGTCGCCTCGGTTTCGGGCTTGTCGTTCTCTTTGGCGTTGTCGGGCTTGGGGTCGGTCATGAGAATATGCTCAGGTAATATCGGTTTCAGAGGTCGCCAGTATTTTCTTGACGCGCAGGGCGTACCGGCCGTTGAACGTTCCGTAGCCGCATTCCATCACGGGAACGCCGCCAACGTGGGCTCTGATGGTGGGCGAAATTTCCAGCGGCAAGACATCGTTGACTTCCAGGCGCATCAGCTCGCCGACGGTGCTGTCGATTCTTGCGAACTCGGCAATCAGTTCGACGTCGGCGCTACGTACCTGGCGCGACAACTGATTCGTCCAGCGTTGATCGATGGCGCCTGCCCCGGCCTCTTGCAGTGGGCGCGTCAGTAGATCGCGCACGGGCTCTATCATGGAGTAGGGCAGGCAGATGTTCAGATTGCCGCCACTGGCGCCCAGTTCGATATTGAACGAGGTCACCACCACGATTTCATTGCCGCTGGTAATGCTGGCGAACTTGGTGTGCATTTCCGAGCGTATGTACTCGAACTCGACCGGATACACTTGCTCCCAGCCGCCCGCATAGCTTTCCAGCGTCAGGTTCAGCAGGCGCTTGATGATGCGCTGCTCGGTCGTGGTGAAATCGCGGCCTTCCACACGCGTGCTATAGCGGCCATGACCGCCAAACATGCTGTCAATAACCAGGAACACCAGGTTGGGATCAAACGTGAACAGTGCGGCGCCACGCAAGGGCTTCATCGTCACCATGTTCAGGTTGCTGGGTACCGGCAGATTCCGTTCGAAGTCGGAATACTTCTGGATGCGTATGGTGCCTACCGTGATGTCGGCGTTGCGGCGCATGAAGGACAGCAGTACCGCACGCAGGCGCCTGGCGAATCGCTCGTTGATGAGCTCCAGGGTTTGCATGCGGTGGCGCACCACCCGATCGGGCGAGCTTAGATCGTACGGCCGGACACCCGTCAGGTCGTCGGCAACACGGACCTTCTCGTCGCTTTCGCCGGTGACACCGGCCAGCAACGCATCGACTTCATCTTGCGAAAGCAGGCTTTGGTATGCCATTTACTGAATCACAAATGCGGTGAACAGCACACTGCTGATGCTGGGAGCGGACGGGTCGGGGTGGTACGGCCGCTCGAGCGCCCGATTAAGCACCCTGACCAGATCCGCGCGGCCTTCGGTGGTCTGGATGTAATCTGCTTTTTGCTCGGACAAAATACGCAGGATGCGATCGCGTACCTCCGGCATGAAGTCCACCAGCAGGCGCCGCGAGGTTTCGTCCTCAACGCGCAGCGTGACTGCCACGTACAAAATGCGTGTGCCGCGATCTGTGCGCAGCGTAACCGTGAAGGGCTCCAGCGGCGTGAAGATGGGCTTGGCGATGACCACCGGCTGAGCCTGCGGTTCGGCTGGCACGAAAATATCGGCAACCTGCCCGGCGTTGGACGTGTAAAAGAGAGTAGCGCCTACGCTGGCGGCAACGATAAGAATGATCGCCAGCATGGATTTGACAAATTTGGCGAGCTTGCCTGCGTCGTTTTGGGCCATAGCTGGTGTGCGAGAGTAGCGGTTGGGGGAGGCAGCCATCGTGATGTTGCATGCTGGCGTGCAGCAAGACAGATTTGTTCAGGTATTACATTGTGCCGGAAACGCCGGCGCGTGATCCAGTCGAATAAGCCGCCAAAAGTTCGCTAGCTCCGGGATTTGGTCCACGCCTTTGGCATGGCGCCGCGGCCCGCAGAGCTTGCTTACGCAAAGGTGTCGACCAGAGCGTTGGGCGCCGGGCTGCGCGCCAGCGCCGAAGCCAGGCCGCCGTCGCTGGCGCCGGCTACCGTCCCGGCGTTGCCGCCGTTACCCGTACTGCGGGTGCCGGAAGAAGACGCTTCATGGAAGGCCTGGTCCGACTGCCCCTGATCGTTGACACTGGCTTCACCGAGCGAGATGCCAGCCTGGGCCAGTAGCTGTTGCAACTGGGGCAGGGCGTTCTCTACCGTTTGGCGCACGGCAGCATGCGGCGACACGAAGACGGCGTTGGCTACGTTGTCCGAAATATTGATGGTGATCCGGATCGGACCGAGCTCAGGGGGATCCAGGCGCAGCTCGGCCGTGTGCGGCATATTGGGCGCGCCCTGCGCAATAGAGACGAACTGACGACTGAAGTCGGCGCCCCAGGCGGGGTGATTCAAGGGCGTTGCGACAGTGGGCAGATTGCCAGATCCCGCCGCCGTCAGTGCAGCAAAGGACGCGCTTGCGCCGCCAGTGCCGGTGATAGCGCCGGAGGCTGCCACGCCATGGCTGGCAGCGGCTTGCGCGTTAGTGAGATTGGTTTGCGCCAGGCCCGCTGCAGCGTCCAGTGCTTGTGTCACTTGTGCCTTGGCGGCAAGAAAATCAGCAGGGATGATGCTGTCGGAGCTGGCTTCGCCGGCGCGTACACGCGCTTGCATGGTAAGCACGGCCTGCTTTGCGCCCGCCACACTGGCTGCGCGGCCGGCAGTCTGTACGTTGGCCGCCGTGGTCTGTTGGCGGCCGTTGGTCGCTGCACCCAGCAAGCTTGCCATGGTTTCCTGGCCAGCAGCGCCGGCCGGATGGGGCACAGCGGCGCCGGCTTGTGGTGTTACCTGTATGAGTTCGCTCGCCATCTTGTCCGAGGCTCCTGTACGCAAGGCGCCGGCGATCAAGCCCGCTTCCATGCTGCGTCCACGGCCGCCGTCACTTCCTTCGGCCAGGGCTTGTTTGCCCGGAACCGCCGGGCCGGCACCCGCCGCATGACGAACGGCAGCCACTTCGGCGGCGATGTGCAGCGCCAACTGTGGCAGCGTCAGTCCTTGTTCGGCGACGTTCTTGGCAAGTGCCTGGTCCGCAGCCGGCAGGTCTACATTGCGCTCTTCCGCTTTACCGTGTTCGCCTTCGGCCCTGGCGCTTTTGCCGGGCGCTGCCTGGCCACCGGCTGGGGCCCCGTGTTGGCCGGCCAATACATTGGAAAAGCTGGATGGTCCTGCATCAGGCTCGGCGTCGCTGCGTCCGGCACCCGGCGCGTTGCCGGTTTTTACGGGGGCGGAAGGCAGAACTGCGGCTATCGCAGGAGTATTCATTATGGATCTCGATCAGTGTTGCTGGCGTGCGCGGCGATACAGATTTGCCGATATCTCGTCGCTGGCAAGTTGTTCAGCGCGGTTTTCACGCAACTGAAGCAGGCGTCTTTCCCTGGACTGCAGGGCTTCGAACGAATTGACGCGTCGTTTTTCGGCATACCAGTGCTGCCTACCTTGCTCGATTCTGGCGTCAATTTGCGCGACGACCCTATTTTGCTGCGAGATCGCGTCATCCAAAGTGGCGATAAACTGCCTAAAATTGTGGTAGTTCGATGCTGAGAGGCCGATTTCAGTGGCTTTTTGCAGGCGCTCGGCATAATCCTGGCGGTAAACCAGCAGCATGGACAACTGCTGGTCGGCGTTGACCCGCTCGGTAGTCAGCGTCTGCAATTGCTTGCCAGCCTGTGCCGCGCCGTCGCGTGCCAGGTCCAGCAGCATAGGTAAGGAGGTGTGCTTAGCCATGGTTCAGATGCAGTTGATGATCCGCCTGCGTCGGCGCCGCGCCGCCGCCCAGCAGCATGTTCAACTCGCCGGCGGCTGCCGGATAGTCGACACGAGTCTCGATACCCTGCTGCAGATACGCTTCCAGCCAGGGGTATTTTTCAATCGCTTCGTCGATCTTCGGGTCGTTGCCCGGCGTATAAGCGCCTACGGCGATCAAATCGTGATTACGCTGGTAGCGCGACAACATCTGCTTGAAGCGGTGTACCAGCGTGAATTGGTCGGCGGGAATAATCGCGGACATCACGCGCGATATTGACGCCTCGATATCGATGGCGGGGTAGTGGCCCGATTCAGCCAGGCTGCGTGACAGCACCACGTGACCGTCCAGAATGGCACGCGCCGAATCGGCAATGGGATCCTGTTGATCGTCGCCTTCGGTCAAGACGGTGTAGAAAGCGGTAATGGAGCCGGCGGGGCGGTCGTCGACTTGCGCGCCATTGCCGGCACGCTCGACCAGCGACGGCAACTTGGCAAAGACCGAAGGCGGGTAACCCTTGGTGGCCGGCGGCTCGCCGATGGCCAGCGCGATCTCGCGCTGGGCCATGGCATAACGGGTGAGCGAATCCATGATCAGCAATACATGCTTGCCATCATCGCGAAAATATTCGGCCAGGCGGGTCGCGTATACAGCGCCTTGCAGCCGCAGCAATGGCGAAACATCGGCAGGCGCCGCTACCACCACCGAGCGCTTCAATCCTTCCGGCCCCAGGTTATGCTCGATGAATTCCTTCACCTCGCGACCGCGCTCGCCGATTAGCCCCACCACAATGACATCGGCCTGGGTATACCGGGCCATCATGCCCAGCAGTACGCTTTTACCGACCCCCGAACCTGCAAACAGTCCCATGCGCTGGCCGCGTCCCACGGTCAACAAACCATTGATCGCCCGTACGCCCACATCCAGAACGGTGTCTATGGGCGCGCGTTCCAGCGGGTTGATGGGCGCTGCGCCCAAGGGAGCAGGGCGCACGTTCTCCAGCGCCCCCAGACCGTCCAGCGGCCGGCCGGCACCGTCCAGTACGCGGCCCAGCAAGCCGTCGCCCACAGGCAGGTGGCGCGATAGCACGGCTGGCGCGCGATGATCGTCGCTGACGTGGCGGGGCAGCGGCACACGCCGCTGTATCGATGGCTCCACCGGCACGACACGCGCGCCGGGCGGCAAGCCCGAGATGTCGCTTTGCGGCATTAGATAGAGCGTGTCGCCATGAAAGCCGACCACCTCGGCGTCGGCCCAATGGTTGCGACCCGGTGCTATCTCTATTTTGCAGGCGGCACCCACTGCCAGGCGCAGGCCCGTGGCTTCCAGCACCAGGCCCGTTGCGCGGGTAATGCGGCCGCTGGCGTGCCATGATTCGGTGCCGGCAACGCGGCGCTCGGCCGCCTCCAACTGCGCTTGCCAGCGGGCTGCAGGCGACAACAGCAGTTCGGTGGCGGCGTTCATCAGTCGTGCTCCGACGGCTCGCCATGACCGAGCGACGAGGTGACCCGTTGCCAACGCGTTTGCAGCGTGGCGTCGATATTGCCGAGCGCCGTCTGCGCGATGCAGCCGCCCCGGTTAATGGAAGTATCGGTGATCAAGCGCCATTTGCTGGCGCCGGGGTCTTCGTCCAGGCACTGCTGCACAAGTTCGGCGTCGGCAGGGTTGACGCGCAGATGCAGCACGGCTTCCTTGCCCGCTTCCATCTGCAGGATGTCGCGCACCAGGTCCTGGATTTTTTCCGGATGGGCGTCCAGGGTGCTGCGCAGCACTTGCTCTGCAATGCGGATGGCCAGCGCGATCAGTGCCTGGCCCATATCGGCTTCCAGGGTGCCGATAGACGCTGCGGCCGAGGTTGCCAAGGCGTGAAGTGCCGCGGCTTCCTTGCTGGACTGCTCGCGTCCCTCGCTGTGGCCGGCACTGAACCCTGCTTCGTATCCTTCCTGGCGGCCCTGCTTGTTTCCCTCCAGGGTGCCCGCTTCCAGCCCTTGTGCATGGCCGTCGGCGTAGCCCTCGGCATGGCCGCGCTTCTTTGCGGCGTCGCGCAGACGCTGCACTTCCTGGAGCAAGACAGCGGGGTCGGGCGCCGGCGTGGCCGGGACGGCCGCCGCCTTGACCTTGACAGGTTTGTCGAAGGCCGACATCTCCCACCGCTGCCAGGATTCGGCAGCCCGGGATTCAGCGTTGGACTTGTTAGACATACTCGTCGTTTCCGGGGCGGCCCAGCGTAATCTGGCCGGCCTCGGCGAGCTTGCGCGCTACCTGCAGGATGTTCTTTTGTTCTTCCTCGACCTTGGACATACGTACAGGTCCTTGGGCGTCCAGGTCGTCGCGCAGCATCTCGGCCGCTCGGTTGGACATATTCTTGAAGAACTTCTCGCGCAGCTCTTCCGGCGCGCCCTTCAGGGCAATGGTGAGCGCCGTGGTGTCGATTTCCTTCAGGATGTACTGGATGGCGGTGTCTTCGGTTTCGGCCAGGTTCTCGAAGACGAACATTTCGTCCACAATGCGCTGCGCCAGATCGGCATCGAGTTCGCGCAGGCTGGCCACCACGGCATCCTCTTCGTTCGAACTCATGAAGTTCAGTATCTCGGCCGCCGTGCGTACCCCACCCATCTTGCTGCGCTTGGCGCCCTGGCCGGACAGCATGTCATTCAGGACATCGGTCAGTTCGCTAAGGGCGGCAGGCTGCACGCCACCGAAGGTGGCTATGCGCAGCATGACATCGTTGCGCAGGCGTTCATTCAACAAAGCCAGCACGGCCGACGAGCGATCGCGCTCCAGATGCACCAATATCGTTGCGATGATCTGCGGGTGCTCTTGGGCGATCAGCTCGGCCACGCTGTTGGCGTCCAGCCAGTTCAGCGCATCGATGCCGTTGCCGCCGTCGCCGGCTTCAAGAATATCTTCGATCAGGCCGGCGGCCCTGTCGGTGCCCAGTGCCTTGGTCAGGACTGACCGGATGTAGTCATCCGAGCCCAGGGTAACTGCCAGGAACTGATCGGCCTCCTGACGGAAGTCTTCCAGCACCTCGTCAACGTCGCCGCGTGTGACCTGTTTCAGATTGGCCATGGCGCCGCCTATCTGCTGCACTTCGCGAGAAGACAGATATTTGAATACTTCGCCGGCGGCGTCTTCGCCCAGCGACATCACCAGGACAGCGCAACGGTCCAGGTCGGAATCAGCGATTGCCATCTTTCTTTTCCATCCACGAGCGCAAGACCATGGCGACCGCACGTGGGTCTTTCTCTGCCATGGTGCGAGCGGTATTCAGGTTTTCTTCGTAGCGGCTCATTTCAGAGGCGCGACGCTGAGCTGCCAGGGCGGCTTCACGATTGAGTTCTTCCAGCTCGGCTTCCGCCTGACGCTTGAGCTTGTTTTCTTCGTTGTCCGCCAGCAGCGGCTTGATGATTACGCGCCAGACAAACAGCAGGCCAATCCCAATCAACAGGTACTTAAGCAATTGCATGGCGTAGTCCAGGTATACGGGGTTTTCCCAGACCGGTACGGACTGCGGCCCGGCATCGCTGAACTGGCTGTTGACCACGCTTAGTGTGTCGCCCCGGTCGGCCGAATACCCCATGGCCTGCTTTACCAGATCGTTAAGCTTGGCCAGTTCTTCTTCCGGCAGCGGTGCAAGTTCGCCATCAAGATCGCGATAGTTGACGACCACGGCCACGGACAAGCGGCGCAAGGTGCCCAGCGGATCCTTGATGTGACTGATGGTGCGATCGACCTCGTAGTTGATGGTGGCATCGCTGCGGCTGCTGCCGGTGCCTTGCTGCAAGCCTGAGCCGCCGGCCAGGACATTGCCTATGGGGTTTGCGCCTTCGTTGGCGTTGGGCGGGTTGGCGGCATTGGGGTTAGGCGCTGCCGGGTTTGCGCCCGGTGCCGGCGGGGCAACGATAGGCGCCACGGGATTCAGTGGCGGCTGATTCGTCAGCGCACCAGGGATGCCTTCGGGCGGCAACACATTGTTCTGTACCGATGCGCTGGTCTGCTCGCTGCGCACCGTCGCTTCGCCCGGCTTCTGATTGGGTCGATACACCTCGGACGTTTGCTCACGCTGCGAAAAGTCCACGTCAGCGCTGACCTGGGCGCGCACGTTGCCTGCCCCCACCAGCGGGGTGATCAGCGTAAGTATGCGCTGGACCGTGCGTTGCTCGATGTCGTTGACCAGGTTGCGACGCGTGCCGTCGGCCCCGGCTTCGCCGGAAATCGCTGTCAGCAGACGGCCGTTCTGGTCCACCACGGACACCTTGTCGGCCGTCAGGTGTGGCACGCTGGAAGATACCAGCCAGGTGATTGCCGAAACCTGAGCGTCGCTCAGGCTGCGACCCGGATACAAGGTCAGCAATACGGAAGCCGTAGGCGGTTGGCGATCACGCACAAACAGCGATTCACGCGGAATCGCCAGGTGGACGCGGGCGTCCTGCACGGCATGCATGGCCTGTATGGAACTGACCAGCTCGCCTTCCAGCGCGCGCTGGTAATTGATCTGCTCGGTGAACTGACTGGCGCCAAAGCGCGTTTGGTCCATCAGTTCAAAGCCGGTCTCACCGCTGCGCGGCAAACCTTGCTGCGCCAATTGCAACCGTACCTCATGCACCTTGTCGCTCGGCACCAGGATGGCATTGCCGTTATCCGACAAGCGGTAAGGCACGTTGGCCTGTGCCAGTGCCGCCACGATGGCGCCACCGTCGCGGTCGGCCAGATTGGAAAACAGCACGCGGTAGTCTGGGGTACGCGCCCACATCAGCAGCACGACCAGCACGGCCACGATCGCGGCTGCCGCGCCCAGTTGTACGGGCTTGGGCAAGGCGTTCGCCTTGGCCAGCATGGGGTATCGGGTCAACAACTGCGCCGCTGCGGTCATCGACGGCCTCTGGTGTTGCTATCGGAAACCGTCATGAAAGACGTCAGGCCGTTAGTAGGCAAGGTGTACATGCGACAGGACAAAGGTAAGAGAGCATGAATTATTGCTCGGATGGCGAAACGGGCAAGCCTCGAAAAACGCTGCTTTTGGGCTTCATTTAGCTTATATGGGCTGTCACGAGGCAAGTAGCGGCACTGCGACTATAGCCTTCGCATGCTGTGGCGGTATTGCCTGAAAAGCCGGGTGAATTGGCGCTTGATGAGGCGCTTGTTGTCATGCCGTGTTGGGTACATTAGGCTACCCGGAACTATCTCCGGTGATGACTTGTGTACACACTGATATGGCCATACAAAACTTGTCTGCAATCGAAAACATGCTGTCGCAGATGCGCGCCGTTGCCCAGGCAGCGTCGTCCTCGCCGGCCCCCACCAAGGGCGCGAGCGCCAATACCGGGGGCTTTGCCGCCGAGCTGGCTCGTTCGCTGGAGCGCGTATCTACACTGCAGAATGATGCCGCCGCGCAAGGCCGCGCATTTCAGATGGGTGTGGGCGATGCGTCGCTTAACGACGTGATGATAGACATGCAGAAAGCCAGCATTGCCTTCCAGGCAACGGTGCAGGTGCGCAACCGCCTGGTTGCCGCGTATCAGGAAATAGCCAGCATGCCGGTTTAAGCGGGCGCGTCCAGCGTCTCGCCTTCCAGGGCGTATAACCAGGCCAGCAATTCTGCGATGGCCAAATAAAGTTCAGGCGGGATGTGCGCATCCAGGTCGACTTGCATCAACAAACCCACAAGCTCCGGCGATTCATGCACGTGCAGTCCGTGCTCTTTCGCCGTGCGTATGATGTTCTCGGCCAGCGTTCCATAGCCTTTGGCCACCACCCGTGGCGCGGCATCCTTCTTGTCGTAGGTGATGGCGACGGCGGTGGGTCTTCCATCGTTCAGGGCGTGGCGTTTGCTGGTCATGTTGCCGGCGCTTCCGGGATGGGTTCGCTGGTATCGCGGTCTTCTTCGGAAACAATGGACAACTGGCTTAATTGCAGGCCTTGCGCGCTATAGCGGCTGCGCAGTGCCTCGGCATGAGTGTCCAGCAAGTCCGCCGATTGTGGCGACACCAAATGCATGACCAATTGCTTGCCGGCCAGATTCAACCTGGCTTGTACCTGGCCCAAGCCGGGCAGGTTAAGGGTAAGACGGGTGGCCCAATGGTCGGTGGCGTCGGCTGCCTCGCCGTCTTGCGGTTCACGGCGGCCGACTTCCCATTCTATCGGTGCACCGGGCCAGGCCTCGCCGCGCCATCCGAAAGTCTGATTGGCCAGTACTTCCAGCTGCTGGCGTACCAGCACATGGGCTTGCGGGTCTAGCCCCGGTATGACGGTGTTGGGGTTAGCGCCCGGCGAAGCCGGGGCGGCCGCGTTGCCGGTTTGCGAGCCCAGGGCTTCAGCGCCACGCCCCGAAGTGCTGGCGGCGGACGCTGCTTCTGCTGAAGCCGGTGCCGCCTGGCCGCTGGTAGCAGCTGCGGTACCGGCTTGGCTGGTCGCGCTTCCTGGATTACCGCTTGCAGTGCCTGGATTGCCAGCCTGACCGGCCGGCCGACCTATCTGTGCTTGCGGCTCTTGCAGTAACTGCGCCACACTTTGCTTGCCGAAAGCCAGGTTTGCCAGATGCGATTCGTAAAACATGCCGCTAGTCTGTACCGCACGTGACAGGGCGGCAGCCAGCTGAGCCACGACCAGGCCGCTGCCTTGGGGCAGTACGCCACCGCTGACAGCCGCGGCAGCGGCACTACCTGCGCGACCCGCTGTAGCGCCGGCTGTATTTGATCCGCTTTGAGCTGCCTCGGCGCCAGCACCCCGACTGGCACCGGCTGCTGGGCTGCTCGAGCCAGCAGGTGCACCGGTGGATGCATTGCCGGCGGTAGAGCCAGCGCCTCGGCCAGCGGTGCCTTGCTGCGTACCACGATCGAGCAAGGGTTGGCGCCCCTGGACAGACGCCGTCAGATCCGGATAGTTGGCCAACAACGCGAGGATGGTTTTGGCGGCATGGCCCAGCGTGGTCGGCGCTGATGGCGTCGTGGCGGTGTTGGGTCCGCCGCGAGCCAGCAGTAGGGCGGCATTGCGCGCTTCCAGTCTGGCCTTGTCGATGGCATTGCGGGCGTTTTGTTCGGTATGCGCCGTGGCGCGTTCCACCGCTTCGCGTGGGTGGCGGACGGTTTCGTTCTTTGCGGCTTCGGCGCGTTCGGCGCTGCCCGGCTGCGCGACGGCATCGGGCCTGGCGCCCGATACGATGTTGGCTTGCGCTGAAAGCGTAGTGCCCAGCACCGCGTCAAGGCGCTGCACCAGCAGCGTGCCCAGCGGCGACGGCCCGCCCACGCTCATTGCTTAAGCGACGGCGCGCAGTAAGCCTGTAATACCGTGTGTTGCCGCTTGATGTCGCCCAGCAGGCGGCCCAGGCGGCTAAGCTCGGGTGCGGCCAGTAGCCGGATATGGGCGTCGTCATCCAGAATGCGGGCCAGCAACTGGCGCCGCGCCGCTCGATCTTCATCGCTAAGGATGTTAATACCGCGCAGTGTTTCGACCGCTTCCTGGTATTGCGCGCCCAGGACAATGACTTCGTCCCAGTGGTCGGCGCGCGCCTCTTTAAGCATACGACTGGTGATCGCTGCGATGACTTCGTATTGGCGCAAGATGGTCGACGGTTTGCTCATGGTAAAGTCACTTCGCTGTGCGGCGGTTGCGGATGGTGGCAAAAGAAGATGCTGCCTGCCATCTCGCAAGTATATGTAAGTAAAGGGAATAAAACTACAGGTTTGCAGCTGCAAGTGCCATGGGCCGTTTAGCCTATGGCTGCCTCCAGCGGCAGTGGATCCACAGCTTCGCGCCAGGCGGTGGCAATATCCACCAGCAAGCGTTCCGCCAAGTCCAGCTTCTGCATATCGGCTTCAAGGTTAGCCAACAACAGATTACGGATGATCAATTCGTAAGTGGCGATCAGGTTTTTTGCCAGCTCGCCGCCCGTTTCCTGGTCCACACTGGCTTTCAGGCCCGAGTCCACGATGTCGATAGCCTTCGACAAGGCCATGCCGCGACCTTCGATGTTGTCGTTCTGCATATGCAGGCGCGCCTTCATGATCGCGGCGCGAGCGCCGTCGAACAGCAGGGTGATCAGGTGTTCAGGGCTGGCGCTAAGCACTTCTGTTTCCAGGCCAATGTTGGCATAAGCCTGGACAGAATGCTGGCGTCTTAGGCCGCGAGAGGGGGGATAGCTCATTTTTCCTTACCTATATTGCCCAGCATGGAAAGCTGCTGTGTCAGATAACTGCTGACGGAATTCATCTGCGCCATCATGACATCCAGTTGCGTGAACTGCTTGCGGTAGGCTTCCATCTTGGCGTCGATGCGGCCCAGCGCTGTGTCGTACTGGTCTTCCAGGTTCTTCAGCGAGTTTGTCATGCTGGTCGTGGCTGTGCCGATAAGCCCACCAGTCTTGACGAAGTTGTCTGCCACTGCACCTATCCGCTTGGACAAACCTGTTTCGCTGGCAAAGAACTTCTGCACATCAGGCATATTGTCTTTCAGCGCTGCATCAAGCTTGTCGTTGTCCACTTTCAGCGTGCCGGTCTTGGGGTCGGTGGTGATACCCATTTGCGACAGGCTGCCCATGGCGCCTGATGAGTTCGCCGCGTTCAGGGCATCGCGGATCTGGCTTTGCACGTTGCGCGCCAAGCTGTCGCCAGTCAGCGCACTGCTGTTCTGGCTAGCTACATCGTAGGACGTAAGCGTCTTGATAATGCCCTGCAGGTTGTTGTAGGCGCTGACGAAGCTATTAATGGCCTTGGACGTGACGGCATCGTCGCGCGTTATGGAAAGCGCCTGCGGCTTGTCGGCTTCCGTCGTCTTCAGCAGTGTCAGCGTAACGCCTTCAATGGCGTCCGCTATGGTGTTGGTCTGGCTTTCGATGTCGATGCCGTTGATGCTTATGGAGGCATTGGCCGCTTCAGTTTCAGTGAAGGCGCCGGTTGCTGCAACCTTGTCATAAGCCATCAGGTTGTTGACTTGGCTGACATCAAGAGCGGGGTTTGCCTCGTTGGCAGCGACCGTGATGCTGGCGATGGCGGCTTCCGTGCCCGTACCCTTGGCAGTCAGCAACATATAGTGCTGCGGGGTTTCCTTGCCGTCGTTGACCAGCGTAGCGCTTACGCCCAGGCCGGATTTTTCGTTAATGGCTTTTACGATGCCTTCCATGCTGGTGTCGGCCGCATCCAGGCTCAGCGTGGTTTCGGTGCCGTCGGCTAGCGTCACAGTAACGTCGACCTTGCCGGTGGCCAGTTTGACGTTGCGGTCTGCCTGCGGATCGCTGGTCAGGCTTTGCCCGGAGGCCAGCGTATTGACCTTGATGTTGTAGTTGCCCGCAATTGCCTTGGTCGACGCCGTGGCGGTAAAGGCCTCACCAGCCACGCTGGTTTTCAGCGCGCCGAATGTGTCCGCCTTGCCCAGCGCCTCGGCAGCGGTCTTCAAGGCTTCGATGGAGCTCTTGATTGTCCCGTAACCGGAAAGGCGGCTTTGCACGGAGGCTGCCCTGGACTTAAGCAGTTCCAGCGGCTTGTTCTCGGCGCTACGTAGTTGGTCCAGCAATTCGTCAAGGGGTAACCCTGCACCGACGCCGATAGATGAAATAGCCATGTAAAACTCCCAGTAAGGGTATTGTCCTGCAAAGTGTTCGGAACCAATACTGACGTAAGCGGGTATTAGTATTGGTAGTTTGGTCTTTATGCCTCGCGGCCGGCCTTAGGCCGTTGTGTCTATGCTGCGCCCCTGCAACTGCACGATCATTTTTGCCACCCGGATCACCGCATCCGTCGGTACCGTGCGCAGTACGTCGCCCGTTTCACTGTCTATAATCGACACCACCACGCGCTGCGCTTCGGGGTCTACATCGAAACGCATGCCGGTGGCCCAGGCTTTCATGCTGCCATTCAGGGCTTCCAGCGCTTCGCCCAGCGGATCCATGCCTGCAGGCAGGTCTTGCTGCCGCTGGCCCGTCGTGGCGCTGCCACTGCTTAGTGATTCGTCTGCGGCAGTTACCTTCACAGCCGGCTCGGGCACAGATATAGGTCGATCGGATTCCGCCGCTGTTAAGTACGGTGATGCAGCGAGGCCTGTGGCAATTGGGTTGACCATTCTATGGCTCCTGGGGTACGGGTTGGACCGGCGGGAACGCCTTACAGGCGTCTTAACGGCAGGTATTCGGGATTCTTTAATTTGGCGAACAGCCGATAAATTGCGGGCCTGATCCGGCCTACGTTGGCAGACGCGGCGGGCCACAATAGCCTAGTGACCGTCAGCCTAATTTTTCCGCATGTCTAGCACCGAAGACCGACTTGTCGGGCAGTACGCCCCCTTGGTGCGCCGCCTGGCCCTGCAGCTTGTTGCCAAGCTGCCGGCCAGCGTAGAGGTCGACGACCTGATGCAAGCCGGCATGATGGGCCTGCTGGACGCCGTACGGCGCTACCAGCAAACCGCTGATGCCCAGTTTGAAACCTACGCCGTCACCCGCATACGGGGCGCCATGCTGGACGAACTGCGCAGCCAGGACTGGTTGCCGCGCAGCGTGCGCAGCAAGACCCGGACGATAGAGCAGGCCATACACGCGCTGACCCACCGACTGCTGCGCGCCCCCACCGAGACGGAAATTGCCGAAGAAATGGACATGCCGTTGCCTCAGTACCAACAACTGCTGGAAGAGGCGCGCGGCGTGCAGATTATCCATTACGAAGACCTGACGCGGCAGGGCGACGATGCGGACTTTGCCCTGGACCGCAGCGCGTCCGGCGGTGGCGCGAGCCCCTCGGCACACTGGTCCAACCCCTTGAATCAATTGATGGCGCAAGGTTTGCGACACGCCTTGGTGGAAGCCATAAAAGGCCTGCCCGAGCGAGAGCAGCTATTGCTGTCCCTTCAGTTCGAGCAAGATCTGAACCAAAAAGAAATCGGCGCGGTGATGGGCGTGACAGAAGGGCGGGTGTCGCAACTGCGGTCACAAGCTGTGGCACGCATACGCGCCACTCTGGCGCAGAGCGACTGGCATGAAAACCCGGGCGAAGCCGAGTATCAGGCCTTGTTGTAGTGGTCGTTAATTCGTTAGCGGATAACTGGCTTGTTTCTCGTTAAAGATATATATAGAATGTATCTTAAAAATGCAATCGTTGCATTGAGTGTCCAGAACAGGAACGGCCATGGAAATAGACCGCTTTAAACAACAACACGTCGACATACTGCAAGGCATCGCCGCGCTGCGCAAATTCTCCCAGGCAGGGATCCAAGAGAACGCAACAGAGATCGCGCGCCAAGTCAAGGCGCTGGGGTCAGTGGTTACGCTGCATCTGGCTGTGGAAGACCGCATTTTGTATCCCAGTTTGCAAAAGGGCGCCGACCTTAAGCTGGCTGAAATGGGTAGGGCGTATGAGGAAGATATGAAGGGGATCGCCAACGAATTTATTGCCTTCTCGCGGAAATGGAGCGTTGCGAAGACGGTGGCCGAGAAGGCGGAAGAATTTCGGGCCGAGGCGAATTCGGTTTTGAAAGTGCTGCATTCAAGAATGCAAAGGGAAAACACCGAGTTTTACCCGGCGATCGAGGCGGCGTAGATCTGCACTTCTTCAGGCGAAGACGTCTTCGATGCGTTGCGCGTCCAGTATCTGGACCGCCCAACGGTTGGACCAACGCTCATTAGGCGCGCTCGCTACCGACGGCAAGGCCTGGATGCGAGGCCTGAAACCAATGGCTCGCTTCTTTACCTGCCAGCCTTTGAGCTGGAAGATGCGCTGCACGGTGTTCTTGTTAAAACCCAGCAGATTCGCCACTGTCCGGTAACCGATGGATGGTGACTCTTCGATCATGGCCTTGATCGGTTCGGCAAACTGCGGGTTTATCTCGGGCGCAGCCTTAACCGGCTTGTAGTACACCGTGCGTCGGGGAATACCGAACCATTGGCATAGCTTGGCGATCGAGACGGTGTACCCGTCGGCTTTAAGTCCCTGGCGGATCGTCTCGATCATTTCTCGTCCTCGCCCAACAGGGACTGCAATTTTTTTCTGGCACGTAGCTCCAACATCGCTTCGCCGTACGCCTCTTGAAGATCCTTGAGCTGGCGTTCGTACTGCTCTCGGATGTCCTCTGGCTTGGCACGCAGCGCGTTCTCCATGCCCCGTTTGGCATCATCCATCCAGTTCTCGATCTCTGAAGGGGCTAAGTCGTAGGTACGACTGGCCTCGGCAACGGTTGCTTTGCCCCGGATGATGTCCAGCACCAGCGCGCTTTTCCGCTTGGCTGTCCAGCGTTTGATCTCGTCTTCCATCTTCATACTCATCGTGATTTCCTAAATTATCACCTGGGGGTGCGGACAAAATCTTGGACTACTTAGGAGTAGTTCATGTATTCATACGAGGATCGTCTGCGCGCCGTAAAGCTGTATTTGAAGCTCGGCCGTCGGATCAGTGCCACGTTGCGCCAACTGGGGTATTCCAACAAGAATTCACTCAAGGCCTGGTGTGCGGAATTTGAACAGAATCGGGATCTTCGCAGAGGCTATCAACGGGTAAAGCGCCGGTACAACGATGAACAGAAGCACCGGGCAGTGGACCACTACGTTGAACAAGGTCACAGCCTAATTCACACGATCCGATGTTTAGGCTATCCGAGCAGGGAGACACTACGTGCGTGGATCGGTGAATTGCGCCCGGAGTTCAGGAAGACAATCACGGGTATTAGTACCCCGCACAATCTGCTTCGGCCTCGTGCCACGAAGCAGCAGGCCATTATCGCGTTGAATACACGCTCCGGCTCAGCAAAGGAGGTGGCTGATGCCACCGGTGTGACCCGAGAAACGTTATATAGTTGGCATCATCAGCTACTTGGCCATGCCCCTTTGAAACCCATGTCAAAGAAAACGGATACGGCTCCGCTAGGACAGCAACGCGATGATCTACTCAAGGAGTTAACTGATCTGGAAGCCCGAGTTCGCAAACTTCGCCTGGAGCACGACATTCTGGAGAAGGCGAGTGAACTCATAAAAAAAGACATGGGCATCAACCCCCTCGGGCTGAGAAGCCGGGAAAAAACGATGGTGGTTGATGCCCTCAAAGATCTTTATACCCTTACTGAACTCCTTGAAGGTTTGAGGCTCGCGCGCAGCACGTACTTCTATCAACGGCTGCGACAGACGCTGCCGGATAAGTATGCGCAGGTGCGCGCGGATATCCGAAATATTTTCGATGAGAACTACTGCTGTTATGGTTACCGGCGCATTGACGGAGTCTTACGACGTCAAGGTGTGCGCTTGTCGGAGAAAGTCGTGCGCCGTCTTATGGCCGAAGAGTCACTGACGGTCAAAACGCCGCGGCGCCGGCGTTTCTCGGCATATGCAGGCGACCCGACACCTGCGGTTCCGAATCTGTTGAACCGTAACTTCCATGCCGCCGCACCAAATACGAAATGGTTGACCGACCTGACGGAGGTCCGCATTCCTGCCGGGAAAGTTTACGTCTCGCCCATCGTCGACTGCTTCGATGGGTTGGTGGTGGCCTGGAACATCGGCACCCGCCCGGATGCGAATCTCGTCAACACCATGCTGGATCACGCCGTGCAGACACTACAACCAGATGAGCATCCAGTCATTCATTCGGACAGAGGTGCGCATTACCGATGGCCTGAGTGGATTCGTCGTACTGACGATGCCAAACTGGTGCGCTCAATGTCCAAGAAAGGTTGCTCGCCAGACAATGCAGCTTGCGAGGGATTCTTCGGACGCCTGAAAACTGAGCTGATCTACCCGAGAGACTGGCGTGAGGTTACGCTGGAAGACTTCATGCGGCGAATCGACGGTTATATTCGCTGGTACAACGAACGCCGCATTAAACAGTCCCTTGGCCATCGCAGTCCCATCGAGTATCGTCAGGCGCTCAGGTTGATGCCCATTTAAACCGTCCAAGAAAACGTCCGCATCCCCCCTGTGAGCAGGATTTCAGTGGGTCATTACAGTAATGGCGACCTTAGCCTTGAAGGCGGCTGTGTGGTTACGGCGGGGTCTTCTCATGGCTTCTGCTCTCCTAAGCAGGCGATTCTCATCGCCTATTGAAGCAGAAAATTCACTTAGCCGGCTGTCCTATTTTGCGGAGCCACTTCTGTTATTAAAATCTGACAGTTAACGGCAGGAATTGGTGGTTAGGCGAAGGCATCTTCGATGCGCTGCGCGTTCATCAACGATAGTCATCCGTAAAAAGCTCTTTCGTCTTTTTCAGACTATTTTTATCTAATTTGTCTTTTATTTTAAAAACCCCTGCTGTATCGACGGACTTAATACATTCTAAGAAACGAAGCACAGGGCTGTAATGCTCACGATTCCAGAAGTCATGTATAAAAATTCTGACTTGATCCTGATAATTGTTATGAATGGCATGCAGAATGCTTTCGAGTACGCAAGCTACTCTAAATCGTCCATCTACAAGAATCAGGTCGTACTTTCTGTTGTGAGTGTGAATTGAGTGGCTGTAATCGGGAAACTTAATGCTCTCGCTTAGATCAATGGGGTAGCCCCATTCGCCTGTCGAGCCGATGTCTATATGCTGCACCTGGCATAAGTCACCGATGTCATTTTTTAACTGCCGCAACCACTGCTTATCGCTTTCCGCACCGTGGACTGACAAACCCATGCTAGCCGCAAGCTTGGTAGAGCCGCCACTACCAAATTCATAGTAATTATTAGCTTTTGCCAGATAGGCCTCTAATAGCTCAATTTCAGGCTCGCTCATTGCTGGTCTGTTGGGTATAACAGTTGGCGGCGCAAAGTGACTTGCCAGGTAGTCAGCGTAGTTCCGTGCCTGAGGATGCTGAGTATGCTGAAGTATATGGTCCGCAATGTCGGGCATATCGAAATAGCTATGCAGTATAAAAACGAGCTTTTCTAAGCGTTGCGGAGTTAGTTTTCCAAAATTCTTAGGAATGAAAACAGCAATTGCTGATTTCGTTTGGCTGCCACGGTATCCTTTTTTTAATGCTTCGGTAGTTGCCGTGTTATTAAAATTGAAATAAGTGAAACTATAAAACTCCAGGCCATGGCGCCCTGCGATACGCCGGCATGCATCGAATGACATGGAGTTAGTGCTATTAGGAGAAAACTCAATAATGGCAGACAGCACTAAAATATCGACCAGTGCTTTACCGCTGTTTTCAAGTAATAGAGTGTTTTGATACTGTTGGGATAGCATCAGCCAATCTATGGGTTGATCAGAGGGGAGGTCATTCAAACGTATAGAGGGTAGGGTCAGAGTAACTAAAGGCGCATCTGAATCTATATCGCATAAAGAACCACTAATGGAATTATCCAGATGGGCATAAAACTCTTGTGGGTTGCCATCGCCCAATAAAGTGTCTGAAATAACTTGCAGTCGTTCCCTCTTCAGTGGTAACTGTCGTTGCTTACTTAAGCCTGCTGGGTCGAAGCAGACTAAATGTACGGCGTTGCTGTTATACAGGCCTGTAAATTTTTTGTCTTGAATTAACCTGGCCCCGTGGTCAACAATTAGTACCGGACTGGAAAGATTAAAATTTACCCCATCGTTCTGTTCAGGTTTTTCCTTGGCGTCGATCAGGGAACTTTCGCTCTCATCCTCAAACCGATGACTATGATCATCAAATACCTCGACTGCTGCGACGGGTTTTTCTTCGCAGTGTCTGTGCCAAATAGCCAGCAAAGCTTGGCGTAAGGCCAGACTAAAGTGCGCATGATTGCTAATCGGTGCTGCGAGGAAAACTCCGCGTATTTCGGCACGAAGGCCTTGTAGTACGTCAATATTTTGTGCCAAAGCACACGCAATTTCGATATATTCCTCCCACGAGTCAGCAACCAAATCCGAGTATCCAGCATTGCTTACGTGACTGGTAGAGTGTCGACTAGCAAAGGTGGCTCCGGGGTATGTAACCACGGGCACGCCCATCATCATTGATTCCAGGGTGGTTAGGCCACCGGAGAATGGCCATGGATCTAATGTAATATCTACTTTGTTGTAGCTGTTTAAAAGTGCGATATGATCCGCTTGTCCCTCAAAAATAATTTGTTCGGTTCCAATGCCAAAGTCATTAAAGGATTTTAGAATCTCCTTTTTGAAGTTGTCTCCTTCGTACATCGAACCTTTTAGCAGCAAGCGTGAGTTCGGGACACGGTTAAGTATTCTGGCCCACACGCTATTGATGGTGCTGTTCAGCTTATTGGCATTATTAAAGCAGCCAAAGGTAATAAATTCGTTCTTAACCGCAGGCAATGGACCCACATCGGGCATGTACCGAGGTGGAGTGTAGCTGATGTAACCATTAGGCATGCGGATCAACTTTTCTGTGTACTCATGATCGCTACCCAGAGGGCTTTCAAATCGATCAGTAATTAAATAGTCAATGTAGCTCAAACCCATGGAGTCGTTTAGGCCACCTACCCATTTAAGTAGCAATGGACATGGACGCGATGCCAGCATGCGTAACCGTGAACCGATATGGTAGCCACTTAGATCAATCAGAATATCGATATGGTCTCGCTTTATGCGATCACTTAAGGCGTCATCACTAAGGTGCGCGATTTCACGCCACTGGTCGCACCCAGCTTTAAATTCTGCTTTTACGGAGTCGTCACGGTTACTACTGCTATAGGCATAAAGCTGAAACTCATGTTTTGGTAAAGCATGTAGACCGCCTATAGTCATACGAGCAACGGGATGATTATTGAAGCCATCGGAGAGTATGCCGAGACGCAAGGCTTTATTCTTGATTTTTCGAGTTTGAGTGCTTGGAGAAATAGCAGGAGCGTAAAGCTTTTCCCACCGGTTTTGCAGCGACCGTATCTGTAATAGATCAAGCTCGGGGTTGAAGTGCTCATCGGCGATTATAGTGGCTAGGATAGTAGGGTTGCTGCGATCGGCTTCATGCGCTTTGTGCAGTAGCTGCAATCCTTCCTGCGGATAACCTTGTAATGTACGTACCGTTGCCAGTGACGACAGGGCAATATGCTTTAGTGCTTTATGATCGATTTTGTCTCGAAGTACACGTTCCGCATCGTCATAAGATTTGTTTTTTTTATAAATATCTACTGCCAGTAATATTGGCTCAGCACGATCAGTGGCAAGATTTGACAGGTATGACTCCGCCTTTAGCGTTTGATCCGTCTTAAGCAGTGTCTTTAGCAACAGCAGCAAACTTTCTTGATGGCCAGGAAACTGTACCAAGACCGATTCGAGTAAGGTGGCCGCGGCATTAAAGTTGCAGGTTTTAAAAAGTGACAAGGCTTCATTGTAGATTTTGCCTATATCGAGATGAGAAAGTTTTTTGGGTGCAGGCGTGCTCATGATGAATAAAGTCTATCTACGGTGACGGTAGTACAGCTTAACGTGGCCGTAGGCCGGTAATAAGCGGAACAACTTAGTTTTTGCGGCGCTATCAGACGTTTACTCATTAAAAAAGCCAAGCGCCGTAGCGCTTGGCTTCTTGCAGGTCTTAACGTTGCCTATACGATACAGCGCGTTGGAAATTAACGCAGCAACGACAGTACAGTCTGCGGTACTTGATTAGCTTGAGCCAATACCGATGTGCCGGCCTGTTGGAGAATCTGCGCACGTGTCATGTTGGACACTTCAACAGCGTAGTCGGCGTCTTCAATGCGTGAACGCGCTGAAGACAGATTGGTGACGGTATTGTTCAGATTGGCGATTGTCGATTCGAAACGGTTTTGAACAGCACCCAGTTCACCGCGCAGTGCATCAACTTGTTGCAAGGCAGCATCAATTGCGTCTAGCGGGGCTGCTAAAGCTTCATCAACCGGGTTAGTAGTTGCAGTCGCTTCGCCAGTAAACGTGATTGTGGTCTTGCCGTCAACAGTAGCTGACGTAGCATTGGCAGCGTAATAGCTGTTGCTGCCTGAGGCATCCGTGCTACGGATGTAGTGGTCGTCGCCTATCTTGATCAGGCTGTTTGCGTTCCCCGCAGGTGCACCCCCAAGGACGATAGCCGCCTGGCCTTCAGTGTCAGGGCTCGTGTATGAAGTCCCAACAGCAGTACCACCGGGGTCGGTAGCAATTGTAGTACCAGTCGCGACGAAAGTGGCTGTGGCTCCAGCGAAGGTAGGCGCAGTTACTTGGTAATAGGTGGTGGCTGAGGTACTGCTATTCACACTTTCTGCATAGAAGCTACCGTCACCCGCGTCAAACAATGTATTTGTTACAGTAGTATTTGCTACTGGCAGACCCGTCTGAGTAAACGTTACAGTCGCGTATGCGGTGCCAGCCATTGAAACATTGTCACCTTCCTTGATCGTTTTTGCCATCGAGGACATGTCCAAGGTGCTCAAGCCCAGGTCTTGTGAGGTGATACGGCTTAGATTGACGGAAATAGTTTCCGAATCATTGGCGCCGACTTGAACAGACAGCGTCTGATTCGAAGCCAAAACCTTGACACCGTTAAACTGGGTTTGCTCAGAAACACGGTCGATTTCAGCCATGCGTAGACCGATTTCAGCCTGAATCGATTCCAGATCGGAGGCCGAGTTCGAGCCGTTAGCAGCCTGAACGGTCAGTTCACGAACACGTTGCAAGTTGTTGTTGATTTCGTTCAGTGAACCTTCAGTGGTCTGAGCGATGGAGATACCGTCGTTGGCGTTGCGCGTAGCTTGCGTCAAACCTTTGATGTTGGCGGTAAAGCGGTTGGCAATAGCCTGACCAGCAGCGTCATCTTTGGCACTGTTGATCCGCATGCCCGAAGACAGGCGCTCGATGGCGCTGCCCAGAGCCGATTGCGATTTATGAAGGTTGCCTTGGGCAATCAGGGAAAGCGCGTTGGTGTTAATTACTGACATGGATAACTCCTGAGAGGTAAATACGGCGAATCTGGCTCCGCCTGGTTGCCAAGAAGAAAAAAGCCCGTTTTGTGCCGCGTGCTGCTTGACAGCAGTAAAGCTAAGCCGGTTTCTTCCTGTTCACCGTCATTAACGGCGGGCCGTGGGGGAACTTTAGGGCCGCCGCTCAGGTTTACATCTCCGACAGCGCCAAGGCTCGCGAAGGTGCCCGTAACACTGGCTGCGCCTGCACAACGCTCGACTCTCCACGCCCCGTATTCAACACCTCAATCGACAACCTCAGATTCCCCGCCTCACCGGCCAACGCCCTAACGGTATTGCCCAGTTCCTGCACCAACGCAGCGTTCTGGTGGGTCACGCCATCGATCTGCGAGATCGCCTGGTTGATCTGTTCCAGTCCCGTTGACTGCTCGACCGAGGCCGTGGAAATCTCACCCATGATGTCGGTAACGCGCTTTACGGACTCAACAATCTCTTCCATGGTCGCGCCGGCGCGGGCGGCTTGTTCGGATCCTGTCGCCATGCGGTTAACGGATTCGTCGATCAGCACTTTAATTTCCTTGGCGGCCACCGAGCTCTTCTGTGCCAGGCTGCGCACTTCGGCGGCCACAACCGCAAAGCCGCGGCCGGCTTCGCCGGCGCGTGCGGATTCGACGGCGGCGTTAAGGGCGAGGATATTGGTCTGGAAGGCGATTTCTTCAATCAGGCTGACGATGTCGCCTATCTTGCGCGAGCTTTGGTGTATGCCTTGCATGGTGTCGACGACGTCTTGCACCACGGTGCCGCCGCGTTGGGCGGTTTGCATGCTGGCGTCGGCAAGCTGGCTAGCCAGGTTGGCGTTGTCGGCATTTTGCCGCACGGTAACGGTCAGCTCTTCCATGCTGGCTGCGGTTTCCTGCAGGGAAGCGGCCTGGTCTTCGGTGCGTGCAGACAGGTTGGTGTTGTTGGCTTCGAGCACGTGGGCGGTTTGGGCGGTGGCCTGGGCACCGGCATGGACGTCGGTGGCGATGCCCAATAAGCTCTTGCGCATCATGTCCATATAGAAGTACAGGTTGCCGACTTCGCCTGGTTGTTCGGTGTCGATGTCTATGCGCAGGTTGCCGGCAGCAATCTGGCGTGCGATGCGGGCGGCGCCGGCCAGCGGCTTGACGATGCCTTGCGCGATGCGCCAGCCATAGGCCAAGCTGGCTGCGGTGCCGGCGGCGATGGCGGCCAGTACCCAGGCGCGATAGTCTGCCGGTACGCCGCCTGTGGCGGCAAACCAGGTCGCGCCGAAGATGGTGGCGGTGGACAGGGCGGCCATGCGGAACATGCCTGCCTTAAGGGTGGGAGCAAAAGGCATGGCGACGACATCCAGCCCGCGACGCCAGCCGGTACGCACGCGCTGGCCGGCCTTCACGGTGTAGCCACGGCTGTTGCCGGCGTTGATGCTTTCGTAGAAGTCTTGCGCAGCGGCGATCTGGTCTTCAGTGGGTTTAAGTCGCACCGAGGCGTAGCCGGTGATTTCGCCATGCTCGTAGACGGGTGCGGCGTTGGCCAGCACCCAGTAGAAGCCGCCGTCCTTGCGGCGGTTTTTTACCAGGCCCAGCCAGGGCTTGCCGGCCTGCAGGGTATCCCACAAATCCTGGAAGGCTTCGGGCGGCATGTCGGGGTGGCGGATCAGGTTGTGCGGTTGGCCGACCAGCTCGTCGCGGGTGTAGCCGCTGATTTCGATGAAAGCCGGGTTGACATAGGTGATCTTGCCTTTCTTGTCGGTCTTGGAGATCAGGTATTGGTCCGCACGGACTTTGGTTTCAACTTGGGTAACGGGAAAATTTTTGCGCATCGAAGGGTGCTTGTCGGTAAGGTGGTGGGCCGCCGGGCAGGGCGTAGTGGGCCAGCATGAAACGCCTAATCTTAAGCGGCTTGCGAACGCGTGCAATTGATTTACATCATGTTTCGAGCTTAAGTGCATTATTCGGGCCTTGTGTATGGCAAAGCCACACCATCAATGTGGTTATTTACCTACATGAATGCAACGGAAACACACTTCAGTCGCGCTGATGGGTCTTACGAGGTGGACCAATATTGGCTGGAGCGTTGCTTCAAGAATCACAGGCGGCTTATGGTGACTGAGTAAATTTGGCGAGCTCAGATAAAGCCAGGCCGCTTGAAATCGAGTAGGAGTTCTCTATAATGTTCTGTATAACAGATTCTGCCATGCGGTACGTGAGTTTTAAATGATCAACTCATTTGCCTGCTCAGATACGGAGATGTTGTTTAACAGCCGTCCGGTGCTTCGACTAGCGAATATAGAGCGGGCCGCAAGGCGAAAGCTTTTACAGTTGCACGCCGCAGAATCATTGGACAGCTTGCGGATTCCTCCAGGCAATCGGCTGGAGGCTTTAAGAGGTAGGCGCGCTGGCCAAGACAGCATGCGCATTAACAAGCAGTGGCGAGTGTGTTTTAAATGGACGACCGGCGGCGCATATGATGTTGAGATCGTCGATTATCACTAACAGGTATTGGTATGGATAAATTGCTCGACGAGATCCATCCGGGCGAAATTCTACGGGAAGAATTTATGAGGCCGCTGGGCATCACTGCTCAGCGTCTCGCGGCCGACATTGATGTGCCGCCTAGCCGCATCAGCGAAATCCTCCGTGGGAAGCGGCCCATCACGGCCGATACGGCATTACGCTTGGGCATGTTCTTTAATATGGAAGTGCGCTATTGGCTCAATCTTCAGACAGAATACGACGTGCGCGTGGCCTATCGTAATTTGGAAGCCAAGATCCGTTCTCGCATCCGGGTATTTACACCCGACTGATTAAAGCAGTCCTGCCAGCAACACAAAGGGCCGGCTCCTTACGGAACCGGCCCTTCTTACAACGGGGGTTCTTGCGACCCCTTGGTCCTTTGCAGCTAATTAATACAGTACCTCTGGCAGCCACAGACCGATGGCAGGGAACAGGTACAGCATCACGATGGCGATGATCTGTATGCCCATGAAGGGCAGCATTCCGGCAAAGATCTGGTTCAGGGTGACATGTGGTGGCGCGACACCTTTCAGGTAGAAGGCCGACATGGCAACCGGTGGTGACAGGAAGGCGGTTTGCAGGTTAAGCGCCACCAGCAACCCAAAGAACAGCGGGTCTATCTGGTAGTGCGCCAGCAATGGCAGGAAGATGGGCATGAAGATCACGATGATCTCAGTCCATTCCAGCGGCCAGCCCAGCAAGAAGATAACGATCTGGGCCATGATCAGGAACTGGACCGGGGTAAGGTCCATGCCGAGCACCCAATCGTTAATGATGGCCTGCCCGCCCAATAGCGCGAACGCTGCCGAGAAGATGCTGGACCCAACGAACAGCCAGCACACCATGGCGCTGGTTTTGGCAGCCAGGTACACGGACTCTTTCAGCATGTCCATGTTCAGTCGTCGATAGGCGAGGGCCAGCAGCAAGCCGCCGAAGGACCCCATGGCCGCCGCCTCGGAAGGCGTAGCCAAGCCGAACACGATACTTCCCAGTACGGCCAATATCATGATGGCCAAGGGGAAGAAGGACGTGAGCAGCATCTTGAAGATCTCTACCCGTGCGAAGGTAAACATCGCGTAGAAGATGATCATGATGAAGGTGCCGACCGCGAGCGTAATCCAGAACGCCATCGGTGCATCCACAGCGCCGGCTTCGTCTGCGTCGGCTTCCTCTTCGGCAGCGGCCTCTGGCTCGGCTTCGGCCTGGACCATGCTTTCAGTGCCCGGAGGCTCTGCCAGGCCGCCGCCGCCGTAGCTGCTCTCGTCCTGGCCGGCAAAGCCCATTGCGACCAGCCCGCTTTCCTGTTGCGGCGGGGGTGCGGTAACCATGTTGTAGCTGAGCGCCATGGCGGCTACGAAAACCAGCGCCGGCAGCAGCACCACACCCAAGTTGAAGAACAGCGTGCGCATCGGAACATGCGCATTGTTGCGGCCCTTCATGGCGCTAACGATGCCGGGCAGGGCGCGGTTGGTGACCGTATCCTTGATCGTTTGCGCGAACTCGGGCAAGGTTACCCGTCGCTCTTCAGCGGACAGCGGGGGTGCCGACTTGGGGCTGATCTTGGCCACGATCATGATGTAGATCACGTACAGCAAGGCCAGCATGATGCCCGGGAAAAAGGCGCCCGCGTATAGCTTGACGACTGATACTCCGGCCACCGCGCCATACACGATCAGCAGCACTGACGGCGGGATCATGATGCCCAGGCAACCGCCGGCGGTAATGGCGCCAGCAGATAAGCGGACGCTATAGCCGGCCTTGAGCATGGCGGGCAGGGCCAGCAAGCCCATCAGTGTGACGACAGCCCCGACAATACCGGTTGCAGTGGCGAACACCGCGCAGGTAATAACGGTAGCAACGGCCAGCGAACCTGGCACGCGGGCCATGGCCAGGTGCAAGCTCTTGAACAGCCGTTCGATCAGGTTGGCACGCTCGACCAGGTAGCCCATGAAAATGAACAGCGGCACGGCGATCAGCACATCGTTGGTCATGACCGCATAGGTGCGCAGCACCATCAAGTCCAAGGTTTGTTCAATCGCGATCTGCGGTCCCATGCGCCGGTAGGCGAAGTAGGTGAACATCACCCCCATACCCATCAAGGTAAAGGCGGTGGGAAAGCCCAGCATGATGGTGACGACAATAAGCGCCAACATCAGCAGGCCAAGGTGCCCGTCGGTGATGTCGGCGGGCGCCGGCATCAGTACGAACAGGGCAATGACTATTGCGGCCAGTATGGATAGGCCGAACCAGACTTCTTTCCTCATGGTTGGCTTCCTTTTGTGTCGCTGTCGCGAGTGTCAGTATTCTTCAGGTACTCCGGTTCTGCATGAACCATGTCCTTGAGCTTGTCTACGTCCACCTCTTCCACGTCTTTGTCGCGTTTGGCCCATCGGCCGTTACGCAGGCAGTCCACGCAATACACCATCTCGACGAATCCCTGAAACAACAGGGTGACGCCGGCAATGGGAATGATGGCCTTGAATGGGTAGATGGGAGGACCGTCGGCAGTAATGGTGGAGTGCTCGTTGATCATGAACGATTCGGCCGCGTAGTTGTACCCGGCCCAGGCCAGCGCCACGACGCCGGGTATGAAAAATACGACGTATAGCGTCAGGTCCAGCCCGGCCTGCAATCGCGGCGGGAAGAAGCCATAGAGCACATCGCCTCGTACGTGACCGTTCTTGCTGAGGGTGTAGGCGCCGGCCATCATGAACAGGGCGCCGTACATCATGTTCATGGCGTCGAAGGACCAGGCGTGGGGCGAGCCCAACGCATAGCGGGAAAATACTTCGTACGTGACGAATAGGGTCAAGGCCATCACGAACCAGCCAAAAAGCTGCCCGATCCAGGTGTTGACCCGGTCTATAGTGTGCAAAACATTATGCATGGTTGATTCACCTAGCTTTGGGGAAGGCAGGGGCGGGTCTATACCTGGTAGCAAGCCGCGCCTGGAGAGCTGTCTTAAAAATACCACCCGTACTGCTGGGTGGTATTTTTTTCAGCAAGCTGAGGTTTTAGGCCTTCTTGGCGTTTCTACCGAAGTAGTGGTTGTAAGCCATGCGACGGTTGTTGTTGGTGTCCATGTCCCACGACAGCGCGCGCGAGGCGAACTCGCGTTGCGACTGTTCGATCTTCTTGAACATGGGGTTGGTTTCGCCCTTCTTGGTGACGATCTCGTCCCACACGACCAGTTGCTGTTGAAGGATGGCATCGGGTGTCTTGTAGAACTTGACGCCGTCTTCCTTCTGCAGCTTGATGTAGTCTTGCGAGTAGCGATCGACTGCCTTCCAGGACATGTCGGCCGAAGCAGCTTCGACACCATTGGCGATGATGGCTTTCATCTTGTCCGGCAAGGCAGCGTACTTGTCCTTGTTGAAGATGATTTCGAAGGTTTCGGACGACTGGTGGAAGCTTTGCAGCATGCAGACCTTGGAAACGTCGGGGAAGCCCAACAGGCGGTCGGAAGTGGCGTTGTTGAACTCAGCGCCATCCAGCAGGCCGCGGTCCAGGGCCGGAACGATTTCGCCACCGGGCAGTGCGTTAACCGCGGCGCCCATGGCCGTGAACAAGTCAATCGCCAGGCCGTTGGTGCGGAACTTCAGTCCTTTCAGGTCTTCGGCCTTGGTGACCGGTTTCTTGAACCAGCCGAAAGGTTGCGTAGGCATGGGGCCATACAGGAAGGACACGACGTTGCCACCGATATCCTTATAAAGCTCTTCGAGCATTTCCTGGCCGCCGCCGTACTTGTGCCAGGCGAGGACCATGTTGGCGTCCATGCCGAAAGCAGGGCCCGACGAGTACAGAGCCAGGGCGTTCTGCTTGCCGTAGTTGTAGCCCAGCACGCCGTGGCCACCGTCCAGTGTGCCTTTGGAGACTGCATCTAGCAGCGCGAAAGCGGGCACCACAGCGCCTGCGGGCAAGACCTCGATCTTGAGCTCACCGCCGGTCATGTCGTTGATCTTCTTGGCGAAGTCCAGGGCGAACTCGTGGAAAATGTCAACGGTCGGCCATGTGCTTTGGAAGCGTAGACTCGTGGGTGTCTGCGCGCTGACGATGGCAGGGAAGCCCATGCCGACTGCCGCTGCGGTGCCGGCTGCGGCACCGCCTAGAAACTTGCGGCGGGACGACTGGACCTGCGCTACGTCGGTGGCTGTTTTTGCACTGCTTTTCATGTGTTGTCTCCTGGCTTTATAAAGTACGTATCGTTGTTGCAACAAGGTACAAATTCTCAACTGCCGGTGCTTTTATAGGCTATCCGATGGGTCGAGTCAACAATATCCAAGGAGGGGTAAAAGCAGGAAACTTCTTCGGGTTGTTGCTAGGTAGACGCCTGAAGATCCTTTATCCATGCGGCTCTTCATGAGGTACTAATAGAGAAATTTTAGACTTGAAGAAAATGGCAGGCTAGCCGTTGCAGGGTTATCACGGAGGGATTAACTGCCAGGCCAAGCGCCTGCGATGGACGCACGCAACACTGGCGGGCTTAACCGGGGCGCCGGGCCGCCCCTCCGCGTTGCCTGCCGCTGGTCTGATCCTGGCCCGTACCGATCTGATCGGTGTGGCCGTCTTTCTTGCTGCGGTTCTGTTGGTCGCCGTGGCTGCGCTGCTGTTCGCGCGGCTGGTCGTCGTCTTGAGGCTTGTCGGTTTGGGGTGAGGGTTGCTTGGTCATGAGGGGCTCCTTATCCATAGTGGATGGTTGTGTGCCCTGACAGCAAGCCTCATACCTGTTTTTTTATGGACGTTAACGCATACCGCCCGTGAACTGATGCGCAAAAGTGGCCGCCCGACCGCGATTGCTGACTTCCAGTCGCTCTAATATAGAGCTGACATGGTGGCGGACGGTCCATTCAGACACGGCCAGTCGCCTGGCGATTTCTTTGTTGGTCAGGCCTTCTGCCATCAGTTGCAAGACTTCGGCCTGCCGCAGGGTAAGGCCCAAACGCATCAGTTCCTCGGCGGCGGGTACTTCCTTGATGGGTTCAGGCAGCGCCTTCTGGCCGTTATTGGCGGTGTCGTTCAGGGTTCGTATCAGTTCCAACACGGCTTCATGCTGACTCAAGGCCACTTCGATGCCTGCACTGCCTGTTTGCTCGGGCGTGTCGCCTTCGAGGGCGACGAACCAGTTGGCGGTAATGCCGTGCTGTTCGGTAGATACGACCACCAAGGGCACGTTGCCGGCGTTGGACTCACTTGCAGCAGCTGCCTCTGCGGGGAAGCTGACATCGGCCAATAACAGCTCGCTGGCTTCGCTTAGCCGTTTCTCTGCAAGCGGCCAAAGTTCGGCAGAGTTTGTGGCCGTATAGACGGTCGTCCCGCCATGCAGTTCCTTGACGATGCGTTCGAGTGCCTCGCGTATGCAGGGGTGGTCGTCGGCGATGATGATCAGCTTTTTAGTTGGCGCAGCCATGTCTCTCAATATGATGGGTCTTGCAGTGGTTGAGTAATAGCGGTTACCGCCCAAAGCTGCAAGAAGACTGCAAAAGATAACAATAAACGCGTCTTTTGACTACAATCGTATATAAATATGACAAGCGCCCACGCAAGACACAGGGCGGGCAAGGGGGACAATTTTGTTGAACACCACCAAACGGGAAGGGGGCGCTTGCGCGCTTACTGATCGTCTCCGTCGCGATAGCAGCTTCCGAACGCTGCTCGAGAATGACACCCAAGCGGCACTGCAAGCCGCTGGCATCTCCGTACCCAGCGGGGTACAGGTTCGCTATGCCCGCGATGCGGCGATGGCTGTCCAAATGACGCTCGACGGTGCGCCAGCCCAGACCGAGCGCTCGCTTAGCGATGCTGAACTGATGGGCGTGGCAGGGGGCGTAAGGTCGGCCAGCGACAATGCCGAAGACATTCAACGTTTCCTTAGCGCCATCAAACGTCGCGTCTCATGAGTGGTCTGTTTCGTGCAGCCGCTCTAAATAAAATCGCCAACCCCGATCAGCTGGACCGCACTTTACAGGTGGTGCGGCCGCTGCATACCCTGGGCGTTGCAGTGGTGGCATTCATTGTGATCGGCGGCTTCGTGTGGAGCATTTTTTCTACCGCTCCGCTGAAGGTGCTGGGGCAAGGCATACTGCTGTCGGCGGAAGGTGTGTCGCTGGCTACCGCGCCTAAAGATGGTCGCGTGGAAGACATCACCATAGAACCCGGCGATGCGGTGCAGGCGGGCCAAGTCATTGCCATTATCAGCCGGCCTTCGGCGCTGGACGAGATCACCGCCAAAGAGGCCGAGCTGCGCGACGCGCGCAACGTGCTGCACGCGGTCCAGGCCGCCCATGATGTCAACCAGAAGAACCAGAACGATCTCTTGCTGACCAAGCAAAGAGCCCTGACCGAACGCCTGGACAAGCTGGCCACGCAGCATGCGCTATTGACCGCCCGGCGGCGCAACGAAAACGAGCTGCTGAACAAAGGCTACCTGACCGCCATCAAGGTCAACGAAACCGATACCTTGCTGGCCGATTTGGAAAGCCGTATTGCCACCGCGCAGAACGACCGCAGGGAACTGCAGGTGGCCAGACTGGTGGATGAAGCGCAAAAGCAGAAAGAGATCCAGGACATTGCCGTGCGCGTTTACTCGCTGGAGCAACAACGCGAGAATCTTCAGCGCGAGTACGAGCGCAATCGCTACGTACGCGCGCCAGTGACTGGCACGGCAGTGGAGTTCAGCGTGAACGAGGGCGCCTTGGTCAGCATGGGGCAAGCCATCGTGCGATTGCTTGCTGCAGATGCCGGCGCCCATGGTCGCCTGGAAGCCATCATTTTTGTGTCGAACACGGATGGTAAGAAGATCAAGCCGGGCATGTCCGCGAACATCATGCCTTCGACCACCAAGCCCGAGAAAGATGGTTTCATACGCGGCACCGTGCTGGAGGTTGCGCAGATTCCGTCTTCACGCGAAGGGATCATGCGCCGCCTGCAAAACGCCGCGCTGGTCGATACGCTGCTGAAAAGCGGCGCGCCTTTCGAGGTGGAGATAGGCCTGGAGACCGACCCGGCTTCCCCCAGCGGCTATCTTTGGTCGTCTGGACGCGGGCCGGACATCAGCATCGACGTTGGCACGATGGCAAGCGCGGATGTGGTGGTGGGCAAGCGGCGTGTGATCAGTCTGGCCCTGCCGGTGTTTGATCATATCTTCCGCTGGCTGGAGGCATACTGATGCGGTGGTTTGCAGGGCAGGGCGCGGGTCGGGTTAGAACGCCCACTGTTTTGCAGATGGAGGCGCTGGAATGCGGGGCGGCGGCCCTTGCCATGGTGCTGGCCTACCATGGTCGATGGGTGCCGCTTGAAGAGCTACGCCTACTGTGCGGCGTATCGCGCGATGGCAGCAAAGCCGTCAATATCCTGAAGGCGGCACGCAGCCTGGGCATGGATGCACGCGGCATGCGCGTCGAGCCCGCGGGCCTTGCTGCGCTGGCCATGCCCGCCATTCTGTTTGTCGACATGAACCATTTTGTGGTCCTGGAAGGCGTAGCAGGCGGCTTCTTCTATATCAATGACCCGGCCACGGGCAAGCGCAAGGTCAGCGCCGAAGACTTCGATGGCATGTTCAGCGGCATTGCACTGGTCTTTGAGAAAACTTCCGACTTCCAAACCGCCGGCGCACCGCGCCGCATGCTGCCGGCCTTGTTCGAACTGACCAGGGCGTCCCTGCCGGCACTGATCGTGATCTTCTGCGCGGGCTTGCTGGTGGCGGCCATCGGCATCATCACTCCGGCATTCAGCCGGGTGTTCATCGACTACGTGATGATAGAGGGGCTGAAGGATTGGCTGACGCCGCTGCTGATCGCCATTGCGGCCGCCGGCCTGACGCTTACATTGATTACCTGGCTGCGCGAGATTCTGATTACCCGCTTGCACATCAAGCTGGGCCTGGTGCTGACCGGACGCATGACCTGGCACGTGCTGCGCTTGCCGCCCAGCTTCTTTGCGCAGCGCTTTAGCGGCATGATCAGCGCGCGTATTCCCTACGCCGAGCAGATTGCTCAAATGGCCTCGCAACAATTGGCGCAACTGGGCACCAGCCTGACCATGCTGGTGTTCTTCACTGCCTTGATGCTGCAGTATCACTTTATGTTGACGGTGGCCTGCGTGTTGCTGGCCAGTACCAATGCCTTGGTGTTCGCTTACTTGCGCCGGCGCCTGGGCGAGTCGTCCGAGAACGTTGCCTTGCAGGCAGTCAAGATGGAAGGCAAGGTCATGCAAGGCCTGCAGATGATGGAAACCATCAAGGCCACTGGCGCCGATGATGTGTTCTTCGAGAAGTGGGCCGGCTTGCAGACGCTGTTCATCAACGCGCACCAGCGCGTGGTGCCCTTGCAAACATTGGTGGATTCGCTGCCCACGCTTACCGCAGCGCTGACAGGCGCCTTGGTGCTGGCCCTGGGTGGCTACTATGTGATCGAGCACGAACTGAGTGTGGGCATGCTGGTCGCCTTCACCTTGATTGCCAGCTCGTTCTCGGCGCCGGTACAAGAGCTGATGGAGCTTGCTGGTGCCTTGCGCAACGCGCAGGGCCCGCTGGCGCAAGTGGACGACACGCTGCGCCACCCGCTGGCCCGGGAGTTCGTCGCTACCGATCTTGTACAGCCGACGTCCCTGCGTCTGTCGGGCAGCGTTTGCCTGGACGGCGTGGCCACAGGCTATTCGAAGCTAGAGCCGCCGCTGATTGATGATTTAAGCCTGGATCTGAAGCCGGGCAGCCGGGTGGCATTGGTGGGCGGTTCGGGCAGCGGCAAAACAACGATAGGCCGGCTGATATCCGGCATGCTGGACCCGTGGTCGGGCGAGATACTGTTTGATGATCATCCCGCCCACCGGCTGCCGCGTTTGCTGCTGCGTCACTCGCTGGCGGTGGTCAACCAGGACATTGTCTTGTTTGAAGGCTCGGTGCGCGACAACCTGACCTTGTGGGATGACACCATCCCGCAGGCACAACTGGTGCAGGCCGCCAAAGACGCCATGATCCACGATTTGATCATGACCCGGCGCGGCGGCTACGACAGCCTCGTGCAGGAAGACGGGCGCAACTTCAGCGGCGGACAGCGGCAGCGGCTGGAAATTGCGCGGGCGCTCGCCGGCGACCCGACGCTGCTTATTCTGGATGAAGCCACCAGTGCGCTGGACACCGTAACCGAGCAAGCCATCATGACGAATCTGCGGCGGCGCGGCTGCACCTGCATCATCATTGCGCACCGCCTGAGCACGATACGCGATTGCGACGAAATTATCGTGCTGGGCAGAGGACGAGTGATCGAGCGCGGTACGCACGATCAATTGATGCAACTGGAAGGGGTATACCGTGGGCTTATCCAGCACTGATCCGCTGGCAGGCCCGGCGCTACACGCTCTTGTACAGGCAGAAGGGCGGCGGCTTACGGTGGCCGGCAACACGCCTTTTCTACTGAACGATACGGCTACTGTCTGGTGGCTCCAGCAGGGCCGCATTGAACTGTTTCTGGTCGACATACGCGAGGGCGAGGCCGGCGGTGCCCGCCGCTACTTTGCTTCGGTCGAGCCTGGTACGCTGTTGTTCGGCCTGGATGCGTCCGCACCCGAGTACGAGAACATGGGACTGCTGGCTGTTCCCCATGTGAATACTGAAGTGGTCGGGTTGTCGATGGGGGCGGTGCACGGGCTCGCGGCCAGCGGCGAGGCCGGCCTGGACCTGGCGGCGCCGATAGATGAATGGATCGCCTTGATTTCGCAGGGCCTGGTGGGCTGGATAGGGGCAGGGCCGGTGGTTCATCAGTCCCTGCGCTTGGGGGAAGTGGCGCTGGTGGATGCGCACCGACGCGCCAGTAGCGCGACGGGTGTTCAGTGGGTGGGGCTGCCCGGCGCTAGCGCCTTGTACTTTGATACGCAAGAGCTGCCCCGACATGAGGCCCAGTGTTGGCTGCCTCTTACGCCGGCAAGCTGGGTATTGATCGGCGAAGCTTTGGAAGTGCAGCCGCTAAGTACCGCGCAGTTGATAACGCAGGGTGATATCTGGCGGGGCCTGAATGTCTTGCATCAGTTGATGCCACCGCTGGCCGGCATGAATGTGCGCCTGGCCAACGTGGACGAACACAATCGCCTGCGTAGCCGTGCAGCGTCGGCCGAACGCGAATGGCAGCAAGGCATGGGGCAGCTTCGGGCTGTATTGGATAAAGGCGATGGCGCATCGCGCGGGGTCGCCAGCCGCAACCAGGCGCTGGTCCAGGTGCTGGAAGTGATCGGCGAGCGCGAGGGCTTTATGGTAAGTGTACCGTCGTCTGGCAGACAGGCCGGCGACGACAATGCCCCGCCGTCCTTGTCGGCCATTGTGCGGTCCAGCAAATTGCGTCAACGGCGCGTATTGCTGCGGCCTGACTGGCACAAGGTGGACACGCACGCGATGCTGGGCTACGCCCTGGATGATGGCCGTCCATTGGCCATATTGCCCCAAAGTGGAAAGCCGCCAGTTGTCTACGACCCTGCAAGCGGCATCACGGTTACGGGGCGCGATGCCCTGGCGATGCTGGACATCGAGGCCGTGTCATTTACCGCGCCCTTGCCGCCGCACAGTATTGATTGGCGTAGCTTGGGCCGATTCACCTTGTCGCGGGGATGGCGCGATTTGCTGGTTCTGCTGCTGTCCACCCTATGCGGCGGGCTGTTGGGCATGGCGGTCCCGGTGGCGTCGGGCTACCTGATCGACACCGTGATCCCCGGCCATGATCGCAATCATCTGGTGCAAGTCGGCATCATCGTGGCGGTGTTGGGCGTGAGTGGTTTCGTGATGAGCTACGTGGGCGTCATTGCTTTTAATCGCTTCGAGGGCAAGGCGGGGTCTGCCTTGCAGGCGGCCATCATCGATCGCCTGTTGCGGCTGCCGGCGGGCTTCTTCCGCGACTTCACGGCGGGCGACCTGGCCTTGCGCGCCAGCGCAATCACCCATGTGATGCGCTTGCTTACCGGCACTGCGGCAAGCGCCATCATGGGCGCCATGTTTGCCGTCTTCAGTTTCACCTTGATGCTTTGGTACGACTGGCGCATGGGCCTGTGGGCGGGCCTGGCCACCTTGATCTACGCTGGCGCCACAGTGGTGCTGATCGTGCTGCAGTTGTCGTTTGAACGGCAGTTGGCCCAACGCAGCGGCGAGCTGCAAAGCATGATGCTGCAATTCATCAGCGGTATTGCCAAGCTGCGTCAATCGGCATCCGAAGACCGCGCCTTTACCCGCTGGGCCAGGCGCTTCTCGTCGGCCGAGCGGATACGTGCATCCGCGTCTAGCTATCAAAATATTCAGATTGCGCTGAATGCCTTCTTTGGGCTGGCGGCACTATTTTTGTTTTTCATGCTGTTGGGCAAGTTCCGCGAAACGGACGAGGTCAGCATGTTGGGCGTGGGTGCCTTCGCGGCGTTTCTGGCGGCCTTCAATAACTTCAGGGGCAGCATCACGCAACTGACGCAGACACTGGGCTCGTTGCTGGCTGTACCGCCTTTATTGTCGCGCGCCATGCCCATTCTTCAAGCCATGCCTGAGGTCTCCGACGACAAGGCAGACCCCGGCCTGCTGTCGGGTGCGGTCGAGTTTTCCCATGTGTCGTTCCGCTACCACCCTGATGGCCCATGGGTAGTGGACGACGTCAGCATTGCCGCGCGATCGGGCGAATTCATTGCCATTGTCGGCGGCTCGGGCAGCGGGAAATCCACCCTGATACGTTTGCTGCTGGGTTTTGAAGCCCAAGAGTCGGGCGCCATCATGTTGGACGGCAAAGGCATGAACGACCTGGATGTACAGGCGGTGCGTCGGCAGATGGGTGTGGTGCTGCAGAACAGCAGTCCCATGCCCGGATCCATTCTGGAAAATATCGTTGGCATCACCAACGGTACACAGGAAGAGGCCTGGCAGGCGGCGCGTAAAGTGGGGCTGGCTGAAGACATCGAGGCCATGCCCATGGGCATGCACACCATGGTGACCGAAGGCGCGGGTTCTTTGTCGGGCGGGCAGATGCAAAGATTGATGATTGCACGGGCCATCGTCGGCGACCCCCGTATCCTCGTGCTGGACGAAGCCACCAGTGCCCTGGACAACCGCACGCAGTCGGTCGTTACCGAGAGCCTGGATCGCTTATCGGTTACGCGCATCGTGGTCGCGCATCGACTAAGCACGGTCACGCGGGCTAACCGCATTTATGTGATGGACGCCGGTTGCGTCGTGGAGGTTGGCAACTATGACGAGCTGATGCGCAAGAACGGACACTTCGTCCGCCTGAGCGCAGCCCAGCTTGTTTGAATGAAATGCGTATGACTACTTCCTTCTTCTATTCCCTTCGCGCTATTGGCATACTGATGTTGACCTTGCTGGCTTGCATTGCCTGCGCTCCGCTTGCCGCACAGACCTTCACGGAAGCCTTGACGCGCACTTACCTGACTCACCCGGAGCTGGCCGCCCAGCGGGCCAACTTGCGTGCCTTGAACGAAGATGTGAATACCGCCCTGAGCGGCTGGCGCCCCACCGTGTCGGCGTCGGCCGGCGTGGGCCGCAATCTGAACACCGCAACGCAGCCCTATGGCTCTCCGACTGTCATGCACCATACGCCATCGGATGTGACCCTTACTGCCTCGCAGCCCCTGATCAATTGGACGACCCAGCCCAAGGTGGAGGCCGCCGAGGCCAGAGTGATGCAAGGCCGAGCAGAGTTGGTCACGACCGAGCAGTCGGTTTTGTTGGCGGCTGCCCAGGCTTATGTGGACGTGGTGCGCAACCGCGAACTGCTGCGTCTGCATGAAATCAACGAGCAGGGATTGCTGCAGCAGATTGATTACCGCCGCGAGTACTTCAAGCGTCAGTTGGGCACCGGCACCGAGCTGGCGCAGGCGCAGGCTCGCCATGCGGCTGCCAAGGCGCAACTGGAGCGCGTCAGAATGCAATTGGCCACCGCTGTGGGCGCTTTTCGCCGCATGACCGGCCTGCCGCCGGGCAAGCAGATGCAGCTGCCCGAGGGCTTGCCGCCTTTGCCCGACGACATGGAGGCCATCGTTGCCAATGCCGTATATGCCATGCCGTCAGTGCGCAGCGCATTCTATGGCGTGCTGGCGGCCCGGGCAGATGTCGAAGCGGCCCGGGGAGGCTTGAAGCCTACAGTCACGCTGGATGCCAGTACGTCGCGGCACAGGCATCCCAATTACGTAACGCCCAGCCAGCATGAGGCGACGATCAAGCTGACCTTGCGGATTCCGTTCTATCAGGGCGGCTCGGACTGGTCTTCAGTGCGCGGCAACCGGCAACGCGAGCTGCAGCAGCAAATGCAGTTAAGCAACTCACGCCTGAAGGCACGCTACGACGCATCGGAGGCATGGTTCGGCCTGGCGGCGGCGCAAGCAGAGATCGACGCTTTCAGGATCGCGATAGCGGCCAATAAAGAGGCCTACGAAGGTGTCAGGGAACAACACGCGGTCCTGGGCGAACTGACGCTGCTGGAGGTTCTGAACGCGAGGCAGGAGCTGTTTTCGTCGGAGGTTTCCTTCGTTGAGGCGCGCAGCCGCGCGGCCATATCGCATCTGCAGCTTCTGGCCGTCCAGGGCCGCTTGACGGCCGAGGGCCTGGATCTTCCTGTAGCCAGTTACGACCCCGTGCAGGATTTCGAGCAGACACGCGGCCGATGGATAGGGGACGACACGCCAGAGGGTTAGCAGGCTTTGTTTTGTATAGCTCTTTAGAGCTATTGGCCCACCGCCATGCACTGCCTACACTTCGGTCAAGTCAAGCGTTGTTGCTTGATTGCGTAAATAGGAGAAGCCTCATGACCCTTACCGTAACGAATGTGGAAGCCATCAAAGAGTTGGTCAGCACCAATCCCGCACTATGTGAAGAACTGCGTAATGTTTCGTCCCGGCAAGAGTTCACCAACAAGCTTGCCACAGCAGCGCTGGCCAAAGGGATTGTGGTCGATGAGGCCGCCCTGGGCAAAGGCCTGGATGTTGCTTTCGACCAGTATTCAAGCAATGCAGAACTATCCGACGAGCAGCTTGAAGGTGTCACCGGTGGGCTTGTCCTGACTACTGGCGCACTGCTCGGACTGGTGGCTGTCGTTGGCATCGTTTGTGCGGTCGCCGGCATAGCCGGCGCCTTCGGCGGCAAGCTAATAGACAAATTGCTGTAATGTAGGGCGGCACGCCACTTGCCGCGCATCGTGCTTCGAACTCGAGCGGAGCAAGCATGATGCGCGATTGGTGGCTGCAAACCACGGTGATGTCGGTCCCTGTATGGAATTGGCTCCTGGCCATCACCGCGACAGTAATCATCTTTTTTATCCTGACGACACTGCGGCGCTTTATACGCGGGCGAGTGGTCGATCACCCTGAAGCACCGGGCGGTTTCCTTATTCGCGTGCTGCTGCGCGCCGTCGCCAGCACCAGCTATTTTGCCTTGCTGGCGCTGTCCATTTTGTTGGGCGTCAAGCTGCTGGAGCTGCCTTTTTCATGGCAGGCCGGCATCTCCCAATTGTGGTTCGTGGCCGTCGTGCTGCAAGTCGCCCTGTGGCTAAGCGGTGCCATTACCTACGGGCTGGATCGATACCTGGCACGTCGCCCGGATTTGAATCCGGTAACCATCACCATACTGGGGATCTCTGCCCGCTCGGTATTGTGGGCGGTCGCCGTGCTGGCTGTGCTGGACAATATGGGCGTGAACATCACCGCCTTTGTCGCGAGCCTGGGCATAGGCGGTATTGCAGTGGCGCTGGCGGCACAGGTAGTGCTTAGCGATTTGTTTGCCTCCGTATCCATCGGGCTGGACAAGCCATTCGAGCCCGGCGACTTCATTGTGGTGGGCGCCATCGCTGGCAGCATAGAGCATGTGGGCTTGAAGACTACCCGTATACGCAGCCTGGGCGGTGAACAGATCGTGTGCAGCAATACCGAACTGCTCAAGCAAACCATACAGAACTACAAGCGCATGGACCTGCGGCGCATCGCCTTTAAGTTTACCGTTGCTTATGGAGCAGGCGCATCGCAGGCGCAAGACATTGCCAACTCAGTGAAGGCGCTGATTGAAGGCACCGAAGGCACGCGTTTTGATCGCGCACATTTGCTGCAGTTCAGCGAACGCGGGCTTGAGTACGAGGTGGTCTATTACGTGCTTAGCGCTGATTACAACCGCTACATGGATATACAGCAGGCGATCAACCTGGGCATTATGCGCGAACTGGAGCAGCGGGGACTGGAGTTCGGGCGCGCCGAAATAAGGGTGCATCAGTTGGGCCAAGCGGCATAGCACCCCTGGCGTATAACGGGGGTCGAGGAATCGGATCCGAGGCCAGTGGTCGGCATCAGTCGTCGTCAAGATGGAATTTATGGATTAGGCGATGCGCCAGTGGTGCCAGCACCAACCCCAGGGTAGCGACAAAAACCAGCCCAACCATCATTCCATAAAAGGAAAAGAACAACTTTCCGGCGGTGGTGGCCGGCAGTATGTAAGGGCCTATGCCTGCAATGATCAGCGATGTGTTCAAGACGGCATCATGCCAATGTATGGACTCGATCCACATCATGCCCAGTACACCCATGGCCAAGGCCACCACAATAATGGCAACAGCCATGGCAAAGTGCCACAGCATGCGCAACGTGAAATGTCGCGTGGAAAGGATATTTTCGTTCTTGGATTCGTACATGCTTGCCACCATGGTAAGGGTCCGCAGGCATCCTAACCCAAAGTACCCAAATAGGCTAAGCGATGCAGGCGGGGACAAGCAGAATCGGCAGTCCTGTGACCAGCGTGGCTGCCACCGCGCTGACGTCAAGCGCGACGGTAACCCGCGCCAGGCGACTGGTGGCGACGGTCGTGGGGTCTTGTTGATTGCCTGCTCCATGCCACCGCTTCCAGCTTTGCATTGCAAGCCATACATTTCCTGCAATAAAAACAAGCCACACGACGGCCAGGGCCCAGGAGATGAGCCCGCCCATGGCGGGTGCATGCAGCATGGCGACACTGCCCGCCGCCTCGGCGTAACGACAGCCGAGTGCGTGGGCGGCATACAAGATGGTCAGGCACACTGCCCATAACGAGTATCCCGCCAAGGCGCGCCATAGTGTCGGTCGTCGTTGTGCCGGGCGATCATCGGTCATGGCATGATCCTGGGCATGGCGTACAAGGTTGCAGCGGCGGTGATTGCAACCAGCGCTGTATAGGCCAGCCACAAACGCAAGACGTCTGGTTCCAGTCGGCGCGCGACCGAAACAAAACCGGCACGACCGCGTAGCGCCACATGTAGGGCCATAACGCAGCCGACGCCGCAATGCAGGGCGGCATAGCAGGCCAGAACAGTCGTTACGGCTGCATAGGCATGACGGCTTGCGGGTGGCAGTGCTGCAAGGACGCAGCCGAACGCTACGACGCCGATGGCGCTTGCGATCGCAGCAGCCACAAGGCCGAGATCACGTTGCGACGCTAGGCCACGCTGATTGGCACGGCAAGCCCAATGTGCTGCTGCGACTGCGAAAACCGGGGCGGCCAACACCAGGATTCCCAGCCATGCGGGCAAGTCCAGCCAGGTAGCGGGTGGCCAGTTCGGCGCCATAGTTTGCAGGAAGAGGGCCCCGAACAGTAGCGAGCCATATAGCGCGGCATTGCCGACCAGGGCGCAGCACATGCCCCACCAGCCGGGTGCGCCGGACGCCGCCAGATGCACCGGCAGCCATACGCCCGGGCCCGCGTGCACGGGAGCGGGGTCATCGCGTAAGCCCCCCTGCCATGCCCAGCGCAAGAACAGCAGCAAAGCCAATGCGGCGCCGACCATGGCAATGCCATAGGCCTTGAACAACAAGCAGATAAAGAACAAGCCAGTTGCCAGGCCGGCATATAGCGGCAGCCAGGTAGGACCGGGAAGCTCCACGACGCTTTGCGGTGATCCGGTGATGACGTCTACGCTGAGGGTCTGGCGGTGGCCCGGCGCGGGCGCGGCCAACCAATGCTTGCCCGAGGCCGCATCGACGCCCAATTGCGCATCGTCCCACAAGGGATAGCGGCCCTGTACCTCGGGTATGGTGGCGAAGTTGTAGTTGGTGGGCGGCGTGGGCATGGCCCATTCCATGGTACCGGCCTGCCACGGATTGCGCGCAGCGGGGCGGCCCAGCCGCACATGCAGCAGCATATCCAGCAGGAAAACAGCAAAGCCGATGGCCTGGATGAAGCTTCCCATGGAAGACACCAGATTCAATGTGTCCCAGCCGGCGTCGGCAGGGTAGGCATAGACACGTCGCGGCATGCCCAACAAGCCGGTCAGATGCATGGGCAGGAAGGTCAGGTTGAAGCCCAGGAATATCAGCCAGAATGCACAGGTGCCGGCACGCTGCGAGGAAAGGCGTCCGGTAAAGTGCGGCATCCAATAGCAGGTCGCGGCCAGCACCGGAAAGATCATCCCACCTATCAGCACATAGTGCAGGTGGGCGACCACGAAGTGCGTGTCGTGCGCCTGCCAGTTAAAGGGCACCAGCGCCAGCATCACGCCCGTCAGGCCGCCGATCACGAAGATGACCAGGAAGCCGCCCAGGTAAAGCATGGGCAGTCCAAACCTGACGTTTCCTGACCACAGGGTGCCCAGCCAGGCAAAGAACTGCACAGCGGTCGGTATCGCCACCAGCATACTGGCCGCCGAGAAAAAGCCGACCGCCATCTGCGGTATGCCGACCGCAAACATGTGGTGCACCCATAGGCCGAAGCTAAGAAAGCCCATTGCCACCACCGCGACGACGACCCATACGTATCCCTCCAGCGGGCGCTGCGCAAAAGTGGGAATCATGGTGGAGACCATGCCTGCGGCGGGCAGGAAGATGATATAGACCTCGGGGTGGCCGAAGATCCAGAACAAGTGTTGCCACAGCAGTGGATCGCCGCCGTTGGCGACCTCGAAGAAAGGCATGCCGAAAGCGCGCTCGAGTTCGAGCAGTATGCTGCCCAGGATCAATGGTGGAAAGCCCACCAATATCATCCCCGCGGTGATCAGCATGTACCACGCAAAAATCGGCATGCGCGTCAGCGACATCCCCGGCGCGCGGAACTTCAGTATGGTCGTGATCAGCTCGATGGCAGCGCACACCGCGGAGATCTCGGCGAAAGTGATGCCAATTAACCAGATGTCGCTATTGATGCCGGGCTGGTAGGTAGCGCTGGATAGCGGCGTGTACATGAACCAACCGCTGTCCGGCGCGACCCCCCATGCCATGCCTCCCATGAGGATCAAGCCGCCAAACAAGTAACACCACCATGCGTATGCGCCCAAGCGCGGATAGGCCATGTCGCGCGCACCCAGCATCTTGGGCAGTAGATAAAACGAGAAACCCTCGAGCATGGGGATGGCAAACAGAAACATCATTACCGTGCCATGCATGGTAAAGACCTGGTTGTAGGCATTGCTGTCCAGAAACGCATTGCCCGAAGTGGCAATTTGCGCACGGATCAGCATGGCCAGCACACCGCCCACCAGGAAGAAGAACAGCGCTGCCACGATAAACCGGCGTCCGACGGTCGTATGGTTGACGGCGGATAGGCTGCGCCAGCCAGGCGGCGTACCCCAGTCTGCATCAAGGGCATGATGGCGCGCGACCGCAGATATTTCTTGCGTCATGGCGTCACCCTCGTTAAAGACAACTGCTGCAAGGCGCCCACCAGATCGGCTTCTTCATGCGCAGTCAATTGCAGCGGCATGTTGGCATGGTCGGCACCGCAAAATTCCGCACATACGCCGTCGTAGACGCCAGGCTCGTCGGCCTGCAGGCGTATGGAGTTGCGTCGCCCCGGGATGGCGTCGATCTTGCCGCCCAGGCGCGGTATCCAGAAGCTGTGTATGACGTCATTGGATGTGAGAATGATATGGAAGGGGACGCCGGCAGGTACGTGTATCCGATTGACTGCATGGCGTGGGCCATCCGGTGCGTCCAGGTGGGTAACTTCCCACCACCATTGATGCGCCTGCACATGCACGCGGTATACCTCTTGGCCGTTTGATAGTGGCGCCTGAATATCGCTAGCCCGAAGGCCGTATACCAGCAGCGCGAGCAGTACCGCGCCCGGGAACACCAAGCCGCCTCCTACCAGAAGCAGGCGCGCAGAGGAGCGATCCTCGCTGCGGGGGCGACGCAAGCACGCCCTTGCCGCCAACGCGATCATCAACACCAGGATAGCTGCAGCAGACCAGGCCATGACGTGCCAGATGGTGGCAATGGAAGCTGCCGCCGGGCCGGCTGGTGCCAAGGCAGACAGCCGGCCGTCCGCGCAACCCGCCAGTAGGGCTAGCGTTGGCGTGGCGACCATCGCTGCCGCCCCACGGTATGCTTTTTGCTGAACACGCCCCATGAGTAAATTAGAGCAGCCACTAGCCACAGGCACTGGCACCGTCGTCGCCATCAGCCGCCACCCCTTGCATCCCGCATTGGTTACCTTCCCGATTGCCTTGCTGGTTTGCGCGTCGGGCAGTGATGTGGCCTTCGTGCTGCTGGAGGACGACTTCTGGGCACGCATGTCGCTGTGGCTATTGGGCGTTGGCACATTGATGGGCAGCGTCGCAGGCGCGACAGGTACGGTCGAACTGTTGGCAGTGGCCGGCATACGGAACCGCGCGGCGGCCTGGAGCCACTTCGTGATGGCGGTGATGCTGCTGTCTGTCGCGTTCGTCAACTGGTTCTGGCGCTTACCCGACCCAGCCGGCGCCGTGTTCCCTTTGGGGATTTTTCTGTCCTTCCTGGGTGCGCTATTGGTGGGGCTGGCGGGATGGCTGGGCGGGAAGCTGGTCTTCGAAGACCAAGTGGGCGTCCACGGAGAGTAAGGCCGTTGCGCCCCTGCGGGCGCTACCATGGCCCGCCCTCCATGTTGGCAAAGAAGGCCGGTTTGGCAAGCACCAGCCACAACACAGTGGGTATAAGCAATAGCGGAACGATTAACTGCCAACCTGCGATGGTGTGGCGTTGCGCCTTATGCTGCCCTTCGTGACCCAGCAATGCCAGCATGTGGCCGCAGTAAGCATGAAACACGCCCATCAGTGTCACGACCGCCAGCTTGGCAGCCAGCCAGGCGCCCGACGCGTCGGCCACGTAAACCAGGGCCGTGCCCGTCAGGATGGCCAGCACGGCGGCCGGCGATGCGATGCGGGTATAGGCAACGCGACTGATGACGCGCAAGCGGCGTAGCGTCTCTGCGTTGTGCTCCTTGCGGTTCACCATATACAAAACGGGCAAGTACAGCAGCCCGGCACTCCAGATCGTCAGCGTTGCAATGTGCGCGGCCATCAGCCACCCCATGCGGCGGCCTCGTTCAGTCCGTGGCGGGGGCGGTCAGGGGATGGCGGTGTCGGCAGTTGCGCGGATGTTGGTGTTGTCATGGCGGTTCTTGCCTCCGAGATGTGAAAAGGGCCGGCGGAGGCCCGCGACGGGACTTCCCCCGGCCGGCGTGCGCAATCAGGCCGGTAGCGCCGACTGAAGCATTTCTTCCTTGCGCTCGGCCATAGCGGCCGCTATTTCGCGCAGGTCGATCTTTTGCGAGATCACCTTGGGAAACAGCTCGTCCTCTTCTTCGGTGACGTGATGCGCGATGTATTCGCCCAGCACCGTTACTTTGGCCTCGTACAACTCATCTTCCATACTCGCCGCTTGAATTTGTGCGATCAGATCCTTCGCACTGGCGTGCTCAACCAGCGCTTCATTCAGCAGGTCTCCGAAGAGCTCGGGCTTTTGATCCCGAAGGAAGGGGTAGAAGATCTCTTCTTCGATCGCTGCGTGGACCGTAAGCTCCGTACAGACCTCCTGAGCTATTTTCTCCTTCGCCGCGTCGTCCTTTTCGGCCTCGAATTCCTTGAATAGCTTCTTTGCTTTCTTGTGATCGTCAAGAAGGAGGCTTAGTACTTCCTTTTGGGCGGCAGGTATTTGTGATTTGTTCATGCTTGGAGCTCCCTATAAGCGGCTGGGGGATCCAGCCTGCAGTGCAGGGGCAGAGCAAGCGGCATGCCATGCTTGGGGCAACGTGTATGCCAAGTTGAAAGTTGTACCAGCGTGTGGACGGGTGCTAAAGAATAGTCGAAATGAACATTCTTAAGAAGAATAAGACATAAAACCGACAAAAAGTGCTTGAATCATACGTTTTTAAGACAATCTGGCTAGCGGTTTGTGCTGAATCACCCTCGAAGCCGACAAACCTTATATCTGTTGATTAATACATTTTTTCGACAAATAGTGAGACAATAAGATGGTTTTCAGACAGTATGCTGGGTGTGACATGGGAATCAGACAGAAAACCGACCTTTCATTGCCAGAGACTCTCTTTACTGGTAGGGGTGATGCTGCAGCAGACCGCAAAATTCTCCGGTTAGCTAGCGCGGGGCAGTTACGCAAACTCTACCAGGGAGTCTATACCAGCAACCTGGCCAGCCCCCCGGAAATGGTTGTGCTGCGCCATTGGTTGACCATCGTTAGTCATCTGCTGCCTGGTGGTGTCCTCGGCTATCGAAGTGGGTATGACGCAAAGCCCGTTGAAGGGCGCCTCTATGTAACACGCGGAAATCGACCACGAACGCTTGAGCTGCCCGGACTCACCATCAAGGTTATTCCGGGACCCGGCGCGGTCGATGGCGACATGCCCTACAAGAACCTTTTCCTGGCCAGCCAATCCCGCTGGTTGTTGGAGAACATGGCGACTGGCCGTGGTGTAAGTGAAAGAGTGCTTCCCCAGGAGACGCTCGAGGTCGAGCTCGATAAAATTCTTTCGATTCGGGGGGAGCATCGGTTCACCCAACTCAGGGATGCCTGCCGCAGGTTAGCGCACAAGATGGGCCGGGAAAAGGAGTTCAAGCGTCTGGATGGCATCATGGGCGCCTTGCTGGGTACCCACGAGAGCAAAAAGTTACACGGCAAGCAGGCGCTCGCACGCGCCGCGGGCCGTCCCTATGACCCCGACCGTCTAGTGCTGTTCGACACCCTGTTCAGCGGCCTACGGGCCCAGGCCTTGCCGGAGGTGACCGCCACAGCGGAAACAGGAGTCGCACGCGAGAACTTCGCTTTTTTTGAGTCCTACTTCTCGAACTATATCGAAGGCACCACATTCTTGGTCAGCGAGGCCGAGGAAATCGTGTTTGAAGGCAAGCTCATACCGAACCGGACGGAGGACTCTCACGACATTCTGGGTACCTTCCAGGCCGCGATGCAAGCCCCTTGGCGCGACCAACCGGCAAGCTCGGCGGACGACTTCCTGCATTGGCTCAAAAGCGTCAACGCGCTGGTGATGCAGTCCAGGTTGGACAAGAGCCCAGGCGAGTGGAAGAACCAGAACAACCAGGCCGGGGCGACGCTATTCGTGGCCCATGAACTTGTACAAGGCACGCTGCGGGAAGGCTTCGAGCGGATTCAGGCGCTGGAGGATCCCCTTGCCCGCGCGCTGATGACTATGTTCGTTGTCTCCGAGGTTCACCCCTTCAAAGATGGCAACGGCAGAACAGCGCGACTGGCCATGAACAGCGTACTAAGCGCCGCCGGACTTTCGCGCATCATTGTGCCGACGGTCTATCGGGAGGACTATTTGTTGCCGTTGAAGAGCCTGTCGAATCATGCCGACGCCACACCCTACATCCGAGCTATGACTCGCATCCATGCCTGGACGGTGGCCTTTGATTACACCCAACCCCGGCCCGACCTCTATGGGGTGCTCAAGAGGTGCAATGCCTTTGAAGAAGACCTACGAAACTACCGACTGGTGTTCCCCGAGGTCAAATGCCACGTCTCTAAGTAAACATTATTCAATAAATCAATTGCTTATTGTTTTAAAGGACAAAAAAACTGCCCCGAACCTTGCGGTGTCGGGGCAGTTTGTATCCTTGGTGGCGCATCCCTGATTCGAACAGGGGACCTGCGGATTATGATTCCGTCGCTCTAACCGGCTGAGCTAATGCGCCAAAGTCGAGCACTATAGCATATTTTTAATCAAAAGGCCCCGCCTTTTGGCGGGGCCTTACTGCCGGAATGGCAGTGGACACTTGCCTTGGAGGGGCAGTGTAAAAGTAGCGGCCTATGAGGGCTGCTGGACGCCGCCGTTTGGCAGCAACTACACATTAATCCTGATCTGAACGGCGGAATATCAGGGAAAATACTAGGTCTCCAGTAGCGGCGAATTGCGGGCCTTGTTGGCTTCGCTGGCCTCGTCGGGCATGGGGCTGTTGACGTTGCCCGATAGGGCCGCGCTTAGGCTATATAGCGGAGCAAAGGATTCGGCTTGCGCCATCGGCCATGCGGTGCGGAAGATGTTCTGGCGAAACTTGCCTTCCAGCAGTTCGCCTTCTTCCAGGTCTGGAAACAGGGCAGATAGCACCCGGACTTCGCCGTTCGCTATGCGGCGCGCAATATGGTGGGGGCGGAGTTCGCCGGGGTGCTGCAGACCGGCAGCTGCCAGTAGTTCGGCCAGCGCCTTAAGGGTATTTGCGTGGAACCCGGCCACCCGTTGCGACTTGTCGCCGACCACCAGCGCCGCCTGGCGTTTGGGGTCTTGCGTTGTCACCCCGGTGGGGCACTTACCGGTGTGGCAAGTCTGCGCCTGTATACAGCCTATGGCGAACATGAAGCCGCGTGCGCTGTTGCACCAGTCAGCGCCCAGCGCCATCACCCTTGCCATGTCGAAAGCGCTGATGATCTTGCCTGATGCCCCCAGCTTGATGCGATCGCGCAATCCTATGCCGACCAGGGTGTTGTGCACCAGCCGAAGCGCCTCGCGCAGTGGTGTGCCGACATGGTCGACGAATTCGATGGGGGCAGCCCCAGTGCCGCCTTCGGCGCCGTCCACCACGATAAAGTCCGGCGTGATGCCAGTTTTCAGCATGGCCTTGGCAATCGCGAACCATTCCCATGGGTGGCCGATACACATCTTGAAGCCCACAGGCTTGCCGCCTGATAATTCGCGCAGGCGCGCCACGAAGTGCAGGAGCTCGATAGGGGTGGTGAAAGCGTTGTGCCGGGCGGGCGAGTTGCAGTCCTGCCAGGGCGGCACCCCGCGCGCCTCGGCGATTTCCAGGGTGACTTTGGCGCCGGGCAGGATGCCGCCGTGGCCCGGCTTGGCGCCTTGCGACAGCTTGATTTCTATCATCTTGATGCTGTCCTGGCGGGCGCGTTCGGCGAAGGCTTCTTCAGAGAAACTGCCTTTGGCATCGCCGCAGCCGAAATAGCCCGAACCGATGTTCCAGATCAGGTCGCCCTGGTGCTCTAGATGATAGCGACTGACGCCGCCTTCACCAGTATCGTGCGCGAACTTGCCCAAATTGGCACCCTTGTTCAGGGCCAGCACGGCGTTGGCCGACAGGGCGCCGAAACTCATGGCCGAAATATTCAGTACAGACAGCGAGTACGGCTGGGTGCAATCCGGGCCGCCTACAGTAATACGGAAATCGCTGTCGGTCGGGCGGGACGGTTCCATGGAATGATTGATCCATTCGTAACCGCTTTGGTAGACATTCTGTTGGGTGCCAAAAGGGCGCTTGTCGACTTCCTGCTTGGCTCGTTGGTACACCAGCGACCTGTCTGCGCGTGAGAAGGGCAGCGAAGTGGTGTCATCTTCAAAGAAGTATTGTCGTAGTTCCGGACGTATCGACTCGAAGAAAAAGCGCAGGTTGCCGATGACGGGATAATTACGACGTATGGCGTGCCGTGTCTGGTTGAGGTCCCGAAAACCCAGCCCGACCAATCCCGCACAGACGGCTGCGGGGGCGAACCACAGGGCGTTGTTCCAGAGGCCCAGGCCCAGGAACACCAGGCCGGCCAAGGCAATAAAATAAAAGGCGGTATAGCGGGTCAGCAGCCGGTTCATAGGATTCCTGTGGTTAGTATTGCTTGCCCGATAGTAGAATGCTTGTCTTTCAAACTGCAAGGACGACCTTGCCGCGCTTTTGTCGTGGGATGATCAGCGCGCCTATGCCGGGGACGGCCCCGTAGGAGTTCACCGATGTCTGCATCCATGTCGTGGCTGATCTTGCTTGTTGCGGGCCTGTTTGAAATAGGCTGGGCGATTGGCTTGAAGTACACCGAAGGCTTTACACGCTTGTGGCCCACCATCGGCACGGTGGTGTCCATGGTGGTCAGTGTTGTGCTGCTGGGCATTGCCTTGAAACAACTGCCTGTGGGCTCGGCTTACGCTGTCTGGGTAGGTGTTGGCGCCGTTGGAACGGTTATATTGGGGATACTGTTATTGGGCGAGTCGGCCAGTGTTTTTCGTCTGGTCAGCGTGGGTCTTATTATCGCTGGCATCATCGGTCTGAAGCTTGCCACCTGATGCCATACGGAGCCTGACGTGAGCCGGAAGATTAGAATTGTTGTGGGTGATTGGAATACCTGTCGTACTGACGCCATGGCGGTGCGCCATGTCGTATTCGTGCAAGAGCAGCACGTTCCAGCCGAACTTGAAATGGACGACCAGGACGAACACTGCGTGCACGCCGTGGCCTACGATGACCGCAACACGCCCGTCGGAACAGGGCGGTTGCTTCCCAATGCCCATATCGGACGGATGGCCGTTTTGGCGGCGCATCGACGCGACGGCGTGGGCTCCCGTCTGCTTAACGCGCTGGTCAACGAGGCGCGCCGTCGCCATTACCTGGAAGTGGTCTTGTCGGCGCAGCTGCACGCCCTGGACTTCTACGCACGTCACGGTTTTGTGGCCGAAGGCGAGGTCTATCTTGATGCCGGCATTCAGCACGTGACAATGCGTCACGCACTGACTGCTTAGCTGCGTACTGGGCAGGCAAGTTGCTTGCTGCTTCATGCCCGAGACACCGCGCTTGCGCCCAAAACAAAAAACCTCGTAATCGATAAAGATTACGAGGTTTCTCGTTTACAACTATGGTGCCCAGGAGAGGACTCGAACCTCCACACCTTGCGGCACATGGACCTGAACCATGCGCGTCTACCAATTCCGCCACCTGGGCATAAAGTGTATGCTATCGCTTTACCGATTACTGCGTTTGCGTTTCGCGACTACATCTTTAAGAGGCGCAAAGTATAACGGATTTTTTTAATGAATGGAAACCACCTTTGATCAAACGATCTAAAAAAGACACAAATAACAAAGAAGCATCGTCTGGGAAGCAGGACCTACCCCCGGATTTCGATCCCGAGGTACCCAGCCGAGAAGTCATCCTGCAGCAGTTGCGGTCGCATAAAAAGCCTGTCAGCCCAGAAGATCTGGCACAGGTGCTGGGTTCCGAACTGCCCATGTCTATTGGCCTGGAACGTCGGCTCAAAGCCATGGAACGCGACAGCCAGGTGGTGTCCGATGCACAAGGTCGGTTGCAGTTGAACAGCAAATCTGAATTCATCGCCGGAAAAGTACAGGGTCATCGAGATGGCTTTGGCTTCCTGATACGCGAAGACGGTGGCCCCGATCTATTCCTTTCTCCTCGCGAAATGCTCAAGGTCATGCACGGCGACCGTGTCTTGGCCAAGCCCGATGGCGAGTACCGCGGCAAGCCTGAAGCCACCATCGTTGAGGTCGTGGAAAGGCGCACCGATAAACTGGTAGGGCGCTTTCTTAAAGAGCGCGGTGCTTTCATTGTGGTGCCCGAAGATCAACGCATCAAGCGCGACATTCTGGTGCCCGCCTCCGACACCGGTGGGGCCGAGCATGGCCAGGTGGTATCCATACAGATCGTCGAGCAGCCCACCCGCCATACCCAGCCACTGGGCCGGGTCGTGGAAGTGTTGGGCGAAATCGACGACCCCGGCATGGAGATCGAAATTGCTGTCCGCAAATTCGATGTGCCGCACGAGTTTTCCGAAACGGCCTTGAAGCAGGCTGCGGCGCTACCCAGCACGGTCCGGCCGGTCGATATGAAGGGCCGGGTCGATTTGCGCGATGTGCCCTTCGTAACGATAGACGGCGAAGACGCCCGCGACTTCGACGACGCGGTGTTTTGCACACCGGTGGAGCTCGGCACCGAAAAGCGTAAACGGCCTGGCTGGCGTCTGCTGGTAGCCATCGCCGACGTTACCCACTATGTGAAGCCGGGCGACGCCATTGACGAAAATGCCGTCGAACGCGGCACCAGTGTTTACTTTCCGCGTCGCGTCATACCGATGCTGCCCGAGGCCCTGTCCAACGGCATCTGCTCGCTGAACCCCGATGTTGATCGCCTGGTACTAGTGTGCGATATGGTGATTGCGGCTACGGGAACCAAGGCGGGCAGCATCAGTGCCTACCAGTTCTACGACGCCGTTATCCATTCCCACGCTCGCACCACCTACACGGACGTATGGGAAGCGCTGCAACAGCCCACGGGGCCGGCGGCCACGTCCATGAAAGCCGTGTTGCCGCATCTGCAGAACCTTTACGAGCTTTATCAGTTGTTTGCGGAGGCGCGGAAAAAGCGTGGCGCCATCGATTTCGACACGGTCGAAACGCGCATCGTGTGTAATCCGCTGGGCAAGATCGAACGCATCGAAGCCTATACACGCAACGACGCCCATAAGCTGATCGAAGAATGCATGCTGGCTGCCAATACTTGCGCGGCCGAGTTCATGACGCGCAACAAGCGTCTGGGCCTGTATCGCGTACACGAAGGCCCCACGCCCGAGAAACTGCAGGCGCTGCGCGACTATCTGCGCAATCTGGGGCTGACGCTGGATGGCGGAGACGACCCGTCCACCGACGACTATGCCCGTCTGATCAAGGCCGCACGCAACCGCCCGGACTTCGAAATTATTCAAACCATGTGCCTGCGTTCTTTGCAGCAAGCCATCTACAGCCCCGAGCAAGTCGGACACTTCGGCTTGTCTTACGAGCATTACGCACACTTTACGTCGCCCATACGTCGATACCCCGATCTGCTGACCCACCGGGTCATCAAGGGCGTGTTGCGCGGGAAGCGCTATGTCCCTCAAGTGGACGACATCAGCAGCGTGGCGGCCTTGCCGCGCACCGAGCGCGAGCACGCCATTTGGGAGAAGCTGGGCTTGCTGTTGTCGGCCCGCGAACGCCGCGCCGACGATGCCTCGCGCGATGTTGAAGCCTGGCTGAAGTGCTGGTTCGTGAAGGAACATGTTGGCGAAGTGTTCAGCGGACGCGTCACGGGCGTGGCGACATTCGGTATTTTCATTACGCTGGATACCCTCTTTGTAGAGGGCATGGTGCATGTGTCCGAACTGGGCTCCGATTATTTCCAGTACAACGAAGCCATGCACGAGTTGCGCGGCGAGCGCACAGGCATACGTTACCGCCTGACGGATGCCGTACAGGTGCAGGTGGCTCGTGTCGACCTGGAAGCACGCCGCATCGAATTCCGCCTGGTCAAGGGCACTGGCTTCAAAGAGCTGAAGGCTTCCATCGAAACCGAAGCGCCAGCCGAACGACGTGTTAAACGCGCAGCCTCCAGCAAACCGGATGCGCTGAAGGGCACTACGTCGCGCCAACGCCGGGCCGCGGCCAAGCGCAGCACCAAAACCGCCGCCCCCAAAAAGGCAGGAAAAAGCCGACACTGACGGCTGGCGTTAAAATGTGAGCGCCGTAGGCCCGGCTGGGCGGCGGCGTCATCACTCTACAAGGAACACCATGTCGTCTCACCAGGTCCTGACCGGCTTCCACGCGGTCGTTGCGCGCTTGCGCCACGCGCCGGACTCCATCAAAGAACTCTATGTAGAGGCGTCGCGCCGCGACAAGCGCATGCAGGGCTTTATTGAGCAAGCCCAGGCGGCCAACATCAAGGTGCGCCCGGTGGCTACCGATCGGCTCGATGGCCTGGCGCGAGGCACCCGACATCAAGGCGTAGTGGCCCTCGCGGAAGCGCGGACACTGGCGCTCGATGTCGACGAAGTGCTTGATCTCTTGGAAGACAGGGCCGAGCCGGCATTGTTCCTGATTCTTGACGGGGTGACAGATCCTCATAATCTGGGTGCCTGCTTGCGCACTGCGGATGCGGCCGGTGTCCATGCCGTGATTGCACCGCGCGATCGCGCGGTAGGCTTGAACAGCACGGTTCAGCGCGTGGCGTCCGGCGCCGCCGAGACCGTCCCTTATATTATGGTCACCAATCTTGCACGGACCATGCGGCAACTGAAGGCGCGTGATGTCTGGCTGGTAGGCACCGATGACGAGGCCAGCGCCAGCATGCATCAGGTCGATGCGCGTCGTGCCATGGCGTGGGTCATGGGCGCGGAAGGCGAAGGCATGCGCCGGCTTACCCGAGAAACCTGCGACGAACTCGTGACCATACCCATGCTGGGTTCGGTTGAAAGCCTTAACGTCAGTGTGGCCAGTGCGGTCTGCTTGTACGAATCCGTGCGTCAGCGCCAGACCTAATGGCGTACCCGGCGCCCGTCCGCTGACGGCGGCGCACTTATTCCACCCCGATCCCTCCAATTGCTGACATCTCATCATGGCTAATAACGGCTTTACCACCACCATTCTTCACTCTGATCGGCGCGCTTCCGTCGAGCATGGCGCTATTCATAAGCCTATGCACCCCTCGGCGGAATACGCCTTTGCCGATGCTCGTGAGCTTGCTGCGGTGTTCCAGGGCAAGGCCGGCTTTACCTATGCGCGTCAGGGCACGCCCACCACCGCAGCGCTGGAACAGAAGATCACGCAGATGGAAGAGGGCGCGGGTACGGTCAGCTTCGCTACGGGTATGGCTGCGCTGGCTGCGACCTTTTTCACGCTATTGAAGGCGGGCGACCATTTAATCAGCGGTCAACATATTTTCGGCAACACCAATAGCTTGTTCGGCACGCTGGCCGGTCTGGGTGTCCAGATCAGCTTCGTCGATACGGCCGATGTGGCGGCAGTCCAGGCGGCCTGGCGTCCGCAAACGCGCATGGTCTTTGCAGAAGCGTTGGCCAACCCTGGTACGCAGATTCCAGATATGGAAGCCATAGGCAACTGGTGCCGCGAAAAAAATCTGGTGTACGTGCTGGACAACACCCTGGTCACGCCATTACTGCTGCGTGGTAAATCGGTTGGCGCCTCGCTGGTCGTGAACTCGCTGTCCAAACACATAGGCGGCCATGGCAATGCGCTGGGCGGCGCAGTAACCGATACGGGCCTGTACGACTGGTCGTCCTACGAGAATATTGCCGAGCCTTATCGCAAGGGTAGTCCGACCTCCTGGGGCCTGACTCAAATCAAGAAGAAAGGGCTGCGCGATATGGGTGGTACCTTGTCTTCCGAGGCGGCACATCGCATCGCCACGGGTGCCGAGACCTTGTCGCTGCGCATGGAAAAGGCTTGCAGCAATGCACTGGCGCTGGCCCAAGCGCTGAGCCAGCATCCCAAGGTTGCCAAGATCCATTATCCGGGCTTGGCCAACCATCCCCAACATCAGCGGGCCACACAGCTTTTTGGCGGACGCTATGGCGCCCTGATGGGTATCGAACTGGTCGATGAGATCGACGTGTTTGATTTTCTGAATCGACTCAAGGTCCTGGTGCTTGCGACGCACTTGGGCGACAACCGGACATTGGTGTTGCCCATGGCCCATACGATCTACTACGAGATGGGTCCGCAGCGGCGCGCCGAGATGGGTATCTCGGATAACTTCTTGCGCGTGTCTATCGGCATTGAAGACATCGCCGATTTGCTGGCCGATTTCGAACAGGCGCTGCGCTAGGCCGAGAATATCGCGACCGCTTTTACCATAAGCAGGGCCTTGCTAGAGCATTGACATCACAATCTTTGCAAAAACTTTGCGACTTGGTGTGGAAATACAAAAATGTCAGTAACGATGCGGGTTTTGGGGGCTTTTCCGCTTGACAGCCCTGTCTTTCAAAGGCTTAATACGCGATAGCCAGCCGAGTGACAATATGCATCAGCGCGCCACCCGGTTGCATCCGCATGATCCACTGCGGGTTATACGAAAGGCACTGATGTACCTCGTATTTTTTTCACCAAGCGTCAGGCCGGCCCTTCGGTCCCCACCTGACTACAATAATTTTTAGGGGTAATCCTTAATGAACAAAACAGAGCTTATCGAACACATATCCACCAAAGCCGATCTGTCGAAAGCCGATGCCGGCCGCGCCCTTGAAGCTTTTATCGGCGCCGTCAAAACCACACTAAAAAAGAAGGGCTCGGTAACGCTGGTGGGGTTCGGAACCTTCGCGGTGTCAGAGCGCGCAGCTCGTACTGGCCGCAACCCACGTACTGGCGAAGCCATCAAAATCAAGAAGGCCAAGGTACCCAAGTTCCGTCCGGGTAAGGCACTGAAAGACGCTGTAAACTAAGACGCTTGGTTTGCAATGCCAAAGCTGATGAAGTATAATTTTTGACTTTACAGCGTTTGGTGGCGCTAGCATTTATTGCGGTTAAGCCAGAGGTTAAGCCAAATGCAGTCAGCCCCATAAAGGTGGCCCCAATAGGATAAGTGCAGGCGGTTAATGCACACCCGAATTGGGTGCTTAGCTCAGTTGGTAGAGCGGCGCCCTTACAAGGCGTAGGTCGGCGGTTCGAACCCGTCAGCACCCACCAGGCATTGCAAGCGTATAGATATCAGCAAGAAGGCACTTAAGGAAACTTAGGTGCCTTTTTTGTTGCGTGAATGCGGAACCCGGCCCGACTAAGAACCTTCTAAAAGCGGGCTCGATAATATTGCGAATAGTTCGCATTACTGTTAATATCTGTGCCTCTTTCAAGCAGCAGCTGTTTGTGCACGATACTGACGCTGTGCCACTTTTTCAATTCGGGATTCATGTCGCGTTTTCGTGTTCAACCGAGCCACCGTGCCTTCATTGTGAAGGCTGTGGGCGCCGTCGTGGCGGCCGGCTTGCATTTGGCGGTGCTGGGCGCCATTCTCGTCTCGCCGCCCAGCAAGCCAGAGATCGAACTACCCGAGGCGGTTGAGGTGCGATTTGTAGAGATCGACGACGAGGTGGTCGACGCAGCGCCGGAAGCCTTGCCCGAGATTCCAGAGCCCGAGCCCATCATCGAACCCGACCCCATCATCGAACCGGAGCCGGTCGTCGAGCCAGAGCCTATTATTGAGCCCGAGCCCGTCATCGAGCCTAAACCCGAACCCGAACCCGAACCCGAACCCGAACCCGAGCCGGTCATCGAAGAGCCCGAGCCTGAAGCCATCACGCCCGAGCCGCCGCCTCCGCCCAAGCCGGAGCCCAAACCCAAACCCAAGCCTGAGCCCAAGCCGCGCCCCAAGCCCGTGGTGAAGCCGGCGCCCAAGCCGGTTAGCCGGCCACCTGCGCAACCGGTCGCCAGAACTGTTGCGCCAGCCGTTCCCAAGGCACCCGAGAAGCCGGTGGATCCGGACCGACCACGCATGATCGGCAAGGTGGATTACCTGGGGCGCCGACCTGCACCTGTTTATCCGCGGGCCTCAGAGCGTCGTGGCGAGCAGGGCCGTGTTGTTGTGCGGGTGTTGATCTCGCCCCAAGGTTCCGTGCTGGACGTTACCGTACGCAAGTCGTCCGGCCATGAGCGCCTGGACGAAGCGGCCGTGACAGCGGCGAGCAAGGCGCGTTTCAAGCCATATACCGAAAACGGCGTTGCCTATCGCGCGATGGCCGACATCCCTTTTGATTTCGTTTTATAGGACACAAGCTATGCTGGATTTGCTTAACAGTGCGCTGCAGGTGCTAGGCCAGCTTGCCGACACGGCACCGGCTGCACAGTCGGCGGCGGCCGCTGCGACGGACCTGGCCGCCGCCAGTGCAGCCGCCGTGCCGCCCGTCGCCCAAATGGGTACGACTGCCGCCGACGTGGCGCAGGGCGGCATGCTGCATTTCATTTCGGAAAGCGATGTGGTGGGCAAATCTTTGTTCGCCATTTTGGTGCTTATGTCGCTGACGAGCTGGTACCTCATTTTCGTCAAGTCTTATCTGAATGCGCGCATACGAAGCAGATCGAATAAGTTCCTGCGAGAGTTCTGGGCAGCCAGCTCGCTGGAGCAGGTCGAGAACGAGATCACCACGCACGGCGCTTCCGAACCCTTCGCTCATGTGGCCAGCCACGCCATTCATGCGCGCAACCATCATGCCAAGTATGGCGCGATGAAGCTGGAAGAGAAGGGGTCCACTGGCGCGTTCGTGACCCGCACCATACGCAAGGTCATCGATGAAGAAACTGCCAAGCTTGAGAACGGACTGACGGTGCTGGCCTCAATAGGGTCGACGGCTCCGTTCGTTGGCCTGTTCGGCACGGTGTGGGGCGTCTATCACGCACTGATCGGCATCGGCCTGGCCGATGGCGTGACGGTAAACCGCATCGCCACGCCGGTGGGCGAGGCCCTGATCATGACCGGATTGGGGTTGGCAGTGGCGATTCCCGCCGTGCTGGCCTATAACGGCTTTGTCCGCGGCAATCGCGTATATCTGGCCAGGCTGGATGCCTTCGCGCATGATTTGTTTACTTTCCTATCCACCGGGCAACAGGCGTTTGAATCGTCCGGCAAGGTGCGACATGTGACGCTGGCCGCGTCCAAAAGCGAGTAAGCCATGGCATTTGGAAGCTTCGACAACAGCAAGGGCACCACCCATACCATGGCCGAGATCAACATGGTGCCGCTGATCGACGTGATGCTGGTGCTGCTGGTGATCTTCATCATTACCGCACCGCTGCTTAGCCATTCGATCAAGATCAATGTGCCCCAGGCCAGCGCCCAGCCGGTTCAACAGGAGCCGGTGGTGATCGACCTGGCAGTGGACGCCCAGGGCCAGTTGTTCTGGAACGAAGAGGCCGTGAGCATCGACCAGTTGACCAGCAAATTCGCCGGCCAGGCTGCTCTGGAACCGCAACCCGAACTTCGCATCCGTGCCGACCTGAACACCCGTTACGAGGTGCTCGCACAGGTGATGAGCAGCGCCAAGGCTGCCGGCTTGAAGAAGTTGGGCTTCATTACCCGACCCGCCGACAATGCCGCGTCAGGCTTGTAACGCCGGCGTGGGTGTGCGGGCATTTATACCGGCGGGTCAGTCTTCGAGCTAGAATCACAGCATGCGAGTTCTAGTAATCGAAGACGACACGACCTTGGGCCATGCCTTGCAAGAGTTCCTGGTCGAACAAGGTTATGCAGTCGACTGGCTTACCGCCGGTGAACAGGTTGCCGGCGCCGTGGCCGGACAAAGCTACGACCTGCTGCTGCTCGATCTGAACCTTCCGGGTCTAAGTGGCCTGGAGGTTTTGCGCCAATTGCGCGCCAACAACGAACAAGTGCCTGTACTGATACTTACCGCGCGTGATGGCGTGGAGGACCGCGTGGCGGGGCTGGATGCGGGCGCCGACGATTACGTCACCAAGCCGTTCGAGCTTGCCGAATTGGCAGCTCGCGTACGCGCGTTCGGACGGCGTCGCGCCGGGCAGGCCCGCCCGTTGATCGAAGCCGGTTGCCTGGTATTCGATTCCGTCGGACGGGAAGTGCGGGCCAACGGCAATCGTCTGGCCTTGTCGGTGCGCGAACTGTCGGTACTCGAGATGCTCATGGCGCGCGCTGGCCGTGTAGTCACCAAGCGACAGATCGTCAATTCGCTATCGGCCTGGGATGCTGACTTCAGCGAGAACGCCGTCGAAGTCTATGTGTATCGCTTGCGCAAGCGGCTGGAAGGCACGGGCGCCGGTATACAGACGATACGCGGCTTCGGCTATCTGCTTGATACCGAAAGTGCTGGATAAATTAAGAAAGGCCTGGATGCCGCCGGGATCGCTCGCCCGCCGCCTGGTTCTTCGCCTGTTCCCCGCCGTGGTTGTCCTGGTGCTGCTGGATATCTCCGCCACCTGGGTGATGACGCGCAAGATGAGCCTGGAGGCCTGGCTGCTGCAAGACATTTTCTGGACCATGGTCATCAGCCAAGTGGCGCTGGTTTCCGTGTTTGCCTGGGTGCTGATCTCGGGTGTGCGCTCGGGGCTGGCTTCCATCAACCGACTTTCCCAGGAAATCAATCAACGTTCCATCGAAGACCTCCAGCCGCTGGATGCAGGGGGCCTGCCCAGCGAGGTCGCTCCGATGGTGGCGCATTTCAACGACTTGTTGCTGCGTCTGGATGATTCCATGCAGGCGCAGCGTCGCTTTATCGGCCACGCGGCACACCAGTTGCGCACGCCGCTGACTGGGCTGAAGCTGGAGCTTGAACTGATGCTGACGCGCAATCTGCCGGACGACGTGCGCGAGCGTGCCGAGCGCATCAAGCTGGTTACCGACAGAATGATACGGCTGGGCCAGCAACTGCTGGTTCTGGCGCGGGCAGACTCCTCTACCCGCCCGCAAGACAGCTTCGTGCGCACTGACCTATGCGAGTGGGTGCGAGTCAGCGCTGCTGAATGGATACCCTTGGCACGCCGCAAGCAGATCGAAGTCAATCTATTCGCGCCCGAGACGCCGGTCTGGGTCGATGTTGACTCCATCCTGCTGGAAGAGCTGCTTAGCAACCTTATCGACAACGCCTTGCGCTATGGCACGGGAGCCACGGAAATCAACCTGAAGGTCGGGGCCAATCCGCCTTCGCTCTCTGTCGAAGATAATGGACCCGGCATTGCGCAAGATGATGCCGCCCGCGTCTTTGAGGCCTTCTATCGTTCTTCGCGAGTAGGCGTGGAAGGGTCGGGCCTGGGCTTGGCTATTGTGCGCGAGATCGCCAGGGCCCACGGAGCGTGGTGGAGCCTGAACAGCCAGCCCGACTTCCCGGGGACGCGCGTCACTGTCGTATTCCCAGGGCCGCGCATAGGCGCAAAATTGAAAAGACAAGAATAGAGCAGGCATCGATGACGACTGTGCAGCACGCCACTACCCGACCGGACGCGTCGCCACGCGCGCTGCTTATCATGGGCGCGCTGGGCGTCGTGTATGGCGACATCGGCACCAGCCCCCTTTATGCCATCAAGGCGTCCCTGCTGCTGATGAGCAGCCATGCCCGCGCCGATATCCTTGGTTTGCTGTCGCTGTTCTTCTGGACGCTGATGTTCGTGGTGTCCATCAAGTACGTCACTGTTATCTTGCGCGCAGACAACAAGGGCGAGGGCGGTACCATGGCCTTGCTGGAACTTGCCTTGCGTGGCGCCAGCGGCGCCAGACGCTGGCGGCTGATTATCCTGGGGCTGATTGGTGCCGGGCTTTTTTATGGCGATAGCGTCATCACCCCAGCCATCTCCGTGCTTTCCGCCATCGAAGGCATCAGCTTGCTGTCGCCCGGCATGGCGTCCTGGGTTGTGCCGATGGCCGTGGCCGTCCTGGCTGGCCTGTTTGCCATACAGTCTCGCGGCACCGGGGCCATGGGTAAATTGTTTGGTCCCATCATGCTGGTGTGGTTCCTGGTTCTGGGGGTATTGGGCGCGTGGCGCATTGCGCAAAGCCCGGAAATTCTGCTGGCGCTCAATCCGTGGTGGGCCTACAGCTTTATGGCTCGGGCACCATGGGAAGTCTATGCTCTGTTCGGCGCTATCGTGCTGGCGGTCACCGGCGCCGAGACGCTCTATGCCGACATGGGCCATTTCGGTCGGTCCACGGTCCGCCGCGCCTGGTTCGGCATGGTGCTTCCGGGCTTGGTGCTTTGTTATTTTGGGCAGGGTGCCTTGGTCCTGGCCCAGCCTGCGGCGATGACAGATCCGTTCTTCATGTTGGCCCCCGCGTGGGCGCTGGCACCTCTGGTGTGTCTGGCGACGATCGCCGCCATCATCGCCTCGCAGTCGGTGATTTCAGGTGCCTTCTCGGCGACACGGCAGGCAGTGCAGCTGGGATTCTGGCCGCGCATGATCATTCTTCATACCTCGGCCCGCGAAGAGGGTCAGGTGTATCTTCCACGGGTGAATGCACTACTTTTTATTGCCGTACTGGTACTGGTGGTAAGTTTTGGATCGTCCGGCGAGCTGGCAAGTGCCTATGGCTTCGCGGTGACGGGCACCATGCTCATGACGTCGCTGCTGGCTTTTTTCGTGTTGCCGCGTGGCACCCGCGGGTATCGCCGTTGGCTGTGGCTAACATTGCTTAGTGTGTTTCTGCTGGTCGACGCGCTGCTGCTGTCGGCTAATGCCTTGAAGTTTTTCGAGGGAGGTTGGCTGCCCTTGATGATAGGCGCCGCGCTGCTGACCTTGATGATCACCTGGAAGCAGGGCCGCGAGCGCATCCACGAGACCTTGTCCGGCGACCACCAGCCACTGAAGTCTTTCATGGAGTCGCTGGAGGCGTACCCGCCTACTCGTGTGCCGGGCACAGCGGTGTTCATGAGCATGATAGCCAACACGGTGCCCCCGGCCTTGCTGCATAATTTGAAGCACAACAAGGTGCTGCACGAACAAGTGCTGTTTCTGACGGTGCAAAGCGCTGACGTGCCCTACATTTTTGAGTCGGAGCGCTACACGCTGGAACAGCAAAGCGCCAGCAGCTGGCAGGCTGTCGGACGCTGGGGGTTCAAGCAGGAACCCAATGTGCCGCAACTGCTGGAGCAGATTTGGGCGGCGCATCCGCAGCTTAATCTTGATCCGATGCAGACTTCATATTTTCTGTCCCGGACCGCCATCGTAGTGCGACGGCAGCCGCTGCATCGCGCCTGGCGTCGACGGCTTTTTGCCGTCATGGCCCGCAATGCCAGCGGCACCACGCGTTTTTATCGCATTCCACCCAATCGTGTGGTTGAAATGGGCATGCAGATGGAACTGTAAAAAAGTCGGCCCCCACAGAAATCATGTGGGGGCCGATTTTGCTATGCGGTGTGCCGCGCTCTGAAGACTATTTGGCCAGCCCGGTTCCCGGCACCACTGCGGGGCTGGGTTGCGAGGTGGGTGCCAGAGAAGGCGCGGGAACCACTGGTGGCGGATTGGGCGCTAAGGCCGGTGCGGGCAGACTGGGCGGATTCGCCGGCGTCGTGGTGATGCCTGGCGCCGTCGCACCCGGCATGGTGCCTTGCGCTGCACCCGTTGACGTAGCCGGAGCCGCTGGAACGGTAATCGTGGTTTGACGCAGGACACCGCCGCCCTCAACGCTGCCTTGGGTCTGAGTGCTGGCCCCGGACATTTGCAGCAGGCAGTCCTCGCGCTCGTTGATCGGCAGGGCATTGCAGCGCTCACGCTGATTCTGCGCATAAGCTTCATTGCCGTGAGTCAATCGATTGCGCTGCGCCTCTTCGCGGGCCGCACCGGCCTCGCGCAGGCAGGTGGCCTTGTCCTGATGAGTCTGCCCGGTATTGCAGCGCTCCACGTCAAGGCGGTAGCGTGCCTCGATGTCGGCCTCGGTGCCGGGGCTGCTGCTGGCCGCGAAGGCGGCAGGCGCGCACAGCAGGGCGCTAAGCGCGATCATGGCTAGGCTAAGCCGGGGTTGTCGCCTGGTTTGAGTAAGCATCATATACGTACTCCTTATGGTTGAAGTTCTTCTAAGCGAAGAGCCTGCAACCAGTATATTAGTGCTTACGCGGGCCAGTGTAAGTGAACGTTTCCGCGGTTGGTGCCGTCTACTTGTGTCGAACCCCCCGGGATGCCGCCGGCATGGCGTCGCCTCCGGAAGCGGTGTCGCGCTCTTTACGCTTGATCGCTGCACGCATGAGCAGCATGGCAGTGACGGGCGAGGTAATGACCAGGAAAACGGTGATGAGTATCTGGTGCACGACAACGCGCTGCTCTATGTAGGAGGACGCCAGGATGGAGGCAAGCAGGACACAGAATACGCCCAGGGTGTTGCCCAGCGTAGGGGCATGGATGCGCTGGTAGAAGCCGGGTAGTCGCAGCAAGCCCAGCGAACCGATCACAGTAATCAGGCCGCTGATGACCAGCAATAGCGCCACCGGGATGGCAATCCAGAAAGGCAATGCTGGAATCATGGTTCGATGACCTCGCCGCGCAGCAGGAATTTAGCCAAGGCAACCGACCCAACAAAACCGAACATGCTGATCAGAAGTGCGATGTCGAAATACAGTCCCGAATTGAACTGCAAGCCCAGTACCAGCAGGATCAACATGCCATTGATATACATGGTGTCCAGGGCCAATACCCGGTCAGGTGATGATGGGCCGCGCAACATGCGCAGTACGGACAAGACAACCGCGATCACGTAGCAGCCCAGGGCGAAGGTGGCCGCCCAGTAAACAAGCGTACTCATTCAAAGATCTCCATCAATGGACGTTCATAGCGTTCCTGTATGGTGTGCAGCCACTCGCTTTCGTCCTTCAGGTCCAGCACGTGCAAGGTCAGCACATTCTCGACGTCGGAGTAATCCGACCATACTGTTCCCGGCGTATAGGTCACGATGCAGGCTAAGGCGGCCAGGCCATGAGCGTCGCGCATGCGCAAGGGAATCTTAAGAAACCCTGACGTCGCCTGGGCTTGCTCGCCCATTAAAATGATGCGGGCCACCGCGATGTTTGACCGGGCTATATCTACCGCCACGTGCCAGATCAGACAAAGCATGGTCCACACATGCTTGGGCCGGGCCCGCAATGGGCGCAGCTTCGAAGCGCTTAGCGCCAGCGTCAGCGCGATGGCGATGCCGCCGCCCAGCGCAATTTGGCCCGGCGATACGCTGTCGTTCAACAGCAACCACAAGGCAAGAAGCGCCAAGGGCAAAGTAAGCCGGTGCAGATGGCGCTTCATGACCCTGCCTCCGGTTCGATAGCCCGACTGGTATTCTGATTGAGCACCGCGTTAACGTAGGACGCCGGCCTATCGAGGTAGCTGGCAGTCTGGCCCAGGTAGTTCATGGCGGGGCCGGCCCAGAAGGCGAGGCCGACGCAGGCCAGTATCAGGGCCGCGACGGGGGCCGCTTCGCTTATGCGCAGGCGCGGGATGACGGTGTCTTCAGGGGTCCAGAACAGACGTATGCCGCTGCGGCTTAGCGCGATGATACAAGCCAGACCAGACACCAGCATGCCTATCACCAGTGACCAGGCGGCCATCGACGGTGTGTCGCCGATGGGCGTTTCCAGAGCTGCCGAGAGCAAGGCGAACTTGGCAACAAAGCCCGATAGCGGCGGCAAGCCGGCAATGAGCAGTGCGCAAGCGATAAAGGCCATGCCCAGGAAGGCCATCGCGGCGGGAATGGCGACCCCCACGACATCGTCGGATCGATTAGGAGACTCGGGGTCCTCCAGGTCGAACGCTTCGAGCGAAATAGCGAGCAGGTCGGCACCAAAGGATTGCGTCCTTGCGATCATCTCCAGCAGCATGAACAGGGCGCCCAGCGCCAGCACGGAAGTGATCAGATAAAACAGGGCAGGCCCGGTCATGGTGACGCCCGGCATGCCAAGTGCCGCGAGCAATATGCCCGAAGAAATGATCACGCAGTAGCCGGCCTGGCGTTCAGTTTGGGGAGCGGCAAGCACACCTATGGTGCCAAAGGCCAGGGTCGCCATGCCCAATGGAAACATCCACTCGCCCCCGAAGGCGGCGGGCGCACCGGTAGGTATCAACAGCGAGCCTATGCGCAGCAAGGCATAGATGCCGACCTTGGTCATGATGGCGAAGAAGGCGGCCACCGGTGCGCTGGCGTTGGCGTAGGCCGCCGGCAGCCAGAAGTTCAGCGGCCAGGCAGCGGCCTTGATCAGGAAGGCCACCCCCAATATGGCGGCACCCGCTTCGAATAGGCTGCGTTCAGAACCAGCCAACTGTCCGGCGCGGCCGGCCAGATCGGCCATGTTAAGTGTGCCGGTTACGCCGTAGATCAGCGCCATGGCGATCAAAAGCAGGAAGGCGGCAAGCAGGTTGACGACTATGTAGTGCAAGCCGGCGGCAACGCGCTGCTTGCCCGAGCCGTGCAACAGCAAGCCATACGAGGCTGCCAGCAGCACCTCGAAGAAGACGAACAGGTTGAACAGGTCGCCAGTAAGGAAGGCGCCGTTCAAGCCCATCATCAGGAACTGAAAGAGGGGGTGAAAGTGCACGCCGGCCCTGTCCCAGCGGGCCGTGGCATAGACCCACGTCGTCAATCCCATCACGGCGGTAAGCAGCAACATCAGGGTCGACAGCTTGTCGACCACGGCCACGATGCCAAAAGGCGCGCGCCAGTCGCCCAGCAGATACACGCCCACGCCGTCGGGCCAGTTGCTGGGCGTATGGCCGTAAGCCATGCTGAGCAGCATGACGGCGCAATACAGCTGGGCAACGATGGAGGCAAAGCCCAGGACCAGGCGGCCACGACGATGGGCGTCGTTCAGCAACAGCATGCCGGCACCGGCTACCAAGGGCAGGATAACCGGAAGTATGGGCAGGTGCTTCAGCCATTCGCTCATTGCGGCGGCTCCTGTCCATCGACGTGGTCGGTGTCGGAAAGCCCGCGCGAAGCCAGCAGCACGACCAGGAACAACGCCGTGGTGGCAAAGCCGATGACAATGGCCGTCAATACCAGGGCTTGCGGCAAGGGGTCAGCATATTGCGTGGCGTCGGCCGCCCAGTCGGTATTGATGACGGGCGGTGAGCCCAGCTTCACACGTCCCATGCCGAAGATGAAAAGATTGACGGCATACGAGATCAAGGACAGGCCCATGATGACCTGGAAGGTTCGTGGGCGCAGCAGCAGCCAGATGCCGGATCCGGCCAGCACCCCTATGGCCATGGCCAATATTATTTCCATCAGGCCTCTCCTGCTTCGGGTAGTGCTTGAACCGCCGGGGCAGCCGCGGGCTTGCGGTATAGCCGCAGCGATTGGTGGGCCAGCGCAACCAGCATCAGCACCGTTGCCCCCACAACCAGCATATACACACCAATGTCGAATAACAGCACGGTGGACAGATGCACGTGCCCGATCAGCGGTACGTGGAAGTCCCGGCTGATGGCTGCCAGCAACGGACGCGCCGCCCACCAGGCTGACATCGCCGCGCCACCGGCTGCCAAGAGGCCCACCGCCAACCAATATTGAGGATGGATGCGCGGACGTGCTTCGACCCAGATCACGCCACCCACCATGTACTGCAGGATGATGGCCGTGGCCATGATGAGCCCGCCAACGAAACCGCCGCCCGGCAAGTTATGGCCGCGTATCAGGAAGTAGAGGGAAATCAGCACAGCCAGCGGCAACAGCAATCGGACCAGCACAGCCGGTATCTTCATGACGCCGTCGGGCACGAGCGCCTTCGGATCCGGCTCTGCAAATCGATCAACCAGCCGGCTGGTATCCAATATGCGCCGGCGCGCCCGGGGCAGGGTCATGCTCTCGGGTGGCGGACGGAAACGGCGCAGCAGCGCGTATACGGTCAATGCGACGATGCCGAGCACGGTGATTTCACCGAAGGTGTCAAAGCCTCGGAAGTCCACCAGGATGACGTTGACGACGTTCGCGCCACCGCCGAAAGGTATGGCCTGCTCGACAAAGAATGATGAAATTCCCCCAGGATGCGGACGGGTGAATACCGCATAGGCAATGGCCGCCAGCCCCGCACCACTGATGATGGCGATGATGAGGTCGCGAAAGCGCCGCACAAACGCCCGCAAAGCGCTCTGTAGCGGCGGAGGGCCATCGTCGGCGGCCACGCGCGGCGGCAGCCAGCGCAGCCCCAGCAAGATAAGGACCAGGGTGACGACTTCAACGGCCAACTGGGTGAGGGCCAAGTCCGGAGCGGACAGCCAAGCAAAGGTCAAGGCAGTAACCAGCCCTGCGCCGCCGGTCAGCAGCAGCGACATGGCACGGTGATACTTCGCCTTACGTGCTGCGGCGATAGCGCAGGCGCCACCGGCTATCCACATCAGTGCGAACATCGGGTGCGCGGGTGTCGAGATAACCGGTTGCAGCCATTCGCTGCCCAGCAGGGGCAGCATGGCAACCAGGAAGGTCAGCAGTACGACGATCAGCAATTGCAATTGCAGTCGTGGCGAGCGTGTCCAGCCAAGGACGATGACTGAAGCGGTATCGACTAGTTCAAGTAGCGCTTCGAAGCTGCGACGACCATCAAAAATATAGATCAGTGGTGTCTTGCCGGGCCGCGTGCGATCGCGGTGACGCAGCAGTCGCAGCAGCGCGATGCCGCCTATCAGGGCAAGCAAGCTCATCATCAGGGGCAAATTGAAGCCATGCCAGATGCGCAGGTCGTAATGGGGCGTGGCCGAGCCCAGCAAGGCCTGAGTGGCATTGTGCAGGAAGGGTCCGAGCGTAATGGCGGGTAACATGCCCACTACCAGGCAGATCAAGACCAAAATGCCGCTGGGTATCAGCATGAGTAGCGGCGGCTCATGGGGATCGCGCGGCAGATCGCGTGGCGCGGGACCGAAAAACACCTGCATAATGAAACGCAAGGAATAGGCCACGCTGAAGATGCCAAAGACCAGCGCAGCGGCCGGCAATCCGTAGCGATTGAACCAGTTGCCCGTCATGAACACGGTTTCAGTGAAGAACATTTCCTTCGAAAGAAAACCATTAAGCAGCGGCACACCGGCCATCGATGCGGCCGCGACCACAGCCAGCGTGGCAGTGATAGGCATGCTTCGGTATAGCCCCGACAGCCGGCTCAGATCTCGGGTGCCGGTCTCGTGGTCGACGATGCCGGCAGCCATGAATAAGGAAGCCTTGAAGGTGGCGTGGTTGACCATATGGAACACGGCAGCAATCAGGGCCAGTTTGGTTTGCAGGCCCAGCAGCAGGGTGATCAGACCGAGGTGGCTGATGGTGGAATAGGCCAGTACGCCTTTCATGTCCATCTGGAAAGTCGCCGCATAGGCACCCAGCACCAGCGATACCAGTCCGGCGGTGCCGATAATCCACATCCATTCGTCTGTTCCGGCCAATACCGGCCACAGTCGTGCAAGCAGGAACACCCCTGCCTTGACCATAGTGGCCGAATGCAGGTAGGCGGACACCGGTGTGGGCGCCGCCATCGCGTTGGGCAGCCAGACGTGGAAGGGAAATTGAGCGCTTTTGGACAAGGCGCCCAGTGCGACCAGTATCAGTATGGCCAAGTACCACGGATGGGTGCGGACCAGGTCGCCCGATGCCAGTACCTCGTCCAGGTCATAGCTGCCTACCACCTGGCCCAGCATCAACATGCCGGCCAATAGGCAAAGGCCGCCTGCGCCCGTAATGATCAGCGACATGCGGGCGCCGCGGCGCGCATCAAGCCGGTGATGCCAATAGGCGATCAGCATGAACGATGACAGGCTGGTCAGTTCCCAGAACACCACCAGTTGTATCAGGTTGCCCGACATCACGATGCCCAGCATCGAACCCATGAACGCCAGGAAAAATGAGAAAAACCGGGGGACAGGATCTTGGGGCGACAGATAGTATCGGGCGTAAAGCACGATGAGCGCGCCCATCGTCGTGATGATCATCGCGAACAACCACGAGTATCCGTCCAGCCTCAGGGTCAGGTCCACACCGAGTTGCGGAATCCACGCCACCGTGGTCTTGATGACACGTGCGTCGACCACGCTGGGCAACTGGGTGAACACCATCACGGCACAGGCGATGGCAATACCGCCCGCCAACCATGCTTCCAGCTTGCGGGCATTCGCGGGTAGCAGGGCAGCAAGGATACTGCCTGCGAATGGCAAGGCAAGAATAAAAACTAATGACATCTAGGGCGGGGGAGAATAGGTTGTTGTGATACAGCCTCAATAATACGATATGTTGCGCTCGCTTCTGCGCGAACGGCGGTGATCGTCCGCGATTACGAAGCGCTATCCGGCATGGAGGTCTTCATGCGCAATAAATACACACTGGTGCCTATGCCGGGCACTAATAATAGCAGTCGCACCCACAAGATCGGAATAAGCCAGGCCGACACGGCCAGGGATACCCACAGAAATACCAGCGCCAGGATTTTCGCGCGCATGGGGATGCCCCGCCCGGACTGAATGTTGGCCAGGTATGGGCCGATCATGTGGTGGGTAAGCAGCCATCGATGCAAGCGTTCGGAGCCGCGCAGGTAACAGGCCGATGCCAGCAACAAAAAGGGCGTGGTGGGCAGCAGAGGCAGGAAGATCCCGGCGATAGCCAGTATCAAGGCGATGGTCCCGGCGATGTTGTACAGCGCTTTGATCATCCTGCAAGGATACTAGGACGCTGCCACTTGGGCTGCTGGCGTTTGTACCGGTTTCTGCAGCAATGCGATCAGCGCGCCGACCACCAGGACACCTGCCGAGACGCTCAGACCCATGGACAGGGAGCCGGAAAGGTCACTGACCCAGCCGGCTGCGACGGGACCGATAGTCTGGCCGATGGCGAACAAGCTGGTGGCAACGGCCAGCGCACCGCCCCAGGCCGGCGGCGGCAAGTTGGTTTTGACAAAACCCGTTGCTGCGGAAGGCACCATGAATACGCTGGAACCCACCAGCGCGGCCGACAGCCACACACCGGCGATGCTGGGCACCATCAGCGGCAGCGCCGCACCCACCGCCAGCACCATCATGGACGCCGCCATGGGTACACCATCATGGCGACCATTGAACACGCGGCGCCATAGCATCGGTGCCATCAGGGTCATGAAGCCCAGCAAGCTCCACATGACGGAAGTGATGGCGGCCTGCGACAGGCTGCCAACGGGATTGGCGCCCACCCATGCCACAATGAAAGTCACATACGCGATGTAGCCCAGCCCGAACAGAAAATAGGCCGTGAATTCCGGCACGCAGGGTCGCCATGGCCATTTGGCGTAAGAGCCAGCTTGCGAGGGTTCTGCGATGTCTCGCATGGCGGCGATCGCGGCCAGCGACAGCGGAACGCAAATGGCGCCCATCGCCATCCATGCCCACGGCCAGGAGCCGGGGCCGGCATATTCGAACAGCCACGGCAGCAGCGCGCCGGTAACCAGCATGCCGATGCCGCCGCCACTAAAGAAAATAACGATGGCACGCGTGCCCAGGACACCGGACAAGACGCCGCCACAAATGAAGGCGCCGGCAGCGCCGAAGCCAGCCAGAAAGCGAAACAAGGTCAGCAGTTCGAAGTTGTGCGTCCAGCCATTGGCGATCAGGGCCAGGGTGGTAAGCGCCAGGCCGCCCACGAACAGGCGTCGATTTCCCACACGGGCGACGACGGCGATGGTGATCAGCGCCCCCAGCAAGTAGCCCAGCGCATTGGCGGTATTAAGCCAGCCTGCCTGTGCATAGTTAAGCTGCAGATCGGTCTTCATGGCAGGCAGGATCAGCGCATACGCGAACCGCGCAAAGCCGACCGCCACGGCAGCACCGCCGGAAAGAGCCCACGGTCTGATTGCCGCTTTCATGAAATCAATACACCTTCGTCCATAGTCTGATCGGCGTATTCTACCCGCCACCAGCGCGGAAAAAGGCGGCGTACACGCGCTTGCGCATAGCGGTCATCGATCAGGTGGACGACGCCTACGTCGGTATCGGTCCGTATGACTCGCCCCGCAGCCTGCACCACTTTCTGCAAACCGGGATACAGGTAGGCGTAGTCATAGGCATGCCGGCTGCCAAAGATGCTGCCCATGCTGTCTTTTAGCGCTTCATTCACCGGGTTCATCTGGGGCAGGCCCAGGGTGGAAACGAATGCCCCTATCAGTTTCCGGCCGGGCAAGTCTATGCCTTCGGCAAAGGCGCCCCCCAGCACGGCAAAGCCTATGCCGCAGCTGTCTTCCTGAAAGCGCTGCAGGAAGGCGTCCTTGTCGGTCTCCTGCATGGCGCGCGACTGATCCCAGATCGGGATTTCCGGGTAGCTGCGCGCGAACTCGTCCATCACCTGGCTCAGGTAGTCGAAACTGCTGAAATAGCTTAGATAGTTGCCCGGATGGTGTCGATACTGCCGGGCCATCAGCGCGGTAATGGGTGCAATGGATTGCGAGCGATGCTGATAGCGGGTCGATATCTGGCGCTGGACGATGACACGCAATTGTTCCGCACGGAAGGGCGTGTCTACATCTACCCAGGCGGCATCCTCGGGCATCCCCAGGGTATCGCGATAAAACGTGCAGGGGCTGAGTGTGGCCGAAAACAGCACTGCATGATGTGCGGCCGCAAAGCGCGGCTCGAGAAAGGGTGCCGGCACCATATTGCGCAAACACAGGCGCGCGCCCGATGGCCGTCTACCGGTGCGCGGCAGCAAGGTGATGTCGAATATCGAATGCGAAGCAAAGACCTCGGCCAGGCGCAGGAAGTGCAGCATGTCGAAGTAAAGCGTTTGCAGGGCCGTGTCGGTAGCGCTCTGGTGGTCTGCCAGGTAGTCCCCGACAATGCCGCTGGCGCGTAGCAGCGCATTGTGCAGCGCCTTGGGAATGCCGTCGTAGACCTGATAGAGCGACTCCTGATCGCGATACGATTTACGCCATGCCTTGAGCAGTGAGGTCAAGGCTGCTTTGAGCGACGGCGGGGCGCTGTGCTGCGCAGCGATCAGGCACGCTTCGTCCAGCTCGGCGCTGTACATTTTGCGCGCGCGTTCGATCAGGTTGTGCGCCTCGTCGGCCAGCACAGTGACTCGCCATGCGTTGTTGACCGTCTGGCTGTAGAGCATGGCCGTGGTGTCGAAGTAATAGTTGTAGTCTCCCACGACGACGTCGCTCCATTTTGCGAGCTCTTGCGTCAGCCAGTACGGGCACAACTGATGCCGCTGCCCCACTGCCCGCAGGGCCGTCTTGTCCAGGAAGGCCAGGTCCACGGCTTCCTGGCGCGCTGCCGGCAGTTTGTCATAGAACCCTTGCGCCAACGGGCACGATGCGCCGTTGCACTGCTTGTCCGGATGTTCGCAAGCCTTGTCGCGAGCAGTAAGCTCCAGTACGCGGATGCCGGTGTTTGCACTGTTTTGCGGTTTGGCAGATAGCCGTGCCAAGGCGTCCAACGCCAGTTGGCGGCCGGACGTCTTGGCCGTCAGATAGAACAGCTTGTCTATGCCTTCCCGCGGGCAGGCCTTGAGTACGGGAAACAGGGTGCCTGCGGTCTTGCCAATGCCGGTTGGCGCCTGGGCCAGCAGATGGCGGCCTTGCCTTGCGGACTTGTACACCGATACGGAAAGGTCGCGCTGGCCGGGCCGGAAGGCCGGAAAGGGAAACGACATGGCATCCAGGCCGGCGTCGCGAGCCAGGCGGTGGCGCATTTCCTGGTCGGCCCAGTCGATGAAGCAATCGCAGTGCTGCTGGAAGTGCTGCTCCAGCGACGCCGCCTCATGGTCTTCGACGATGAGGGTTTCCGTGCGTTCGCCGATATCAAAATACACCAGGGCGACAGCGATGCGGTTCAACTGCAACTGCCGGCATAACAAATAGGCATAGATCTTGGCTTGCGCCCAATGCAGAGCCCGATGGTTGGCCGGCATGGCCTCGAGCTTGCCGCGATAAGTCTTGATCTCTTCAAGCCGGTTCAGGTCGGGATCATAGCCATCGGCCCGACCGCGAACATGCAAGTTGCGATAATCAGCGGCTAGCGAAATTTCTGCCCGATAGGTTGGTGGCCGTTTGCTACGCACCGCGGCGTGCCCCTCCATGCCTTCCAACGCGGATGGTCCCGGCGTGAAACGCAGATCCAGATCGCCGCGTCGCGCCGTGAATTCGCACAAACTTCTTACCGCCACGGTGTAGTTCATGACGAAACCGGGCGCTGCACGTAGCACACACTGACCGGAACCCCGTGCCGGTTGAAGTGGTCCAGCCAACGCAGTTGATTGTCCTGCAGGCGGTCGCCGGGCCCTTTGACTTCTATCAAGCGATAGCGGCGCTGTTCCGGCCAGAACTGTATCAGGTCGGGCAGGCCCGACCGGTTGCCTCGTATGTCGTTCAGCAAACGTTCAAATGCCGCCTTCAAATGCGCGGCGGGAATGCAATCCAGCGCAAGATCCAGCAGTTGCTCCGGCAGCGCGCCCCAATAAACAAAGGGCGACAGCACACCGGCCTTGCGCTCGAAATTGCAGCGTATGGTCTCCTGATACTGACCAGTATGCAATTGGTCGAAATGCTCAGCGAAGAGCGACTGACGCCGCTTGCGAAAGTCCGCATGCAGCAAATCGGCAGGGCCGTGCTGGAAGGGATGAAAGAAGGCTCCCGGCACACTGGCAAAGAGCGTGTCCCAGCAAAGCAGGCCAAACAAGGAGTTGAACAGTGCGTTCTCAACGTAAAAGGCCGGCGCCGCATCCTCAGCCAGATGCTGGCGTACTTCTTCTTCTATACGCGTGGTCTGTGCCGGCGCCGGCAGCGTCACATCGATACGCACAATGCCTGGGCAGCTTGCGGTTTTCTTGCTTGCGTAGCCGCAAAGTCTTTGCAGGCGGGGCATCATTCGTAAAACCGCCTGTTGTTCCGCGTCGTTTGTTGTGTCGGTCAGGGCCAGCTGTGCCAATTCATGTGCGGCGGTGTATTGCTGGTTCCGCTCGAGCACCCGTATGCGGCGCGTCCGGGCTTCGCGATAGGCGCTGCGCTGATAACAGCTTTCCGCGACACTCCACTGTTGTTGCCGCTCGGCATGTCGGCCCAGGCGAAACAGCAGTTTGCTGCGCCGCTCTTCGAGCCAGTCGTTCGGGTAGGGCTCTGTCGGTATGCGTGCAAGCAAGATGTTTAGGGCGTCGGCGTCTGTGGCCTCGTCCAGTTCCTGCCGGCATTGATGCAGGTGCAGGTAGGCGTCAATTTGTTCGCGCTGCTGAAATGCACGCGATGAAGCATCCAGGCTTACCGCTTCGTAGGTGTGGGTGCCCAGGTCGGCGAGTACGAATTCCGTCCAGTCCTGGTGCAGATTGCCAAAAAACATCAGGCGTAGGCGGTCGCACAAGGCGCGGATATTCAGGCGGTAGATCGGGTCGACAACGGGCTGCTTGCCAGCGCTTTCGGCCCACTGCAAGAGCCTCCTGGGCTCCAGGTTCAGTGCAAGCAGGGCCTGGCGCTGGGCAGCCTTGGTTGCGCCCGCTACGCCGGTATTGGCAAGCAGCGGGGCCAGCAGTTGTCCAAGCTCGGACCGCAGCAGCAAACCAAACAGCTCGTCCACGGTCAGGGCAGGGTTGGCATCGACCCAAGCGGTGTCAGCCAGAGCGGCGAGTGCCGCTAGTGGGCAGCCAATTTCGGGATACCGAAGTTTGTCGGCGCGAAAGACGTCACCTTTGCGCATGATCATGCGCACGAGCAGAGCTCGCGCAGGCCGTGGCGTTTGCCTGAATTTCCGGATGAAGTCGGCTTCTTCGGGCAGCAGTAAATCATGATAGCGCTGGCGCACCCAGTCCAGAACAATTTCGAAGTTGTCCAGGTAGTACCAGGGGTTGTTCAGAGGGTCGCTGTACCGCATGCTGTTTGTGGAGTACTGGTTGGATACACAGTTTATCAGCTTGCCCGCACGCTAGTCATTGTTACCGCGTTGCCAAAATGTTTAGCAGTTGTTGCTGTGTCAGCGATATGGGGGGCATGGTTACATTTAGCCGGGTTTTGCTGTTGACCGCTATTCTTGCCACGTCTACGGTAGAGATGAATCAACCCAGGAGATCAGTATGAACAAAGACACACTGGAAGGTCAATGGAAGCAATTGGCGGGTAAAGCCAAAGTGGTTTGGGGCGACCTGACCGACGACGAACTGGCAAAGATCAATGGAAATGCCGAACAACTTACCGGCCTGGTTCAGGAGAAGTATGGTCGTACCCGTGAAGAGGCAGAGCGCGAAGTAAAGGATTTCTTCGACAGGAACCGCTAGTCGGTTGCAGGCCGTTCGGCCTATGGCAGTAAGCAATACAAGCACTGAAAATAACTAAGAAGGGGAATGAACATGCTTTATTACGCCGTAGTTTTTTTTGTTATCGCCATCATCGCAGCCTTTCTAGGCTTTGGCGGTATTGCAGCAGGTGCTGCGTCCATCGCGCAGATTCTGTTCTTTATTTTTCTCGTCCTCGCCGTGTTGGCGCTGCTTAGCGGTCTGTTCCGACGACGATAAGGCCAGTGCTGCCTGACTTTTTGTCAGGTTGTTGGGCCCGCAAGCTACAAGGCTTGCGGGCCTTTTTTTGTGTATGCTGGGCCCGTTGCGGTCGACGACCGCCTGGCAGGCTACGGTTTTTTATGACGATGATGATCGCGCGCAGGTCCTGCGCAAGGGCGCTGCAAGGTCTGTTGGGCTTGGCGTTGGTTTCGCTATTCACGCCTGCGTCGGCCGGCCAATTTTCATGGAGCCAGGATGTCGTCAGTCCGGCGATCAACTATGCACAGACCGAGATGCGGGTAGCATTTGCGCCCCCGGCGCTGCAGGCGGCCTCGAGCCCCGTCGTTATACATAGCGTGCATGCACGTGTCGAGGCTGCCGGCTCGGCCCAGGTAAACAGCCGTCTATGCTGGGGCGATACCGGTCCTTGTGTACCGCTGGAGCGTGGTCGCGTCACGACAGCAGCATTCAACGGCCTGGATCCCGGCCGTTCCATGTACCTGGTGCATAGCGTGCTCGGCAAGGGAGCGTTGCCCGCGCCGGTGTTCGTCAAGGGCACGGTTATCGTCTGGTATGGGCCTTAGCGCATTACCGCCGACGCGTCGATGTCGTGCAAGCGTGGCCGACCAGCCAGTGCCATGGTGACTTCCAGTTCGGTACGCAACATGTGCAGCACATGGGCCACCCCGGGTGCGCCGGCCGCAGCCAGCCCGTATATATAAGGACGTCCGATCAAGGTGGCCGTGGCGCCCAGCGCCAGCGCCTTGAAGACATCCGTGCCACGGCGGATGCCACCATCCAGCAGCACCGGCACCCGACCGGCCACTGCCTGAACAACCGAGGGCAAGGCGTCTATGGCAGCAGGCAGGGTGTCCAGTGTGCGTCCGCCATGGTTGGAAACCACCAGGCCTGCCGCGCCATTATCCAGCGCCTGTTGCGCGTCATGCGCGGTGTTGATGCCCTTGAGCACCACCGGCAGACGGGTCTGCTGGACCAGCCAACGAAGATCTTCCCAAGTGGGGGCCAAAGCAGGCAGCGGACCACCAAACAGGCCACTGCCCCCAGCTGCCGCATGCTGTGCGGGCGGGGGACGCATGCCGCGCAGGTTTGCGGCCTGTATGTGCTCGGGCAAGCTGAAGCCGGCGCGCTGTTCGCGGTTGCGCACACCATTGACCGGTGCATCGGCCGTCAATACCAGGGCCTGGTAGCCGGCCTGCTCGGCGCGCCTTATCAAGGCTATCGTGAAATCGCGGTCCGGCTGTATATATAGCTGAAACCACAAAGGGCTTTGCGCGCTCGCCGACAGATCTTCCAGGGTCACGCTGGCCTGAGTACTGACGACCATGGTCGCTCGCAGCGCCGAGGCACCCAGGACAGAGGCCAGCTCGCCATCATGATGCGCCAGACGCTGGTAGGCAACGGGTGCCAGCAAAATTGGATAAGGCAAGCGGCTGCCGAAGAGTTCAAGTTCGGTGCTGGCGCCTGCCAGGCAAGCCAGCACGCGTGGCTGTATGCGCAGGCGTTGAAACGCGGCCTCGTTGTCGGCCATGGTCAGTTCGTCGGCTGCGCCGCCGCTGACGTAGGCCCAGGCTGCGGCCGACATGCGCTCGCGGGCATAGGGGATGTAGTCGTTGACGGACGCGATGTTGGCCGGAATCTGCGCCAAGGGCGGTAAAGCTTCGTCAACCATGGTCGGCCTTGAGCGGACGGGCCGGCTGGAAGGGGGCTGTCGCCATCATGTATCGGACCATTCGCGTATGAGGTTGTGATAAACCCCGGTCAGTTGAGGCAGGGCGGGACTATCCGCCCGATCCTGCCCGATCCGCTGTATGGCGGTGTCCAGTTCCCACAGAATGGAGCGGCGGTTGTCCTCGCGGACCAGGCTTTGAATCCAGAAAAAAGCCGCCAGGCGTTCGCCGCGCGTGACCGGCGTGACGCGATGCAGGCTGGCCCCCGGGTAAACGACCAGGTGTCCGGCCGGCAGCTTCACAGTATGCGCGCCATAACTGTCTTCGATGGTCAGTTCACCGCCGTCGTAATCATCGGGATCGTTGAAAAACAGGGTGGCCGAAATGTCGCTGCGCACGCGCTGCGGCGTGCCCGGTATGCCGAAAATAGCGTTGTCGATATGGTTGCCGTAATGCCCACCACCGCTGTAGCGATTGAACCGTGGTGGCAGTACGCGCAAGGGCAGGGTGGCGGAAATGAAGCGCTGGTTCTTGCTTAATGCGTCCAGAATCAAGCCGCCCAGCTTTTGCGCGATGGGGTCGTCCAGGCTCAACTGCAGGTTGTCCTTGGCGTGTACGGCAACATGGCCGGCGGTGCTGCGTCCATCAGTCCAGTTGGCTTGCGCCAGGATTTGACGGCATTGCTGCACTTGAGCCGCGCTAAGGACGTCGGGGATGGTAAGCATCATAAGTTGTCTTCCTGTGGCCGCCATAGCGACAAAGCCCTGAGCCATCGAAACGCATGATGGCGCAGGGCTACTTTAGCAAAGATGCAAGGCGTTGCTTAGAACGTGGCCTCGGCGTTCAGCATCAGCGTGCGTCCACCGCCCGGGATGCCGAACAGTTGGAAGCCGTCCGAGCTGGCCGTGCCCCGTTGCAGGTAGAAGGTGTCGAAGATGTTGTTGACGTTCAGGCGCAAGGCCAGGTTCTTGTTGACCTTGTACCCGACTGCGGCGTTGAACAGCCAGTAGCTGGGCACGTATACGTCGGCTGACTGTCGCCCGCCGGGTGCTCTGTCGCCGGTGTAATTTCCGGCCACGAAGCGGCGCTTGCCCACGTACTGCGCACCCAAGCCGGCATCCCACTGGTGGTCGAAGGCATAGTTGCTCCACAGGTTGAAGGTCATGTCCGGCACGTTTTTCATCTTGCCGCCTTCTTGCCAGGGCTGTTCTGAATTTTCCAGGACCTTGCTGCGCAAGACCGTGAAACCGCCATAGGCTGACCATTTTGGAGTGATGTTGCCGGCCAGGCCAAGCTCGAAGCCGCGCACACGTTCCTTGCCGCTGTGTTGGGTCGTTCTGTTGGGGTTGTCCGGGTCTGTATCAGTCGGATTGCTGCGCTCCACCTGGAAGATGGCGCCGGTAAGCGATAGCTTCTCATCCAACAAATCCCATTTTGTTCCGAGCTCCCAGGTGGAGGCCTTACCTGGAGAGTAGCTGCTGACATCACCATCTTGGTCGCCACCGCCGGTTCGGGATGCCGCCGCCGCGGCTGACGGCTGTGCGGCCTGGCTGTACGACACATAGATGCTGCCGAACTCCACGGGCTTATAGACAAGGCCCAAGCGACCGCTCCATAAACCGTCGCTTTGCTCGAACGGTTGTATACGACCCGCTTCGTCATACCACTTGACCTTGTACTTGTCGTAGCGCAAGCCGGCGGCAATTTCCCATTGTTTGCTCAGGCTGATCTGATCGTAGGCGTAGAGCGCCCAGTTGGTGACTTTGGCGCCGCTCTCGTCGGTGCTGTTCAATCTTGTCCAGTCCCCAGAGTAATGCGTGCTGGGATCCCGTACGTCGATGACGCGGCGACCACTTGCGCCGGCGTATTGGCCATTAATGTCCGGCACCAGGCGACTAAACGGATCTTTCCGATAGCTTTCCTCGTAGAATTCAACACCCGTGACCATCTGATGGCGAACGCTGCCGGTATTGAAATCCAGGTTCAAATCGGTTTGATTGGCGATAATTTCGCCCTTGTAGCCGTTGGCGGAATTCTGAAGGCGGGGGACCGCAAGGTAGCCGGTGGGGTAGGTTTCATTGCCGCTGGCGTCATAGCCCCAATAATCGCTGTTGCCCTTCCTGGCAATAATCTGCCCTTGCGTGGTCCCGCCCGGCGCGTTCAGCAAGCGCCCCCCGGTCGTCATCAGCGTAAAGCGCTTGGTCTCCGACCAGCGGGTTTGATTGCGCACAGACACCTTGTCGTTGAAGTCGTGCTCCAGGCGCAGCATGGCCGTGTTGGTTTCCGTCTCTTCCGTATCGACGTTGTCGAGTTGGCCCCAGTAGTCACGCCCGATACCCCTCATGCGCTTGCCATCGCGACCCAGCGGCACACCCCAGTCGGGGGTGTTCTCGTCCTTCTGGTACGAATAGGCGGCGGTCACCCGAGTATCAGTACCCAGCCCCCAGGACAGCGAAGGCGCGACGCCCCAACGCTCGAAATCGCTATGGCCTCGCCCGGCGATGTCGTTCTCGTGATACATCAGGTTAAGGCGGAAGGCGGTGGTGTCGCCCAACTGATGGTTCAGGTCGGCGGTGGTCCGGCGATAGCTGTCGGTGCCCATTCCGACATTGAAGTCGTAAAAATCATCCAGCTTGGGTGTCTTGGTAACGAGGTTGACCGAACCGCCCAGCGACGCAACGCCCGACTCGATAGAGCCCGTGCCTTTATAGACCTCGGCCTGTTCCATGTTGTAGATGTCGTTGCGGCTGGAAAGCGCACTGTCCCGCACACCGTCGATGGTGATGCTTTGCTCGGCAGAGAAGCCGCGTATGGTGAACATGTCGCCCCAGCCGGCGTTGCCTTCACCGGCAGAAAAAGTGATGCCGGGCACGTTGCTCAGCACATCTTGCAGGCTCTGGGCGCCTTGTTGCTTCAATACTTCCGACGGAACGATGTTGATGGTCTGTGGCGTGTCCAGCAAAGGCGCCTGGAATTTGACCGATTGCACTGCCTCGGGTTTGAATGCCGGTACCGAACCCTGTACGCGTACCGGCGCCAACTCGGACACATCTGTCTGGGCCGCTGCCATGCCCGGCGTTGCCAGGGCGGCCACAATAGCCAGGTGCAGCAAGCTATACCGCTGAGGAGGGTGAATATCGTTCTGACGGAACATCGGTTGACCTCGTGCTTTCTTGGTTATTAACGAAAGCACGAATGATAACCATTCTCGACTAAATATTCAGCAGCGCGTAAGAAAACGCGCAAATTTACTCAGGATCGTTGTGAGCAGGCAACGTCAAGCCGGCTCCAGCAGCGCCCGATAATAGTTCGGAAGAGCGAATAAACCTCCATGTACTTCGGCGTTGTAGTACTGAAGATCGCCTATGCCTCGTGCATCAATACGAGCCTGCACTTGGGCAGGGTCTAGTGACAGCGGGTTCAATTGATCCGACACCACAGCCAGTGCCCAGTAGGCGCCGTATAGCGGTATATGTACGCCGTAGCCATGAACCTGCGAAAACACCGCCCGCAGGGTCTGTGCCATGCCGCGAACCTGGTCACGCTCGTGGAATGGCGATCCCAGATGCAAAACCAGGGCGCCGCCCGGGGCCAATACGCGCTGGCATTGGCGGAAGAAGTCTTCCGTGTACAAGGGGCCGGCAGGGGTTTCGGGGTCGGTCAGGTCCAGCAGGATGAGGTCAAAACCAGGTTCTGCAGCAGCGAGAAACTCGGCGCCGTCCTGGATGCGCATCGTAACCCTGGGGTCGTCCAGAGCGCCTTTGTTGATGGCTTGCAAGTGGGAGCGCGCCACCTCAACCACCTGCTCGTCCAGCTCCACCAACGTAAGGGCTTCGATGCTGGGATGCTTGAGCAACTCTTCGGCGGCGCCACCGTCTCCGCCGCCCACGATCAGTGCGCGCTTGGGATCCGGGTGGGCGATGGCGGCGGGATGGACCAGTGCCTCGTGATAGAAGAACTCGTCTGCCTCGGAAGTCATGAAGTGGCCATCCAGCCGCAAACTGCGTCCTAGTTCGGGCGACTCAAGCAGCTCCAGGCGCTGGTAAGGGGTTTGGCGCTCCAGGATACGTCGGTTGAACCGAAAGCCATACACGCTGGTGGCGTCCAGGGACTCGAGCAGCAGTTCGCCCTGGGCTCCCGGGCCGGTTTCATCGCCACGTTGCAGGCGTTCGATCTGTTCGTTTTTCGCCTGGAAGCTGCCCAGCAGTTCGCGCATCAGGCGCTCGGCCTTTGCGGAATTGTCGTCCATGAAATTACATACATAGACATCCAGCGTCACACCCGCGCGTTCGGGCCAGGTGTGGATGGCCAGATGCGATTCTGCCAGCAAAAGCATGCCGGTTACGCCGCCGGGCTGGCCTTCGTAATCAGGAAAGGTATGCCATTTCTCGGCGACCAGCGTGAGACCGGCGTCTACGGTGCGGCTACGGCAAAGGTCAGCCAATTGGGTGGCGTCGATCAATAACTTCGAGTCGCAAGCGCAGTTGTAAAGATCTGCCGTCAGATGCAGTCCTTGCATGGGAGTATGCTCCTTGGAATAAGCTTCTGCGCCAAGGCACAGCCAACTGAATGGCCACAAGCGACCGCGCGCAAGCACGGGTGTGGCATGGTAAAAGCCGCTAAGTATAGAACAATAGCACCCCTACATGCAGCTTCTTACCGCAACGCGCAGACACAGCGTGGCTCTTCAATCGTCCAGGTTGTGAACCCCGAGCTTCAAGTCGGCAAAGTCGTAGTTGGGCAGGGATGGCCGCAATTTAAGTATAAGCGCCGTGATCAGCACGGGTAGCAGAGCGGCGACCAGAAACGATTCCAGCAGGTAGACGGGCTTCTCGCCGGGAGCAGGAAACAACATCAAGCCGGCTAGCAGGCCGCAAACAGTGCTGGCCACGGCGCTACCTCCCCCATGCCGCCGGCTGAACAAGCCGAAAAATACCGGGAAGGCGGCAGCTGCGCAGAACAAGTCGGCCAACAAGAACAGATAGAGAACGCTATAGCCTTGGGCAGCAACAAGTATCACCGGGATGGCCAGTAGAAATATCAACCAGCGCGACAGCTTCATCAAGGTAGCTCTAGTCATGCCAGGCGCCAGCCGACGACCATCTACGGCGATAAGACTGGACAGCGCACTGATGGTGGTGTCGGCCGTGCTCATGACCAGCGCCAGGCCCAGCGGTATCAAAGCGATTGCCAGCCAAGCCGGTATACGGGGCATGATGACGCTGAACAGGGCCACCGAGCCGTCACCGGTGTGGCCCAGGCCAACGAAGGCCAAGCCAAATAGCCCCATCACGAAGATCACGGGTGCCGCCACCAGGCCGCCGAGCAGAAATCCGCGCCGCATGGTGGGCGTGTCGCGCGCTGCATAGACGCGTTGCCAGTTCCCCTGATGAAAGAGTCCGGTAAGCAGGATGGCCACGAAGAAAGTAAGGCCGGCCTTGACGCCTATGGGGTCCGTCAGATCAATCAGGCTGGGTGCGTGGGCCTGCAGACCAGTCAGCACAGGCTCGACGCCGCCAACGGCGCGCCAGCCTACGATCACCAGGATCAACAGCAGGGGCACGATGACCGCCATCTGTATCTTGTCGGTGAGTATGGATGCCCGCAAGCCGCCGTAGGAGGTGTAAAGCAAGGTAGAAACCATCACGATCACGGCAGTGACCCACAGCGGGACGGGCGCCAGCAGCGTGACCAGTTTGGCGATTGCTGTGAGTTCGGCCGCTAGGGTAATGAACATGTAGAACAACATGATCAGCAAGGCCAGCGCATGCATGGTTTTGCCATAGCGCAAGATCACAAACTCGGTCAAGCTGTGTCCTTGCGGAATTAAGTCGCGCATCCGCTTGCCTAGCGGGATCATCAATAGTCGGGGCGACATGGCGCCGATGGCGTAGCCGATGACCGCGCCCATGCCGCCCCAGGTCGCAGCCTGGGCCGGTGAAAACAGTATCCAGGCGCCCAGACTGCTTGCCACCAGAGTCAGCATGGTGGCTGTTGCGGTCTGACTGTTGCGCGCAACGACATAGTCTTCAAGGCTGCCGCGATCTCGCCTGGCGTACAGCATCCCGCTAACAGTGAATGCGGTGGAAAAAAGCAGCAGCCAGAATATCGTTGTAGAGCTTGCAAACATGGCGTCCCTTCTGCCGGTCGATGCCGGCGCATAAGCGAAAGCGCCGCTTGGATGACGCGGCGCGAAGTCACAAAGGGGGAAGCCAACTGGAATGATGCGTTTCCTTCCCTTCGCCGGCATGATCCGGATCAGGTTCTAAGGGTTACTGCAATGCTATGCAGAGTCTCAGCCCACATCGGGCTCCCCCAGGAACAAGTCCGAAGCATATGTCAGCGTGCTCGGGGTGTCAATGCGTCATCCCCATGCTATGGTGTTGCATTACGACACGGGGTGCCGGGGTTTGGGCCGGCTGAGATCCACACCCGTCGAACCTGCCCCAGTTAATACTGGCGAAGGGATGTCAGCCATATACGGGCTAGCGGCCATCGCGCCGTCCGCATACCTTCGCCACCTACGCAAAGGTATGCCATGAACAACAGCGCAGCGTCACTTCCTCTTGATCAGCAAGTCGTTTTCATTTCCGGCGGCGCCAGGGGCCTGGGCGAACATCTGGTGCGCGCCTTCCTGGGCGAGGGTGCACGCGTCGTGATCAATTATCTGCATAGCGCTCAGGCGGCGGAACAACTGGCCGCCCTGGCACCGCAACGGACCATCGCACTTCAGGCCGATGTCTGTCATGCGCACGCCGTTGCGGAAGCGGTAAGCGCCGCTCGCGATTACTTCGGGCTGCCGATTACCACTGTCGTCAATAATGCGCTACCGTCATTTTCCTTCAATGGTGATGCCAGGCCCCAAGCCGACACGCTATCGTGGGAAGACATCCATCAGCAAATGGAAGGCATTGTTCGCGGCGCGCTGAATACGACTCAGGCCGCGCTGCCCGGCATGCGCGAAATAGGTTTTGGACGGATCATCAATGTGGGCACCAATCTGTTTCAGAATCCCGTCGTTCCCTACCATGACTACACGGCGGCCAAGGCTGCGCTGCTGTCCCTGACGCGCACCTTGTCGCAAGATCTCGGTCCGCAGGGCATCACGGTGAACATGGTGTCGGGCGGTCTATTGCGCACGACGGATGCATCCTCGGCCACGCCTGAGGCGGTGTTCGATCTGATCGCTGCCAGCACGCCCTTGCGCAAGGTAACGACCCCGGCCGAGTTTGCGGACGCGGCGCTGTTCTTCGCCTCGCCCTGGTCGCGCTCGGTGACCGGGCAGAACCTGGTGGTGGATGGCGGTTTGGTCAAGAACTAAGGACAGCCCCGTGATGCATATCAACTTGTTCATATTCGGCTGCGGCCACCATCGGGCGGCCTGGCGACATCCTGCATCGGCCGTGGAGCGCATGGGCGACATTAGCTATTTTGAATCGCTGGCGCAGATCGCAGAGCAGGGCAAATTGGACGCCGTATTCTTCGCCGACGGGCATTCCGCCGAAAATCTTTCCGATGGGCCGCGCTGGTTTCTGGAGCCGCTGACCGCACTGGCGGCCATGAGCCGTGCTACCCAGCACATCGGCCTGATCAGCACCGTCTCCAGTACTTTCTACACGCCTTTTCATGCCGCGCGCATGGTTGCGTCACTGGACCATATTTCAGGCGGCCGCATGGGATGGAATGTGGTCACGTCGATGTTTGACTCTGAAGCGCGCAATCATGGCTATCCCTCGATGCCCGACCATGACTGGCGCTACGCGCGCGCCGAGGAATTCATCACCACGGTGTTGGCGCTGTGGGACTCCTGGGGCGACGACGCGCTGCGCTGCGATCGCCAAGGCGTCTATGTTGCGCCGGAGGCCGTGCGCTCCATCAAGCATCAGGGCGAGCACTTCCTGGTGGATGGGCCTCTGACGGTGCCGCGTCCGCCGCAGGGCCATCCGGTGCTGTTTCAGGCGGGCGCGTCGGACCAGGGCAGGGATTTGGCCGCCAGGCGTGCCGAAGCCATCTATGCCGTGGCCTACGACTTGGGTGCCGCGCAAGCGTATTACCGCGACATCAAGCGTCGGGTCCGCGAGGCCGGGCGCAGCGAGCCGGTGCCCATCATGCCCGGCCTGGTCACCTATGTGGCCTCGACAGAGTCTGAAGCGCGCGCCAAGCAGCGCGAGCTGGACGAACTGTTGCCCTCGCAGGATGCGCTGCGGCAACTGGGCATGTATATAGGGCAGGATTGCCAGGATTGGGAGCTGGACGCACCGGTGCCGCCGCTGCCGCCACTTGAAGCGTTCACAGGCCCCAAGGGGCGTTACGCGACCGTACTGCGCATTATCGAAACCGAGCAGCCCACCTTGCGTGGCTTGTTGGGCCGTTTGGCTGCGGGGGGCGGGCATTGCACCATGGTGGGCACGCCCAGGACCATAGCGGATGAGATGGAGCGCTGGTTCCGCAATGAGGGTGCCGACGGCTTTAATCTGATGCCGCCTTCCTTACCCGGCGGGATAGAAGACTTCATCGAATATGTGATCCCTGAATTGCAAGACCTCGGCCTGTTTCGTAAAGCGTATGAAGCAACTACCTTGCGGGGTCACCTGGGGCTGCAGCGACCGCCGCGGCAGCCTTAAGCGACTTCAGGCATCCGGCTCGCCGATATCTTCGTTCCAGAGGCTGGGCTTGCTTGCGATGAAGTCGTGCATCAGCGCGATGCAATCCGGGTCTTGCAGAACTTCGACATGAACGCCGCGCGAGCGCAGCCAGTCTTCCTCACCCATGAATGTCTGGTTTTCGCCCACGATGATGCGCGGAATGCCATACAGCAGTATGGCGCCGCTGCACATGGAGCAGGGCGACAGCGTGGTGTACAGGACGCATTCACGATAGATCTGCGCGCTTAGCCGACCAGCATTCTCGAAGGCATCCATCTCGCCGTGCAGTATCGCGCTGCCTTGCTGTACGCGCCGGTTATGGCCGCGGCCCAGTATGCGTCCCTGGTGCACAATTACCGAACCGATGGGAATGCCGCCTTCCTGACTGCCCAGTCGCGCTTCTTCTAGCGCCGCTTGCATGAATGCATCCATAAGTTTTTCTCCGTTCAACGGTGTGGCGACCGTACATGTTCACGCCGAAACCCTTGCCCGATGATACGAGCTGGAAGCGAGCGTATAAATGAAAACCCTAGCAGCAATCGCGCGACACGAGGCAGCGCCACCGGCTTGTCGCTGACCTGGCTTGCCAGCGCGGGAGCGATCACCCGGCGCTGGATAAACACCTGCAAGGCCTGGATGATCCTTGTGGGCAAGAGACGCCGTTGTTGTATGGACGCCAGCACTGATTCGCCCGGCCGGCCCGGGGCCCGCATGGCTTGCGCCAGGATATTGCCTGCCGCCACCGCGTCTTGTATGGCCAGGTTGATGCCGACACCGCCTATGGGCGACATGGCGTGCGCCGCGTCGCCGATCAGGAGCAGTCCGGGCTGATGCCATTGTTGCAAGCGGTCCACCCGCACTTGCAGCAACTTCACGTCGTCCCATGAACCTATGCCATCGACCCGATCAGCCAGGAAGGCAACTTTCCGGACAATACGAGAGCGGAAGTCTTCTATTGGTTGCCGGCGCCATTGCTCGACTTCGCCTTTGGCGATCACGCTGGCGATCTGCCAATACTCGCCTCGATTAAGCATGACAAAAAAGTTGCCATAACCCGGTACACCGTAGGTGCCGTCGGGGTCGCTCGGAAGTCGCGCAAGCCGGAACCACAGCACGTCCATGGGCGCGCCCAAATCTGTGGGCTGCAATCCGGCCGCCGCCCGCAGCAAAGAGTGCCGGCCGTCGCACCCCACGACCAGGTCGGCATTGACCTGTATCTCTCCGTCGGGTGACTTGGCCAAGACGCCAATGACTACCCCATTGGCATCGTGAAGCAGTGCCGTCGCTTCGTGCCGCATGCACAGCTTGAAGTCATCGTGGCCCTGCGCCTCGGTGGCAAGCAGATCAAGAAGATCCCATTGCGGAACCAAAGCCATGTAAGGGAACGGCCGCAAGCTGCGGAAGTCGCCCACGGCATGAATGCCATCGGCGAACATGGCATCCAGTTGCTGGACTCGGGTTTGCGGCAGGGCGTCGAACTTATCCTTCAGGCCCAGCTCGGCCAGTATCTCGAGTGTGGACGGATGAACCGTGTCGCCACGAAAGTCCCGCAGAAAATCGCCATGCTTTTCCAGGACGACGGTGGCGATGCCGGCACGCGCCAGCAAGAGTCCGAGCATCATGCCTGCCGGGCCGCCGCCGACGATGCAACAGCGAGTATTTATACTTTTGGAGTCAGTTGCCATGCGCGCGAGTTTGCGCGCCACCGGCGCATCGGTCAAGCTTCACGGGCACCTAGGGAAATCCTAGGGATGCGAATTTGTAAGTAAGCCTTCTCATTGGTGACCAGGTCTGTAAAATAAATTTTGCCCCTTTTAAGTTCAGCCCTAAGGGTGTCTACCACCACGAGGAGAACAAACATGTCCAACGAAACAATGAACAAGTGATCAATACCGACCCACAAAAACCATCTGGCTCTGGTCCTGCGCAGGGGCGGCGGCCTTGACGATGGTCGTGGGTTTTACCGCCGGCGGCTGGGTGACTGGCGGCACCGCGGCACAGCAGGCCGAAACCTCCACCGAAGCAGCCGTAGCGCAGCTTGCTGCAAGCATCTGCGCCAATCGTTTTCTCGCAGCACCTGACGCGCAGTATCAGCTAACCCAGCTTCAGGAAGTCGATTCCTGGAAGCAAGACAGCTTTATCGAAGAAGGTGGCTGGGTAACCTTTGCCAATATGGAGCACCCTGTAGAGGGCGCAGCAGATTTATGCGCCGAGAAGGTGCTGGCCGGCAACCCGGTCGCCCCGGAAAGCGGGGCGTAGTCTTAGCCCGCCGTCAATCGTTGACTACATACCGCCCAGATGTCTTATCGTGCCTCCGGGCGGTATTGCTATACCCCGACCCCGGCCAACAGGCCTTCGCGTTCTATGAAAGCGATGATGGCGTCAATGCCGTCGCCCGTCTTGATCGAACCCATGATAAATGGCCGATTGCCGCGCATGCGTTTGGTGTCTTCCTCCATCACCTGAAGCGAAGCACCCACATAAGGGGCCAGGTCAGTTTTGTTGATGATGAGCAGGTCCGACTTGGTGATGCCCGGCCCACCCTTGCGTGGTATTTTTTCGCCGCCTGCAACGTCAATCACATATAGAGTCAGATCTGAAAGTTCGGGGCTGAAGGTGGCCGCAAGGTTGTCGCCGCCCGACTCTACAAAGACGATATCGGCATCCGGAAACTTGTTCATCATGCGATCTATGGCTTCCAGGTTGATGGAGGCGTCCTCGCGGATGGCGGTATGCGGGCATCCTCCCGTTTCCACTCCCATGATGCGTTCCGCCGGCAGTGCTCCGGACACGGTCAATAGCCGCTGGTCTTCCTTGGTGTAGATGTCATTGGTGATGGCGATCAAGTCGTATCGCTTGGACATTTCCTTGCACAGCATTTCCAGCAAAGTCGTTTTTCCTGAGCCCACCGGACCGCCGACGCCCACGCGCAGCACGGGCAATGATTGTCGGCGTCCCGGCAAAGGCTTGTTGGTTTGTAGATCGGTCGTCATAGGGTAGGCCCTCAGGATCGGAATAAACGGGAGTACTGTGTTTCGTGACGGGACGACAAGATGGCAAGCTGCGGAGCCAAGGTGTGCAGGCAGGGCGGATCGCTTGCAGCTCTTCGGCTGGCGTCCGTGCATGCCTGCGGTATGCACAGACGCAGTTGATCCAGGATGCGCTGGCCGGCGACCTGGCCCAGGGGCACGGTTTTTAGCGCTGCCATCGTCTGATTCTCGAGCCACGAAAACAAATAGGCGGCCAGGCCGGCGCGCCGGGGTATGCCCAGCGCCCAACAGGCGTAGGCATGGGCGGTGGGCAGCACGACGGCCTGCAGACCAAGCAAACGATCGCGTGCCTCGGCACTGCCCCACGCCAGCTCGTCGGCCAGTTTCACCAAGGACCATGCCATCTGCTCGGTTTCCTGGCGCAGCTCGCGGGTTTCGCGCGATGCCAGGAACCAGGCGTTCCAGTGGGCCAGGCGTTCCCAGTTGCAGGTGTTCCAGCTATCAAATAGCAATAGCCATACGGGGGCTTCGCAGGGGGTGAGCACCCATTCCAGTTGTTGTGCAATCCAGCGATGAGCGCTGGCTTCATCGGTAATCAACTGCGTATCGATCGCCGCTTCGAGGCCCTGCGAATAGCTATAGCCGCCTATGGGTAAGGCGGGCGATGAAAGCTGCAACAAGGCGACGATCTGACTGTCCTGCATGATTGCCGCCTACGGATGCGGATGAGTATGTGCGGCATAGGCCGCATGAGCCAGCGCCTGGTCTTCGGCGAAGGTTTCATCGTGCCCATGGCGGTGTCCGCCGCCATAAGCCCCGGCGCCAGGTTGAAATTGCTGGTACGCCCGATGAACCACTAGTCCGCCCAGACGACCCAGCATGTCGGCCAGCACGGGGTCATATTCCAGTTTGAGGTAGTCTGCCCCCACCTCTACCAGCACGTGCCGATTGCCCAGGTGGTAGGCAGCGCGCGTCAGGGCCATTGGCGTGTCCGCCGTTACGCGCAAGACTGGCTCGATGGCCGCATGGACGACGATGAGCTTCCCGTCGTCAGCAACCAACACATCGCCATGCTGCAAGACGGTTCCTCGATTCAAAACCATGGCTAGCTCTTCGCGGTTGTCCAGACGTAGTTTTTGCCGGCTGCGGCGGCGGTACTCAAAAGTCAGTACCACTTTGGGCGCGTGGCGAATCAGGGTGGGGGCGATGGCGGTTCCCGCCAGGCGTTTATTGATGGTTCGCATGATCAAAACAAGAAGTAGCGTTGCGTCATGGGCAACTTGCCGGCGGGCTGGCAAACCAGAAGCTGGCCGTCGGCCATGACCTGGTAGGTTTGAGGGTCGACGGTGATGTCAGGCAGCCAGTTGTTATGGACCATGTCAGCCTTGCCGATGCTGCGGCAGCCATGCACGGCCTCTAGCGCCTTGGTCAGCCCCAGGGCATGCAGCTCTGGGTTGTCGAGCCCGGCTTGCGACACAAAGCTGATGGAGGTCTTGATGGCTTTGCCGAAGCTGCCGAACATGGGCCGAAAGCACACAGGCTGCGGTGTGGCGATGGAAGCACCCGGATCGCCCATGCTGGCCGCGGCGATCATGCCGCCTTTGATCACCATGCTTGCCTTTACGCCGAAGAAGGCGGGGCGCCAAAGCACGATATCGGCCAGCTTGCCCGTTTCGATAGAGCCGACTTTATGCGCAATTCCGTGTGCGATGGCCGGGTTGATGGTGTACTTGGCGATGTAGCGCTTGATGCGATGATTGTCGGCGCGGGCGCTGTCGCCCTCCAGCGCGCCGCGCTGCGCCTTCATCTTGTCGGCAGTTTGCCAGGTGCGCAGTACAACCTCGCCGACGCGCCCCATGGCTTGCGAGTCGGAACTCATGATCGAGAAGGCGCCCAGATCGTGCAGAATGTCTTCCGCTGCGATGGTCTCACGCCGTATGCGGCTTTCGGCGAAAGCGACGTCTTCGGCGATGGACGCATCCAGATGGTGGCAAACCATCAACATGTCCAGGTGTTCGTCGATGGTGTTGGTGGTGAAGGGCATGGTCGGATTGGTCGACGCCGGCAACACATTGGGCATGCCGGCCGCCCGGATGATGTCCGGAGCGTGGCCGCCGCCCGCACCCTCGGTATGAAAAGAATGAATGCAGCGGCCCTTGAACGCCTTGAAGGTATCTTCCACAAAGCCCGATTCATTCAAGGTGTCGCTGTGGATGGCCACTTGCACATCGGTAGCGTCGGCAACGGTGAGGCAGGTATCGATGGCGGCTGGCGTGGTGCCCCAGTCCTCGTGCAGCTTAAGCCCGATGGCGCCGGCGCGGACTTGTTCCAACAGCGGTTCCTGCTGGCTGGCATTGCCTTTGCCCAGCAGGCCGATATTCATGGGAAAGGCATCCAGTGCCATCAGCATGTGTTGGATATGCCAGGGCCCCGGCGTGCAAGTGGTGGCAAGGGTTCCGGTGGCCGGACCCGTGCCGCCCCCTATCATGGTGCTTACGCCGCTGGCCAGCGCTTCGTCGATTTGCTGGGGGCAAATAAAGTGTATGTGCGAGTCGATGGCGCCCGCCGTAACAATCATGCCCTCACCAGCGATGATTTCGGTGGCCGGGCCAATGACGATGGTGACCCCGGGTTGTATATCCGGATTGCCAGCCTTGCCCAGGCCGGAGATCAGGCCGTTCTTGATGCCGATATCGGCCTTGATGATGCCCGTGATGGCATCGACGATTAGCGCATTGGTGATGACCGTGTCGGCACAATCTGCGCTGGAGCGCTGGCTTTGTCCCATGCCGTCGCGGATGACTTTTCCTCCGCCGAACTTGACCTCTTCCCCGAATATGCACCGGTCTTCTTCGACTTCGGCGAGCAAGCTGGTATCGGCAAGACGTATGCGGTCGCCCACGCCATGGACTACGGTAGGGCCAAACATTTCGGTGTAGGCCTGCCTGGAAATCATCACCATTACAGCGCTCCCATGATGTCGCCCCGAAAGCCGAACACCCGGCGGTCTCCTGCCAGCGCTATGATTTCTACGGTACGCTTTTGACCCGGCTCGAAACGCACGGCGGTTCCGGCCGCGATGTTCAGCCGGCAACCCCGGGCGAGGCCGCGGTCGAATGACAAGGCGCTGTTGACTTCGGCGAAGTGGTAGTGCGAGCCAACCTGCACCGGTCGATCGCCGTGGTTGACAACGTCTATCGTCCAGGTGGCACGCCCCGCGTTAAGTTCCATGCTGCCTGATTCGGCAAGGATTTCGCCGGGTATCATCATGCGGCCCCGGACCACAGCGCCAGGCCGTAGGCGGCGATGCCGGCACCCGCCAAGCGGCTCAACCACAATGCCCGGCCCGATACCATCCATCCTGCTGCAAGTCCGGTCAAAAGCAGGGCCAGCGTGCTGAACATGAAGCCGACAATGTAAGCAGCGACACTGCCGCCGGCCAGCATCTCTGCGCCATGCGCCATGCCATGAAACAAGGCGAAAGCGCCTGCCAATGCAGGCCCGGCCCAGAGCGGGACGCTGACGCGACTGGCCAGCAACAGGCCCAGCACCAGCAGCGATGCGATGATCATGGGTTCGATCGCAGCAACGCCGGCTACGGCCATTCCTGCCACGGCGCCCACCAGGAGCAGCGCGAGGAAACTGACCAAGATCGTTATGGCGTTGTGATTGGCCCGACTGGTGGCCGCCCATAAGCCTACGGCCAGCATGGCCAGCAAGTGATCAGTACCGGTCAAGGGATGCAGCAGACCGGCTGCCAGCATATCGCCGGAGTCGGCGGCCGTGTGCCCAGGATGTGCAAGGGCGACCTCGCCTATAAGCGTCAAGGCGATCATGGCGGTAGAGCGGGGTAAGAGCTTCATAATTACATCCCTAAGTATGCGGTGCTGGCATTGCAGCTGCAGGTTCAGATAATGGGGTGATGGACGGTGACCAGCTTGGTGCCGTCCGGGAACGTAGCCTCGACCTGTATATCGGCGATCATTTCCGGAACCCCTTCCATGACGTCGTCGCGGGCCAATATGGTGGTGCCGTGATGCATCAAGTCGGCTACGCTGCGACCGTCCCGCGCGCCTTCCATCAAGGCCGCCGTGATAAGCGCAATCGATTCCGGGTAGTTCAACTTCAGCCCCCGCGCCTTGCGGCGTTCAGCGAGCAGTGCTGCGGTAAAAATCAACAGCTTGTCTTTTTCCCGAGGTGTCAGTTCCATGGTGGTCCGTTCAGGTTTCAGGTATTCCATAGCCGAGGCAGCGCGCCTGGCGTTTCCAGTAAGCGTGGCCGCAATTGCATCCATAGGTCGGTCAACAACCCTCTTACGTCCTGGGTATGCCGGCCCAGCACGCGCACCAGGGTCAGCCCCTGCTGATCTGGTTGCCGGATATGAGTCAGTCCGGCCCGCAGCGTGGCGGTCCAGGGCAGCTGCTGCGCCAGTTCGTCCGTATATTCGCCGCTCAGTTCGGTTCCGAATGCCCACAGCGTGGCGACGACGGGATAGCCCGCCAGCCCCGGGTCGCAATGGCGTGCCGGGCCAGCTGCGGTAAGCTCGCCGCATTCCAGCCATACCGGGGCATCGTCCAGATAAAGGGTGGAAGCAAGGTGGACGCGGCCCTCATCCCAATGGGTGGCGGCTTGTATGCGGCCCAACTGATTGATCTCCCAGCCGATGGCCGCACTGCCGCTATGCAGATCAATATGGTTCTGCAACGAGGCATCGGTCTGCTCAAAGAAAATATTCTCTTGTGGCAGCCAGTCCAGCCGAGCTCCGGCCATCACACGCAGATGGGTGTGCTGGACTGCCTTCCTGCCGTTGGCCTTGTACCAACGGGTCGCGCCGGGGGTTGTTAGCAACGCATGGGCGCCGCCCTCTACGCGCACGTCTATCGTCAGCTCATCGCCGCCGGCGATGCCGGAGGGCGGATGCAATATCGTCACATGGCATACTGCCGGCCCTTCCGGATACAAGGCCTTTTGCACGAGTAGTGGCCCGGCATGGCGACGGCTGGAGAGCACCGACCTGCCTGCTCCCTGGCCAGCGAACGACAGGGCCAGATGCGCCGGCCAGGTATCGGGCAGGGCGCTCATGCTGGGGCTCCATGTGGCATGGTCATGATGCGCTATACCGATAAATGGCGACGGACATCGTCGCCGTCGATCTGCGATCGATCGCCCGCCGCGACGACCTGGCCGCGAGACAGGACCAGGAAATCATCCGCCAGTTGCCGTGCAAAGTCGAAGTACTGTTCGCAAAGCAAAATGCCGATGTCTCCGCGAGCCCGCAGCAGCTCGATGACCTTGGCAATATCCTTGATGATGGAGGGTTGTATGCCTTCAGTGGGCTCGTCCAGAATGATCAGCGAGGGCTCAGCCACCAAGGCCCTGGCAATCGCTAATTGCTGCTGCTGACCACCCGAGAGATCGCCGCCGCGGCGTGCCCGCATGCTGTTCAAGACAGGAAAAAGCTCGAATATTTCGCCCTTGATGCGCCGGGCCGCCGACGCCGGCTTGGTAGCCATGCCCATCAGTATGTTCTCTTGGACAGTCAGTCGCGCGAAGATCTCCCGCCCCTGGGGAACATAGGCGATGCCCAGCGCGGCGTGCTGATGCGGTGACAAGCGGGTGATGTCCTTGCCATTGAACTGTACGCTGCCCGACGCCACAGGCAACACGCCCATCAGGCACTTCAATAAGGTCGTCTTGCCTACACCGTTGCGGCCCAGGAGCGCAAGGCACTTGCCTTGTTCCACAGCTAGTGAGACGCCACGCAGCGTATGGCTGCCGCCGTAGTATTGATCGATAGCCTGCACATCCAGCATATCAGCGCCCCAAATACACTTCGATTACGCGTTGGTCGGCCTGCACGGCTGCCATGGTGCCCTCGGCCAGTACCGCGCCCTCATGCAGCACCGTCACCTTGCCCTGGCCCGCAATGCTGGCCACGAAGTCCATGTCGTGTTCCACCACCATCAGCGAGTGACGGCCCTTTAATTCGTTAAGCAGTTCGCCGGTGCGCTCTGTTTCGGCGTCGGTCATCCCGGCTACGGGCTCGTCCAGCAGCAGCAGTTTGGGCTCCTGCATCAGCAGCATCCCGATCTCCAGCCATTGCTTTTGTCCATGCGACAGCAGACCGGCCGGCCGCCACGCTTCCGGTGTGAGTCGTATCAGGGCCAGGGTCTGGCCTATGGCATCGGCTTGGGCACCGGTAAGGCGAGAGAACAAGGTAGGCCGCACTCGCTTGTCGGTCTTCATGGCCAGCTCCAGATTCTCGATAACGCTGTGGTTTTCGAAAACGGTGGGACGCTGAAACTTGCGGCCTATGCCGGCATGCGCGATCTGGGTTTCGGACAGCGTCGTGAGGTCAATGTTTTGACCAAAGTAGGCGGTGCCGGAACTCGGAGCCGTCTTGCCCGTGATGACGTCCATCATGGTGGTCTTGCCTGCTCCGTTGGGCCCGATGATGCAGCGCAGTTCGCCAACGCCGATATCCAGAGTCAGATTATTCAGTGCCTTGAATCCGTCGAAACTTACCGTGATCCCGTCCAGATACAGTATGACGCCATGGCGGGTGTCGACGTCGCGGCTGGCGACATGCCCATATGAGGCATCATTGCCGGCGTCGCGTTCGATGGCCGCTCTCATGACCTCCAGTTGCCTGGCGTGCGCGCGCTTCATGTTGCTTCCTTTCTTTGGTGGCGGACCGCCAGTTTGCGCGCCAGTCCCACTATGCCCTGCGGCAGGAACAAAGTGGTCAGCACAAATATGAGGCCCAGGGCATATAGCCAGAACTCAGGCAGCACACTGGTGAACCAGGTTTTCAAACCATTGACCGCGCCGGCGCCGATGATGGGACCGATGAGGGTTCCACGTCCGCCGGTGGCCACCCAGATCACCATCTCTATGGAGTTCTCGGTAGACATCTCGCTGGGGTTGATGATGCCCACTTGGGGCACGTAGAGGGCGCCCGCGATGCCGCACATGACCGCCGACGTACACCAGACAAACAACTTGAATCCCAGCGGGTCGTAACCGATGAATCGCAGGCGGCTCTCCGAGTCCCGCACCGCCGTCAGAACCCGCCCGAGCTTGGATTGCGTGATGGCGCGTGCGAGGACCAAGGCGCCGACCAACATGCTCAGGGTGATCCAGTAAAGCGTCGCCCGGGTGCTGGAAGCAGTGATGTCGTATCCCAGAATTCGCTGGAACCCCGTAAAGCCATTGTTGCCGCCAAAGCCTGTTTCATTGCGAAAGAAAAGCAGCATGGCGGCGAAGGTCATGGCTTGTGTGATGATGGAGAAGTACACGCCCTTGATGCGCGAGCGGAACGCAAAGTAGCCGAAGAGAAAAGCCAGCGCCCCGGGCACCAGCACGACGAGCAACATTGCATAGGCGAAATGGTCGGTGAACGCCCAGAACCAGGGGTAGGCCTGCCAATCCAGGAACACCATGAAATCAGGCAGGGCGGCTGTACCCGCAGCATCGGGGCAATGGAGCGCATCAGATACATGCCGTGGGCATAGCCGCCCAGGGCAAAGAACAAGCCATGCCCCAAGGACAAGATGCCTGCATACCCCCACACCAGGTCCAGCGCGAGTGCCGCCAGCGCATAGCACATGAACTTGCCCAATAGCGCCACCGCATAGGGTGTGACGTATAGCGGATGGTCCGGTGATACGACCAGATTGAGCAGCGGCAGCGTAGCCAGCAATGCCACTGCGGCCACCAGGCTAGCCCATGCCGTCAACGAGAACAGCCGCTTGTCCGACACGAACTGGCTGGCCAGATTATGCGTGTACGCCTGCGTCATTCCACGCTCCTGCCGCGCGGCGCGAACAGCCCTTGCGGACGCTTTTGAACGAACAACACGATAAGCACCAGTATGGTGATCTTTGCCATGACAGCGCCTGCCCAGGGTTCCAGAAACTTGTTGATGGTGCCCAGGCCCAGCGCGGCGACCACGGTTCCGGCCAGTTGCCCAACCCCGCCCAGCACCACCACCATGAAGGAGTCCACCAGATAGGCGCGGCCCAGGTCCGGCCCCACGTTGCCCAACTGTGACAACGCCACACCGCCCAGCCCGGCGATGCCCGAGCCCAGGCCGAATGCCAGCATGTCGATCCGTCCGGTTGGCACGCCGACGCAGTCCGCCATGCGGCGATTCTGCGTGATGGCGCGTACGAACAAGCCCAGCCGAGTGTGATTGAGCAGCAGCCAGACAAAGAAGACGACCAGCAGCGAGAAGACAATAATGGCCAGGCGGTTGTAGCTAAGCACAAGCCCGCCCAGCAGCGTCACGCCACCGGACATCCACGAGGGGTTGCCTACTTCAACATTCTGCGCGCCGAACAAGGTACGTACGGCCTGCATCAGGATCAGGCTGATCCCCCACGTGGCAAGCAGGGACTCCAGCGGGCGAGCGTACAGCCAGCGGATTACCGTGCGCTCCATGACCATGCCCACGGCCGCAGTGACCAGGAAGGCGACCGGCAACGCTGCGATCACATACCAGTCGATCCAGGCAGGCATGTAGTTCTTGAACAGCAGTTGCATCAAATAGCTGGCGTAAGCGCCTATCATCAGCAGTTCGCCATGCGCCATGTTGATGACGCCCATCAGGCCGAAGGTGATGGCCAGGCCCAGCGCCGCCAGCAGCAGGACGCTACCCAGGCTGATGCCGTAAAATAGATTGCCGGCCCATTCGATCTTCCACAGATGACTGTCGATTTGCTTCAAGGCGCCGGCAGCCGCCACACGTACTTGCGGATCGGTATCGGCCTCGGCCAGGTCTGCCAGCGCGCTACGGAAAGCGCCATCACCCGATTTGCCCAGCACCTGGACCGCCATACGGCGTGTGTCGGCATCACTGCTTTTAAGCGCCAGGGTTGCCAAGGCAATACCGAGGGCGCGCCTGACATCGCCATGGGTCTCTTGCGCACTTGCCTTGTTCAGTAGTGGGACGGTCAACGGGTCAGCGCCTCGCTGCAGGCGTCGCGCCGCCGCCAGGCGCGCCTGCGGATCGTCCGAAAACAGATCCGAGGCGGCCAGTGCGCCGTTGATGGCGCCACGCAAGCGGTTGTTGATGATGATGGCGTCAACATCATCTGGCAGCGCAGACTCCTTACCGGTCAAGGGATCCCAGCTTCGATCGTTCTCGGTCTGGACCAGGATGCTCCCCTGGGGTGTCGCGAAGAGCCTTGCGCTGCCCAACGCTTTCAAGATCCGTATCGAGGCAGCATCGGACATCTGCCCAAGCTGCGCAATGACTTGCAGCTTGGCGCTGGTGTCTCCTTGCACCAACGGAGCCAGCATTGCTGCATCCAGTCTTGCAGGCCCGTCTGCCCAGGCGACATGCCCAGGCATAAGCAACAGCAGTGACAGAGCGAGTTGGCGCCAGAAGGCCTGGCAGGCTTGATAACTCATCGCGTACCCATTCAAGAATCAAAGACCCTGCTTGCTTTCATTGCCCGCGATGTAAGGGCTCCAGGGTTGGGCGCGTAGGGGGCCATCCGTTTTCCAAACCACATCGAACTGACCGTCTGCCCGGATCTCGCCGATGTAAACGGGCTTGTGCAAATGGTGATTGGTTTTGTCCATCTGGATGGTGAATCCGTTGGGCGCCGTGAAGCTCTGGCCCCCCATGGCGGCTATGACCTTGTCCACATCTGTGGACTGCGCCTGCTCGACGGCCTGCTTCCACATATTGATGCCGATGTAGGTCGCCTCCATGGGGTCATTGGTGACGGCCGTCGAGGCGTTGGGCAAGTTGTTGGCGGCGGCGTATGCCTGCCACTTCTGGATGAAGTCGCTGTTGACCGGGTTCTTGATGGATTGAAAGTAGTTCCAGGCGGCCAGATGCCCGACCAATGGCGTGGCGTCCACGCCCCGCAGCTCTTCCTCTCCCACCGAGAAGGCAATTACAGGCACATCGGTCGCCTTCAGGCCGGCATTGCCCAGCTCCTTGTAGAAGGGCACATTCGAGTCGCCGTTGATGGTCGAGATGACTGCCGTTTTCCCACCGGTGGAAAACTTCTTGATGTTGGCAACGATGGTCTGATAGTCGGCATGGCCGAAGGGCGTGTAGACCTCATCGATGTCGCTGTCCTTGACGCCCTTCGAGTGCAGGAAGCTGCGCAATATCTTATTGGTGGTGCGCGGATAGACGTAGTCTGTTCCCAACAGCACGAAACGCTTGGCGCCGCCGCCATCCTCGCTCATGAGGTACTCGACAGCCGGTATGGCTTGCTGGTTGGGCGCCGCGCCGGTGTAGAAGACGTTGCGTTCCAGCTCTTCGCCCTCGTACTGCACGGGATAGAAGAGCAGGCCGTTAAGCTCCTTGAAGACCGGCAGCACCGATTTGCGCGACACCGAGGTCCAGGCCCCAAACACGACCGACACCTGATCCTGGGCCAGCAGTTGGCGAGCCTTCTCGGCAAACAGCGGCCAGTTCGACGCGGGGTCAACCACCACGGCTTCCAGTTGCTTGCCCATCACGCCGCCATTGGCGTTGATCTCCTGGATAGTCATCAAGGCAACGTCCTTCAAGGACGTTTCCGAAATGGCCATGGTTCCGGACAAGGAATGCAGGATGCCAACCTTGATGGTATCGGCCGCCTGCGTCGCGGGGATCCAGCCCGTCATGGCAAATAAGCTTGCGGCGGTCAACTGCTTGAGAACCAGTCTGCGTTTCATGTATTGCTCCGTAGAAGAGAAGAGAGGGACAGCACACGAAGGTTTACGCAATAGCTGTGCCAACTTTTAAGGAGCGGTTTTGATACGGCAAGGCGAGGCCCACGCCCAGCGCCCGCACGGCGCGACGACGCGCCCGTGCGTCACGATGGTGCACGGTTCTCAGTTATTGAAGGGCTTTGCCTTGTATCGGTGCGCCGCGGGAGTAGCGCTCGATGCGGGTCTGGAACTTGCTACTGCCTCAAGGCTACTTTTATCTAGGAGACGAAAATGAAGACGAGTGCATGGTTCGCGTTTGTATTGGCCCTTGCCGCAGGCTTGGCGGGTTGCAACACGATGCAAGGCGCAGGAGAAGACATCGAGCGCGGAGGAGAGAAGATACAAGAACAAGCCAGGTGATAGTGGCCAGCACTGCTCTAAGTATTGTGGCGGCCCAGGATCACCCTGGGCCGACGTCTATCGTTGTGCCACAGCGGTCAGGCGTTGCCGCGCCATCCACCATAGCGCCATCGAGATGACGAGCAAAGGTACCAGGGAGCCCAGATTGATCCACATCCAGCCTTGGGTGGTAATCAGTACGCCTGACGCGAACGAGCTGACGGCAACGCAAGTGAATACGCAGAAGTCCATGGCGCCCTGAGCCTTGTTCTTTTCATCGGGATGATAGGCCTCCGTCAGCAGGGTGCTGCCACCTATATATAGGAAGTTCCAGCCCACGCCCAGGGTCAGCAGCGCGATGGTGAACTGCATCAGGCTGATCCCGGACAAGGCGATGGCCACGCAAATAAACATCAGGGCAACACCGGTGCCCATGATGGGCAGCACACCGAACCGCTTGATCAGATGCCCAGTAAAGAAACTGGGAAGAAACATGCCCAGCACATGCAGCTCGAGCACGATGGCAATATTGCCGAAGGGGTGGGCGTGCATTTGCATGGCCAGCGGCGTGGCTGCCATCAGCAGGTTCATCACAGCGTAGCCCAGCGATGCCCCCGCTACAGCCACCAGAAACACCGGTTGCCGGGCGATGTTCCGCAGGGACCGCCCCGTCGATGTGCCCGGCGCTGGAGCGATGTGGCGCGGAAAATCAATACACGTCATGATCAACAATGACAGCAAGGCCACTACTATCAGGGCCAGGTAGGCGCCCACAAAAGGTGTGGGCAACAGACTGCGCGTGATGTTGGCCAAATTGGGTCCGACCACAGCGCCCACGATGCCGCCTGCCAGCACCAGGGAAATCGCCTTTTCCTTGTAGCTAGGCGCAGCCAGTTCCGGTGCGGCGAAGCGATACAGCGAGGCGTTGGCGCTGTAGTAGCCGGCGATGAATGTCGCCGTCACGAGCAGCCAGAACTGGCCAGTCGCCGCCGCCCAGGCGCAGATCCCCGCCGATACGGCTGCCACCACCAATCCGATCTGGAAAGAGCGCTTGCGCCCCAGTTGTCGTTGCGACCGGGCCACTGGGCCGGTGGATAGGGCGGCACCGACTACATAGGCCGTTACCGGCAGCGTCGCGAGCCAGCTTAGCGGCGCAAGCGCCAGCCCCACCAGACCATTGATGGCAATGAAGGTGACGTTGTTGGTCAGGAACAGACCCTGGCAGAGCGCCAGCAGGAAAAGTTTGCGATTCATGTAGTCAACGGCTTTCTAGAAACGGCGATGATACCGCCAACTGAGAACCGTGCATCGTAGCAGTCGGAACTTGACATGCCTCCGCGCCTTACCTTAAGGTAAGGAATGGAGGGCTTATGACTACAGCAACACTTACATCAAAAGGGCAAATCACTGTCCCGGCGCAAGTTCGGCATGACCTTAAGGTCGGTGCCGGCGACCGCGTCGAATTCCTTCAGATAGCGCCTGGGCGCTACGAATTCGTTGCGCTCACACGTAGTGTCACGGAGCTTAAAGGCATGTTCGGCAAACCCGGGAAGTCTGTAACGATTGAAGACATGAACAAAGCTATTGCGCAACGGGGCGCTGCTGCCCGATGATAGGCCTCGATACCAATGTTCTGGTTCGCTACATCATGCAGGACGACCCCAAGCAGTCCAGCAAGGCAAGCGTCTTGATTGAATCCCTGGATACTGACAGCCCCGGGTTTGTTGCCTTGGTGTCTGTCGTCGAGGTGTATTGGGTGTTGACTGCGTGCTTTGATCTCTCGGCCAAGCAGGCAGCGCAGGCACTCGAGGTTCTTCTTCGCAGCAGGCAGTTAGTCGTCGAGCAGGCCGATCAAGTGTTCCGGGCTTTGCGCATATTCGAAGCGGGAAAAGTTGATTTCGCAGATTGCCTGATCGAAAGATCCGCAGCGGCGGCGGGTTGTGCACAAACCATGACTTTCGACGTTAGTGCGGCTCGGCATGCCGGCATGGTCTTGCTTCATTAGGTCTCAATGTTGATCGCCGCTGGCCTTGCTGCGGCGCCATGCCGCAGGCGGGGCGCCGTACATACGCCTGAACGCCCGATTGAACGCCGCCTCGGATTCATAGCCAGACTCGTAGGCAACACGCGCAATCGCGACGGACGACTGCAGCAATCGTAAAGACGCCTGTTCCAGCCGCCGGTGCGCAAGATAGCGCATGGGCGGCTCGCCCAGCGCACGCGTAAACCGCTCGGCAAATGAAGATCGGCACAGGCCTATTTGTCGCGCCAGCGATTCCGTCGTCCAGTGCTCGTACATGCGCTTATGCATCAGCACCAGCGCCCGCCCAATCAGCAGGTCATGCATGCCGGCCACGGCGGCCGTGCGCGACTCCGGGTGCAAGGCGAAATAGCGGCGCACGGCCTCAAAGAACAGCAGTTCGGCCATCCTGCTCAGCGCCGCGCTTGAGTCGGCGTGGCGGTTGTTCGACTCTTGTATGGCAAACCGGAATGTGCTTTCCACCCAACTGGCTGCAGTCCAGTCGTCTGCGCCCAGCTTGAGGATCTCCGGCAGCATGCCAGTCAGGGCCAGGTTTTCCGTGGCGCTGCCCAGGAAACCGCAAATCATTTGAGTGCTTGCTCCGCCACCACCATAGGTGATATGTGCCATGCTGCTGTCGCCATCCTGACGGATAAGGCCTTCTGCCGAAACAGGCGGGATGGTAGCGGCGCTGGCCAGTATATGGGGGTTATTGCGCGGCAGGATGACCAGATCGCCGTGCTTCAAATCGGTGCTCGTGCCACTGTCCAGCAGGAGCATGCAGCGTCCGGCTGTGATCAGGTGATAGGCAATGATTTGCCTGGGCATGGGCATGAAAGGCGTGCAATCGTCAGGCGAGACATGGGCTTTGATAGACCAGGGGGCTGTGAAGTGGGCCTCAAGAAAGACTGCGCCCGTCAGGCGCATGCTCTGCAAGACATCGGAAATTGTATCCATGGGGAAACACTCGCGATATTGACGGCGCTTCGATCAAGAGTTCCGGCGTCTTGCGCATAGGCCACGCCATCCTCCAGTTTTACACTCATTTCGCACCACTGCATAGCTTACGGCAGCTTGGTGCGCAAGCGGCATCACACCTCCAATGTATGTTTTTAAGGATGAAGATCCATGATTCATGACAAGCAGGGCAATACCCTTTCCGGTGCGACGAGAGAGGCGGCTGATTACTTCGATAACGCTGTTGCATCGTTCAATATTTATCGTGGCGACCCGGTTGCCGAGATAGACAAGGCCATTCATGCCGCGCCTGATTTCCCGATGGCGCATATGCTGAAAGCGCATCTGTTCGCTTTGGCCACCGAGCCCGACCTGACGGCGGCCGCTGCGGGTATCCTGCGCCAGGTAAAAGCCCTGCGCCTTTCCGAGCGCGAGGCATCGCATGCCCATGCGCTGGATCTGTTGCTGGCAGGGCAATGGACCGCTGCGGCTCAAGCGCTGGACCTGCATAACAGTCGATATCCGTTGGATATCCTGGCCTTGCAGTCGGGCCACATCATTGATTTCTATCGCGCCAGCGCGCGCGACTTGCGCGACCGCCCGGCGCGGGTGCTGCCACAGTGGTCAACCGACGTACCGGGGTATTCGATCGTACTGGGCATGTACGCGTTTGGCCTCGAAGAGGCGGGCGACTATGCGCGCGCCGAAGATATCGGCCGCCATGCCGTGGCGCTGCAGCCCCTGGATTGCTGGGCTCATCATGCTGTTGCCCACGTGCTGGAGATGCAAGGGCGTGCGCAGGAAGGCATAGCGTGGATGCAGCAGAACGAGGCCAACTGGTCCGGCAGCGACAATTTCTTTCAGGGGCACAACTGGTGGCATTACGCCGTGTACTTGATAGAGATGGAAGACGGTGCCCAGGCCCTGCGGCTTTACGATGAGCGTATCGCCGCGAACAACAGCATGGTCGCGCTGGATCTGGTCGATGCATCAGCCATGCTTTGGCGGCTTACGCTGGCCGGTATCGACGTTCAGGATCGGTGGGCCTCGGTGGCAGATCGGTGGCAAGCGCATGCGGATGGCCGCTCTTACCCTTTCAATGACTGGCACGCGATCATGGCGAATCTGGGCGCCGGGCGCGGAGACGAGGTCGATCGAATCTTGCATTTGTTGCGTCAGGCCGGCGCGGGTGGTAGCGGCGAGCCTCAGGAATGGACGCGGCGCTATGGCCTGCCGCTGTCTGAAGGCTTTGTTGCATTCTGGCGCAAGGATTACGCGACCGCGGTGCAGCGGCTGCGCGGCGCCCGCTTGATTGCCAACGCATTTGGCGGCAGTCATGCCCAGCGCGACATCATAGACCTGACTCTGATCGAGGCCGCGTTGCGAGGTGGCGACCGGTACTTCGCACGGGCCCTGGCTTATGAGCGCTGCGCCCTGAAGCCAGGCGCACGCATGAATCGTGACTTCCTGATTCGCGGCGAAAGCGAGTCGCCCTTGTGCGCGGTGGGGTAACAGGCAGCGTGTTGGCAGTTCTAGCTTAAAGCCATGTAAAGGCCCGGCTCAGCCGGGCCTTAGTCATTGTTGATCTAGATCAAGGAAGCGTTCAAATTAATAATTACCAGGGAATACCCTGATAGAGTGTATTGCTGACATCAATTGGGGGCGTCGTGTCCAGTCTTTCCAAAATTAGCCCCGTGGGGCGCGAATACACATCCTGGTTCATCTTTGGTCTTATGGCCAGTGTGACCTTCGTTGGCATCCTGTCTGAACTAGTCCCTTCCGGAGTCCTGCCGCAAATGGCCACCGGCCTTGGCATCGAAGAAAGCCAAGTGGGATTTTTGGTGGGCGTCTATGCACTGGCCTCGGCGGTTTGCGCTATTCCGCTAATCAGCCTGACCCTGGCAGTCAACCGGAAAACGCTATTGCTGGTTTTGCTGATTGGCTTTGCAATTTCCAACATCGTTGTGGGCCTGGCCTCTTCTTATTCCGTCATCGTCGCTATGCGCATTGTTGGTGGCATTTGCGCCGGCATCATGTGGCCCATGATCGCCGCCTACGGCACGGCGCTGGTTCCCGAGGACATGCAAGGCAAAGCGATCACCATCATCATGGCCGGTAATACTTTCGGGATCAGCCTGGGTTTGCCGTTCATGACCTTCATCGGGACGGAGCTTGGATGGCGGACGGAATTCGTTTCCCTTGGCGTCATCGTTGCGGTCATTGCTCTACTGTCGGCCAAGTATCTCCCCTCAGTAAAGGGAGAAAAACTCACTGGAAGCAATTCGCCCTTTGCGGTGCTGAAGATCCCGGCGGTCCTGATCGTCTTGCTGCTGACTTTTCTTTCCGTGATGGCACACTACGGGACCTATACCTACATCACCTTGCTGGTCCAAAGCCTCGACTTTTTCGGCGGCATCAGTGTGGCACTACTCATCTTCGGTATTGGTTCTGTCATTTCAGTATTGTTGTCCGCCAGAATCATCGATACGTATTTGCGCGGCTTGATCGTCAGCATGCTGACCTGCGGTGCCGTCGCCATGCTGCTGTTTGTCTTTTTCGGCGGAGCCAACGGCGTCTCTCATCTGGCGTTTTTCTTGTGGGGCCTGGCCTTTGGTCCGCTCGTCACGATGTATCAAACCGCCGTGAGCAAACAGGTTGCGCATGCCAAAGCCGTGGCAACTTCCGTGCAATCCAGTGTCTTTAACCTGTCCATCATGATGGCGACCTGGATAGGTGGCTTGATCCTGGTTCACCTGCCGCAAGTTGGCGTCAGCGGGATCGTCTATCTGTCCATTATCTGCTTCGTGCCCGCCATGATTATCGCCTTCCTGGCAAGGCGCACCCTGGCCTCGTGACGGGCCACTTTACAAGGATATGAATATGAAAAAATTTATCAATGCGAACATCTATCGGAATACCGAGGCAAGTGAGATCCTTGTTGAGAACGGGGCCATTCGTGCAATAGGTCGAGGCCTGCCCAAGGCGGACGAGGAAATCGACTTGAAGGGACGCCTGGTAGTGCCGCCCTATGTGGATGCCCACCTTCATCTGGACTATGTCTACACCGGTCGTAATGAAGGGGCGGAGAACGACACCGGCACCTTGTTCGAGGGGATCGCCCGTTGGCACGATGTGAAGAAGCACCAAACTTTCGAAGATGCCAAAGCGCGCGCGTTAAAGGGGATCGAAGAAGAGGTTTCCAAGGGGGTCCAATTCATACGCACCCACATCGACGTGGACGATCCGAAGCTTACAGGTCTGAAGGCCATGCTGGAGTTGCGCGAGCAGCTGAAGGACAAGGTCACCATCCAGATCGTTGCTTTCCCACAGGAAGGCATGTACGCCTATAAGGGCGGTGACGAGATGGTGGAAGAGGCATTGAAGATGGGTGCCGACTGCGTGGGCAGTATCCCGCATTTCGAGTGGGCTCGCGAGATCGGCGAAAAATCCATCCACAAAACTGTGGAGCTGGCCATCAAGTACGACAAGCTCATTGATGTGCATTGCGACGAAACCGATGATGTCATGAGCCGTTTTGTCGAGCTGCTGAACGCGCTGGCCATGTCTGAAGGGATAGGCTCCCGCACCGCTGCCAGCCATACTTGCTCCTTCGGCTCAGCCGATAATGCCTATGCTTTCCGCATGATGGGCTTGTTTCAAAAATCGGGCCTGAACTTCATTTCATTGCCCACCGAGAACGCTTACCTGCAAGGCCGACAGGACAGCTATCCGAAGCGCCGCGGTCTGACTCGCGTAAAGGAACTGTGGGAGAGCGGTGTGAACGTATGCTTCGGCCAGGATTCGATTAACGATCCCTGGTACCCGGCGGGCAATGGCAACCTTATGAATATTCTCGATAACGGCATCCATCTGGCTCAGACCATGTCGTTCCAGCAACTGGACACTTGCATCGATTTAATCACCTACAACGGCGCCAAAACCTTGAACATCGAAGAGCAATACGGCCTGGAAGTGGGCAAGCCAGCCAACTTCCTGGTGCTGGACGCGGACAGCCCGTTCGAGGCGGTGCGCCAGCGAGCCGATGTGCTGGCGTCCATACGCAACGGCGAGTACTTGTTCAAGAAGCCCGACCCGAGCTATGACATAGCACTGGATTTGCTGCGCCCAACCAGATAGTCATGCGGGGCGCGAATTACTGGCCGCCTGATGCCCCTGTCGCCCCCGGTGCGCCAGGGGCATCTTTAGGTTAGCGAGCTATTTTCATATAAGAATCCTTTTTTTACCTGCAAAAGAATAACGGGCGGAAGGAGGCGCTACAACGATCGCAACGAGGACTTCGTTAAGGGAATGTACTAGGTCATCGGTTTATTGATTGACGCAGCCGAGTGGCAACCTATAGTATTTACTGAATCAATGAAATTACTTTTTACCCATGAATTCCCTGGGCATAAGAGTAAACCGTGCTTGAGGACACTATGGACAGCAACACATCAAAGCCCATGCGCTTTCGGTCCCGCGACTGGTTCGACAACCCAGATCACCTCGACATGACCGCGCTTTATCTTGAGCGCTTCATGAACTACGGCACCACCCCAGAAGAACTGCGCTCTGGCAAGCCTATTATCGGCATCGCCCAAACCGGCAGCGATCTCTCCCCCTGCAATCGTGTTCATCTGGATCTGGTCAGACGAGTGCGTGACGGCATCCGCGACGCTGGCGGCATCCCGATGGAGTTTCCTACCCATCCCATTTTTGAGAATTGCAAGCGCCCCACGGCAGCCCTCGATCGCAACCTCACTTACCTGAGTCTGGTCGAAGTGCTGTATGGCTATCCCATAGATGCCGTGGTCCTGACCACCGGCTGCGATAAAACCACGCCCGCTGCCCTGATGGCTGCCGCCACGGTCGACATCCCGGCCATCGTGTTGTCTGGGGGGCCCATGCTGGACGGCTGGCACGATGGCAAGCTGGTCGGATCGGGCACGGTTATCTGGCAATCGCGGCGCAAGCTTGCTGCCGGCGAGATCGACGAGGAAGAGTTCCTGGAAGCAGCGCTGGCGTCGGCACCATCGGTAGGGCACTGCAACACCATGGGAACGGCATCGTCCATGAATTCCATGGCCGAGGCCCTCGGCATGTCGCTGACAGGCAGCGCCATGATACCCGCGCCTTATCGCGAACGTCCTCAATCTGCCTTCCAGACGGGCAAGCGCATTGTCGTGATGGCCTATGAAGATTTGCGGCCCTCCAAGATCATGACGCGCAGCGCCTTCCTGAATGCCATTAAGGTCAATGCGGCGCTGGGTGGATCGACCAACGTGCAGCCGCATTTGACCGCCATTGCCCGACACGTAGGCGTCGAGTTGCTGTCGAACGATTGGCAGGATCATGGACACGACATTCCGTTGCTGGCCAACGTACAGCCGGCCGGGGCCTACCTGAGCGAGCGCTTTCATCGCGCCGGGGGCGTGCCGGCAATCATGTGGGAGCTTTTGCAGGCCGGCAAGCTGGACGGCGATTGCCTGACGGTAACCGGTCGAACCATGGCGGAAAACCTGGCAGGCCGAGAAAGCCATGATCGCGAGGTCATCAAGCCTTTCGCCCAGCCGATGAAGACAGAAGCGGGCTTCATGGTGCTTAGCGGTAATTTGTTTGACTTTGCCATCATGAAAACCAGCGTTATCTCGGACGCGTTCAAGGCCCGTTATTTGTCGCGCCTGGGCGACGAGAATGCCTTCGAGGGCAGAGCAGTGGTGTTCGAAGGCTCGGAAGACTACCACGCCCGCATTAACGATCCGGAACTCGAAATCGACGAGGACTCAATACTGGTCATCCGCGGGGCAGGCCCCGTGGGCTGGCCAGGGTCGGCCGAGGTCGTCAATATGCAGCCGCCCGATGCCTTGCTAAAACGGGGCATCAACAGTTTGCCCACCATAGGCGACGGCCGACAATCGGGCACTGCCGACAGCCCTTCCATCTTGCATGCCTCACCCGAAAGCGCGGTGGGCGGCGGCCTGGGGCTGTTGCACACCGGTGACCGTATCCGTGTCGATATCGGCAAGGGCACATGCAATGTCATGCTGTCTGATGAAGAGCTGGCTGCACGCCGGGCCAAGTATGTTCCCGTTGTCCGACCTGATGCCACTCCCTGGCAAAAGATTTATCGGGCAACAGTCGGACAGTTATCCGACGGTGCGGTATTGGAGGATGCCATCGAGTTCAAGCAAATCGCAAAAACGCTACCGCGACATAACCATTAGCGGCATGCAATAACACTCTGGAGACAATGAAAATGAGCATTAAAAGATTTATTAGCCGCAAGATTATTCCTTTGGGCTTCGTTGCCGCCTGTGCGCTTATGGCAAGCTCCGTCACGGTTCAGGCTCAAACGGTCAACGAGCTGATCGACAAGGGCAAGATAAAAATCGGAGTGATCAGCGGCCTGCCTCCGTTTGGCAGTATCGACGCCAAAGGAGCGCCGGTAGGCTATGACATCGACGTTGCCAACCTGGTTGGCAAGTACATGGGCTTGCCGGTCGAAATCGTACCCTTGACGCCGCCAGCCCGTATCCCGGCACTGGAGTCAGGCAAGGTTGACTTCCTGGTTGCTACGCTGGCGCCGACGCCCGAACGAGCCAAGGCTGTCATGTTCACCATGCCTTATAACGGCTTCGAGCTGGCTATCGTCGGACCCACAGGTTCCGAATACAAGACGCTGGCTGATCTGGACAACAAGCGGGTGGGCGTCGCGCGCGGTACAACGCAAGACAGCGCCTTGAGTCGCGTGGCATCCAAGTCGACCGAACTGGTTCGCTTCGAAGACGACGCTACCGTAACGCAAGCCTTGTTAAGCAACCAGATCGACGCGATCGCCATTCCCAGCGTTTTGGCCATCGAAATTGCCAAGACGCGCGGTGAAGGCAAAATAGAGATGAAGTTCCCATTCTCTGTGCAACCGAACTCCATGACGGTGCGCAAAGGGGCTTTCGATCTTCAGCGCTGGCTTAACAACTTCATCTACTACGTGAAGCTGAACGGCGAGCTGGACGCGATTTCGCAAAAGTGGGCCGGCACGCCCTTGCCCAATTTGCCCGTGTTCTAAATAGCGCTTCCTTACCCTTGCGCTCTGATGCCCGTTTACGGTCGTTACGTTCCGGTCATGCGGCCGCCTGTGTAGGCGGCCGTGCAAGGAGCAGTAGATGCCTTACGAATTTCAATTCGCGTTTATTTTCGAGCACATGGACAAGCTGCTGTGGGGAGCCCTGCTCACCATACGGCTAAGTGCCTTGTCCATGGTCTGCGGCCTGGCGGTCGGCATTATGGGTGCCATCATCAGCATCCATGGCTCGCGCCTGGCACGCCTTGCGGTCACCTCGTATGTGGAAACCGTAAGAAGTACACCGTTTCTGGTTCAGCTATTCATCATATTTTTTGGCTTGCCCGCGGCCGGCGTCCAGATCAATGCGAACTGGGCTGCGCTGCTGGCGATGACGCTTAATCTGGGCGCATACTCCACCGAGATCGTGCGCGCCGGCATGATGGCCATCCATCCTTCGCAGATCGAAGCTGCACAAGCTTTGGCGATGACGAAGTGGCAGGTGATCCGCCATGTTGTGTTGACGCCTGCCGTAGAGAAAGTGTATCCGGCTCTGGCAAGTCAATTCACCCTCATGATGCTCGCGTCCAGCCTGGTGTCGACCATTTCCGCGGAAGATCTTACGTCGGCTGCCAGCTTGCTGGACGCCCAGACCTTTCGCAGTTTCGAGATCTATTTGGTCGTGATGGGCTTGTATATCGGGTTGGCGCTGTTGTTCCGCTTCAGCTTCTGGGGCATAGGCCTGCTTGTGTTCAAACGCCGGCGTCGCTTGGGCGTGGCAAGGGCAGGGGGTACGGCATGATCGCAGAATTTTCCTGGGACCAGTTTCAGTTTATTGTAGAGGCAGGTCGCTGGACCTTGCTGCTATCGGCGCTGGCATTTGTGTTTGGTGGGCTGGCCGGTTTTGTCGTGGCACTTTTGCGCACCTCCAATACGCGGGCGCTGCGCTTCGTGGCGGCAATCTATATTCAAATCATCCAGGGCACCCCAGTACTGATCATCTTGTTCCTGGCGTTCTATGGGCTGGCAATTTTCGGCTACGAGATGCCACCGATGGTGGCGGCAACTGTCGCGATGACGATTTATTCGGCAGCCTATTTGGGCGACATCTGGCGGGGCTCGATTGAAGCCGTGGCCGTGCCGCAATGGGAGGCCTCGACAGCGCTGGCAATGAACCGCTGGCAGCAATTGCGCTACGTGATCCTGCCCCAAGCCGTCCGCATTTCGCTGCCCCCCACCGTGGGCTTCCTGGTGCAGCTTATCAAGAACACCTCCATAGCCTCCATTATTGGCCTGGTGGAACTGACCCTGGCAGGCAAGCTGGTCAGCAATGCGACTTTCCAGCCCTTCATTGTTTTCCCGGTTGTTGCGGCACTTTATTTTGTGATGTGCTACCCGTTGTCGCGTTTTGGTTTTTTCTTGGAAAGGAAACTGCATGCCCATCGTTGAGATAGATAACATCACCAAGAAATTTGGCGACGTCCAGGTGCTGAACGGGATTTCCTTGTCGGTGGAACGCGGACAGGTCATTGCCATCATAGGGCGCAGCGGCTCTGGCAAGAGCACCATGTTGCGTTGTATCAATGGCCTGGAGATGATCAATAGCGGCAGCATCAAGGTGGCCGGCCATACGCTTACGGCCAACGGTTCTGGTCTGATAGAACTGCGCAAGGACGTCGGCATGGTGTTCCAAAGCTATAACCTGTTTCCTCACTTGACGGTTGAAGAAAACGTCATGCTTTCGCCGCGCATCGTCAAGAAGGTTCCCACTGAAAAGGCCCGCGAAACCGCCATCAAGGTGCTGACCCAGGTGGGCCTGGATCACCGACGAGACGCTTATCCCGAACAGCTGTCGGGGGGCCAGCAGCAGCGCGTGGCTATTGCCAGATCGCTCGCCATGGAGCCACAGGTCATGCTGTTTGACGAAGTCACCTCCGCCCTGGATCCCGAGCTGACGCAGGAAGTGCTGGTTGTCATGGAAGAGCTCGCGCGAGCCGGCATGACCATGCTGCTGGTCACTCACGAGATGGAATTCGCGCGCAACATGGCCGACATCACGGTGTTCATGCACGAAGGTAAAATATGGGAGGCAGCACCTTCAGAAGCATTCTTTGCCAGCCCCCAAACGCCCGAGGCACGACAGTTCATTGGTGCTGGAAAATCAAGCCGGGCGGGTTAAGACGGAGACGCCGATGCCGATCGCTATTTGCAGTACTTGCGGAACTTCCTACCCCGATACCCCGCAGCCGCCCAAGCATTGTGTTATTTGCGAAGAAGAACGTCAGTACGTACCCGCCAGCGGGCAATCCTGGACCGAGCCCGATGCCCTGGCAAGTGGACACGCCAACTCTTGGCGCCTGCTCGAGCCCGGCCTGTTTTCCATTCATACCCAGCCGGGCTTTGCCATCGGCCAGCGCGCGCTGCTTGTGCGTACACCCGCAGGTAACGTGCTGTGGGATTGCCTGACGCTGCTGGACGAGGCCACCACCGCCATCATCGAGGCGCTGGGTGGGCTGAGCGCCATTGCGATTTCACATCCGCATTACTACACCTGCATGCAGGACTGGGCCCAGGCGTTCGATTGCCCCATCTATCTGCATGCGGCCGACCAAGAGTGGGTCATGCGGCCCGACCCGCACATCCGCTTTTGGGAAGGCGAGACCCACGGGTTGGCCGGCGGCCTGACCTTGATCCGGCTGGGCGGGCACTTTCCGGGCGGTACCGTGCTTCATTGGCCCAGTGGCGCAAATCACGGCGGAGCCTTACTTAGCGGAGATATCGTCGGTGTTGCGGCAGACACTGCACGCGTGTCATTTCTTTGGAGCTATCCCAACATGATGCCCTTGTCGGGCAACACCGTAGCTCGCATTGCGCTAACTTTGGAATCATGGAAGTTTGAGCGCATCTACGGCGCTTTCCCAGGCAGGGAGACTCTACAGGACGGCAACCAAGTGGTTCAGCGTTCGGCAAGGCGTTATATTGAACTGCTGCAGAACGACCAGGCCTGAAGGGGCGATTCAGGTTCAGGTGGCCGTGGCCCGTCTTTCCAGCCACAGTAAAGGCAGGCCCGCAAGCAATACGACCAAGCCCAATAATGCCCCGGTACCAGCATACAGAATGCTGGACCAGCATAAGGCCAGGCAGCTTAGCGCAAACAAAATGGGCGTCAGCGGATATAGCGGCACACGAAACGGTCTTGGACGGTTCTTGTCCCGCCGCCGCAGCACCACCAGTGCATCAAGTCGGCGCCCACCGCGTGGGTGGCCCTGAGCCCTTGCAGTCCGAAGATGCGCAAGTAAACATAGTTGACCAGCAGATACACCACCGTCACCAGCACCGACCCTGCCATGCCGCTACAGGGGACACCGCAGCGGTGGAGCCCGAGACCGTCAGGCCGACCGGTGCACCCCAAGCCCTGACCAGAAAGTTAGATTCGCCCCCCGAATCGGGATAGGTGCTGCCAAGTTCCGCGTAGCACATGGCACCTATCAGCATGACCAGGCCGCCGGCCAACCACAAGCCCATATGGGCAAGCGCGTCAGCGATCCGGTTCACGCTTTGCGCGTGTCGGGATGGCTTGCCGGGGGCGGGTTTATGGTGTGGATCTTCTATGCCAGGTCGCCAGCCCGTTCTGGTCCAGGTAATTGACGGCGAACGCATTGATCTTGTTGTCGTCCATTAAGAAACTTACTGACGATTGCGAGCCAGGCGGTGCGTTTTCGGTCTGGGGCGTCACCGCGAAAGTGTCGGCGTTCCAATGACTCATGGTCAAGCGTTGCTTGCCGGGGCCGATAATCAATGCCAGAGTATCGTCTTCAAGGACGATACGGGCGGTGCCAAAGTATGCATTCTCGTAATAGCCGGTGTAGGCCTGCAGGGGTTGTGCAGGTAGCGGGTCTTCAGGCCTCGTCTTGCCGGCCAAGTCGCCTTCTGGATCATAGAAATCCATCATGTTGGCATGGTAGGCGCCATACCAATCGCGTAGCGGTTTGCCGAACTGAACCATATCCATGAAACTCGCGTTAATGCTCTCGGGCACGCCCACTGGTGAGCCGTTCGTCAAGACGACAATGCCCACGCCCGCCGCCGGAAGAATCTGGAATGCCGTGCCGGCGCCAAGCAGGAAAGCGCCAGAGTGGCCAAAGGTGGTGTGTCCACCGGCAGTGGTCCCAACATTGAAGCCGTAGCCATAAAACTGGGAACGCGCGAGCGGCGTGCGGGGCGGGCCACTGAGCGAGCGCGGGCTTAACGCGGCCAGAAGAGACGCGGGCGTAGCCAAGGGCTTGCCCTGATGTTTTCCGTCAGCAAGTAGGAACTTCATCCACTTGGCGAGGTCCAGTACATTTGACGACACGCCGCCAGCCGGCGCCTGAGCATCAGGATCGCGATCGTATAGCGGCTGAAACGTGCCTCCTTCATAGGCATGTAGTACCGCCCGATTTTCGCGGGCCACGTAATCAGCATGCAGTGTGCTGGTGGACTGCATCCCCAACGGCTCGAATAGCGTCTCTGCCGCCAACTTTTCCCACGGCTTGTTGGCGGCCGCGGCCACCGCTACAGCGGCAATGGTCGTACCAAAATTGGCGTAATGGTATGAGTTGCGAAACGCATCAAGGGGCAGCTGACTCAAGCGCTCGATCACTTGCTCGCGACCATAGCCCAAGTCTTCCAGCTCGTCACCCGCGGCCAATGGCAGGCCGCTGCGGTGTGCCATGAAGTCCCCAATAGTCGCGTGCGCGGTGACGTAGGGATCGCTTAGCTTGAACTTCGGAAGATAGCGCAGCACCGGGTCGTCCCAGGACACTACATCCTTGGTCACCGCCATGGCAATCACTGTAGCGGTCAGCGATTTGGATATCGATGCGATTTGAAACACGGTGGAAGGATCAACCGGTTCGTGCCGGCCCATCTGTCGCACACCAAATCCTTGAGCAAAAATGGTCTTGCCTTCGTGTACAACCGCTACCGCCGCGCCGGGCACTCCACTGCGTTCGAGAGTGTTGTTGACCAATTCCGGCAGAGCCGCAAGCGCCGTGGTCAAGCCGTGATCGGCCAGTGCAATAGCGTCCAACGCGGGCTCGGCACCCGCTTTCACCGTCGGTTCGTACGCATGGGCAGGCGCCATCAGAGCTAGCGTTATCGCGAGCGTAAGTGCATAAAAATCAAAGTGAGGTCTCATAGTGGTGATGTCCTGGTGCTTATGCGACGAGGTCGACTTTTCCGGTCTCCAGATCGTAGAGGCCGCCGATAACCCGGATCCTGCTGTTCTGGAAAGCATTGCTAAGTATGGGTGTGGCTTGTTTCAGGCGCTGCACGTTCTGTTTGATGTTTTCAATGGTCGCCGCCTGAACCAAAGTGTCGGCATGGGCCTGCGCCTGGACTGCGCGCACGGCCGGCATCAGCGCCGTAACCAGCGTCTGTATATGGCCCGGAAATTCGGTTTGCTTTTCCAGTGCACTGACCGTTGCACTCAAGGCGCCGCATCGGGTGTGCCCCAGCACCATAATGAGGGGTGCGTGTAGCACTGCAACGCCGTACTCCAGGCTGGCCAGAAGATCGTTGGTTACATAGTTGCCCGCCACGCGGGTTACGAAAAGATCGCCTCTTTCTTCGTCAAAACATAGCTCCGGGCTAACGCGGGAATCGGCGCAGCTTAAGATGCACGCGTAGGGGTTTTGCCCTCCGGCCAACGCCGCGCGCTCGGAGGAAAAGTCTCGATCGTAGGTGGTTCCAGAGGTGTATCGCCCGTTTCCTTCCATCAAGCGCTCTACGGCTTGATCAGGTGTTAGCGCGTTATCCGGTTTGGGCGGTGGCCGCGATTGAGCAGCCCGGGCAGTGGCAGACATGCCCAGTAAAGAGATCGCTCCCACCATGCTGATGGCAGCGCGCCTGGACGGCGAGCTTGGCGAGTTGCTTGGTTCAGCCCTTCTTGCACATAAATTGCACATGTTCTGGCTCCTTGCTGGCACGTGGACTGGATCAACATCGCGGGTGGTAGGCAGTAAGCATATGCTTCAAAATGGTAATGGTCCACTGGTGCTGCCCCCTATACAATCTGAGCGGGCATCATCATCGCCACTTATCTTCTAGTGCTAAACAGGAGCAACATATATGGTTACGCTGCAAGAGCAGCTTTTGAAAGCGGGCCTGGTCGATAAAAACAAAGCCAAACGGGCCAACCAGGATAAGAGCAAGCAGAAGAAGGTCGAGCGCCGAACCGGCACGCAAAGCGTGGACGAGGCGAAGGTGGCAGCGCTGGAAACCCAACAGAAGAATCTGGAGCGAACGCGCGAGCTCAATGCGCAACGCGTAGAAGCCGCCAAACAGAAGGCGATTGCGGCGCAAATTTCGCAGATGGTGCAGCAGAGTCGCCAGAGCAAGGGGCGTGGCGACATCGCCTATAACTTCACGCACGGCAAGACGATCGAACGGCTGTACGTGTCGGCGGAAGTCCAGGGGCACCTAATAGCTGGGCGTCTTGTGATCATCCGCTTGGGCGATGCGACGGAGCTGGTGCCAAGGATAGTCGCAGATAAAATCGCCGAGCGTGATCCTTCGATTGTTGTTCGGGTGAATAAGACCAGCACGGAGATCGACGAGGATGATCCGTATGCGGCTTTCCAGGTTCCGGATGATTTGATGTGGTGACGGATACTGCCGCGTCTCTCGTCGGCTGCGCTCTTCATTATTAATCCTGAAATCACCGTATAGCGAACGGTTTCCCAGCTGTTACTATTTGCGTCCAAAATGAGAGAAAGAAAAGGGGGACGCTGATGACGACTATTAGTTCAGCATTTCGAATACTGCCTTTGCTGGGCGGCCTGCTAATGATGCAACCGGCTTTTGGAAAGACGGTTGCTGATGAAATATGGTCTGGCGGTCCTATCTTGACCATGAACGATAGTCAGCCGCACGCCGACGCCATTGCCGTCAAGGCCGGAAAGATCATTGCTTTGGGATCCCTCAAAGAGGTCGCTCAATTCCAGGGAACAGAAACGCGGATGCAGGACCTGGCAGGGCGAACCCTGCTACCGGGCTTTGTCGATGCGCATGGCCATGCCTTCATGATCGGTCTTCAGGCAATTTCAGCCAACCTGTTGGCTGCACCCGACGGTAAGGTCACAGACATCAAGAGCTTGCAGAACACCTTGACCAAGTGGTCCAGCGAACACGCCGAGGTTCAAAATAGTATTGGCATGGTTCTAGGCTTCGGTTACGACGATGCTCAACTGGCTGAGCAAAAACATCCCACCCGCAAGGATTTGGACGCCGTATCCGTAGACGTCCCCGTGCTGATCATTCACCAGTCCGGTCACATTGGTGTCATGAACAGCAAAGCCTTGGAACTGGCGGGGATCACTGCCGACACGGCAAACCCGGAAGGCGGAGTCATTCGCCGCGACGCCGCCACGCAGGAACCCAGCGGCATACTGGAAGAGGCGGCTTTCTTTGGCGCTCTGGGAAAACAGTTCAGCAAGATGACCGCCGATCAGGCTCAGACCTTGTTTGAGCAGGGCACAACATTGCTTAGTCAGTATGGATACACCACCGGACAAGAGGGGCGAGCAACCTCCACGATTGTGCCTTTCATGCAGAGCGCCGCCGCATCGGGGCGTATCGCTATTGACGTAGTCGCGTACGTGGACGTAATGGAGAACCGGGACTTTATTGCCAAGAACGTTAGCCAAACCTATACCAATGGCTTCAGGGTTGGTGGAGCGAAGTTGACCATCGACGGTTCTCCTCAGGGATTCACTGCTTTTCGGGATCGCCCGTACTACAAGCCGCCTGAGGACTATCGTGCCGATTATCGCGGGTATTCGGCCGTGACGTCAGATCAAACCTTCGATGCCATCGACTGGGCGTTTGCCAATGATGTGCAGATTATTACGCATGCAAATGGCGAAGCCGCTTCCGATATCCTGCTGGCTGCGGTTAGCACAGCGAAAGCGAAGCATCCGGCCAAAGACCGCCGTGCTGTGCTTATTCATGGTCAATTTTTGCGCAAAGATCAAGTGGCCAGCCTGGATAAGCTCGATATATTTCCTTCGCTGTTCCCCATGCATACCTTTTATTGGGGCGATTGGCATCGTGACCGTACCGTTGGCCCGGTCAACGCCGACAATATTTCGCCAACGGGATGGGTCCGCGAGCGCGGCATGATGTTCTCCACTCATCACGATGCCCCTGTTGCGTTTCCCGACTCCATGCGGGTGCTTTCAGCGACCGTCACGCGCCGCACTCGTTCCGGTGATGTTCTAGGGCCTGATCAGCGGGTTGATGTAATGACCGCGCTAAAGGCGATGACCATCTGGCCGGCCTATCAGCATTTCGAAGAAAACCGTAAAGGCTCGCTGGAACCGGGCAAGCTGGCTGATTTCGTTATTCTTTCCAAGGATCCCACGGCAATAGATCCAGAAACCTTACACCAAGTGCAAGTGACCGAGACCGTCAAAAACGGCAAGACTATTTATCGCCAAAGCGACGAAGGCGGCACGGCGGCGCGAGCTTCCGCCGCTGCTGTCGGTGACGTCTTCGGACGTATGTTGACCCATTGGCAGCACAGTAATGAAGAGCGGGGAGCCAACGGTCACGCTCATGGGCCAGAGTTGCTGATGGCCGCGATGCTTGCCGGGCTTGAGCGACAGAACGATGTCAAACACTAATTTCCGCAGGCTATTCCGTCTTTCTATCCTGGCCGTCTTTATTTGGTTCCTGTTGCCTTTGGCCCAAGCGACCCAGTTCGACTGGACGGGCGAGTGGGACAGCACCTGGCATCATCGAGGCGCTCGAGTATCGCTCGTACAGACCGGTGATCATATAAAAGGAAGCTACAAACTTTATGGCGGCACGGTCGAAGGCACCGCCGATGGCCGCGAGTTTCGAGGAGTCTGGAAAGAAGCAGGCCGTGAAGGCAATTTTGTCGCGATCATGTCTGCAGACGAAAGGACCTTTACCGCTCGTTTTGGTTCTGGCGATTGGATGACCGGCATTCGGGTGGTCGACGATAACGAGTTCCTGGGGCATCAAGTGGACCGGTCCGTCCCCGCCATGACCTTGTATCACTTCTTGTCCATCATGAATGCCGTCGGGCCTGGCAGGATGGAGTTGCAAAGCGAGGCCTCGCAATTCATCGATTTCGCGCAGACGCCCGTCAGTGAGCTGGATTACACGCAAACTTTGTTTGCCGTACTGGATCGGCTGACTTTCCGTGTATGGACCGCCCACCCCCAGCCGGACGATTCTGAGGTTTCGGTAACATTGGGGCAGGCAGGAACTGACGTCTCGTTCAACCTGCATTTTGTCAAACGAGGGGATGAGTGGTTTATATCGCCCCCGCCCATGCAGGTATTGAAGTCTGCGCTGCATGCGCTGGAAACGGCGCGCCCGCAGCGTGTCGATGCGGGCCTTCAAGGCTTGCAGTCTCCACGAGACACCTTGCGCACCTTGATCCATTCGTTCTCGGACGCCGGGGGGGCGTTGGAGGCAGCCATGGCAACCTTGGACATGTCAGAGCTGTCGGCCCTGGCAAAAGAGTATGAGGCGCCGAAACTGGCTCGTTACATTAACCGGTCTTTGCAGCGCATAGGCTCTTTGACATGGCAGGAAGTACCTGACGATCCGGACCGCTCTACCGACTACGTGCACTTTGAGCACCCCATGGGAAGCATTGCGCTCGGGCGGGTGGTGACCGACGAGGGCGTGATATGGCAGTTCACGCCGGAAACATTACAGACGATACGCGCTGTTTATGCCGCGCTGGACAACTTCCCTGCCAACGAAATCTTTTATTCACAACGTCAAACAGAAAGCCTGTACTTTCAGGTCCGCGGCGTAGTCAGCAACATATCTATGGGCTTTGTCAGGCAGCTTGGACCCATGGAGCTTTGGCAATGGCTGGGCTTGTTGCTGGTTCTTGGTGGCGCTTATGCTTTGGGCAGGGTGGTAAATGCAATCTTCTACGCCCTGGTGCTTAGGCGCTTTGTGCCTGCTTCAGAGCAGCAAGGCCTTGTCCGTTGGTTGTTTCTTTGGTCCTTCCGTTTTCTGGTCGTCGGCGTTGCGCTGCGGGTTGCCGATCGCGTATTGAGCTTTCCTGATCTGGTGCAAGTCGTCGTTGTTGCCGTAAGTTGGACCTGCACTATTCTTTCTTCCATGATGTTGATTCTGCTGGGCGTGGGAGTGGTGGTCGGTCACATCAAAGAAACTAATGCCATCCATAGCAATCACATGACGCCTGTGTCGTTCGTCGCAGGCATTGTGCGCGTGGTCGTTGTGGTGTTCGCTATTTTGTTGTTGGCAGATGTGCTGCAAGTTCCGTATCAAAGCGTGCTTGCCGGTCTGGGCTTGGGGGGCCTGGCCGTCGCACTGGCAGCCCAGTCGACACTGCAGAATTTCATCTCTGGCATTACCTTGTACTTCGACAAGCCCATTGCGGTTGGCGACTACTGCAAGTTCGGTGACAAGTCGGGCACGGTAGAGTTTATCGGCATGCGCTCGACACGTATCCGTACTGCTGCGCGCACCTTGCTGACAGTACCAAACAGCGAGTTTTCAAACTTGCAGATCGAGAACTACGCCCAGCGCGATCGTATGCTTTTAAACCCTACGTTGAAATTGCGATATGAAACGTCCCCCGACCAGTTACGCAAACTTCTGGAGGAGTTTCGCCAATTGTTGATCGATCATCCCAAAGTCGCGGACGACCCGCTGCGGGTGCGGTTCGCCGGTTTCGGCGCACACTCTCTTGATGTCGATGTTTTGGCATACATCATGTCGGACAACGAATCCGAGTTTGTGGCGATTCGAGAAGACATTTACCTACGCATCATGGAGGTGGTAGAACGTGCCGGTGCCAGGTTGGCCGTTCCCTCGGTCGTGAATTACAACACTGCAGATACCTTGCCGGGCTAGTTTTGCTTGGGGTCCGCGTCGGCCTGGAAGGCAGCGCGGGCCTGACTGTCGTCCAGACGGCCGGCATGCAGGGGGGCATGTCCCTCTCTGGCGCCGGGGGGTAGTTGGTGTAATACTGCCTCCGGAGGAGCGTAAAGCTCAGACTTAAGTCCGAGGAGAATAATAATGAAAGCTTTGCGGCTAGGCAGACGAGGCAGCCTTGTCTTATTGATGGTTTCGATGCTAATTCTGGCCGGCTGCAGTGGCGATGACAGCGTGGCAACGGCCCAGTCGGACGCGCAAAAACCCAACATCCTTTTCGTCGTCATCGACGACTTCGGGGTGGATCAGATGACATCCTACGGCTACGGCGGTGCGGTCCCGCCCAAGACACCTAACCTGACGGCGATAGCTCAGGCAGGGCTGCAGTTCCGCTCCGCATGGGCTATGCCGACCTGCACGCCCACGCGCGCCACTTTCTTTACCGGGCGTTACCCCTCTGCCACGAATGTTCTAAACGCCGTGGTGTCGACCGACCTGGCGAACTCCGAGATCTCGCCCTACGAGGTCACGCTTCCCAAACTGTTGCGTACACAAGGGTATATCAGTGCACTGATCGGCAAGATGCATTTGACCGGCACCGACTTAGGCACGGCACCGAACCTGCCCTATGGTCATCAGACCATGTGGAAGCTGGGCTGGGACTACTTCGACGGTTACCTGGATGGCGCTCCCTTTCCGATTGATACGCGGGCCGGGCGTACCAACGTGGCCGAAGAGACCCATCAGTGCGGTTTCATCGCAAATAAAACCATCGATCCCGCCAATGGCGCGGATGCCGGTGCTTGCTACTATGTGGCCGGTGGCTGCGAATCTATTGTGCGCGGTCTCGGTATCAGCACGCCGGGCCGCAGTTGCATGGAACGCGGTGGCATCTTCGATCCAGACCAGTCCTGCCAAGTCAGTCCGCCTGCCTACCTGGACTTCACCGCGCAGAATGGCTACTACACTGGCGAATTCGTCCAGAGCTGGCCCGACGGTACTACACGGAAAGTTGGGGCTGAGGACCCGGCAGCGCGCGGCTACCGCAGCACCATGGAAACCGACCGCGCCGTAGCCTGGGTACGCCAGCAGAGCAAAGGAACTCCCTGGATGATGTCCGTGGGCTATTCCGCCATTCACACACCGCTACAGATGCCGCCTGTGGCCCTGGTCTCCGACACCACAGTAGGCCGGAATGATAATCTGGTCTGCTCGCCGGCCAGCGATCGGGGAGACGTGCCCAGCGCGATCAAATCGCTCAAAACCGTGGTCAATGATCACCTCGTCACCAACTTGATGGTCGAGGCCATGGATACCGAAATCGGTCGCCTGCTGGTCGAACTCGGGCTGGCCACCTGGAACCAGAATGGTACGCTGAATTACCAGCCAGAAAAGACCAACACGATGGTGGTCGTCATGGCCGACAACGGAACCTATGTCAACAGTGTGAAATTCACGGCCCCCGGTCAATTCGACCCCACACGTGCCAAAGCATTCCCTTATCAGACCGGGGTGGCCGTGCCGCTATTGATAGCTGGCCCCATGGTCCAGGAGCCCGGGCGTGAAATCACCCACCAGGTCAGCTCGCCCGACATGTACCGCCTGTTCGCTGAAATCGCAGGCGCTGATGTGAATGCCAATGTTCCTGCCAACCGCCCCTTGGATGCCCAGCCGATGCTGGCCTACCTGACCTCTCCTGATCAGGCGGCCATTCGCAGTCTGAACTTTTCCGAAATGGGAACCAACTTCTCCAATCCGTCCATGGCCGTCACGCCGCAGCCCTGCGTGGTGGAGGCGGCGAGTGTGTGTTTCACCATCTTTCCCCAGAAGGCGCTGTGCAACGACCAGGGCGGTATCTGGTACGGTGCCGGTTCCGGGCTGGCGGGCGTGCCTGTCGAAGGATTCAGCCAATGCGGACAGGTGATGTCTTATCGGAAGACCCTGGACCCGGCTGATAAGGTCGACGTTCTACCCGACTCACAGAAGGCAGTCAGCGACGGCGACTACAAACTAGTGCGTCTGAACCGCAAGACGTACACCATTACCCCGAATCCGATGGACTCGCAATATATCCAGAACCAAAACACGGATGAACTATACGAGATCGACATGGCCGTGCCGAACCCCAAGCTGGACAAACTTAATACGGCGATCGCCGTCGGTTCGCCCACTATCACCGACCCGTTGCCACCCGAGGCTCAGCAGCCCTATGGCACGCTGAAGGCCGAAATGGACTGGCGCGATCAAGTCGCTGCGTTTAATAACCAGTACGACAAGGTCCACTGCCCGGGCGACGGTAACCGGGACGGTGCGGTGGATCAGCAAGACTTGGATCTCTGGGCGGAACTCAGTCAACTGAATCTGAACAACGGCGTGGCGCAGTCCAGTTGGTACGATCTTAACCACGATGGAAAGACTGATGGGATCGACCGCGCCTTGATCGAGGCAAATCTGGGGCGCAGCTGCGCCTTGAGCCCAGTCTAAGGCCGTAGCCGCGCTCGCGAGAAAAAATCTCCGAGCGCCGCCAACATATTTGTGGTGGAGTGGGGTACTGAGGCTGACTCAGATGATCTCTGGCTCCAGCATCCGCGCCGGGACATCGCGTTGGCCGTGCAGCACGCGCCAGATATCAATGTGCTGCGGACACTCGACGTAGAACACGAGATGGGGATAGCGCACAAGCGGCCAGAAACGCAAGCCGGGCAGGTTCAACTCATGGGCGTAGCGGGGAGACCCAGTAGCCGGATGGTGAGCGATGTGCGTATAAGCCTGCTCCAAGGCGTCAATGAAGCCGAGCGCAGCTTGTTCAGTACCTTCACTGAGATAGTAGGCAATCGCGTTGTCGATGTCCCGGTTGGCCAGTTCGCGGGGAACGACGGGCTTGGCCGTCACCCGCGAGCGCCCACTTTGGCCACCTTGCGCACCCGATCACGCAGTCCCTTGAAGTAGGCTGGATCGGCTGGGGCTGCCGGTGCAGATGCCGCACCCGCGAGCAAGAGTCCGCGCAGTTGTAGGCGATCCTGGTCCTTGCGGATCAACTCACGCACATACTCGCTGCTCGTACTATAGCTGCCTTGAGCGACCTGCTCATCGACGAAGGACTTTAGCGTATCGGGTAGGGATATGTTCATTGTGCTCATAACGCCTAGGCTAGTATGTTTGGCAAACTTTGGCAAGATCGTCAGACCAAGTCGCGACTACACATTCGAATCGGTTTAATAAAAAAGCGAGTATATTTCTCAACTCGGCTGACCCACCCCTTTATAAACTGTTCATGGAAACGAAAACCTACACGCCGCCGGCCAGCTTCATCGACCTCTTGATTGATGCTGTCTTCGCGGTTGATGCCGACGCATATGTCGTTTTCGCCAGTGCTTCGTGTGAGCGCATTTTCGGGTACACGCCACAAGAAATGATCGGCAAGAACATGTTCGACATGATGGCGCCAGAAGATCGCGAACTAACCCGGGAATCGGTGGGGGAAGTCATGTCCGGCAACCCTCAACTGTCTTTTGAGAATCGTTATATCCGCAAGGATGGTCAAGTCGTCCACATCATGTGGTCGGCGCGCTGGTCGCCGGCCGAGCAATTGCGGATCGGGGTTGCGCGTGACATCACCGAACGCAAACGAGCCGAGTCGATGCAGGCTGCGCTCTATTCCATTTCCGAAGCCGCGCACGCCGTTGGGGATATGCTCGCGCTGTTTAAACGCCTTCATCAAATCGTCGGTACGCTACTGCAAGCAGATAATTTTTCCGTGACGCTATACGACGAGAAAACAGATCAACTAAGCTTTCCATATCACGTGGACGAGCACGAGCCAACGTCCAAACCATCCAGACCGGCCGCCGGAACGCTTTGCGCAGAGATTATCCGCAGCAGGCAGCCGCTAATGCTGACTCCCGAGACGATGACTGCTCGCTTAAAAGAGCTGGGAGCCTCCGTCGATACAAAACCGCTCTGCTGGCTGGGGGTTCCGCTTAAATCGCACAACAGCACGATCGGTGTGCTGGTAGTCAAAAGCTACCCGGGCGGGGTGTGCTATACCCAAAAAGACCAGGAACTGCTGCAGTTCGTCTCGACGCAGATCACTACCGCCATCGAGCGTCAACAAATGCAAGTTCGATTGCAGCACATGGCGCAGTATGATCAGCTGACCGTTCTGCCGAACCGCGGGCTTCTGTACGATCGCCTGAAGGTCGCGTTGTCAACAGCACGGCTGGAGCGAGGGCGATTGTCCGTGCTTTACATAGACCTGGACAGATTCAAACAGGTTAACGATGGCCTGGGCCATAGCGTCGGAGACCGGTTGCTGCAAGATGTTGCCGAGCGCTTGAAGCAATGTGTACGTGACTCGGACACAGTCGCTCGCATCGGCGGCGATGAGTTTGTGGTGCTGCTCCAATGTATTTCATTGCCTGAGCAAGCAGAGTTGGTGGCAGAAAAAATCCACAACATCCTGAGCCATCCGTTCGCCATAGACGGCCACAGTGTGAGCATCATACCGAGCATTGGGATCGCACTCTATCCAGAGCACGGCGACGGCGAACAGCAGCTTCTGAATCACGCCGACAAAGCCATGTATTTCGCAAAGAAACGGCGATTGCCACTGGCCAATAAGCATTGAACCAGGCGGTCCCGGTGACGGTGCCCGCACAGGCGCTCGAGCCAAAAAAAATCCCAACCGAAATCGGTCAGGATTTGAATTTTGGTGGAGAAGAGGAGGATCGAACTCCCGACCTCTGCATTGCGAACGCAGCGCTCTCCCAGCTGAGCTACTCCCCCACAAGCCAATATTTTATCAAAACAGCTCCAGAATGGCTTGCTTTCCCGTTCAAGAAACGCATCCGGCCCCCGCGATATAATGGCCGGTTACCTGTTTTAATCTCCAAGGCCTTAGATTCCCCATGACAACCATTCTTGAAGACGTACCTGTTGGCCAGAAGGTCGGCATTGCTTTTTCCGGGGGGCTGGATACCAGCGCCGCTTTGCTGTGGATGCGCAACAAGGGGGCCATCCCTTACGCGTATACCGCCAACCTGGGCCAGCCGGATGAGACCGATTACGAGGCCATCCCGCGGGCGGCCAAACAGTACGGCGCACAGGAAGCACGTCTGATCGATTGCCGGCCGCAGTTGGTTGCCGAAGGGATCGCGGCCTTGCAATGTGGCGCCTTCCATATTTCCACTGCAGGGGTCACGTACTTCAATACGACGCCTATTGGGCGCGCTGTCACCGGCACCATGCTGGTTGCCGCCATGAAGGAAGACGACGTCAACATTTGGGGCGATGGCAGTACCTACAAGGGCAACGACATCGAGCGCTTCTATCGCTACGGCTTGCTGACCAACCCCGATCTCAAAATCTACAAGCCCTGGCTGGACCAGGTGTTTATTGACGAGCTGGGTGGTCGCTCGGAGATGTCGCAATACATGCAGGCAGCCGGTTTCGACTACAAGATGTCGGCCGAGAAGGCTTATTCCACCGACTCGAACATGCTGGGGGCCACACACGAAGCCAAAGATCTCGAGCACCTCAATTCCGGCATCAAGATTGTTCAACCCATTATGGGCGTGGCCTTTTGGCGCGACGATGTCTCCGTCAAGGCCGAAGAGGTGCGTGTGCGCTTCGAGGAAGGCCAGCCGGTTGCCCTGAACGGCGTAGAGTTCGCCGACCCGGTCGAGCTGCTGATGGAAGCCAATCGTATAGGCGGCCGCCACGGCCTGGGCATGAGCGATCAGATCGAAAACCGCATTATCGAGGCGAAAAGCCGCGGCATCTACGAGGCGCCTGGGCTGGCTTTATTGCACATCGCCTACGAGCGCCTGCTTACCGGCATCCATAACGAAGACACCATCGAGCAATACCGCATGAACGGCCTGAAGCTGGGCCGGCTGCTGTATCAGGGACGCTGGTTCGATCCGCAATCCATCATGTTGCGCGAGACGGCACAGCGTTGGGTAGCGCGCGCCATAACCGGCGAAGTCGCGCTGGAATTGCGCCGGGGCAACGATTATTCGATTCTGAATACCGAGTCGGCCAATCTAACTTACAAACCCGAGCGTCTCACGATGGAGCGGGGCGAGTCTTCGTTCTCGCCGCGTGATCGTATTGGTCAACTGACGATGCGCAATCTTGATATCGTCGACACGCGCGAAAAATTGTTTACCTACGTACAGGCTGGCTTGCTGGCGCCCGCCGGCGGCTCCGCCTTGCCGCAGTTGAAGGATGCATCCGACAAGTAAACAGTACCCTCATGTAATGAAACCGGGCGCCTGAGTGCGCCCGGTTTTGTTTTGGCCATCGATGGTCGGGCCTGTCTACTTTTGCCCGCAGCCGGCGTCTCAGCCTTCCTGGCGGCCCAAGAGCAAGAACTCCATCAAGGCCTTCTGCACATGCAAGCGGTTCTCGGCTTCGTCCCACACGACGCTTTGTGGTCCGTCCATGACTTCGCCTGTGACTTCCTCGCCGCGATGCGCTGGCAGGCAGTGCATGAACACTGCCGCAGGGTCGGCGACGGCCATCATTTCGGCATCGACGCACCAGTCGGCGAAAGCCTTGCGGCGCTCTTCGTTCTCGGCTTCATAGCCCATGCTGGTCCAGACATCGGTGGTGACCAGATGCGCGCCCCGGCAGGCGTCCAGGGGATCGGAGAACTCCTGCAGGATGTTGCTTGCCGGTTTGCCGATACGTTGCGGCTCGAGCTGGTAGCCCTGGGGGGCGGATACATGCAACTTGAATTCGAGGATTTCGGCGGCTTGCAGCCAGGTATAGGCCATGTTGTTGCCGTCGCCTATCCAGGCCACGGTCTTGCCTTTGATGGGCCCGAGGTGCTCGATGAAGGTGAAGATATCGGCCAGGATCTGGCAGGGGTGGAATTCGTTGGTCAACCCATTGATGACGGGTACGCGCGAGTGCGCCGCAAAGCGCTCTATGCGGGTTTGTTCGAAGGTTCGGATCATGATCAGATCGACCATGCGCGAGATCACGCGCGCGGTGTCTTCGATGGGCTCGGAGCGCCCAAGTTGCGAGTCGCCAGTGGTAAGATGGATGACTGATCCGCCCAGCTGATACATGCCTGCTTCAAACGACACCCGCGTACGTGTACTGGCCTTCTCGAAGACCATCGCAAGGTTGCGATCGTGCAAGGTGTGGTGCGGCTCGTAGCGCTTGAATTTGTTCTTGATTATTCGGGCGCGATCCAGCACGTAGTCGATCTCATTTTTCGAAAGATCACGAAACTGCAGGAAGTGCCGTAGCGGGCCGGTTTGGGGTGTAGCAGACATAAATACGCCTTCTGTAAAAGAGCCATCTTACCTTGCAAAAGGGCCATCGGCAAAAGCTCAAACCCGACGCGCAGGCGTCGAAGTTGTCGTCCTGGTGTTGCGCCGCGTCGGACGCAGAAAAGCCGGGATGGTGGCGATCAGATACAATTCGCGGCGCAGGGAAAGTTTGGTCGGCCTGAAATGGCGACGATTTGTCCGCGGAAGTCTATGACACATCTTGTGCAGCAATTGGTTATTCATGGCCTTACACTCGAAGGTCAGCGGTTTCGTCCCAGTGATTGGGCCGAGCGCCTCGCCGGTGTAATGTCGCAGTTTCGACCGTCAGGTTCTGTTGGCGGGCATCTTACCTATTCGCCTTATGTGGTTCCGGTTGTGCTGGATGGAGTGCGCTGCGTGGTGGTCGACCAGCGTCTGCGTGAACTCGAGCCGCTGGCATGGAAGTTCATCTGCGACTTTGCAACAGACAATAAGCTGCAGACCTCCGAGAAAGAGGTCCAGATCGTTAATCGCCGCCGCCCATAAAGGCGGCTTTTTTATGCAATAGCGGGTATGGGCGTGATGACCTTGCCCGTCGTGGCGTAGGCATCCACGTTATCGAACACGAGGTCGGCCATGGCCTTGCGTGTTTCGGTGGTGGCGCTGGCTATATGGGGAAGGATAACCACGTTGTCCAGTGTTTTAAGGGCGTCAGGGACGTTCGGTTCGTCCACATAGACATCCAGCCCCGCGCCGCCCAGTTCGCCGGACACCAGCGTACTGACCAAAGCTTCTTCATCGATGACCGACCCGCGGGCGATATTGATAATGATGCCCTTGGCGCCCAAGGCCTGCAGCACTTCGCGGTTGACCAGGTTGCGCGTCGAGTCGCCGCCTACCGTTGCCACCACCAGAAAGTCCGCCCACGAGGCCAGGTCGGTCAGCGATGCTTCATAGCCCAGGTCTACGTCTGTGCGGGCGCGCCTGTTGTGATAGCGGACTTCCATATCGAAACCGCTGGCGCGTCGCGCAATGGCCATGCCGATGCGGCCCAATCCAACGATGCCCATTTTCTTGTGGCTTACCTTGACGCCCAGGGGGAAAACCGCCTCGGAGCCCCACTGGTTGGCCCGCACATAGCGTTCGGCATGGCCCAGCTTGCGTGCGGTGGCCAATAGCAGTCCAAAGGCCAGGTCGGCCACGCAGTCGTTCAGTACATCGGGCGTGTTGCTGACCTGTATGCCGCGCTGTTGTGCATGCCGGACGTCGATGGCGTCGTAGCCCACGCCCATGCTGCAAATGGCTTGTAGTTTGGGCAGCCTGTCGATAAGCTGGGCCGGCGTAGGCGTTGTCGCGCTGGTTACCAGTACCGCGATATCGTCCTGGCGTGCGGCGATCGTGGCATCGGCATCGGCCGCCTTCCACAGTTCGATCAGCTCGTAGTGTTTTGCCAACCGCTCGGCGGCATCAGGAAAAGGGAAGGGGAGCAACTGCAGCACTGCGGGTCTTGTTGTTGTCATGAATGTCTCGGTGTAGGTGCAATGTCAAACCTCGAAACTATACCGTAAACATCATGACGGTCAGCGCAAACACAAAAAGGGACGCTTACGCGTCCCTTTCTATTTTTGCCGTTAAACCGTTACAGCTATCAGGCTAAAGACTTTACCGCAGCAGCAAGACGGCTTTTATGACGAGCAGCCTTGTTTTTGTGAATGATGTTCTTGTCGGCAACGCGATCGATGATGCTGGTGGTTTTTTGGAACACTTCAGCAGCAGCGGCTTTATCGCCGGCATCGATGGCCTGGCGAACGCGTTTGATGGCCGTGCGCAGCATGGAGCGCAGGCTGGAATTATGTTTGTTGCGCGTAACCGATTGGCGAGCGCGTTTGCGGGCTTGGGCGGAATTGGCCATTGTTGCGTATCCGTGTATCTGTAAGGTTATTTGGCAAAGACAGCTATTCTATATTACTTGCCCCTACGTGTAAAGTCTGCGGGCCTAAAGCCGCACAGCAATAGCATCCCAAAGTAGCTTGCCACGCTGGCTGCCAGCACGCCGATCAGCCATAGTACCCGCATGCCCGGTTGAGCGCCCAGGGCAATCCAATCCAGCCGCTGACTGGCCAGCCACAATACGGCGGCCAGGGCCACAAGCGCCGGCAGCAGGCGCAATATAAAGCTGCGCCAACCGGGGCTCGGCTGGTATAGCTTGTGGCGTCTCAGCAGAACCACCAGGAACAAGGCGTTTACCGTCGCGCCAAGGGCAATCGACAGAGCCAGGCCCGCGTGCGCGAACAGCGGCACGAAGACAAGGTTAAATGCCTGGGTAAGCACCAACACGAAAAGCGCGATCTTGACGGGGGTTCGGATGTCTTGCTTGGCATAGAAGCCCGGCGCCAGGATTTTGATGGCCAGCAGGCCGATCAGGCCCACCGAGTAGGCCATGACGGCCAACTGGGTTTGCCCCACGTCCTGGCCGCTGAAGGCGCCATAGTTGAATAGCGTGGCAACCAGCCCGTCGGACAGCATTGCCAGCCCCACTGCGGCCGGCAGGCCCAGCAAGAGCACCAGGCGCAGGCCCCAGTCCAGCAGAGCGCTGTAGCCTGCGTGGTCGTGTTTGGCGTGCGCCTTGGACAGGCTAGGCAGCAGGACAGTGCCCAGGGCCACGCCCAGCAGGGCGGTGGGAAACTCCATGAGCCGATCGGCAAATGACAGCCAGGTCACGCTGCCGGCCTGCAACCAGGTGGCGATATTGGTGTTGATCAGCAGCGACAACTGCGCCACCGATACGCCCAGTATGGCCGGCAGCATTTGGCGCGAGATGCGCTTCACGGTGGGGTCAGCCCAGGCTTCGCGCACGCGCATGGAGTATCGGGGCAGCAAACCCAGCCTTGCAATGGCGGCCCACTGCACCGCCAATTGCAAGACACCTCCTATCATGACCCCGGCGGCCAGGGCGTAAATCGGCGTGTCGAACCGGGCGACCAGGAACACGCTGGCCCCTATCATGGACAGGTTAAGCAGGACCGGCGTGAAGGCCGGGACCGCGTAGCGACTCCAGGTGTTGAGTATGCCCGAGGCGAAAGCCACCAGGGACATGCAGACAATGTAGGGGAACATCAGCCGTGTCATCCAGACGGCGGCATGGAACTCGGTTTGCCGGGCAGCAGTGCGCATGCCGCTGGCCATCGCGCTGACCACCCAGGGCGCTGCGATGATGCCGGCTACGGTAACCAGCACCAGCGCTACGGTCAGCAGCAGGGCGACGCGATCCAGTAATACGCGTACGGCCTCGGGCGGTTCGGTGCTGCGCACCTGCCCGAGTATGGGCACGAATGCCTGCGAGAAAGCGCCTTCTGCGAACAGGCGTCGCAATAAGTTGGGGATGCGGAAGGCAACCCAGAAGGCGTCTGTCAGGGGGCCCGCCCCGAATGCGCTGGCGATGAAAATATCGCGTATCAGCCCGGTTATCCGGGAAAACAGCGTGAAGCTGCTGACTGTGGCGGCTGATCGGAGCAGGCCCATGGGCGTGTTTACTTCATGCCCATGCGTATTGCGCCGTCCAGTCGGATGGTTTCGCCATTGATCATTTCGTTGGTGATAATGCTATTTACCAACTTGGCATAGTCTTCCGGCCGACCCAGGCGGGCAGGGAAGGGGATGCTGGCCGCGAGCGAATCCTGTACTTCCTGGGGCATGCCGAAGATCATGGGCGTGCCGAATATGCCGGGGGCAATCGTTACACAACGGATGCCGACCTTGGACAGGTCGCGGGCCACAGGCAGGGTCATGCCCACGACGCCGGCTTTCGATGCCGCGTAGGCAGCCTGGCCTATCTGGCCATCGTAAGCCGCTACCGAGGCGGTGTTGATCAACACGCCGCGTTCGCCCGTAGGCTCGGGCGTGTTGTTGCTCATGGCGGCGGCCGCCAGACGCGACATATTGAAGGTGCCGACCAGGTTGATCATGACCACTTTCTGGAATAGATCCAGGGCGTGCGGGCCGTTTCTGCCGACGATGCGCGATGCCGGGGCGACTCCGGCGCAATTGATCAGACCGAACAGGGTGCCGGCCTGCGTGGCAGCGTCGACGGCGGCCTGGCCGTCAGCCTCTTGCGTGACATCGCAATGCACATAAGTTTGACCGAGTTCAGTCGCCAACTGGCGGCCGGCTTCGTCCTGCACGTCGGCAATGATGACCGAGGCGCCTTCAGCGACCAGCATGCGGGCGGTGCCGGCGCCCAACCCCGATGCGCCGCCAGTAACAATGAAAACCTTATTTTTGATGTCCATAGGTGTCTCTTGAAAAAACTCGGCGGGCGATGCGCCCGCCGATAGGTATTGCCCAGTGTAGTGCTCAGGCGCCCAGCGCCTCGAAAACCCGCTGCCTGATCTCGTCTACCGAACCCAGGCCGGAAATCTGGCGATACGCCGGCGCATCGGTGGATCCGGTGTCTGCCCAGCTGGAGTAATAATCAACCAGGGGACGAGTTTGTTCGCGATACACCGACAGGCGGTGTCTGACGGTTTCTTCGCGGTCGTCGTCCCGCTGGACCAGGGCTTCGCCCGTGACGTCATCCGTATCGGCCGTCTTGGGCGGATTGAACGTGACATGATAGCTGCGGCCACTGGCCGGGTGTACACGCCGGCCGCTCATGCGCTCGATGATGTTTTCTTCGGGCACGACGATCTCAACAACGTAGTCCAGGGCGACCCGCGCGTTCTTCAAGGCGTCCGCTTGCGGGATGGTGCGCGGGAAACCGTCGAACAAGTAGCCGTTCTTGCAGTCGGGCTGCTGCAGGCGATCTCGCACCAGGCCGATGATGATGTCGTCCGACACCAGCCCGCCCGTGTCCATGATCTTCTTGGCTTCCAGGCCCAGCGGGGTCTGTGCCTTGACGGCCGCTCGGAGCATATCGCCCGTGGAAATCTGGGGTATGCCGAATTTCTCGGTAATGAAAGCCGCTTGAGTTCCCTTTCCGGCGCCGGGTGGTCCGAGCAGAATGAGTCGCATGAATTCCTCCTGAAGTTTGTCTTTTTTTAGCTTTTGCGATTATGCCGCAATGCAGCAATCAGTGCACGCGCGACGGCAGAATTGGATAGTTAGGCCGTTTTATAACCCATTTGCGAACAATTCACGTACACGATCCAGGTCTTGGGCAGTGTCCACGCCAGGAGCCGGGTGCCCCTCCGTAACATGGACCGCGATGGCATAACCGTTTTCGAGAGCGCGCAGTTGTTCCAAGGACTCATAGGTTTCCAGGGGCCCCACAGGCAGGCTGGCAAAGCTTGCCAGGAAGCTCGCGCGATAAGCGTACAGGCCTATGTGGTGCAGGGCTGGCAGGCCGTGCGCCAGGCGCTGCTGGCCATCGGCCAGGGCGTCCCGGGCCCACGGTATGGGCGCCCGCGAGAAATAAAGGGCGCGCTGTTGGGCATTGCAAACCACTTTGACGGCATTGGGATTGAACAGGACTTCGTGGTTCTGGATGCGGCTGGCGCAGGTGGCAATCGCCGCACCCGGGTCGTTGATGAGCAGAGCGGCGACCTGATCGATCTGGGCGGGATCGATCAAGGGTTCGTCGCCCTGTACGTTGACGACAATGGCATCGGCGGGCAAGTGCAGATTGGCAGCGACTTCGGCCAGCCTATCGGTGCCGGTGGCGTGATCGGCGCGCGTCAGCATGGCTTCGTAACCATGCTGGCTGACGGCGGTGCGTATGCCTTCGTCGTCGGTGGCGACAATGACCCGCGCAGCTGCGGACCTGGCCGCGCTGGCTGCCGTCCGAACCACCATGGGAAGGCCGGCAATATCCAGCAGCGGCTTGCCCGGTAGCCGGGTGGAAGCAGCGCGTGCCGGAATAATGACGATAAAGCTCATTGGGCGCCGGTGTCGGTGGCGCTAAGGTCGCGAGCCTCGTCTTCCAGCATTACGGGAATACCGTCACGGATGGGGTAGGCCAAGTGATCGGGGCGGCAGATGAGCTCTTGCCGGTCACGGTCGTGGTGCAGGGGCCCCTTGCATAATGGACAGACCAGGATTTCAAGCAGGCGGGATTCCATGCGCGGCTCCAATAGCGTTCAAGTTGTCAATGTACGGAGTTTAATGCCTGTTTTTGCCGGGCGATGATGCGCAGCATGTCGTTGGCATGGTCCAGCCACTGCGGATCGGAAAATTTAGGCTCGACATGGACGACCCAGAGTCGTTCGTCGTTGATGTGCCGGCACTTGACGGCGTCTTTGGCCGTAATCAGTATGACGGGCGCAGCAAGTTGCGCAAAGGGCGGCTGGGCGTAGTCGTCGTGATCGGGCAAGGCAATGCGCTGGGCAAGCTGCACGCCGCTGGCCTGCAGCATCGAGAAGAAACGTTCGGGCTGCCCAATCGCGGCAACGGCAGCGACCTGGACGCCGCCATATTGGGCCAACCACACAGTCCAGTCCAGGCAAGTTCCGCTAGACAACTGCGTGACCGAGACGGGCCCCAGCCGCATGCTGACCTGGCGCGCCGGCGTTACAACGGGCTCGGGGGCAGTCTCATTCTGTGCCAGGTTGCTTATCACGAAGTCCACATACTGCAGTCGGCTGGCCGGCTCGCGCAGCGGGCCTGCCGGCAATACGCGGCCATTGCCCGTGCCTCTGCCGTCCTGCACGATAATTTCGATGTCCCGGCCCAGGGCAAGATGCTGCAGTCCATCGTCGCTGATCACCAGATCGACGTCGGGATAATGCCGGCGCAGCGCTTTCATGGCCAGCGGCCTTGACCGATGGACGGCAACAGGCAAGCCGGTGGCACGCGCGATCAAGGCAGGTTCGTCGCCGAACTGGGCGGCATCGAGATCGCCGCGGCCGCTACGGGCGCGTTCGCCAACGTCGACGCCATAGCCGCGGCTGATCACGCCCGGCGACCAGCCGCGTGCGCGCAATGCGTTTGCCAAGGCGATCACGACAGGCGTCTTGCCGGTGCCGCCCACATATATGTTGCCGACGACCACCACCGGTAGCGGACTATGCTGGATGAGACCGGGCTGCTTCTGAAAACGCTGGTGCTTGCGGGCAATCGCAAGGCGTACCAGCCAGGAGACCGGCCATAGCAGTGTGCTGACCAAGCCCTTGCGGCGCCAGGCACGGTGCATGGCGCTCTGGAAGGAGACCGGGATCTTCAATTGGGATCCTGGGTGGCGAAGTTGACCCGCTCTACACCTGCCAGCCGCGCGGCCTCCATGACCCGCAGCACAGAGGCATGGGTAGCCTGCGCATCAGCATTAATGACTAGAACCGCTTCAGGACGGTCGGACGCCGCCCGCCGCAGCGCCTGCGCGATATCGGCCGCCGTGTTGCCTGATAGCAGTTGTCCGTTCAGCGCGTAGATGCCTTCCTGGCTTACCGCGATGTCCAGGGCGTTGGTGTCGAGCGCATCGGCCTGGGCCTGCGGGAGCGACAGCTTCATTTGGTTCAGGCGGGTGAACGACGTGGTGGCCGCCAGGAAAATGAGGATGACCAGCAGCACATCAATCAAGGGGATGAGATTGATCTCGAGCTCGTCGTCCGCTTGCCGGCGCCGGAAGTTCATTGCGCCGCCCCGCGATTGATAATGCGGTTCAGCGCGTTGGCTTCACGTTCCATTTGATGCAGGAAGTGATCGACGCGGGCGCGAAAGTAGCGGTGAAAGATGAGCGCCGGGATGGCGATGATGATCCCGAAGCCCGTGTTGTAGAGCGCAATGGAAATGCCCCGGGCCAATTGTGCAGGATCGCCGCCCGCCGGGGTATACGACGCAAAGATTTCTATCATGCCGACCACGGTGCCAAACAGGCCCATCAAGGGGGAGACCACCGCTATGGTCGCCAAGGCGGGCAAATACCGGTTCAGCCGATGCGCCACGTCTTTGCCGACGTCTTCAATGGCCGCTACCCGGTAGGCGTTGGATTCGTCACGGTTGAGCAGCACTTCGCCCAATATGCGTCCCAACGGCGAGTGCCCGGCAACCCGGATGATGGTGTCGGGTTCGGCGTTTCTTTGCCTTAGCAGCTCCAGGATCTGGCCTGGCAGGCGGTCTGGCAGTACCCGACCAGAGCGCAAGGTCATGAAGCGTTCGATGACCAGGGCCAGCCCCAGAACGGACGTTGCAATAAGCAACCATATCGGCCAGCCGGCCGCCTGTATCATGTCGAGCAAAGTTCTCTCCCACAAGGGAATGTATTTCAACCAGGATGCATTCTACAATCCATCGAACGATATGACGCGGCTTCTGAACGCCTGGCCGCTCAAACCACCCGCCAAATGGCGGATTAGATGCCGGAAGTGGCGTGGAATGGCGCTTAGCGGAGGGTATCCACAGAAACTGTGGATAATTCTGTGTACAACTTGCCGGACAGGCGCTATTTACCGGCTCTTGAGGTTCAGTGGGCAATTAGCGCTCAATTCGGAACTTATTTTAATCTTGTTAAATATCAAACGCTTAGGCGTTCAATTTAAAGCGCTTATTGATCATGCCCTCTGATTGGCTTGATATTTCATTGATTTGACAATTTGATTTCCTCTGTGGAAAGAAGTGAAAAAACACCATGAATGAAGGCTGGCCGACCTCCCAATCCGCCACCGATACGGTTTGGACGGTGGCACAACTCAATCGCCGCGTGGCTGAGTTGCTGCAAGGCAGTTTTTCGCGGATCTGGGTGCGCGGCGAAGTCTCCAACTTCACACAGGCGGCCTCCGGACACTGGTATTTCTCCGTCAAGGACGAAAGCGCGGCGGTCAAGGCAGTAATGTTTCGTGGCCGGGCTCAGGCGGTCGGGTTTGTGCCCAAGCCGGGTGAGAAGTTCGAGTTTCGTGTCAATGTCACGCTCTACGAGCCTCGGGGCGATTACCAGTTGCAGGTCGAGAGCATGCGCCGGGCAGGGCGTGGCGACTTGCATGCGGCCTTTCTGGCGTTGAAGGACAAGCTCGAGGCCGAGGGCTTGTTCGACCCGGCGCGCAAGCGCCCCATTGCGCAGATGCCGCGAGCGGTCGGTGTGGTCACATCCCTTGGGGCGGCAGCGCTACACGATGTATTGACGGCGCTCGCGCGCCGGGCGCCGCACGTCCGGGTCATCGTCTACCCGGCGCCGGTGCAGGGGCTGGACGCCGCCGGGCGGCTGGTGCATGCGCTGGGCCAGGCCATCAGCCGTAAAGAGGTCGACACCCTGCTGCTCGTAAGAGGCGGGGGCAGCCTGGAGGATCTTTGGAGCTTCAACGACGAAACCCTGGCCCGATGCATCGCTGCCAGCCCCATACCCGTCATTAGCGGTGTGGGCCACGAAACAGATTTCACGATCGCCGACTTTGTTGCCGATCTGCGCGCGCCGACCCCTACCGCGGCTGCCGAGCTATCCTGCCGTAGCCGTGCCACTTGCCTGGGCTTGCTCCAGGCCGCCACGGCAGCGCTGGCTGCCGCTCAGCTGCGCCGACTGGAACTTGCGGCATTGCGTCTGGACCGTACTGTTGCCATGCTGGTGTCGCCCGAGCAGCGCCTGGCTCAGCAGCGCGAGCGCCTGCTGGCCCTGACCGACCGGATGGCGCGAGCCGGAAGCCGCGTCCACGAGCGCCAGGCTGGACGCTACGCCATGCTGAAGTCCCGCCTGGCCTATGCCGCGCCTGCCACCACGGCAAGGCGCACAGAAACGGCGCGGCAGGCGCAGTATTTGGTGTCTGCCGCACAGCGCGACCTGCACAGGCGAGCGCAAAGGCTGGCCGCCGCAATGCAGACCCTGCAGGCGCTCAGTCCCCGCCATATTCTGGACCGCGGTTACGCTATCGTACGTAACGAGCAGGGGGACGTTATCGAAAATGCGTTAGACTTAAGCGTTGGCGAACAGCTAAGTATTGAACTGGCTCGCGGCAGGCTGCAGGTTGGTGTTTTGCAAGTACACGGCTTGCTTTGACTACTTGTTTATGAAGGAATCCGAATATGGCTTTTACACTCCCCCCGCTACCTTATGCAATGGACGCTCTGGCTCCCACGATCTCCAAAGAGACGCTGGAGTTCCATTACGGCAAGCACCACCAGGCTTACGTCACTAACCTGAATAACCTCATCGCCGGCACCGAGTTCGAATCCGCTGCCCTGGAAGACATTATCAAGAAGTCTTCGGGCGGCGTATTCAACAACGCGGCGCAGGTCTGGAATCACACCTTCTACTGGAGCAGCCTGTCGCCCAACGGCGGCGGCGAGCCCACCGGCAAGCTGCTCGAAGGCATCAATGCCAAATGGGGCAGCGTTGACGCCTTCAAGGAAGCCTTCAACAAATCGGCTGCCGGCAACTTTGGTTCGGGTTGGACCTGGCTGGTCAAGAAGTCCGACGGCAGTCTGGATATCGTCAATACCAGCAATGCCGCCACGCCGCTTACGACTTCCGACGTACCGCTGCTGACCTGTGATGTCTGGGAACACGCCTACTATATTGACTACCGCAATGCCCGTCCCAAGTATCTGGAAAGCTTCTGGAAGCTTGCCAACTGGGAATTCGCGGCCGCCAACCTGGGCTAAGCTGTTCAGGGGTCACCCGCCGGCATCGTTTCTTTGCCTCGAAGCCCTCGGATTCCGGGGGCTTTTTGTCAGTTCATTCTCTCTGTTCTACGGTCCTTCACCATGACGACTCAAGCATTTATTTGCGATGCCATTCGCACCCCTTTCGGCCGCTATGGCGGCGCACTGGCGCCTGTTCGCGCCGACGATCTGGCGGCTATTCCACTACGGGCGCTGATGCAGCGTAATCCTGATGTGGATTGGTCGCGGGTTGACGATGCCTTGTTTGGTTGTGCGAATCAGGCCGGTGAAGACAATCGCAACGTGGGGCGCATGGCGGTCTTGCTGGCAGGGCTGCCGGTTGACATTCCCGCCTCGACCATCAATCGGCTGTGCGGCTCTGGTCTGGATGCCGTCGGTTCCGCTGCACGGGCCATCCGTGCAGGCGACGCTGCCTTGATGCTGGCGGGCGGCGTTGAAAGCATGAGCCGCGCTCCGTTTGTCATGGGCAAAGCCGAGACCGCTTTTTCGCGTAATGCGGCCATCTACGACACAACCATAGGTTGGCGCTTCGTCAACAAGCAGCTCAAGGCCCAGTACGGCATAGATTCCATGCCTGAAACCGCCGAGAACGTGGCCGACCAGTTCAAGGTCAGCCGCGCCGATCAAGACGCGTTCGCCCTGGCCAGCCAGACCAAGACCGCGGCGGCCCAGCAAGCGGGGCATCTGCAGTCCGAGATCACGCCGGTGTCCATTCCTCAGCGCAAGGGCGATCCGGTCGTCGTCGACACCGACGAACATCCACGTCAGACCACCCTTGAGGCGCTTACCAAGCTCAAGCCTATTGTGCGTCCCGATGGCACCATTACAGCGGGTAATGCATCGGGCGTGAACGATGGCGCCTGCGCCTTGCTGGTTGCCTCAGAAGCGATGGCGCGCGAGCAAGGGCTGACGCCGCGCGCTCGCGTGGTGGCGATGGCTTCGGCGGGTGTTGAGCCGCGCATTATGGGCGTGGGTCCCGCGCCGGCTTCGCAGAAGGCGCTGGCGCTGGCTGGTCTTACTATCGACCAGATGGACGTTATCGAGCTGAATGAAGCATTTGCTGCGCAGGGCCTTGCCGTGCTGCGCATGTTGGGGGTTGATGATAACGATCCGCGTGTAAATCCTTACGGCGGCGCCATCTCCCTGGGTCATCCTTTGGGCGCCAGCGGGGCGCGGCTGGCGCTTACTGCGGTCAATCAACTGCATCGCACTGGTGGGCGCTACGCGCTGTGCACCATGTGCATAGGGGTAGGCCAGGGCATTGCGGTGATTCTCGAACGCGTGTAAGTACCAAGCGACTCCAAGAACAAAAGTCCCGGTCAACCCGGGACTTTTTTATTGTGCACCTGGCAGGCCGTAGACAGTCGTTCGGGGCCGGATGCCGTGGGTGGCGAACCATCCTTGGGCCATCTCGAGCGCATAGCGCACCGGCGCGGCGGGGCAGTGCGTATCGGTGGTGTGAGGCTGCATGTCAGCCATGTTCAGGATGTCGCCTTGCGCGTTGATGAAGGCGATAGTCAGGGGCAGGGGCGTGTTCTTCATCCAGAAGCAACTGTCCTGATCGGTGTCGAACACAAACAGCATCCCGTGGTTGGGCGGCAGGGAAGCCCGATTCATCAGTCCATATGAGCGGCTGGCTTCCGTGGCCGCGATTTCCACCCAAACCTTGTGCGGGCCGATGGTCAGTTGTGTAGTGGGCAACAACATCGCTTGCGCCAGGACCGGCCGCGCCCAGCCAGTGGCCGCCACTAACAACAGGCCGGCCCAAAAAAAAGCAGGGCTTGAAAGCCCTGCAGCGCGGTAAAATTTATGCATTGTTATTAAGACTGAAAAACACCACCTGATGCGGTTGATCAGGCGGCCGTAATGTTGAGTGCTTGCTTGCCTTTGGGGCCCTGAGCGATCTCGAAGGCAACCTTTTGTCCTTCCTTGAGGGTTTTGAAGCCGTTCATCTGGATGGACGAAAAGTGCGCGAAAAGGTCTTCGCCCCCGTTGTCGGGAGTAATAAACCCGAAACCCTTGGCATCGTTGAACCACTTCACGGTACCTGTTAGTTTTTGGGTATCCCCAGGCTCGGAGCTTGCGGTTGAATCAGACATGCGGACTGCCTCTCGACTATAGTGTTAGATTGAAACTGGACTACAAGGGTGACCTTTAGCCTTCGGATTCTGGCATGCAAGTACAACCAAGCACCTCAGAATACCTGGATAATGCTTAATTTACCCTTACATAGTCAACTATGGAAACCACTAGTATTTGCCATGGCTACCCAAATCGACAACCAGCGTGACACGGTTCTTGATCGTCAACCCGCCAAACTCGCCCCTCCGCCGATGTACCAGGTCATTTTGCTAAATGACGATTACACCCCCATGGAGTTCGTCGTCGTAGTGTTGCAGCGCATATTCGGTAAAAGCGAAGACGAAGCGGCACGCATCATGCTGAAAGTGCACCACGAGGGTCGAGCTGTTTGTGGGGTCTATCCGCGCGATATCGCTGCCACTCGGGTCGAGATGGTGCGGCAGATGGCGCAGGCCAGGCAACATCCGCTGCAATGCCTGATGGAACCGGCGCCCGATGCCTGATGTCCAAGGGCCTGCAAGTGGCTGTTTACCAACGTTGGGGCAGCATGAAAAAAGTACGGGTATAGTAGGGTTGTCAACGCTTTGATGCGATCTGGTAACACCAGGATGACTCTTTTGTTAATGTTGATACGCAAGGTCGATTTAGTCATAGAATAGGTTTTATCGAATTGTTTGTCCGCTCCGATATGTAATGGAGGAAGCGTGATCTCCGAAGAACTTGAAGTCAGCCTGCACATGGCCTTTGTCGAGGCCCGCAGTGCCCGACACGAATTTATTACCGTAGAACATTTGTTGCTGTCGCTGCTAGACAACGCGGCGGCCGCTGAGGTCTTGCGCGCCTGCTCGGCCAACATCGAAGCACTGCGCCAGGAACTGCGCAAATTCATCAACGAAAACACCCCTGTCTTCCCCGGCGAGGAAGAGGTCGACACACAACCCACGCTGGGCTTCCAGCGTGTGATTCAACGTGCCATCATGCATGTGTCGTCAGGCAATTCCAATCGCAACTCCGTCACTGGCGCCAATGTGCTGGTGGCGATGTATGGCGAGAAAGATTCCCACGCGGTGTATTTTTTGCAGCAGCAAGGCATCACCCGGCTGGACGTGGTCAACTATTTGTCGCACGGCATCACCAAGGCCCACGACGAGCCGCCGGTCGAGCCCACCAAGGCTGCCGCCCCCGAGTCCGAGCCCAAGTCCGATCAGCAGAAGTCACCGCTCGAGCTCTACGCCACCGACCTCAATGCCGAAGCCCGTCAAGGCCGTATCGATCCCCTGATCGGCCGCGAGCACGAAGTCGAACGCGTCATTCAAGTATTGTGCCGGCGCCGCAAGAACAATCCCTTGCTGGTCGGTGAAGCCGGCGTGGGCAAGACGGCCATCGCCGAAGGTCTGGCATGGCGCATCACCAAGGCTGAAGTGCCCGAAATCCTAGCTGATGCCGAAGTCTATGCGCTCGATATGGGCGCCTTGCTGGCCGGCACCAAGTATCGTGGCGACTTCGAACAACGCCTCAAGGGTGTCCTGAAGGCGCTGAAAGACAACCGCAACGCCATCCTGTTCATCGACGAAATCCACACCCTTATCGGGGCTGGCTCGGCGTCGGGCGGTACGCTGGACGCTTCCAATCTGCTCAAGCCGGCGCTGTCGTCCGGCCAGCTTAAATGCCTGGGCGCAACCACTTATAACGAGTACCGGGGCATTTTCGAGAAAGACCACGCCCTGTCGCGCCGCTTCCAGAAGATCGACGTGGCCGAGCCCACCGTTGCGCAAACCATCCAGATTCTGCGTGGCCTGAAGGGCCATTTCGAAGCGCATCATGGCGTACGCTACTCCGCAGCGGCCATTACGGCTGCCGCCGAGCTGGCCGCACGTCATATCAATGACCGCTTCCTGCCCGACAAGGCCATCGACGTCATCGACGAAGCCGGTGCGGCCCAACGCCTGTTGCCGCGGTCACGCCAAAAGAAAATCATCGGCAAGGCCGAGGTCCAAGCCACGGTGGCCAAGATCGCCCGCATCCCGCCACAAAGCGTGTCCAACGACGACCGCAACAAACTCGCCACGCTGGACCGCGATCTGAAGACCGTCGTTTTCGGACAAGATCCGGCCATCGAAGCTTTGGCGGCTGCCATCAAGATGGCAAGGTCTGGTCTGGGCCGGCCCGACAAGCCCATAGGATCCTTCCTGTTCTCCGGGCCTACCGGCGTGGGCAAGACCGAAGTGGCGCGCCAGCTGGCATTTGTGCTTGGCATCGAGCTATTGCGGTTCGATATGTCCGAGTACATGGAACGCCATACCGTGTCGCGCCTTATCGGCGCGCCTCCGGGGTATGTGGGTTTTGACCAGGGCGGCCTCCTTACCGAGGCCATCAGCAAACAGCCGCATTGCGTGCTCTTGCTCGACGAAATCGAGAAAGCGCATCCCGATGTGTTTAATATCCTGCTGCAGGTCATGGACCACGGCACGCTTACCGACAACAACGGACGCAAGGCAGACTTCCGCAATGTCATCATCGTCATGACCACCAACGCGGGTGCGGCTGCGCTTAACCGCAGCACGATCGGCTTTGCGTCGTCCTCCACGGTGGGCGACGAGATGGCCGACATCAAGCGCATGTTCACGCCCGAGTTCCGCAATCGTCTGGACGCCATCATTGGCTTCACACCGCTGTCTCGCGAAGTCATCATGCGCGTGGTCGACAAGTTCCTGATGCAGCTGGAAGACCAGTTGCACGAGAAGCGTGTCGATGTCGTGTTTTCGACGGCGCTGCGCGAGCATCTGGCCAAGGAAGGCTTCGATCCCACCATGGGTGCACGGCCCATGCAGCGTCTTATCCAGGACACCATACGGCGTGCGCTGGCGGACGAGCTGCTCTTCGGGCGGCTGGTTGATGGCGGTCATGTGGAAGTCGATCTCGACGCTAACGGGAAGGTGCAGTTGGCGTTTACCGACAAGGCCGGTAATTCCAGTCAGTCGTCGCCATCGCATCCGGAACCCGAGCTCGTCGACTAGATGGCAGGCGGGTGGCTAGTCGCGTGTCAGCACTGCGCCACGCTGCATGCGCGAACGCCCCTCGAGCCCGGCGCCATGGCTACGTGCCGGCGCTGTGGCTACCCGCTATATAGGCAAAGCACGCTGCCGCTGGACGGATGGATCGCTCTGGTTCTGACGGCGCTGGCGGTCTTTGCCATCGCCAACATCTTTCCCATTATCGAGCTCGACATTGCCGGCATGACGGTCAGGGCGTCACTGCCAAATGCCCTGTGGCTTACCTGGCAACAGGACCACAGGCTGCTGTCCATCATGACGGGTATGTTCGCCTTTTGGCTACCGCTTACTCAACTACTGGTAACGTTGTGGGCCTTGCTGGCCATCCGCTCGAGACGCCTGCCGGCTGACTTTCGTTATGGCATGAGGCTGCTGCATCACACCTTGCCCTGGAGCATGGTGCCTGTGCTGATGCTTGCCATCATGGTTGCCATGGTGAAGTTCGCGGGCTTGGCCAGGGTCAGTCTGGAACCGGCTATGTGGGCCTTCGCCGTACTGACTTTCTTGCTGACGGGGCTAAGCCGCCTGACCGCTCATCGCTTATGGCAATATGCCGAAGATGCCGGGTTGGTGGCGACCGCTACACCGGAAACCATCGCGCACGAAGGCACGTTCGTGGCCTCGTGCGAGGCCTGCTCGCTGGTGCAAGGCGTGTCGCAGGACGGGATCGCGCAATCGTGCTATCGCTGCGGTGCTCGGCTGCATCTGCGCAAGCCCAACCCCACTTCACGCGTCTGGGCGCTGGTGATCGCGGCCAGCATACTGTATGTGCCCGCCAATCTGTTGCCCGTCATGCGGGTTCGTACCCTTACGAGCGACACCATGCACACCATATTGGGCGGCGTTATCGAGCTTTGGCGGCTGGGTTCCTGGGATCTGGCGGTCATTGTGTTTGTTGCCAGCGTGGTGGTGCCGCTGACCAAGCTGCTGGCCCTGGCTATCTTGATGCTGGGGGGGCGCTGGCGCGGGGCTCTCGTACAGCGCCAGCGCACGCGTCTGTACGAACTGATCGAATTCATCGGCCAGTGGTCGATGCTGGACGTCTTCGTTGTCATATTGCTGACTGCCATAGCGAATTTCCCGGGCATTTCGCAGGTCATCGCGGGGCCCGGCGCGGCCAGTTTCGGCATGGTGGTTATCCTGACCATGCTGGCTACCATGAGCTATGACCCGCGTCGCGGCTGGGATCGACGACCAGGCGCTCGTAGCAACACGATACAATCCGACGCTACGGCTGCGGCTGCGATAGACACCTATTCTGAAGCATCCTATAAAAGGCAGGTATGACAGAGCCCACATCTGGATCCCCCTCTGAAGGCGGTACACCGCGTGTGCATCGTCCGAATGTCCGGGCCGCCAGCGACCGTCGCTGGTCATGGATCTGGCTGGTGCCGCTGATTGCAATGTTGGTTGGCGCATCCCTGCTGGTGCAGGGCTGGCTGCGCACCGGCCCCACAATCACCATCAGCTTTGAATCTGCAGAAGGGCTGGAAGTCGGACAGACCAAGGTGCGCTACAAGGATGTAGTCATCGGCGTGGTGACCGACCTGAAAGTGTCGGCTGATCGCAGCAAGGTGCTGGTCAGCGCCGAGCTGAACCGCGAGGGATCCGAGTACATCACCCAGGAGGGAAGCCGCTTCTGGGTGGTTCGTCCGCGCCTGGGTATCGGCGGCGTATCGGGCCTGGGCACTTTGGTATCTGGCGCTTATATCAGTGTGGATGCGGCCGAGGCACAGAATGGCGATGATCCCGTATACGAATTTACCGGGCTGGAAAAACCGCCCGAGATAACCAGCGGCAGGCCAGGAACGCGCTATGCCCTCAGGGCGCCCGATCTGGGTTCGCTGGATATCGGGTCACCGGTGTACTATCGGCGCATACAGGTCGGACGGGTTATTGGCTACGACCTGGCCGAAAGCGGCAAGTCGGTCGACATTCAGATTTTTATCGATGCCCCGAACGACAAGTTTGTTACGACCGACACCCGATTCTGGAATGCCAGTGGCATCAACCTCTCGCTGGATGCCGACGGGTTCAATGTGCAGACCGAGTCGCTGGTTTCGCTGGTGGCCGGCGGTATCGCCTTTGCATCGCCCAACCAGTTCATTACCGAGCCTGCCAAGGCCGATCACTCCTTCGAATTGGCGGGCACACGCCTGGATGCAATGGCCGATCCGGATGGACTTCCCTTCGCGGTCGAGTTCCATTTCCAGCAGTCCGTACGTGGCCTGAAAGTCGGCGCGCCCATCGATTTTCGTGGTCTGGAGCTTGGCAACGTGGTCGATATCGACCTGGAGTTCGATAGCGAACGGCAACGTTTTTTCGCGCTTGTAAAAGCCGAGCTTTATCCGCTGCGTTTTGGCGCCGTCTATGAAAGGTTGATGCGTGTAGATCAGGAGGCCAGCAATCCGGGATCGCTGCTTCTGGCTCCCTTGATCAAGCACGGGCTACGAGGCCAAATTCGACCGTCCAATCTTCTGACTGGACAGCAGTACGTGGCGCTGGATTTTTTCACGGACGCCGAACCCGTTGCTTTCGATGCGCGCAAGGAACCCGTTGTGGTACCCACCATTGCCGGCAGCTTCGACAGACTGCAGCAACAGGTGGGCAGCATCGTCACCAAGCTGGATGCCATTCCGTATGAGGAAATCAGCAGCGACTTGCGCGCCACCTTGCAGTCCGTAACCAAGCTGCTGGATCAATTGGAGGGCGAGGTCGCGCCCCAGGCCACCGCGATGTTGCGTGCCGCCAGCAAATCGCTCAAGAGCGTGGATCAACTGCTGGCCAAAGGTTCGCCCCTGACCGGTAACCTGGAACGCAGCATGCAAGAGATCAGCAACGCAGCACGGTCGCTGCGAGCGTTGGCGGATTATTTGCAGGCCCATCCCTCAGCGGCGATTCGGGGTCGTAGCGCCGATCCTGCGCAGATCCTTCCTTAGGAGTGCTCATGAGTTCGTTCGTACGTCCATTTGTCGTCCTGGCCACCATGCTGCTTGGCGCCTGCGCCTCGGTATCGGATAGCCATTATTACTCGCTAATGCCAGCTGCCCCGCAGGTCGCCGCCGCATCGGACGCCTCCGGGCCAGCCAGCCCGGCCTATGCGATCAGCGTGCAGACGGTGCAGTTGCCGGCGCAAGTCGATAAGCAGCAAATAGTCATTACAGACGCGGCCTCAACACAGGTTACGCCGCTGAATGGCTTTCTTTGGGCATCCCCTTTGGCCGACGAAATCAGGCGAGCCCTGTCCGATGATTTGTCGCGCCGCTTGGGCGTACTCGATGTTTCCCAGGTCGCGGTGGCGGATGGGCTGCCAGTGTGGACGGTTTCATTGCTGGTACAGCGGTTCCAGTCGTTCTACGACGATCGCGCCTTGCTTGATGTCGTCTGGCAACTTGTACCGTCCAATATGCCCGGCAAGCGCGCTGCGATTTGCCGCGCGGCTTTCCAGGTGCCTGTGGAGCAGGGGATGTCGGCCCTGGTGGCCGGCCATCAGCTTGCCCTGCATAGGCTGTCTGAAGCCATTGCGGAGCAGATCCGCAGCGGAACGGTAAACGCGCGCCTTGCAGGCATGACACTGCAAGGTTGTACCTAAATGCTTCAGGGTTAACCGCAGTACACAAAAAGGTACAACCTCTTTAGTATTCGACTCATTCATCTAGAGTCGAACGGCGGCGTTACCCCGTGCCGGGCGGCCTAGCAGATCGCCAGACAGGAACCCGGCATGGCAACTACGACATTGGGCGTCAAGGTAGACGAAGCGCTGCGCGAGCGCTTGAAGCTTGTTGCTGCCCGACTCGGTTGCACACCCCACTGGCTGCATAAGCAGGCGCTGACCTCGTATGTGGATGCCATCGAACGTGGTCGCCTTCCCGCCGAAGTCTCTCAGTTCGGCACGGCCGAGTCCGACCCGGATGACGTCGACTTTCCAGCCTCTGACCGCCTGACGCCGTTTTACGAGTTCGCCCAGGACGTGCAGCCGCAGTCCGTATTGCGTGCCGCCATCACCGCCGCCTACCGCCGCCCTGAAACCGAATGCATCCCGGTGTTGATGGATCTGGCGCGCTCCCAGCGCCCGACAGAAGTTCATGCCTTGGCCCGGCGGTTGGTGGAGTCCTTGCGCAGCAAACGCCGTGGGGGCGGCGTCGAGAACCTGATTCACGAGTTCTCGCTGTCCAGCCAGGAAGGCATTGCCCTGATGTGCCTGGCCGAAGCCCTGCTGCGCATTCCCGATCGAGCCACTCGCGATGCACTGATACGCGACAAGATCAGCCATGGCGACTGGCGCTCCCACATGGGCGAATCTCCGTCCCTGTTCGTCAATGCGGCCACCTGGGGCCTGATGCTTACCGGCAAGCTGGTTAGCGTCAACAGCGAACAAAGCCTGTCCAAGGCGCTCACCCGCCTGATAGGCAAGGGCGGCGAGCCGCTGATACGCAAGGGCGTCAATATGGCCATGCGCATGATGGGCGAGCAATTCGTGGCGGGCCAGAGCATATCGGCCGCGATCGCCAACGGTCGAGCGATGGAAGACAAAGGCTTTCGCTATTCGTACGACATGCTGGGCGAGGCGGCCACTACTGCCGCCGACGCCGATAGCTACTACACAGCGTATGTCCAGGCGATTCATGCCATAGGCAAGTCTGCACAGGGCAGGGGGATTTACGAGGGTCCGGGTATCTCCATCAAGCTGTCTGCCTTGCATCCGCGCTATTCACGCTCACAGCGTGACCGGATCATGAACGAGCTGCTGCCCCGCACGCTGGAGCTGGCCCGCCTTGCCCATCGCTACGATATTGGCCTGAACATCGACGCGGAAGAGGCGGATCGGTTGGATGTTTCGCTGGATGTGCTGGAGGCCTTATGTTTTGACGAGTCGCTGGCCGGGTGGGATGGCATAGGTTTTGTGATTCAGTCTTACCAGAAGCGCGCGCCACTGGTCATTGATTACCTCATCGATCTGGCGCAACGCAGCGAGCACCGACTGATGGTGAGGCTGGTCAAGGGGGCTTATTGGGACACCGAAATCAAGCGTGCCCAGGTCGATGGCCTGGAAGGTTACCCAGTCTATACCCGCAAGCTGCATACCGATATTTCCTACCTGGCGTGCGCCCGCAAGCTGCTGGCAGCGCCGCAAGCGGTGTATCCGCAATTTGCCACCCATAACGCCCAAACATTGGCGGCCATTTATTACATGGCGGGGCAAAACTATTATTCGGGCCAGTACGAGTTCCAGTGCCTGCATGGCATGGGCGAACCGCTGTACGAACTGGTCACCGGTGCCGTTGCGCAAGGCAAGCTTGATCGGCCGTGCCGCATCTATGCACCGGTTGGCACGCACGAGACCTTGCTGGCTTATCTTGTGCGTCGCCTGCTTGAGAACGGCGCCAATACCTCGTTCGTGAACCAGATCGGTGATGAAGCCGTGCCGATAGACGTGCTGATGGAAGATCCGGTGCAGGCGGCTCAGCGCATACACCCCCTGGGTGCACCCCACGAGAAGATTCCTCTGCCGCGCGAACTGTATCGCCACGTGGACGGCAGGCTTAATGCCAGTGGTATCGACCTGTCCAACGAACAAAGGCTGGCATCGCTTTCAGCGGCACTGCTCAATAGCGTCGACCAGGAATGGCGTGCCGCGCCCTTGCTTGCAGAAGGCAAGCCCGATTGGGACGCTGCGCGCTCGCTACGGGTGCGCAATCCGGCCGATCACCGGGACATCGTCGGCCATGTCATCGAGGCGGCCGAAGCCCAGGTGCAACAGGCCTTGCTGGGTGCCCAACATACCGCGCCGATCTGGGCGGCGACGCCGGTGCAAGAGCGAGCCCAATGCCTGATACGCGCAGCCCGCATGTTGGAAGACGAGATGCAGCCACTGATGGGCTTGATCGTGCGCGAAGCCGGTAAGTCGCTGCCGAGCGCCGTGTCGGAAGTACGCGAGGCTGTCGACTTTTTACGCTATTACGCGGGGCAGATCGAAGCCGGGTTTTCCAATGACACTCACCGGCCGCTCGGTCCAGTGGTGTGTATCAGCCCCTGGAATTTCCCACTGGCGATTTTCGTCGGGCAATTGGCCGCGGCATTGGCCGCCGGCAATACGGTGCTGGCCAAGCCCGCCGAGCAAACCAGCTTGATCGCGGCGGCGGCGGTGTCCATCTTGCATCGCGCTGGTGTACCCGCGGGCGCGGTGCAACTGCTGCCGGGGCGTGGCGAGAGCGTGGGCGCGGCCCTGGTCGCCAGCCCCGCCGTACGTGGCGTCATGTTTACCGGGTCCACAGAGGTCGCCATGCTGATCTCCCGTGTGCTGGCCGATCGCCTTGATGACGAAGGCCATCCTGTGCCGCTCATTGCCGAGACCGGTGGCCAAAACGCCATGGTGGTCGACTCTTCGGCGCTGGCCGAACAGGTTGTTTTCGACGTGCTGGCTTCAGCCTTCGATTCGGCCGGCCAGCGTTGTTCCGCCTTGCGCCTGCTGTGCGTCCAGGAAGACTGCGCGGATCGCATCCTGACCATGTTGCGCGGTGCCATGCACCAGTTGAGCATAGGCAATCCGGACACGTTGGATGTCGATGTCGGACCTGTCATCGACCTTACAGCGCAAGCCCAGATCCAGGCCTACGTTACGGCGATGCGCGATGCCGGACACCGGGTGGATCAGCTCGCGCTGGGGCCTGAGTGCGGCAATGGTTGCTTCGTGCCGCCCACCATCATCGAAGTGGACAAGGTGGCAAGGCTGACGAAAGAAGTGTTTGGTCCTGTACTGCATGTATTGCGTTATCGGCGGCAAGATCTGGACGCCTTGATCGACGATATCAATGCCACCGGTTACGGCCTGACTTTCGGTGTGCACACACGCATAGACGAAACCGTGGCGCGGGTGTCCGGCCGTATCAGGGCCGGCAATATCTATGTCAACCGCAACATCGTTGGCGCAGTCGTAGGCGTACAGCCATTCGGCGGCGAGGGCCTGTCGGGTACCGGACCGAAAGCAGGAGGCCCGCTTTATTTGCTGCGCTTGCTGGCACAGCATCCCGGCGGCCTGCCGGCGTGGTGCCCGACCGACTTCTCGGGTCGTGCAAGCAAAGCCTTGCCTGGCCCCACGGGCGAGAGCAACACCTATGAGCTCAAGCCCTGCGGGACGGTGTTGTGCGTGGCGGCCACCGTTCAGGGTGCGCAAGCGCAATGGGAGGCGTGCCGGCGTACCGGCAACACCATGCTGCTGCTTGATACCGATGCCGCAAAGACTTTTATGGCAGAGGGCGGGGGCGGCAGGCCAGAACAGCTGCAGGTGCTCGCACCGGGCCATATGCAACAAGGGCTCTACGATGCGGTGCTGTTTGAAGGCGACAGCGATGCCCTGCGCGAGCTGAACCGCAGCGTGGCGGCCCGGGCTGGACCCATTATTTCGGTGCAAGGCTTGCGCAGCGACGAAATCGCAAGTGGCGCCTCGTACCGACTCGAGCGCCTGCTGCGCGAGGTGGCGGTCAGCGTAAACACGGCTGCCGCGGGCGGCAATGCAAGTTTGATGATGGTCGGCTGAAGGCTGGCGGACCAAGGTTGTAGAAACCGCAAGTTGTACCTTTTGGTTTGATGCCGGCACCACCCCCAGGCCGGAACAAGCCGTATCTTTAAATCTATCGGAGATAAAACATGCAGTCCACCAAAGGATTTACCCGCCTTGCAGCGACCGCTGCCATCATGGCCGGCTTTGCTTTCGCATCGGCCCAGGCTGCTGACAACACCGTCGTCAAGCTTGGTTTCGCCGCGCCGCTTACCGGCCCGCAATCGCATTACGGTGAAGACATGAAAAACGGTCTGACACTGGCCCTGGAAGAAGCCAATCAGCAGAACATCCAGCTGGACGGCAAGCCGGCCAAGTTCGAGCTTGTTGCCCGCGATGACCAGGCCGACCCGCGCACGGCCGTGCAGGTTGCACAGCAGATCGTCGATGAAGACGTGAAGGGCATACTGGGACACTTCAATTCGGGAACCACCATACCGGCCTCCAGTGTCTACAATGACGCCGGCCTGCCGCAGATTGCCATGGCGACCTCGCCCGAATACACGCAGCAGAATTACGACACCACCTTTCGCATGATGACCAGCGATACCCAGCAAGGCGCAGCCGCAGGTGAATTCATCGTGAAAGACCTGGATGCCAAGAAGGTGGCCCTGATTGACGATCGCACGGCTTACGGACAAGGCCTGGCCGATCAGGTCGCCAAGGCCGTTGAAGCCAACGGTGGCAAGGTGATAGCACGCGAGTACACCACCGACAAGGCCAACGACTTCACTGCCATCCTGACCAACATCAAAGACGACCAGCCCGACGCCATCTTCTTTGGTGGCCTGGATGCGCAGTCTGGCCCCATGCGCCGGCAGATGGTCACCCTGGGCATCAAGGCACCACTGGTTTCCGGCGAGATGACCCGTAGCGAAACTTTCCTGAAGCTGGCCGGGGACGCCGCCAACGGTACTTACGCGTCGCTGGCAGGCGTGCCGCTCAAGCAAATGGCGGCTGGCGAGAAATTCCACGCCGACTACCAGGCGCGCTTTAAAACCGAACCCGGCGTTTACGCCCCATACGCCTACGACGGCGCCTGGAACATGATCACCGCCATGAAGGAAGCCGGTTCGGCTGAGCCCAAGGCCTACCTGCCCAAGCTGGCCAAGCTGCAGCGCACCGGTGCCACCAGCAGTGACATCGCCTATGACGAGAAGGGCGACCTGAAAGAAATTTCGGTCACCATCTATGAAGTCAAGGATGGCAAGTGGGAAATGGTCAAGACCATGGTCAGCAAAGCCAACTAATTTTTCATTGCTGCACCCAGGCCGGCTTCGGCCGGCCTAACCTGCGAGTTCCTAGGCATGGATATCCTGATACAACAACTGATCAACGGCATCACCGTGGGCAGCGTGTATGCCCTGGTTGCCCTTGGCTACACCATGGTTTATGGCATCATAGGCCTGATCAATTTCGCCCATGGCGATGTGGTGATGATAGGCGCCATGGTGGCGACCACACTGGTCGTGACGATAATCGGCGGCGATCCTGGCGGCACCTCGGCATGGTTTGCCGTGGGCAGCGCCTTGCTGCTGGCCATACCGGTCTGCATGGCCCTGGGCGGCATCGCCGAGCGTTACGCTTACCGGCCCTTGCGTCGAGCGCCGCGGTTGGCAGCCCTGATCACCGCCATTGGCGTATCCATCATCATCCAGAACGTGGCCATGATGGTCTGGGGCCGCAACTACCTTAGTTTTCCCCACATTATTGAACCGTCCATCTATCACGTGGGCGAGGCACGCATCAGCCTGCTGCAAATCATCATTATCGTCTCGGCGACCGCCATCATGGCCGGCTTGCTGCTGGTGGTGCATCGCACCCGGCTGGGCACAGCCATGCGAGCCACGGCGCAGAATCGCGAAGTGGCCGGGCTGATGGGCGTCAATATCAATACCGTGATCTCGGCAGCCTTCCTGATTGGCTCCGCGCTGGCTGCGGTGGCCGGTGTCATGGTGGCCACCTACTACGGTGTAGCGCAATACACCATGGGCTTCCTGTTAGGCCTGAAGGCATTTACGGCAGCCGTGCTGGGCGGCATCGGCAACCTGGGCGGTGCCATGCTGGGCGGCTTGCTGCTGGGCATCATCGAGTCGCTGGGCGCCGGCTATATCGGCGACCTGACCAACGGCGTCTTCGGCAGCAATTACCAGGATGTCTTCTCTTTTATCGTGCTCATACTTGTGTTGGTTTTCCGACCATCCGGCCTGCTGGGTGAGCGGGTAGGAGACCGAGCATGAACGCGCCCGCTACGTCGCGCGGCGCAACCGTGTCGCTGAAGGTATGGCTGGGCATAGCGCTGTTTGGCCTGGTGCTTGCCGTGTTGCCCTTTGTGCTCGGAACGGTGGGCCAAAGCTGGGTGCGCACCCTGAACTTCGCCTTGCTGTATGTGATGTTGGCGCTCGGTCTGAATATTGTGGTGGGCTTTGCCGGCTTGCTGGACCTGGGCTATATCGCTTTCTATGCCGTGGGCGCCTATGTCTGGGCATTGCTGGCCTCGCCGCATTTTGGCTTGCACTTGCCGTTCTGGGTGGTGCTGCCGTTTGGCGTCTTGATGGCGGCGGTGTTCGGTGCGCTGCTCGGGGCTCCCACCTTGAAACTGCGCGGAGACTATCTGGCCATCGTTACGCTGGGCTTTGGCGAGATCGTGCGCATCTTCATGAACAACCTGGATGCGCCCATCAATATCACCAACGGACCGCAGGGTATCAATCGCATCGACAGCTTCAGCATAGGCGAGTTCGCCTTCGGTCGATCTCAGGAGATGTTCGGCTTTCGCGTCACCGGACCCGAGAAATACTATTACCTGCTGCTGTTCCTGACCATCATCATCGTGATCATGTGCGTGCGCCTGCAGAACTCGCGCATAGGCCGCGCCTGGGAGGCGGTGCGTGAAGACGAGGTCGCCGCCAAGGCCATGGGCATCAACACGCGCAACATCAAGCTGCTGGCCTTTTCCATGGGCGCCAGCTTTGGCGGTGTGGCAGGCGCCATGTTTGCGTCCATGCAGGGCTTTGTCAGCCCCGAGAGCTTCAGCCTGACCGAATCCATCATGGTCTTATGCATGGTGGTTCTGGGAGGCATGGGTCATATACCTGGAGTGATCCTGGGTGCCTTGATCCTGTCGGTGTTTCCCGAGCTATTGCGCTCGGCCGTCATTCCCTTGCAGCAAACACTGTTCGGCGAAGTCATTCTTGATCCTGAAGGCATACGGATGCTGCTCTTTGGCTTTGCCCTGGTCCTGGTCATGATCTTCCGCCCGGCAGGGCTGTGGCCCTCGGCCGTCAGACGCCGCGAGCTTACGCGTGGCAAGGAGCAGCAGGCATGAGATCTGCAGCCATCAATCCCGATTCCCGTTCCATGCCCGAGCTGCTGCTGGTGGCCAACAAGCTCAGTAAACGCTTCGGCGGCCTGCAGGCCTTGTCCGATGTCAGCTTTTCGATCTGCAAAGGCGACATCTATGGGCTGATAGGCCCCAATGGCGCGGGCAAGACCACGCTGTTCAATGTGCTGACCAGTCTTTATGTGCCCGAGTCCGGTACGTGTAATTTCATGGGTCACCAGCTTACCCGGTTGAAGCCTCACGAGATCGCCATTGTCGGCCTGGCCCGCACCTTTCAGAATATCCGCCTGTTCGGCGCGCTCAGTGCAATCGAGAACGTGATGATAGGTCGCCATATACGTACCCGAGCCGGTGTGTATGGTGCGATTACGCGTAACAAGGCGACACGCGCCGAAGAAGCTGCCATCGAGCAACGCGCGCACGAGCTGCTCGAGTACGTGGGCATAGACCATCGCGCCAACGACGTGGCCAGCTCCTTGCCTTATGGCGACCAACGACGCCTGGAGATCGCGCGGGCACTGGCGACCGACCCATCGTTGCTGGCGCTGGACGAACCAGCCGCGGGCATGAACGCGTCGGAAACCATGGTGCTGCGCCGCCTGATCGAAAAGATACGCGACGATGGCATTACCGTGTTGCTGATCGAACATGACATGAAGCTGGTCATGGGTCTGTGCAACCGCGTCTTGGTGCTGGAATACGGCAAGGTGCTGGCCGAAGGCAAGCCGGCCGAAGTGCAGCGCAACCCCAAAGTCATCGAAGCCTATCTGGGCGCAGGGGCGGCCGACCACACGCCCGTCAGTGTTCCCGCCCAGGATCTTTCCGCTGGCGATGTCAGCAAGGACATCTCATGAGTACTGCTGACCATCTTCTGGAAATTCGTCAACTGGAAGTCGCCTACGGCGGCATCCGGGCGGTACGCGGAATCGACCTGCATGTCGGGCGCGGTGAGCTGGTCAGTCTGATAGGCGCCAACGGAGCCGGCAAGAGCACCACGCTGCGTGCCGTATGCGGGCTGGTGCCGCTGTCCGGGGGCGACATCCTGTACGACGGCAAATCCATCGCGGGTGCGCCCTCTTATATGCTGGTGCGCCAGGGCCTGGTCATGGTGCCCGAGGGGCGCGGCATATTCGGGCAACTGACGATAGAAGAGAACCTGGCCATGGGTGGCTACAGCCGCAACGATGCGGAAGGTGTACGCAAAGACACCGAACATGTTTTTGAACTGTTCCCGCGATTGGCAGAGCGTCGTCGACAGTCGGCGGGCACCTTGTCGGGCGGTGAACAGCAAATGCTGGCCATGGGTCGCGCCATGATCTCGCGCCCGCGCCTGCTGTTGCTGGACGAGCCGTCCATGGGGCTGGCCCCGCTGATGGTCGAGAAGATCTTCGAGATGGTGCGCACCATCGCGGCCGAAGGCGTCACGATTTTGCTGATCGAACAGAACGCCAAGCTGGCGCTGGAGACCAGCCGTCGCGGCTATGTCATGGAGTCCGGTCAGATCATACTGGAGGGCTTATCCGGCCAGTTGCTGGACGATCCCAAGGTGCGCGCTGCCTATCTGGGCGAAGAGGAAGATGCCGCGTAGGTACCCGGCTGGCTGGTGACTTGAAGGGGCGCCGGTGAACTACGCGCGGCCGGTGCTGCCGAAACCGCCGGCGCCGCGAGCGCTGTCTGCGAACTCGTCGACGATGTCGAACTCGATTTGCTGCACGGGTACCACCACCAGTTGGGCCAGGCGCTCCATGGGGTTGAGCTCAAAATCTTGTTGGCCGCGGTTCCACACGGACACCATCAGCGGACCCTGATAGTCGGAATCGATCAAGCCGACCAGGTTGCCCAGGACAATGCCATGCTTGTGACCCAGGCCTGAACGCGGAAGTATCATCGCTGCGTAGGCCGGATCTGCAATATGGATGGCCAGACCCGTGGGGATAAGTTCTGTCTGGCCGGGCCGCAAGGTGATCGTAGCGTCTATGCAAGCTCGCAAGTCCAGGCCGGCCGAACCTCGGGTTGCGTAAGCAGGCAGGAAGTCGTTCATCCGGGGGTCCAGGATTTTCAGGGCAATCTTTTGCATGACGTCCTTATCGGCCCAGGCGGCCAGAAATTTCAAGTATCAGTTTGCGAGCTGCCTGCAGTTTGGGCATGGCCGGCAAGGCCCTGTGGCCCTGGTCGTCAAACAGTATCAGTTCGGTGTCGTCGGCATTCATGGCGCGCTGGGCCAGGTTGCCGACCAGCAAGGGCACGCCCTTGCGTTGCCGCTTGTCTTCGGCGTGGCCAAGCAGGTTTTCGGTTTCGGCGGCAAAGCCCACGCAATAGGGGCCGTCGGGCAAACGGGCCACCTCGGCCAGGATGTCGGGGTTGGTCGCGAACTGAAGGGCAGGGGGCGTGCCCTCGGGGGTCTTTTTGATTTTGCTGCTGCTGGCGTTGACCACATGCCAGTCCGCCACCGCTGCCACCGCGATGAAGACATCGGCCGCAGGCGTCTCCGCCATGACAGCCGCGTGCATCTGGGCAGCGCTTTCGACTGGTATGCGCAAGACCCCATAAGGGCAGGGCAATGCGGTCGGCCCCGACACCAGCACCACTTGCGCCCCTGCTTCGTGCGCAGCCTGTGCCAGTGCATAGCCCATCTTTCCGGAGGACCGGTTCGTCAGGACGCGTACGGGGTCTATGGGCTCGGACGTCGGACCCGCCGTAATCACAACACGCCGGCCCTTAAGACCTTTGGGCTGGAAGAAGCCCACCAGCTCGCTTAACAGTTCGTTGGGCTCGAGCATGCGGCCGCTGCCAACCTCGCCACAGGCCTGGTCGCCCTCGGCCGGCCCCAGCAACAAGGCGCCGTCAGCTTGCAGCTGAGCGGCGTTGCGCTGGGTGGCGGGATGCAGCCACATCTCGCGATTCATGGCGGGTGCGACCAACAGCGGGCAATTGCCGCGCGCCACGCACAAGGTGGAGAGCAGGTCGTCCGCCAGGCCATGCGCCAGCTTGGCCATGAAGTCTGTGCTTGCCGGGGCGATAAGGATGGCGTCGGCGCCGCGGGTGAGATTGATGTGCGCCATGTTGTTGGCGACGCGAGCATCCCAGGTGTCCAGAAACACCGGCCGCCCCGACAGCGCCTGCATGGTGACCGGTGTGATGAAGCGCGTGGCGGCTTCGGTCATGACTACATCGATCACCGCGCCCAGGTCCTGCGCGCGCCGCACGAATTCCGCCATTTTGTAGCAGGCGATGCCGCCGGTTAGGCCCAGGACAATACGTTTGTTGGCAAGATCGGGCATAGGACAGGTTCTCGACAGAGTCAGGCCGATGGGCTGCGCTTGCGCTTTTCGCGGCGCATGCGCAGGATCTCATCAAGCAGCAGCAATATGGCGCCCACCGTAATGGCAATGTCCGCCACGTTGAACGCCGGAAAATACCAACTATTCCAATAAAACAGCAAGAAATCAATGACGTGACCATGTTGCAGACGGTCTATCAGGTTGCCGACGGCTCCGCCAAGAATACAGGTCAATGACGAACAGAACAGGCGCTGACCCGGGTAGCGGCGCAGCAGATGGATGATCAAGCCCGCCGCACCCAAGGCAATGGCGGTAAACAGCCAGCGCTGCCAGCCTGCGCCGCCCGCCAGGAAGCTGAAGGCCGCGCCGGGGTTGTACAGCAGCGTGAAGTCAAAGAAAGGCAGTATCGGCCAGCGCTCGCCATACTGCAGATTGCCGTCGAAATAAATCTTGGTCAGTTGGTCCACCAGCACAATCAGCAGCGCGGCCGACATCCAGAGCCAGAAGCGGCCTGCCTTGCTACGCCGGCCCGCGGTAGCTTGCACGTCAGGCATGCTTGCGCAACTCGCCCAGGCCAAACAGGTTTTCCGCGCACCGGCCGCAAATGGCGGGGTGTTCGGGGTCCTTGCCGACATCGGCCCGATGGTGCCAGCATCGATCACACTTGGCATGGGCGGTTGGGCTCACTTTGATGTCGAGCTCGCCGTCCGTGGCATGCACCGAAGCGCGCGACACGATCAAGACAAAGCGAAGGTCGTCCTCCAGGCTGCTCAGCAGTTCGTAATCGGCGCCCGCCGCCTGGATGTCCAGCTCGGCTGCCAGCGATGATCCGATCTCGCCGCGCGTGCGTACGTCTTCAATGCGGCGCATGGCTTCGGCCCGAATCTCGCGCAGCCGGGTCCATTTGTCATTCAGCAGTGGCGCGTCGACCTGGTCGGGCAGGGCATGGAACAATTCGGTAAAGATGGTGGCCGGCTGCTTGCCGTCCGTATGCAAGGCGCGCCAGGCTTCCTCGGCCGTGAAGGACAGGATCGGGGCCATCAGCTTTAGCAGCGCATGCGTGATGTGATGGATGGCGGTTTGCGCCGAGCGCCGGGCCACACTGGTTTTACCGGCTGTATACAGGCGGTCTTTCAGCACGTCCAGATAGAAGGCGCCCAGGTCTTCCGAACAGAAGATCTGCAGGCGGGACACGGCGGGGTGAAACTCGTATTGCTGAAACGAGGCGATCACTTCCGCCTGCATGGATGCCGTCATGGCAAGTGCGTAGCGATCGATCTCGAACATCTGTTCCAGCGGCACCGCGTCGACGGCTGCGTCGAAGTCCTGCAGGTTGCCCAGCAGGAACTTCAGCGTGTTGCGGATGCGTCGATAGCCTTCCACCACGCGCTTCAGGATCTCGTCCGAAATGGACAGTTCGCCGGAATAGTCGGTCGAGGCAGTCCAGAGACGTAGAATCTCCGCGCCCAGGGTATCGGACACCTTCTGCGGTGCAATCACATTGCCCACAGATTTACTCATCTTGCGACCCTTGCCATCGACCACGAAACCGTGCGTCAGCAGGGCTTTGTACGGCGGCCGGCCATAGAGCATGCAGCCAGTCAGCAAAGACGAGTGGAACCAGCCGCGATGCTGGTCAGAACCTTCAAGATAAAGGTCGGCCGGCCATGCCAGGTCTTCCGCGTGGGACCCTTTGACGTTGTTGTCCCGCCCGCCAAGCACAGTGGCGTGTGTGGTGCCGGAGTCAAACCAGACATCCAGCGTGTCGCGGTTCTTTTCATATTGGCCGGCCTCATCGCCCAGCAAATCGGCGGGCTCTAGCGTTTGCCAGGCTTCGATGCCGTGTTGTTCGATGCGCTGTGCGACCAGCTCGATAAGCTCAACCGTGCGTGGATGCAGCTCGCCGGTTTCTTTATGTACGAAGAAGGCCATCGGCACACCCCATTGGCGTTGCCGGGACAGCGTCCAGTCGGGCCGATTGGCGATCATGGCGTGCAGCCGCGCGCGACCCCATGCCGGAAAGAACTGTGTGTTCTCGATGCCTTCGAGCGCTGTCTCGCGCAGCGTGCGGCCTTCCTTCGGCTGGCGATCCATACCGGCAAACCATTGGCTGGTAGCGCGGTAGATCACGGGCGTCTTGTGCCGCCAGCAATGCATGTAGCTATGCTCCAGCGGCGCCGTGTAAAGCAAGGTGCCCGCCAGTTTAAGAGCCTCGACGATAAGGGGATTGGCCTTCCAGATCATTTGCCCGCCGAACAGGGGCAGGCTCTCGGCGTAATGGCCGTCGCCCATGACGGGGTTGATGATCTGGTCATCGGGCAAGCCGTGAGCCTTGCACGATACGAAGTCTTCGATACCGTAGGCGGGGGCCGAATGCACCACGCCCGTGCCGCTATCGAGCGTCACGTAATCGCCCAGGTACACCGGGGCCACGCGCTGATAGCCCTCATGGGCGTCGTATAGGGGATGTTTGAATTCCAGGTTGGTCAGGGCGTCGCCCTTGGCCGTCGCGATGATCTCACCGCTTAGCTGCCATTCTTCGAGGCATGCCTGGACACGATCCTGGGCCAGCAACAAGATGGATCCCGTCGCGCGCGGCTCGTGCAAGCGGACCAGGGCGTAGTCGAACTCGGGATGCACATTGAGCGCCTGGTTGGCCGGTATGGTCCACGGCGTAGTGGTCCAGATCACGATGGCGCCATCATCGACCGAGGGCAGCCCGAAGGCATGCGCGACCTTGTCCTTGTCGGCAAAGGGAAAGGCCACGTGTATGGATGGATCCTTGCGATCGGCGTACTCGACCTCGGCTTCAGCCAGGGCCGAGCCGCAGTCAAAGCACCAGTTCACCGGCTTCAGGCCCCGAAAGACATAACCCTTTTCCAGGATGCGGCCCAGTGCGCGCAACTCGTCGGCTTCATTACTGAAGTTCATGGTCAGGTAGGGGCGATCCCAGTCGCCCAGCACGCCCAGTCGCTTGAAGTCTTCGCGCTGCCGGTCGATTTGTTCCAGTGCGTAGGCTCGCGCTTTGGACTGCACCTCCGCCACGGGCAAGTGCTTGCCGTACTTTTTCTCGATCTGGATCTCGATGGGCATGCCGTGGCAGTCCCAGCCTGGCACGTACACCGCGTCGTAGCCCGCCATGGCGCGGCTCTTGACGATGATGTCCTTCAGTACCTTGTTGACGGCGTGACCGATATGAATATCGCCGTTGGCATAAGGAGGCCCGTCATGCAGAATGAACTTCGGCCGCCCCTTGCTCGCCGCCCGGATGGCCGCGTAGACCTTGTTCTCTTCCCACTCGGCTACCCAGCCCGGCTCACGCCGTGCAAGGTCGCCGCGCATGGGAAATGGTGTGTCGGGCAGATTTAAGGTGTTTCTATAGTCCATGGGTGGCGAAATAGTCGCGAGCGCTTTGCGCATCGTTGTCGATGGCAGCGATCATAGTGGGAAGGTCGGGAAATTTTTCTTCGTCCCGCAGGTATTCAAGGAAATCAACACATGCGAGTTTACCGTAAGCGTCTACCGGCCCTTCCAGCAGATGGACTTCCAGCATCAGCCGCCCGCCGTGCGAAATGGTGGGACGCACCCCCAGGCTGGCTACGCCGCTGATCGGGTTCGCTGCCAGGCCCGCCACCCGAACGACATAGACGCCCGAGCGCAGCGCGCACTGGGCCGGCACGCAAATGTTAAGCGTGGGGTAGCCTATGGTCCGGCCCAGCTTCTGCCCGTGCACCACATGCCCGCTAAGCCGATAGCGCCGGCCCAGCAGGTGCTCTGCGCGCGATAAATTGCCCACAGCCAGTGCCGTGCGCAATTCTGAACTGGAGATCCGGTGCCCATGCTCATCGACTACATCGGCAATGGTTTCAACATCAAACCCGAACCGGAGTCCAGCGCGACGCAGTAGTTCGATGTCGCCGCTGCGCTTGTGCCCATAGCGAAAATCTTCGCCGACCAGCAGCCAGCGGGTGTTCAGGCCTTGCACCAATAGTTGTTCGATAAAGGCGTCGGCCGACATGTCCGCCAGGCTCTGATCGAAGCGCTGCAGCACCACTTGGTCCATGCGCTGATCCGCCAGGGCGGTGACCTTGTCGCGCAAACTGCTGATCTGGGTCGGTATCAGTTCGGGACGTTGGCCACGGCGTGCAAAATAGGTACGCGGGTGGGGTTCGAAAGTCATGACGGTGCCCGCCAGTGCTCGCTCTTGGGCAAGCTGATGCACACGAGAAAGAATGGCCTGATGGCCGCGATGCACGCCGTCGAAGTTGCCGATCGTGACGGCGCTGGGCCGTTGATTGTCGTAACGGGGAAGACTGCGATATAGGGTAGGAGCGGATTTCACAGAGCAGAGTTTACAATTTTGCATCGCTTAACTCCGGAATTTTCGTCTTGGACCCTACAAACGCCTCTCCCTGCCGTATCGTGGTACTGATCTCGGGCCGGGGTTCCAACATGCAAACTATCGTCAACACAGTACGTGAGGCGGGGTTGTCTGCACGGGTATGCGCTGTCATCGCCAACAAAGCCGACGCCGCCGGGCTGCAGTGGGCGCACAACAACGGCATAGCGACGCAAGTCGTCGCGCACCGCGATTACGCGACGCGTGACGACTTCGACGCGGCGCTGGCCGAGGCCGTGGAAGCTCATGCACCGCAGTATGTACTGCTGGCTGGCTTCATGCGGGTACTGACGCCCGGTTTCGTGGAACGCTTCAATGGGCGCCTGATCAACATCCATCCATCGCTCTTGCCGGCCTTCCCGGGTCTGCATACGCACCAACAGGCGCTGGCCACAGGCGTGCAATGGCACGGCTGCACGGTCCATTTCGTGACGCCCGTCCTCGATCACGGACCCATCATTGCCCAAGGCATGGTGCCGGTGCTGGCGGGCGATACACCGGACGATCTGGCGGCCAGGCTGCTGCAGGTCGAGCACCGCATTTATGCGGACGTGGTACGCTGGCTTGCCGAGGGCCGCGTTACGCTCGATTCCATGCAACGCGTACTCGTGCGCGGCGTGGATAGCCGCGCCTTCGTGCTGACGTCGCAGGGCGTCGCCACCTCCGCACTATCAGAAAGGTCTTCATGAACACCACAGACAAGCCCCGTCGCAGCGCGCCAGGGCGGTCCGCCGCATCGCCAGCGCGTCGTCCGTCGGACGCCCGCCGTCCCCGGGACGCAGATAACGAGCGGTCGCCGCGCCGACGCGATGCCGTGCCTTCAAGGCGGGCCGCTCCCTCAGCGCCCGCCGGCCGGCCGTATGTCATGGCCGCCGTGCGCATTGAGCAAGTACGCGACGTGCTGGGAGAGGTGCTCCAGTGGGAGTACCCCGCAGATGCCGTGCTGTCGCGCTGGATGCGTTTGCATCCCAAGTTGGGCATGCGCGACCGCAGCGAGGTCGCCGAAGCCGTGTTCGACGTGCTGCGCCATTTGCGCCGTTACCGGCAATTTGCCGAGAGCGGCTTTGGCCCTGCTGCACGGCGGCTGGCAATACTGGGGCTGGCGTCGGTCTTCGATCGATCAGTCCTGGACGCCGGCCTAGGTGAGCCCGAGCAGCAGTGGCTGGACCACGTCAAGAAAATAGACATCAACAGCCTCTCGCGAGCCGTGCGCGACAGCTTGCCCGACTGGCTGGACGAACGTATTGCCGTACTGGATGACGCAGACGCGCTGGTCCGGGCCTTGAATAGCAGTGCGCCCCTGGATTTGCGCGTCAATCCACTGAAAACCGAACGCGAGCCCATGCTGGCCTTGCTGCGCAGCGGGCCGGCCTTGCGCTACGATCCGCAGCCCACACCGTATTCGCCTTGGGGTATACGCCTGCAGGGACGTCCACCCGTCAATCGCTGGCCGATGTTCGAGAAAGGCGAGCTTGAAGTTCAGGATGAGGGCAGCCAGATACTGGTGGCGCTGATGGCGCCTCGCCGTGGGGAAATGATAATCGACTACTGCGCCGGCGCGGGCGGCAAGACGCTGTTGCTGGGCGCCTTGATGCGTTCAACCGGACGGCTCTATGCCTTCGACGTATCGGCAGCGCGTCTGGCGCGGGCCAAGCCGCGCTTCGCGCGCAGCGGCCTGTCCAACATCGTGCCCGTCGTGATTGCGGCCGATAACGACCAGCGTGTGAAGCGCCTGCGGGGCAAGGCCCACCGGGTGCTGGTTGACGCACCATGTAGCGGCTTGGGTACCCTGCGGCGCAATCCCGACCTCAAATGGCGCCAACACCCCGAGTCCTTGCAGTCGTTGTGCGAAACGCAGGCACAAATCTTGCGGCAAGCCTCGCGTTGTGTTGCGCCGGGCGGGCGCCTGGTTTATGCCACTTGCAGCATCCTTCCGGAAGAGAACGAGCAGCAAGTTGAAGCGTTTTTAGCGGAAAATCCCGACTTTACGCTTCTTGATGCCAGCAAAATCGTGCAGGATCGTTGTGAAAATCTAACACTGGAAGGGCCTTATTTAAGTATGCGCCCTGACCGACATGGCACCGACGGCTTCTTTGCAGCTGTTTTACAGCGGGATAAGCCCCTGTGAAACCCAGCGTAACCGGAAATTTGCCTTTGCTGTCCTTGATTTACCTCAAAAGCTAATTTGAAATTATCCTGTCCTAAGCGTGGCAACTGCGCTACACTTTTCTTTGTTATCACACGAGGCCTTAAACAGGTTTATGGACTACATACTGAAATTCTTATCTGGCGGCTTGCTACAGTTTTCATGGTGGCAGGTAGTGCTGGTTACCCTGGTGCTCACCCACATCACAATTGTCGGCGTTACGGTCTTCCTGCACCGTAGCCAAGCGCACCGAGGGCTGGATCTACACCCCGCCGTCATGCACTTCTTCCGCTTCTGGTTGTGGCTGACCACCGGCATGGTCACCAAAGAATGGGTAGCCATTCACCGCAAGCACCACGCCAAGGTCGAACGCGAAGGCGATCCCCACTCTCCCGTGGTCTTTGGCCTGGGCAAGGTGTTCTTCCGTGGTGCTGAACTCTATCGCGAAGAAGCGGGCAACCCCGAAACGCTCAAGCGCTTTGGGCACGGCACGCCCGACGACTGGATGGAGCGCAACGTGTATACGCGCCACAGCCTCATGGGCATCCTCATCATGCTGGCCATCAACCTGTCGTTGTTTGGCGTGCTTGGCCTTACCGTCTGGGCCATCCAGATGGCATGGATACCCTTCTGGGCAGCCGGCGTCGTCAACGGCGTGGGTCATGCTTGGGGTTATCGCAACTACGCCAGTCCCGACACCAGCACCAACGTGTCGCCCTGGGGCATCATCATCGGCGGCGAAGAGCTGCACAACAACCACCACGCCTACGGTACCTCGGCCAAGTTTTCCACCAAGTGGTACGAGTTCGATCTGGGCTGGTGCTACATCCAGGTATTGCGCTTCTTTGGCTTGGCCAAGGTCAAGAAGCTGGCGCCCAAGCTCAAGCTCGAGCCCGCGACGGCCTCCGTCGATGCTCGCACCTTGCAAGGTGTTATTACCCACCGCTACGAGATCCTTGCCCGTTACTCCGAGCTGGTCAAAAAAGCGGCCACCGAAGAGATCGCCAAGCTTAAGGCCACGCGTCAGACGGACAACCCTGATTGCAACTGGACGGTGCTTAGCCGCTGCAAGGACTGGATCACGCGCAGCGACGACACACTCGAACCCGCCCAGCGCGCTCAGGTGGACACTATCCTGGCCCAGAACCAATCCTTGTCCACCTTGGTACACATGCGCCGCGATCTCGCACGTCTGTGGGAAAGCTCCAGCGCCAGCAGCGAACAGCTACTGGCCGATTTGCAGGCATGGTGCCAGCGCGCTCAACAAAGCGGTATTGATGGTCTAGAGCAGTTTGCTTACCGGTTGCGCCGCTACGCGGCATGATCGAAACCCTTAATCCACAACAACAAGCCGCTGTTACCTTACCCCCCTCACACGCGCTGGTCCTGGCCGGCGCGGGTAGCGGGAAAACCAGAGTCCTGACTACCCGCATGGCCTGGCTGATTCAAACCAGTCAGGCCAGCCCTTTTGGGCTGCTGGCGGTTACCTTCACAAATAAATCCGCGCGTGAAATGCTTACACGGCTGACGGCCTTGTTGCCGATCAACACGCGCGGCATGTGGGTGGGCACTTTTCATGGCTTGTGCAACCGGCTGTTGCGCGCGCATCACCGCGATGCCGGGCTGATTCAGACCTTTCAGATACTCGACAGCGCCGATCAGCTGGCCGCCATCAAGCGCCTGATCAAGGGTGCCGGCATTGACGACGAGAAATTCCCCCCCGGGATGTCCAGCGCTTTATCAACGGCGCCAAGGAAGAAGGGCAGCGGCCCGCCGATGTCGAGGTCTGGGATGCCTACCGGCGCAGGCTGGCAGAAATCTATCAGTTGTATCAGGATCAGTGCGAGCGCGAGGGCGTGGTTGATTTTGCCGAACTGCTGCTGCGCGCCTACGAGCTACTGCAGCGCAATGCGCCGGTGCGCGAGCATTACCAGCGCCGCTTCAAGCATATTCTGGTCGACGAGTTCCAGGACACCAATACACTGCAATATCGCTGGCTGAAGCTGCTGGCAGGCGAGGGCGCGTCGATTTTCGCGGTCGGAGACGACGACCAGTCCATCTATGCCTTTCGCGGCGCCAACGTGGGCAACATGGCCGAGTTCGAGCGCGACTATGCGCATGGCAATGTAATTCGCCTGGAGCAGAACTACCGCTCTTACGGCCACATTCTGGATTCAGCCAATGCCTTGATTGCTCATAATGCACAACGCCTGGGCAAGAACCTGTGGACCGAACAGGGCGAAGGCGAACCGGTGCGGGTGGTCGAGCAAGCATCAGATCTGCTGGAAGCGCAGTGGATTGTCGACGAGATCAAGGCCCTGATCAATGACGGGCGCATGCGCAGCGAGATCGCCGTTTTATACCGCAGCAATGCTCAGTCGCGCATTATCGAACATGCTTTGTTTTCAGCCGCCATTCCCTACAAGGTGTATGGCGGCCTGCGGTTTTTCGAGCGCCAGGAAGTCAAGCATGCCTTGGCCTATCTGCGCCTCATGGACAACCCTCACGACGATACCTCGTGGCTGCGTGTCGTTAATTTTCCAACGCGCGGCATCGGTGCGCGCACGCTGGAGCAGTTGGCCGATACGGCGCGCGAGCAGAACACCAGCCTGTTTCGCGCCGTGCCGCTGATGTCAGGCAAAGGCGGCAACAATCTCACGCGCTTTGCCGAGCTGATCCAGCAAATGGCACACGAGGCCCAGATATTGACGCTGCCCGAGTTGGTCGAGCATGTCGTGCATCACAGCGGCTTGCTGGCGCACTACCAGAACGATCGCGAGGGCGCCGATCGCCTCGAGAACTTGCAAGAGCTGGTCAACGCAGCCGCCGCCTTTGTGGCGGAAGAGAACTTTGACGGCTTGCCCGCCGGCCGCTTGCCTGACGGCGGCAGCCCTGCCGCTGCGCCGTCGACGGGCGACGATGCTGTGGCGCCTGTTGCACCCATGTCGCCACTGGGGGCCTTTTTGACGCACGCCTCTCTGGAGGCCGGCGACAATCAGGCACAGGCAGGGCAGGACGCCGTGCAACTGATGACCGTACACGCGGCCAAAGGGCTGGAGTTCGATTCCGTATTCATCACAGGCGTCGAAGAAGGGCTTTTTCCGCATGAAAACAGCCTGCTGGAAGCGGCAGGCCTGGAGGAAGAGCGCCGTCTGATGTATGTGGCAATCACGCGTGCACGCGAGCGGCTGTACCTGACACTGGCGCAGAGCCGCATGCTGCATGGCCAGACGCGCTATGCCATGCGTTCGCGTTTCCTCGATGAAATCCCCGAACAACACCTGAAGTGGCTGACGCCCAAAGAAGGGCGGGTGGCCGTGCGCGAAGACAGCTGGAGCGGCGCGTTTCGTCGCGGTCGTGGCTTTGGCGGTGGCAATGCCAGTCTTGCCCCGATGGCGCCACGCAGCCTGAGCTCCGGGGTCACGGTGGGCGACCAGCAATTTCGCATAGGCACTGGCGTGCGCCATGCCAAATTCGGGGAAGGCACCATTATTGGCTTAAGTGGGCTGGGGCTGGATGCTCAGGCGCAGATACAGTTTCGCGAGGCGGGCACCAAGACCTTGGCACTGGGCATAGCCAAGCTGGAAATTACCGCAGGCTGACGCCAGACTACCGCAATGCGCCCAGTGGCGTTACGATGATGTCCAGACCGGCGGCCACAGCCGGCACGACCAGAACGAGACAGACATCATGCAAACACCAGCCGCTTATCTGATTGGACATATTTCGGTCAAGGATCCTGACAAATGGGCCGAGTACTGCCGGCGCGTACCCGACACCGTTGCGCCCTGGGGCGCCAGCCTGGTCTTCAGGGGCGAGCACGCCAAGGTGCTGGACGGCGATCACCATTACACCGACACGGTAGTCATACGGTTTCCCGATAGCGCGGCCGTAGACGCCTGGCATCAGTCCGCTGCCTACCAGGCCATCGTGCCGCTACGCAAGCAGGCTGCTGACGTCGTCATCATCAGCTACCAAGGTTAGGAGCTCGCGATGGGGCAATTACAAGGCAAGACCGCGATCGTGACCGGAGCCGGCAGCGGCTTTGGCGAAGGCATAGCCAGGCTGTATGTGAAAGAAGGGGCCCGCGTCCTGATCGCTGATATCAACGAAGCAGCCGGCAAGCGGGTGGCCGCCGACATCGGCCCGGGTGCCACTGCCATGAAAGCCGATGTGGGCAATGCTCAGGATGTCCGGGCCCTGGTGCAAGCGTGCAAGGACAGCTATGGCGCCGTCGATATCGTTGTCAACAACGCCGCCATTACGCATAAAAATCAACCTATGCTGGATGTGGACGAAGACATGTTCGACCGCCTCTTTCAGGTCAATGTGAAGTCCATTTATCACATGGCGCAAGCCGTGATACCCATCATGCGCGAGCAGGGGCAGGGCGTCATCATCAATATCGGGTCGACCGCCGGAATGCGGCCGCGGCCCGGGCTGTCCTGGTACAACGCCACCAAGGGGGCCGTCAATATACTGTCCAAATCCATGGCGGTCGAACTCGGGCCGGAGAACATCCGCGTCAACGCCATTTGCCCGGTCATGGGTGTGACCGGCATGTTCGAATTGTTCATGGGTCTGCCGGATACCCCCGAGAACCGGGCCAAGTTCGTGTCCACGATACCGCTGGGGCGATTCTCCACCCCCGAGGACGTGGCGGGCGCGGCCTTGTACCTGGCCAGCGATGCAGCCCGGTTCATTACCGGTATTGAACTACCGGTGGATGGCGGGCGCACCGTTTAAGCTGGGATTCAATCCGCGATGAGGGCTTCCAGTTCCTCTTGTAGCGCCAACCACTGTTCTTCAAGCTCGCCGTGCTGCTTGGTCAGAAAGCCGTGTTCCTCCAGCACTTTCAGGCGCTCATCGCGGCGGCTGTCGGAATAGAAATCAGGGTCGGCTATCAGCGCGTCCAGCGCCTTCAGGCGCTCGCCTGCCTGTTCCATTTTGGTCTCTACGTTGGCCAGTCGCGTTTCCAGCGGCTTGCGCAGGGTCGCCATGCGTTGTCTCGCTTCAGCTTCCTGGCGGCGCTGTGCCTTGCGATCCACCACCTCCGGGCTGGTGGCCTGGGCATCGCTGCGGGCTTCTGAACGGGCCTGGGCGCTGCGTGCGTTGAGCCAGTCGCGGTAGTCTTCCAGGTCGCCGTCAAACTCATGTACGTGCCCGTCCGCAACAATCCAGAAGCTGTCCACGGTGGTTCGCAACAAGTGGCGATCGTGGGACACCAGCAGCACGCTGCCAGAGAACTCGGCAAGGGCGGTCGCAAGCGCCTCGCGCGTGTCAACGTCCAGGTGATTGCTGGGTTCATCAAGCAGCAGCAAATTGGGCTTCTGCCATACGATCAAAGATAAGGCCAACCTTGCTTTTTCGCCGCCCGACATGGGTGCGATACGGCTATTCACGGTGTCTCCGCTGAACCCGAAGCCGCCCAGATAGTTGCGCAACTCCTGCTCGCGCGTCTGCGGAGAGAGTCGCTGCAGGTGTTGTAGCGGCGTGGATTCGGGATCCAGCATGTCCAGCTGGTGCTGTGCGAAGTAGCCGATCTCCAGGCCCTTGGACGCGCGCCGCTCGCCCGCCAGCACAGGCAGTTCGTCGGCCAAGGTCTTGATCAACGTGCTCTTGCCGGCGCCGTTGACGCCCAGTACGCCTATACGGCCGCCGCCGCGCACCATGAGCGTCACATCGCGCAACACAGTGCGTGCTTCGCCATCTTCTCGCGGGTAGCCGGTGCTGACCTTGTCCAGCACCAGCAATGGGTCAGGCATGCTGGTCGGTTCGGGAATGCGGATGTCGATACCCGATTCGGCCTGTAGCGGCGCCAAGGTTTCCATACGAGCCAAGGCTTTCACACGGCTTTGCGCCTGCTTGGCTTTGGTGGCCTTGGCCTTGAACCGGTCGATGAAGCCTTGCAGGCGCGCCGCTTCGCGGGTCTGGCGATCCCATGCGATTTGCGTCTGCCGCAGGCGCTCAGCGCGCTGAGTCAGGAAATCTTCGTAGCCGCCGCGGTATCTGACCAGCTTGGTCTGGTCAAAGTGCAAAATAATTTTCGCAACAGCGTCCAGGAACTCGGTGTCGTGGGAAATCAGCAGGACGGTACCTTCATAGGCCCCAAGCCAGCGTTCCAGCCATAGCATGGCGTCCAGGTCCAGATGGTTGGTCGGCTCGTCCAGCAACAAGAGTTCGGAAGGCGCCATCAGGGCGCGCGCCAGGGCCAGACGCATCTGCCAGCCGCCTGAAAAACTCGTGACGGGGCTCATCCACTGGTCGGGTGCGAAACCCAGGCCGGCCAACAGTTGCTCGGCGCGCGAGGCCGCACTCCAGGCATCCGCCTCGACCAGCGCAGACTCAAGCTCAGCGATGCGCTGGCCGTCGCTATCGGGCGTGCCTGCGCGTTCGGCTTGTAGTGCTCGCAGGTGGGTGTCGCCGTCGATGACAAACTCGCGTGCCGGCATCTCATTGTGGCTGATTTCCTGCTCGACGCTGGCGATTCTCCAGCTTGACGGCCATTGCACCGTACCGGCGTCCGCATCCAGCTTGCCTTGCAGCAAGGAGAACAGGGTGGACTTGCCCGCGCCATTCTTGCCCACGACGCCGACCCGTTCGCCGGGGTTGATGACGAAGTCGGTATCTTCAAGCAGCACTTTGGTGCCGCGACGCAGCGTTAAACCAGTAGCGCGTATCACGAGGCCAGTTGCTCGCGTGTGAGCATCAGGATCTGGTCTTCCGCGTTGGCAGTGGTCAACCAGACGGGTTCCAGGTGGGGGAAGGCGGCAATGAAGTTGTCGTACTCATTACCGATCTCGAGCACCAGTATGCCGTCCGGCGCCATGTAGGCTGGGGCGTCGCGCATCAGCCTGCGCACCAGATCCATGCCATCGCTGCCGCCAGCCAGGGCCAGCGCCGGCTCATGCCGATACTCTGGCGGCAACCGGTCCATGGAATCGCTGTTCACATACGGTGGGTTGCACAATATGACCTGATACTCGCAGCGCGGTAACTGATCAAATAGGTCGCTGCGGTGGGTGGTGATGCGTCCGTCCAGCCCCGATAGCTCGATGTTCTGGTCGGCGACCTCAAGCGCTTCTTCGGATAGATCGACTGCATCGACCTGGGCGGACGGAAAGGCCAGAGCGGCCAATACTGCGAGGCACCCCGAACCCGTGCACAAGTCCAGGACGAGGTCGACGTCGTCGGCATCGCTGACCCAGGGGCTCAGGCCGTCGGCCAGCAACTCTGAGATCGGCGAGCGGGGCACGATGACGCGCTGGTCCACCACAAAGCGGTGGCCCTGTAGCCAGGCTTCGCCTGTCAGGTAGGCCACAGGTACTCTTTCGCTGACGCGGCGGTCCAGCAGTTTCAGGAAGCGCGCGCTCTCTTCGGGCAACACCCGTGCATCAAGAAAGGGCTCCAGGGTGTCCAGCGGCAGATCCAGCGTATGCAGTAACAGGTAGACGGCCTCGTCCCAGGCATTGTCGCTACCGTGACCAAAGGACAGGCGCGACGCATGGAACTGGCTTACCGCATAACGCAATAAATCGCGCAATGTATGTAGCTCGTGGTAAGCGCTGTCTTGCATAGTGGCTCCGGTCAGGTCCGCAGCGGCAGCAATAGCTCCAGCGTACGGCGATAAATGTTCTTGAGGGGCTCGAGGGTGTCGAGCCGTACGTGTTCGTTGATCTGGTGGATACTGGCGTTAATGGGGCCGAACTCGACCACCTGCGGGCAAATCCTGGCGATGAATCGCCCATCGGAGGTGCCTCCGGTGGTAGACAACTGCGCCGCAACGCCGGTTTCGGCAGCGATCGCTGCGGTCATCGCCGTGCTCAGTTCGCCCTTGGGTGTCAGGAAGGGTTCTCCGCCCAGAATCCACTCGACATCATAGTCCAGCCCGTGCGTGTTCAGGATGGTGTCGACGCGTTCTTGCAAGTTGCCGGGCGTGCTGGCGGTGGAGAATCGGAAGTTGAAGTCCAGCACCGCGGTGCCAGGGACCACATTGCTGGCCCCGGTGCCTGCATGCAAATTGGACACCTGGAAGGTGGTGGGCGGGAAGTACTCGTTGCCATCATCCCAATGCTGCGTGGTCAACTCGACCAGGGCGGGCGCCAGCAAATGGATGGGGTTGCGTGCCAACTGAGGGTAGGCCACATGGCCTTGCTTGCCCTTTACCGTCAGGCGGCCAGACAAGGATCCGCGTCGGCCGTTCTTCAAGGTGTCACCCAGGTGTTCCACAGACGTCGGCTCGCCCACGATGCAGTAGTCCATTGCCACATCGCGTTGCTGCAGTTCCTGGCATACCTTGACGGTACCGTTGACTGATGGCCCTTCCTCGTCCGAGGTAATAAGCAGTCCGATAGACCCATCATGGTTGGGCCGGTTGGCGATGAATTCCTCGGCAGCGACTACAAAGGCCGCGATCGACGTCTTCATGTCGGCGGCGCCGCGTCCATAAAGCTTGCCGTCCCGCTCCGTTGGAATGAAGGGGTCGCTGCCCCAGCGCTCCAGCGGGCCAGTCGGCACCACATCGGTATGGCCGGCAAACACAAGTAGCGGCGTAGCGGTGCCGCGCCGCGCCCAAAGATTAGTGACATCGCCGTAGACCAGCGTTTCGCAGATGAATCCTGCCGCCTCGAGTCGCTGGGCCAGCAACTGCTGGCAGCCCTCATCGAGGGGCGTAACGGACGGTCGCGCGATCAGGTCACGCGTCAGTTGCAGTACGTCGCCCGCTGCCATCAGGCCCTCAACAGCTCGTTGATGCTGGTTTTAGCCCGGGTTTGTGCATCGACGCGCTTCACAATCACGGCGCAAGCCAGGCTGTGCGTGCCGTCGGCCGACGGCAAGGAGCCGGGCACCACAACGGAGCCCGACGGCACACGGCCATAGCTGATCTGGCCGCTGGCGCGGTCGTAGATCTTTGTGCTTTGCGACAGGAACACACCCATGGCGAGTACCGAATTTTCTTCCACGATGACGCCCTCGACGACCTCCGAGCGCGCGCCGATAAAGCAGTTGTCTTCGATAATGGTGGGATTGGCCTGTAAGGGCTCCAGTACGCCGCCTATGCCTACACCGCCCGACAGATGCACGTTCTTGCCGATTTGTGCGCAGGACCCTACGGTGGCCCAGGTGTCTATCATGCTGTTCTCGTCGACATAGGCGCCCACGTTCACATAAGAAGGCATCAGCACAACATTGCGGCCGATAAATGCACCCTTACGCGCGACGGCGGGTGGCACCACGCGAAACCCGCCTTCGGAGAACGCGTCGGCATCGTAGTCGGAAAACTTGGTGTCGACCTTGTCGTAGAACTGGAGCGGGGCCTGTCCCGACACGCGGTTGTCCTGCAGCCGGAACGACAGCAAAACCGCCTTCTTGATCCACTGATGCACCACCCAGGCGCCGTCAACCTTCTCTGCCACGCGGATCTTGCCGCGATCCAGCGCGCGTAGCGTGCCGGCAACGGCCTCACGTATGTCGTCGTGAGCCGATTCAGGTGTCAGGTCGGCGCGCATCTCCCATGCGCTTTCTATGGTGGCTTGCAGTGTTGTTGTCATAGGCAGGATAGTGTGCCCGCACGGCTGCGCCGCACCCCAACCATTATGGAAGGACAAGGGCGCGTGGCATCAGGTCGGGGATTCATTTTTGGGCAGGGGCCGGTATTTGTGCAAGATTTGCACAAAATATAATGCTGGTGCGAACGGAGAGACTCGAACTCTCACACCTCTCGGCGCCAGAACCTAAATCTGGTGCGTCTACCAATTCCGCCACGTTCGCGCGTAAGCAAGCCGGCTATTATATCTTTTTTCGGATCGGACGCAATCGGCCTCGTGTACGGACCAGATGTATCCAGTTTGCAACACCCTTAGGCTCAGTAACGCTAACAAATGAAGTATTTTGTTGTAAATCTGCTTCGTTGTGTTAACTTACAGCCTTGGGTTTTTTATCGCCCAGCCAGATGTGGTCGTCGCCTGCAAAGGGCGCCTTTAAGTTCGTCGGAGCGTCGAGCTTAATGTTTGAACGTCGGTGTCAGCGTCTTCGTTGGCCAGCACATTCAACCTGCCATGTTGATATCACCTCCTAACTGAAGTCGTAGCCGGCGCGTCCTGCCCAGACGGACACGCGTGCCTGTTCTAGCTTCGTCGTCGTTTTTTAACGCAAGCGTTAAATCTGGAGATGCAAAATCATGAAAATCAAATGCTTAGCGATGTGCTGCGCGGCTATTGCCGGCCTGTCGGTGACTGTTCCCGTTCTGGCGCAGAGCACAGCGACTGGCTCTATGGAAGTGAAGATTGCCATTACTGCCAATTGTGCCGTCACAGGCACGAGCACTACCCTGGATTTCGGTAGCCAGGCATCCACGACAGCCGATGCGTCGAATACCGGCGGTTTCTCTGTTACATGTACCAACCTCACTCCATACAAAATAGGCCTCCAGTCAAACTCTTCCGGCGCCGGCACTGGCGGCACGGGCGTCATGAGCAGTACGGCGCCTGGTGTCTCACAGACCATTGGCTACCAGCTTTATCAAGATACCGCGCATACAATGGCTTGGGGCAATGCTACAAGCGGCACACTGAATGTCGTATCTTCAACTGGAACAGGCGCTACCCAGGCTTTTGCGGTCTACGGTAAGACCACCACGACACTGAACGTGCCAGCCGCCACTTACACAGACACAGTAGCCATTAACGTTTACTATTAGGCCTCCGATTGTTAAGGACAGTATCATGCTGACAGCAAACGTTTCCAAATGGGCAGCGGGTATTGTTCTAGCGATGCTAACCACGGTCCAGGGCGTTGCCCTGGCCGCCGGTTTGCAAATATCGCCGATCAGCATCACCATACCGACCGACAAACGGGCCGACGAGGTTTGGCTGCGCAACACCAGTACTGAAGTGGTTCATGCTCAAGTGCGCGTGTATCACTGGTCGCAAGCCGAGGGCGAAGATGTTCTCGTTCCCGATCAGCATATGGTTGCAAGCCCTCCGATGGTGCAGCTTCAGCCCGGGCAGCAGCAACTTGTTCGGCTGGTGCGCGTAGGACCCTTAAGCGGACCGGCCGTCAACGAGCGCACCTACCGAGTCCTTATCGACGAATTGCCCATCCAGCGAACCGCTGCCAAGGCAGGGTTGGACTTTGTCTTCCGCTATTCGGTGCCGGTTTTCATTGCCGGGACGGCGCCGGCCCAGCCGCAACTGGATTGGTCCGTTCAAGAAGCAGACGGGCAGGCTTGGCTACGCGTGGCGAACTCCGGAACCAGCCGCGCACAGTTAGCCAATATCGAATATACGCCGCATGGCGGGCAGACGGTAATGGCCATGAATGGGCTGGCTGGCTACGTGCTTGCAGGTCAATACCGCAGTCTTCCACTTGGCTTGCCGGCCAGCCTGTTTACAAAAGGCGGCGTTTTCTCCAGTCTTATTAATGCCGTCCAAGCCGAAACGCGCGTTGCGCCAATTATCAAGTCTCCTTAGTCACGGCGTTATCCTTGGGTTGCTCACAGGTGGTACGCTAATGAGTTCTACCCAACCAGCCCACTCTTCATCTGCTGACATCGGCGGCAGTTCGGCGCTGCCAAGTGAGGGCTCAAACGCCCCGGTGTTTCTATCCACCAGTGTTAATGGCAACGTTGATGAAGACTTGATTCTGTTCGTCGAGCGTGATGGGCAGTTATACCTGCCACGGGAAAGCGCCTTGCAACTGCAATTCAGCCGCGAGTATCTACAAGGGCTGTCCGAAGCCACACCGCTAAGCGACTATCCCGAGGTAGGCTACGACTATGATCGCAGCTTGCAAAGGATCAGTATTAGCGCACCATTTTCCATTTTGAGTTTAAGCACAACAGCGGTCGGAGGACGCAGTAGCGTACGCGCGGTCGCATCGGCCTCGCCGGGCTTGCTGCTCAACTACGATTTGTACTCCTCTTACACCAGCCAAGACGATATCGGCCTCAGCGGCTTCACCGAATTAAGGGCTTTCAACAACTTCGGCTTAGTTAGCAGCTCGCATCTGTTTCAGGGCACACGCGCAGGTAATGCGCGCCGATGGGAACGTACGACGGTGCGCATGGACACCGTGCTTGAGCATTCGTTACAAGACGAGCAGCTTACGTTTCGACTGGGCGACACGCTGACCAACGGTTTGCCCTGGAGCCGCAGGACCCGCATTGGCGGATTTCAAGTCTCGCGCAACTTTGCCTTGCAGCCCTATCAAACGACCGCGCCGCTGCCCGCCTATTTTGGTACGGCGGCACTCCCCTCGGCCGTCGAGCTTTACATCGATGGTATCCAGCAATACACAGGGCAGGTTCCCGCTGGCCCTTTCCAGTTGAGTGCCTTACCCACCATCAATGGCGCCGGGCAAGCTCAAGTGGTGCTAACTGATGCGCTGGGGCGACGAACCTCGGTCGACTTCCCCTTCTACAGCTCCAACAGGTTGCTGCGTGAAGGCTTAACGGATTGGTCGTTCGAGACTGGCTACGTTCGCGCCAATTACGGGTATCAGTCGTTTGACTATAGCCACGACCCTATGGCTTCGGCCACTATCCGCCACGGCTTTAGTAATTACTTCACGGCAGAGAGCCATGTGGAGGGCATAAAAGGCGTGGTCGCGGGCGGGGTCGGTGCTATCTTCAATATTGGAACTATAGGGACTGTTTCGGGTTCATGGGCGCAAAGCCTCGCACAAGGGCAGAAGGGTAAGCAGTTTACAGTCGGGTATGAGCTACAGCGCGGTCCCTTTGGCCTGGGCGCCAATGTTCAGCGAGGCAGTCGCCAGTATCGAGATGTAGCAAGCGGGTATGGCGGTGTGCCTGTGGTACGCAGCGATAGTGCTTATCTGGGCTTGGACACCGGTGGTTTTGGCAGCATTAGCGTAAATTACGCCCATCTTCAGCAGGCCGATCAGCCGCGTTATCGCTTTGGCGGCGTATCGTGGTCGCGCAGTTTTGACCGAGGACTCACTTTGAATATCAGCGCAAATCAAAATCTGGATGAACGTAGTGATCGCTCCGTCTACCTGAATCTGGTTTTCAATTGGGACAAGGGTGTATCGGCTTATAGCTCAGCCGTGCAATCCAAAGGTTCACGGACCTATTCGGCTGGTGCCAATCGCTCCGCTCGCAATCAAGATGAATGGAACTGGAACGTCCAGGCACAAAGTTCGGAAGCTCAACCCGCCAGCGCCAGCGGGCAAGCCAGCAGGCGGTTTCAGTACCTGGACTTCAATGCTGGCGCCAATAGCGCCGGGACAGATCAGAACGTTTACGCCGGGGCTTCAGGGTCTATTGTGGCGATGGACGGTGGCGTATTTGCGTCTCGAAAAGTCTACGATGGCTTTGCCGTCGTTTCGACCAGCGGTATTCCTGCAGTGCCGGTCAAGAGCCAGAACCAGTTGATAGGCAATACCAATAGCCGTGGGCAGTTGCTCGTACCGTCCTTGCAACCATATCAACACAACAAAATTTCAATCGATCCGACCAGCCTGCCCGTGGACATGCGCATAAAAGCCGTTAATTTGGATGTGGTGCCGCGTAATGCCTCGGGCGTCAGCGTCAAGTTCGCGATCGACCGCGTGCGTGCGGCCTCACTAATATTGCGCACGTCGGACGACCAGGCCGTCCCCATGGGAGCCCAGGTCTATTTAAACGACAGTACTGAACCGGCGGGCTGGGTCGGCTACGACGGCCGCGTTTATTTAGAGGATCTCGATATCGAGAATCGTCTCGCCGTGCATGACGCCGACACGAAGTGTACGGTTCAATTCTCGTATCGGGCCGAGCTCGATACCTTGCCGGAAATCGGCCCACTGGTGTGCGTCTAATGAAAAAAACCCCAGCTTTCTTCTTGCGTGCAGGCCTGTTCGCTTTCCTGCTATTGGCGGCCGCGGGGCCTGCTTCTGCGGCAGTGAAGAATTGCGGTGCTCACGCCGACAATTTGATCTTTGGCACCATTAATCTGCTGGCTGGCGGTGTCACTGACAGTAGCTCAACCATAAATTATTGGTGCAACGCCGACCCGGGAACGCGTGTATTGCTATGTATTGGCATGGAGCAAGACCCGCGCTCCGGCGTGTTCAGCCCTCGCACCATAACGCAAACCAATAGACCCGATGTTCATATGGAGTTCAATGTGTACTCGGACGCCGCTCGATCAATTATATGGGGCAGCTTGATGGCAGGCGGCGGCTACGAGCCCGTACCGATAATCATGAGCTTTGGTGCAGGCGAGTACCATCAAACAGGGTCCACCGCGCTATACGGTCGGATAAATTCGGCGGGCCAAGCGGGTCTGCCCGCGGGCTATTACAACACCAATACTTTCGGGGGTGGCCCGCTTTCCATCAGCTATAAGACACTAGCGACGAACGAAACTGCCGATTGCTCCACGGCGACCATAAAGCGACCGAAAGAATCCAGCTTCTACATCGAGGCGATCGTGCGAAGCGATTGTCGAATCGACTCGACAACAACGATGGACTTCGGCACAGTGTTCATGGAACTGAACGCAAATGTCGACAGCGTCGCCACTATAACTATTACTTGCAATGGTGGTCAGTCTGGCAATGGCTACCGGGTGTACCTTGGTAACGGCCTCTATGCTACGGGGAACCAACGCCGCATGCGAGGCACGCCCGGTTTCATTCGTTACGAGCTTTATCGTGATCCACAACGCAGTAGTCGGTGGGGAACCGACTGGAACGACGCGGTGACGGGAGTCGGGACTGGTCTTCCTCAATCGTTGACCGTCTACGGACGCGTGCCACCGCAGTCGCCGCCGGGCGCCGCCCGCTATTCGGATACGATCATCATTACCCTTAGCTATTAGCAGGACCCTTCAATGTTATTGTTTCGCGTGACGTCGCTCGTCGCTTCATTCTTAAGTGGCCTCGTGCTTGCAGCGTCGGCCAATGCGCAGGCCTTGTTCGATGTCCGTATTTCCATACGGTCTCAATGTAGTGCCCAGCAACCCTTGTTCGGGCCGCGGGCCAGGGGCGCGGCCACGGTTACCTGCCAGCCTGGCGCTACTCCGTACCAGTCGCATCTCATCAACATGGGCGATGATCGTTGGGAAGCCCTCGGGGCAGACGGCGACTTGCTGGTTGATGGAGAGCTGGATACTTCCACGCTCCGGCTATCCCGAAAAGAAATACTGTCGGCCCCTTTTCCCGATGCTTCAGCCCTTACGGCGAAGCTGATCTACGTCATTTTTTAGGCGTTCGCACAGGCCGGTCACGCCGTCAGTCAGTAAACGGACGCTTCGCCCTCAGGGCGTCTCTTGAACCTTCTGTGTACCCAGTAATACTGATCAGGCCTTTCGCGAATGCGGGCCTCAAGAAACTGATTCATGGCCAGCGCGTCGGCGCGGACGTCGCCGCTAGGAAAATTTTCCATCGCCGGCAAGATATGAAGCTTATAACCTTGATAGTCAGGCAGGACTTCCGAGACAAAGGGAACGACACGCGCACCACTTATTTGCGCCAGGCGCGACACCGCTGTCAGCGTGCATGCCTGTATGCCGAAGAAGGGCACGAACACCGAATCGCGCAGCCCAAAGTCCATATCGGCTGCCAGCATGATGGGCTTGCCTGATTTCAGCACCCGCAGGATATCCCGCGCACTGCCGTTACGAGGAATCATCACCGTGCCGAAACGTGAGCGCTGTTCTTTGGAAATGGTTTCGGTCACGTCGTCCGACATGGGTGTATAAAGCGACGCCACCGGATGTAAAATCGAATACACCATACAAGTGGCTTCGATGGCGGCAAAATGAAAGCCCAGGAAGATGGTCGGTTGTTCGTAGCTGTCTTGCAGGGGGATGGCACTATCTATTTGCATCAGGCCCTGCAAGGTCTTGGCGCTGCCATACCATTGGGTGCCGCGTTCCAGGTAGCTGCGTATTACGTGACGGAAGGTCGAGCGCGCCAGTTTTTCGCGTTCGGCGTCAGACTGTTCCGGAAAGCACAGCCTAAGGTTGGTTTGCAGGATGTGTTTGCGTTTGCCCGGTATAAGATAAAGCAGTGATCCCAATTGCTCGCCCAGGCGCGCGACCAGGCCATAAGGCAAGGCAGCAAGCGCGCGTAGCAGGCCTGATGTTAAAGTAGTTTGTGTGCGGTTTTTCATGAGTGAGGGTGCCCAAAGAGCACCCCGTCGGGGACAAGTCAATCAACTATGCTAGCACGTTACATTCCGTGACTTTTGCTTTTTCCTGTCTTCGAGGCGGCGCCTCGCTCAAGGATTGCTTTGCCACCGTATTACCGGCGTGGCATGGGCTTGCCGACTTTCCGGTAAAATGCCCTGTTCATTTGTTCAATCCCATTTATATATAGGTACCTAATGCAGCCCGAGGTTGAAATTTTGTCCGGCCTGGAGCGCCGAGTTGATCTGGTCGTTTCGATCGCCGACGTAGAAAAAGAAGTCCAGGCGCAACTCAAACGCGTTGCTCGCACTGCCAAGGTTCAGGGTTTTCGCCCGGGTAAAGCGCCGCTTTCCCTGATCGAGCGTAGCCACGGCCAAGGTATCCGTTATGACGTCATAAATTCCGAAGTGGGGCGGTCACTGGACGAAGCCATTGGTGAGACCAAGCTGCGCGTTGCTGGTACGCCCACGCTCGAGCCCAAGGTCGAAGGGGTTGAGGAAGGCTTCCTGGCCTTTACCGCCACATTCGAGGTCTATCCAGAGGTTCAGGTCCCTGATCTGGCCAGCCTTAAAGTCACCCGTGCCAATGTCCAGGTCGGCGACGCTGAAGTTCAGCGCACCATCGACATTTTGCGCAAGCAACGGGCCGAGTACGAAGCGCGCGAAGGCCGCGAAGCCCAGGACGACGATCGCGTCACGCTGGATTTTGTCGGCACGATAGACGGTGTCGCTTTCGATGGTGGCACGGCCGAGAAATTCCCCTTCGTTTTGGGTCAGGGCCGCATGCTGCCCGAGTTCGAGACAGCGGTGCGCGGCATGAAGGCCGGCGAATCCAAAACCTTCCCGCTTAGCTTCCCTGAAGACTATGGCAGCAAGGAAGTCGCTGGCAAAACCGCCGAGTTCAAGATCACCGTGACAGAAGTGGCCGAGCCTGTACTGCCGGTCGTGGACGCCGAGTTCGCCAAGTCGCTGGGCCAGGCCGAGGGCGATGTCGACAAACTATTGGCCGATGTTCGCAGCAACATCGAGCGCGAGGTCAAGGCGCGTGCCCAGGCTCGCACCAAAAGCAGCATCATGGATGCGCTGACTGCAGCATGCACTTTCGACGTGCCCAAGGCGCTGGTCGAGAACGAAGCGCAAGCCCGTGTAACGGCTGCCCGCGAAGAACTCAAGCAGCGTGGCGTTCCCAACGCCGAGGCCATGCCTATTCCGGCTGAAGCCTTCACCGAGGAAGCAGAGCGCCGCGTACGCCTGGGCCTGCTGGTATCCGAACTGGTGCAAACTGCCGATCTTCAAGCCAAGCCCGAACAGGTGCGCACGCGCATCGAAGAGTTCGCTCAGAACTACGAGCAGCCCGCACAGGTCGTGGCGTATTACCTTTCCGATCGCCAGCGCCGTGCCGAGATCGAAGCCATTGTGCTCGAAGACAATGTCGTCGATCACGTATTGGCCAAGGCACAAGTAACCGACGAAGATGTAGCATTCGACGAACTCATGGGGACCAACTAATGTCACGTTTTACCGATTTTTACGCCTCAATGTATGGTGGTGACTCGGTGACCCCAACGGGGCTGGGCTACGTGCCCATCGTGATAGAGCAGTCCGGCCGCGGCGAGCGGTCCTACGATATTTACTCGCGCTTGTTGCGCGAACGGGTTATTTTCTTTGTCGGTCCGGTCAACGACCATTCGGCCAATCTGGTCGTGGCGCAATTGCTGTTTCTCGAATCCGAGAATCCCGACAAAGACATTTCTCTGTATATCAATTCGCCCGGTGGCTCGGTGTATGCGGGCATGGCAATTTACGACACCATGCAGTTCGTCAAGCCCGAGGTATCCACCCTGTGCACCGGCATTGCCGCCAGCATGGGTGCTTTCCTGCTTGCGGCAGGCGCCAAGGGCAAGCGTTACACCTTGCCCAATTCGCGCATCATGATCCATCAGCCTTCTGGCGGTGCGCAGGGTCAGGCGTCCGATATCCAGATCCAGGCCAAGGAAATCCTCAGCTTGCGCGAGCGCCTGAACGAAATCCTGGCCCGCAACACCGGGCAGTCCGTAGAACGCATTGCGGAAGACACCGAGCGTGATAATTTCATGTCGGCGGAAGATGCGGTATCGTATGGCTTAGTAGACAAAGTACTGGTCTCTCGTACAGACGAGGCTTAAGGCCAGCCGGTCGGCAGGCGCCACACGGCTCCTGCCGGTTATTGCTCGACAGGCCGGCATCTTGCCCTGTCGATTGAACTGAACGAAGAGTTTTATGCCCGAAAAAAAAGGATCGGCGGACGATAAGGTGCTGCATTGCTCGTTTTGTAATAAGAGCCAGCACGAAGTCCGCAAGCTAATCGCCGGACCATCGGTGTTCATTTGCGACGAATGCATCGATCTTTGCAACGACATCATTGTCGAAGAAAGCCAGGAAGCGGCGCGCGATGCCATTCGCAACGAGCTTCCCACGCCGCACGAAATCAAAAGCTTTCTCGATGGCTACGTCATCGGGCAAGATATACCTAAGCGCAATCTGGCTGTGGCGGTTTATAACCACTACAAGCGCATACGCTATGGTGAAGTCAAGGGCGACGACGTCGAGCTGTCCAAAAGCAATATCTTGCTGATCGGACCCACTGGGTCGGGCAAGACGCTATTGGCGCAGACCCTTGCGCGCATGCTGGACGTGCCTTTTGTAATGGCCGATGCCACCACCCTGACCGAAGCCGGTTACGTGGGTGAAGACGTCGAGAACATCATCCAGAAGTTGCTCCAGAACTGCAACTACGATGTCGATAAGGCGCAGCGTGCCATTATCTACATCGACGAGATCGACAAGATCTCCCGCAAGGCGGACAACCCCTCGATCACCCGCGATGTGTCGGGTGAAGGGGTGCAGCAAGCCCTGCTTAAGCTTATTGAAGGCACCGTGGCCTCTGTGCCGCCGCAAGGCGGGCGCAAGCACCCCAATCAGGACTTCGTGCAGGTGGACACCACCAGCATCCTGTTCATTGTGGGCGGTGCTTTCGATGGTCTGGACAAAATCATCCGCGACCGCAGCGAACGCTCCGGCATTGGTTTCTCGGCCAGCGTAAGGGCCAAGACGGAACGCGGCGTCGGCGAACTTTTCGCCGAGGTCGAACCCGAAGACCTGATCAAATTCGGCCTTATCCCCGAGCTGGTGGGCCGCTTGCCTGTGGTCGCCACGCTGGAAGAGCTTCAGGAAGACACGCTCATCCGCATTCTTACCGAGCCGCGCAACTCCCTGATCAAGCAGTTCCAGAAGTTGTTCGAAATGGAAGAAGTCGAGCTCGAGGTTCAGCCCGACGCGCTTGCTGCGATCGCCAAGCGGGCCATCAAGCGCCGTACCGGTGCACGCGGCTTGCGCTCTATTGTCGAACAGGCGTTGCTGGGTACCATGTATGAACTTCCTTCCCAGAAGGACGTCAAACGTGTGGTACTGGACGAAAACGCCGTTCTGGGCACTGGCACACCGCTATTGATTTACGCTGACGAGCTCAAGGGCGAACCCGAAGGCCGTCGCGAGCCGGCCAAAAAACTGAAGGATGCGGCCGCCTGAAGCGCAGTGAGCTTTTTTTGACTTGAAAACCTGGCTATCGTCACTACATACACTATAGGTAGTACTAAAAAGGGAGGCCCTGGCTTCCCTTTTGCATCTAGAGGACCTTTTTAAGGAAATTACTATGTCTGCGAGCCAGATTCTTTCTTCAGAACCCACGGACTTGCCGCTGTTGCCATTGCGCGACGTGGTGGTATTTCCGCACATGGTGATTCCTCTGTTTGTTGGTCGGCCGCGCTCCATCAAGGCTCTTGAACTGGCCATGGAAGCGGGCAACAACATTATGCTGGTGGCACAGAAGTCCGCCGGCAAAGACGATCCCACCCCCGACGATTTATACGAAATCGGCTGCGCCGCCAGCATCTTGCAGATGCTCAAGCTGCCCGATGGCACCGTCAAAGTATTGGTAGAAGGCCTGCAACGCGCCCGCATCCAGGAAGTCAGCGACGCCGAAACGCATTTCATGGCCGTGGTCGTACCGATTGCGCCCGAAGAAGGCGAGGGCGCTGAATCCGAAGCCTTGCGCCGCGCCGTCGTGGCCCAATTCGAGCAATACGTCAAGCTCAACAAAAAAATACCCCAAGAGATCCTGACCTCGCTGGCCGGAATCGATGACGCCGGTCGCCTGGCGGACACCATTTCGGCCCATTTGCCCTTGAAGCTCGAGCAGAAGCAAAAAATGCTGGAGATCACCGGCACGTCCGGGCGCCTGGAAAGCCTGCTGTCGCAACTCGAATCCGAGATCGACATTCTGCAGGTGGAAAAGCGCATACGTGGCCGCGTGAAGAAGCAGATGGAAAAGAGCCAGCGCGATTACTATCTGAATGAGCAGGTCAAGGCCATCCAGAAGGAACTGGGCGAAGGCGAAGACGGCGCCGATATCGAAGAGCTCGAAAAGAAAATCGCTGCGGCTCAGTTGCCGAAGGAAGCGCAGAAGAAGGCTGATTCCGAGCTTAAAAAGCTCAAGTTGATGTCGCCGATGTCTGCTGAAGCCACGGTGGTGCGCAACTACATCGACACGCTTATTGGCTTGCCCTGGAAAAAGAAAAGCCGCATCAACAGCTCCATCTCGAACGCCGAAAACGTCCTTGATGCCGACCACTACGGTCTCGAGAAGGTCAAGGAACGCATCGTGGAATACCTTGCGGTCCAGCAGCGCGTCGACAAGCTGAAAGCCCCCATACTTTGCCTGGTTGGACCTCCCGGGGTCGGCAAGACCTCGCTGGGGCAATCCATTGCCCGAGCCACGAATCGCAAGTTCGTGCGTATGGCACTGGGCGGTGTGCGCGATGAGGCCGAGATCCGCGGCCACCGTCGCACTTACATCGGTTCGATGCCCGGCAAGATTCTCCAGAACATGAATAAGGTCGGCGTACGCAATCCCTTGTTCCTGCTCGACGAGATCGACAAGATGGGCGCGGATTTCCGCGGCGATCCTTCGTCAGCCCTGCTGGAGGTTCTTGATCCCGAACAGAACCATACTTTCCAGGACCACTATATCGAGGTCGACTTCGACTTGTCGGATGTGATGTTTGTTGCGACAAGCAATACGCTTAACATTCCGCCGGCATTGCTGGACCGCATGGAGGTCATACGTCTGTCGGGTTATACCGAAGACGAGAAGGTGCATATTGCCTTCGATCACCTGCTGCCCAAGCTCATGAAGAACAACGGCGTACAAGAGGGCGAGCTTACGATCGAGGAAGGCGCCATACGCGACATCGTGCGTTACTACACCCGCGAAGCCGGGGTGCGGGCGCTCGAACGCGAGATCTCCAAGATCTGTCGCAAAGTCGTCAAAACGCTGTTGGCCAAGAACCCCACGACGAAGGTTCGCGGCGGCAAGGCACGACCGGCACCCGAGCTCGAGCGCGTTACGGTCACATCCGAGAATCTCAGCGATTTCCTGGGTGTACGACGTTTCAATTTCGGCATGGCCGAAACAGAAAACAAGGTCGGTCAGGCAACCGGTCTGGCATGGACCGAAGTGGGCGGCGACTTGCTCACCATCGAGGTCGCCGACATGCCAGGCAAGGGTGTCGTGCTGCGTACCGGCTCGCTGGGCGATGTCATGAAGGAATCCGTTGAAGCGGCGCGCACGGTGGTTCGGGCGCGCGCCCAGAAATGGGGCATCCCCAATACGGCTTTCGAGAAGCGCGACCTACACGTGCACTTCCCGGAAGGCGCAACCCCCAAGGACGGGCCTTCGGCAGGCATTGCCATTACGACCGCGATGGTGTCGGCGCTTACCGGTATTCCGGTGCGCGCAGACGTCGCCATGACGGGCGAGATCACGCTGCGAGGCGAGGTCTTGGGTATTGGCGGCCTGAAGGAAAAACTGCTGGCTGCTCATCGTGGCGGCATCAAGACCGTGATGATCCCGGAAGAGAACGTCAAGGACTTGGCCGAGATTCCAGACAACGTGAAAAATCACCTGGAAATCATACCGGTGCGTTGGATAGACCGCGTTCTTGAGGTGGCCTTGCAGAATATGCCTACGCCATTGTCGGACGAAGAAGTCGCCAAGCTGGCGGCTGAAGCGGTCGCTGCGGCAAAGCCGGCCGGCGAATCGGCAGGCGGAGTGATGAAGCACTAAGCTGGTTTGCTTGGGTGCCAGGGGTCCGGCCCTGCAATCATGCATGATTGCAGGGCCGGACCTTTTTTATGGGTCGCGCTTTTGCACAATGGGCACGTGATATTTGGCGCAGGTCAGTTCAGCAAGTATGGCCACCGCGATCTCCGCCGGCGTGCGGGCGCCCAGGTATAGTCCGGTAGGGCCGTGCAGACGTGCTATGTCGGTCGGGGTCAGGTCGAATTCCAGCAGGCGTTCCTTGCGGATCCTGGTATTGCGCCGGCTACCTAGTGCTCCTACATAGAACGCCGCTGACTTTAGTGCTTCGAATAGCGCCATATCATCCAGCTTGGGATCATGGGTAAGGGCGACGATTGCGGTGTGCGGATCGATGTCAAGCTCAAGTATGGTGTCATCGGGCATGCCTCGCCTAAGATCAACACCGGCAAGCGACAGCCCGTCCAGGAATTCTTCGCGAGGGTCGATGATGACCACATCGTAGTCGGCGCCCATGGCGATCTGTGCCACACATTGCGATAGCTCCCCGGCACCAATCAACACCAGCCGCCATCGAGGGCCATAGACCGAACGCATCCGCCTGCCATCGAATGACAGCGTTGCAGTTCGATCTGCATTGTGCAGTTCACAGGCCCCACTGGGAATATCCAGGTCGCGCACAGTGATCTGTTTTGCCCGGATCCGGCGCAGCAACTCTTGGAGCATCGCCAAATCGGGACGGGGTTCGATGACGAGCTTCAAGGTGCCGCCGCAGGGAAGCCCGAATCGGTTCGCGTCGCCTTGAGCGACGCCGTAGACTGTGATCTGTGGCGTGGCATAGTCGAGCAGACCGCCATGTCGCACCTGCCGGATGAGATCGTCCTCAATGCAACCGCCCGACACCGAACCATAGATCTGGCCGTCATCGCGTATTGCCAGCCATGCGCCTTCAGGCCGGGGCGCCGAGCCCCAGGTTTGCACTACGGTGACCAATGCTACGCGCCGGCCGGCCTCCAGCCATTCAATGGAACGCGTCAGTACGGATAAATCGGTGCTATTCATGTAACGGAGAATGCCTTCTTATGTGACTGTTGCGGTGCACGCGCTTGCCTTGCACTAGTAGCGGCCCGGCGGTCCAGGAAAGCCCAGGACATCATGGAGCCGCCCATGCCGCCCATCATGCCGGCAAGCAGGGCGGTGGTGTTGTAGATTCCTTCGGCGGCGAGGACAGCGTGTGGCAAGAGGTAGCTGCCCAAGTTCATGCCCATGACCATCCAGGCGGCGCACGCCAGGCCGGACAGCAAATTGCTCGGTCGTCTCGTGACGAGCGCGGGCGCAAGGCTGCCGGCAAGCGTGCCCAGATGCATGAAGGGGAGGCAGATCCAATGCAAGCGGGTTATCTGGCCCAGGCTCAATGTGTCGGAGCCTGCGCACAGGCTGGTAAGCAGCGAGATGCCACCCTGGCTGGCATCCACAGCCATGCCGCCGAGCATACCCAGGCAGGCCAGCAGCATGCCACGGTTGGCAAGGGATCTGAAGGTGTTGCGCCTCATGGTGTGAACCCCCCCGGTTCAGCCAGACACTTCAGAATCCGGGCATAGTCTTGGGGAGTGTCCAGGTCCGATACGTATCCGTCGTGCGTGACTTCATGCAGATAGACGGCGTCCGGATTGTCTTGTATGAGCTTGCGGCAACCGAGCTTGCGCAAGCCCTGGAGGATCTCCGGAATGTGCTGGCTGTGGAACATCACGGGATTGCCGCGTTGTCCCTGGAAAGAGGGCACGAGTATCGAGCCGTAAGGTCTGTGTTGATAGGCGAGTGCAAGTTCAGCGTAGTCGTCGGACGAGAGCAGGATTTGGTCGGCGAGACACACCATGACGGCATCGCAGCCTGGCGTCAATGCGGCCAGGCCCGCGTTGACTGAAGTCATTTGGCCCTGTGCGTAATTGGGGTTATGGATGATGCGTACACTTAGCCCCTTCAGGGCGTCGGTAACCGGACCGTGGTTGTGGCCGGTAACGACAAGGACTTCATGCGCCCCAGATGCCGCGATGGCTTGGGTGCTTCTGCGCACAACAGGCTCAACAGGGGCTGGCAGCAGCATTTTGTGGCGGCCCTGCATCCGGAGGGACTCTCCTGCGGCAAGGATGATGGCAGAGAACTTCATGCTGGCGATGAACTGGACATTCGTTGGGCAATTTCCAGATATTTTTCGGGGTCATGATCGAACTTCGTCTTGCAGCCATTGCAGCAGAAGTAATGCGTGCCGCCGGCCACAGTAACCGTGTGCAGGGCGGTCGCCGGGTCGATGGCGCGCAGACATACCGGATTCACATACGATCCAACTGGCTGCGGGTCCATAGGGGCGGCGGCGCTCTGTACAGCGCCGGCTGCCTTGCGATGTTCGCGCACCAGTCCAGCTACGGCAGCCAGCGCGATTTCGGCTGGCGTGCGAGCCAGAATATCCGGCCCGGCAGGGCTTTCCAGGTCAGCCAGCCGTTGCTCGCTAATGCCCACGGATCGCATGGCAGCTATCAGGGCTTGGGCTTTGCGGCTGCTTGCAATAAGCAGCACTTTTCTGGCGGCGCTTCGGAGTGCGTCTTCCAGATTTCTTGCGTCGTCATTGCCTTGCGTGGCGACCAGAACGTAATCAGGGCCCGGTGTCGCGGTTTGCAAGTTATCCAAGGATATATGCCAGCCCAGGATGGCGGCCAGTTTAGCGGCTGCTGTCCCGGCGGGCGTCGACCCGGCGATGTAGAGGGTGGGCGGCGGGTTGACGGCTTGTATGAATAGATCAAGCGCGCCATTGCTGGCGCATGGCATGGCGTGATGCTCGGTGTCTGGATCGCTGATACCGCCGTCGTTGCTGATGCGGATCAACCTGGATCTTCCGCTTTGTAGCGCATCAAGGGCTACCTGCACCACGACTTCCTGTGCACAGCCCCCTCCTACCCATCCGCGCATGCGTCCGTCGGCCGTGATGATGGCCTGGGCCCCGACATACGCGGAGGTGGGCGATATGGCGCGCACGACTGTCGCCCAGGCGTAGGGCAGGTTCTGTCCAGAGAGATCGAGCGCCTCAGACAGGAGGCCAGTATCGAAGGAAGGCGGATTCATCTGCAGATCCTCAAGATGTCGGGCAAGGCCTTTTCCAGGCTTGCCAGATTGCCGGCCGGGAGCAGCCCGTCGATAAACGGCAGTGCCGCTTGCATGCATGCGGATGTCGGCGTGTAACCGGGACGGCTTGCCAGGGGGTTCAACCACAGAATCCGACGTGTCTGTCGGCGAATGGCGGTCAGCGCGGTGGTTATCGAATCGGCCGGGTCGGTGTCGTAGCCGTCGCTTGCGATCAGTACACAGCTTCGAGCGTGCAACAGTCTGCGGGCGTGGTCGCGGTTGAACTGTTCGAGGGAGGCCCCAATACGCGTGCCGCCCGCCCAGCCACTGGATAGTAAATGTAGGCTTTCCTGGGCTCGGACGGGATCGGGGTCGCGTAGCGCTTGCGCTATGCCGACCAATTGGGTGTGGAAAATGAAGCAATGTACGTCGGTGAGCAGGGATGTGAGGATACGCGCCAGTCGTAAATAGAAGAAGCTGTACAAACTCATGGAGCGGCTGACATCCAGCAGGAGTATCAGCCGGGGACGTTGTTTCTGGCGCTTGCGCCAAGCCAGCTCCAGGGGCAGGCCCCCGTGCGAGACGCTGCGCCGCAGGCAGCGGGCCAGATCAAGGCGGCGGCCGCGTGCAGATGCCTGGTCTCGTCTCAGCTCGATCTGCCTTAACCGTTTCGCGAAGCTCTGCAGCAAGGCATCGAGGGCGCGTACGGAGTCGGGATCCTGCATATGACGAAAATCAGTACGTTTAAGCGCTTCTTGTGAACTGGCGCCTTCTGATCTTGCCCCGCCGGGGGCGTCTTCCCCGTATCCGGAACCGGAACCGTCGTCCAGAGGCACGCCCTCAGTATGATCCGGCAGAGCGCTTGCTAGGCTGGTATCCACGCTGGGGCCGCCAGAGGTTCGGATTTCGGTGCGCCGGGGTGGAGGATCCGGCAAGAACCAGATGTCGAACAGGTCGTCGAACTGCCGCCACTCTTGCTGGCACTTGCACAGTATGCTGCGTAGCGTCCAACGTGCGATGTTGCGGTCCAACTGGCCAGCGTAGGCTAGCGCCTGTACTGCTGCCGGAGCATCTGCATGTTTATAGCCATTGGCGCGCAAGAATCCCGCGAAACCGAGGTAGCGGCCCTGGAGTTGGCTGGCTAGCGGCGTGATGCGCAGCGTGTCTTGCTGGATGGCTGTCAGCATGCCGCAACCATCTTCTGTATGACGGGACGAGTCAGCCGTGCCCGGTCTTCGTGGGTTTTCACGAGGGCGGACAGCGAATCCAGGATGCGCTCGGTGCCATTTTCATCCAGTGTGCGCAGGTCCAGTTGCAGCAGCGCGCTGATCCAGTCCAGCGTTTCGGCGATGCCAGGTTTCTTCTTGAGATCCAGTCCGCGTAGTGACTGCACGAACTCTACCACCTGCCGTGCCAGTGCCAGGGGCGCATCGGGTACGCGAGCCTGGATGATCTTCACTTCCTTATTGAAGTCGGGATAGTCGACATAGTGATAAAGGCAGCGACGGCGCAGCGCATCGGAAAGCTCGCGCGTGCCGTTGGAGGTCAGTATGACATCAGGTCGGCTGCTTGCGCGTATCGTGCCGAATTCTGGTATGGAGACCTGGTAATCGGACAGGACCTCAAGCAGGTATGCCTCGAAGGCTTCGTCCGCCCGGTCGATTTCGTCGATCAGCAGCACTGGTGGCGGCGACGTCGTGATGGCTTCCAGTAGCGGGCGCTTGAGCAGGTATTGCTCGGAAAAAATGTCTTTTTCCTTTTCGGCAGTGCTGCGATCGTCATGCTCCAGCAGCTTGATTGCCAGCAACTGGCGCTGGTAGTTCCATTCGTACAGCGTCGAATGGGCGTCCAGCCCTTCATAGCATTGCAGGCGTATCAGACGCGTGTTTCGTGCCAAAGCCAGCGACTTGGCGACATCGGTCTTGCCCACACCCGCTTCGCCTTCCAGCAAGACAGGGCGCTGCAAGGCTTTTCCCAGCACCAGGGTCGCCGTGAGGCTCGAGTCGGCGACATACCCGTGCTGCCCAAGCTGATTCTTCAGGTCAGAGATGCGGCTTGGCTGTTCGGAAGGCATAGGCGGCTCCTGACACTTACGCTGAGTTTCTTGAAAATACGCGGCGGAACCAGTCGGCAATTACTGCCCACAGCAGCGACAGGCCGTTTAGTTCACTTGCTTTCTGCGTGGGTGGTGCATTCTGGACGGATGCGCTGCTTGCGTTAGGGCTGCCATCGGCCCGCGCCTCTTGCAGGGCCTGCACGCGGTCGGAGAAGTTGGCGATGAACTGCTTGAGTATGTGTTCGGACACGGTGTCCATCATGCGTCCGCCAAAGGTCGCCGCCTTGCCGTTCATGGTGATAGTGCTCCGCCCGATCAGTTCGCAGGTATCGCCGGTCGATTGCACAGTGGCGACCAGGTCCATCGACGCGCCAGATGTTCCCGTCGTGTCGGTGCCTTTTCCGGACAGGTGCAGCGTTTGCGTGTCGGCATCGATGTCCAACACGGCGATGTGGCCCCTGAAGGACATCGTGGCCGGGCCGACACGTACCGACACTGTGCCCTTGTAGTTTTTGTCGTCGATGCGTTCAGTGATGCTTGCGCCTGGCATGCATTGTGCAACGCCTTTTATATCTTGCAGGAACTCCCATGCGGTGCTGGCAGAGCAGGGCATGGGGTAGGTCTTGTCTAGTGTGACTTGCATAGTGTCTCGATTCAGCGTTTATCCAGGCCGAGGGCATGGCTTTGTTGCCATACCCGGTAGGCGTTGTGCGGCATGTTCATGTGAGTCACACCCAGGTGCGAAAAGGCGTCTACGACGGCGGATGTGAAGCAGGGAATGGAACCGACGTGGGGCGATTCGGCCACACCTTTGGCACCCAGCGGATGGTGCGGCGACGGCGTAACAGTGAAGTCGGTTTGCCACTTTGGCGTCTCGACAGCCGTTGGCACGAAGTAATCCATTAAGGTTGCGCCCAGCAGGTTGCCAGCTTCGTCGTAAGGCATTTCTTGCGCCATGGCTACGGCAAAGCCTTCCGTCAGTCCTCCATGCACTTGTCCCTCGATAATCATGGGGTTGATGCGTGTGCCGCAATCATCCAGGGCATAGAATTGCCTGACTTTGGTTTCGCCGGAGTATCTGTTGATGTCCAGGACACACAGGTAAGCACCAAACGGAAAAGTGAAGTTGGGCGGATCGTAGTAGTCGACCGCTTCCAGCCCCATTTCCATGCCTTCGGGCACATTGCTGTAGGCCGCCAGGGCGACTTCCTTCAGGGTTTTGGTTTGGTCGGGCGAGCCTTTCACGACAAAGCGATCCAGATCGAACTCGACATCGTCGGGACTGACTTCCAGCAGATGCGCCGCAATCAGTCTTGCCTTCTCACGAATCTTGCGTGCCGCTCTGGCAATCGCTGCGCCCGCGACCGGAGTGGAGCGCGAGCCGTAAGTGCCCAGGCCGTAAGGCGCCGTGGAGGTGTCGCCCTCTTCAACCTCGATGACCGATGCGGGAATGCCCGCTTCAGTGGCTATGATTTGGGCGTAGGTGGTCTGGTGCCCTTGCCCCTGCGTAATGGTGCCCATGCGGGCAATTGCGGAGCCATCAGGATGCACCCGAATTTCGCAGGAATCGAACATGCCCATGCCCAGGATGTCGCACATCTTGGAAGGCCCCGCGCCCACCACCTCCGTAAAGGTACAAATACCTATGCCCATCAGCCACTCGGCAGCCGGATCATTACGCCGTTGGGCCTGCTCGGCACGCAGCGCCCGATAGTCCACAGCGTCCATTGCCTTGCGCAGTGCCGTCTCGTAGTCGCCCGAGTCGTACTCCAGCCCCATAGCGCTATGGTAGGGAAATTTTTCTTTTGGAATGAAGTTCTTGAGGCGTATCTCGGCCTTGTCCATGCCCAGCTTCTGGGCCAGGATGTCGACCATGCGCTCGATGATGTAGACGGCTTCGGTAACCCGGAACGAGCAGCGATATGCGACCCCGCCCGGAAATTTATTGGTGTAGACGCCGTCAACCGAGACGAAGGCGTTGGGAATATCGTACGAGCCGGTACAGACATGGAACATGCCCGCCGGAAACTTGGTCGGGTCGGCACAGGCGTCGAAGGCACCGTGATCGGCAGTAACGTGGACGCGCAAGGCCTTGATGCGGCCGTCCGTGTCAGCAGCCAGTTCGCCGGTCATGTGGTAGTCGCGGGCAAAGGCGGTGGCGCTGAGGTTCTCGGTGCGCGATTCTATCCACTTTACAGGCTTGCCGAGCACGATGGACGCCACGATAGAGGTTACATAGCCCGGATACACTCCGACCTTGTTGCCAAATCCGCCGCCGATGTCCGGAGAAACAATGCGTATCTTTGACTCTGGAATCGATGACAGCAGGCCGACTACCGTACGCACCACGTGTGGCGCCTGCGACGTGATGTACACCGTCAAGTCGCCGCGTACCTTATCGAACGATGCGACGCAGCCGCAGGTTTCCAACGGACAGGGATGAACGCGCGGATACAGCATCGATTCCTTTACCGTGACCTGCGCGGTGTCGAAGACACGGGCAGTGCGGTCCTTGTCGCCGGCCTCCCAGGTAAAAATGTGATTATGATGGCGGCGTGCGCCGTGCGCTCCGCTGTCCTTGCCATGCAGGTCGTCACGTACGACCGGTGCGTCAGGTTCGAGGGCCTTGAAAGGATCGACCACGGCCGGCAGTTCTTCATATTCGACTTCCACCAGTTCGGCGGCATCCGCTGCTATGTAGCGATCATCGGCAACGACGAAGGCAACTTCCTGATTCTGAAATGACACTTTTTCGTCGGCCAGGACGGCCTGGACATCCCCGGCCAAGGTGGGCATCCAGTGCAGGTTAAGTGGCTTGAGGTCTTCGGCTGTGAGCACCGCGTGTACGCCTGGCAATGCCAGGGCGCGCGACTTGTCTATTTTCAGGATGCGTGCGTGGGCATAGGGGCTGCGCACCATGGCGCCAAACAGCATGCCGGGCATCTTGATGTCGTCTACATAGTTTCCCTTGCCCTGAATGAAGCGGGGGTCTTCGCGACGTTTGCGCGAGCAGCCAATGCCTTCAAGCTTGCTCAGTCGATCGATGTTGAGAGTGTCCATTTGGGTCTCCGGCAATCTTAGTTGGCAACATCCGTCATTAGGGGATGCGAGGATTCGACGGCTATGCCGCGTAGTTTCTTGGCTGCATGCTGGACCGCCTTGACGATATTTTGATAGCCCGTACAGCGGCAAAGGTTGCCAGCGATCCAGTAGCGGATTTCCTCTTCGCTCGGATCGGGTATTTCGTGCAGCAGCCGGTAGGTGCGCACGATCATGCCGGGCGTACAGAACCCGCACTGGAGGCCGTGCTCTTGCATGAAGGCTTCCTGTATGGCGTGCAGCTCGCCATCTTGAGCGAGCCCCTCGACCGTCAGGATCTCGCGCCCTTCGGCCTGTACGGTGAGCATCGTGCACGACTTCACCGACAGGCCATCGATATCGACGGTACAGGCTCCGCAGTGCGAGGTTTCACAACCGATGTGAGGGCCGGTGTGCTGACACTTCTCGCGCAGGGTGTGTATGAGTAGTTCTCGTGGTTCGACGGCTACGTCCGCAGGCTTGCCGTTCAACACAAATGACACCAGGGTTTTCTTGCTCATGTTGTTCTCCGTTCAGCGTGTGGCGCGCGAGTGGGCGGTACGCAAGGCGCGATCCGTCATGACACCGGCCATGGCTATCTTGTATTTGATGTCGCCGCGCAGGTCGGCCACGGGATCGCAGGCCGACATGGTCAACTGGCAGGCTTGCTGAATGGTTTGCTCGTTGAGTTCTTTTCCCAGCAGGAAGGATTCCGCCTCGGAGGCTTTGAATGCCACAGGACCGAGATTGGTCAGCGCAATGGAAACATAATCTACCGAGGTTCCGTCCATGCGCAGCAACACGGCGCTGGCGGCTGTGGCGAAGTCGCCAACTTTCCGCTTGAGCTTGCTGTAGCACTGCCCGGTGCGCGCATCGGGTGTGGGGATGCGGATCTCGGTAAGGATCTCGTTCGGTACCAGTGCCGTGTAGTAAGTGCCGAGGAAGAAGTCGGCGGCCGCTACGACGCGTTCGCCCGAGGGGCCTTGAAGGACGAAGCTTGCGTCCAGAGCCAGCATGAGGGCAGGGTGATCATTGCCGGGGTCGCCATGGGCGATGTCTCCGCCTATGGTGCCCATATAGCGTACCTGGGGATCGGAGATCAGGCGCGCGCCTTCGACGAGCAACGGGCATTTGCGCTGCAGCACCTCCGACCAGATCAGTTCGTTCTCGGTCGTCATTGAACCGATGCGGATCTCATTGCCGACCTCTGTTATGCCCTTGAGGCCGGGGATCTTGCCCAGGTCGATCAGGTGGCCCGGCTGTGCGAAACGTAATTTCATCATGGGCAGCAAGCTGTGGCCGCCAGCCAGCAGCTTGGCTTCGTCGCCGTACTCTGTCAGCAGGTTTATTGCTTCGGGCAGGCTTTGCGGCGCGTGGTACTCGAATGGACGAGGTATCACAGTTGTCTCCTTTTGTGACAGGATGTCTGGTATATTTGCTTTTATCTGCCAAGAGCATGACATCAACCGCCAACGCCCTTCAATGCGATTGCACCAATGGCGGTTTTATCTACACCAAGTGTCTTGAAAAGCCGGCGAATGTCTTGTCACCAAGGTGGCATCGGCATCGGTGGAGTCAAACACAAACTGGGGGAGTACGTTGCGGAAAACCCAACAATCTGAAACCTTTCAGCATCGGCTCGAACAGTTCAATCCGGGCATGGTGTGGCTGGACCCGTCCAATCGGGTGACGGCCTTGAACGACGTGGCCATGCAGATTCTTGGTCCCGCGGCAGAGCAGTCATTGGGAGTCGAGAAAAGCGGCTTGCTGGGGCTGAACGTATTGCAGTTGCACCCCGAACGCAGCCGCAGCAAACTTAGCTTCATCCTTGATTCTCAGGCGCCTGTGGGCTGTCCCATCCAGTCGCCCCCTCCGGTCGCCATGATGATCAACATTCCCGACAAGGTGTTGATGGTAAAGGTCTCGAAAATGATCGGGGCTGGCGGTATAGTCGGCACCTGCATGGTGTTTTACGACCTGACTGATGCCACGACCATGCCGGCGGCGCCTGCTACAGCGCAGGTTCTGCCGCCCAGGCGCCTGTATAAGATCCCGGTGTATCGCAAGAATCGCGTTGTTCTTATCGAGCTAAGCGAAGTCCTGCGCTTTGAGGGCGATGGCCACTACACCACTATTGCAACCAGAGATGATCGCTATCTATCCAATCTTTCGCTGACGGACCTGGAGAAAAGGCTGGATCCGGAAGTTTATGTAAGGGTGCACCGCAGCCATATTGTCAGTATCCGGGACATTATCGAGCTGGTGCGCAACAAAGATTCCGTCAGCTTGAGAATGACAGGCCATGAACAATCGCTGATTCCGGTTAGTCGCGCGAAGGTCGCACAGCTGAAGGACCTTTTGGGCATCGTCTAGGTAACAGGGCCAGAACAAATAGGATCAGTGTAGCGGCGTGTTGCGGATGAGGCCCACGGCGATGCCTTCAAGCGAGAAGTCGTCGTCGGCGGAGACCACGATGGGGGAGAAGTCGGGGTTTTCCGGCAACAGCTCTATTTGGCGGCCGGTTTTGGAGAAGCGCTTGACGGTGACCTCGTCGCCCAAGCGAGCAACGACGATTTGCCCGTTACGGGCTTCGGGGGACTTTTTTACCGCCAGCAGGTCGCCATCCAGGATGCCGGCATCGCGCATGCTAAGGCCGCGCACCCGCAGCAGGTAGTCGGGCGTTTGGCTAAAAAGAGAAGGCTCGATGCCGATTTCTCGTTCGACATGCTCGGCCGCCAAAATAGGATTGCCGGCAGCCACACGCCCCACCAGGGGAACCAGCAGTTGTGCCAGCGCGCTGTTGGCATGGTGCAGCGCGCCGTTGCCGGCTTGTGTATCGGTGAGGCGAATGCCGCGAGAGGCACCCGCCGTCAGTTCGATGGCGCCTTTTTTGGCCAGTGCCTTCAAGTGGTCTTCGGCGGCGTTGGCCGATTTGAAACCCAAGGCGCGCGCGATTTCGGCGCGCGTCGGCGGAAAGCCGCTGCGCGCGATCTCGCTGCGTATGAGTTCAAGAATTTGCTGCTGACGCTCTGTTAGCTTAACGGCCATTGCAATCCAGACTGTGTTTTTATACAGTTATGGATTTTGCAGCATTTTCACATAAAGATCAAGCAGTCAGGACGCTGGCGATAGCCTTGGCAACGTAGTCGATGTTGCGGCTGTTAAGGGCAGCCACGCAGATGCGTCCGCTGCTGACAGCGTAAATGGCGTGTTCGTCGCGCAGGCGGTCGACTTGCTGGGACGTCAGGCCCGAGTACGAGAACATGCCGCGTTGGTCCAGAACGAAGTCGAAGTTTTGCGTAACGCCGTGGGCTTTAAGCTTTTCTACCAGTTGGACGCGCATGGTACGTATGCGTTCGCGCATGCCGGCCAGTTCGGTGGTCCATAGCGTGTAAAGCTCGGGTGTGTTCAGCACGGTGGACACGACTGTCCCGCCATGTGTGGGCGGGTTGGAGTAGTTGGTGCGGATAATGCGCTTTAGCTGGCTAAGCACGCGTACGGATTCGTCCTTGCTGGACGTAACCAGGGTGAGGGCGCCGACGCGTTCGCCGTACAGCGAGAAAGACTTCGAGAAAGACGAGCTGACCAGCATGGTGAGATCTTGCTGCGCGAACAATCGTACTACCGAGGCGTCTTCTTCCAGGCCGTCCCCGAAACCTTGATAAGCGATGTCCAGGAACGGGACCAGCTTATTCTCTTTGACGATCTGGACGATTTCCTGCCACTGTTCAAATGTGGGGTCGACGCCGGTGGGGTTGTGACAGCAAGCATGCAGGATGACAATGGTCTGGGCGGGCAGGGCACGCAAAGAGGCCAGCATGCCGGGGAAATCCAGGCCGTGAGTGGCTGCGTCGTAGTAGGCGTAGGTTTCTACCGGGAAGCCGGCGCGCTCGAATAGCGCGCGGTGATTTTCCCAACTGGGGTTGCTGATGACAACCTTGGCATTGGGCAGCAAGGCCTTCAGGAAGTCGGCGCCGATCTTCAGGGCGCCGGTGCCGCCCAGGGCCTGCGCGGTCAGGGCGCGGCCCGAACTAATAATGGGGGAGTCTGCGCCGAACAAGAGGGTTTGCGCGCCCTTGTTGTAGCCAGCGATGCCTTCCATGGGCAAATAGCCGCGCGCGGCATGAGCCTCGATTCTTGCGGTCTCCGCCTTGCTGACGGACTCGAGCAGCGGCAGACGACCTTGGTCGTCGTAATACACGCCTACACCAAGGTTGACCTTGCCTGTGCGGGCATCGGCGTTATATTGTTCGTTCAGGCCAAGGATGGGGTCGCGCGGAGCCAGTTCGACGCTTTCGAAAAGAGATGTCATGTAAGGGAATTTAGATGGGTAGTGAAACGGAAGACAATAGTGTGATAATAAGGGGTTTACCCTGAAAGTGTCCAGTATGAACGCCCCAGCACCAGGTTTCATCAATTATCCGAACAGCCCCTTTCAGTTGTACAGGCCTTATCCGCCGGCCGGCGACCAGCCCACGGCCATCGATGCGCTGGTCGAAGGCATCAATGACGGTCTGATGTACCAAACGCTATTGGGCGTGACCGGCTCCGGCAAGACCTACACCATGGCCAACGTCATTGCGCGCACCGGCCGCCCGGCCATTGTGCTGGCGCCCAACAAGACACTGGCGGCGCAGCTGTATGCCGAGATGCGTGAATTCTTTCCGAACAACGCCGTCGAGTACTTCGTGTCGTACTACGACTATTACCAGCCCGAAGCCTATGTTGCGGCGCGCGATCTGTTCATCGAGAAGGACTCGTCCATTAACGAGCACATCGAGCAGATGCGCTTGTCGGCCACTAAAAGCTTGCTGGAGCGCCGCGACACCATCATTGTCGGCACAGTGTCTTGCATCTATGGCATAGGCAATCCGGGCGACTACCACGCCATGGTGCTTACCCTGCGCACCGGCGACCGCATCGCGCGTCAAGAGCTCCTGGGCCGGTTAGTGGCGATGCAGTACGAGCGCAACGATGTGGAGTTCGTGCGAGGCGTGTTTCGGGCCCGCGGCGAGATCATCGATGTCTTCCCGGCGGAGCACGCTGAACTCGCCTTGCGCATTACCCTGTTTGATGACGAGATCGAGTCCTTGCAAATGTTCGATCCGCTTACCGGGAAGATCAACCGCAGCATTCCCCGTTTTACCGTCTTCCCCAGCTCGCATTACGTCACCCCGCGCGAGACCGTACTGCGCGCTATCGAAACCATCAAGGTGGAACTGCGCGAACGGCTGGCGGTGCTGATTGCAGACGGCAAGCTGGTCGAGGCACAGCGACTGGAGCAGCGCACGCGTTTCGACCTGGAAATGCTGCAGGAACTCGGCTTTTGCAAGGGCATCGAGAACTATTCCCGGCACCTGTCCGGCGCCGCGCCGGGCGATCCGCCACCCACGCTCATCGACTACCTGCCGCGTGACGCCTTGATGTTCATCGACGAAAGCCACGTGACCATGGGGCAGCTAAGTGCCATGTATCGGGGCGATCGTTCGCGCAAGTCGACGCTGGTGCAATTTGGGTTTCGTTTGCCGTCCGCGATGGACAATCGGCCCTTGCAGCTGGAAGAGTTCGAGCAGCGCATGCGGCAATGCGTATTTGTTTCGGCCACGCCGGCCAACTACGAGAACGAGCATACCGACAACGTGGTCGAGCAAGTGGTGCGGCCCACCGGCCTGGTCGACCCCTTGGTGGAAGTGCGTCCGGCGCTGACCCAGGTCGACGATCTGCTTGGCGAGATCAAGAAGCGTGTAGCGGTACAGGAGAGGGTGCTGGTTACTACGCTGACCAAGCGCATGTCGGAAGACCTTACCGATTATCTGGCCGAGCACGGCACCAAGGTGCGTTATCTGCATTCCGACATCGACACCGTAGAGCGCGTGGAGATCATCCGCGATTTGCGCTTGGGGGTGTTTGATGTGCTGGTGGGCATCAACCTGCTGCGCGAAGGCCTGGACATCCCGGAGGTGTCACTGGTGGCGATTCTTGATGCCGACAAGGAAGGTTTTCTGCGTTCGGAGCGCAGCCTGATTCAAACCATGGGGCGGGCCGCACGCAACATCAATGGACGCGCCATTCTTTATGCCGACCGCATTACCGACTCGATGCGACGCGCCATGGGTGAAACCGAGAGGCGCCGTCTGAAGCAACTGGAGTTCAACGAAGTCCACGGCATTACAGCGCGCGGCGTCAGCAAGGCCGTGCGCGAGATGATTGATGGTGTCATGGTGCCTGCGGAGCCGTCGGTGCTGGACGATATCTCTCCGGAGGTGCTGCGCGACGATAAGGCGTTGGCCAAGGAAATCCGGCGTCTTGAAAAACTGATGATGGACCATGCGAAGAATCTGGAATTCGAACAGGCGGCCAACGCCCGCGATGCGCTGAATCGGCTGAAACACAAGGCCTTGATGTCTTGACGGAAAAACGTTGGTAAAGACCAACAACGTCTTACATTTTCATGATGCGGACACACCTGTCTGCGTTTAACTGCAGCCGGGTATTGCTTTCAGAGTACCTAGGGTTTACCATTATACTTTCGTGTTGGGAGCGCTCGCGGCCTGAATTGTTGCGCTGCACGATTATTAGCTATCTCGCTATTAATCCAAGGCATTTCCAACATCGAATTACATCGCAGACGGCTTGTAACACCTTAATGTGCTTAAGTTTTTAGGCTTGTCAATAGTTGCTGCGAAGTAAATGTGGGCTTGCAAAAAGCCTTGCCTTATAACGGGTTTTCCCTCACACTGCTGGCTATGATGACTAAGGTACTTTTCGTTTGCATGGGTAATATCTGCCGCTCACCCAGCGCAGAGGGCGTGTTTCGCCGCATCGTCGACGAAGCAGGGCTTTCTGACGTGGTCGGCGTAGATTCGGCTGGCACCCACAGCTTTCATATTGGCGAGGCCCCCGACGCACGGGCCCAGGCAGCTGCGCGTAAACGCGGCTACGAACTGGCGCATTGTGTGGCTCGCCAGATCACCCCCGACGACTTCCGCGAGTTTGATCTTATTTTGGCGATGGACTGGGAAAACCTCTCGGCCCTGCAGCAGCAATGTCCCAAAGTATATCAGCACAAGCTCATGCTGCTTATGCGCTTCGCCAACGAATTCGAAGAGGCAACGGTGCCTGACCCCTATTACGGCGGCCCCGAAGGCTTCGGCAAAGTGCTCGACTATCTGGAAGACGCCTGTCAGGGCGTTATGGAAATGGTGCGCAAACGTGCGCTTCAGTATCAGGCTGCCTAGCTCGATCCATCACAACGCCTCACCGACATACCGCGCTACTTCAGCGCGGTTTTTTTTGGCTAATACTTGAGAAAAACTGTCGGAGATTTGCTATACTTGACTACGTTAGTCGGGAATAGAGACCGGCTTGCAAACCTTCGTGCATCAGACATTGGCAAGGACTTTCACCATGCGATTAACCACCAAGGGACGTTTTGCCGTGACCGCCATGATCGATCTGGCGTTGCGGCAACAAAGCGGGCCTGTAACGTTGGCCACCATCAGCGAGCGCCAAAATATTTCGTTGTCTTATCTTGAGCAGTTATTCGGCAAGCTGCGACGTCATGAACTGGTGGATAGCATACGCGGGCCGGGTGGCGGCTATACCTTGGCCAGACTTGCGCGTAATATTACGGTCGCCGACATCATCTTTGCCGTGGACGAGCCATTGGACGCGACCAGCTGCGGCGGCAAGGAAAACTGCAATATTGGGCGCAATGGCAGTATGGGTAAATGCATGACCCACGAGCTGTGGTCTACGCTTAATCGAAAAATGGTGGATTACCTGGATTCGGTTTCCCTGCAAGATCTGGTCGACCAAGAGCGTATGCGCCAGTTGCATGAGGCGACCCAGGCCCAGATCGCCGTTCGCCAAAACCGTTCACCCGATGTCTTGATAGCCACCAGTCGGCCAGTAACCGCATAAGCGCCGCTACGGAATCCCACCTATATGCAATCCCGCCCTGTTTATCTTGATTACTCTTCCACCACGCCGGTCGATACCCGGGTGGTGGACGCCATGCTGCCGTGGCTTGCCGAGCAGTTTGGCAATCCTGCGTCGCGCAGCCATGCCTATGGTTGGGACGCTGAAGAGGCAGTCGAGCAGGCAAGAACCCAGGTGGCACAGTTGATCAACGCCGATGCACGGGAAATTGTCTGGACCTCAGGTGCAACAGAGTCCAACAACCTGGCACTTAAAGGCGCGGCACACGCCTATGCCACCAAGGGGCGGCACATTGTTACCGTCAAGACCGAGCACAAGGCGGTACTGGATGTTTGCCGCGAGCTCGAACGCGAGGGCTTCGAAGTCACCTATCTGGACGTACCGGAAAGCGGCTTGCTCGACGTGGCGACCTTCAAGGCAGCGCTGCGGCCCGATACCATCCTGGCGTCAGTCATGCTGGTCAATAATGAAATCGGCGTCATACAAGACATACCCGCCATGGGTGCAGCATGTGGCGAGCAGGGCATAATTTTTCATGTGGATGCAGCCCAGGCAACTGGCAAGGTCGTGATCGATCTGCAGGCATGGAACGTCGATCTGATGTCATTGTGCGCTCATAAAACTTACGGACCCAAGGGCGTCGGTGCGCTCTATGTGCGCCGCAAACCGCGTATCCGATTGCAGGCGCAAATACACGGCGGCGGGCACGAGCGCGGCTTCCGGTCCGGTACCTTGCCCACGCACCAAATCGTCGGGATGGGCGAGGCCTTTCGCCTTGCCGGGCTCGAGATGGCGGCCGAGAACGAACGCCTCAAGACTTTGCGAGATCGACTATGGGATGGCTTGCGGCACCTGCCGGGCATCTATCTTAACGGCGATCTTGAGCAGCGGGTTCCGCATAATCTTAATGTCAGCTTCGACTATATCGAAGGCGAATCCCTGATGATGTCCTTGCCCGAGCTTGCCGTTTCCAGCGGGTCTGCCTGCACGTCCGCCAGTCTAGAGCCTTCCTACGTCCTGAAGGCCATAGGGCGCAGCGACGAAGTTGCCCATAGCTCCTTAAGGTTGTCATTGGGCCGCTATACAACGCTGCAGGATATCGATTTTGCGGTGCAATTATTGACCCAGCGCCTTGCCAAGCTGCGCGACTTGTCGCCGCTATGGGAGATGGCGCAACAAGGCGTGGACTTGAATTCGGTGCAATGGGCCGCACATTAGATACAGAAGTAAAGGACGCGAACACGATGGCTTACAGCGATCAGGTACTGGATCACTTCCGTAATCCACGAAATGTCGGCGCGCTTGACGCGACGGACAGGCAAGTGGGCACCGGTATGGTGGGCGCCCCCCACGAAGGCGATGTCATCAAACTGCAGATACGGGTTGACCGATCGGGTATCATCGAAGATGTGCGCTTCAAGACCTATGGCTGCGGCTCGGCAATTGCTTCCACCTCGTTGGCTACAGAGTGGGTGAAGGGCAAGACGCTGGATCAGGCCTTGCAGATCCGCCATACGCAGATCGCACACGAACTGGCCCTACCGCCAGTAAAGATTCATTGTTCCATCCTGGTCGAAGACGCCATCCGGGCGGCCATTCAGGATTACCAGGCAAAGCAACAGGATTAAATCATGGGAATTACGCTGACACCACAAGCGGCTGACCATATCAACCGCCATATCGAAAAACGAGGCTCCGGCCTGGGGTTACGCCTGGGCGTGCGCCTTACAGGCTGCTCGGGCATGGCTTATAAGCTGGAGTATGTCGATCAACCCAATTCTGACGATCAGGTTTACGAACAACTGGGCGTCAAGGTGTTTATTGACCCGAAGAGCTTGCCGTTCCTGGACGGGACCCGCGTTGATTACTCGCGTGACGGCTTAAACGAGGGTTTCAAATTTTCCAACCCCAACGAGAAAGCAAGCTGCGGTTGCGGAGAGTCGTTTACCGTGTAGTTTGCTGTACGCATGACCCGCCGAACGGTCTAGGCCGGATCACCCCGACGCGCCTCATATGAGGCGCGTTTTTTTGTGGGAGACAGCCCCGCAGCGACGGGGACCTGTTACATCGCCGGCTATATGCAGATTTGTACTGGAAGGACGATGCTATTGATATTAAACGCATATTTATCGTAAACCCTGAGTGTAAAGCGTGTTTCAAGGCCTATTCGAACGATTCCAATATGCTCTAATCTGTTAACGGCGCTACCGAAGGTAGTGGAATGTAACGGCAGAACTAGTACAAAGGGATTAGGGATGGCATACAAAACGGCTCACTCAGGGTTTCGAATCAGCGCGATGGCGGTGGCACTTTTAGGGGTTTATGGAGTAGCGGCGGCAGATCCTGTATCCAGTACCTTGCTTTGCAAAAACAGCATTTGTGCGCCTGCTCCCGGCACCGCTTTCGAAGGTGTGTCCACTACGCCTACGTACTACGACTGGATCGTCAAGGCCGAGAACTCCGACTTAACGTTAACCGGTGGTTCGGTCAAAGGCACCGGGCATAAAACCCGCGGTGTTGGTTCAACGGCCGGGTCCAAGGTCATACTGGACGGCGTGACGGTTACTACACTCACAGGTGGCGGTACGAACTGGGGCAGCCATGGCGTCCAGGCAGATGAAGCCGGCAGCACGCTTAACATGAACGGCGGCTCAATCAGTACAACGGGCGAGTACAGCAATGGCATACAGGCAGGTGCTGGCGGATTCGTTATGGGTCGTGGCGTCACCATTACCGCTGATGGCGGAAACTCCCATACCTTCGGGGTCGAGGCGAATAACGGCGGCAGCGTCGACCTCGAAGGCGGCTCCATTGAGGTGAAAGGCAAAAACGCTGGTGGAGCACGGGCCTATACCGGTAACGGCAAAAGTGACAAAGGACTTATCAAACTTGTTGGCACTGGTGTTAGCGTTACCGGGGCAGCAGCCATTGGCTTGATGGCGGGAGATAAAGACGGCACCGCACCCGCAAGCACAGGCGACATCGTCTTCAGGAATGCTGATGTCAGCGTCAGTGGAACGAACGCCATCGCCGCGCGAGCACTTGCCGGCGGTGTGCTGACGATTGACAACGCAACGTTCATGTCCAGCACAGCGTCGGGCGATGCGACGGGAGTATTCGTAGATGGGCCAGGATCAGCCCTCAACGCCACCAACCTTACGATACGCAGCACAGGATCGTCGCGAGCCAAAGGCGTAGTGGCGGAAAATGGTGGCACGGCCTCGATCGTGGGTGGCACGATCGAAACCAGCGGCGGTATGAACTCACACGCCATGGACGCATTCCAGACGGGATCAGTAATAACCGCGACAGACGTCGATGTGAAAACGACCGGCTATGCTGCTGGTGCGTTCAATGGTGCCGAGGTCGTTCTGACCAGGGGGGTTTTTGATGTGGTAGGCACCACCGCAACTGTAGGTTGGGATACGGCAGCAGGGTTTGTTGTAGGTGGAAGCGCAGCGAATTCTAAACTTACCGCCCAGAACGTCACACTCATAAACTCGGCGGCTCTTCTTAATGCTCCCCCCACCTACACCAGCTCTGCGTTAAGAGTTGGCGCTGATTTCGGTACCGCACTCAACTCGCAGGCCGAGATGTCGCTGACCAATAGCGAAGTGATCGCTTCAGGATCGCAGCGTCGCATTGCACTCATTGAAAACAACAGCCATCTCATCGCTACCAATAGTCACCTGTCTTCAGAGCAGGACGAGGGCATAGCTCTTGTGAACAATGCCAAGTTGACGCTCGACGGAACCGCGGTCGAGGCCAAGAAAGAAAGCCTAAGGTCTCAGTTCAGTACTGCTGGCACGCAGACTATTACAGTGGGATCGGGTTCTACACTAAGTAAAAACAATGGAACTCTGCTGCTCGTCAAACGGGAAACTGCGGGTGATGCAGGCAAGGTCTCCCTCATCCTCGAGGCGGGTGCATACGCATCGGGCAATATTGAGAACCTCAATGCTGCAGGCGAGCGCGTTACGGTTGGTACGGATCGAACTTTCTTTGAGGTGAGAACGGGTGCCCACTGGGCTGGCTTGGTGTTAGACGCAAATACCAAGGATGAGTCCAACGTCAACGATGGTGAGACCATCACCGGAGATGTAGCGGTGTCTTCTGGATCGAATGTTGCCTTTAACGGCAACACGTTCAACTCGACGGTCGCATCGGGAGCCAATTCCAATATTTCGTTCAACGGAGCCACGACCATTGGAGGCAATGCGTTGGGCCAGTCCGGGTCCACTATGTCCTTCAGTGGTCCCGCCACGATTACGGGCGGTGTCACTGGGGTAGGCAGCAATTTCCAGTTTAACGGTCCCACGCAGATAGGCGGAAGTGTGGCACTAGGCGGAGGCTCGACGTTAGGCGGGGGCACGGTGGATGCACCCATTGAGATCGGCGGCGACGTTGATGTCTCTGAAGGGTCTGTGCTGGGGGGCAACCTTAATGTAGGCGGCGCGCTTTCCGGTTCTGGCGGAACACTTGCCCCGGGTAATTCCATTGGGTCTCAAACGTATGGTTCGGTAGCAGGATTTGGGGGCCGGTACGTTGCGGAAATCAATGCGGCAGGTCAGTCTGATTTTGTTCGCATCTCTGGCGGGGACGCCGATCTCAAAGGTATAGCGCTCGAAGTACGCCAAGAGAATGGCAATGGTGGCTATATGTTCGGTCATGAGTACACCATTCTTGAAACGGTCAAGGCCGATGGCATCAGCAACGTTTTAGACAACAAGTTCCAAAGTGCTGCGTTGGACGGTAGTTTTGTTGGCACTCTGGTCGAGCTGAACCCTGTCAACTACGGTGCCAACTATGTCAGGATCAGCCTCTCCAAGAATGCCGACGCGCTTGCTGCTGAACGTGCAACCTGGTCCCGCAACCAAAGCGCTGTAATGAGTGGACTTGGGGGCAATCCTCTGGACTACACTGTTGCTACCATGCAGCCCGACGTGCGCAAAGACGCATTAAATCAGCTTTCCGGCGAAGTCCACGCCAGCACGCAGTCCGCACTGCTTAACAACAGCAGCCTCATCACTCGCACGCTGACCAACCGCATGCGGGGCAATCTGGGTGCCGGCATGCAGGCCGGTGCGCCGACAGCGCAGTCGACAGGCGCAGTGGCTGGCTCCATGCCGACTTCCACGGCACATCCGCTCTGGGCTGAGGTGGTGGGCAGCTGGAGTACGTTGGATGACAATGGCAACGCAGCCGAGGTCAAGTCCAACGTGGCCGGCCTCTTCATCGGTGGCGATACGGCGGTTGGTAACGGTTGGCGTGTGGGCGGTGCGCTGGGCTTTACCGATGGCAAGATCGAGGTTAATGATCGCTCTTCCAAGTCGGATGTCACCAGCTATACCGCAGCGCTTTACGGCGGCAACAGCTGGGCAGCCGAGAGCGGCAAGGTTAACTTCCTGGCCGGCGCCGCGTACACCCGTCACGAGGTCGACAGCCGCCGCAGCGTTACAGTGGGTGGCAATCAAACGCTGAAGGCCGACTACGACGTCAATACCACGCAGTTGTTCACAGAGTTGGGTTATGCCATACCGGTGGGGCAGGCCAGCGAAGTGGAGCCCTATTTGGGCGTTGCATGGTTAAGCCAGAAGGCCAAGAGCTTCACAGAGACCGGTGGTTCGGCCGCTCTCCATGGCGACAGCCAGAAGGACGACGTCACTACCTTTACGCTGGGCCTGCGTGGCAAGACGGCGGTTGATGTCGGTGCCAACCAGGCGTCCTTGTATGCCGGTTTGGGTTGGCGCCATGCATCGGGTGATGTGGAAGCCGAGCGTCGCATGAACTTCGTTCAAGGCAATAGCGTGGGCTTCAAGGTGGCCGGTGCGCCGATCGCCAAGAACGCCGCTGTTGTGGACCTGGGCGCCGAGATGGCGGTGGGCAAGAACGCCGCCATGGGGCTGGGCTATTCGGGTCAATTCGGTAATGGTAATACCGACAGCACGGGTTCCTTGTACTTGAAGGTCAAGTTCTAAGCCGTTTAGTTGCACGCGACTTGGGCAGCACTTGAAAGAAGGCCGGCTTACGCCGGCCTTCTTGCGTATAGTGGGTAGTCACAACAAAGCAGTGTTGGCATGCTATTGTTGAACGCTATGAAAGATGCCTCTCCCACCTTACGTTTCGGCCTGGCGGCCAACCGGCTGCACCATGAGACCTATGGTGCAGCTTTGTTCAAATGGCTGGAGCAGTCGGCGGCCGGTATACGCGAGCTGGGCATCGAGCTGTACACCGTGGGTCGCACCTACGATGCGATCGACCGTTCGGGTCTGCTGGCCGGCCACGCCGGTCTGATCCGCTACCCCTTCGGGCGGGCCGGCGGCTTGATGAAGCTGGTGGCGCGTGTTACCGAGGGTCGCGACGGTGTTCGGCCCTTCGATGGCGCGATTTACCTGATCGATCCAGTAGACCCTTCGTCGATCTTCCCGGAAGCGTTGGCCTTGAAGCGCCAGTGCATCACACACGGGCGGCCGTTTGTGTCGACCTTGATGGGTGCCATCGAATGGGTAGAGGTCGAACGCCTAAGCCAGGGTTTGGCAACCGATCGCGCCCTGGATCCCATATTTGATTTCAGCAGCCAGACCCTTGCCCTGATCGCCCACGACGCCCTGAAAGACCAAATGGTGGCTTACGCGGCCAAGCATTTCGACCTGCTGTCGCGCTTTGAGGCCAGGGTCGGAACGGGAACAACCAGCGGGCGCCTTAATGAGCTGGCCTGGTCGCGCGGATGGCCGAAAGATCAGCCCTGGGTGCGCCCTTACTTAAGCGGACCGCTGGGTGGTGACGCCCAGATTGCCGAGCTGGTGCTGGAAGAGCGCTGCCAGCGCGTGATCTTTTTTGAAGACCCTCATGTTGCGCGTCAGCACGAGGCCGATATCCAATTGTTGGAACGGGCGGTACGGGTGGTTACCGACAAGGCTTGCTGCATCGCCTCGCCTGCTGTTGCCGACAAGTGGGCAGAGGCCGTAAAGCGGCGATAAAAAAGGCGGCCCGCAGGCCGCCGTCTTGCTTCAGTCTTCCGGCCGCAAGTGCGGAAAGAGGATGACGTCGCGGATACTGGGGCTGTCGGTCAAAAGCATGATCAGTCGGTCTATGCCTATGCCGCAACCACCTGTGGGGGGCAAGCCATACTCTAGCGCACGTATGTAGTCCGCGTCATAGAACATGGCTTCTTCGTCGCCGGCGTCCTTGGCCTCTACCTGGGCCTTGAAGCGAGCGGCCTGGTCTTCCGGATCGTTAAGCTCCGAGAAGCCATTGGCGATTTCACGACCCGTAATAAACAACTCGAAGCGCTCGGTAATGCCGGCTTGGGTGTCGGAAGCGCGGGCCAGTGGCGATACCTCGACCGGGTAGTCGATGATGTAGGTAGGCTTCCACAATTTTGCTTCGGCGGTTTCTTCGAACAGAGCCAGTTGCAATGCGCCCAGCCCGGCTCGCGCCAGCACAGGGCCATTGACGTCCGCACCCAGGCGCTTGAGCTCGGTGCGCAGATAGTCTTCGTCCTCCAACTGCGTGGCAGTGTAAGAGGGCGCGTACTTCAGGATGGCTTGTGCGATGGTCAGGCGATCGAAGGGCTGGCTGAGGTCCAGCGGCTGCTCCTGGTAGGTCAGCACGGCGCTTCCGGTAGCTGCTATGGCCGCTTCGCGGATAAGCGACTCGGTAAAGTCCATCAGCCACCGATAATCGGTATAGGCGGCATAGAACTCCATCATGGTGAATTCGGGGTTGTGCCGCGGGCTGACACCTTCGTTGCGAAAGTTGCGGTTAACCTCGAAAACACGATCAAAGCCGCCCACCACCAGGCGTTTCAGGTAGAGCTCGGGCGCAATGCGCAAGAACATCTCCATATCGAGCGCATTGTGATGGGTAACGAAAGGCTTGGCTGCCGCACCGCCAGGGATGGGATGCAGCATGGGCGTTTCGACTTCCAGGAAGCCGGCGTTCAGCATGAACTGCCTGAGGCTGCCGATAGCCTTGCTGCGCGCGATGAAGGTGCGGCGGGTGTCTTCCGTCATGATGAGGTCGACATAGCGCTGGCGATAGCGTAGTTCTTGATCAGCAACGCCGTGGAATTTGTCGGGCAGCGGGCGCAGCGACTTGGTCAGCAGCTTGATGGTGCTGGCGTGTACCGATAGCTCGCCTTTGTTGGTCTTGAATACCGTGCCTTCCACGCCCAGGATGTCGCCGCTGTCCCAGGTCTTGAACTGTGCGTAAAGGTCTTCGCCCAGCTTGGCCTTGTCCAGAAAAACCTGGATGCGACCCGTGCTGTCCTGCAAGGTGGCGAAGCTGGCCTTGCCCATGACGCGCTTAAGCATCATGCGACCGGCAATTTTTACAGGGGTGGCAAGTTCGGCCAAGGCTTCCTTGTCTTGTTCGCCGTAGGAGGCGTGCAAGTCGGCCGCTCGTGCGTCGGGCCGGAAATCGTTGGGGTAGGCCACGCCTTCGGCGCGCAATTTAGCCAGCTTGCCACGGCGTTCGGCGATCAGGTGGTTTTCGTCAATGGCAGGGCTGGTGGGCGTGGTTTCTGTCATGTTGGGAGATGTTTTTCGTGCTTAGGCGTGATTTCTAATGTCGTCGAGCACGGTTGTGCCGAAGTCGTTGTGGTCCAGGTAGCGCAGGATGCGGGCGGCTACGTCTGCGGGCGCAGATAGCTGTCCTTGCGCGTGCATGTCGGCAAAGCGCTGCACATTGGGAAAATCGGCGGCTGCGCTGCCGCGTATTTGTTCTTGCATGCCGGTGTCGATCACGCCCGGTGCAAGCGATGCGACGCGCACGCCATGGTTCTCGGCGTGCAGCACGCTGGTGTAGTGATCCAGCGCTGCTTTGGTGGCGCAATAAACGCCCCAGCCCGGCATGGGGTTGCGGCCCGCGCCGGAGGAAATGTTCAGGATGCGGCTGTCGGCTTGCAAGGGCTGGACGGCTTTAAGGAATGCCGCGGTCAACAGCATGACGCTGCTGACGTTAAGGCTGAAGGCTGCCGTGATGGCAGCGGCATTGGTCAAGTTGCTGGCCTGGCCTATGGGCTCGACGGTGCCGGCATTGTTGATCAGGATATAACGTTGGGCATCGGGCGGCAGGGCCGCCGCCAAGTCCTGCGCCACACGTTCGGCGGCGGCCGGGTCTGCCAGGTCGGCTTGAATCTGCTTTAGCGCGCAACCGGTGGCGGCAGCCCGCGCGGCAAGCGCGTCGTTCTGGCGACGGGCAATGGTAAGCACCAGCGAGCCCTGCTGCATCAGGCCCAGCGCCAGTGCTTCGCCCAACCCTCGGGACGCCCCGGTAACGATGGCGACAGTGCTTGCTTGCATTTAGACTCCTTGCTTCAGGCTGGCTTGTATGAAGGGATCCAGGTCGCCGTCCAGCACTTTCTGGGTGTTGGATATCTCGACGTTGGTGCGTAGATCCTTGATGCGGCTTTGGTCCAAAACATAAGAACGAATCTGGTGCCCCCAACCGACATCGGTCTTGGCGTCTTCCATCTTTTGCTGCTGCGCCATGCGGGTGCGTATTTCGAGCTCGTACAGGCGCGACCGGAGCATTTGCATGGCTTCGGCGCGGTTGCGGTGTTGGGAGCGGTCGTTCTGGCACTGCACGACGATGCCGGTGGGCTCGTGCGTAATGCGCACGGCTGAGTCAGTCTTGTTGATGTGCTGCCCGCCCGCACCGCTGGCACGGTAGGTGTCAACACGCAGATCGGCAGGGTTGATCTCGATTTCGATCGAATCGTCGACCTCAGGGTAGACGAATACGCTGGCAAATGAGGTGTGCCGTCCGTTGGCGGAGTCGAATGGGCTTTTGCGTACCAGGCGATGCACGCCGGTTTCGGTGCGCAGGAAGCCGAACGCGTAATCGCCTTCGATCTTGATGGTGGCCGATTTGATGCCGGCAACATCGCCGTCGGATTCTTCCAGAACTTCGGCCTTGAAATCCTTGCGCTCGCAATAGCGCAGGTACTGCCGCAACAGGATGGATGCCCAGTCTTGAGCTTCAGTGCCGCCGGCCCCGGCCTGGATGTCCATGAAGCAGTTGAGCGGGTCGGCCGGGTTGTTGAACATCCGGCGGAACTCCAGGTCTTCCAGCAGCAGGCCTATGGCGTCGGTGTCGTGCTCGATGGCCGCCAGCGTGGCGTCATCGTCATCGTCGGCGGCCAGCTCGAACAGCTCTTGGGCATCGTGCAGGCCGTTGCTTATCGTGGATAAAGTCTGGACAACTTTTTCCAGGCTCTTTTTTTCTCGGCCCAGCTCCTGGGCGTGCTTGGGGTCGTTCCAGACTTCAGCGCTTTCCAGTTCGGCGTTTACTACGTGCAGGCGTTCGGCTTTGGCATCGTAGTCAAAGGTACCTCCGAAGTGCCTGCTCGCGCTCCGCGTAGTCTTCCAGGCGGGCGGCAAGTTGGTTTTGGCGTTCGGCTTCCATGTGTATTCCTGATTATCTGCGTGATATTGGTATCTGCTAATCTCGCATTTTAACCTGTACTGGCCTGGCCTCCATGATGCTCCCGCCCGAATCACAGAATGCTCCCCTGGCCGACATCCCCGTAGCCGCGGTGCCGCAACCGTACTCCCAAGGGTTGGCGGCGATGTCGCCGGCCAATTTCGGGATGGTCATGGCGACCGGGATTGTGTCGATCGCAGCTCATTTACTGGGGCACCCGTCTGTGGCTCGCGGCTTGTTCACGCTGAACATTCTGCTGTATGGGGTGCTGTGGATCTTGACGGTGTTGCGTGTCAGCCGCTACCCGCGCCGATTCTTTGGCGATATGGCGGACCATCTGCGCGGGCCTGGTTTTTTCACCACGGTGGCCGCCACGGGCGTATTGGGCTCGCAGTATATGCTGCTTGCCGCTGACGCCGGCTCGGGCGCCGTTTTGTGGTTGCTGGCATTGCTGCTGTGGCTGGTGCTGACATACGCCATCTTTGCCATCTTCACCGTCAAGCGCGTCAAGCCCACGCTCGATAAAGGAATCAATGGCGGCTGGTTGCTTGCGGTAGTGGCAACCCAATCGATTTCGGTGTCCAGCGCCTTGCTTGCGGTCAGTCAGCCCGCCTATCAGCTGGAACTGAACTTCCTTGCCCTGTCGATGTGGCTGTGGGGCGGCATGCTGTACATCTGGCTGATGGCTCTGATCTTTTACAGGTACACATTCTTTCGCTTGTCGCCGGACGATCTGACGCCGCCTTACTGGATCAATATGGGCGCGATGGCGATCTCGACGCTGGCCGGCTCCTTGCTGATCGCCAACGCGGCGCAAGTGCCTTTCCTGGCCTCGATGTTGCCTTTCCTGAAGGGTTTCACGGTGTTTTACTGGGCAGCGGGTACGTGGTGGATACCCATGTTGCTGCTGCTCGGGCTATGGCGCTACGTCTATATGCGGTTTCCGCTACGGTACGACCCCCTCTATTGGGGCGCTGTGTTTCCTTTGGGCATGTATGCGGCCTGTACCTACCAGCTTGATGCCGTCATGCAGTTTACCGTGCTGGCATGGCTGCCTATTGTTTTCTTCTATTTGGCCTTGGCGGCCTGGAGCCTGACCTTCGCGGGCCTGGTGGCGCGCGTTGCAAGGGGGCTGCTGAAAACCAAAACGCCGTCGATATAGCGACGGCGTTTTGAAAACTTCAAGGTGTACTGCGGTTTAGAAATTACCGATGTTAGGCAGCCACAACGAAATTGCCGGCACGTAGGTGATTAGCACCAGGAAACTAAGCAGTATCAGCAGCCAGGGCGAAGCCGCCCGAACCACCTGTCCGATAGACATCCTGGTGATTCCGGCTGTTACGAACAGGTTCAAGCCTATGGGTGGCGTAACCATGCCGATTTCCAGGTTGACCACGATGATAATACCCAGGTGCACGGGGTCTATGCCCAGCTCCATCGCAATCGGGAACAGGATGGGCGCCAGGATAAGGATAATGCCTGTCGGCTCCATGAACATGCCGGCGATCAATAGCAAGACGTTGACCACGATCAGGAATTGCCAGGCCGCCATGTCCCATGCCACGATCTGCTCCGCAATAGCTTGGGGAATGCGCTCGGTGGTAAGCACATGGGCGAAAAGCAGGGCGTTCACGACGATGAACATCAGCATGATGGTCACCTTGGAGGCGTCCATCAATACTTCCGGAACTTGCCGCATGCCTATGTCGCGGTAGATGAATACGGCCACGAAGAAGGCATAGACTGCCGCAACCGCAGCCGCCTCGGTCGGCGTGAAGATGCCGCCATAAATACCGCCAAGGATGATAAAGATCAGCATCAAACCCCAGAAGGAATCGCGACCCGCGGTCACTACTTCCTTCATTGATGCTCGTGGCTGGCGCGGGTAGTTCTTGATGCGGGCCACGATATAAATTGCCACCATCAGCAGCAAGCCCAGCAGCAAACCCGGTACGACCCCTGCCATGAAAAGCTTGCCGACTGAGGTTTCGGTGGCTGCGCCGTAGACCACCAGGACGATGGAAGGCGGAATAAGAATACCCAGAGTGCCTGCGTTGCAGACCACGCCTGCGGCGAAGGGCTTGGGATATCCGGCGCGCACCATCCCGGCGATCACGATGGACCCAACCGCCACCACGGTGGCGGGTGAAGAGCCCGACACGGCAGCGAACAGGCAACACGCCAGTACGGACGCGATGGCCAGGCCGCCATGCAGATGACCGACCGTTGCAATCGCAAAGCGGATCATGCGTTTTGCCACGCCGCCGGTGGTCATGAAGGCACCTGCCAGCACGAAGAAGGGGATAGCCATGAGCGTGAAGTGTTCGGAGGTTTCGAACATCTTCAAGGATAAGGAGGCCAGTGAGTCGTGGCCGAACAGCAGTATGGTCAGTATTGAAGACAGGCCCAGCGACACGGCCACGGGTACGCCCATGAACATGAAGAGGAACAGCATGATGAATAGCGCGCCGGTGGTCATGGTTGCTCCTGGCCGGGTGTGGCGGTGTCGTCACTGCGGTACTTGAGGGCGTCTTCGACTTCATCACCCAGAAGATGTGTGTCTTTGCCGCGTAGCATGTCGATCAGTATTTTGGTGAAGCGGAAAAAAAGCAGCGCGAAGCCAACCGGCATGACAAGCCGTGGTATCCACTGATAGATGGGGATGTCTTGTGCGAGGATGCCGATGTCATACATTTTGCTGACATACACCCAGCCGCCTATAAAAACGATGATCGCGTAGATGACGCAAAGCAAGGTGGCCACGATGCCAACCTTGTGCGCGACATTACGCGGAAGAATCTTGACGAGCGCGTCGACTCCAATATGCGCGCCGACCCGCACACCATAAGAAATTCCGAGAAAGATCAGGCCGCCAAACAGGAAGGTGCTAAGTTCAAGTGCCCATACAAAGCTGTAATTGAATATATAGCGGGCGACGACCTGACCGAAGGTGACGAGGGTCATGGCTGCCAACAGCAGGGCAATGAGGCCTTCCTCCAGCCGTTCAAGCCAGACGAATTTCATGGTGGTGCTCCAGATGCGGGGATGTACTGTGCGCGCCGCAGGACGCGGCGCGCGTTAACGATTACTGGTTGGACTTCAGTGCGGACTGGATCAGGTCGGCGCCGATATCGGCTTCGAACTTCTTCCAGACGGGCTCCATGGCTTTGCGCCAAGCGGCAACGTCTTCCTTGCTAAGCTCTTGTACCTTGGCCTGATTGGCCTCGAGGATGCGCTTGCGGTCGCGTTCGTTAAGCTCAGCCGCCTTGTTATTGGCAAAGACGGTGGCCTCTTCCATGGCCTTTTCCAGACCGGCGCGTATATCTTCAGGCAGGCCATCCCACCACTTGGCATTGGTGACGACCATGTAGTCGATCACACCATGGTTGGTGTTGGCGATGGTTTTTTGTACCTCGTGGAATTTTTGCGAGTAAATGTTGGACCAGGTGTTTTCCTGACCATCGACCACGCCGGTTTGCAGGGCTTGGTAGACCTCGGCGAAAGCCAGCTTCTGCGGGTTGGCGCCAAGCTGGCGGAACTGGGCTTCGAGTACGTCCGAGGCCTGGATGCGGAACTTCAGGCCTTTGATATCTTCGGGGCGGGTAAGCTTGTCTTTGTTGGTGGACAGCTGCTTCATGCCATTGTGCCAGTAGGCCATGCCCTTCAGGCCGCGATTGGTCATGGAGTTAAGCAAGGCCTTGCCTTCGGCGCTGCCCTGGAAGCGGTCGACGGCTTCCATGTCGTCAAACAGGAAAGGCAGGTCGAACAACTGCACTTGCTTGGTATAGCGGTCAAACTTGGACAGCGATGGCGCGATGAACTGAACGTCGCCCAACAGCACCGCCTCCATTTCCTTGGCATCACCAAACAATTGCGAGTTCGGGAACACCTGTACCGTTACTTTGCCCGGCAGCAGCTTCTCGGCGACCTCTTTGAATTTCATGGCGCCCTGACCCTTGGGCGTGGCGTCGGCCACGACGTGGCTGAATTTGATGACGATAGGGTTTTGTGCCAATGCGGATGCCGAGAACGACAGCGCAATACTGGCGCCCAGGACAGTGAGCATCCGTGATGGTGTGAGCTTCATATGGTGTCTCCAATCTTTTAAGTGTGAACGATGCCCGTACACTGTACTGATCTGAAACATCCATGTCAAAGCTTATCGTTTAGGGTTTTTCATAGGGTGGACGATGCTGTTAAAGCGTGATCTTCACCCAGGGCAAAGTGGGAAAGCGCCTGCATCAGGCTATTTGCCTGACCGTGCTGGTGGCGTGTCGCGCCGCTGGCTTTTTGCACCATGGCGACGTTGTGTTGGGTGATGGTCTCCAGATGGCCCAGCGCGACATTGACCTCCTCGATACCATTGGCTTGTTCGCGCGAGGCCTGGGCGATCTCCAGCGTCATGCCCCGCACCTGCGCCATCGACGCCGCCATCTGCTCCACACTGCGCTCGGCAGCTTCCACCAGCGCGGTGCCGCCATCCAGTTGCTGAACCGAATGGGTCAGGATGCGCTCGATGTCTCGCGCCGCTTCGTCTGATCGGCGCGCCAGGGCGCGCACTTCGGTGGCAACCACGGCAAAGCCTCGCCCGTGCTGACCCGCACGCGCCGCCTCTACTGCCGCATTAAGCGCCAGGATATTGCTCTGGAAGGCGATGCCGCTGATCAGTCCCGAGATATCCGCAACCTTGCGGGCATCGGTCCGTACCGCCTGCATGGTCGCTGCGGCTTCATGGATGTCTTGGCTGCACTGCTCCGCCAGGGCATCGGTGTGGGCGACCAGTTCGCTGGAACGCTCCGCGTGGTCGGCGTTCTGTCGCACCGTCACGGCCAGTTCTTCCATCGCGCCCGCAGTTTGCTGCAAGTTGGCCGCCTGCTCGGTGCTGCGTTGCGACAGATCTTCATTGCCACGACTGATGTGCTCGGATGTGGTCGCGATCTGCTGGGCGCTGTCTCGTACGTCGTGGACGGCCAGGTGCAGGCCGGCACCGATGCCGTTCAGCGCGCTTAACAGTTTGCCCAGTTCGTCGCGGCGCCGCACGGCTATCCGGGCGGTCAGTTGCCCGTCGGCCAGCCGCTCGGCCAGGCTCACGCCTACGTCCAGCGGTCGCTTGACGGACCGGTACAGCGCCCACAGCGCCACGGCGCTGCCAACCAGCAAAATGGCCATTGCGCAGACCGCGGTCCAGAGCGCGCTGCGACTGGCCGCACTGGCCATCTGCACATCGGCATCGTGGCGGGCGGTTTGCATGGCGTTGAACCGGTCGATGTCCCTCATGATGGCGGCAAAGGCATCAGCGTACTGTTGACCAAAGATCATGACCTTGGCCATGAGCGCATTGGGCAAGGCCACCTTGATGCCGCCTTTTCCGTCATCGAATTGTCCGCTGGCCGTACTGATAGCCTCGCGCTGTGTGGCGGCTAGCTCGAGAATGCCGGCATGCGCTGCTTCCAGCACGTCCATCTCGGCCTGGGTGTAGCCTGCCATTCTGAGCCGTTCCAATATTGCTTGCTGAACACCGTGCTCATCCGGCGCGCGTCCTTCCAGGACCGCGCGCAAGTGCTCGTAGCTTTCTTGGAACTCCGGCTGCTCGCTCGCGACAAAAGCCATGACATCGCGGCTCATGGCCTGCACCATATTCTTATAGCCGGTGGCGAGCGCTGTGGCGGCTGATCGCTGTTGTTCCGTGGCTTTCAGTCGCTCGGTGCTGGCGGTCAAGCCATACAGGGCGCCGATGACCAGCGCGCAAAGCATGGCCAGTACAGCCAGGAACAAGACAAAGCTGTTCTTCAAGGTAAACCAGTGTTTCATGCCAGACATTGCCCGTTATTGTTTGTTGTGTCCGGGTCTGTGATCTGGCCCGGCGGCAGGGACTACCGGCGGGATTATTGCAACGCAACATTACGTGCTTATGACAGGGCTCCTGCCCTTATTCTTTCAGAGCGGCGGCGTAGGAACTCGAGGGTGGCCAGGAACAATATGGAGACGACGATAAGCAGGGTGGCGACGGCCAGGATGGTGGGGTTGATCTGTTCGCGCAGCCCGGCAAACATTTGGCGGGGTATCGTGCCTTGCTCCGGGCCTGCCAGGAACAGCACCAGCACGATTTCATCGAAAGATGTCACGAAGGCGAACAGCGCGCCCGAAATCACGCCTGGCCGTATCAGGGGAATCACCACGTCGCGAAACACCTTCAGGGGCGAGGCGCCCATGCTGAGCCCCGCTTGATACAGCGTTCGGTCAAAGCCCGCCAGCGTAGCGGTGACGGTGATGATGACAAACGGCACACCGAGCGCCGCGTGGGCGATGATGATGCCGGCGAAGCTGCCGACCAGATTGAAGCGGGTGTAAAAGAAGAACATGCCCGCGGCCACGATGATGAGCGGGACGATCATGGGCGAGAGCAGCAGGGCAGTGATCAAACGCCTGTAAGGCATGTGTTCGCTGGCCAGGCCGACCGCCGCAAGCGTACCGAGCGTGGTGGCGATCAGGGTGGCGAAAATGCCGATGAAAAAGCTGTTGCGTATCGCCATGAGCCAGTTCTGGCTGTGGAAAATGGCGGCATACCACTTGAGCGAATAGGCGTCAGGGTCCAGACGCAGCATGCCCTCGGTGAAGCTGAAAAACGGTTCGGCGTTGAAAGACAGCGGAATAATCACCAGTATGGGCAATATCAGGAAGAACAACACCGCCCAGGCGGTCAGTTTGAGCCCATAGGCGCCCAGCTTATGCCGCCAGGTGTAGTACGCCGGATATGCCTCCATGCCTGTCATCCCAATTTGATGTTGCGCGCGCCGATCAGGCGGTCGTAAATCCAGTACAGGATCAAGATAAGCACCAGCAGCAGTGTGCCCAGCGCCGCCGCCAGGCCCCAGTTGTTGGACCGCTGCATGTGGAAGGCGATGATGTTGGAAATCATCTGCCCGTCCGTCCCGCCTACCAATGCCGGGGTGATGTAGTAGCCCACCGAAATAATGAACACCAGCAGCGAGCCGGCGCTCAGGCCGGGCAGCGTCAGCGGCATGAAGACGCGCAGGAAAGCCGACCAGGGGCGACTACCCAGCGACAACGCTGCGCGCACATAGGTGGGGTCGATGCCGCGCATGACGCTGTACAGCGGCAGGATCATGAAGGGCAGCAAGATGTGCGTCATGGAGATGATGGTGGCGTCGCGGGTATACAGGATTTCCAGTGGAGCGCTGGTCAGGCCTACGGCCTGGAATACGGAATTGACTACGCCGTTGGTCTGCAGCAGGGCGATCCACGCTGTCGTGCGCACCAGCAAAGACGTCCAGAAGGGCAGCAGCACCAGTACCATCAGCATGCCCGCCACGCGGCGTGGCGCATGCGCCAGGTAATACGCCAGGGGATAGCCCAGCAAGATGCATAGCACCGTAATGGCCAGCGCAATGCCCAGTGTCTTGCTGTAAAGCTGCAGATAGATGCGGGCGGATTCCCGAACGTGGATCTCGCCCTGGGGGCTGCGGTCCAGATCGAGCGCCGTCAGGTAGTGCGTGTCGGTGTAGGCGCGGCCTACTGTCTTGATGGCGTGCCATATTTGCGGCTGACCCCAGCGCGGATCGGCATCGCGCAATAGCTGCACGCTGCCGGACGCCAGTTGCTCGCCCTGTGCGTTGCGCATCTTGCGCGCGGTGGAGTTGATCAGGCTGGAAGCGCCGGGATGGGCGCGGTTGACCGCTGCCGCCAAAACCCCGGCCTGCCGGTTGGTCGCAAGCTGCTTGAGCTCACCGGCCATGGCGCTGAACGCCTCCGGGTCCGGTAGCTCGGTGGTTGTCCAGTCGGACAGCGCCTCGACCGTCTTGGGTATGAGCTCGACGACGGTCGGGTTGTAGACGCTGCGGTAAAGCATGGTGGCGATAGGTGCCACAAAAGCAAAGAAAATGAAGGCCAGCAAGGGCACCACCAGCAGCAGGCTGATGCGCCGGCGGCGACGCAGTTCGCGCCGTTCCGCCTGCACCTCGCCCGCCGACGGGGCGTTGTCGGCGTGCAGTGCGCTGCTGTGGTGGAGCGAGTCCTGGCCGGCCGTCATCTTTACTTAAGGAGCCACTCGTTGAACTTCTCGCCCAGGGTTTCACCGTAATCGGCCCAGAAGATGCCATCGGCCTTGATGCCCTTGTCCACGTGTGTGCTGGGCAGATGGTCGATGACCGCCTTGTCGACCAAAGCCATGGAAGACTTGCGCGGAGGGCCGTAGGCCACATCCTGGAATCCGGCCAGCGCCTTGGTGCTGGTGGTGTAGGCGACGAACTTCAGGGCTTCTTCAAGCTTGGGTGTGCCCTTGACGATGCCCCAGGCATCCAGGTCGAACAAGTTGCCGTCCCAGACGATGGTAAATGGCTTGCCCTCGCGCTTGATGGCGTCAAAGAAGCGCCCATTGGCCGATTGCACCATGATGGCGCCGCCGTCATTGAGCAGTTGTGGTGCTTGCGACCAGCTGTCGAACCAGACGATATCGTTCTTGATGGTGTCCAGTTTGGCGAAAGCGCGCGCCTGGCCTTCTGGTGTTGCCAGCACTTTGTAGACGTCAGCCTCGGGTACGCCGTCAGCCAGTAGCGCCCATTCCAGGTTCACTTGAGCACGTTTGCGCAGGGCACGCTTGCCCGGAAACTTCTTCAGATCGAAGAGGTCTTCGATGGTGGAGGGTGCCTTGTCGCCTATGGTTTTGTTGTTATAGGCGTAGACCGTGCTCCAGACGATTTCGCCCACACCGCATTCATTTTGCAGCGCGGCCGGAATGAAATCTTCTTCAGCCGGTGTGCCATCGGCGCCGTCCAACAGGATGTCGCGCGGTATGACTTCAAGCAGCCCTTCGGCGCAGGCGCGCTCCAGATCGATGGTCTCGATATCGACGACATCCCATTGAATCTGTCCGGCCTCGACCTGGGCCTTGATTTCGGCCACGCCGCCGGTATAGTTTTCGAACAGTATCTTGGTGCCGGTTTCAGCCATGTAGGGATCGATCTGGTGCACCTGCTGAGCGGCGCCGTAAGCACCGCCAAACGACACGACGGTAAGCGTTTGCTGCGCCTGGGCAGGGGCGCCCAAGGCCAGGCCCAGCACTAATGATGGGCCCAACAGCTTCGTGAATGTTTTCATTGCTATTCTCCTCGGACTGGGTGTGTGTGACTTTTGAATGCGTAGCAGTCCCCGGCGGTCCAGCCCAGGGTTGCGGATTGCCCCTCTGTGAACTCGGGGGCTTTGGTGTCGTTCAGCGTTTTGATGGTGACATGGCTGCCATCGGAAAGCTTGAAGTAGTAACGAATGAAGTCGCCCACGTAATGACGCGCCACGAAATGCGCCGCCACCCGGTTGCCATCGGGCTGCCCATCCGTGATGATGCTGAGCTTCTCGGGGCGTATGGACACGATGCAGTGCTGGTCGTCTGCCTCGCAGTTGCCATTATTGGCCATGACCTCTGTGCCGCAAGCCATGCGAGCCGCCATGCTGCCGCCAGTCAAGGTAATGGCCTGGGCCGGGATCAGGTTGTTCTCGCCAATAAAGTTGGCCACAAAGGCGTTGGCGGGTCGCTCGTAGAGGTCGTCGGGCGATGCATATTGCTGCACCACGCCTTCATTGAATACCGCGATACGGCTGGACATGGTCAGTGCCTCGACCTGGTCGTGCGTGACATAAATGACGGTGAACCCCAGCTTCTTGTGCAGACGCGTGATCTCAAACTGCATTTGCTCGCGCAGTTTCTTGTCCAGGGCGCCCAGGGGTTCGTCCATAAGAACCAGCGTGGGCTCGAAGATCAGGGCGCGCGCCAAGGCGACGCGCTGACGTTGGCCGCCAGACAATTGGCCCGGGTGCCGGCTGCCGAAATCGCTTAGCTCGATAAGCTTCAGGTATTGATCGACGCGCTCCTTGATTTGCGCCTTGGGCATTTTGCGCACGGTAAGCGGGTAGGCCAGGTTCTCGGCGACCGTCATGTGCGGAAATAAGGCGTAGTTCTGGAACACCATGCCGATGTTGCGTTTGTACGGAGCGGTTTTTGTGATGGGGTGGCCGTTGACCGTAATGCTGCCGCTGGTGACGTTTTCGAACCCGGCCAGCATCATCAGGACGGTGGTCTTGCCCGAGCCGGAAGGCCCCAGCAGGGTGACGAATTCGCCTTGCTTGACATCAAGGTTGAAATCTTTGACGACCAGGGTCTTCTGATCGTAGGTTTTCTTGACGTTGCTGAATTGGAGAAATCGGTCCTGTTGCGGTGCTTCCATCGACGGTCCTGTTGATTCTTGTGTGTGGCCGGCCAGGCTGTTGCCATGCCGCTGGCCTGCGCGAAGCAAATTTAGAATAGCATTAGACGCTAAGATTGAGACCAAGGGTTTCCCCCGTTTATAGGACAGCACTCGTGAGATTCATCCATGCGGCCGACATACATCTGGACAGCCCGCTAACCGGGTTGGGCGCTTATGCCGATGCGCCGGCGCAGGCCTTGCGGACGGCCACGCGGGATGCGTTCACGGCGCTGGTCGACCTGGCCATCAACGAGCAAGTCGACTTCATGATCATTGCCGGCGACCTGTACGACGGCAACTGGAAGGACCACAACACCGGCCTGTATTTTGTGGCGCAGATGGGCAGGCTTAATCGTGCCCGCATTCCGGTTTACCTGCTTCACGGCAATCATGATGCAGCCAACGACATGACGCGCGGCCTGCTCATGCCCGAGAACGTCTTTGTATTTGGCACCGAACGCGCCTCCACCTTTGTGCTGGACGAACTGAAGGTGGCGCTGCACGGACACAGCTTCAAAGTAGCTGCCACCACGGACAACCTGGCGGTGCAGTACCCCGCTCCCATAGACGGCATGTTCAATATCGGCGTGCTGCATACGGCGCTCGAAGGCAATGCGCAGCACGCCACTTATGCACCCTGTTCGCTGGACGAGCTGCAAGCGCGCGGGTACCAGTATTGGGCGCTGGGCCATGTGCACGAGTACGCGATCTGGCGTGGCGACGCCGTCGTGGTCTTTCCCGGCAATTTACAGGGCCGGCATATTCGCGAGTCGGGGCCCCGGGGCGCCGTCATGGTGTCTTGCGATGCTCTTGGGCACGTTGACGTGCACCGCATATTTGTTGATGTACTGCGTTGGGAAACCGTGCAGGTCGACGTTTCGGCGTGCCTTACATTCAATGACGCCGTACGCGCTATCGGCGCGGCGCTGGACGCCGTGGCGCTCGACAAGGGTGCGGACAGGCCCCTGGCGTTGCGGGTTGTGGTGTGCGGAACCAGCGTTGTGCACGGAGAGCTTTTCGGGCTAGAGCATCAGTTGCGTGCCGAGGTGCTGGCCCAGGTTGCCGCGATCGGCAACGAACGACTATGGCTGGAAAAAGTACAGTTGGCAACGCAGCCACCCGCGCAGGCATCGTCCCGCTCGGAACATGTCGAAGCTTTGGACGACCTGGCTGAATACTTGAAGGCTGCGCAGACCGATCCGGATTTTCGGGCCGGTCTGCAAGCCGACCTTCTTGCCTTGGTGGGCAAGGCGCCTGCGGCCCTGCATGACTCCATACCCTGGTTTTCCGACATCCGGACGGGCGAGCTGGATGCATTGCTGCAGGAGGTCCGGCCCGCCTTGATGGCACAGTTGGACAAGGCGGATTAAGGGCATGCGCTTTCAACGTTTCGATTTACTGCGCTATGGCAAGTTTACTGATCGCATATTGGAGTTTCCCCGGTCGGCCAGCGACTTCCACCTGATCGTCGGCGCCAACGAGGCCGGCAAGTCGACCTTGCGCAAGGCGGTGGGCGATCTGCTTTACGGCTTTCATCCGCGTACACCGTTGGACTTCCTGCATGCCAAGAACGAACTACGGGTGGGCGCGCTTATCGAGAACGATGAGGCAAAGCTCGAATTCATCCGCCTGAAGGGCAATAAGAACACCTTGCGCTCGCCTGATGGCACGCCTTTGCCCGACCACGCGCTGGATCCTTTTCTGGGGTCCGCCACGCAAGCCTTCTTCGACAAGATGTTCGGCCTTGATCAGCCGCGGCTGGTGGAAGGCGGCAACAGCATCCTGAGTGCACAGGACGACGTGGGCCAGATGTTGTTCCAGGCGGCGGCCGGGCTGGCCAGCCTGGGGCGGGTACGGTTGGCCCTCCAGCAAGAGGCCGATGCCTTGTGGGCGCCCACGCGATCCAGCAAGCGCGCTTATTACGTGGCCCGGGACAAGCTTGACGAGGCCAGTGCAGCCTTGAAGGCCACCACCGTGCATACCAAGCAGTGGGCCCAGCTTCAGGAGCGCGTCGCAACGCTGGAAGCCGAGCTGCTGGCTTTGCGCGATGCCCAATTGCACCGTCATGCCGAGAAGAACCGCCTGGAGCGCATACGGCGGCTACGGCCCTTCATGCTCGAGCTGCTTGAAGCTGAGCGCGAGCTGGCAGCCCTGGGCGAGGTGCGACACTTGCCTGCGGACGCCGCGGCGGTTCTGCACGAGGCCGAGCGCGCACAGGCGCTGGCCGAGCAAATGCTGCATATGCGTGGACGCGAGATGCACAGGTTGACCGGCCTGCATGCCGCGATTCAAGTCGATGAGCGTTTGCTGAGTCAGGGCCAGGCAATTGAATCGCTGGACGCTTTGCGTCATCAGTGCAGTGCGCAGCCCGCTGCCATCCTGCGCTGTCAGGCCGAGGTGGCCCTGCTATGGCGCGAGATCCTGCGACTAAGCCAGGAGTTGGGCTGGCGGGCTGCCAGTCAAGCGGGGACAGACCACCCCACCGAGGACACCGTCAACGCCTTGCGCGCACGTTTGCCTGGCTTGCCGGCTCGCAAGCATCTTGAGCAGTTGTTGCAAGAGCATGCCGCCGCCCAGCAGAATCTCGCCTCAACCCGCGCCGCTTCGAGCACCCGCGACACCGAAGCCCAGGCCTTGGAGGCCAAGCTGGGAGCGTCAACGGTGCCGCAGATCAGCCCGATCCTACGCGCTTTGATGCAAGGGCTGGCCGACCTGGGCGACCCGGCGGGTGTCGCCCGCAAAGCGCAAGACGCGCTCGATGCGGCGGAAGCCACCCTGGAGTCGGCCCTGGGGCGCCTGGGTAAATGGCGGCAGGCGCCTGATTCCCTGGGTTCCCATTCTTATCCCTCGGTGCAGACCGTCTCGGCGGCGCTGACAGAGCGTCTATCCCTGCTTGCGGAAGCCAGAGCTGCTGATCGTATGTGCACGGACCAGGCGGCGGCGCTGGCGCGCTGCGAGGCCGATGTCGCGCAGTTCAGCCAACGCCATCATCCCATTACGCTGGAAGATGTTGTAGAAGCCCGAGGCGTGCGCAATGCTTCATGGGGGGCCATCAAGGCGGGCGATACAAGCTTGGCGGACGCCGCAGCCGATTACGAAGATCGGGTGGCAAGGGCGGATCGGCTGGCTGACGAACGCCACGACACGGCCAGCAATGAGGCCGAACTGCATGGGTTGCAACATCGTCAGCGACAAGAGGCGCAAAAATTGGTGGAGTCGCAACAGCGTGCACGTGATTGCCGGCGGGCACTGGAAGTTTTCGACGAGCACTGGCAGCAGCGTTGCCAGGCTTTAGGGCTGGACGGCATGGCTCTGGACCAGCTTGCCGACTGGTTGGTACAGAAAGACAAGGCGCTGGATGCCGCCTCGTTACGGCAGCGAGCCCGCCAGGAGCAGCAGGCGCTGCACCTCAAACAAGAACAAGCCCGAGGCGCGTTGGAGCAAGCTCTTTCGGCGCTGGGACACACGCCAGCTGTGGACGGGGCCCACGATGCGCCGCGCGCCTTGGCGGCGCTACGCGTGCAGGCGCAGACCATCATGGCGCAAGCCGACGTCGCCCATGCCAGGCGCGAGACGTGGTTGGCTCAGGCTGCCGAGGCCGAGCCTTTGCGGCGCGCAGCCCGGCAGGCGCTTGAGGCGGCGCAGGCCCGATGGGAAGCATGGCAAGAGGCCTGGCAGTCAGCCTTGCAGCAAGCGGGTCTGGAACCTGGGCTGGCTCCGGCTGCTGTGCAAGGCGCCTTGTCGGTGGCCGCTGAGCTGGCCGAGAAACTGGAAGCGTTAAGGCAGTTGCGCCATGATCGTATAGCCGCGATGCAGGCACAGTTGCAAGACTATATCCGCCAGGCCCACCATGTCGGTGTGGCGACCGGCCTGCTGAGCCAGAACGCGCCAGCCTTGACGGTGGAGGCTGCTTTTGAATTGGCGCAGGATCTCGCCCGTCGCCTGGCTGCGGCCCGCCAGGCGCAACAAGAAAAGCAGCGCTTGAACGAAGCGCTGTTGCGAGAGACAACTGAGGCTCGTGCGGCCGAACAGGCCATTGCCGAGTCCCAGGCGGTGCTGCGACCCTTGATGGAAGCGGGCGGTGCATCCGAGGTCGGCGAGTTGTCGACCGCCATTGCCAGGTCCGACCGCTATCGCGAACTTTCCGGCAAGGCCGCCGGCATCCTGACTCAGGTACTGCAATCGGCCGATGGTTATGGTCGCGAGCAGGTGCAGGCCGAAATGGATGCGACCGATCCGTCTGCCACCCTGGTTCAGCTTGATGCCTTGCAAGCCGATATCGAAGCGGGGGAGGATCAGCAAAGTCAGTTGGCGGTGCAATTGGATCAGGCGCGGCGCGAGCTGCACGCCATAGCCGGCTCTGACGATGCCGCGCGCGCTGAGGCCGCCCGTCAAGAGGCCTTGGCCAGCATGGCCGAGGCGGCCGAACGTTATATCAAGGTGCGCAGCGCCGAACGCTTGCTGCGATGGGCCATAGACCGATATCGCGAAGAGAAGCAAGGGCCGCTCTTGGGGCGCGCCAGCACCATTTTTTCCGACTTGACCCTGGGCTCGTTCGAGCGCTTGCGGGTGGACTACGATGCGCAGCCCATGGTGCTGGAAGGGCAGCGGCCCGACGGTCACTGCGTCGGCGTGACCGGCCTGAGCGACGGCACGCGCGATCAATTGTTCCTGGCCTTGAGGCTGGCGGCGCTGGAGCTGCATGCTGACCAAGGGCAGGTGTTGCCCTTCATTGCGGATGATCTCTTCGTCAACTTTGACGACGCGCGGGCCCTGGCCGGACTGCGGGCGCTTAAGGCACTGTCGGGCCAGATGCAGGTGATCTTCCTGAGCCACCACGATCGCCTGACCGATCTGGCGCAAGAGGTGTTTGGCGATACGCTTAACGTCGTAGCCTTGTGACGAGGCTATCGCCTGCTAGTCGATGTCGGCGATGCCTCGGCGCTGACGCATGGCGCGGCCTATGTTTTCGATATCGTGGTCACCAAGCAAGCGCGCCGCCATGGGCAGCAGCTCGTCTTCTTCTCGCTGGATATGGCGTTGGTACAAGCTTATAAAGCCCGACACCGCATCGGCGGGCAGGGCGGCTGCCTCGCCGCGCTCGACCGCATCAAGCACGACCTCCAGACGGCGCCACTGCCGCTCCAGCATCCGGTGTTCGTCGGACAGCGCTGTGGTCAGGCCGCGTATGCAGACGGCATCGGATCCGGCCATGGATTCTATCAGGGCCGGAAAGAGGTCTTGTTCTTCGTCGGCATGATGCTGGATGGCAGCGGTGTTGAAGTAGCGTTTCAGGCTGGTAGCTGCGCGGCGGGCATCGGCGTCGCTGCCGTGTACCGGCAAGTGTTCGGCCAGCCGCTTAAGGGTAGAGCATTGGCTTACGATGCGCTGATGGCAAGCGGCCAGCATCTCCAGCGGCGCCTCGGTGCTGGCGCCGGGACTGGAAAACCCTGGAAAGCTGGTGGTCATCGCTGCCTCCGTAGTATGGCGTTGCGGCGCCTGTCGCCGCAGGTTTATTATTCCACAAAGGAGGCACCATGCCGCAACCCGACTATATATCCGCGCTAGGCGTGTCTGATGCGGCGACCCTCGATGATGATCTGCAGCAAGTCTTCCAGAAGTGCGTCGAGAAGCTGGGCTTCATCCCCAATGTTCTGGCGGCCTATAGCTTGCGTCCCAACAAGCTGCGCAACTTTATGGCGATGTATAACGAGCTTATGCTGGCGCCTTCGGGGCTGAGCAAGCTTGAACGCGAGATGGTGGCGGTGGTTGTTTCCAGTGCCAATCATTGCTATTACTGCCTGGTGGCGCACGGGCAGGCTGTGCGCAGCTTATCGGGCGACCCACAGTTAGGCGAAATGATGGTCATGAATTACCGGGTCGCGCCGCTGGACGCGCGGCAACGGGCCATGCTGGACTTCGCATGGAAGCTAACCAAGACCCCCGAACAAGTCGTGGAGTCCGACCGCGAACAGTTGCGGGCTGCAGGCCTGAGCACTGACGACATCTTCGATCTGGCCGATACGGTCGGCTTCTTTAATATGTCCAATCGGATGGCCATAGGGATAGACATGATTCCCAACCCGGAATACCACGCTATCACCCGCCCCGAACCTTTCGTGCCACCGCCACGCAAGTAAAGGGCTATATAGCTTCATCGTATAAACAAAGATCATAAAAATTCTTGTGGCGACGTACTGCGAAAAGTAAAGTTCGATATAACCAATTCGTAAATCGAACGCAAATGAAGCTGTCATTCCAGAATATAGAAAAGAAGTTCTCGGACCTGAAAGTCATCGAGAACTTCAGTCGTGAGATCCAGGACGGCGAGCTCGTCGCCCTGGTCGGGCCGTCGGGCTGCGGCAAGTCCACGCTGTTGCATATTGCTGCGGGCCTGGAAAAGCCCACCACGGGGGCGATGCTGGCCGACGGTAAGCCGCTGGACGGCCCGCACCCCGAACGCACGCTGATGTTTCAGGAAAACGCCCTGTACCCTTGGCTGACGCTGGCACAGAACGTGGCCCTGGCGCTGGAGTTCCAGAAAGTCGACAAGCAAGACGCGCTGAAACAGGCGCATCAATGGTTGGCCAAGGTCAACCTGCAAAGCTTTGAGAATTATTATCCGCATCAGGTGTCGGGCGGCATGCGCCAGCGCGCAGCCCTGGCCCGGGCGTTTATCTCGCATCCCAAGGCGCTATTGCTGGACGAGCCTTTCGGGGCGCTGGACGCCTTGACCCGCATGACCCTGCAGGATGCCCTGCGCGAGCTTATCCGCGAGGCCAGCCCCACCGTCTTGCTGGTCACGCACGACGTGGACGAAGCGCTGTTCCTGGCGGACCGCATCCTGGTCTTCAGCCAGCGTCCAGCCACCGTGCTGAAAGAATTCAATCTTGCCCATCACGAAAAAACCCACGATTTGTCGGAGTTTGCCCCGATGCGGCGCGAAATTTTAGGTCTGCTAGGCATACACGCCGAACAAGATGAAGCCGCAGCAATATTAGAGGAAGTCGAAGCATGAAGTTATCACGTTTGTTGTTGCCGGTATTGGCGGCGTTCGCCATTGCCAGCCCGGCCATTGCGGCCGAAAAATTCAAGGTCGGTTATTTGCGCGTCATGGACGACGCGCAAGTCATTGCGGCCTACGAGGGCGACTACTACAAGAAGCATGGCCTGGACGTCGAACTGGTTGAGTTCAAATCGGGTACCGACCTGATCAAGGCAATCGTGGGCGGCCAGTTGGATACCGGTGTGTTGGGATTCACCAACGCGGCATCGTGGTCGTCCAAGGGTGCCGACCTTAAGGTGGTCGGCGGCGCGCAGCACGGGTTCCACGCCATCGTCGTGCGTGACGACAGCGGCATCACCGATGTGGCCGGCCTGAAGGGTCACACGCTGGCATCGCAGAAGGAAGGCAGCACGGCCGACACGGTGCTGCGAGGCGTCGTATTGAAAGATGCCGGCCTGACGCCCAAGGATTTGTCCATCATGGGTGTAAGCCCGCAAGTGGCGGTGCAGTCGTTGGTGGGCAAGCGTGTTGATGCTGCCTTCCTGTTCGAACCCCAGGCACGGATTGCACAATTGATCGCGCCCGTCACCCAGATTTATGAGATCGGCGAGGTCTGGCCCTTCCCGTGCATGGTCGTCATTACCTCGGGCGACACGCTGAAGAACCGCAAGGAAGACGTGTGGAAATCGCTGGATGCCCAGCGCGAAGCCATCGACCTGTTGCAGAACCAGCCTGAAGAGGCCGCCAAGCTGATCGCCAGCTACTTCATCGCCGAGCCGACGCTCAAGACACTGAAGCACGGCGAACTGCCTCGCGAACAGGTCATTACCGACGCGATCAAGAGCCAGACCTTCAGCCCGATCCTGACGCCGGAAGAGCGCGCCCGTATGCAGGAAATCGCCGACATCATGCAAGAGCAGGGCGCCTTGAAAACTCGCGATGGCCAGCCTTTTGATGTCAGCACGATTATCGATCTGGAATGGCAGGAAGCGCGCAAGCTATAAAATGACGCGCTTGCGGGTAATCCGCAGCGCGGCGTACCTGTCGTCAGACGGTATTTCTTCTTACTAAGATGGCCGGCACATACCGGCCATCTTGCATTTTCAAGCCCTCATGAGCACCCAGATTCGAATTTCCGGCTTCAGAAAAAAAATAGCCATGCTTGTTGCCGTACTGTCCATCCTGCTGTTCTGGCAGGCGGCAGCATGGTCTTTGCCCGACTTCCTGATGCCCGATGTATGGACCGTCATGGTTCGCTTGTGGCACGACGTTCAAAGCGGAGAGTTCCGCGATGCGCTCTATGGCAGTTTGTTCCGGCTGGGCCTGGGCTATGGCGCTGCACTGGCCTTTGGCGTTGGCTTTGGCCTGATCGGCGGCGTGCTGTTCTTCTTTCGCGAAGTGCTCAAGTCCGCCATCATTATCCTGCAGTCGATTCCATCGATTGCCTGGGTGCCCTTGTTCCTGATATTGATGGGCTTTGGCAATATGCCCATCATCGTCGTCATTGCGCTGGCGGCGTTTTTTCCGGCGGCATTGTCGGTCATGAACGCGACCGAAAGCGTGCTTAATGTGCATGTGTCGGCGGCGCGAGTCATGGGTGCCAGCCGCTGGGACATGCTCAAGCGGGTGTATCTTCCCGCTGTCATGCCCGAGCTTATTACAGGCGCGCAGCTGGCCTTCGGCAATGCCTGGCGTGCCTTGATCTCGGCCGAGATGCTGATCGGTTTCGGACAAGGCCTGGGGCGCTCGCTGGCCTATGCGGGCGAGACCGCCGACATGGTGGGGGTGATGGCCAATATTCTTACCATCGCCATTCTGGCTACGCTGATCGACCAGGTAATCCTGGAGAACCTCAAGCGTCGCCTGTTGCGTTACCAATACGTGTGAAGGTGGTGAACATGGCTGCGAAACTGCCATTTGGATGCATGAGCTTGCTGGCCGCCACAGTGCTCGCGCTTGCTGGCGGCGGGGCGGTGTTGGCGCAGGATGCCCTTGCCGGCAAGCAAGCCATGATAGTGGGCATGCATTATGTGGTGCCGCCTTTCGTGGGTGGCACCAAGGTGCGTACGCCCGAGGCCGTCGATACGGCGCTGGCTGAAGCACTGGCTGAGGGCATGCGGGCCCGGCTGGTGGCTGTTTCGACCACGCAGGTCGCCGCTACAGCTGCTGACCCGGCAGCGCCCAGGGCCAGCTTGATAGCCCTGGAGCCGCAGCAGTCGCTGCCTGCTACGCTGGTGACCATTCCTACAGGCTACAAGGCTGGTGCGATGGCCATCATGCGCACCGACACCGACATCACCTCGTGGGAGCAACTGAAAGGGCGTACAGTATGTCTGTCGGAAGGCAGCCGCTATGTTGGCAAGATGGCGTCTCAGTATGGGGCTATTGAAATGGTCAAGCGCGCGCCGGCGGATTCCTTGCTGGCACTGCGCATAGGCAGTTGTGACGCAGCGGTGCACGATAATGTGATGCTGGAGCAGTTGCTGACCTTTCCGGAATGGAAGAAGTTTTCCGCTCAGTTGCGACCCTCATCGGTCAGCCCGTTGGTGTTCGCTGTGCCGGCCGACGATGCTGCTACGGTTGCAGCAACGAAGCGTTTGGCCGCCGCTTGGAAAGCCGATAGCTATCTGGCCAAGCTGAATCAGCAAAGGGTGCGCGATATTGCCTTCGAAGTCTATCTGGACCAAAACGTGCCTGACTGCCACTAGCTTATACAGTGACAGTGGCGGGGCTCGATTATGACCAAGGCAGCGCCCGCGTCACGTGAAGGCTTCTCTTCGCGTTTTGGTGTGCTTGCCGCCACCCTGGGCTCGGCTGTGGGCCTGGGCAACATCTGGAAGTTCCCTTCGCTGACCGGTGAGAACGGCGGCGCCGGCTTCCTGCTGATCTACTTGCTGGCCACGTTGTTAGTCGGTTTGCCCGTGATGATCGCTGAGATCACGCTGGGCCGACGCGCCAAGGCCAATCCCATTACCGCTTTACAGCAATTGGCCCCGCGTCCAGGCTTGCCGTGGTGGTTGATAGGCGTATCGGGCATGCTGGCGGCGTTTTTGATCCTGGCGTTTTATTCCCAAGTGGTTGCTTGGGTGTTCGCGTATGTCGTCAAAGCCGCAGGGGTGGTTTGCTTAGTAGCGATCCGCGAGTGACCGAGGCGGCATTCGCCGCACTGGTCAGCGATCCGTGGCAGTCCCTGATCTGGCAGTGGATAGTCCTGGTCCTGATCGGCGGCATTCTTACGCTGGGTGTGACGCGCGGTATCGAGGCCATCACCAAGAAGCTGATGCCGCTGCTATTTTTGCTGCTGTTGCTGGTGTGCGGCTTCAGCTTGTCGTTGGATAAAGCGGCCGAGGGCCTGGCGTTTTTATTCAAACCCGACTTTACGCGTATTGATGCGGCGGTGATCCTGACGGCCATGGGCTTGGCGTTCTTCAAGCTTTCCATCGGCATGGGTACCATGATGACCTACGGCAGCTATTTCCGCGACGATCAGAACATCCCTGCAACGGCCTTGCGCGTCATGGTGGCAGACCTGTCCGTGTCCTTGCTGGCCGGTATTGCGATTTTTCCTGCCGTGTTCACCTTCGGGTTCGAGCCGTCCGTCGGGCCGTCCCTGGTATTCATTACCATTCCAGCGGTGTTTTCGCAGATCCCCATGGGCCATGCCCTGATGGTGGTCTTCTTTATCCTGACATCGATCGCCGCCATTGGGGCCATGCTGTCCTTGATGGAGGTGCCGGTGGCCATCCTGCACGAACGCCTGGGGTGGTCGCGGCGCCGCGCGACCGCCATCACTCTGATTTTGTTGTTGATTGCCGGTGCAAGCTGCGCATTGTCGGGCAGTGTGCTGGTTGACTTCCGTATATTGGGCTTGACTATGTTTGACCTGTTTGACCGGGTCTCGTCCATGGTGCTGCTGCCGGTGGGCGGCATCATGATTGCTTTGTTCGTCGGCTGGAGCTGGGGCCGGGACAAGCTGCAGGACGAGCTTTCGAACCGCGGCGGCTTGGCCAACCGCAGGCTTTCAGCGCTGCTATTCCTGCTGCTGCGCTATGTTTCGCCGGTGCTTATTCTGCTGGTCATGCTACAGGGGCTGGACCTTATTTAAACTGGGTCAGGCGCCTGCCACTGCCGCGGCCGGGTCGCAGGTACCCATGCCTTGCGAGTCTGCCTGGGTAACATGGCCGCCGGCCGGCACATCGTTAATAAGCCATACGTTGCCGCCTATGGTGCAGCCGCGCCCCAGCGTGACGCGACCCAGTATGGTTGCACCCGCGTATATGACCACGTCGTCTTCAACGATGGGGTGGCGGGGCAGGCCTTTTTCGATCTTGCCGTTGGCGTCGGTGGGAAAGCGCTTGGCCCCCAGCGTGACCGCCTGATAAATACGCACGCCCTTGCCGATGATGGCGGTTTCGCCGATAACGACGCCGGTGCCATGGTCGATGAAGAAGCTGGGGCCGATCTGTGCACCCGGATGAATGTCGATGCCCGTTTGCGAGTGCGCCAGTTCGGACGACATGCGCGCCAGCAAATGCAGGTCTTGGTTGTAGAACTGATGGGCGATGCGATGATGGATCATTGCCAGTACACCCGGATAGCAAAGCAGCACTTCATCGACGCTGCGCGCAGCAGGGTCGCCTTGGTACGCCGCCAACACATCGGCGTCCAGCATGCGTCGTATTTCGGGCAAGGCATTGGCGAACGATTGCACACAGGCAACGGCCTTTTGTTCGATGTCGTTGCTGCTTAGCTTGTGCTCTCGTAGCTCGTACTGAAGCTCGAGCCGAACCTGGCCCAACAGGGCGTGCAGGGCGGAATCCAAGGTATGGCCGATATAGAAGTCTTCGCTTTCCTGGCGCAGGCACAGAGGCCCCAGGCGCATGGGGAAAAGCACGCCTTTGAGGTCCTCCAGAATGCCGGCGATGGCTTGTGGTGAAGGAAACTCGCGGCCACCTGGCTCACGCGAGCGGTGTTGCGAGGCACGCCAGTCTTGGCGTGCGGATTTCAGGGAATCGACGATGGAATTGATTTCGAACACTGCCATGGGATGGTCTGCTCCGAGCCGGATCGGGGCGCTGCCGGACGCAAGTGGCGGGCTTACCGCTAATATGGTCTTGTAGCGCAATTATTGGACAATTAGCCATGATACCAATCTATGCTCCAAAATCAGAGTCCGAAGCGGCCGTGATCGTGTCCTTGATGCAGGCCTATGGGGTTCGCTTCCTGATGCGCGGCGGCGCTTTCAGCTCGATGTACCCGGGGCCGATCACCAATAGCCTGAATGCTCAGATGCTGATGGTCGACGAGGCTGATGTAGACCTGGCTCATCAGTTGCTCGAGCCTTTCGCGGGAGATCAAACCTCCGGCTGAGTGCCATGCGTTACGATACGGGCCGCGGCAGGCGCGCGTTGCGCTGTCCGATTTCTGCCCCACCATGACGCAAAAAATAACTCCTTCGACTGCCTTGCTGCTGCTGGTTCCGCCTTTGTTATGGGCGGGCAACGCCGTAGTGGGCCGGGTCGTGAATGATCTGATTCCGCCCATCACGCTCAACTTTTTTCGCTGGGGCATCGCGCTGCTATTGCTGCTGCCGCTGGGCTATTCGGTATTTCGCCGCGGCAGCGGCCTGTGGGCCGATCGCAAGCGCTATGCCTTGCTGGGACTATTGGGCGTTGGTCTGTTCAACACCTTGCAGTACATGGCGCTGCACACATCCACACCCATCAATGTGACCCTGGTGGGCGCCAGCATGCCGGTATGGATGCTGCTGGTGGGGCTGTTGTTCTTCCGTGTCCGTATCGCCATGCTGCAAATCGTGGGCGCCGGGCTGTCGATCACGGGTGTGCTGGTGGTGCTGGGCCAGGGCGATTGGCGCCAGTTGTTGCAGCTGCATTTTGTGGCCGGCGATATTTTCATGATTGTCGCCACCATCATTTGGGCCTTTTATAGCTGGCTCTTGATTCAGCCCAGCCGCAGCGACCATCTGCGTGCCAACTGGGCCGCCTTTCTTTTGGCCCAGGTTTCTTTCGGTGTGGTCTGGTCCGGCGGCTTTGCCGCCGGCGAGTGGGCCTGGACTGATGCCAGCATCCAATGGGGCTGGCCGCTGGCCGCGGCACTGCTTTATGTGGCGGTGGGGCCTGCCATCGTGGCGTTTCGCTGCTGGGGGATGGGTGTGCAAAGGGTAGGGCCCACAACGGCAGGCTTCTTCAATAACTTGACGCCGCTGTTTGCCGCACTGATGTCTGCCGCGTTTCTGGGTGAGTCGCCGCATATTTACCATGCCGTGGCCTTTGCCCTAATCGTAAGCGGAATCGTGCTGTCTTCGCGACTTTAGTCGCTGCCGGCCGGTGCCGGCAACGCGAAGCATGAGAAGAATCGCAGCAAGGCAGTCTTGTCGCCCAAGTATTCGGCCTGGCCGCTCGCGGCCATGAGATCCAGATCGGCCTTGCCATAGGCCAGTGACAATACCGTGGCTGGGTCGGCGCTAAGGACAGCGTCGGGCGCGCTTGCCGGGCCGCGGCCCACTTCCAGCTTGCCGCGGTCGACAATGGCAAAAAACGGTGCTTCGGCCACCCGCAGTTCGATCGTGACACGCTGCTTAAGGGCGGCGGCCGGCGCAAACATCGCCTTGAAAGACAGGATGAGCGCGTCGGTGCCCAACGCCGCGCCGCGTCGGAATGTCGGTGACCGCACCCCCCATCTGGCCAAATTCAACACCAGCGGTTCCAACTCTGCGCCCCAAGGCGTCAGCTCGTAGACCTGGATGGAAGCGGGTGGCGGCAGTTTGCGCTGCTGCAGGATGCCGCTGGCTTCCAGTTCGGTAAGTCGCTGCGAAAGCACGTTGGGGCTGATGGTGGGCAGCCCCGCCCGTATGTCGGTAAAGCGCTTGGGACCCAGCAAGAGTTCGCGAACGATCAGCAGCGCCCAGCGTTCGCCCACCAGGTCCAGTGCATGGGCGGCCGCGCAGCCGTCTTCGTAGCTTCGTTTTATTGCCATAGGTTACAGTCTAACATATTAGTCCTAGAACCATATTTGTTGGTTGTTTTGTAGGACTAAGAGGTGGTAAAGTCCACTCTCCAACCCACCATCGAGGAGACACTTATGGACGCAGCAAGCAAGACCGAAGAGGCCGCTGTACGGCAGCGGCTCGACAGCTGGATAGCCGCATTTCTGGCCAAGGATACCGATGCCATCATGGCGCACTACGCAACGGATGTCGTAGCCTACGACGCCATACAGCAACTGCAATTCAAGGGCAAGGAAGCCTACCGCAAGCATTGGGAGGCCTGCATGCAGATGTGCCAGGGGCCAGGCATGTTCGAGGTCAAGGAGGCCGCCACGCATGCGGTGCAGGACTTAGCTGTCGTGCACGCCTTGGTCTATTGCGGCGGTACCGACGATGCAGGCCAAACCCAGGGCGCCTGGATGCGCATGACCACCACTTATCGGCAGATCGGCGGCGAGTGGCTGATCGTGCACGAACACTTCTCGGCGCCGTTCGATATGCAGACCGGCAAGGCCTTGTTCGACATAGCACCCGACAATCAGCAGAAGACGCGCGCTATTCCTTTGGGCATGAGTGCCGTGACGCCCCATCTGGTTTGCGACGGCGCAAGCGATGCCATCGCGTTCTACCAGAAGGCTTTCGGTGCCCAGGAAGAGGGCAGGATGGACATGCCTGACGGCAAGCTGGCGCACGCCAGCATACGGATAGGCGGGGCGGCCATCATGCTGGTGGACGAGTTTCCGCAGTGGGGTTCATTCAGCCCAAAAACGCTCAAGGGCACGCCGGTTACCGTTCATTTGTATGTGCAGGATGCCGATGCGGCCATGAAGAAGGCCGTAGAAGCCGGAGCGAGGGAGATCATGGCCGTGCAGGAAATGTTCTGGGGCGATCGCTATGGGGTGCTGGAAGATCCTTACGGCCACCGTTGGTCGGTCGCCACGCACGTGCGCGACCTGACGCCGGAGCAAATCAAGGAAGGCGCCATGCAAATGATGCAGGATCAGCCCGGGTGCACGGATCAGCAGAAAGCACAGTAAAGCCGGGCGGCTGCCCGTAGGTTGCGGCTAAGCGATAATGGCGCATGACTCGTACTTCTCAACGCCTTGCCGCCTATGGCTGCCTGGCGCTCAGCATGTCCCTGGTCGGCGCCTATGTGGCGCTGACCAAACCTCTGGCCGTGGTGCTGCCTGTATTCCTGCTGGGCTGGCTGCGTTTTGGCATAGGCGGCGTCGCCATGCTGCGTTGGCTGCGCAAGCCGGCAAGCGAACAACCCTTGTCGGCGCGCAGCCGCGTGCTGATTTTCCTGGAATCGTTTTTAGGCAACTTTCTCTTTACGCTGTGCATGATCACCGGCGTGAGCATGACCAGTGCCGTGTCGGCCGGGGTGATCATGTCTTTCATCCCCGCGATGGTGGCCTTGATGAGCTGGATCTTCCTGAAGGAAGAGATAGGACCGCGAGTCTGGGCCGCCGTGGCTTGCGGGGCACTGGGCATAGGCTTGCTGTCGCTGGCGCAGGTGGACCCCAGCGCCAGCCAGGCGGCCCTTGAGGCGACCGAGGGGGATCAGCCCGCGCATGGCTGGGTAATCTGTTGCTGTTCGGGGCGGTTATTTGCGAGGGAGCCTATGCCGTCATTGGCAAGAAGCTGACACGGGTGCTTAGCCCCAAGCGCATCAGCGCCATCATCAATCTCTGGGGCTTTGTGTTGATGACTCCGTTTGGCTTGTATATTGCCCTGGATTTCGATTTTTCGAGCGTTGGGGCCGATATGTGGCTGCTGCTGGTCTTCTATGCCTTGGCGGCCAGCGTCTGGACCGTGTGGCTGTGGATGACGGGATTGAAGTCGGTACCGGCGTCGCGTGCCGGCGTCTTTACCGTGATGCTGCCCATCAGCGCTGCGCTGGTGGGGGTGCTGGTGCTCGGTGAGTCGTTGACCGGCACCCAACTGGTCGCTTTTGCCATCGCCCTGGCCGGGCTACTGCTGGCCACGCTTCCGGCCGGGCGGCGCGGCGAAACGTCAGACGCTATTCGGGCGCGCAGGCGTACTCGATGATCAGTTGCGCGGTCACCATGCCATTCCAGACGTTCTGGTCCAGCCGATAAGCCGCATCGATGTACTCGGGCAGGGCGTCCGCGTGGTTGAACCAGATGGCGTCGAAGCGTTGGTGTCCGCGCTCCAGATTCAGCTTCAGGTGTTTTTCTTTCAGCAGTCGTTGCTGACGAACACGGAAAGTATCCCTGAAAATAGGGGCTGGGAAGCCAGCGCCCCAGACTTGCTGTTGCAGCAGTCCGGCCACGTCGGCATTGGCATAACCGCTTTCCAACGAACCGTCGGTCTCGATGATGGGATCGAAACTGGCCCGTCCGCATAACTCTTTTACCGCAGCGTCGAAACCTTCCAGGAAAACCTCATAGGCGTCTTCGCGCAGCGTCAGCCCGGCCGCCATCGCGTGCCCGCCAAACTTCAGGATAATGCCGGGGTGGCGTTTGGAGACCAGGTCGAGCACATCGCGCAGATGTACGTCCGGAATCGAGCGTCCCGACCCCCGCAGTTCGCCGGCATCCGAGCGGGCAAAGGCCAGCGTGGGACGCCAATAGGTTTCCTTCAGCCTTGATGCCACCAAACCGACCACGCCCTGGTGCCATTCGGGATGGTAAACGCAGACGGTTGCGCCGATAGTGGGGCTGGCCGCCTCCATGGCCGCCAGCGCTTCCTCGCGCATGGTGGCCTCGATCCCACGGCGTTGTTGGTTCATCGAGTCCAGCTCGCGGGCCAATTGCAGAGCTAGTGCCTCGTCGTCGGTGGTAAGGCAGTTGATGCCTATGCTCATGTCGGCCAAGCGCCCCGCAGCGTTGATGCGGGGGCCCAGCGCAAAACCCAGGTCGAATCCACTGGCCAGTCGCGGTTCGCGCCCGGCGACGGCAAAGAGGGCGCGCAGCCCGGCCTGCATCCGTCCGCTGCGCATCTTTTGCAAGCCTTGCGTCACCAGCAGACGGTTATTGGCGTCCAGCTTGACGACATCGGCGACGGTGCCCAATGCGACCAGATCGGCAAGTTGATCCAGCCGCGGCCCGCCGTCCGCGGGGTAGACGCCGCGTTGGCGAAACTCTGCCCGCAGTGCCAGCATCAGGTAAAAAATAACGCCCACGCCGGCCAGGTTCTTGGAGGGAAACCCACAGCCTGCCTGGTTGGGGTTGACGATGGCCAGGGCGCGGGGCAACACCTCGCCCGGCAAGTGGTGGTCGGTAATCAATACGTCGATGCCGGCCGCGTTTGCGGCCTCTACGCCATCCACGCTGGCAATGCCGTTGTCCACCGTAATCAGTAAGTCGGGCCGGCCCGCATGGTGCTGCACGGCCAGATCGACCACCGCAGGCGAGAGGCCGTAGCCGGTCTCGAAGCGGTTGGGCACCAGAAAGTCGACGATCGCACCCATGCTGCGCAGCGCGCGCAGACCCACCGCGCAGGCGGTGGCGCCATCGCAGTCGTAATCGGCCACGATCAACAGGCGCTTGCCGGCCTGGATCGCGTCGGCGAGCAGCGCGGCGGCGACTTGTACGTGGGTTAGCTGGCCCGGTGGGATCATGGCTGACCACACCAATTTCGTTTCGCTGGGGTGGCACACCCCGCGCGCGGCCCAAAGGCGGGATAGCAAGGGGTGTATGCCGGCCGCCTCAAGAATACGGGCGGCTTCGAAGTTTGCCGGCCGTGTGCTTAGTTTGGGGATGACCACCAGTTGCTCCATGCGTTGCGGCTGACAGGCAGCCATTGTCTCCATCGTGCCGGCTTGCTCAATTGCACGATGCGGTCGCTTCCCGTCAGTATCAGTTCCGGCATCGGCTGGCCGGACAGCGGCCGGAAAACGCGTGCTTCCAGATCCTTTAGCGCAGCCAGCCATCCGCCCCAGTCGTGCGTCGTGCTGTAAGCCAGCAGTTGAGCATGCACTTGCGTATCAGGGTCGGGGGCTGCGGGGGTCAACTGATCGGGACGTGCGCCGCCAAACAGCCAGAGACTATTCACGGGCATCTGCCCCAGTTCGTATCGCGCCTGATTTGCCGGGTGATCGAACCATAGCATCTGTACCTCGTTGACCAGGCGGCGCCAGGGGCGGTCTTCCAGGCCTTGAGGCCACCAATCGTTGACCGATGTCAGGCTGACGAGGACGGGGCTGGCCACCACGGGGCTGTAACCATCGGGAAGATCGATGCGCCAGTGCTGCAAACTGCTGCGATGCAAGCCGAAGCCCACCTCCGCAAACAGCGGTTCGGCGGATTCGAACAAGGCTACACTCTGCTCAGGCGTGATGGCCAGGTCGGCCGCCGGCAACAGTGCGGCGCCGTCGCGCGATGGCGATACATGCACCAGTTCGACCATCCACACGGCTTGTTCCGGCGGCACGTTGGCGCGCTCTGCGGTATCGTGCAAGCGTAAAGGGCCCAGGCCTGTGGCAAAATTCTGGCCAGGTTCGGGCTGAAAGCCCTGCTCGCGCAGTTGCCAGGTTTCGTAGGGTGTGCAGCCTGTTTGCGCCGGGTCGGCGGGTGTGCTGCGGGCGCGGCCCAGTTCCAGCCAGCGCGCCAGGGTAGGCGCGTTCTCGTGCAGATAAGAGGTCAGTTCGCCAGCCTCGCGCGGGTCAGGCAAGGCGCCAGGTAGTACGATTCGCATTTCCGAATTGTAGTGTTAACGGATAACGGTGGCTTGAACGATGTCTTATGAATTGTGGATAGGGGCCCGATACGCCGGCCTGGCGCGATCCCGGCGACGTACGGGCGGGGGCGACCGCTTCGTTTCCTTCATTGCAGCCAGCTCCATGGCGGGCATCGCCCTGGGTGTGGCGGCGCTGATTATCGTGCTGTCCGTGATGAATGGTTTCCAGACCCAGGTGCGCGACCGCATGTTGTCGGTATTGCCGCATGTCGAGCTTTATGTGCAAGGCATGGCGCCAGAGCAGGTGCTGGCCGAATGGGAGCAGATTGCCGCGATCGCCAAGGAGAATTCCCAGGTTAGCGGTGCCGCGCCTTTCGTGGCAGCACAAGGCATGATTGTTCGGGGCGATGCGCTGACCGGTGTGCAGGTGCGCGGTGTCGACCCAGGTCGCGAGGACGCCGTGTCCGACGTAAGCGGCCAGATGATAGCGGGGCAGCTCGACGCGCTGAAGCCTGGCAGCTATGACATCGTTTTGGGCAACCAGGTGGCTGGCATGCTGGGCGTGACTACCGGGGACACCGTTATGGTGTTGGCGCCGCAGGGGTCGATCTCACCGGCCGGTTTTGCGCCGCGCATGCGCCAGTTCACCGTCAGCGGCATCTTTTCTTCTGGCTACTACGAGTTCGACGCCTCGCTGGCTTTCATCAACTTTGAAGATGCCGCCAAGGTGTTCCGCGATAGCGGCAGCAGCGGCGTCAGACTGCGCATCCAGGACATGCAGCAGGCGCCCCGGGTCGCCCATGAACTGCGGCAGGATTTACCGTCCGTCGTGCAGGCTCGCGACTGGACCGAGAATAACCGCACCTGGTTTGCCGCCGTCCAGACCGAGAAACGCATGATGTTCCTGATTCTGGCGCTTATCGTGGCTGTGGCTGCTTTCAATTTGCTGTCGTCGCTGGTGATGGCCGTGAAGGACAAGCGGTCGGATATCGCCATACTGCGCACCCTGGGTGCCACCCCGCGTGAAGTCGCCCGTATTTTCCTGGTGCAGGGCTCCTTGATAGGCGTCGTGGGAACCCTGGTGGGCGTGGGCCTGGGCATGCTGGTCGCCTATAACATTGATGTCATTGTTCCTTTCATTGAACGGCTGATGGGTGTGCAGTTCCTGCCCCAGCAAATTTATTTCATCAGCGAGCTGCCATCCAACCCCCAGATGGACGACATCATCATCATTGCCGCCACGTCGTTGATCCTGTCGCTGTTGGCGACTTTGTATCCCAGCTGGCGCGCGTCCAGTCTGCAACCGGCACAGGTACTGCGCCATGATTGATACCCAAGTAAAGCATGCGCTGTCGGCGCGTAACCTGGTCAAGACCTATCAGGAAGGCGGGCAGGAAATCCGCGTGCTGCGCGATGTCAGCCTGCATGTGGACCAGGGCGAGATGGTCGCCATTGTTGGCGCTTCGGGGTCGGGCAAGAGTACCTTGCTGCACACCCTGGGCTTGCTCGATCAGCCCACCTCCGGGACGGTATTTGTCGACGGCGTATCTTCCGAAGGCCTGTCCGAATCCAAGCGCAGCCAGTTGCGCAATCGCAGCCTGGGCTTCGTCTACCAGTTCCATCATTTGCTGGCGGAGTTTTCGGCGCTTGATAACGTCGCCATGCCTTTGATTGTTCGGCGCGAGAACCGCAATCGGGCTCGCGAACGGGCCCAGGAAGTGCTGGAGCAAGTGGGGTTGGCACAGCGCATGGATCATTATCCCGGCCAGTTGTCGGGCGGCGAGCGTCAGCGTGTGGCGCTGGCCCGTGCCCTGGTTACCCGGCCCACATGCGTGCTGGCTGACGAGCCCACCGGAAATCTGGACCGCTATACCGCAGAGAGCATGTTTGACCTGCTGGTGCAGGTGAATCGCGACTTCGGTACGGCTTTTGCTATCGTCACCCATGATCCGGCCCTGGCCGCGCTGGCGCATCGCCGCCTGTACATGGACAAGGGCCTGCTGGTCGACGCGGAAACACCTCCTTTGCCGCAGACTTAAGCTGCGCTTGTACGGGGCGCTAGCACGAGGACTTATGCTGATAGACACCCATTGCCATCTGGACGCTGCCGAGTTTGATGCCGACAGGCCAGCTGTGATTGGGCGGGCGGCGAACCAGGGCGTGGGGGCCATCATCATACCGGCCGTGGCGCGCAGTAATTTCGATGCGGTCTGCGACTTGGCGCATTCCTTCCCGGGCGGCGCCTATGCCTTGGGCATCCATCCCATCTGCGTACCGCAAGCCCAGCTGTCCGACTTGGACGCGCTGCAAGCTCGCATAGAGCAGGCGCTGGACGATCCGCGCTTTGTTGCCATCGGCGAGATCGGCTTGGATTATTTCATCCCGGCGCTCAAAGAGCCGGCCATGCGCGAGAAGCAGGAAGTCTTTTATGCTGCCCAGCTTGATCTGGCCCTGCGCTACCAACTGCCGCTATTGCTGCATGTGCGGCGCTCGCAAGATATTTTGTTGAAGCATTTGCGCCGCCGGGCACCCATAGGCGGGATAGCGCACGCCTTCAATGGCAGCTTCCAGCAGGCCGAGCAATTCATCGACCAGGGCTTCGCATTGGGCTTTGGTGGCGCCATGACTTATACGCGGGCGCTGCAGATACGGCGCCTGGCCAGTCAGGTAGAGCTGGCGCATATAGTGCTAGAGACCGATGCCCCGGACATACCCCCGTCCTGGCTGGGCCGGCCTGGCGGACCGGTACCGCGCAACGAGCCTGGCGAGGTGGCGCGCATTGCCGATGCCTTGGGCGAATTGCGCGGCATCTCTCGGCAAGAGGTGGACCGCGCAACGGCTGCCAACGCCAGGCGGGTACTGCCGCGCCTGGCTGCTGCTATAACTGCTTAGTTGATCTTGAAGCCCGTCTTTTTTACGACTTCGGACCAGCGGCGTTGTTCGGACACCAGCAGGGATGACAGATCTTCGCGCGAAGATCCCACGATCACGAAGCCGCTGTCCTCCAGCACTTTCCGGACTTTTTCGGCCTGCAACGCTGCAATCGTTTTTTCGTTAAGTACGTTTAGCGCCGCGTCGGGAGTTCCTTTGGGAGCAAAGAATGCGAACCAGGCGCCGAAATCAACGTCGGGCATCCCCAGCTCTTTGAATGTAGGAACCTGGGACAGCATCTTGGCCCGCTCTGCGCCCGTGATTGCCAGCGCGCCCATTTTTCCGCCCGCCAACTGCGGTGCAGCCATGGACGTCGTGACGAAGGCCCCTTGTACCTGACCGCTCATGATGGCGGTGACGGCATCGCCGGTGGAGCGATAGTGGATGGGTACGATCTTGAAGCCGCCAGCCTCGGCCAGCATCTCCGCCCCAAAGTGGCCGGGCGTGCCGGCGCCAAAGGTGGCGATGTTGAATTCGTCCGTGCTTTCTTTTGCAGCCTTTACGAATTCGGCCAGGGTTTTATAGGGAGAGTCGGCCGGCGTCACCAGAACGAAGTTCGTGCGTACCGCTTCGGTGATGGGCTCAAATTCTTCTATCGGTTTGTACGAAAGGTTGGCCGTAGTTTCAGGCGAAATGCTGATGGAGCCGACTTCGCCAAGAAGTATGTTGTAGCCGTTGGGTGTGCCGCGGGCAACGGAATACGCAGCGATCTGCCCACCGGCCCCCGCCTTGTTTTCCACGACTACGGGTTGACCCAGTTCCTGCGACATCTGATCGCCCACCGTCCTGGCGACGATGTCCGGGCCAGTACCTGCCGGGAACCCTACAGTCAGGCGTATGGGCTGTTCAGGAAAGGCGGCGAAGGCCGTGCTGGCCGCGAAGGATAGGGCGGCGGCGAATAGCACGCGGCTGATGGACTTGAGTTTCATGTGGGAAGTCTCCAGGTTTATTGTGGGTAGTACTAGCGGACGACAAAAAAGTTAAGTTCAACGCGATCGGGATAGCGCGCACCGGTTCCAAGAAATAAGTGGGTGTTCAACCAAGCGAGCCTGGGTGCCGCCGTCTCGAATCGCGGGATGCTTCTGAAGTAGATGCGCGCCGGGTCCACGGGCAGGCCCTGGGCCAACAAGCGGATGTCTTCCTGCGACCCGGTCCGGATGCCGGTGTTCTCGACATATATCTGTTCGCCTTGATCGGTTTCGATGACATAGCGTGCATGGATATCCGTATAGGTCGGCGAACTGATCAACTGGAAATCGGCGCCGCCCGGCAGAATACGTCCGTTGAATACCGGCCCCGAAACCGTGCCGCCGGTAATCGGTATGACACGTCGGTTTCCAAATGGGGTCGCACCCACTTCCTGTGGCGCCGCGACCTCGACGGTAAGCGTTGCCAGATGCTCCACCGCAGGTGGTGTATGGATAGCCGTCATGACTGTTTTTCCTGGTTGGTGGTTGCGGGCGCGGCCTTGCCGCCAGATGACTGCGATGCCTTAAGGGCTGCGGGGTCGAATCCTGCCAGCCGCTTGTATTGCAGCGAGATCTCTTCCAGCTCTTGCTGCGGCACGACATCATGGATGTGCGCAAAGCCGGCAGGAGCCCGCTCGTGCGCGATTTGCATGACTTGCTCGGGTCCGTTAAGACGGTTTTTCAGTACGATGCCTGCCGTTACGGGCAGACGTTCGGCCTCGTACTCTTTCAGTGCCAATTCGGTGCTGCCGCCGCGCCTGGCATCCAGCGCCACTAGCCGGTCAGCTACACAACGGGCGTCCAGGATGGCCTGTGCCGAGCCGTTGGAACCTATGGGATACATCGGGTGTGCGGCGTCGCCCAGCAAGCTGACCCGCTCATGCGTCCATCGGGGCAAGGGGTCTTTATCGACCAGCGGGAACTCGTAAATGGCCTCGGCGCCCCGGATGATGGCCGGGATGTCGATCCAGTCCCACTTCCAGGTGGCGAACCGGTCTTCGAATACCGACGCGCTGACCTGGCGGTTCCAGTCCATGGGCGGGCGATCGGACTGGTCAATACGCAGCTCGGCTATCCAGTTGATGCGCGAACGGCCGTCCCGGCGCAGCGGCTCAGAGATGGGGTAGCAAACGAATTTCTGGTCTTGATGGCCAGCCATGAACATGGTCTTGCCATCCAGATAAGGCTCCGCGTCGGTGATGGCACGCCAAAGCATGCGTCCGGAGAAGCGCAATTCGTCAGCGGTGGGATAGAAGAAATGTCGCACGGCGGAATGGATGCCATCGGCGCCTATCAACAGGTCGGACCTGACCTCGTCAACGCTGCTGCTATGGCGATTACGGAAGCGTGCTGTCACGCCCTGGCCATCTTGCTGGAGCGACTCGAAGGCCATGCCAGTATGCAAACACTGTGCGCCCAGGCGCCGAACGACCTCGTCGGCCAGGGCCAACTGCAGTTCGCCGCGATGTATCGAAAGCTGCGGCACGGGGTATCCGGCCGCCAGCCCGCGGGGCTCTTGCCAGATGGGCTGGCCATGCACGTTGTAATAGTGCAGGGCGCTGGTGTGTATGGCGTGTGCGGTCAGGGTGTCCAGCATGCCGATCGCTGTCATCTCGGCCACCGCATGCGGCAACAGATTGATGCCGACGCCCAGCGGCTTGAGCTCGCGCACGCTTTCGAATACCTCGCAGTCGATGCCGCGCTGATGCAGCATCAGCGCTAGCGTCAGTCCACCGATTCCGGCGCCCACGATCGTTACTTTCACCAGCCATCTCCCTGCGTCGATTATTTGTTATGCATCATAACAATATGGTCTATCCCCCCGCCTATCGGGATTTACCCCAGCCTATGAGGCCGACGGCAACTCGGTTAACGTTCGTTTTTCTCCCAAGTGAATACGGTTGTGAGCAAGCGAATGAATACGGGCGAGGGCGACCCGACAGTGCCGGGGCCCAGTCAGCGGCTTAACGCCCAGGTGGCCGGCGTTGATTACGGCGTGCTGGACGAGTTGGTCGGCTATGCGCTGCGCCGCGCGCAGATCCGAATTTATCAAGACTTCCTGGAAACCATGGCAGCGTGGTCGATCACGCCTCCGCGCTTCTCCGCCATGACATTGCTGGATGCCAACGCCGGCATGAAGCTGACCGAGCTGGCCAACGCCATGGGCATCGCCCGATCCGGCGCCGTGCAGGTCGTGCACGCCCTGGAGAAGCTGGGCCATGTGAAGCGTACGGATTCTGCCGTGGATCGCCGTGCGCATTCACTGGCCTTGACAGCTTCGGGCACGGCGGCACTGCGCAGCATCCGTCGCGCCATCAAGCAACACGACGAGCGCATCAGCACTCGCTTGTCGGAAGACGAGAAGAAGGAACTGCGCCGATTGCTCGATTTGCTGGGATAGCTCCGTAGATTCCGATGGGGCGGATTTGGCCCCAGCCAGCCGCACCCGAAGCGCTGCCACCTTACGCTGACTGATTTCGGAGCGCGGCGCCATGACCGGGCGTATGAGTTTGCTGGCTTTCGTCACCGCCAGCGGGGCGGTGCATTGCCTGGCGGCCATGCCCGGCCACCCTGCGATGGCGGCAATAGCGCTGGGCGGATCGTTGGTGGCTGCCGTGCTTGGATTTTTGTCTCCGGCGCGCTGGCGATGGCGCATTGCAGTCGTTATGACCTGCGCCGCCGCTGGGTTTTTCTCGACGGTTGCGCGCGTCGATCTGCGGCTGGCTGACCGTCTTGAGGACGGCAATATCAATCAAGTTTCCCGGGTGGTGCTGCGCGTGGCTGCGCTGCCGCGCCTGGGGCCGGATACCCGGCAGTTCGAGGCCCAGGTGTTGTCGTCCCTGCCGGACGGCGTGCCCAGCCGCATTATGGTCTCGTGGAGCGCGCCGCAATGGGCCGGCCCATATGGAAGGGTTAACACGCAGCCCTACGCCTTTCCGGACATCGTTCCCGGTCAGGTGTGGCGTATGGCGTTGACCCTGAAGCCGCCTTACGGGCTGCGTAACCCCCACGCTTTCGATTACGAGGCCTACGCCTTCGCGCATGGCATCCGGGCCAGCGGCAGCGTACGAGGCGTGCCCCGCTTGCTGCATGATGAGCCCTGGGCCAGCCTGCCTGTTGTAGCGCAACGCGCTCGGCACGAGGTGCGCGCCGCCATGCACAGGTTTCTTGATGGCAAGCGCTATGGTGCCGTGCTGCTGGCTCTGGCCATCGGTGACCAGGCCAGCGTGTTGCCGGAAGACTGGGATGTCTTCAACCGTACAGGCATCACCCACCTGGTTTCGATCAGCGGCTCGCACATCACCATGATTGCCGCCATGGGCGGTGCGCTGACTTTATGGTTGTGGCGGCGGGCCCGAATGGGCGGCCGGGCGCTGGCCGAGCAGATGCCGGCGCAATTGGCTGCCGCCTTGGCTGCCCTGGTGGTCGCATGGCTGTACTGCTTGCTGGCGGGCTGGGGCGTGCCCGCCCGTCGCACCTTCCTGATGCTCGCGGTGATCGCTGCCGCCTATGTTGTCCGCTTGCCGGTCAGCGCCTCGCGCTTGCTGTCTGTAGTGGCCTTTGCTGTCGTATTGCTCGATCCGTGGGCCTTGCTGGCCAGCGGTTTCTGGCTGTCCTTCGGCGCGGTCTATATATTGATGGCAAGCAGCACTTGGTGGGGCCAGGCGGCTGGTGGCTTACCGAAAAGCCGGCGTCAGCGCTGGCTGGCTATCGCGGCGATGGCAAGTGGCTTGCAACTGGCCATCAGCCTGGCACTGATGCCTTTCCTGGCGTTTATTTTCCACGAGGTGTCGCTGGTATCGCCTTTGGTCAACGCCTATGCGATTCCGGTCATCAGCCTGATTGTGACGCCGCTGGCCCTGTTAAGTGCTGCCGCGGCCATGGTGCCGGGTTTGGCGCCGCTGGCAGAGCTGGCAGCCTGGGTGGGCCACGCTGCGCTGGCTGCCATCATGGTTCCTACGCTATGGCTGGCGCAATTGCCGGTGGCCACGCTCAAGGTGGCCGCAACGCCGTTGGTTCTCGGCGTACTGGCAGTGGCAGGCATTGTCGCGGCCGCTTTGCCCTATGGCTTGCCGGGAAGACGAATCGCCTGGCTATTGATGGCGCCGGCATTGTTCTGGATGCCCAAACGCCCAAGTGAAGGCGAATGGACGCTGCATGCGCTGGATGTGGGGCAGGGCAGCGCCATCGTCATCCAGACGATGCGTCATGCCTTTCTGTTCGACACCGGTTTGCGCAGCGGCCCCGCCTCTGACACCGGCGCACGCGTGATTGCGCCGTTTCTGCGTACCCAGGGGGTGCACCGCCTGGATGCTCTGGTGGTCTCGCACGCCGATATCGATCACGCCGGCGGTGTGCGTAGTGTGCTGGAAGCCGTGCCGGTGGCGCAGTCTTATAGCGCCTTCGGCCTGCACGCCTATCTGGTGCGCGAAGCCGCCATGCTGGCCGAGGCATCAATGCCACCTATGCCGCTGGCCCAGTCCGGGTGCCAATACGGCATGCGCTGGAACATAGATGGCGTTTCTTTTGCGTTTCTGTGGCCATTGGACGATGCGCCCGCTACGCGCAGCCGCAAGCGCGCGCGGCGCAATGACAGCGGTTGTGTGCTGCATATACAGGGCCGCTACCACGCAGCTTTGTTGCCCGGCGACATCGGCGCACGCCAGGAAGCGGCATTGGTGGAGCGGGGCTTGGCCGATGTGGATATCGTTTTGGCCGCCCACCATGGTTCCAAAACCTCTTCCGCCCCAAGCTTCGTCGACAGCATGCGGGCGCAACATGTGATTGTCCAGGCTGGCCGCTGGAATCGCTACGGCCATCCTAGCCCCCTTATTGAACAGCGCTGGCGCGACAGCGGTGCCACGGTGTGGCGTACTGACCTGGATGGCGCCGTCCAGGTCACCTCAAACGCTGTCGCATTGAAGGTCAAGGCGACACGGCAGTCATCGCCGCGCTATTGGCAGACGCCTTGATGCAAGCTTTGCGCCCGCAGTCAGGGCAGGCCCCAACTTGCAGATTCGACCCTGATCGGCGATCATAGATTCAGCTGCCCACAAGGCGGCCAAGCACACTGAAGTCCCGAAAATTCCACAAGACATTTTCAAAAGCGACCATGACAACTAGCACTCCACTACGGCTGCACGTACCCGAGCCCTCGGGCCGACCCGGACACGCCACTGATTTCTCCTATCTGCGGCTGGCCCCTGCCGGCGCCGTACGCAAGCCAGCCATAGACACTTCCGCTGCCGACACCGCCGATCTGGCTTATACGCTGGTGCGCGTGCTGGACGACGACGGCAAGGCGGTAGGACCCTGGGCCGAAGACATCGACGTCCAGTTGCTGCGCAAGGGCCTGCAGACCATGATCAAGACGCGCATCTACGACGCGCGCATGCTGATCGCCCAGCGCCAGAAGAAAATGTCGTTCTACATGCAGAGCCTGGGCGAAGAAGCCGTAGGGGCGGCCCAGATGCTGGCGCTGTCACCAGGCGACATGTGCTTTCCCTCGTACCGGCAGCAAAATCTGCTGATTGCGCAAGATGTGCCCCTGGTCGAGATGATGTGCCAGCTTTTCTCCAACGATAAAGACCGCCTGAAAGGGCGGCAACTGCCGGTCATGTATTCCATGCGCGAACGGGGCTTTTTCTCGATTTCCGGCAATCTTGCAACCCAGTTCGTGCAGGCCGTGGGTTGGGCCATGGCGTCGGCCATCAAGGGCGACACCAAGATCGCTTCGGCATGGATAGGCGATGGCGCCACGGCCGCTGCGGACTTCCAGACGGCCCTGACTTTCGCGCATGTCTACCAGGCGCCGGTCATCCTTAACGTGATCAATAACCAATGGGCGATCTCCACCTTCCAGGCTCTGGCGGGGGGTGAGAGCACCACTTTTGCTGCGCGCGGCATAGGCACGGGCATCGCCTCCTTGCGCGTTGATGGCAATGACTTCCTGGCGGTTTACGCGGTGTCGCGATGGGCGGTAGAGCGGGCGCGCAGCAATTTGGGCCCCACGTTGATCGAATGGGTCACTTACCGTGCCGGCCCGCATTCCACCTCGGACGATCCTTCCAAATACCGACCGGCCGATGACTGGGCGCGGTTTCCCTTGGGCGACCCTATCGAGCGCCTGAAGCAGCATCTGATTGGTGTAGGGGCCTGGAGCGAAGCGGAACACGCCAGTACCCAAAAAGAATACGAGCGCGAAGTCATTAAGGCGCAAAAAGAGGCCGAAAGCCACGGCACGCTGGCGACCGGCGAAACATCCAGCGTCGCAACCATGTTCGAGGACGTTTACAAAGACATGCCTTGGCACCTGCGCCGGCAGCGTCAACAAATGGGGGTGTGATCATGGAAAAAAAGACGAATGCAGATAACGCCCGCCCCATGACCATGATCCAGGCCTTGCGTTCGGCCATGGACGTCATGCTGGCCCGCGACGAGAACGTGGTGATTTTTGGTCAGGACGTCGGCTATTTCGGCGGCGTGTTCCGCTGTACTGAGGGGCTGCAGGCCAAGTATGGCCGCAGCCGGGTTTTTGACGCGCCGATATCCGAGGGCGGTATTGTGGGCGCCGCCGTCGGCATGGGCGCCTATGGCCTGCGCCCGGTGGTAGAGATCCAGTTTGCCGATTACTTTTATCCGGCAACGGACCAGATTGTTTCCGAGGCAGCCCGCCTGCGCTATCGGTCGGCGGGCGAATTCATTGCACCCCTGACCATACGCATGCCCAGCGGCGGCGGCATCTACGGCGGCCAGACGCATAGCCAAAGCCCCGAAGCATTGTTCACGCATGTCAGCGGCTTGCGCACCGTCATGCCGTCCAATCCCTATGACGCCAAAGGGTTGTTGATCGCGGCCATCGAATGCGACGATCCGGTTATTTTCCTCGAGCCCAAACGCCTGTACAACGGGCCTTTTGATGGCCACCACGACCAGCCCGTAACGCCCTGGTCCAAGCATCCGCTCGGCCTGGTGCCCGACGATTACTATTCCATTCCGCTGGATTCGGCCTCGGTGTTCCGCGAGGGGTCGGATCTTACCGTACTGACCTATGGCACCATGGTCTTCGTGTCCGAAGTCGCGGCTCGCGAATCGGGTGTTGATGCCGAGATCATCGACTTGCGCAGCCTGTGGCCAGTGGATATAGACACCATCGTGGCCTCGGTCAAGAAGACGGGGCGCTGCGTGGTGGTACACGAAGCCACCCAGACCAGCGGCTTCGGGGCCGAGCTGGCGACTTTGGTGCAAGAGCATTGCTTCTATCATCTGGAGGCGCCGATAGTGCGCGTGGCCGGGTGGGACACCCCTTACCCGCATGCCCACGAGTGGGCTTACTTTCCGGGGCCGGCACGCGTCGGCGCGGCATTTCGCGGCTGTATGGAAGCGAGTGCCGGCGATAGCGCCACATGGGAAGCCGCAGCCGTGAAGCGGGGGGCTTGAGCATGGGACAGCATGTAATCAAGATGCCCGATATCGGCGAAGGCATTGCCGAAGTCGAACTGGTGGAGTGGCACGTACAAGCGGGCGACGAGGTCGTCGAAGACCAGATTTTGGCAGACGTCATGACCGACAAGGCCACGGTGCAAGTGCCATCGCCCGTGCATGGCAAAGTGCTGGCGCTGGGTGGCAAGGTTGGCGAGGTGATGGCTGTCGGCGCCGAACTGATACGGTTGCAGGTGGAGGGCAAGGGCAATGCGCCCGCAGCCAAGGCGGTTGATGCAGCATCGTCGAGCGAACAGACGCAGGGCGGCGATTCGAGAACACGCGCGCCTGAACCGGCGCCCACGCCAAGGGCAACAGCGTCTTCGGAGGCGAGATCCGACTCCGGCGGCGGGCCCAGCGCCGGATCAAGCGACAGCGGCGCGGGGCGGGTTATTTTCATGCCTGCTGCCCAGGCGGTATCTGCTGTAAGCGCGCCGGCGCGCAAGCCGGGCGAGAAACCGCTGGCCTCTCCGGCGGTGCGCAAACGGGCGTGGGACCTGGGCATAGAGCTGCAGTATGTTGCGGGCAGCGGAGCGGCCGGGCGGATCACCCATGCCGATCTGGACGAGCACCTGGCTCGCGGCCCCGCTGGGCCGACATCGTTGCGACCGGCTGGCGGGTTGGCGCCGCGGGACGACGTACAGGAAATCCCGGTAATCGGCCTGCGTCGCAAGATCGCCGAGAAGATGCAGGAGTCCAAGCGTCGCATTCCGCACTTCACCTACGTCGAGGAAATCGATGTGACCGAACTTGAAGCCTTGCGCCTGCGCCTTAATGAGCGCTGGGGCGGCGAACGCGGCAAGCTCACCATCCTGCCCCTGCTGGCGCGCGCCATGGTGCTGGCCCTGCGCGATTTTCCGCAGATCAACGCCCGTTACGACGATGAGGCCGGCGCCGTCACGCGTTATGGCGCCGTGCATCTGGGCATGGCGGCGCAGACGGAGTCCGGCCTGATGGTGCCGGTCATCCGCCATGCCGAGGCGCTCGACCTTTGGGCATGCGCCAGCGAAATCACCCGCCTGGCTACTGCAGCTCGCAGCGGTCGCGCCTCGCGCGACGAGCTCACGGGTTCCACCATTACCTTGACCAGCCTCGGCGCGCTGGGTGGCATCGTCTCGACACCCGTGATCAACCACCCCGAGGTCGCCATAGTCGGCGTGAATCGCATCGTCGAACGTCCCATGATCGTGGGCGGGGCAATCGTGGCTCGCAAGGTAATGAACCTGTCCTCGTCGTTTGACCACAGGGTGGTGGACGGCATGCACGCGGCGCAATTCATCCAGCAAGTGCGTGGTTTGCTCGAATGCCCCGCCATGCTGTTCGTTGAATAGGGTAGGCATGGAAACAACAAAACTACTTATTGTTGGCGCCGGTCCCGGCGGATACGTGGCAGCTATCCGGGCAGGGCAATTGGGGGTACCTACGGTGCTGGTGGAGGCCGCCGATGTGGGCGGTACCTGCCTGAACATAGGCTGCATACCGTCCAAGGCCCTGATCCATGCGGCAGACGAGTTCCATAAGCTTGCGCAGTATGCCGCTGGTTCGCCGCTGGGCATCAGCGCGCAGTCGCCAGCCATCAACCTGGCCACCACGGTGGGGTGGAAGGACGACATCGTCAAGAAACTTACCGGAGGCGTGGCCGCTTTGCTCAAGAAGAATGGCGTGCAACTGGTCCAGGGGCAGGCGCATATTGTCGATGGCAAGACGGTGGATGTTGCCCTGGCCGGCGGCAAGACGCAGCGTATTGTCTGCGAACACCTCTTGCTTGCGACCGGTTCAGAGCCAGTGGCCTTGCCCTTCATGCCCTTCGGCGGTCCTGTCATTTCTTCCACCGAGGCCTTGTCCCCCAGCAAGCTGCCCGGGCGGCTGGCTGTAGTGGGTGCCGGCTACATCGGTCTTGAATTGGGCATGGCGTATCGCAAGCTGGGTGTCGAGGTCGACATCATCGAAGCACAAGACCGCATACTTCCCGCCTACGATGCGGCCTTGTCGCGCCCGGTGCTGGCTTCCTTGAAGCGCTTGGGTGTGGGGCTGTATTTATCGACCGCGGTGCAGGGCATGTCGGACGATGGCAAGGCGCTGCGTGTGCGGGACAAGCAAGACAAGGTCACCGACCTGCCGGCCGACCAGGTTCTGGTCGCGGTAGGTCGGCGGCCACGCACCGTGGGTTATGGCCTGGAGTCCCTGATGCTTGACATGAATGGCTCGGCGTTGCGCATTGACGATCAATGCGCGACCTCCATGCGCAATGTGTGGGCGATTGGCGATCTGACCGGCGAGCCCATGCTGGCTCACCGCGCCATGGCGCAAGGCGAGATGGTTGCAGAGATCATCGCCGGCCATCGCCGCCGCTACGCGCCCGCCGCCGTACCTGCCGTTTGCTTCACTGACCCCGAGATCGCCACCGCCGGCTTGGCACCACAGGAAGCGCAAGCCGCCGGCCTGGATTGCCTGGACGCCATGTTTCCCTTCGCTGCCAATGGCCGCGCCATGACGCTGGAGTCCGCCGATGGCTTTGTGCGTGTGGTGGCGCGACGGGATAACCACCTTATTGTTGGCTGGCAGGCGGTAGGGCGTGGCGTGTCGGAACTGGCCGCCGCATTCTCGCAGTCGCTCGAGATGGGCGCCACGCTGGAAGATGTGGCCGGTACCATACACGCCCACCCATCCCTGGGCGAAGCCGTGCAAGAGGCGGCGTTACGTGCCTTGGGACATGCATTGCATGTTTGAGTAGGCTGAATGTGCGTGACGCTACAATCGAAGGCTCCCAATCTCTTGCAAAGCCCCGCCATGACCGCTCAAGCGCCGACACTTACTGCCGACCAGCCCCGACTTGACTACGTCATGTGCGCCAGCCCTGCCGGCACCCACCGGATGGCTTACTGGGAGTGGGGCGATCCTGACAACGATCAGGTTCTATTGTGTGTGCACGGACTCACGCGCACCGGCCGCGATTTCGATCGCATGGCGGCACGGCTGTCACGCCACTACCGCGTCGTCTGTCCCGATGTCGTGGGCCGCGGCAAGTCCGACTGGCTGCTGAACGGCGCCGGCTACGTCGTGCCGCAGTACGCCGCCGACATGCTGACCTTGATCGCCAGGCTGCAGCCCGGCCGGCTCGATTGGGTAGGCACCTCCATGGGTGGACTGATCGGCCTGGCCTTGGCGGGCACGCTGGCCATGTCGGCAATGATGCGTCCGCCGCGCGGGGCTTCCGGCCTGGCGCCCGAGCAGACGCTGAAATTAGGTAAGATGGTGTTGAACGACATCGGGCCCAGGCTGAATTTTTCGGGTCTGTCGCGTATTGCGCAGTATGTCGCCGAGCCCATGCGGTTTGGCTCTTTCGAACTGGCGGTAGATTACGTTCGTACGATATCGGCCGGCTTTGGCCTGCACGACCAGGAAGGCTGGGAAGCGCTGACCCGTCATGTGTTCACGCAGGAAGGCGATCAGTGGGTCAAGCATTACGACCTGCGCATCGCCGAGCCCTTTGCCGATCAGTCCGAACAGACCGTGCGCAAGTCCGAGGCACTATTGTGGGCGGCATACGAAAGCGTCGCCAGCCCCATATTGCTGGTGCGCGGCGAGCTATCCGACTTGTTGACCGCCGAGGCGGCGCAAGAAATGCTGCGCCGCAATCCGCACGCAAGCTTGCTGGACGTACCCGGTGTTGGGCATGCGCCCACTTTCCGCAGCGATGATCAAATCGATCCGGTAGAAGCGTTTTTGCTGCGCGGGTAGGCGTAAACTATTTTTTTATACCGGCGGGCCGGAACACCGGCAGCCATGATGTTGACGGAACCACGTGAAAGTTGATCTGCATTGCCATTCCATTATTTCTGACGGCGTTCTGACGCCATCAGAGGTGGCAACGCGCGCGCATGCCAACGGCGTGAACCTATGGGCCTTGACCGATCACGACGAACTTTCGGGGGTGGCCGAGGCGCGCGCCACCGCGCAGGCCTTGGGCATGTCATACATTACTGGCGTCGAGATCTCGGTTACCTGGGCCGGCCATACGGTGCATGTGCTGGGCTTGGGTGTTGACGAAACCGACGCAGCGCTAAACGCCGGTCTATTGGGCATTCGTAACGGGCGCTCGATCCGCGCTCGCGAAATGGCCGATCGACTGGACGTTCTGGGCATACCCGGCAGCTACGAAGGCGCCTTGTCGTTTGCCGCCAATCCGGCCCTGGTCAGCCGCACGCATTTCGCGCGCTTTCTGGTCGAGCGCGGCTACTGCAAGACCATGCAGGCCGTCTTCGACAAATACCTGGGCGACGGCAAGCCGGGCAACGTGCCGGTGCACTGGACGACGCTGGAACAGGCCGTGGGCTGGATCAACGGTGCGGGCGGTCGGGCTTCCATTGCCCATCCTGGGCGCTACAGCTACACGCCGGTGCAGTTCGGTGCGTTGTTCGACGAGTTCAAGCGCTTGGGCGGCGCTGCGATCGAGGTCGTTACCGGCAGCCATCATCCCGATCAATATGCCGAGTATGCCAATGTTGCCCGCCAGTACGGCTTCATGGCGTCTGCCGGGTCGGACTTCCACAGTCCGCGCGAAGGCAAGCTGGATCTGGGCGAGATCCCTCCACTGCCTGCCGACCTGACGCCGATCTGGCATGATTGGGTTTGAAGCTTAGGCGCTATTGGCTGCCTGGCCGATATTTCTGGTTTTTATCATTATGAACAAGGCATTTGTCAAAGAGTCGGACAACGACGATGACGACGACCTGGCACCGGAAGCGGTATCACTGCCCGCCGGCACCAAGAACTATATAACCGTCGACGGCTATAAACGGCTGCGGGCCGAGCTTGCACACCTGATGACTGAAGAGCGTCCGTCAGTAGTGCAGGTCGTGTCGTGGGCGGCGTCGAACGGCGACCGCTCCGAGAACGGCGACTACCTATACGGCAAGAAGCGCCTGCGGGAAATCGACCGGCGCATGCGCTTCCTGACGAAGCGGCTGGAATTGGCCGAAGTCGTCGACCCGGCCACGCAGCCGAACCGCGATCAAGTCTTCTTTGGCGCGACCGTGGTGTATTCCGACCAGGCCGGTGAGGAATTCCGCGTGACGATTGTGGGCGTGGACGAGGCCGAACCGCTGGAAGGGCGTATCAGCTGGATTTCACCGGTGGCCCGGGCTTTATTGAAGGCTCGGGAAGGCGACACAGTGACTTTGAAGACGCCGGCGGGGAAGAATGAGTTGGATGTTTTGGAGGTGATTTATCCAGAGGCAGCCTCGTAAGGGTTGCTGTGGTGTTGATTCATTTTCTATAGACGCGTACGGCTTGGTGGGGTGCTTGGCATGCTTGCTCACCGTCCATTTGAGTAGAGAAGGCGTATTGCGCTCGCCCTACGCGGCCCGCCTGCCGGGCCACTGCGGGCATCGAAGCTGATATTGCGCGGGGTTTGCTGGTGGGGTCACAGACACTGCCTTGATGGCCAAGTCGCATCTGACCTGGATTGCGATTAAAAGGCTGTCCCGACCCGATGACGGCGTAGTGACGTGGATTGGCTTTCGCAAACGGCGCCGATTACCGTTCTAGATGCCAGCCGCCAGCCCTTACCGACCTCCCGACAGATCAGCCCGAATGCCAAAATTGGGCCCGCAGGGGGCGCGATTTTGGCGGCGTGTAACCTCCTTCTCACGCGAACGGTGGGGCGTAAGCATGCCAAGCACATTGACCGTCCCAGCGATGGTGGCCTTTACATGCTGCAGTGGGCTGTGGGCTGGCCTGCTGTGCCGGGCCTTTGGGGCCGAGCGAGCCGGACGCGAAGGCAGCCCGAACGGGCGAACGAGCGAGGCGATGCGATGTTCGGCGCGCAGGGCGCCGAACCGGCACCGTGGCCCGGCACAGCAGGCCAGCCCACGGCCCACGTCAACAAAACGCAGCCCCATACATCACCAATCCCGCAAACCTGGATCTCCACGGCTAAGACCTCTCGAAACACTTCCCTCCAACAAGGTAAAATGCCCCTTTCCCTCACTCTGCCCCCCGCGCCCCATCTGTGACCAATATCTTGTACTTCTCTGGCTCCCTGGTTCTTTCCGCTTTTCGTCGTGAACGTCTCTTGAAGCGATTTGCTGAACTGGATCTGCCGGTTGGCGATATCAGCGGCCATTACGAGCACTATGTTCGTACCGACGCCGCCTTAAGTCCGGAAGCGCAGGGCCGGCTGGAGCAGTTGCTCGATTATGGCAACCACGGCGAACCGGCGAGCAAAGAGAACAAGAACGCATTGATTTTGCGCGTCGTTCCCCGTTTTGGGACGGTATCGCCCTGGGCCAGCAAGGCGACGGACATTGCGCATAATTGTGGCTTGTCTGAAGTGGGGCGTATTGAACGCGGCATACGGTATGTGATCGTGCCCGCGCGCGGATTGCTGGGATCGAAGTCCATCGACGAGAGCCAGTTGGCGCGTATCGCCGCCTGCCTGCATGATCGCATGACGCAAACGGTGGTGGATGCCTCCTTTGACGGCGCGGCCTTGTTTGCTTCGTTGCCTGGCAAGCCGCTGGAGACCATCGATATCATCGGTCACGGGCAGCAAGCGCTGGAAGAGGCAAACCGCAGCCTGGGCCTGGCCTTGTCCGAGGACGAAATCGAATACCTTGTCGACGCTTTCAAGCAGCTTGGGCGCAACCCCACTGACGTCGAACTGATGATGTTCGCTCAAGCCAACAGCGAGCATTGCCGGCACAAGATATTTAACGCGCAGTGGGTTATCGATGGCCAGGAGCAAGCCAATACCTTGTTCGGCATGATACGAGCCACGCACGCAGCCCAGCCGGAAGGCACGGTTGTGGCTTACTCGGATAACGCGGCCATCATGGCGGGCGGGCCAGCCACCCTGTTTCATGCGGGGGCCTCCGACACCGATAAGGTGTATGGTCATCATCCGGCCACCGTCCACACCTTGATGAAGGTCGAAACCCATAACCACCCGACAGCGATTGCACCGTTTCCCGGTGCAGCCACCGGAGCGGGCGGCGAGATACGGGATGAAGGCGCGACAGGCCGCGGCTCCAAGCCCAAAGCCGGCCTGACCGGTTTTACGGTGTCCAGCTTGCGCTTCAAGGATGCGCCTGAGCCCTGGGAGGCCGACGAGCACGGCCTGCCGGATCGCATTGCCAGCCCGCTGGACATCATTATCGAAGGCCCCGTCGGTGGCGCTGCATTCAACAACGAGTTTGGCAGGCCCAACCTGCTGGGCTATTTCCGCAGCTTTGAGCAAAGCGCCGGGGGCACACGTTGGGGCTATCACAAGCCCATCATGATCGCCGGGGGGCTGGGCTCCATTGACGACAGGCTGACTCATAAAGACCCCATCCCACCCGGCGCCTTGCTTATTCAGTTGGGCGGACCGGGCATGCGCATCGGCATGGGAGGCGGGGCGGCTTCCAGCCTTAGCGCCGGCGCCAATAGCGCCGAGTTGGATTTCGATTCCGTACAGCGCGACAACCCCGAGATGGAGCGCCGGGCGCAAGAAGTCATAGACCGATGCTGGCAGCAAGGCGACGCCAACCCCATCATTGCCATACACGACGTCGGTGCGGGCGGCCTTTCCAACGCGTTTCCAGAGTTGGTCAACGACGCCGGGCGCGGCGCCATCTTCGAATTGACGCAGGTCCACCTGGAAGAATCCGGCTTGTCGCCGGCAGAGATCTGGAGCAATGAGTCGCAAGAACGTTATGTACTGGCGATTTTGCCGGCGGACCTGTCACGGTTCGACGTCATCGCGCGGCGCGAGCGTTGCCCTTATGCCGTGGTCGGTGTAGCAACCGAAGAGCGGCAATTGCGTGTGACTTGCGGCGAAGGCTTGCCAGGTATTGCTGAAAGCGAGCGCAATCAACAAGTCGGCGCCAATCAACCTCGCCCAGTGGACGTACCCATCGACGTCATTCTGGGCAAGCCGCCGCGCATGACGCGCGACGTCGGCCGGGTTACGACTACCCACGAAGCCGTGGACGTCGTGGGTATCGCGCTGGACGAAGCCATAGATCGAGTGCTGCGTCATCCGACGGTGGCAAGCAAGAATTTCCTGATCACCATCGGAGACCGCACGGTGGGCGGCCTAAGCAGCCGCGACCAGATGGTGGGTCCCTGGCAGGTGCCGGTGGCCGACTGCGCAGTCACGCTTGCGGATTATGAAGGCGTACGCGGTGAAGCCATGGCCATGGGCGAGCGCACACCGCTGGCCATGATCGATGCCCCGGCGTCGGGCCGGATGGCGGTGGCTGAAGCGCTTACCAACCTTGCGGCCAGCGATGTGCAGTCGCTTAAAGACGTCAAGCTTTCGGCCAATTGGATGGCGGCTTGCGGGGTGGAAGGCCAGGATGCCGCGCTGTACGACACCGTGTCGGCGGTCAGTGAGTGGTGCCAGCAACTGGGGTTGTCCATCCCCGTCGGCAAAGATTCCTTGTCCATGCGCACGTCGTGGGAACATGAAGGCGAGCAGCGTGATGTGATCGCACCGGTTTCGCTGGTCGTGACAGCGTTTGCGCCGGTGGCCGATGTGCGCGCAACGCTCACGCCGCAATTGCGTACCGACGCTGGCGATACCGCGCTCATCCTGATCGATCTGGGCATGGGCCAGCAGCGCTTGGGCGGCTCTGTCCTGGCGCAGGCCTATGGGCAGGTTGGCCATACGGTTCCCGACATCGATGACGCCGTATCTCTGGGTGCGTTCTTCAAGACTGTGCGTCATCTTGCGGCACAGGGCCTGGTGTTGGCTTATCACGACCGCTCCGATGGCGGCCTGCTGGCTACCGTATGCGAAATGGCCTTTGCCGGCCATGTGGGTGTGTCCATCAATCTGGACATGCTCACCATCGACCCGCATGCCGCCGACTGGGGCGATTACAAGATACGGTCCGAGCAAGTTTCGATTCAGCGTGACGAGCTCACGCTCAAGGCATTGTTTGCCGAAGAAGCGGGTGCGGTCATACAGGTGCCGCTGGCGCGCCGCGATGAGGTCTTGCAGCAGCTCAGGGGGACGGGGCTCTCCGCTCATTCGCACGTCATGGGCAGCTTGAACACCAAGGACGAGATACAGATCTATCGCGACGGCCAGTGTATCTATCAGAAGCCGCGGGCTGTATTGGGACAGCAGTGGGCCGAGGTCACGCGCCGCATCATGGCGTTGCGTGACAATCCGGCGTGCGCGCAGGCAGAATTCGACAGCTGGCAAGATCAAGGTGATCCCGGCCTTACACCGCAGGTCAGCTTTGACCCCCAGGAAGACGTGGCGGCGCCCTATATTGTCAGCTGCAAGCGGCCTCGCGTGGCAGTGCTGCGTGAGCAAGGCTGCAACAGCCAGGTGGAAATGGCCTGGGCTTTTGACAAGGCCGGTTTCGAGTCCGTGGACGTGCACATGACGGACCTGCTGGCGGGCCACATAAGCCTGGCGGATGTCCAGGGCCTGGTGGCCGTGGGCGGCTTCAGTTATGGCGACGTGCTGGGGGCAGGCGAAGGTTGGGCGCGCACCATACGGTTCAATCAGCGATTGGCCGATCAATTCGCGCAATATTTTTCGCGGCCCGATAGTTTCGCCTTGGGCGTATGCAATGGTTGCCAGATGATGGCTGCCTTGGCCAGCATGATACCGGGCGCGGAACACTGGCCCAGGTTCACCCGCAATCAATCCGAAAAATACGAAGCGCGTTTGTCCCTGGTCGAGATTCCTGATTCGCCTTCGCTGTTCCTGCAAGGCATGGCGGGTACGCGCGTTCCCGTGGCGGTGGCGCATGGCGAAGGTTATGCCGACTTTTCCATGCAGGGTGACCTGGACCAGGTGCAGGCGGCATTGCATTACGTAGATAACCGCGGCGCACGCACCGAACAATACCCCAACAATCCCAACGGCAGCCCGCAGGGACTTACTGGTGTCACAACCGCCGACGGCCGCTACACCATCATGATGCCGCATCCTGAACGGGTCACGCGCAATGTAATGATGTCATGGGCACCTAAGCGTTGGGGCGACCTGGACACCGGCGGAGAACAAAGCCCGCATGGCGGCTACAGCCCCTGGTTGCGCATGTTTCGCAATGCCCGGGTGTGGCTTGGCTAGGTGGATACCCGCCTATCCGGCTACACATCCTGTAGCCGGATAGGTAAAAACCCCAGCTTCCGCTTATAATCCTGCTTTGCACGGAGCTTGCTTTATGCGTCTGATTAAAAAAGCGCTGACCTTTGACGATGTGTTGTTGGTCCCGGCGTATTCCGAAGTCCTTCCTCGCGATACCTCTCTTTCCACTCGCTTCACGCGCGACATTACGCTGAACATTCCGCTGGTATCAGCGGCCATGGACACCGTGACTGAATCGCGGCTGGCCATCGCCATGGCTCAGGAAGGCGGCATTGGCATCATCCACAAAAATCTCACTGCTCAAGAGCAGGCGCGCGAAGTTGCGCGGGTAAAACGGCACGAGTTCGGTATTGTCATTGACCCGGTCACCGTGACCCCGACCATGAAGGTGCGCGATGCCATCGCCTTACAGCGCCAGCACGGTTTTTCGGGGCTGCCGGTAATCGAAGCGGGCAAGCTGGTAGGCATCGTCACCAACCGCGACTTGCGGTTCGAAGATAGGCTGGATGTCCCGCTGCGCGACATCATGACGCCGCAAGACCGACTGGTCACCATGAATGAAGGCGCCACGCTTGACGAGGCCCAGTCCCTGATGCACAAGCACCGCCTGGAGCGTGTGCTGATCGTCAACGACAAGTTCGAGCTGCGCGGCCTGGCCACGGTCAAGGACATCGTCAAAAACACCGAGCATCCCAGCGCGTCCAAGGACAGCCAGGGCCAGTTGCGTGTCGGTGCCGCCGTTGGGGTGGGCGAGGGCACGGAAGAGCGGGTCGAACGATTGGCCGCTGCGGGTGTCGACGTCATCGTGGTCGATACGGCTCACGGACATTCGGCGGGCGTGATCGAGCGCGTGCGCTGGGTCAAGAAGAATTATCCCAAGATTCAAGTCATCGGCGGGAACATCGCCACTGCTGGCGCAGCGCGCGCGCTGGTCGAAGCGGGCGCAGATTGCGTCAAGGTCGGTATCGGGCCGGGTTCTATTTGCACCACCCGTATCGTTGCCGGCGTGGGCGTTCCGCAGATCACGGCGATTGCCGACGTTGCCAAGGCACTGGAAGGCACCGGGGTACCGCTGATTGCCGATGGCGGCATCCGCTATTCCGGCGATGTGTCCAAGGCCTTGGCGGCAGGCGCGTCGGCCTGCATGATGGGCGGCATGTTTGCCGGCACGGAAGAAGCGCCGGGCGAGGTCGTGTTGTTTCAGGGCCGCTCGTACAAGTCGTATCGCGGCATGGGCAGCCTGGGTGCGATGGCAGAAGGTTCTGCCGACCGCTACTTCCAGGATCCCGCCAACAATGTCGACAAGCTGGTGCCTGAAGGCATCGAAGGCCGCGTGCCCTACAAGGGCAGCGTCATCGCCATTATTTATCAGCTGGTTGGCGGTATACGAGCTTCCATGGGCTACTGCGGTTGCGCGTCCATCGAGGAAATGCGCACCAAGGCCGAATTCGTCGAGATCACGGCGGCCGGCGTGCGCGAGTCGCACGTCCATGATGTGCAGATCACCAAAGAAGCGCCGAACTACCGCGCCGACTAAACGACGCTTAACTGGACGCTAACTGTAGCAAGGTGTCTGCCACCACACCGGCGGCAGACACCATCGCATCGTGGCCCGCGTCCAGTTCCATCCAGCTGAAGCTCGTATTGGCACGCACCCATTTTTTTGCATCGTCGACCGCCGGGAATGCTGGGTTGACGCAACTGAGATAAGTGGCGGGCAGGCCATTGCCCAGCGGATGACTTAGCATAAGCGGTGATTCGTAGGTGCTGAGCGGGTGAGGCGTCAACCGCCCTTGCACAAACAGGGCGTCGGCGGGCTCGGTCAAGGCCAGGCTGGCGGGCCGTGGCGGACGCAGGGTGGGCGTGGAACCATCTGGCTGTCTCGCGGCGTCGCGCAATTTTTGCACTACATCGGCGGGCAGCGTATCGAAAGTTGCCATGCCGTTCTCCAGCAGGAAGGCGTCCAGAAAGACCAGTTGCTGCACGCGCCCGGCGTGTTGATCGGCCACCCCGGCAATCACCAGGCCACCAAAGCTGTGGCCCACCAGAATCACATTGTGCAGATCTTCCCACAGCAACACATTGGTGATGTCCTGCACGAAGGTGTTCAGCGTGATGTCGGGGCCTAACAGGTGGCTGCGCTCGCCCAGCCCGGTCAAGGTTGGGGTGTAAACCTCGTGGCCCTTGTTACGCAGGCGGGCCGCCACCCTGGACCAGCACCAGCCACCGTGCCAGGCGCCGTGAACCAGTACGAAAGTGTGCGAGTCAGTCTTTGAGTCGGTCATGGGTGGAAGTCCTGTGAGCTTGCATGCTAATTCGTGGGCGGCCGGCCGGGAAGCGTCGGTTCGTGTGCGCCATGGGCCTTGCCTTCGGGGCTGATCAGCCAGATGCTGCCCAACACCAGCAACACGGCAGCGAGAATCAAGGCGTGCTCCAGTTGCGCACCGAACCAGCTATGCGTAAGGCTGAAAAACAAGGGGCCTATCAATTGGCCTGCGGCAAACGACGCAGTCAGGGCGGCAATCAGTTTTCGGCCATTGCCGCTGCCCACCGCTTGCGCTTCTTGCAGGCCCACCATGGTTATCACCATGAAGGCGCCGCCCACGCACAGCGCCGCGATGACAATAGCCGAAAGCGTGTGCCACAACACGGGCAGCAAGACACCTGCGGCCATGATTAGCTGACATGCCGCCCAGATGCGGCGGCGAGGGTAGCGCGCCACCAGGCGGCCTGTCATCAACGTGGATATAGCCGCCGACAGACCGAAGGCCGGCCATGCCAGCCCGAATATTGCCGGGTCGGCAACCAGAAGGCGGGCCTGGGCCGGCAGAAAGGTGCCTGGCAGGATGTAGCCGAACCCAAAAATTCCATAGCACAGGATCAGGCGCCAGTGGCCATTTCGGGCAGGAGCTGGCGCAGAGGTTTGGGGCGTAGCCGCCGCCGTGGGTGCCGGTACGGCGTCGGCCCATAAGCTGCGCGTGCTCCATGCCCCGGCGAGCGCAAACAGGGCCAGAACAAGCCATGCCGCCGACGAACTAAGGTCGCCCAGCCCCATCCCCATGCACAGCAGTCCGGCCAGTGCAATACCGCTGCCCACACCCGCGAAGACTACCCCTGCCTTCTGCGGTTGGCCCAGCGCGGCCAGCCGCGTCAAGCATAGCGAAGTGGTACTGACCAGCACCCAAGCGCTTGCGGCCCCGGCGATGAAGCGCCATGTCAGCCAGCCCAGCCAGTTGTCGGTGATACCCATCAGGGCTGTCGTCGCCACGACCAGGATCAAGCCCGTGCGCAGCAAGGTAGCGGGCGAGGAGGGCAGGACGATGGCGATCAAGGCCCCGACCAGGTAGCCCAGATAATTTGCGCTGGCTAGCCATCCGCCTTCCGCCAGGCCCAGCCCGACGTCCTGCTGCATCATGGGCAGCAAGGGTGTGAAGGCAAAGCGGCCTATACCCATCGCGACGGCAAGCGCGATAAATCCGGAAAAAGCCAATAGCGTGGCCGACGACTTCTGTTGCATGGATGCTCCTGTTCACCCCAAACTGTAGCGGCAGTTGTGGTGTTGCGCCAGCGTAACCGGGTCCGATACGGTACATTAACGCCTTGATTTTCTTTTTCTGACCCGTCCACCATGCACCAGCGTATTCTCATCCTCGACTATGGCTCACAAGTCACCCAATTGATTGCGCGGCGCGTACGCGATGCGGGTGTTTACTGCGAGATCCATCCGGGCGATGTCGATGATGCGTTCATCCAGGCGCAGCAAGGCCTCAAAGGCATCATTCTGTCAGGCAGCCATGCTTCCGCTTACGCCGAAGAGTCCATGAAAGTGCCGTCCGCCGTCTTTACCGTGGGCGTACCGGTACTGGGCATCTGCTACGGCATGCAGTCCATGGCCTCGCAACTGGGCGGTAAGGTAGAGTGGTCGGACCATCGCGAATTTGGCTACGCCGAAGTCAGGGCTCATGGCCACACGCGCTTGCTGGACGGCCTGCAGGATTTCATCACCACCGAAGGCCACGGCATGCTCAAGGCATGGATGAGCCATGGTGACAAGGTCACTGCCTTGCCTCCTGGCTTCAAGCTCATGGCCTCCACACCTTCGTGTCCCATTGCCGGCATGGCCGACGAAGATCGCAGCTTCTACGCGCTGCAGTTCCATCCGGAAGTCACGCATACGACGCAGGGCGAAGCCATACTGGCCCGATTCGTTACGGAGATCTGCGGCTGCAATCGCGACTGGAGCATGCCCGATTATGTGGAAGAGGCCGTAGCCAACATACGCGCACAGGTGGGCACCGATGAAGTCATTCTGGGCTTGTCCGGCGGTGTAGACTCTTCCGTTGCCGCAGCCTTGCTGCACAAGGCCATAGGCGATCAGCTTACTTGCGTGTTCGTCGATCATGGTCTGCTGCGCCTTAACGAAGCCGAACAAGTCATGGCCACCTTTGCTGATCACTTTGGCATCAAGGTCATACACGTAAACGCCACCGATGTCTTCATGGGCGAGCTCGAAGGGGTGTCCGACCCTGAGGCCAAGCGCAAGATCATAGGCCGCGAATTCGTGGAAGTATTCCAGGCCGAAGCCGGCAAGCTGCCAAACGCGCGATGGTTGGCGCAAGGCACCATCTACCCGGACGTCATTGAATCGGCCGGCTCTAAAACCGGCAAGGCTGTCGCCATCAAGTCGCACCACAACGTCGGCGGCTTGCCCGATACGCTTAACCTTAAGCTGCTGGAGCCGTTGCGCGAACTGTTCAAGGACGAAGTTCGCAAGCTGGGCGTGGCGCTGGGCCTGCCGCCCGCCATGGTGTACCGCCATCCTTTCCCGGGCCCCGGCCTGGGCGTGCGTATCCTGGGCGAAGTCCGCAAAGAGTACGCCGACCTGCTGCGCCGTGCCGATGCAATCTTCATTGAAGAGCTGCGCAAGACCATAGATCCCATCAGCAATAAAAGCTGGTACGAGCTGACCTCCCAGGCGTTCGCCGTATTCTTGCCGGTGAAGTCGGTGGGTGTGATGGGCGATGGCCGCACGTATGACTATGTGGTGGCCTTGCGAGCTGTGCAGACCTCCGACTTCATGACCGCCGATTGGGCCGAGCTGCCTTACGCGCTACTCAAGAAGGTGTCGTCGCGCATTATTAATGAAGTGCGCGGTATCAACCGGGTTACGTATGATGTATCGAGCAAGCCGCCTGCAACGATAGAGTGGGAATGATTTGCTGCTTGGCAGCATAAGGCGGTAACAGGCATTAAAACGACGGAGAGCCAGCATTTATGCGGTTCTCCGTTTTTTCTTCTGGCGTTGTCGGGCAGTACTAAGCAGCGCCAAGCAGGTATTCGGGATGGTATTAATGATGGCATTGGCTGTGCGCTATGATGGCGGCGAGCCCAATACCATCCGTTGATAATCTTGTGTCGGATGGTATTGGAATACCCTATCTTATTGATATTAATTAGATATTTGAAAATAAATAGCTAAACGAAAAGATGGTATTGAAGGCGTAACGCAATACCATCCAAGGTGGTTTTTAAAACCGGCAAGCTATTGATTTTACAAAGGAACGCCGTGCTAACCGATACCATGCTTCGCAACATCAAGCCGCGAGATAAACAGTACAAGCTTGCCGACCGTGAGGGTTTGTACGTTGCTGTCAGCGTAACGGGCACGATTTCATTTCGCTATAACTACCGATTAAACAACCGCAGTGAAACACTAACCTTCGGGCGATATGGGGCTGATGGCATTACGCTTGCCGAAGCGCGGAGCATGCTCCAGGAAGCCAAGAAAAAGATTGCTGCAGGACAGTCGCCCGCGCAGGACAAAGCCCGTAGCAAAGGCAAGTTACGGGCTGAAAAAAGATTCGGCGTCTGGGCACAAGAGTATCTACGTGGCCACGAGATGGCCGAGTCTACCCGCGATATGCGCCGATCCGTGTATATGCGAGACCTCAAGCCTTTTTTCGATAACCGGCTTCTGCACGAGATTACCGAAGAAGATGTGCGTGGGCGTGCCGATACCATCGTTGAACGTGGGGCACCAGCCACCGCTGTGATGGCCAGAGAAATCGTGATGATGATCTACCGGTGGGCAGGGGCGCGCGGCTACAAGGGTGAAAATCCCGCAGAAGGCATACCGCCCACTTCGATTGCTCGATTCAAAGCACGTGATCGATCGCTGGGTCCGGACGAAATCGGATTGCTTTACACCTATTTGGATCGCATTGGCACCAGCCCGGTGATTCGCTTGGGTCTGCGGTTGTTGCTGCTTACGATGGTACGCAAGTCCGAGCTGATCGAAGCGACCTGGGATGAAGTGAATTTCACGGATGCGGTGTGGAGCATTCCCGCAGCACGAATGAAACGGCGCAATCCGCATAACGTGTATTTAAGCACCCAAGCTCTGGATATCTTCACCGCATTACAGGTATGTGCGGGGGGATCGCGGTGGGTTCTACCAGGGCGCTACGACACGGAAATCTGCATGAGCAAGGCGACGTTCAATCAAGTGACCAAGCTTATATGGACTGCAGCGCAGGCTGACAAGAAACACCTGCCGCAATTTTCACCGCATGATTTCCGACGGACCGCCAGTACGCTGTTGCATGAAGCAGGCTACAACTCGGATTGGGTCGAAAAATGCCTTGCCCATGAACAAAAGGGCGTGCGTGGCATCTACAACCGGGCTGAGTACGCGGAAGGGCGACGAGACATGCTGCAGGATTGGGCAAACATGATAGATGGGTGGACAAAGGATAGACCAAGCGCATAAGCGGTTGGTCACATTGCCTGCGCTGCGACTATTGCCTGGCGTAGCGTCGATCGCCAACTTGGGGTCCACGCATCTGCTCACTTTCACGGGCGTTCTTTCGCGCCTCGATCCAGGCATCCACCTCGGCAAGGTCCCACGCTACTACTCGGTTGGATAAGCAAAATCGCTGCGGGAATTCTCCGCGTTTTTCCATATCGAAAATAGTGCGATCGGAAAGAGGGATCTTGCTAAGTAGCTCTTTCCGGTTGATGGCTATTACATTAGCTGTGGAGTGTGGATTCATTACAGGGTCGTTGCTCGACCGGCTTTGCTCATTCATTAAATTACCTTTTTTCTAAGAGCATGCCGATGTGCATGCCCGAATACGGAACCGACCCACGGGCACATCGCGCCGGTAGGTCGGGTATTCTGATACAGCCTACTTCAGGAGACACTATTCTTCGTGTGTGATCGTTGTGGTGCGTAGGCTGGGTTGCGGTCTTTTCCGCTTGTCGTCTTGGATTACGTCGCCATCCTCGATTTCGGGCACCTTTGCAGGTACACCAGGCGCTTCCGAAAGGGAAGTCACCGCCGTGTGCTATCATCCGGCGCCCCGCTCAGAGGGCTGACGGCACACTACGGTTTTCATCGGTTTTACTCCAACCCCAATGCGTTACAGGTTGCTGCGCAATCGCGTGACCCGTGTGTGGGGCAGGGCGCAGTGTTTATCGTTCGTGTTTTGTTAAAGAGCCTCACTGTGTTGGCAGCGGTCCAATTAATTATCATCAGTTTGGTGATGCCTGTCAACACCCTTTTGGCTCATGGAAAAATTCTGAATTTTGAGTCGTTATAGAGCCTATCCCATATCACTATGCGGTCGCATCTACTGCCAAATTAATTTGTATTTTCTTATGTCAGGGATTGCACTTATGCTGGCTCGACCTGTCTTAGTACGAGACAGGTAACGAAATACGGTCTACGGGGTATTTACAGCTATAATTAGATACGTATTGTAATTATTATTTACGCGTTTAGGATTGATTTTCATGTGGCGGTTGCATGTGGAGGCACGAGCGCACCGAACTCTGGCGACAACACCGTGTTATTGAATGTCCTTATAATATTTTTGTATAAACAGGTATTCGATTTATGTCAGATTTTCAGCCCGTACGTGACGCCTGTGATTTCGCCGGAGGAGTTACGGCGCTTGCCAAGCGTCTCGGCCTCCCGCCCCAAGTCATCCATAACTGGGCAGCTGGTAAACGCCCAGTGCCTGTAATTCGCTGCGTGGAAATTGAAGAGTTGACGGGTGGCGCTGTCACCCGGAAGCAGTTGCGACCGGATGATTGGCATCAGATATGGCCGGAGCTTCGGGGAAGTGATTGAGCGGATCTGGCATAGAAGACGCCAAAGGAAAAAAGAAAGGTGCTGCAATTTTTCTAAGCTCCTTGTCTACCGGCTCTATTCTCGAGGTCCTCTAAAATCGGACAGTCGGGACGTTGATCGCCAGAACAACACTCGATTAGCGACTCAAGCGTGCTGGCAATTTGTTCCAGGCTGTCGATCTTCTTGCGCAGCTCAGACATGTGAGCCGTAGCGATACATTTCACCTCAGCGCTCTGACGCGATTTATCGCGCCAGAGGCCCAAAAGCTCATTAATCTCTGCCACCGGGAAGCCAAGATCACGCCCCCGACGGATAAACCGCAGCATATGGACATCAGACGTGGAATAACTGCGATAACCCGACTCTCTGCGATTTGCCGGGGGAATCAGTCCGATCTGCTCATAGTATCGGATCATCTTGGCTGAGACGCCCGAGGCTTTCGCTGCTTCCCCAATATTCATTTCAATATCTCCTTTCCGATTACGCGGCCGTTGGCTGTTGAGAGGACTCGGTGGCTTCTATCGGTGGGCGAAACCCACGCAAACGCAGCGCGTTACCTAGGACGAAGATACTCGAAAGCGCCATTGCTCCCGCCGCTAAGATCGGCGACAAGAGGATGCTCCAGGCAGGATAAAGCACACCCGCTGCCACCGGAATTAGGGCGGCATTGTAGGCGAAGGCCCAGAACAGGTTCTGACGGATGTTGCCGATGGTTGCGCGCGACAGCGCGATGGCAGTGGGTACACCCATCAGGTTCCCTGACATCAACACCACGTCGGCCGCCTCGATGGCGATGTCCGTGCCGGTACCCACGGCCAGGCCCACATCCGCTTCGGCTAGCGCCGGTGCGTCGTTGATACCGTCTCCGATGAATGCAAGCTGTCCGTGTTCGGCCTTTAGCGCGCGTACCGCGTCGACCTTGCCTTCCGGAAGGACTTCGGCGATCACTTCGTCGATGCCAAGCTGACGCGCAATGGCATCGGCAGTGCGGCGGTTATCCCCCGTGATCATCGCGACCTTCAGGCCCAGCGCGTGCAGCGCGGCGATGGCAGCCGGTGTTGTTGCTTTGATGGGGTCGGCGACCGCGACGATCGCAGCCAAGCGGCCACCGATGGCCGCATAGAGCGGCGTCTTGCCATCATTGCCCAGGCGCTCGGCGCTAGCCGCGAACACGTCCACATCCAGCCCCAGTTGGCGCATGTAGCGGTCCGCCCCGACTTCAACCCATTCCCCGTTGACATGTGCTTTTACGCCGAAGCCGGTGATTGACTCAAAGTCCGTTATGTGAGGAATGGCGATCCCTTCGTTGCCGGCAGCCTCGACGATGGCGCGGGCGATGGGGTGCTCGGACTTTGCTTCGACAGCAGCGATTTTGCCCAGCACATCCAGGCGCTCGAAGCCTGCGGCGATGTCCAGATCGGTCAGTGTCGGGCGGCCCTCGGTCAGCGTGCCGGTCTTGTCCACGGCGACGACCTTAGCGTCTTTGAGCAATTGCAGCGCCTCGCCTTTACGGAAAAGCACTCCCAGCTCCGCACCGCGCCCGGTGCCCACCATGATCGAGGTTGGCGTCGCCAAGCCCATGGCGCAAGGGCAGGCGATGATCAGCACGGCCACGGCATTGACCAGCGCAAAGGTCAACGCCGGCTCCGGTCCGAAGACCAGCCAGACCAGGAAGGTTAAGGCGGCGGCTGCCATGACAGCTGGCACAAACCACATGGTTACCTTGTCCACCAGCGCTTGGATGGGCAGCTTCGATCCTTGCGCCTGCTCCACCATGCGAATGATCTGCGAGAGCACGGTTGCACCACCGACGGCCGTCGCGCGGAAGGACAGCGCGCCTTTTTGATTGACGGTGCCTCCGACCAGCTTGCTGTCGATCGTTTTTTTAACCGGGATGGGTTCGCCGGTGATCATGGATTCATCGACATAGCTTAGTCCCTGCGTGACCTCACCGTCGACGGGAATACGTTCTCCAGGGCGCACCTCGATGATGTCACCGGCCACCACATCGGCGATTGGGATTTCCAGTACGGTGCCGTCACGCTGGACGCGTGCGGTTTTTGCCTGCAAACCGACCAGCCGCTTGATCGCCTCGGACGTGCGGCCCTTAGCGCGAGCCTCCAGAAAACGGCCAAGCAGGATGAGCGTGACAATGACAGCCGCCGCTTCGTAATAGACGTTGACGGTGCCTGCTGGCAGCAATGATGGCGCGAAAGTGGCGACCAGGGAATAGGCGTAGGCCGCAAACGTACCCACCGCGACCAGCGAGTTCATATCGGGCGCCAGACGCAAAAGTGCTGGAATACCCTGACGGAAAAAGCGAATGCCCGGCATGGCCAGCACCAGCGTCGTCAGCGCGAACTGGATGGTCCAGTTCCATTGCGTGCCGATGGTGCGCAGGATCAGTTCATGCACGCCGGGAATAAGATGTGAACCCATTTCTAGTACGAAGACCGGCAGTGTGAGGACGGCGGCGAGGGTCAGGTCGCGCTTGAGCGCCGCGCGTTCAGCGTCTTTACGCTCGTTGGCGGCCTCATCGTCGGCGGATGCGCCCGCGTCGATGGCTCGCGCGGCATAGCCTGCCGCCGCGATCGCCGCAACCAGGGTGTTGGGATCGGTGCTGCCGCGTACCTGGGCGCGTTCGGTGGCCAGGTTCACTGTGGCCTCGACAACACCGGGGATGGCTTTGAGCGCGCGCTCGACCCGGCCCACACAGGATGCGCAGGTCATGCCCTCGACCGCAAGGTCGATGGTCGCGGCGGGTACGCTGTAACCGGCGGCCTCGACGGTGTTGATCAGCACCTGGCGGTCAACGGGACCGCTCGCCTTGATGTTGGCCCGCTCGGTCGCCAGGTTGACGGTGACCGAATCAACGCCTTCGACCTTGCTGAGGGCTTTTTCCACGCGGCCAACGCACGATGCACAGGTCATGCCTTCGATCGGCAGACTGATCGCGGTTGTCAAGGCGCTTTCCTGTATGGTCAGGGTATTCAAATCCCACCTCCTTCTCGTTCAGTTCAAATAGATTAAGAGAAAGATATAGGTTCCTATCGTTGGAAGGTCAAGCGTAAAAAACCATGTCCTGCGGTAATTATGCGAAGTGCGCCATTGCCTCATATTGTCACGCTCACCGATCGCCATTGTGAGTGCAAGGCTGCAAGCTTAGTGGGGCAAGTGTTGCCGAATTACGAAAGAGTAATGGTGCCGTCATCGTCCGGTCAGCGGGCGGCCGATATAGTTGGTCATCAAGCGGCCCTCGCCTCTTTTGAAGTCAACTCACCTTACTATATTGGAGATGTCACGATGTTTAGAATGCGTCCCGTACTTGTTGCCGTTGCCTTTGCTCTGTCCGCAAGCGCAGTCCACGCTGCAGGCTTGCCAAATGGCGTCGTGTATAGCGCCAATGAGGGAGATGGCTCTATTAGCGAAATTAATCTAACTACAGGTGATGTGCGTACAGCTCAAATAGCTGTCCTACCCCATAATGTTCAAATTTCCCCTGATGGCAAGACACTGCTTGCTGTCGGTACATCAGTCGTAAAGGCGGGTGGTCATGGGACGCATGGCGGCGAAGGCAAGACTTCGGATAATGGCACCGCCGATTCTCACTCTGGCATTGACGCCGGGTTACTAATTCTGAATGCCGGCCAGCTTGATCAGGTACCCGAAACCCTGCCTGCAGGGAGCCACCCTTCGCACATTGTCACCAGTTCGGACGGGCGCTACGCCTATATCACGAACGCCGATACAGATCGCGTGTCGGTAGTCGACATCCAAGGGAAGAAAATCATCGCTGAAGTTGCTACTGGAGGTTATCCGCACGGCTTGCGGTTAAGCCCGGACGGACGGGAGCTTTACGTAGCAAACGTCAGTGATAACTCTGTGTCCGTCATCGACACCGAAAGCCTCAAGGAGGCAGCGAGGATTTCCTTGGGCAAGGCACCCGTACAAGTGGCGTTTACTCCCGACGGCAAACACGTCTATGTGTCGCTACGAGATGAAGATAGCGTGGCAATCATCGACACTTCCAGCAGGAAAGCCGTAAAGAACTTGAGCGTCGGACGTAACCCCATTCAACTCTATGCCGCAGCCGGCGGCAGCAAAATGTACGTAGCTAACCAGGGAAGCGATAATAATCCAGATAACACAGTCTCCGTAATCGACACCAAAACTCAAACTGTAATAGACACAGTGGTCACCGGCAAAGGTGCACATGGCGTGGTCGCGAGCAGCGATGGCGGTTTCGTATTCATCACCAACACCAAAGACAACACCGTCAGTGCCATCGACACGAGCACTCAAGATGTGGTCGCTACCTATTCAGTTGGCCCCAATCCCAATGGGATCACATATCGCAGCATTCCCTAAGGCCAACCCCCTTCGGTGTGGCTCCGGTATGCTGGTGTCATTCGATGACAAGCTCGATTCGTGATCTGAATTGGGCTTGTCGCGACATTAGAAGGCGCGTAATTGTGATCAGGAGAACCCAGTGAGCCAACAACCAAACCTTAGCCCGGCAGAAGTATATGAGCGCTACCTTAGCCGTGCGATTGCAGATCCTTGGACGCGTGTGCTGCTTGAATTGGCGTCACCCCAACCCGGCGAGCGAGTTCTGGATCTTGCCTGCGGTACGGGCAGTGTCGCACGGCAGGTCGCTCCCATGGTTGGGGTAAGCGGTCAGGTCCTTGCTTTGGATATCAATGCGGAAATGCTGGAAGTAGGTCGTGCACAACCGGCACCGGCTGGTGCTTCGATACTCTGGCAAGAGGGTAATGCAACTCGCCTCGAACTTCCCGGTGACTCGTTTGATCTTGTGTTGTGTCAACAAGGACTTCAGTTCTTTCCCGACCGAGTGCTTTCAGGTCGCGAAATGCGTCGCGTGCTACGCGTTGGCGGTAGCGCAGTCATCAGTGTGTGGCAGTCCCTGAGCCAACATCCCGTGTATGAGGCGTTGTTTACGGCAACCGCACGCCTTCTTGATGTGCCCATCACGGACGTCGATGTTGCCTTTTCATTATCAAACCCCGACGAGCTATACACATTGCTCAGCGAAGCAGGCTTTCAATCTATCGAAATCACTCCACGGTCGCTGTCTATTCGCCTGCCTGAGCCGGAAAGGTTTGTTCAGCTTTCGATACTGGGTGCAGCCACGTCAGTGCCAGCGTTTGCATCTATAGATGCCGCAGAGCGCCTCGCTCTTGTCGACAAAGTAACGGCGGAGACGCACGCCATCGTGCAAGGCTTTCGGGATGGGGATTTTCTTGCGTTTTCTATGGGAACCAACATCGCGCTTGCAAAATAGCCGACCTCGGCCTCTACTTTCATCCCCTCATTTGTAAGACACGCTTTTCACTTGCTACAATCGTCAGCGCGATGAAGAAATTTCTCCTTATTTTTATGCTGGTCATGCTGCCGCTCCAGGCCTCCTGGGGCGTCGTGAGTATGTATTGCCAGCCAGAAAGGGAGATTTGTATCGAGCTTTGTTATAGCGAAGCTCAAGAGGCGCATGTCTATTTGAGCGACGAGTCCGAGCAAACTGCTTCACCCTCGGGATTTCTGAGCCAATACGAACATTCGTGCCAAGCACCAGCGGCGTCGATTATTTCATCTTCAAATCAAACCATTCCTTCTTTATCTTCTAGCTTGGCCCTTCAGTTTCAAGAGGCGCCGCTAAGCTTGCCGACCTATTCCGAGCGGCCCGAGCGGCCCCAGTGGCTTTTCGTTGCCTAAGCTGGCACGCCGCTGATTCGACTTCCTTCCTGCTCCACACCTACGTCCTCAGCGTCGTCGCGTTCAATTGACTTTGGACGTGCGTCCAGCTACTTGCGACGGTAGCGCTTAGTGCCGCATGTAACGGATGGTCCGTTGCCTATCGGCGCATAGCCAGAATACCGATATCACCTGGTGATTAACGTTTTTGCGAGCAAAGGTCGACGGTGCTTGAAGCCATCAATCTGGACTGCGTGCGCGGTGAGCGCCGCCTATTTCATAATTTATGCTTTCGCCTAAAGACAGGCGAGTGCCTGTTGGTGCGCGGCGAGAACGGTAGCGGCAAAACCAGTCTTTTGCGCATGCTGGTAGGGCTAACGGCGCCGGCAGACGGCGCCGTTCATTGGCAGGGTAGTCCGATTAAGAAACTGGGTGATGAGTACCGCCGCGAGCTACTGTATTGCGGTCACCCGTTGGGCCTGAAGGACGATCTAACCGCCGCAGAAAACCTAATTTCCGGCATGGCGCTGGCTGAGGAGTCCGTTACCCAGGACGCTGTGCGCGAGGCCTTACGTCAGGCTGGATTGCAGGGTAGGGAGCATCTATCGGTGCGAGCCTTGTCGCAGGGGCAAAAGCGTCGTGTAAATCTGGCCAAGATCCTGCTGCAAAAACGTGCCTTGTGGGTGCTGGATGAACCCCTGACGGCATTGGATACCCAGGCAAGTCAGTGGGTAATGGGTGAAATCGACAGACATCTTAGCCATGGCGGGATCGCTGTATTGACGACCCATCAAGACATAGTGTTAGCAGGCAAAACACAGCTTATACGAGTAGGCGCATGAGCGACACATTTGGCCTGACCATGCTTCGCGGCGTTATTCAACGAGACTTAAGGCTTGCCATGCGGCGCAAGTCCGATGCGCTGACACCGCTTTTTTTCTTTGTCATCGTGGTCAGTCTGTTTCCTTTAGGCATAGGTGCTGAACGCGACACCTTGCGGCAGATCGCCCCAGGCATTCTTTGGGTGGCGGCACTGCTGGCGACTATGTTGTCGCTTAATCGGCTGTTTGAACAAGATTACGCCGACGGCACCCTGGAGCAAATGGCCCTTTCACCCGCCCCGTTGGGAATCCTGGTGCTCGGCAAGGTGGTCGCGTATTGGCTGTTGACGGGTCTCCCCTTGACGTTGCTGGCTCCGCTGCTGGCATTGCAATTCGATTTACCAACCCCTTCGTTACTGGTACTGGCCGCATCGCTGGCCATTGGTACGCCTGTACTGAGCTTTATTGGCGCGATCGGAGCGAGTTTGACCCTCGGCCTGCGAGGCGGCAGTGTCCTGGTCGCCTTGCTTGTGCTTCCACTTTATGTGCCGGTGCTGATCTTTGGCGCGGGTTCCGTAGACGCCGCCGCAGCCGGCTTGGGTGCTACGGCGCATCTATCGTTGCTGGGCGCCGTGCTGGTTTTAACTGTTTTTTTTGCACCGTGGGCCACAACCGTGGCATTACGGATTGCGTTGGAATAATGAGTAAGTGAATGATTAATTGGTTTAAGTATTCATCGCCCAAAATGTTTTACCCCCTTGCCGGCAAGCTGATTCCATGGTTTGCAGCCGCCGCCGCGATTCTGACGATAATAGGGATGTACGTGGGTTTCTTCATGGCGCCCACCGACGCCCAGCAAGGTGAGGGCTATCGCATCATCTTCCTGCATGTGCCGGTCTCCTGGATGTCGATGTTCATATATTTGGTCATGGCGTTCTGGGCCGCAATAGGGCTGGCATTTAACAATCGTTTAGCAGCCATGATGGCCTCGGCCTTGGCCCCCACCGGCGCCATGTTCACGTTTCTTTCACTTTGGACGGGCGCCTTGTGGGGCAAACCCATGTGGGGAACCTGGTGGGTCTGGGATGCGCGCCTGACCTCCGAACTGATTCTTCTCTTTTTGTACATCGGTTTTATAGCGCTTCAGTCAGCGGTGGATGAGCCACGGCGCGCGGATAAGGCGGGTGCCGTCCTTGCCCTTGTCGGCGTGGTCAATATCCCAATTATTTATTTCTCGGTGCAATGGTGGAACACCTTGCACCAAGGCGCATCTGTTTCGCTGACACAAGCCCCTTCCATGGCGGCGCTCATGCTTATTGGCATGCTGCTTATGGCGTTGGCGTCATGGATGTATACGGTGGCGATCGCGCTGATGCGCGTGCGCTGCATCATTTTAGAACGCGAACAGCATGCTGGATGGTTAGACGAACTGAAGGAGGTAAAGCAATGAATTGGTCGAGTTCTGCTGAGTTTTTTGCCATGGGCGGTTATGGACAATACGTATGGGGTTCATTCGGTGTCGCCATTGTCGTTTTGTGCGCCGAATGGCTTCTGCTGCGCCAGCGCCGACTAGCGGCTTTATCGCAAGTAAAGCGCCAGTCAATCCTAAGGGAAGAGGAATCTCGATGAAAAATCGCCATAAGCGCCTCGCGCTCATTGCTGGTGGCGTGGCCGCGTTCGGCATTGCCACAGCGTTAGTGCTCAATGCTTTTCAGAGCAACCTTGTGTTTTTCTTCACGCCTACGCAGGTGAGTGCCGGTGAAGCTCCTCAGGAGCGGACGTTTCGCGTCGGAGGCATGGTGCAAACCGGCAGTGTGCAACGCCAAAGTGATGGGCTCACGGTGAAATTCGTTGTGACCGATACCGCCAAAATGATACCGGTCAGTTATACGGGAATATTGCCGGACCTGTTTAGTGAAGGCAAAGGCGTGGTGGCTCAAGGCAAGCTCGGGGCCGATGGGTTGTTCCGGGCAGAAGAGGTGCTTGCCAAACACGATGAGAACTATATGCCCTCTGAAGCGCAGCATGCGTTGGATGAGGCCGCCAAGAACACGATTGCTACGAGGCCATAACGCTCATGATTCCTGAAATCGGCCATTTCTCACTGATTCTGACGCTATTCGTAGCGTTAGCCCAGGGCTGTTTAGCCCTCGCGGGTGCGGCGCGTGGCAATGCTGTCTGGATCGCCTTTGCTCGACCTGCCGCGCGCGCACAGTTTCTTTTAATTATTGTTAGCTTCGCGACGCTTGGTTGGTCCTTTATCGTTAAGGATTTTTCGGTGGCTTACGTCGCCCAGAACTCCAACTCGCAATTGCCCTTGCTTTACCGTATCGCCGCCGTCTGGGGCGGCCACGAAGGATCGCTCTTGCTGTGGCTGCTGATGCAAACAGGCTGGGCGTACGCCGTAAGTGTGTTCTCAAAACAACTGCCCGATGTCATGGTTGCACGCGTATTGGGGGTGCTGGGCCTGGTCACCGCTGGATTCCTGCTCTTTGTGCTGCTTACCTCTAACCCGTTCGAGCGTCTGGTACCCGCACCCATAGAGGGTATGGACCTGAATCCGCTACTGCAAGATATTGGACTGATATTTCATCCGCCACTGCTGTACATGGGGTATGTCGGATTTTCGGTAGCGTTCGCATTTGCCATTGCCGCACTGCTGGCGGGGCAGCTCGACTCGACGTGGGCCCGTTGGTCCCGGCCCTGGGCGACGGCAGCGTGGCTGTTCCTGACCTTGGGTATCGCCTTGGGAAGTTGGTGGGCCTATTACGAACTGGGTTGGGGCGGTTGGTGGTTCTGGGACCCGGTAGAGAACTCTTCGTTTATTCCGTGGCTGGTAGGTACGGCATTGATCCACTCCCTGGCGGTAACCGAAAAGCGTGCCAGTTTTAAAAACTGGACGGTGCTGCTTGCCATCAGTACGTTCTCTCTTTCATTGCTGGGGGCCTTTCTCGTACGGTCAGGCGTATTAACGTCAGTACACACCTTCGCCACCGATCCCCGCCGAGGCGTGTTCATTTTGATGCTATTCGCCGTGGTGGTGGGCTCGTCCTTGTTTTTATTTGCGCTGCGTGCGCCCAAGGTGGGCATGGGCGGACGGTTTGAACTGATATCGCGTGAATCTCTCTTGCTGGTGAACAACGTATTGTTGGCCGTAGCAGCGGGTGCCGTAATCCTCGGAACGTTATATCCGCTTTTCATTGATGCGCTCGGGTTAGGCAAACTTTCCGTGGGGCCGCCATACTTTAATGCCGTTTTCATACCGCTGATGGTGCCCGCGCTGCTTCTTATGGCGGTAGGCCCGGTTGCTAACTGGAAGTCGGCCAAGATAAGCGCTCTGATGAAACACCTGCATGTTCCGGCTGTGGTGGCGCTTATGGTCGGTGTTGGCGCACCGTTCATGCTGGGGCGTTGGTCGGCGCTGGTGGCTTTAGGCCTCGCGCTGGCCACGTGGATTGCCACGGCGGTGGTTAAGGGCATCGTTGACCGTATGCGTGCTACGCGCACTGGGCTGCGAGCCCAACCGCTTAGCTGGCTAGGCATGCATCTGGCCCATTTAGGCATTGCCGTGTTCGTAGCGGGCGTGACGCTCGTCATGGGCTATGAAACTGAACAGGACGTGCGTATGACGCCTGGCAGCACGGTAAGCGCAGGGGGCTATGACTTGAAGTTTCTAGGCGTCAATAAAGCACAGGGACCTAACTATGTCGCAGAAATCGGTGATATCGAGCTGTCACGCGATGGTCGAATCTTACGTCTGCTTCACCCTGAAAAACGCAGCTACATCTCCTCGGAAATGCCCATGACCGAAGCGGCCATTGACGCCAACGGGTTGCGTCACGTGTACGTCGCCCTGGGTGAGCCGCTCACCGACGGTGCCTGGAGCGTACGGGTTTACTACAAACCCTTCGTGGACTGGATCTGGATTGGTTGCATCTTGATGGCGCTGGGTGGGCTATTAGCCATCAGTGATCGCCGTTATCGACTTAAGCGTCGCGAACGAAAGGCTGCCTTGGTTGCAGGAGGGGCCACATCATGAGTCGCTTTGTATGGCCGTTGGTCGGTTTTGTCGTGCTGGTGGGCTTCCTGGCTTTTGGTTTGACGCTTAAGCCCAGCGAAGTCCCTTCGCCTTTTATTAACAAACAGGCACCAAGCTTCACCTTGCCCCAGTTGGCGTCACCCGACGAGACGTTTTCGCCGGAAGCCATGAAAGGCAAAGTGTGGCTGCTTAATGTGTGGGCCTCTTGGTGTTATGCCTGCCTTGAAGAGCACCCTGTGATAACGGATTTAGCTAAAACGCATGGCGTGCCCATTGTTGGTCTCAATTATAAGGACGTCCGTAAGGAAGCCATTTCGTGGTTGGAACGCCATGGCAATGGATATGTGTTGTCCGTATCCGATACGCAAGGGCGCGTGGGCATCGACTATGGCGTTTATGGCGTGCCCGAGACCTTTGTTATCGATAAGGACGGCTTCATTCGTTACAAGCACATCGGAGCTGTAACCGATAGTGCGGTACGCGACACGATACTACCGCTGATACGGGAGCTTGAGCAATGAAACGTTGGTGGCTGACATTATTGTGCTTGGTCATCGCCTTGCCATCGTGGGCGGATAACGGCGCGGCGGAAAAGCGCATGTTGGATATTGCTGGCGAGCTGCGCTGCCTGGTGTGCCAGAACGAATCAATCGCGGCCTCGCGCGCTGACTTGGCCGTGGATTTGCGTCAGCAGATACGCGAGCAGATACAAGCGGGCAAAAGCGATGCCGAGATTAGAACCTATATGGTTGATCGTTATGGTGATTTCGTACTCTATCGCACGCCATTAAAAGCCACCACGCTATTGCTATGGTTTGGCCCCATGTTGCTGCTGGTCTTTGGACTGCTCGTTCTAGCGACAACATTGCGACGCCGCAAAAGCAGTGTGGCTGACGCCTTGTTAAGCGACGATGAGTGTAAAAGAGCGCAGGCGCTGCTCGCGCAAACCACGGACACCGGAACATCACCATGAATTTGATTTTTACCCTAATTGCCGCTTTACTTGCTGCTGGCGTCACCTGGTGGCTGGTGTTTGTTCTGTGGCGTGGCCCCAAGCTGGACAGCAGTGTCGAGCATCACGCCGTCAATGCGGCGGTACTGCGCGACCAACTGGTTGAACTGGAGCAGGATCGCGCCAACGGTATATTGTCTGTGCCCGATCACGCTGCGGCCCAACAAGAACTGCAACGACGTGTGCTTGATGAGGCAACACCCGCTCAGGATACCGGGCAACGGCGCCAGAGCAGCAAGTCAGCCGCGATAGCGCTGGCCATCGTCTTACCCGTGGCAGCAACGCTTACCTATCTGGCGATAGGGAACCCCGCTGCGATTACGCCACCGCCGGCGCAAAGTGCTCCCGCTATGACACAAGCCGATGTGCAGGCGATGGTGGACTCGCTCGCTGCGAGGCTGGCGCGCAATCCTGATGACGCGCCTGGTTGGCTCATGCTGGCGCGCTCATATCGCTATTTTGAAAAATATGAAGACGCGGCTGCCGCCTTTGCCAAAGCGGCGACCGTCATCCAGTCGGATCCTTTGGCGTTGTCCGAATTTGCCGAAACACTCGCCAGAAGCAATCAAGCTGGCTTTAAAGGGGAGCCGACGCAATTGCTGGAGCGCGCACTATCGCTCAATCCCCGGGAACCATTCGCCCTGACTTTGGCGGGCGCCGCAGCGCTTGAGCGCCAAGACTATCCGGCAGCGATTGACTATTGGCAACAGTTATTCGACCTGCTTCCGCCTGACTCGGACGCCGCGCGGGCTGTCGCAGACAGCATAGAGCGAGCTCGTCGAGCACAAGCCGAAACGGTAACCCCCAAGAACTGATGGATGCTGAACGTTAACAATGAAGAACTCTTTTAAGATAATTGCTTGGGCAGCAGTGGCGTTAATCAGCGTGATCGCCATCGCGACCGTTTTGTTTTTGTACCAACGTAACAATGCCTCGAAAAATCTCCTAGGTGGAGTACTTAATGTTGCGGTGGACATAGGGGGGCAGCGATTCATGCGCTGGCATACGCCACGTGAACTGCCTTTGCTCTCCTTCCAGGATCCGACGGGCAAGACCGTGACTTTGGCCGATTTTGAAGGCCGTGTCATATTGCTTAATGTCTGGGCGACCTGGTGCCCCCCGTGTCGGGAGGAGATGCCATCGTTGGACCGGTTAAATGCCAAGCGTGGCGGTCCAGACTTTGAAGTCGTTGCCCTGTCGATTGATCGGGATCCTGATTTGATCAAACCGTTCTATCAGGATTTTGGTATTCGAACGTTAAAGCATTACGTTGACCCGACGACAAGGGTTTCAGACACGCTGCGTGCGCCGGGCGTGCCAACAACGCTATTGATTGATCGAGAAGGGCGCGAAATCGGCAGGGCGATGGGGCCCGCTGCCTGGGATGGCCCGCAAGTTGAAGCATTAATTGATGGCGCACTGCTGCACGCCTCTATTCGGGACTCAAAGTGATGCGAGATAAGAATAAAGCAGACTACCAACTGGGGATGATGCGATGCTTGAATTAACTGTCATTGGGCTATTAACGGCGTTTTTCGCCGGTATTGCTTCCTTCCTATCGCCCTGTGTTTTACCGCTCGTGCCAGGTTACCTCTCCTATATTGCGGGCGATTCGGTTCAGTCCAGTACCTCTCATACTGAAGCACGTGTGGCTCGCTGGCGAGCATTGGGCCTTAGTGCGTGTTTCGTTGCTGGCTTCTCCATGGTGTTTCTGATTTTAGGGGCCAGCATCACCGCAATTGGGCGTTTGTTTCTATCGTATCGCTATGAACTGAATATTGCCGCGGGAGGCGTTATTGTCATCGCCGGCCTGATGATTATGGGCGTCATACGTGCCCCGCTATGGATGCAGCGTTACTACCGCTTCGAGCCGCGTAGCGGTAGCGGTAAGCCTTGGTCGGCGACCGTGCTTGGCATGGCGTTCGGTTTCGGTTGGACGCCGTGTATTGGCCCCGTACTTGGCGGTATTTTGATACTCGGGGCCACGTCTGAGAGCCTTGGGCAGGGAGTATTGCTTTTGGGTATTTACGCACTGGGTTTAGGTGTGCCGTTCTTGCTTTCCGCGTACTTCATGACGCCGTTTATGCGTCGAATAGGTTCATTGCGCCGAACGGGTCGTTATCTTCAGATAATCACCGGTGCGATTCTGGTACTGATGGGCATTGCGGTGGCAAGTGGACAGTTGGTGCGTTTTGCTATTTGGTTACTGAGGACGTTTCCGGCGCTTGGGGCGATTGGGTAGTTGCGTGGTCTTCCGTGTTTTGCTTCTTGATATCCGGTCAGCCACAACAGCCGTGCTGTTTGCCGTTTTCTTGAACTGGTGGGCATGGCTCGGACCCGTATGAACAATAAACACAGCAGTCGCCGGGTTGTGGTTTCAGAATAGCCCGGCATTGCTTGCACTCGTAGAACCATAGGCAGGCATCGGTCGGCATGGTTTCCGTTTTGACATTCCCACATCGGGGGCAGGTTAGCGTGGACTTTAGGACAACAGCACTCATTCCATATTTCTCATCAGCAGTGTGTGCACATAATCGTGCTCAAGAAAGGCGTGACGATAATTCGGCGCGCGCAATGCTTCCACGTGCTCCAACAAGAGAGTATTGATTATCTTATTGAACTGCAGTGTTATGGCGCTGACGCCAACATAACGCAAGCATTAAAAAATTGTAATACGAGGCGCATGTAGAGCACAGATCGCGTGAAGATAACGAGATTTTAGAACAAAGTACGGCGCTCAAGGCATTCAACTTGCTGGATAAGGCAAGTGGCATCGCGTAGCGAAGCCGCTTCCTAATCACAGCTTAAATTCTTTGGAGATTAATATGCCTCATGAAAAGTTTCAATCATGCATCGACGCTTGTTATGCTTGCGCTACCGAATGCGACCACTGCGCTGTTTCATGCCTGGGGGAACAAGACGTCAAAGCGATGGCACGCTGCATAAAGCTAGACATGGACTGCGCGCAAATTTGCCGCCTAGCGGCCAGTTATATGGCCAGGGACAGTGAGTTTGCCCAAGCCCTTTGTCGCCTGTGCGCAGATGTTTGCCAAGCGTGCGCAGATGAATGTGCCAAGCATCAAATGGATCACTGCCAGCGCTGCGCCGAGGCTTGCCGTAAGTGTGCCGAAGAGTGCAGGCGGATGGCATAGACGGCTAGTGCCCGCATAGTACAACTGCTGCATGATGCATGTTGCGGATACGATGTGCTTATTGGTCAGCGCCTGGCGTACGGCCAGGCCTGCACGCTCGGCTATTAATTCAAGTGTCCAACAATCGATTGGCGAAGCGAGGTGCACAACTAGGTTACGTGCTATGGCGGCATTTTTGATAAGGACGGGTGTACGCGTTCGAGGTCACCTGCGCGAGCAGTTTTTGAGCTGCAGGTCCCTCGAGTCGATCTCGAATGACTACACGCCCTACGACGCTGCCCGGACCCACTGAGAACCCCTGGAATGTACGGAAAAAGATTAACAGACCAAGAGAACTGGCCAATGCCCCGCCAATGGACGCTGCGAAGTAAACGGCTAGTCCGGCCAGGATGACCGGACGGCGTTCGAATGCGTCTGAGTGGTCCGTGCAGAAGCATCATGACCTCAAAGGCAGCGAGGTAAGCGCTAAGCGTCTGTTGAAGTTCGAGCTGCGTTTCTCCGAGGCTCACCATCAGCATCGGAAAAAAAAGGCAGGTACGTCGAAATGGAAAACGGGTCCGGCATCGTATAGCTGCCAAGCAACCAGGCCAGCCATTTCACTGTCGGCTTATTCTGCAATGCTTTGTCTGTAGACGGTGTCACATTCAATTCCAGTTTATTCTTCAATGGCTGCAGGAAAGCCGGCCTTTTGCTACAGCCTTTTCTAAAATTCCGATCAGCGAAGGAGCAATAACAAGGGGCAATCTCCTCGCGAGCAAACCATTGCGTCCATTGACGTTAGACGGCTATCGGCGATGTTTAGTGTCTACCAGCGAACGAGCCACCTGAAGGTAAGCGCGTTCCATTCGTTCATCGCCTCCTGCCCGATCAGCCATTGTCTCGAGCGCACGCAATAAATGCTCGGCTACGTGAAGATCTCCTTCGTTACACGCGCGCTTGAAAACAGCCAGGATGTCATCGCCCAAACTTGTGTAGTATTTCTCCATAGCATTACTAGTTCCTCAGGTAGGATTGCAGTGTTCCGGGGAGCGCTGTCTGCCTCACTTGGTCTTCATCACGTTTATCAGCAGCGTAAACGTTCCCACAGTGATAATGTCAACCGGCAGTATTTGCCGCCCGTTGTAAATATGGAACGCTTTGCCCCCTGTTCACCAGTGCCATTGAAGCAACGCGAGCGCTTTGTACATATAGCAACAAATCTTTTGCTTCCTCGAACTACTTCTCAAAGATGACAAAGATGTAATGTCCGCGCAATCTGCCTGACAGCAACGGAGCATTACAGTAGGCTCGTCGCTAGATTTCCGCATAAGGTATCCGCGACGCAAGTAAGGAGCCAACAATGAACTGCGATATGAAGACGGTGATGAAAGGCGGTCTTGGGCTAGCCGTGTTGATTGCTGTGGCCTATGCAGCGTTACCGGCCGTTCGTGAGTGGATTACTGCGGTCGGTCCTTTCTTATTCTTCTTAATCTGTCCGTTGATGATGTTTTTCATGACGAAATGCATGCAATCGGGCCACAGCGATAACGAATCAAAGAAGGGTGAACCCACACAAGTGCCAATGACGGAAGGGGCTAATGCTGGGGACCGCCGACGTTCACTAAACCACAATAGAGCACCTTGATACCTGAGCAGGTCATGGGAACCAAACTCACACGAATAGCTCTCCTAATGCTAGCTGTAATTGGGTTGATCGCTATTTTTCGCCTTCGTTTTCATGGGCATCATGATGTTCTGGATGATGAGTAATTGAAGTGAACTCTATGCGTTTTCTGATAGCCATGCTGGTGTTGGCACTGGCGTGGTTACCTGGTATTAGCTCCGCGCAATTTTCTGAAATGCCAGCCGAGTCCACCGGTACTACAGTGTTGGCTTCTGCTTCCTCGAACAGTGGGATTCTGGGCTCCATGCGAAGTTGGTTTGGCGGCGAGAATTCTGATCAAGAGCTGTTGCCACTAAACGAAGCGTTCAAAATCTCGGTGAGGGCACGCGACGCCGATACGCTAGTCGCTACGCTCACTGCAGCAGACGGCTATTATCTTTATCGCGATAGGATTGCATTTGATCTTCAGCAGTCATCCAACGCGGCGATCAAGAACGTCGCGCTACCCCAAGGTAAGCTTAAGGATGACCCCACTTTTGGGCATGTCGAGGTGTATTACGGATCTGTCCAGATCCCAATTACGATAAATCGGCTGTCTGGATCTATTTCCGAGCCGCTGATTCTACAAGCCTCCTATCAGGGTTGTAACGACCCGACCGGTGTCTGCTATCCACCAATAAATACAACGCTGTCCGTGGTTCTTGTCGAGGCAGCTCAGACCAGCGCCGCCGCAGCGGGTGCTAACGTCGCGCAAGCTCAAGCGAGTAGCGGCATCCTGCGAAGCACTGCCAAGGTCCGAGTCTCGGAAACAAGCCTTGTACGAGATCTGTTCGCCCAGGACAAAGCGTGGGCGCTTATTGCCGCCTTCTTTGGTTTTGGCTTGGTTCTGGCGTTTACGCCCTGCATGTTGCCCATGATTCCGATTCTGTCGGGAATGATTATTGGACAAGGGCGATCGTTAAGCCGCCGCCATGCCTTTGGCCTTTCTTTTGTTTATGTGATGGCCATGGCCGTAACTTACGCGCTCGCCGGTGTGGCCGCGGGGTTGGCAGGCACAATGCTCTCGGCATACCTGCAAAACCCGTGGGTGTTGGGCAGTTTTGCGATCGTATTTGTACTGCTTGCACTTTCTATGTTCGGCTTTTATCAGCTTCAGATACCCGCTTCCATACAAAGTCGCCTAGCGGGCGCCGCAAACCGGTCGGCTGGTGGCAAGGTCTTGAGCGTGTTCGTCATGGGCGTGTTGTCCGCCGTCATTGTCGGGCCGTGCGTAGCGGCACCTCTGGCCGGAGCTCTGCTTTACATTGGTCAGACAGGAGATGTCGTGCTGGGTGGCTTGGCGCTTTTCTCACTCGCCATAGGGATGGGTGTCCCGCTTCTGATTTTTGGCACCACAGCAGGCGCACTTTTGCCTAAGGCTGGCCGATGGATGAAATCCGTGCAGCATTTTTTTGGCGTCACGATGCTGGCGGTGGCCATCTACCTAATTTCCCCGGTCGTACCTTCCGTCGTCCATATGAGCTTATGGGCCGTCTTGCTCATTATTTCTGCGATGTACCTGAAGGCGTTGGACCCGTTGCCCGACGGCTCGCCTGGTTTCGTGCGCTTTGGCAAAGGGGTTGGGGTCATTGCACTAATTTCGGGTTTGGCACTGCTCATCGGCGTGCTGTCAGGAGGCCGCGATGTGCTGCAGCCCCTGAGCGGTTTAAGAGGTGCAGATGCTGGGGCCGCACAGAATATCAGCTCGCCTGAGCTGCAGTTTAAGAAAACCACGAGCCTAGCCAACCTTGAGTCCCAATTGCAGGCAGCCGAAGGTCGCTACGTCATGCTCGATTTCTGGGCTGACTGGTGCATATCCTGCAAGGAGATGGAGCGTTTCACGTTTACAGATGCCCAGGTAAGAAAACGCCTCAAAGACGTCGTGTTGCTTAAAGCCGATGTGACCGCGAACAATGCCGACGATCAGGCACTGCTCAAACGTTTTGGACTCTTTGGCCCGCCAGGCATTATCTTTTTCGACAGACAAGGGGCGGAGATCGACTTTCAGGTTATCGGGTTTCAGGCGCCCCAGAAGTTCTTGCGCTCTTTAGACTCGGTCATGCCGGGTCAGTGAGGTCGAGGGCCAGACGCTCAGTTAAGTCACCCTGGAGCTTTACTTTAGGTAGGATCGCAGCACCTTAGCCAGCTGGTTGACCCCCTGTTCGCGTTCTGCCGCTGACAAACCCGCCGCAGCGATGTGCTCCCGAATTTGGCCTTCCAGCACCTTAATCATTAGGCCATGTATCGTGCCGCGGATCGCTGCAATCTGCTGGGGTATCCCTCTTTAGCGTCGCCCAAGTTCATTTGCTTCTTACATGGTGAGGTGTTCATACAGAATGACCGTACCAACGCCCATTAATGCCAACCCGCCAAGAATCTCCGCCCACTTGCCGGCCACATTGCCGATCAACCGGCCGACCATGACACCGAGCGTCACCATTACGAACGACGCCAAGCCAATGGCCGCAGCGGCTACGAACGCCTTGCGGTTGCGTAAAGCAAAATAAACGGCTAGCGCGCCCAATGAGTTACTGTGGCCGTTGTTGCGTGATTTCTTTTTGGGCCGCTAACGCCTGCTTTGGCCAGGAGCTTTTGATATAAGCGAGCACAGCCCGGATGTCGTGATCGGTCAGCAACTTGCCATAGGCGGGCATATCGCTCACATACTCGGATGGGGCTGTCACGCCAGGGACCAGGCCATTTTTAGTAATGTCAATTAAAACGGCATCGGGATGATGCCAAGTGTGCCCGGTCTCATCATGCGGCGGCGCAGGCAAACGACCATTGGCTTGACGGATACGCCAGTCAGGCTGGCCCTCCAACTTTGCGCCATGGCACGATGCGCAATTATTGGCGTAGATTTTTTTGCCGATGGCCACGTGCTCTCGATCGGAAGGGTCAATAAATGCCGATCTTGAGCTCATCAAGGGTTCATTCATGAACAAGCCGGCACCGAGGGCCAGTAAACCAAGCACTCCGGTAATCACGCCCGCTTTTTTCACAGTTATTGCCATTGGAACTATCCCACTCACTTTGTTGCACGATCAAGGCTACGCCGGCCGCACAAGGTAACTTCATCTTTGGACATAGGAGGCAAGTTGCCGTTTTTCTTGGATGGGGTCTACCGGTTGATTGTTGACGCGCAGCTCATAATGCAAATGAGGGCCACTGGATGTTCCGGTTGAACCGACATAGCCAATGATTTGTCCCTTTTCTATGCTGACACCTTTTCTTAGGCCTTTCTTAAAACGGCTTTGATGCGCATAGACAGTGGAATACTCATCATCATGCTCTATGAAAATCACTTTGCCATATCCATTTTGGACGCCAATGAAAGAGATTTTTCCCTGAGCCGTTGCGCGGATGGGGGTTCCTTTTGGGGCAGGGTAGTCAAGACCTTGATGGCCTGCCCACTTGCCCGATACGGGATGCAGTCGGTAGCCAAAGGCTGAATTGATACGCGCGCGTTCGCTCAGTGGCGTGTTAAGAAACATCTTGCGCAAGTTCTCGAGCCGAGGAGTTGCTTTATGTGCGTGTTTGCCGAGCGTGTGAACGGGGCCTTCGATGATAGAAGTCTGTCTGACCTCCGATGCCACGGCGGTATTCATAAGGTAGCCGAAGACGAGAAGCAGGCTTTTTAATATCGTATGCATGTCATATAGAAAATATTTGGATAATGCTAGAGCGCGGTTCGCCTTTTGTGGCTGGATCGACTGTGATTCGTGTGGGAGAAATAAGCATCGGCAGCACTGCATACGCAGTGCTGCCGCTCTGAGGAACGCATCATAGCTGCCCTACCTGGAAATCCATCACGAAGTGGATGAGTAATCAGGCCATTAAGCGCTGCCTTTAGGTCGTCTTATCCGACCTTTACCTTACCGATCATGCCCGCTTCCATGTGCCCAGGAAGAAGGCAGGCAAAGTCAACGGTTCCGGCCTGAGGAAACTGCCAGACGAGACCACCTTTTTGGCCAGGATTGACCGTGATCATGTTGGGCTCGGCATGTTTCATTCCCGGCATTTTTTGCATCATGGCGGCATGCTCTTTGAGTTCTGCAACGGAGCCGATCACCATTTCATGAGGAATCTTGCCGTTGTTCTTCATGAAAAAACGGACCGTCTCGCCGGGCTCCACGTTGAACTCGCTTGGAGAAAAACGCATGGTATCGTCCATGACAAGCTCGATCGTACGTGTTACCTTGGCTGGGTCGCCAGGTTGTCCCACAGCCGAGTCACCTTTGTTCATGCTGGACATATCATGACCTTGCATCATGGTGCCGTCTTTCATCTCATGACCTCCACCATGGCTTCCGGCGGCTAATGCCAGGGCGGGTAATGTGCTTAATATCAGTATAGATAGTGTCTTTTTCATCAAAATCACTTTTGGATAAGGGAAAAATAAGAGCATCAGGCTTGATGTTCCCTGGTACAACAGTTAAAAGCGAAAACTCAAACCGGCCACGAAACGGGTTTCCTGCTTGGAGTCGCCCGCCGCGCGCGCGTAATCCGCCGTTTTTCCGAATTTGCTGGACCATTCCACGCCAACGTAAGGAACAAACTGACGCGTGACTTCGTATTTGAGACGCAAGCCCGCAGTACCGTCTGTCAGGCCGCTGCCAATGCCCCAGCGTTCATCGTCCTTGCCGTGGAAATTTACTTCCACGCTTGGTTGAAGGTAGAGCTTCTGGGTAAGCAAAATGTCATACTCCGCCTTCAGCCCCAGAGCGGTTCGTCCGCTGGAGCCGACATAGGCGGTGGCATCCACCTCGAACCAGTAAGGCGCAAGTCCTTTAAAGCCGAATGCCAGCCATTCCCGGTTGGGCGCGCCCTGAGCATGGTCGAATCGCACGCCCAGTTCCGTATCCCAGAACGTTGAAACCGCATGACGCCACAGCAACTGCGTCTCGGATTCCTGTAATTTTCCGCTCGCTACTTCGCCTTCCGCTTTGATGACGGCGCGGTTATAGGTGCTGCCGTACCAGGCCTCCCCTTCGTAGGCCGCCCACTCCTCGCCACGCGCCCTGACGTACTCCAATCGGTCGAAGTTCACGGAACCGAAGTTGTGCATGTCCGACATGATCAGCGCATCTGAGGGTGGCAACGCATACTTGCCCGCGTTACGCACGTAGCCATCGGAGTAGGCATCCGGATCGCGGGCATCGGGTGGCGCCGATCCGCCTTGCATCTGCATATCGCCGTGGTCCATTTCGCCACCGCCCATATCCATTGCTCCCATATCGTGAGCAGGGGCCGTCGCACCTGTGTTGGCTTGGCCATGGTTCATACCCGGCATGGACTCTGCTGGCTTAGGCGCGGTGGTCGGCTTCATTTTCATCGTGCCATGGTCCATGCCAGGCATATTCATCTTGCTGTGATCCATGCCAGGCATGCTTGCTGCATCGGCAGGCGCCGAGCTGGCCGGCATGGCGGTATGGCCGCTATGGGGATCATGCGCTTGGGCGTAGGCAAAAAGCGGAGTTGCACCGAGCGTTGCGATGGCGACTCCAAGAATGCGTTTTCTTATATGGGTATTCACGGTCAAGATTCCCTTCTTCTCGTTTATTGAGCTCATGCCACCACCACTTCGCGAAACATCCCCGCATCCATATGCAGCATCAGATGGCAGTGCCAAGCCCAGCGACCCAGTGCATCGGCGGTTACGAGAAAGCTGATGCGTTGCGCCGGCTGCACGGGAATTGTGTGACGGCGAGCTTGGAAGCTGCCGTCGGGGGCCTCCAGCTCACTCCACATACCGTGCAAGTGCATCGGGTGCGTCATCATGGTGTCGTTGTGCAATATGACTCTGACCCGCTCGCCGTAGCGGAAATGGACTGGCGTCGATTTTCCATATTCAACGCCGTCGAACGACCAGGTATAGCGCTCCATATTGCCGGTGAGGTGCAGCTCGATTTCACGCTCTGCACCGCGCGGATCCATCGCGCCACCCACGGTGTGCAAGTCCGATAGCGTCAATACTCGGCGGCCGTTGTTGCGCAGCCCAATGCCGGGATCGTCCAGGTTGGTGCGCGGCATGTCGACCCGCATATCGATACTTGGGCCATACTCGGTCTTGGCGTGGCGCACTTGGGTGCTCGCGCCAGCCGCTGCCATTGCGCCATGATCCATGCCAGCCATGCCTGCGTGATTCATTCCCTGCATGCTGCCATGGTTCATCCCTGCCATATTGCCGTGGTCCATACCGCCCATGGACGATTGGCCAGGCGCGCCATGGTTCATTCCCGCCATGCCCCCACCCATAGCACCCATCATGTCCGCCATGGTGAGCCATTCTGCAGGGTCAAGCGCCGGCACTGGCGCTTCGAGACCGGCACGCGTAGCCAGCGTGCCGCGGGCATATCCGGTGCGGTCCATGGCTTGCGCATATACGGTGTAAACGTCGTCTTTAGGCTGTACCAGCACGTCATAGGTCTCCCCAGGCCCAAACCGGAACTCATCGACCGTTACAGGCTCTACGTTCACGCCGTCAGCCTGGACCACGGTCAACTGAAGGCCGGGAATGCGTATATCGTAAAAGGTATTGGCCGCACCGTTGATAAAGCGCAGGCGGACCCGTTCTCCGGCACGAAACAGCCCCGTCCAGTTGCCCGCTGGTGTTGTACCGTTCATCAGGTAGGTCAGCACGTTCGCGGACAGGTCAGCCAAATCGGTCGGACTCATGCGCATCTCGTTCCACATCTTGCGCTTATCGATAGCCGCTTTTAGGCCATCTCGCGAGGCATCCTGGAAGAAATCAATGGCGGTGGGTTGGTTGTAGTTGTAGTAGTCGCCTTGCATCTTGAGTTTGGACAGGACTCGCATCGGGTCCTCGTCGGTCCAGTCAGAGAGCTGAACGACGTACTCCCGATCCGCGCGTATGGGGTCGGTTTGTGCCGGGTCGATAATGATCGCCCCATAAACGCCGGTCGCCTCCTGCATCCCTGAGTGCGAGTGATACCAGTACGTGCCGCTTTGTTCGACTTTAAATCGGTAGGTAAACGTTTCCCCTGGGGCGATGCCCGCAAAACTGATACCTGGCACGCCATCCATTTGGAAGGGCAGGATGATACCGTGCCAATGAATGGAGGTGGCTTCCTTGAGGCGGTTCTTGACGCGAATAGTGATCGTATCGCCTTCGCGCCAGCGTAAGGTAGGCGCAGGAAGCGAGCCATTGACTGTTGTCGCCATGCGTGGATTGCCGGTGAAGTTGACGGGCGATTCACCGATCTCCAAGTTGAACTCGGTCCCCGTCAGCACAGCGGCTGAGCCGGTGCTCGTCTTGGCGGACGGACTCCCAGCAGCTCGGGCAAAGGGCGATAAACCCAACAATACGCCGCCGGCCGCTAGGCCCTGAACGAATCGGCGACGGGGCAGTATAGGTAGTGCAAGCGAGGACGGTAGCAGGTGTTTCACGTGAGCGTATCCCAAAGTCGAAAGAGGCAGACATCAATCATCCTTCGATGATCAAAGCCTCAAATTAAATTGATGACTAGCACTTTAACGAAATGTGCATGTCGGCCCAATGACGCCGGCATTACATTTTTGTAATGCATAGGTATTCTTCAGGTTGGGCTGTGTGGTTGCATTTTCGATACTGGCAGCAGGGAGGCACTTAAGCGTGTAACGCTCGCGTTAAGTGCCCATCATCCAAAACATCATGGCTCCCATGCCGACAAAAGCAAAAACGGCTATGAGTCCAATCGCCGCCAGTGCGATCACAATGATTTTTATCAGTTTATTACTCATGAAACTACTCAAATTGCTTTACGCTATGTGAATGCCAAACGATACGATGTCAGGAGATTACTTATCGAGCGTCGTGCCACCTTTAGCAATCTGTAGCCAGGTCGCACCACGATCTTGACTGATATAGACGCTACGCTTGAAGGTCGCGATCGCAAGTTCTTCGTGGCGGGTAGGGTTTTGAGCAATAAAGGCCACCGCGTCTTCATCTAGTGCGGGAAGCTCGATTTTTTCTATAACTCCGCCGTCCTTCAGGTCCATGCGACTTAGCACGGGGACATTTGCATAACTGCTAACCCAGAGGTGCTCGCCATCCAGATCGAACCACTGCGCAAGTACCTGCGCGCTCTGGACCAATGGCTCAAAATGGTTGCCCGCGTCACGAGACAAGTACAACCCGTCGGCAGCGCCCACGGCAACGACGTTGACATCGCGCGGGTGCACCGCCAAGCTATTAATTTTGGCCCTTAGGCCGTTAGCGGCTGCCCGCGTCCATGCCAGGCCGTCTGTTTGAGTCATATACAGCCCAGCTTGGGGCATCCGGGTATTAGGCCCATAATTCAGGACGTACACCGCATCGGTTTCATAGCTTGTGGCCAAGGTATGAAAATCGGACTCTCCTTCCAGCCCCAACTGTCGCCAAGTTTTTCCCGCATCCGTACTCTTGATGAGGCCGAACGGATTAATTAGCTTCGAGCCTGTTGCGGGATGCCCGCTGCTGTAAAACGCCCCGCGGGTGGTGGCGAATCCCATGTAATCATGCTCGGGGCCGGCCATCTTTGTCCATTGACCATTCGAATACGCCGCGATGCCATGATGGCTCGGGATCAGCAACTGTTTACCGTCTGTGCTATAGGCAAGCCCGTGCACGTGCGTGAGTTCAATCGGCGCAGCCTGTGCCAAAGTCATTATGGCTTGTACATCGGCTACGGATGGATCGGTACTTGCGGTTGCTACGCCGATTCCGCCGAACATCAATAGCGTGCCAACGCTTGTTGCCGCCAGGCTGGTAAAAATCGTTTTAGAACTCATCACGTGATATCCGTAAATCTAAGTGCTACCCCATCAGGAGTCCGCTATGGGTAGGGTAGGACGGCTGCGAGCCGGCTAGTCTTTGAGCGGCGAGTGTCCGACCGATGGTGTGGAGGGAGCTTGGTCGGCTTGGGTTTTTCCCGCCCTTTGGTCCTTGTCGCAGGAGTGCATACCTTTCATCATGAAAAACATCATCAAGGGACAAATTAGAAAGAACAAAAATGGGGCGCTGGCGGTAAGCCATTCACGGGCGGCGGGAAAAGTCGCGTACGCCACGGCAATGGCGACAGCTAGGCCAAGAGCCGCCTTCAGCATGGTTTTTACATCACATTTCATCATCGTTTCCTTCAAATAGGCAGGTTGCTTCAGATCTACCCGACAGTGATAAAGGGGTAGTACCCAATGCACTGTAGCGAACCCAGGCTGTCAGTCCGATTACGCTCTCATTACATATTTGTCATGTTTGCTCACTGCGTGATCGTGATGATGAAATTTTTCGTTACTGTCACAGAAGTAGAGATGGTGTCCTCTTGATTGCCTGGGGAAACTCGGACAATAATTTAGTAATACGGGTAAATATAGCTAAGGGCTGGCTTGACATTGCTACCGTAGGAAGGTTTAAGGTGTCTTTTACTTTAGGAGAGTGCAATGATTGAGTTTGAAGTGAAGGATATGACGTGTGGCCATTGCGTGGATACGATCGCTCGTGCCGTTAAGGAAACCGTCCCGACGGCATCCGTTCACATTGATCTTTCCCAACATTTGGTCCGTGTGGAGGGGTCATCCAATCTGGATGTCATCGAACGCGCCATTCGAGAAGTTGGGTATACGCCGGTGCTCAAGGCTTAATGGGTCAGATACATTAAACGGGCTGGCCCTGATTTTCCCAGTTCACTTCGACCTTTTCGGTTAGGGGGTAGGTCGTCTTCAATCAGCGCTCAGTGAGCCATTTACTCAAACACTTCTACGCATTTTCGACACGCTTCGGCGCGATGCTGATAATGCTTCATCTGATGCTGACTACATTCTTGAACGCATGCTTCGCAGATGCTCGCACATTCCTGCACAACGTTTGAGCAAATTCACCGCCGCTCCGCTGTTCAAGAGAAACTTGTCTGCAATCGGCAGATTACAATTTTGTAATTCTCCAGTCATCGTGCTGTCAGCTTCGCGCGGGTAGAGTCTTGCTATGAATTCTGACGATGCCAGGTCAGAGCGCCGCCTTTGATTCAGGCGCAAAACAGAAGGAATTTGCAGGAGTGACCCATGAAACTACTCGTCGTTGAAGATGAGATAAAAACCGGCGAGTATGTGCGCCAAGGCTTGATGGAGTCTGGATTTGTGGTCGATCTGGCTCGTACGGGCCTGGACGGGCATCACCTTGCGCTGACTGAAGACTATGATTTGATCATCCTGGATGTCATGCTGCCGGATGTTGACGGTTGGCGTATTCTTCAAGCCTTGCGCGAAGCGAAATCGACTACACCAGTATTGTTCTTGACGGCGCGCGATAGCGTGGAAGACCGGGTCAAGGGCCTGGAGCTGGGTGCCGACGATTATTTGATTAAGCCTTTTGCTTTCTCGGAACTGCTCGCGCGAGTGCGTACCTTACTGCGCCGAGGAACCACGTCAATCTTTCATGATCAATTGCAAGTGGCCGACCTCGTGCTGGACATCCCTCGTCGGCGGGCAACGCGGCAAGAGGTACGCATTAATCTAACCAACAAAGAGTTCGCGTTGCTCGAACTATTGGTGCGCCGCCAAGGCGAGGTATTGCCACGGTCCCTGATAGCCTCCCAAGTGTGGGACATGAATTTTGACAGTGATACCAATGTCATTGACGTGGCGATTCGGCGCCTGCGCGCTAAAATCGACGACGCCTTTGAACCCAAGCTAATCCATACCGTTCGCGGCATGGGTTACATGCTTGATGTCAGCAGCCCGAGCTGAATGATGGCACGTCGTCCCGTGTCCCTGGCCCTGCGCCTGACGATATCCATCGGAGCAGTCATAACGGTGGTGCTTCTTACGTTTGGATGGATGGTCGAACGATCCATTAATAGCCACTTTGTTCAGCAGGATGTTGATGAACTTAATGCTGTTGTTCAATCTCTGGCGAAGTCACTTTCCGGACCGCCAGCCAGTCAAGAACCAAATGCGCTGAGGCAACAGTTGGCCGCGGCGATATCAGGTCACCATAATGCGCAGTTTCGCATTTCGGACCTTACCGGAAATGTGATTTACGCTACGCCTAATTCGAATCTTGATGGTTTTGCACGATTGGCTCCCATTACGGACACGATAGATCTTGACTCGGTAAAAATCTGGCGAGATAAGCGACAAACCTACAGAGGTGCTGTTGTGCAGCTCATGCAAAAGGGCTTTCCAGACGGAAAGCCCTTAACCATAGCGGTTGCCACCGAGATCAATTTCCATTTGCACTATCTTGAAAGCTTCCGTAGCTACTTGAGAATTATTACGGTGGCGGCGTGCTTGGTTGCGATTTTGGCGACATGGTTTGCTGTTTATCAAGGCCATGCGCCAATTCGACGCATTAGCCAGGAAATCGGACGCATTAGATCAGATCAATTGCATATCCGACTCGCCCCTGAGACAGTACCAGTCGAATTGACCGAGTTAGCGATGTCGTTTAACGACATGCTCGAGCGAATTGAAGGGGTCTTTCGACGGCTCTCCAATTTTTCGGCTGATATCGCCCATGAACTGCGTACCCCGATCACCAATTTGAAGACACAAACGGAAGTTGCCCTATCCCAAGCACGTAGCATTGAGCAGTATCGCGAAATTCTGTATTCGAATCTGGAAGAGTACGAACGTATGGCCAAAATGGTCGCAGATATGCTGTTTTTGGCGCAAGCCGATAATAACCAGCTCAAACCTGAGCTGGTCAGTGTGAATCTGGCTGCGGAAGTGCAAGGTCTATTTGATTACTTCGAGGCATGGGCTGAAGAACGCTCTGTTTCATTGATACGCGAAGGACCAGTCTTACGTATTCAGGGCGATAGCTTGATGATACGCCGCGCCCTGACCAATCTTTTATCTAATGCCATACGCTATACCCCTGAGGGGCGCGCAGTCACAGTTTCATTAGCAGTGAACAGCAACGATATGGTGATTATTTGTGTAAAAAACCCGGGACTAATGATTAATTCCGAACATCTTCCCAGATTGTTTGACCGATTTTACCGCGCGGATCCTTCACGCCAACGTAAGGGCGACGGAGCCGGTTTAGGCCTAGCCATTGTCAAATCGATTATTGACACACATGGCGGCACCATTACTGCAAAAAATGAGGATGGGCAAATAGTTTTTGAGATCAAACTTCCTCGGGATCGAGATCGCGCGACTTACAACAGTTAACTATTAAGTAAGTAGATCGACTGGCGGTTCTGAAAGGTAACTACGCACTGGGCGCTTTAGCGGCGACGTTATCGCCGCCTCCTCGGGCGGATAGTCACCGTTGCCAGCAGCAGCGATCTTATTTACCTTCGGTTGTTTCGTCGCGCTGCGTCAAATCTGGTTCGCTCGAATTGCCATGTTGGTGTCCGCCGTGCCCATGCATCAGATGTATCAGCGGACAGGCTGCAAGGAGTAAATAAGGCCACCAACCGGCGATATGCCCCCAATGCTCCCGCAGTAGGTAAAAACCCGTCACTAGGACGAGGGAAATCCAAGCCTTGGCCCCCGGACGCGCCCAAAACGAGGTAGATGGCCGCAGGTGCTCGGGGTCGGACGGATGATGGTTCATGTGTAGGATCTCCAATTGGGATGGCTGAGTCTAGTCTTTCTAGGATACGGGAGGCCATCAGCGTGTTCGGCGAAATATCGACCAACTACTTCGCCAGGCTCAGTGCCCGCAGCAGCATCCCCCGCGGTTTGCTCGAGGGTCGCTGCTAGAGCCCCCCGGGGCGGCTCCTTGAGTGCCTTCCACACTGACTGCGCTGCCGGTCAGCGGCTCAGAAGGGTAGCCCGCCGCCGCGAGAGCCTGTAGCAAGGCAGGTTGTACCGCAGCGATGTCGTCCACTTGGGCGCGCGCCATGCCCCGCGCAAGGTCCACCTCCGCGTTACGCACCCCAGGTATGCTGAGAAGTGTCCGGGTCACTCGGGCGACGCAGGCGCCGCAAGTCATTCCTGCTACCTTAAATTCGATTTGTTCCATACGTTACTCCTTAGGTGTCAATTCGATCCGAAGGGTAGGGTGAGCCGGTAGGTCGCCTCGGTTTCCTCTACCCGGCAGTCCCACATTGCGTTCTGCCAATAACAAGATAAACCTTCCCATCGTGACAAGGTCAAGCAATATCGCTACCGATTCTATCCCGGTTCCGGATAGCGATCGATTTCGGCGCGCTCCAAGCCGGACAGCAGATAGAAACCATATTCCAGGAAAAACTAGCTAGTCGTGTGCAACTCACCGAAGTGCAGATCTACTTTCGACTCGAACAGCGTCGACCACGAGTGGCCAACCGTCGTGCGACAGTGGCTCGTCGGTTGGGAGGCGCTTCTGAAGCCATCCTGAGAACAGGTAAAGCGTCAGTGGGAAGCCATACATTTCCACGAACAAAGCTACAACGAATGCCGTAAACGCCTTGAATGTTCGCCAGTCTCGCCCGGTGGTCGGTTTGAAAAAACCGAAAGCGGAGGTCGCAGAGTAGAGAATCACCAGTGACTATAGCCCGTAGGCCGATTCAGCACGGTTAAAACGAGGACAAACGGGCTTCACCAAGCCGTGAATAAGCGCTTTGATGCTTGAGCTGTTCGTGGAAGTCCACCCCAAACGAGTGGTTCTGTTTGCTGTGATTACAAAAATGTAATTGTGGAGTCATCGGATTGAAAGGGGCGCTTAGATATATTGAAACCGTTGTTCAGTGCAATTCAGTCCATACCGCGCCGGGCTTACCGGATTTCAACTTCGAACTAATTAGGAGATGTGCGCATGAAACGACTAACCGAGTGGGTCGTTTCAACGTCGGGCATCTCGAGAAAGATTAAGAAAAGCGGTACGTACTTGAGCCGCCGTTACTTCGGATCGCACGAGGGAGCGGGGAAGTATGACCCACATGGCTCAAGCCGGTTTCGACCGTGCGAACCCAGTGTGCGCGCACGAACCGCCAGTCTAGGCGATGAAGACCCGAGGCGCATCCGGGCTAAACGCAATGAAATTGCTACAAATGTAAGCCTTACGTCGATATCGACTCCTTCCAAAACTGCTCGCCATCCCGGCGCCATTCGCAGAGGGCACTTCCATGTCTATCAACCACACCTCGCCTAAGCGCCGGCGCTGGACTCTCTGGGTCTTCCTAGCGCTGGCAGCGTTTTACCTAATTGCGGAGCACCGTGCTCATCTCGCGGGATCGCTGCGCTGGTTGCCGTTGGGCCTTCTACTGCTGTGTCCCTTAATGCATAAGTTCATGCACGGCGGTCATGGTGACCACGGTCGTGATGATGACGAGAACAAAGCGGATCGCCCGCCCGATGGCGGACATGCCAGTATGCGCGATAGCGCTTCATCGAAGGACAGCTCCGATACATCTTCAGGAAGGCACTGACATGCATGAATCTCAAGGCGAATATGGCCTATGGCTCCTTGCCGCCATTAACGCAGCATTCTTTATCTTCTTCGCTTGGAGCTTTTATAAGCCGTTGACCCGATGGGATTGGCGGGGGTTTGGGATGTTCTCGGCGTTTGTCGTGGCGTTGTTTGCTGAGATGTACGGGTTTCCGCTCACGCTTTACCTGCTGTCCGGCTGGCTGAGCGCGACCTATCCACAAGTAGACTGGCTCAGCCATGACGCAGGGCACTTGCTTGAAATGTGGTTCGGATGGCGCGCCAACCCGCATTTTGGGCCGTTTCATTTGGCGAGTTTCGTGCTGATGGGCGGTGGGTTCTGGCTGCTGGCGTCTGCCTGGCCGATCTTGTACCAGGCACAGCGCGAGGGTCGGGTCGCGCGGGAGGGCATCTACGCACGCATCCGCCATCCGCAATACGTGGCATTTGCCCTAGTGCTGACTGGATTCTTACTACAGTGGCCGACGTTGATCACGATTATCTTCTACCCCGTGCTGCTGTGGGCCTATGCGCGGTTGGCTCGGCGTGAGGAGCGCGACAGTTTGGCTCGTTTTGGCGACGATTACGCCCGCTACATGCGCGAGGTGCCCGCATTCCTGCCTCGACGCCGGCGAGCTCATGATTCACACGAAGGGGAACTTTGATGCCTGTCCATAAAACAGCTGCGAGGACGCGCACTTGGCCTATTGGCGGCATGGTGAGCGCCGGATGCGCGCGCACCCTAGAGAAAGTAATCGCGGCCGTACCAGGCGTCACCGCAGTATCCGCCAACTACGCCAATGCGAGCCTGCAAGTGTCCTTCGATCCTACTAGTCTCTCGACCGGGGCGGTCGCCGCCGCGATCAGGAAATGCGGATTCGATTGTGAGGCGGTGGGGCAAGATGCCGAGCCGACGCCAGAAGTTGGGCGTAAGCAGCCGCACAGCGCGCATGCGGAGGCCCATGACGCGCACGCCGGCATGCACCATGGAAACGATTTGCATGCCGCAGCCCGCGATATGCGCCGCCGCTTTCTGGTCGCGCTCGCCTTTGCGATCCCGGTATTCCTATGGTCGCCGATGGGCATGACGGAACCGCCGCCCGTTCCTTTCGGTCTGCGAGAGAATGTCTGGCTATTCCTGCTGGCGACCGGCGCGGTGCTGTATCCCGGGTGGCCATTCTTCGCCGCCGCGGTTCGCTCGCTGCGGCGCGGCGTTCTCGATATGGCGGTGCTGGTGCTACTGAGCGTCGGCACCGGCTACGGGTTTAGTATAGCTTCAACGTTTCTCTTCGACGGTCCCAACTTTTTCGAGGCGTCCGCCGTCCTGCTCACTTTTGTCCTGCTAGGTCACTGGCTCGAGATGCGGGCCCGCGCCGGTGCTTCGGATGCGATGAAGGCCCTGCTGAAGCTCTCACCGCCGCGCGCCGTCGTGCGACGCAGCGGTCAAGAGATTGAGATGGCGACCGCGGAGGTGTTGATCGGTGACCTAGTGGTCGTGCGCCCGGGTGCAAAAGTCCCTGTTGACGGGGTTGTGACGGAAGGCAGCTCCCAGGTCGATGAGTCGATGCTGACCGGAGAATCCATGCCTGTGCGCAAGGATCCAGGCGCACTCGTGGTCGCTGGGTCGATCAACAAGAGTGGCGCGTTTACCTACAGCGCCACCAAAATCGGCAGTGACACCGCGCTCGCACAGATCATCAAACTTGTGCAGGACGCACAGAATTCCAAGGCGCCCGCCCAGTTGCTCGCCGACCGCGCCTCGCAATGGCTCGTGCTTGCAGCCATCGTGATCGGCTTGGGGACGTTCGCCGTGTGGTTCTGGTGGTTGGGCCAGCCGTTGCTCTTTGCTCTCACGCTCACGATTACGGTTTTTGTAATTGCTTGTCCGGACGCTCTTGGATTGGCGACACCCATGGCGATTATGATTGGGACGGGGTTAGGTGCCCGCCACGGCATCCTTTTTAAGCATGCGGAATCCATCGAAAAGAGCGCCCGGCTGGACGTCGTGATTTTCGACAAGACCGGCACTTTGACCGTGGGCGCGCCGGAAGTCGTCGAGATGGCCATCGCGGCGGATTGGACGCAGGAACGGCTGCTTGCGGTCGCCGCTGCTGTGGAAGCGCACTCCGAGCATCCCCTGGCACAGGCCATCCTCAAGCGTGCCGGTCCGATATCAGAACGTGCTGTGGCCTTCACCAACATCGATGGGCAAGGCGCCATGGGCATGGTCGACGAGGTGCAGGTGTTGCTTGGCAACCGCCTGCTCATGGTGGAACATGGTATCGACCTTCGCGTCTTGGAAGTCGACGCGCAGCGTCTAACCGGCGCAGGTCGCACGGTAATCTTTACCGCTGTCGGTGGTCAGCTCGTAGGCCTTATTGCAATTGCTGACGCGATCCGTGAGACCTCGCGCGCGGCAATCGATGAGCTGCACCGGCGCAGCATAAAGGTCGCCATGATCACTGGCGACAACCGGCCGACCGCCGAGCGCGTGGCTCGAGATCTCGGGATCGATATCGTGCTGGCTGATGTGTTGCCTGGGGGCAAGGCCGACGAAGTCAAAAAGCTGCAAGCGCAGGGTCTCAAGGTCGGCATGGTCGGCGACGGCATCAACGACGCCCCGGCACTTACGCAGGCCGACGTCGGCTTTGCAATCGGCGCCGGTACGGACGTGGCTATCGACAGCGCGGACATCGTCCTGATGCGCAGCGATCCGCACGACGTTGTCCGAGCGATTACCGTAGCCCGAGCGACGCTGCGTAAGATGCACCAGAACCTGGCCTGGGCGGTCGGCTACAACGTGTTCGCCTTTCCGTTGGCAGCCGGCGTGCTGTACCCCTTTACGCTGTCACCCGAGGTTGCTGCTCTTTCGATGTCGGGTAGTTCAGTCATCGTGGCTCTCAACGCGCTGCTGCTACGGCGGGTCCGGCTGGCTCCGCGTAGTGCCGCCGCAACATCCTCTTCCTCATCTCTCAACGCTGCGGGCTCGCCGCTCGCCCCTGATCGGAGCACTCATGAATAACAATATTGGACCTACTCTGCAGTTTCTAGGCGCAGCAGGTACTGTGACTGGTTCCCGGTATCTTGTGGAAGCCAATGGGCGCCGCGTGCTCGTGGACTGTGGTCTGTTCCAAGGCTACAAGCAGTTGCGTGATCGCAACTGGGCACCGTTTCCCGTCGACCCCACATCAATCGACGCCCTAGTACTTACCCATGCTCACTTGGACCATTCGGGATACGTGCCTGCACTGGTTAAACAAGGTTTTCGTGGCCGTATCCACTGCACCAATGCGACTGTAGCCCTGTGCGGTCTATTACTCCCGGACAGCGGGCACTTGCTCGAAGAGGCGGCGCAATACGCGGCGCGCAAAGGCTTTTCCAAGCACAAGGAGCCCCTCCCGCTCTATACCGAGCGCGACGCGAGGCAAAGCCTGCGCCAGCTGCAAGGACACGCCTACGAGCTCGATATCGAGGTCGCACCCGGCATCCAGGCCCGATTCCACCCAGCTGGCCACATTCTGGGCGCCGCCCATATCAGCCTGGATGTGCAAGGCCGACGCCTGCACTTTAGCGGTGACTTAGGGCGGCAACACGAATCGCTCATGAATCCCCCCTCACCGCTTCCCGGCTGTGACGTATTGGTCTGCGAATCCACGTATGGCAATCGAGCACATGTAAACGTGGATCAGGAAGCGGAGCTTGGGCCTATCGTGCGTCGAGTGGCTGCCCGCGGGGGGTAATTGTCATACCTGCCTTTGCTGTGGGTCGCGCGCAGGCGCTGATGCTTCACTTGGCGCGGCTGCGGCAGCGGGGCGAGATCCCATCGTTGCCGGTCTACCTTGACAGCCCAATGGCAGTGAATGCGACCCGACACTACCACGCGCATCACGCCGAACACCACGTATCCGACGAGGACTGCCAGCGCATGTACGAGCTGGCGACTTTCGTCAACAGCGTCGACGAATCGAAAGCGCTTGACCGACGCCGTGTGCCGATGATTATTATCTCGGCCAGCGGCATGGCCACCGGTGGTCGCGTGCTGCACCATATCGAGGCCTTCGGATCTGATTACCGAAACGCGATCCTGCTGTCGGGTTATCAGGCAGGCGGCACGCGAGGCGCCGCACTTGCCGCGGGCGTCCGCACACTGCGTATGTTCGGTCGCGACGTTCCTATTCGCGCCGAAGTGGTGCAGCTGCAGGGATTTTCTGGCCATGCCGACGCCACCGAACTGCTGGACTGGATGCGGACTGCGCCTTCGGCACCGCACATGGTGTACGTCACCCATGGCGAACCGGATGCTGCCGACACGCTGCGGATCAGCATTCAGCGAGAACTAGGCTGGCAAGCGCGTGTGCCGGAACACCTGGAACGCGTGGAGCTGGAGGCAGCGCGATGACTGTATCTGCGTCAAGCCATACATCCTTGCGAGTTACCCGTGCCGGTATTGATACCTATCAACAGCCGATCGCGTATATGCACCGCGATTGCGAAGTGTGCCGCTCTGAAGGCTTTGTTGCCATGACCCGAGTTCGGATACAGGTGGGCGACCGGTTCTTGACCGCAACATTAAATGTGGTGGTGAACGAGCAGATTGCCCTTGATGAAGTGGCATTGTCTGAGGCTGCTTGGAACATCCTAGAGCCGGACGTCGACGCGCGGGCAACCGTTCGACACCCTGCGCCTGCCGCTTCGGCTGGAGCGTTGCGTGCCAAGGTCTTCGGGGCGCGTCTGGACGATGCACAATACCTCACGCTGGTAGAGGATGTGGTAGAAAGTCGTCTCTCTGATCTAGAGTTGGCGGCCTTCGTCTCAGCTAGTGCCGGTGAACGCCTCGACCATGGAGAAACCACCGGGCTAACCCGCGCAATGATCTCCGTCGGGCAGCGATTAGACTGGGGGGAGGGCACTGTGTTGGACAAGCACTGCGTCGGTGGGCTGCCCGGCAATCGCACGACACCGATTGTGGTGGCTATTATTGCAGCGCTGGGCTATCTCATCCCTAAAACGTCCTCTCGGGCGATCACCTCCCCGGCGGGTACGGCCGATACGATGGAAGTCATGGCGCCGGTCTCGCTGGACATACCGGCGATGCGCCGCGTGGTCGAGCGCGAGGGAGGTTGCATCGTCTGGGGCGGGAACGTTCGCCTAAGTCCTGCGGACGATGTTCTCATTCGTATTCAACGGCCGCTGGATTTCGACAGTGACGGGCAATTGGTCGCCAGTGTGCTGTCCAAGAAGGTCGCCGCCGGATCCACGCATGTGCTGATCGACATGCCGGTCGGGCCCACCGCCAAGGTCCGCAGCGACAGTTCAGCGGACAGCCTAGCTGCACGCCTGCGCCACACGGCTGAGGCGGTCGGCCTGCAGTTGGGCATCTATCGCTCCGATGGTACACAGCCGGTGGGTGTGGGAATCGGGCCAGCTCTTGAGGCACGGGATGTTCTCAAAGTCCTAAACAATGACGCCGACGCGCCGGCCGACCTCAAAGAGCGAGCGATTGCCTTGGCGGGTGCCTTACTCGAGTTGGCCCCTGGAAGCGCCTCAGGCACCGGGATCCAACGTGCGCGCGCGGTATTGCACTCCCGGCAAGCGCTGGCAAAGTTCCTTGCCATCTGCGAGGCTCAAGGTGGATTTCGAGAGCCTCCACAGGCGGCATTAACCGCCGATGTCGCCGCCCCCTTGGAGGGGCGCATTACAGCGATCGACAATCGACGCCTTGCACGTATTGCGAAGCTGGCCGGGGCGCCGACTTCGCCCGCCGCCGGTTTGGAAACGGCGTTGCGGGTCGGCAATACGGTGCAGCACGGCCAGCCCCTTTTTACCGTGCACGCGCAATCGCGCGGTGAGCTTGCCTATGCTCTGGAGTACGCTAGGATCAATCAGCCATTCTCAATTTCTACGGAGGGCGCATGACCCGAGTTTTGATGCCTTTTCCCGCTGACGCTACCTTGGCTGCTACCATCGCTACACATCTCCAAGCGCGCGTGGCGCCAATAGCTTGGCGGCACTTTCCCGACGGTGAGTCGCTCGTCACGTTAGACGATGACCTCGAAGGGGCGGATGTGGCGATTTTGGCCACGCTGCGCAACCCAGATCCACTGGCTTTGCCGTTGCTGTTTGCGGCCCACACTGCCCGTGAGTTTGGCGCACGCTCGGTCGGATTGATTGCGCCGTACCTGGCCTATATGCGCCAGGACACCCGCTTTCACGGCGGCGAAGCGGTCAGTGTGCCGCTCTTTGCTCGATTTCTGGAAGAGGCCTTTGATTGGTTGGTGACCGTGGATCCTCACCTGCACCGGATCCGGCAACTGCAGTCGTTGTATCGTATTCCCGTCGCTCACGTTTCGGCGACGCCAGCCGTGTCGCGCTGGATCGCTCAGGCGATCCCCGAGGCTATACTGATTGGTCCTGATAGTGAAAGTGAGCAATGGGTATCACGCATTGCCCAAGAGGCGCAGTTGCCCTATCAAGTGCTAAACAAGGAGCGGCATGGTGATTACGACGTTCGCGTCAGCCTGCCGGATCCTTCAGCAGTAGCAGGGCGCATCCCCGTACTGGTTGACGATATCGTCTCATCGGGTCACACGATTCTGGAGACGGTGACGCACTTACAGCGCCTTGCGTTACGCGAAGCGGTGCTAGTCACTATCCATCCCGTCTTTGCCGGCAACGCCTATGAACGTCTGCAGGACGCCGGACTTAAACACACTGCCAGCACCGACACTATCGCCCATCCATCCAACGCGATCTCGGTTGGATCCGACCTTGCGGCGGCCGCCTCGGCGCTAATGACTTCTTCATCGGTTTCCTGGGAGGATACATGAACCAGCATCTCACCTGTTGTACCTCCGATCAACTGGCAGCCTCCGAACGCCAGCGCATCGTAGAACTGGCAGCTGCTCATAGACGGGCCGACCCCGAGTTTGCGCACTGGGCTGCCGGCTATGGCGTAATTCGCCACGATCCGCTTACTCAGATACGGGTGCGCCAGATGGTGGACGAGCTTGTCGCCCGTAGCCGCACGCCGGATGCAGCCACTGCCTGGCGGCAGCTCGCCGCGGCCGACCGTCTTACGAGCGCCGGCATGTGGCTGGTCGCGCACATGACGTACGGTCGCCGCGTGCGTACCGACGGCGCGGCGCTCGACGCGGCCGAATTCAAACCCACACCAGAAGGTCATACCGGCGGCTCACTCAACATGGTGCCCGCGTACACGGGGTACCTCCTGATGGACGCGCTGGACGGGGTGACCCGCGCCTGGATGATGGGACAAGGGCACTGCGTTGCCGCGATCGATGCACTCAACGTGCTGGTCGGCAACATGACTGAAGCCCATGCGGCACGCTACGACCGTTCCGACGCGGGCTTGAGTCGCTTCGTCAGCGACTTCTACGCCTACACGCTTAACCCCGATGGGACGCCCGCCTCGCCGCTCGGTTCGCATGTCAATGCGCACACTGCGGGGGGTGTGATGGAAGGTGGCTATCTCGGTTTCGCCGAGCTGCAATACGTGCATGCACCACTCAAAGGCGAACGTCTGGTCGCGTTTCTTAGCGATGGGGCCTTTGAAGAGCAACGGGGAAGTGACTGGGCGCCGCGCTGGTGGCGCGCTGAGGACAGCGGCTTAGTCAGTCCAATCATCATCCTCAATGGAAGGCGGATCGAACAACGCACCCAGATCGTTCAACAAGGTGGTGAGCGCTGGCTCAACCATTACTTACGCCTGAATGGGTTCGATCCGGTTGCTCTCGATGGGCGCGATCCGGCCAGTATCGCGTGGGGCATCCATATCATGGAGGCAAGGCTGCAAGCTCACGGTGATTCGTCCAGCGGTGAGGTGCGCCTGCCCTATGGCATCGCGGAAACCATCAAGGGCTACGGATTTCCAGGGGCAGGGACCAACGCCTCGCACAATCTGCCGCTGGCCGGCAATCCGGCTCACGATGGCGGGGCGCGCGCGCTATTCAACGAAGGCGTCGCTGCACTGTTCGTTTCAGCACCGGAATTGGACCGAGCGATCTCGGCACTAAACAATCACCACACCCATCAGCGGTCACGTGAGCGGGATCACGCGCTCGCGGATCGGCAGGTGGAGCGGCCCCGTGTGCCGGTGATAGCAGATCGCGCAGTTGGGGGAACGAGTTCGCCGATGGCTGCTCTGGACGAGCTGTTTGTGGCGATCACTCAAGCGAATCCCGATTTACGCGTGCGAGTCGGCAATCCCGATGAGTTGCGCAGCAATAAGCTTGACCGCACGCTGGATGTGCTAAAGCATCGGGTGCAGATTCCTGAGCCCGGCGTTGCAGAATCCACAACCGGCGCGGTCATCACCGCGCTCAATGAGGAGGCCGTCGTATGTGCGGCGCTCGGTAACAAGGGCGGCTTGAACTTGGTAGTCACCTACGAGGCCTTTGCGCCGAAGATGCTCGGCGCGGTGCGCCAAGAGCTGATCTTTGCGCGGCACCAAGCGCACGCCGGACGCCCGCCCGGGTGGCTGGGCATCCCTCTGGTCCTGACCTCTCACACCTGGGAGAATGCCAAGAACGAGCAATCACATCAGGATCCGACCATGGTCGAGGCGATGCTTGGTGAAATGGTCGACACTGCGCGGGTGGTGTTCCCTCCGGACGCCAACGGAGCTGCAGCTGCCTTGGCCCGCGCCTATATGCAGCGCGGCACTATCACTGCACTCGTCGTGCCTAAGCGCCCAGTACCCCATATGCTGACGCCGGACCAAGCGCAAGAGCTTGCGGGGATCGGTGCCGTGTGCCTAACGGGCGATCCAACGACGGCGGCCATCTTACTTGTCGCTACAGGTGCCTACCAGCTACAGGAAGTCCTCCGTGCGCACGCCCGCCTGACCGAGCGGGATTTGTCAGCAGCTGTCGTCTATTTAGCCGAGCCGGGTCGCTTCCGAGAGCCCCGAGATTCAGACGAGGCGCGATACACGCACGCCGAGACGCAGGTGCGAACCCTCTTTCCGACAGAACGGCCGCGAGTGTTCCTGACCCATACGCGTCCGGAGCCGTTTTTGGGCGCGTTACGAAGGGTGGACACGGGCCCGGCGACCACTGTGGCGCTAGGCTTTATCAACCGTGGCGGAACGTTGGACGTGCCGGGGCTCCTCTTTGCGAATCGAAGCACCTGGGCGCACGTCGTGGAGGCGGCCGCGCGTGTGTTGGGCATGGAGCGAGCGAGTCTACTGACTGAAGACGAGCTTGCGGCCGTTAGTGGCACGGGCGAGCCTGCAACACTCCTGCAACCCATACCAGTGTCAGCGCTTTGATCGCGTGCTTTCGCGGGCCCGTGCGCCCACAGCACTCACACTCACCGATCAATCGAGGGTTCTGTGACTGGCCTTAATTTACTCGCTTTAAATGTGGGCTCCACCACGTTGAAAGGCGCAACGTATGCGCTTGAATACTCTGACTTGAACGCACAGCCACGACTACTTGAGTGCTCCCGTGCTGAAATCCAAGCTGGTGCCGAGCCACAGGAACTTCTAACATTGCTCCTCGAGGCGTTGCCCGAGCCAGCTCAACGCCCAGACGTGGTGGTGCACCGAATCGTACATGGAGGTAACCTATGTGGCGGCCACGAACTGGACGCAGCTATCTCGGCCGAGCTCGAGGCGTTGGCGCCACTGGCGCCGTTGCACCAGCCCGCAGCGCTTACCGTTGCTCGTGCCGCGGGCCGGCGCTGGCCGCAGTCTCGGCATGGCGTGGCGTTTGATACAAGCTTCCACGCTTCACTTGCCCCGTGGAGCCGACGTCTGCCGATTCCCACAGATTGGGACGCGCTCGGTGTGCGCCGCTACGGCTTCCACGGTCTTGCCTTCGCGTCCGCCTTACGGGAGGTGGTCGCCCAGGATGCTACCATCCTGCACGGTCCTGCTGTATTCGCACACCTGGGTGGCGGGTGCAGCGTCTGTGCCGTAAAGGACGGCGTAAGTCGTGACACCACGATGTCCCTTACGCCATTGGGCGGTGTGCCAGGTCCAACGCGCTCGGGAGATCTCGATCCCGGCGTCTTACTGTATATGCTCCGCCAGAATGGAGGGGATGTAAACGCAACAGAGCGGCGGCTGTTCCACGCTGGAGGCTTGGCGGGGATTGCAGGACATGGGGACATGCGCGTGCTACTTCCCGACTCCGAACCGTCAGCACAGCTTGCTGTGGAGTTGTTCACAGTACGCATCGCGCAGTCGATTGCCGCCATGGCGACCGGGATTAACGGACTCAACCATCTCGTGTTTTCCGGCGGCATAGGCCATCGCGCGGCGCTTGTGCGGGCGCAGATCGTCGCGCGTCTAGAGTGGTTGGGTCTCGCCCTGGATACTGACCTGAACAATGCCGGGGCGACCCGCATCGACGCTCGTACAGGGCCGGGCATATGGAGCGTAGCCGTTGACGAGGAGCGCGAACTGGCCGAATCGGCGCTGGTCTGGCTCTAGAAAGTCGCACATCAGTTATTGCTTACATAGGAATCCAGTGGTCCGCTAAAGTTGGAAGAATCGCAGATTACGAACAGGTAGCGAGTGAATTCAAGCAGAAAAACCGTTTTATGGCCAGTTTGAGTTTTCGGTTCTGTTGTGCCTTTTCCCTTTTTCTAATGGCAGCGTGAAACGACTGTCTACCTGAACAATTTTTAAGAGATTACTCACGTGAAAAAGACCCTTTCTGTTCTGGCTTTGGCCGTGTTGCCGGCTCTCGCATTGGCTGCAGGAAACCATGCGGGTGGCCATGGCTCGGCGCATGGTATGGCGGGCCATGACATGTCGACGATGTCTAGCGCGTCGCTGCCAACTGGTACGCCTGGCGACCCCGCTAAAGTGACACGCACGATAGAACTCACGATGGACGACATCATGCGATTTACGCCGAGCGAGATCCAGGTTCGTGCCGGCGAGACCGTGCGCTTCTTTATCAAGAATAAGGGGAAAATCCCTCACGAAATGGTGATCGGATCGATTGCCGATTTGAAGGCCCATGCTGCAGAAATGCAAAAAATGCCAGGGATGCAGCATGCGGAACCGAATATGATCACCTTGGCACCAGGCAAGATTGGCGGCTTGGTGTGGCAGTTCGACCAGGCTGGCACCGTCGATTTCGCCTGCCTGATTCCGGGCCATATGGAGGCCGGGATGGTTGGCAAGGTAAAGGTCAGCTGAGTTATTACAAAGATATGTCACGCAAAAAATTGGTCTTTGGGTGGGTCGGCGTCGCCATCATTGCTGCCGCCGCCATGCTTTACAGCACGACGCGGCAATCTGGCCCGACGTTCATCGATCCTGCGGACCAGGCGCTGGTGATGCAGGGCAAGGCGATTTACGCCAATAATTGCGCGGCGTGCCACGGTGAATCACTACAAGGTCAGCCGAACTGGCGTGAGCGCATGCCTAATGGCAGGCTTCCTGCACCGCCCCACGACAAGACCGGGCACACTTGGCACCATCCCGATGCAATGCTGGTGGATATGGTCAAGAACGGTTTGGTACCAGGGCGGACGGCGCCTCCGGGGTATGTGAGCGACATGCCGGCGTACCGCCACGTCCTTAGCGACCAAGAGATCAGTGCGGTACTGTCTTATATCAAAAGCAGCTGGCCGCCCAAAGTTTTAGCGGCGCAAAAGGAAGTTACTTTGCAACGACAGAACTGATGCAACTGAGTGCAGTCTTATTTGTATTGTCAGAAGTTTAAGTTTTACGTTTTCCCTGGAGCAAGTTTTTATGAAATTATGGCTAGCAGCGGCTGCCTTAGCTACCGCATCATCCTTTGCACATGCTGCCGGTACGGCCGTTACCGTATACCAAGACCCCAATTGTGGCTGCTGCTCGGGCTGGGTCGAGCACATGCGCGAGTCCGGCTTTGACGTTACGGCGATTAAGACGACCGACATGGCTTCGGTGAAGCAAAAACTCGGGGTGCCGTCGCAGCTTGGCTCATGTCACACGGGTGTGATCGAGGCCACCGGCCAAGTTATCGAGGGGCATGTGCCGGCTAACGCCGTCAAAAAGTTGATCGCCGACGCGTCAGTAAAGGGGGTATCGGCGCCTGGCATGCCTTTAAACGCGCCTGGCATGGGCCAGCTTGACGGCAATCTGCTTACTGTGGACTTCACGGGCAAGGCGTTTTCTCGAGATTAGGCGCCAAACAGAGATGGGGAGGGCGCGAAGTGACCTGCATCATTGCGCCCGAGCCCGCGCGCTATAAGCAAGGGTGTCGCTTTCGTCGCAACTGAGCACTCGTCGGTTCTAGGCCTCAGAACGGCGCCGCATTACCCGCACCGTTAGAACGATTGGCACGGTTTCAGATAATGCGGTTATTTTGTCTTTTGACATACACACGTTCGGTAGATAGGTCTTCGTCGCCTTTAGGACAGTACAGCCTCCTGACTTGCCGCTGCAACATTGAAGACATCTAGCATGTGCGTCAAGCTCGATTCTTCAATCGTCGATAGCGGCCCAAGGCTGCGTAGACGCCCCAATGTTCGCGCGACTTCGCGAATTCGTGCCGGTTCCTCACGCGCGAGTAATTGGGGCAACGCGGCGATTGCTGCGTCGGCATCAATACGGATGATGTTGGCTTGTCGACGTACGATCTCTCGGAAAGAGTCCATGTCAAAGCCACGATCGCAGTCGGGTTGATGCAGCTCAAGCGTCAGGTTGGCACGTCGTTCGTCGATTGAACTGCAGAAGCGGTGAATATAGAATACGGCTCGAATACCTGCCTCGACGGCGCCGCCTTCAGCTACCGAGTTGCGAAGCCCAGCGATTTCTTGCGCCATAAAGGCCCGGTGTTCGGGCGAAACGCTGGGTCGCTTGCGCGAGGGATCGTCATCGGCCGCTTGTCCGGCGAGTGCTTGTACCCAAGATGAGCTGTATATCCATTCAAAAGCCTTTTCGTAGGCGTCGTCGCGAACGTCTCGCCAGAGATTCAACGTCTTTACGATAGCGTCCGACCAAGCTCCCTGGATTTGCAGAAAAGGATTGTCGCCGGCAATGGGTGTGCGTTGCTCGCGGACTTTTTTTGCCGTATCAGCTATGACCGGTGCTAATGGATTGCGATCAGACCACCATTCGTAAGAAAGCCGCAACGGGTGCATGGTCTGTACCCAGTGCGCCGTCTGCGGCGTCACTGCCTGGCGCACCCAGGGCTGGACAAACTGACGGTACAAACCGAGGTTGATCTTCGATACTTGCGCCACAGCGGCGAAACGCCGGTCGCTCTCCGGGTCTGGCTGAACGATTTCACGCACGCTGGCGATGCCTTCACGTTCGATCGACAGCTCATAGCGCTCGGTGGAAAGCGCTGCATCTTTTTGTGAATTTTCCGCAATCGTTGCACGGTAAATGCCGGCGGGCAAGACGTCGATCAAGTCAATGTTGGTGGCGAACTTATGATGCTCTTTGCGACTTACCGCCCCGGAAACGAAGATGCCCAAATGGCCGACGCTTTCGTGAGTGGCGTAGATAATGGTTTGATCGTGCGTGAGCACATCCTTGTCATCGTCGTACAGGTCCGTGATCCAGCCTAGCGCCTGCGGTGGCGGTGTAATGTTGTCGCCATAGGAGCAGAACACCACGATCGGCGAGCGAATGTTGCGCAAGTCGATACGCACGCCGTCCGAGGTGAGCAGTTCGGCCGTGGCAAGACGGTTGCCAATGAACAGATCATCAACGATGTACTGCATCTCCACATCGTTGAGGTAGACGTATCCTCCCCAATATTTTTCAAAGCCCAAGTAGCGTGAGGCCTCGGTGTCGATGTTGGTGTATAGGTGGTGTTGTTTGCTCCATAGCGTGTTGGCTGGATTCAGGTTTTCGAAGTTTTGCACCAACCAGGCGCCATCAAAGCGTCCAGCGCCAAGGTCGCTGGTCATTGCAGTGAGCCAACTGCCACCAAGCAGGCCTGCGGCATAGCGCATGGGGTTACGCCCGCGCCAGCCAGCCCAATACGACAGCGGTGCGCCGGCGACAATGATTGGGCCGAACAATTCGGGGCGCATCGCTGCGGTCATCAGGATCTGCCAGCCCGCTTGGCAATTGCCGATGACGGCCGGTTTGCCCTCGCGGCATGGGTGCGATGCAATCACTTTTTCCAGAAAAGCCGCTTCGGCGTGCATCACGTCCTCGATCGTCTGCCCCGGTACTGGGTCGGGCAAGAAGCCAATGAAATAGCATGGATGGCCGGCGCCGATCACCACACCGATCTCGCTGTCGACTTTAAAGCCGCCAATGCCGGGGCCGTGGCCCGCGCGTGGATCGATCACCACGAAAGGCCGCTTCATGTGGTCCGTGGGCTTATCCTCAGGCGGTATGATCCGTACCAGCCAATAGTTCACGGGACGAGGCAAGTCCCGGCCGGACAGAACCACTTCAGAAGGGAAGTCCAGAACATTCGGAACTTCTTCGCTAAGGTGGGCCTGGTACTGGTTGCCGCGCTGGCGCATCACGTCCGCATAGAGAATGCTTCGTTGCCAGGTATCGACTGTGTACTCCCTCATCGCGTCGACCGACGGCAGTCCAGCAGCTGAAAAAAGCCCCAGAGTATTTCCTGATGGGCCAGCTGTACTGCCTTCTTCTGCTGCATCAGGGCGGACTGTTTTCTGCGGTCTATACGATTTTTCGGTGGTCATGTCGGTTTACCCATCGGTTGGCAACTCATGGCCCTTAAGTAGCTAAACTATTGGGCTGGAGTAGTAGGCGCAGGCATGCGATCCATCATCATTTGCATCATCGACTGCATCATGTCCATGCGCTTTAGCATCATTGTGTGGTCTGCCGCTGATGATTCCGTGGAAGTATTTCCGGCTGTTTGGGGAGACATACTGTCCTTCATTCCCATACCTTGCATTCTGGCAGAAGCCATTCCCATCATTTTCATGCCTTTCTGCATTAGCTCATGGTGCTCGGACATCAGTGCTTGCCGTTCAGCCGGGCTAGCTTTCTGAAATTTTTCATGAAATGCGAGCATCGTCTGCATGTGCGTATCCATTTGCTTTTCTAACAAAGCGGGATTCACATCTGTTTGAGCAGATGCCGACGGCCCACCCGTCGCAGTTACCTCAGGATGGTGGACGTTGTGCTCGGCTGTGGTCTGAGCTGCGGCTAGGGCGCTAGCCGAACCTAAAATAATAGAAGAAACAACTAAACGAACTTTTTTCATGGTGAGCTCCTGGCAGGCAATTTGTAGTCAAGAGGTTGGCTACTGTCTTGACTATACTTGCCATGATCTGTCACAGAGATGTCGCGGTCATTACAAAGCTGTAATGACCGTGGTCTATGTCTACTATTATTGGATGTCGCGCGTACGCAAGGAAAACTCGGCCTTAGACGGATTTTCGCAGTCGTAGTGCGTTAAATACGACTGACGCCGAGCTTAAGCTCATGGCCAATGCAGCGATCAACGGCGAGAGCAAGAGTCCAGTAAACGGATATAAGACACCCGCTGCCAGCGGCACGCCCAGTGCGTTGTAAATGAATGCGAAGCCGAGGTTTTGCTTCATATTGGCCACCGTCATGTTCGATAGGTGTTGAGCCGTGGAGATACCGCGCAGATCCCCTTTGACCAGCGTAATTTGCGCACTATTCATGGCCACGTCGGTGCCCGTTCCCATAGCAATGCCGACGTTTGCTTTGGCAAGAGCCGGCGCATCGTTAATGCCGTCGCCCGCCATGGCGACAATGCGCCCCTCCGATTGGAGCTTGTTAACTAAGTCCAGCTTGTCGGCGGGTTTAACCTCGCCATGGACCTCTTCGATGCCCAGGCGTTGCGCAACGGCTTTCGCGGTCGAGACGCCGTCGCCGGTGGCCATGATGACGCGGATTCCCGCCGCCTTCAGCGTGCGCATCGCTTCAGGCGTACTGCCCTTTATAGGGTCGGAGACGGCCAGCAAGCCCGCCAACCGGCCATCAACTGCCAGATACATGACGCTGGCGCCCGTGGTCCGGAAGGATTCAGCGGTGGTCGTCAACTCCTGGACATTCACGCTTTCTTGCTGCATGAGCGCGGTATTTCCCAATGCCAGCATTTTGCCGTCGACCTGGCCGCGAACGCCAATGCCGCTGCCTGATTCAAAATCGTTAACAGGACTCAAGCTTAAGCCTCGTTCGCGAGCGGCGTCGACGATGGCGTCTGCCAAGGGATGTTCGCTGCCTTGATCCAGGCTTGCTGCAAGGCGCAGCACCTCGTCGGCTTCCATGTCGCCGGCGGGGATGGCTTGCTCGAACGCAGGCCGGCCTTCGGTCAAGGTGCCGGTTTTATCGACAATGAGCGTATCGACTTTGCGCAGGTTTTCGATCGCGGCTGCATCGCGAAAGAGCACGCCTTGCGTGGCGCCTCGGCCCGTCGCCACCATGACGGACATGGGTGTGGCGAGCCCCAATGCACAAGGGCAGGCAATGATCAACACCGCTACGGCGTTGATCAAGCCATAAACCCAGCTTGGCTGTGGACCGAAAATGCCCCAGACAAACAGCGTGGCGATGGCGATGGCGACCACGGCCATGACGAAATAACCGGCCACAAGGTCAGCCATGCGTTGCATCGGTGCGCGGGAGCGCTGCGCCTGGGCGACGAGCTGGACGATTTGCGAGAGCACCGTGGCCGAGCCGACCTTCTCGGCACGGATCACCAGCGCACCAGACGTATTCATGGTTGCCCCGATGACCCTGTCGCCTGGCCGCTTGCTCACCGGCAGAGATTCTCCGGTTAGCATCGACTCATCCAAGGAACTCGTGCCGTCTTCGACAAGGCCATCCACCGGTACCTTTTCGCCTGGGCGCACACGCAAACGATCGCCTTCATGGACGTTCGAAAGCGGTACGTCCTCTTCGGTTCCGTCCGCGTTGATGCGGCGGGCCGTCTTGGGGGCCAGGCCAAGTAAAGACTTGATGGCGGCCGAAGTTTGCGATCGCGCCCGCAGCTCGAGAACCTGGCCGAATAGTGTCAAGGAAATAATGACCACTGCGGCTTCAAAGTAAACGTCAACGCGCCCCATCGACATGAACGTTTCAGGAAATACGCCCGGGGCGACCGTCGCAACGGTGCTGTAGACAAATGCCGCACCTGTGCCCAGCCCAATGAGCGTCCACATGTTAGGGCTGCGGTTGATAATCGATTGCCAGCCACGCACGAAAAATGGCTGCCCCGACCATAACACCACAGGAATCGAGAGCACGAGCTCGATCCACGTTTGCGTCGTTATGTTAAACCAGCCGAGCCGAGGACCGAACATGGCCAGCACAGTGACGACAACGGTAAAGGGCAGCGTCCACCAGAATCTGCGCGAGAAGTCTTTCAGCTCAGGATTATCGTCATCGAGGCTGGGCATAAGCGGCTCGAGCGCCATACCGCACTTCGGACAGCTCCCCGGGTGATCCTGTCGGATTTCGGGATGCATCGGGCAGGTATAGATGGTGCCCGAAGGGACTTGCTCGAGCGCGATTTCCCCTTTGTTTTTTTGTGTGAGGAACTTCTCCGGGTCGCTGTTGAACGTGTCCAGGCATTTCGCGCTGCAAAAATAAAAGGGCCGACCGCCGCGCTCAACATGGTGTGGCGAGCCTTCCGTTACACGCATACCGCACACCGGATCGGTGAGTTGGGAACCAGAGTCTAATTGTGTCACCTTGTGCTGGTGAAGTTGTTCAGATTTGTTCTGCGTCATGACGATAAAAGCCCTTCCAACAGTAGGTGCAAGTCCAGTCCATGTACGGCAAGAACTCTGAGCGTACAGGGACGATTAAGGGGGTAGGTTACATGATGCCAGATACCCACGTGCGTTCAGTCGCTCATCGAGGGTTTAGCGCATTACATTTCTGTCATGGAATTTCCTACAGAGCAACAAACGATCGCGCGCCACCGATTTCGGCTCTTGGCATAACAGTCAACTTGCCGAAGTCAAATACTTTGCATACTGTGAATCTTTCGGTATCTCTTCCCATATTTATTCATGAGACTCCACCGCGACAGAACCCCTATAGGCTTACTTAGCGGCTTAAGAACCCTGACGCGGTTGAGCTGGGATCGCGCTGGTCCAGGCAGGTAATGAACTGGCATGCAATGTACACCCAAAATCAACTAGATGAAGGTGCCGCAAAACTAAATAGAAGGCCACGGCAAACATTAGGATTTAAAGCCCGACGCAAGTATGCAAGTATTTGACGACGCCTTGCACTGACCGCATGAATCCGCCCGACCTGGAGGTAGATTTTTAAAAGCGTACACCAGTAACTTTGGGCCTTCGCTCAGGAATGCGAATTTAGCTTTCGTGCTGCGTGCTAGCCGACGCTAGACATAAACCCGCGTGTAGTTAGATCGCCCATCGGGCGATGGTGGCGCTCGCCGCGCGGCCGGTATCTACAGTGAACCAATACATGGTCGTGATCCCCGCTGCAATGAGCTCGCCGCCTAGAACGCCAACTGTATCACTGCACTCCCACACTTCAAGCGCTTTCGCGGCATAAACGGCCGTCTCCCCGCAGCGCGGGTCCCTTCCATTTATTCCACGGTCCCTTTCCGTTCGTCGCTACGTGATTCAGCACGGCAAGGCGACGAACTCACGGCAACGGCGGCAACCCCGCAGGAACCGTATTACTGCGAACGCCGAAAACCTACGACCAGGCTCGGAATCTTCGGCCCCGGTCAGCAGGAAAACCAACCGGCTTTTGAAGGATAGAACTATGGAACACGTTAACCACAATGCAGCTTTGGGCTATGACAACATGAACGCAGGGCAGACGCTCTATGTGCGCAGCCCATCGGGCCGGTATCATGCCGCGACCGATTCGCACGTACTGGCCGCCGCGAGGATCGCCGCTGAAAGCCTAATTAGTGATCGGGCAGCAATGGGAAACCCGGACACCGTCAAACGGTATTTTCAATCGAAACTGTCGGGAATGGGGCACGAAGTCGCCGCTGTGCTGTATCTGAACAGCCAGTTTAAGGTGATTCGTTACATGGAAATGAGCCATGGAACGCTGACGCAGGCCAGCGTATACCCGCGCGAAATCGTTAAAACCGCGCTACGCCTGGATGCTGCTGCAATCATCATGTCGCACAACCATCCTAGCGGCGTACCCGAAGTACTGTGCGGCTCCAGCCATTCTCGACATAGGCTTGCGCATACAAAATGGCGGTGTTCACCGACTTGATTTTGGCCAGCAGGGTGCGCACATGCCCCCATGGCATTTGTCCCACAGGCTGTGGGACAAATTCAAACTGTGGGCTGAAAAAAGCATATAACTGACGCATGGCGAAAAGACTGGTGCGCGAAAAACCCTTCATGCCCGGGTAGGTGTTTAAGGATCGTGTCCTGCCGTTTGATACGGATGCAGCGCGCCACTACGCCGACCTGGCCTTTACGGCCCGGAGCGGTGGGCGTGGTTTGCCCACGCCAGACGGCTACATCGCAGCCGTTGCGGCCTCCCGGGGCTTCATCGTGGCATCGCGTGACACTTCGCCCTATGAAGCGGCCGGCGTGAAAGTAATCGACCCTTGGGAAGATCACAAAAAAACGTAAGCCCGGCGTGATGGTGTCGCAAGCGTGGGTACCTTGGCAGACTTGGCGAATTGCCACGTCATGGCCTAACGCCCGGGGAATGTGCTGCACATTAATTCGTCCGAAGACAATGTACGCGCCGCCATTCACCCGGCGTCATCCCCACCCGTTGCCTAAACATGCGCGTGAGATGGGACTGATCGCACATCCCGCAATCCAGGGCAATCTCACAAAGGGAATGGCTGCTCGTCAGCATCATTTGCTGAGCGCGCTCGATGCGCAATCTTGCGATATAGGCGAATGGGGTCTGGCCGAACGTTTCCTTGAAAGTTCGAAAGAAGTGCCCGGGACTTAATCCGGTGAGCGCAACCAGATCAGGACTCCTGATAGGCTGTTCCAAATTCTCCTCGATGAAAGCTGTCAAGCGTTTGGCCTGCCAGGCCGGCAGTCCGCCGCGGAATGCGCTTTCGCTCTTGGGTCCGCGTTCGCGCTCCAGGCTGGCACTAAGCAAGGCCGTCGCGCGGGACAAGCAGGCTTGTGCAGCATCTCGATCGAGCTCAACTTTGGATTGGGCTGCGGTGAGCAACTCGAGCAAAGTCGCTGTCAGAATAACCCCACCGTGGCTGCTCTGTTCATGAGCCCCGGTGGCTAACTCTGCATAATTTGTCATGGCATTTTCTCCGCTTGTGATCGTTTAGGGATCTCGATCCACGTAAGGAAGATGATCGGGCAGAACTGCCCAAATGCTAAGTAAAGTGTTGAGAAATCCCGTAAAGCAGGTGTCTCGCGGACTTCGTCGTTCTACGCTGAACTGCGTAACGATCCATCAAAAGGGGAGGTGCCGGAGAGATCGCGCAGAACGATCAACTGCACGATCTTGTCGTCGGCCAGAGTGAAGTAGAGCAGGACTTCCAGCGGATCCGGCAGCCCACGCTTATCGAATGTTCCGTCGGCATGAGCGGCAACAACGCAGTGACCGTAATGTTGAAGGCAATGAATGGGGTGTAGCGTCAGTTGCTCCCCGATAACGTCACGCTGGGCCCAGCTGCACAGTTCGGCCAACCCGCGCCATTGCTGTAACTGATCGTTGACGATGGAATCCGCCGCGAAGACGTCAAGGACACGGGATAGGTCCCCCGCATTGGTTGCCTCTATGAACTGTGCGACTATTTTGGGAAGAATCAAACCGCTAGACTGACGAGCCATGCAAACACCCCTCGCAGGGCGTACGGCCCCTGAATGACGTCCTTTTATTCTCCGAGGTCGCAGACCGGAGCGCTCGTGAAGTGGTGTAAAGCCGTGTAAACCGCGAGGGCGCGCCTTGATTGTTTGAAAGCGCAATCACTGGGCCGGCTCATCTGGGCTCGTAGTGGTTCCCAAGATATTTAATGGGCGACCAGGCGGGAAGTATGTCCGGCAGGGACGGTGTAAGGGTGCTGTAGTCTTGCGCACCGAACACCACCCTGCCATCCATGACGGTCAAAACCGACGATACATACTTGATCTGATCCTCGGGCACTGTGAAGTAGTCTCTGTCCAAGAGAGCGAAATCTGCCAGATTGCCCGGTGCAATCATGCCCATTTCGGCTTCTGCGTTCATGAACCACGCTGGACCACTGGTGAATAGTTTCAGCGCCTCGGCGCGAGAGAGGCGGTTGTTCGCGGCAAGCACTTCGGATCCGGAAACCGACCGCCCGGACACCATCCAGCTGATGCCGACCCACGGGTTAAAGGTGGAGGCCCGATAAGCATCGGTGCTCATGGCCAGAGGGACGCCACTGTCGACGAGCTGGCGCAGGCGCGGAGTTTTCAAAGCCATTTCGCGGCCGTGGGTTTCGATAAAACCATCTCCGTGCAGCGCCATCTTGGTATCCAAGGCAATTCCGCCGCCGAGCGCTTTGACCCTGGCGATGTTCTCCGGGCTAATAGTTTCAGCGTGCTCAATGCTCCACTTCAGGGCGGCTAGGGGAGACGTTTCGTTCATCTCCTCCACTGCATCAAGGAAGGGAGAAATGTTTTCGTCGTAGCTGATGTGCATCCGAAAAGGAATTCGCCGCTGAACCAGCTTTCTCACGTCCTGTTCGACGTGTTGCCGCATGACTTTGGGATCAATGATGACCGCCGGGCGGTCGAAATTCTCGTGATCGTGCACGTGTAAAGCCAGCACTTCTCCTGCACCTCGATACACCTGGCCATGCGCCAATGTTGGGTGCAGATTATGCCCGGGGCTGACGGGCGCAGTTTTGGTGATCGCTTCAATTTGTGCGTCAACCATGTTCATTGGGGTGCCGTCACCGAACTGCATGTCCACGAAGGGCATGCGCACGTTAAGGCGGTCGTCGCGGGCAAGCACATCTACGGTGGCCTGGGCGTTAGGGTAGCCCCTGTTGCCAGCATCAATGACCGAGGTAACCCCGAAACGATTGAGACCGTGGATGGCATGGATCAGCGCGCTCACCTGTTCATCGAAAGAAGGTTGCGGGACCATAGTCTCCATGGCGATAAACGTGAAGGTGTAGCCATGGACTACACCCGTGTAGTTTCCCTGGTCGTCCTTCTCGAACTCAGTGCCGGGCAATTCAGGAAAACGATCAGTGCCCACGCCGAATGCCTCCATCGCTTGCTCGTTCAAGAAGGCGCGGTTATAGGCGTACTGCACGATAAGAGGGCGGTTCGGCACCGCCTTACGCAGTTCTTTCATAGTGGGGAATCGATTCTCCTCGAACTGGTAGGGCGACCAGCCTCCGATCACCTTGACCCAGTGACCCGCCGGCGTTCGCCTTGCCTGCTCGCTTAGCATGGTCAATGCCCGCCGAAGCGTGGGCACGCCGTCCCAACGTACGTTGTAAGTGAAGCTGCTCTCATTGAGCACGTGGGTGTGGGCATCGCTGATACCCGGGATCATTCTGCGACCGCCAGCGTCGATGATCTTGGTGCTGGAGCTTTGCAGATCAAGAATTTCGGCGTCGGCGCCGACTGAGTAAATGCGGCCATGCTTCACTGCCAAGGCAGACGCTTCGGGCTGGGCGGGATTGCCTGTGAAAATCCTTGCATTGAACACGATCAAGTCTGCGCCCGGAGGCTCCTGCCCGGACTGTGCCTGGATGGCAGAAGCGCAAAGAACTGCCATTAATGCGATCAATAATCTTTTAATCATCATTTCTATCCTCGTTCGAGTGATATTTTCGAAGCGCAAGCAAAGTCGGGCTAAGCACTGTGTGAGTAGGCGGAGGCCGCTCAAGACCACGGCGCTTATTATTGGACGATCGTCCGAAATTTGAAGATTAGGGCCGTATTGATGGACGGACTATCGGCTCGAGAAATTCGCGCATCAAGGTAGCCACTTCTTGCGCATGCGTCTCTAAAGCAAAATGTCCTGCGTCGAGGAGGTGAATTTGCGCATTCGGCAGATCCCGCCTGTAAGCGTCAGCGCCTGCAGGCAGGAATGCGGGATCATGACGACCCCAAACGGCCAGGAGCGGCGGGAGGTGCTCGCGAAAGTAAGCCTGGAAAGCCGGATACAGCGCAACGTTGTTGCGGTAGTCGAGGATCAGATCAAGCTGGATGTCCTCCGCGCCTGGGCGCGCCATGTAGGCGATGTCAAGTTCGTAGCCATCGGGCGACAAGTGCTGCTGATCCGCTCCGGTGCCATACTGCCAGTTGCGGATCGTGTCCGGTGCGAGCGACGGTCGGCAGGCTTCCCGGTTGCTCGCGGTTGGGTCGCGCCAATAGGCTTCCCATGGCCCCCATTCGTCACTGAAACCCTCGACGTAGGCGTTGCCGTTCTGTGAAATGATGGCCAACACTCGCTCGGGATTGCGCATCGCAAGGCGCAGCCCTACCGGGGCACCATAGTCGAAAATATAAATCGCGTATCGGTCGAGCAACATGGCAGCGGTAAAACCTTCGATAACATCGGTCATGCTGTCGAAGGTGTAGTCAAACGTTCCGCGCGGGGGCGCCTTGGTTTGTCCGAATCCCGGTAAATCAGGTGCGATGAGCCGGAATCGGTCAGCCAGCAGAGGAATCAAGTCGCGGAACATATGGCTGGCACTGGGAAAACCGTGCAAGAGCAGGATCACCGGCGCATTCCTGGGCCCTGCTTCACGGTAGAAAACTTCGACGCCACCAACATCTCGAAATCCGTAGCGTGTTCTCGTCAATTCGGTATCAAGTTCTTGAGTCATTTCTTTATCCTCTGTTTGTGTCGACACCGCCGGCTACGTTGTCTCTCCGAGCTCGTATGTCGGGCGCGATTACGTCGTGGTCACTATCTCGCAAGCCGCCATTCGTTTATTGGACTGGCCTGCTGTTATAGAAGGGTCGTGAGATGAGCTGGGGCAGAGGTATACGTTATGTGATGGAGCTACTTGACACATCCATCCATGGCTCTCTCCAGGGACGACGCCACGGCTCGGGACACTAGTTCTATCGGTCAGACCGCAGGCGCCCCGATCTTCGGGCTGCTGATGGATTGGTTAAGGATGCCGAGACCATACTGTGGCCTGAGCGGTGCTGACTCTAGGAGTCTGCACCGACGCGTAATGGAGGTCTGGATACGACAGGCGCGTGCTGGGCCATCAACTCGACGAGCCAGTCGATAAACACACGTAGTTTTGCACTGACGTGTCGGTTCTGGGGAAAGGCGACGTACATTGGCATCGGATCAATCTGCCAATCCGTAAACAACGGGATCAGCTCTCCCCGCGCCACGTGCGCCTGGGACATGTAGGACGGCAGCCAGAGGGCGCCGAGCCCCGCCAGGCCTGCCGCTAGATAGGCATTGCCATCGTTAACCACCAGAGCGGGTCGCGCCTGCACGTCAATGCTTTCGCCGTCACGACGTATGGTGCTCGGGAACACGCGCCGGGTGCCCGACCATGACAAGCCCACGATACGGTGCTGCGGCAGTTCCAACTCTCTGGGGTGATCGGGGTGGCCCTCGCGGGCGAGATAACACGGCGCAGCATACACCGCCAGCGGTAAGTCCGCCGCGTGTCGCGCGACCAGGGACAGATTGGTAATCTCCCCCCGCGTACGACGCAATCCACGTTCTCGTCAATTAAGTCCACCACACGATCAGTGACACCAAGATGCAGGTGAATGTCAGGATGCTTGGCGTGAAAGGCTGGCAATGCCGGCACCAGAATCATGCTGGCAAAGGGACTAGGGACGTCGACCCGCAGTCTGCCACGGGGCGACGCCAGGGCGCCGGATAGACTGGTTTCCGCATCGTCCATGTCGGCCAACAGGCGTAACACACGTTCGTAATAAGCCGCGCCGTCAGGGGTTACGTTGACTTTGCGTGTCGTGCGATTCAGTAACGTGACGCGCAGGCGCGCCTCCAGTTGCTGCACCAGCTGCGTCACGGTCGTCTTGCTCAGGTGCAGAGTTTCCGCCGCCTTGGTGAAACTGCCTGTTTCCACGACCCGGGCAAAGGCCTGCATGGCATCGAAACGGTCCATCTATGCTCCCCCACTCTGGCATTGTTTGGGATTCACAAACAGTGTTATGTGTGTTTGCCAGTTTATCAGTTCAGTTCCTGTCATTAACATTCTCACATTCACACACACACACGGCGGGCATTGGCCCAATAAAAGAAGGAATCAGTTCCATGACAGCACGCAACGTTATTTTTCCACCTGGACGCCAGGCCCTTTATGAACGGCATCGCTACTCGCCTGCAATTCAGGCTAATGGGTTTGTGTTCGTTTCTGGCCAGGTTGGCAGCCTCGAAGACGGCTCGCCCCAACAAGGATTGAAAGAGCAGGTACGAGTGGCTTTTGAAAACCTGAACGCCATTCTGGTGGCCGCCGGATGCAGCTTCGACGACGTGGTCGATGTCACGGTTTTTATGATCGACCCGCAATCGACGTTTGAGGAAATTTGGCAGGTGGTGCCCGAGTACTGGGGCGAAGCACCATATCCGACCTTGACCGCAGTGGGGGCCACCTGGCTGTCTGGATTTGATTTTGAAATCAAGATAATCGCCAAGCTGCCGTAGAAAGATCACAACGATCTTCAACCCCAACAAAGAAATCATTACGTCAAGTTACCGAGGTATTCATCATGTCGACACGTCATGCCTGGCGCCTGGCACGCCGTCCAGCTGGTTCAATCGTTGCAGACGATTTTCGATTCGGATCCGAGTCTATCCCTGAACTGAGCGACGGGCAGTTCCTGCTTCGCGTCCGCTACTTGTCATTAGATCCGGCACAGCGAGTTTTCATCAGCGATCAGGAGCAGTTCTTGCCACCTGTCGAGCTTGGGGCTCCGATGCGCGGCCTGGTGGTCGGGATCGTGGAAAGAAGTAAAAAGGAAGGTATTGCGGAAGGCACAATACTAAGCGGTGTCGGCGAATGGGCTGACTATATAGTCAGCGACGGCACCGGTCTTACAGAGCTCGCCGCTTTCCCGGGACTGAGTCTGGCGGAGACGTTCGGGACATTCAGTCTCGTAGGGCCCACCGCTTACTTCGGTCTTCTCGATATCGCCAATCCCCAGTCAGGGGAAACCTTGGTCGTTTCAGCGGCAGCCGGTGGCGTGGGCCAGATCGTCGGGCAGATCGGCAAACTGAAAGGCTGCCGGGTGATCGGCATTGCGGGGGGGCCGGAAAAATGTGCGTTCGTCACCGAGCAACTGGGTTTCGATGCCTGCATCGATTACAAATCTGTGGATGTCGGCGAAGCGCTGGATCAGCTGGCACCTGAAGGCGTAGATATCTATTTCGAGCAGGTGGGTGGCCCGATCCGAAACGCCGTCATGGAACGCATGAAGATGTTCGGTCGCGTGTCGCTTTGCGGAATTATTTCCGAATACAACGCGACAGACGCCGATACACAGCCCAGTTTTTGGTGGACCATCATGATGCGACGCCTGACTGTCCGTGGATTTATATTCGATGATTATCGGACCCGTTTCCCAGAAGCAATGGAAAACATGGCGGCCTGGATGCAGAGCGGCGATCTCACGACACGGCAAGACATACGGCAGGGGCTCGCGAACGCACTGTCATCGCTGCAAGATCTCTATTCGGGGCGGAATTTCGGCAAATTGCTTCTTGAAGTGACGCCTTAAGGGGCTGTATTGATTTATGAAAACTCTCTTTACCGACTATGACCTTTCGGGGCTGCAGCTAACGAATCGTATAGTCATGGCTCCCATGACCCGATCACGGACTGCAGACACTGTTCCTGATGAGGAAACGGCGCGGTACTACGCACAACGCGCGGGCGCTGGTCTGATCGTCACCGAAGGCGCTCAGGTTTCTCGCCAAGGTGTTGGCTATTTGTTTACTCCAGGCATCTACATGAAGGAGCAGGCAGCAGGCTGGAAAAAGGTGACGCGTGCTGTGCATGAGCAAGGCGGGAAGATTTTTAGCCAGCTTTGGCACGTTGGCCGCATCTCTCATGCTTCCTTGCATGAAAACGGAGTATCACCTGTCGGCCCTACGTCCAAGATGGCAGAGAATACGACGTCATTCGCTTATGATGAAAACGGTAACCCTGGCTCTGTGCAAGTCAGCCGACCGCGACCGCTATTGACCAGCGAGATAAAAAGTACTGTCCAGGACTTTGCTAATGCGGCGGAGAAAGCCATGGAGGCTGGTTTTGATGGGGTCGAAGTCCACGGTGCCAATGGCTATTTGATTGAGCAGTTTATCAATGCAGGTATCAACGACCGGGATGACCAATACGGAGGAGGCACGATTGGAGGGCGGCTGCGTTTTGCTCTGGAAGTAGTAGAGGCGGTGGTTGCTCAGGTAGGTGCTGGGAGGGTGGGGCTTCGCATTTCACCGTTCAATCGTACTTTCGACATGCCTGCTTTCGAAGGTGAGGGAGAGACATGGATCGCACTTGCGCATGAACTATCCAAGCGGAGTCTGGCATACGTACATATAAGCAATCGCGATGCGCTGACTGCAAACCAAGAGGGGAGCGTATTTTTGAGGCGATTCAGAGTAGCGTATGCCGGGACGTTGATCTTGGCTGGTTTGTACACGAAGGAAGCGGCTCAGAGGGACGTCCGTGAAGGCCTCACGGATCTGGTCGCGTTCGGTCGCCCCTTTATTTCTAATCCTGACCTGGTCGAACGGCTAAAAAATGATTGGCCAGTGACCATTCCCGATCCCAGCACCTTCTACGGCGGAGATCATGTGGGCTATACAGATTATCCGGTGTATGAAACTTGGCTGGAGCGCTCGTGAAGTGGTGTAAAGCCGTGCAAACCGCGAGATCAATCCGAGGCATGATCAGCCCTTGCGGCCGGGCGCCAGGCTTCGATCAACTGCCTGGCGTTCTTGAGATCGCGGGTTTCGTATCCTTCCGTAAAGCGGTCGTATACCTGCGACACGATCGCGTAGGCTTCGTCAGTCTTCCCTTCGCTTGTAAGCATCGCACCTAAAGCCATGGCCGAGCGCAACTCCAGACTGAGCGCGCCTTGATTGTTTGCAAGCGCAATCGAATGCCGCAACATCGCCTGCGCCGCGCGTGCATCCAACCGACCGGAGGCGAGCCCGATTTGCGCGCGCGTACGCAACAGCTCAGGCCTGTCGTAGGATTCATGTCCCGCCTCGGCTCGTTCCAGCGCCGCCGAGATCATCGCTTCAGCCTCCAGGATCTCACCGCATTCGAGCAGTGCCTCGGACATGGATCGGCTGAGCATCGCCGTCAGCAAGATACGTCCCTCCCCATGCAAGATACCCAGCGCTTCACGAAACTTGTTTACCGCCGTCTGGAACTCTCTGCGGATGAGGGCCACTTCGCCGGCGAGCGTCATACCCCATGCCACGTATGGACCGAAGGAGTAGCGACTGACGTATTGGATAAGACGGTTCAGCAGTGTCTCCGATTCCTTTACGTCTCCCCGCCAAAGAAAAACCGTCGAAGCGTATAGCAGTTCGGCTACCGACACGTTAACCGGCTGCTCGTTCTGCCCAGCCTCCTTGACCGCCTGATGTGCAACTTGAGCGGCGCGGTCGCTGGCACCGCTCAACCACAGCGCGCGTGCCAGGACGATGAGTGCACGGGTTCGGTGCCCATAACCATACATATCGATTTTCGTCACGCCACGCGCTGCGGCATGCTTGAAGCCTTCTTCGATGTGGCGTATGGCGCCCGGTTGATCTCCGGCCAGAAGATAAGCACACCCCAGCATCCACTCGGACATGACGATGCCTGCGGGAGAATCCACCTTGCGGGCCAGCTCGATACTGCGCAAGCTCACCTCTACCGCCGCACGAGAGTTACTGACTTCGATCATAAAGATATGCATGCCGGCGAGCAGGCCGAGTTCGCGTTCGTGATCGTTCAAGGTCCGCGCGAGGCATAGCGCGCGCTCAATAGAATTGCGGACTTCATCTCTGCTGCCCCTAGTCAATAGTGCGGAGATCGCCAGCGCTTCCTGCAAGATGAGGTGTGCCTCGGAACTGTCGTTTGGGTCCAGTTGGAATAGCGCGGCCTGGCACCAGCGATGGCACTCATCCAGCAGCGACAAGTCCAGAAAAAGCGGAGCAGCGAGTACCGCCAGACGAACCCCCAGCTCGCCGTCACCTGCGTCGGAGAATGCCCATACAAGTGCAGTGCGGATGTTGCCCACCAGCATCACATCACGGTCCGCGGCCCGACGGTCGATCTCGCGACCACTGCTTTGATCGAGTTGCTCAATGAGGTAATTGGCAAGTTTCCGAGAGACGGTGTCGAGCTCTCCTGAGTCCGCGAGTTTTACCGACGCGTACGTACGGGTCGTATCCAGGAGGCGCAGATAGCTCGAGCCGTTGAACGTTGATGGCGACAGCAGCGACTTGTCGATGAGGCTTGTGATTGCCGTTGCCGCTTCGACTTCCGTGAGGGCCGCGTCCGCTGCGATTCTTTGTGCCGCAGCCAGGGGAAACGGACCGACGAACACTGACGACCGATATAGCACGCTGCGTTCGCGCTCGGACAGCAGGTTATAACTCCAATCAAGCATCGCCTGTAGCGTCTGATGCCGGGGTGGTGCGCTACGTCTTCCCTGCCACAGGAGATTGAAGCGGCTGTCGATCAGCTCTGCGGTTCCGAGCAAGCCATGCGAGCGCACCCGACCGGCTGCCCATTCGATAGCCAAGGCAATGCCATCCATCTTTCGGCAGATCTCGACGGCCAGCGGGGCAGTCTCGTCCGTCAGTAGCTCCTGCACGCCGCTTGCCGTCACACGATCCATGAAAAGCTGGACGGCGGGAAACTGCAACGCAGCCGACGCTGTCATCCCATCCCCGATAGGCGGAACATCGAGCGGTGGAAGGATGTGGACGTGCTCGCCCTCGACACGCAGCAACTCACGGCTGGTCGCAAGCAAGTGGGTTTGAGGCGTGGATTTGTAAAGCCATTCCCCCAGGGCCGCAGTCTCGTCGATGAGGTGCTCGCAATTGTCCAGGACAAGCAACGCCCTGCGGGCACCAAGAAATGCCAGGATACTCGGTTTAGGATCTTGCACTTGCACCTTCAGGCCAAGCACGGAAGCAATCGCGGTTGGAACGACCGACGCGTCAGTGACCGAGGCCAGATCGACGTAATACACCGCGCCACCAAAGGCATCGATCAAGGTATGCGCCACGGAGATCGCGACAGTCGTTTTCCCCATTCCACCTGGACCAATGATGCTCACGAATCGATGCTTTGCGAGCAACTCGACGAGCACCTGCACCGAAACGTCGCGTCCAATGAGCCGTCCGAGTCGCTCGGGCAAGGAGTGCTCTGCGGCGGAAACCGGCGGTCGCGTGGCCCCCAGTTCCCGGGACGGAGACTGGGAAGGCACTCGGGTTACGGGAGCGACGAAGCAATACCCGCGGCCTGGAAGGTTGACGACGTAGCGCGCGCCGCCTTCGCCATCACCCAGACACTTGCGCAGGCTGGCGATATTGACGCGCAGGTTCGTCTCGTCGACTACCAACCCTGCCCAAGCGCGCGCGATCAACTCCCGCCGCGAAAGGACGTCCCCAGCCCGCTCGACCAACGCAATCAGTATATCGAGCGAGCGGCTGCCCACTTTGACCGCCACCCCGTTTCGTTGCAGCAGCCGGCCCGCCATGTGTAGACGAAACGGGCCAAACTCGACAATCTCGTCACCCGCGGCTATGCCGGGTCTGGGGTGCAAATGAGTGTTTTCCACGCTACGGGCTCCGTAATGCCCCCCGCAAGTCTTCGGTAGTGGGGCTTCGGTTTTCTGCGAGGATAGCAGTATTGTGCGAGGAGAGCAGTATCGTCCTATTCCCGTTCTGTGCCTGCTATTACTGTTTCATCTCCGGGGCCGCGGGTCCCTAAACGGAGAAAATTCATGATGATGATTGCTCAAACTAGATCGTTCGGCGCAGCTGTAGCGCTCGCCGCCGGTATGTCCCTTGCCTCAATTTCAACTGTTACCCCCGCCCAAGCACAGTCGACTAGCGAAGCGCAGGCTGCTGCTTCACTATCGGTTGTCATGGAATTCCTGTCGAATACCGGGCCAGACAAAGTTGAAGCTGCCGCGGAAAGATTGGTCGCGCCGGACGCAACCTACGTTTCGCTTAACTTCGACAATCCGGAACTGAAGAAAATCCTTCCCTGGACCGGCACGAACAAGGGTCCCAAGGCCTACAGCAGCGTATTCATGCAGGTGGGAAGTTACTGGAAAATCGAAGACTTCACCATCACCGATAAAATCGCCGCCGGCGAAGACGTCGCCATTTTTGGCAAGTTTACTTACCGGTCCGTAGCAGTGGGCGATGTCTTCACATCACCATTTGCCATCCTTGCCAAGGTCCGTGATGGAAAGATGACTTATTTCCAGTTCATGGAAGATACCTATGCCTCTTCCAGCTCGTTCCGGCAGTCCGGCTCGTGGACTGTGAAGACGACTAAAGCCAAACCCTCCTTCTCGGTGGGGGTGGAGTAAGCGGCGCCTTGACCTGACGTACGTGAAGCCGTACGATTCGGATGTTATTTGGAGATATACCATGTCTACATCCATGACTGCGTCCGAGGCACGAGCGAACCTTTACCGTCTCATTGACCAAGCCGCCGAGTCTCATCAACCCATCCGGATTGCCGGTAAGCGGGCAAGTGCCGTGCTGATCTCGGAAGCCGATTGGGACGCGATCCAAGAGACTCTGTATCTGACCTCTGTGCCCGGCATGCGCGAATCGATCAAAGAGGGCATGAAAGAACCGCTGGAAAAAAGTGCCAAGGAGCTCGATTGGTGACTTGGCAGATGGTCTTCGCCAATGCCGCGCTCAAGGATGCGAAAAACGTAGCTGCGGCTGGCTTCAAATCCAAAGTCCAGGCGTTGATTAAGATCCTGGAGCTTGACCCGTTCCAGAATCCACCGCCTTACGAAAAATTGGTCGGCGATCTTTCGGGGGCCTATTCCCGCCGCATCAACATCCAGCATCGATTGGTCTATGAGGTGTTCATTCAGGAACGTGTTGTACGTGTTCTGCGAATGTGGACGCACTACGCGTAGATAACAGCATCCTGGCGAAAAGCGATCTTGCCATCCTGCGTCTGCGCGCAATCGAGAGTGACATCGAAGAGAAAAGCCGCTGGTTTTCTTTCGACCGTCACTACACGCGGCGGGGGAATCGTTCAGCATACAAGTCGGCAGCCCAGTCTATGAACACGCGCACGCGGGGTGAAAGCTGGCGGTGGAGCGGGTAGAGCGCACTAGGCGGCATTGGGATTGCAGAACGCCGAGCTATGGATAGGTGAGTATTTTCCCGAACTGGACAGCGTAATTGATTCGGTGGAGCAGGCATCGCTGCTGTTTCCCACCAAAAATGCTTGCCTTTCATCAGTTGCTTGTCGAGCAGCAAATGCAGGCCATGGGTGAAGAGGTTTACCGGCGCAATTACTCGAGGGGTGCCATGCAATACTGGTAGGTGCGACGGACAGGACTTTCAACCCATGCCAGGCTTGGATGAGTGTTATTCCTGCAGAACCACAGTAAAGCTGATTTCAACCAGTTGCTCACGAAAAGCCAGTCGAGGCGTTTCCAGTATGCTGCTTGCACATGCGGGCTTGGCTGTCCCGTAGGCGACTTTTCGTACTGTACCTGCAACGGCAAAGGCTGCATCCATATCAGTAACGTAGACCACCTCTTCGACAACTTGGTCCAAAGTGGCTCCGAACTGGGCGAGGAGCTTGGCGGCGTTTGCATAGGTGGTACGCATTTGCACATCCATGTTACTGGTGTCGGTTACCTTGCCCGCCGCATCAAGAGGAGCTGGTCCGACTAAATTTCCGGAACTGTCGTGGCTTAGTTGGCCAGAAACGTACAGCATATTGCCTACCTGCACGGCCTGTGCGTAGCCATAGGCTTCCTCCCAGGGGGTACCGAGATATCCCAGCTTCTTGTTCAGATTGTTTTGCATGATAAATGCTCCGTGGTGGTTGAGTGTTGCGGATTTAATGAGCCTAGACGTCTCCAGGCGTGAGGGGTTATGCCGATCTGGCGTCGGAAGATACGGATGAAATGAGACTGATCGCAGAAGCCGTAGCTGTAGGCGATGTCGGTGAGCGAGAAATCCGTCGTAAGCATGGTCCGGCAAGCGGACTCTATGCGGCGATTCGCCACATAGTGCAGCGGCGTTAAGCCAAGAGTCTCCTTGAAGCTATGCGAAAAATGCCTGGCGCTAAGTTTCAGTACAGCAGCCAAGTGCTCCGTACGAATCCGGCTGCCTAGGTGAGTGTCGATATAGTTGTCCAAACGCTGGATCTGCCACTTGGCCAGAGAGGCCCGCTTACCCTTCGACGAAGCTTCGTCTTGCTGCAGGATAGTCAGTGCGCGACTCAGAAGTAAACGAGTGGAGTCCGGATCCCCGCTCAAAGAGGTCTGGGCATGGCTCAGCAACAGGCCGACGCTGTGGTAGGCATCGTTAGGAACACAGTACTGGTCGCGACCGCCGTGGACGCGTGTTGAAATAACGGCATGCATGGCTTTTCTCCACTGCGCCATTGGGACCAATGACGCGATTCATCGTTGCATGCCTGAATGCTAAGGCGCACGGCCCGTTGTGGATAAGACAACAATGGGTGGGGCATGGCCCCCCCATAAGTGGGGGTCACACCGTGATGATGCCGCGTTGAATGCCCATGGTGACTGCATGCGTGCGATTGCTGGCACCCATTTTTTCCATGATGCTGCGCAGGTGCCCCTTGATGGTGTCTTCGGAAATCATCAGTTCCGCGGCGATCTGTTTGTTGGGTTTGCCCATGGCCACACACTGCAAGACCTGGACTTCGCGAGGAGTCAGCGACTCCTGACTCAATCTGTCAGCCAGTTCGGCAGCGATTTCCGCAGGAATATAGCGTCTGCCTGCGGCAATGGCGCGGATCGCATCCAGCAGTTCCTTGCGTAGGGTGCTTTTCAGCAGATAGCCGTAGGCGCCTGCTTTGATGGCATGCAGGGCGCGGATGTCTCGTCGATAGGTTGTCAGGATGGCGATGCGCGCTGACGGAAACTCTTCACGTATGGCCACGATCGCCTCGACCCCGTCGACTTTGGGCATTTGCAGGTCCATCAGGGTGACATCCGGCTGCAGCGAGCGGAACAGCTGCACCGCTTCCCGGCCATCAGCAGCTTCTCCGACGATCGTGATATCCGGTTGCGCAGCGAGCGTGGCTGCAATCCCGTCCCGCAGTAGCGGATGATCATCGACGACCAGGACTCGAATTGCTTCTTTTGGCGACTGCATGGTCAGTGTCCTAAACGGAATAGTGTCCGCAACCAAGGGCTCCGGCGGTGCTGACCGTCTCGATAGGCGGCTGACGCCGGTACTGTCAGGTCAATGCTGGTGCCGCTGGGGTCGCCACGCCGTATCGACAATGTTCCGCCAGCTTTCCTGGCGCGCTCAAGCATTCCGGATAGCCCCCAGTGTCCGGGGCGTACATTAGGAGGCAAGTACTTGTCGTCGATGCCCATACCATCGTCGGCGACGATTAGTTGCAAGGCCTGCCGTGTATAGATGATCGAGATCTTTACATTCCTGGCGTTCGCGTGTCGGCAAGCGTTCAGGATGGCTTCGCTGCCGATGCGATAGCTCTCTTCGCCGGCGATAGGGTGGAGCGTCCGCGGTGTGCCCTGACTGCTTAATGTGAAGGTCGTGGTGCTTCTGGGTTGCAACTCGTTGATGAGGGCGGTGAGCGCGGTAATCAGGTTCAAGGAAGGATCGTTCGCATCGCGTAATTCACTTACCCGATCACGTGCTTCCACCAATACTAGATCTGCCCGATCTAGCGCATCCAGCATTTTGTCTCGCGCGGGGTGGGTGTCGGGAAGCGACTCCGTGGCGGCCTGGAAGCTCAACATCAGTCCGTGTACACCTTGCAAGAGGGTGTCATGCAGCTCGCGGGCGATTCGTTCGCGCTCTGCGTGTCGCTCTTCGAGACGGGCGCGCAACTGCTCGGCGGTGCGTCGCATCCTGAATCGATGCAGCAGCCATAGGATGCCAGCCAGGGTCATGCCGCAGAACAGAATAAACAGGGGGTTGCGATAGAAAACGGGTCGAATGCTGAAGCGCAGCGAGGTCTCCTCGGCGCTTAGCATGCCGTCCGGATTGGTCGCCTGGAGATGAAATTGATAGTTTCCGGGGCCCAGTCCGGCATAGACAGCTTTGCGGGTGGCGCCTACCTGCTGCCAGTCCGTGTCGTATCCCTCCAAGCGATGCCGGAAGTGCAGGCCTGAATGACCCGAGAGGTTAAGGGCAGAGTAAGTGATTTCAATACGCCTGGGTTGCGGTTCAAGTGAGGGCGCTTGTTTAGTCGGGAGCTCCCTGCCGTCCACTGTGAATGAGTCGATGACCGGCTCGGGAGCCGCATGTTCTTGAACCTGCCTGGCGGGATCCATCCACATCACACCATTGCTGGTGCTGAACCACAAGCGTCCGTCAGTGCTACGCACGGCGGTGGGTAATGGCAGTACCTGATGCGGATCGTTGGCCAGTCCACCCATCACCTCATAGCTGCGATAACTGATGTAGTGACCCGGATCGGCCATGGCTTGTTTCAGCTCGTTCTGGGTAACCTGGAAGATACCGCCTTTGCTATGTAGCCAAAGGTCATAGCTGCCATCGTCCGCGTGCGCGTTGCTGGGCGTAGCGAGAATGGCATAGATATTGTCGAACAGGCCGTTGTCGGGCAGTTGCAGGCTATGGAAGCGCTTTCCATCAAAAAGGGCCACGCCACGCTGGCCGCCAACCCATGTGTGATCGTCTTGATGCATCAGCGCCGTGACATGGCCGACTTCCAGGCCGTCGCTTGCTCCCCAGTGTCTTTCCTGCTCATTGTCGTAAGTGACAATCAGATTATTCCGGTAGCCGAACCAGAGCCGGCCGTGGGGTGCCGTGCTGGCTACGACGGGCATCCGTTGGCTCGGGTCGGCATTGGGCGAGGCAATTTCTGACCAACTTCCATCACGAAGCACGAAGAGACCGGCTCGATTGATCGACACCCATAAGTTGCCAGCTTGGTCCAGGGTCATCGCACGGACGGCCGAGTCGGGGTCATTTGCGGTAGGTAAGGCGGCCAAGCGATCGACCTTGTCATCCCGTACCTTCCAAATTCCGTTACTGCCGGCCAGCCAGACATTGCCTCGCTGATCACTGACGGCGCTGTGGATGGGCGCCGGCACGTCCAGGTGGGTGAGTCCTGTTCGGCTCAGGCGCATTGCGGGCAAATTACTCGTCCCCGCCAACACGCTGCCTTTGGCCCCGGCGGCCAGGGCAAAGTTCAGTGCTTGCTTGGGGAAATCGGCCAGGACCATGGCCCGGGGCCGGAAACGATCAAGCCCAGCAGTGGTGCCTATCCAAACATTTCCGTCGGCGTCCTCGAGCATGGCACGGACAACGTCGGCGCTTAGCCCGTCCTTGGCGGTGAACGACTCGCCCATGCCCAGCGCTTGTTGTACTGGCAGCGAATCGTTCGCCAAAGGCGATACATAGTGCAAGCCTGTGCCGCCTGAGCCCACCCACAACGCGCCCCTGCTATCGAACAGTAGCCCGTTGGCGCCATCGATTGCGGTCACTGAAGTGGCCACCATATCGTCTTGCTGAATGATGCGGCGTAGCGTCCCGCCATATCGTTCGGCCAACCAGATCGCGCCGTCGGGCGCCTGCGTGATCTGGCTAACCCGATCGACCGATACGCCCGTGTCGATGAACCTGCGGGCGCCAGACGGTAGATAGAACAGTCTTTCTTCATTTGCAGCCCATAGGGTGCCGGTGCTATCGACGAACACGGCATGCGCGTGTTGCCCAGGAAAGTTCCATTCAGTGCCTATACGCTGCCAGGCTTCACCATCGAAACGCGCCAAGCCATCGTTGACGGCTAGCCAGACGGCGCCACTGCGATCCTTCGTGATGCTGTAGACCACGCCACGGGGCAAGCCCGCGCCAACCGGATAACGCGTTATGCCTGTTTCCGTAATGAGACTCACGCCCCCCGTGCGCAAGCCGATCCATAGACCTTCGTCTTCGGCTTTGAGGGCAGAAACGATACCGATGGGGTCGCCCTTGGGCGCGGCATAAGGTATGAATCGCTGGCCGTCAAAGCGGTAAAGCGTTTCGTTGGTGCTCAGCCAGAGATATCCGTCGTTCGTCTGTGCCAATGCACCGATCTGGCTGGGCGCAGCATCCGCGCCGGTCCAGCGCCGATGCTCAAGCCTGTCGAGCCGGTGCTCTGATGCCAGTGGTGCCGTGCTGATGCACAGCAGAGCTGCGGCCAGCAGGCACGCGCCCTTCGCCAGAGACCAGCGCTTGCGCTTTCCCGGCATACGGAAACTGTTTTCGCAGAAATCTTCCATTACTGCAAGCTAGTCCAATTAGTGGCGGGCCGTTCGCGAGATAGTGGTAGCGCCATTATGGCACTAGCGCGATGAAGGCCAGGGCGCCCATCGTTACCGACACATGAATGCTCTATAGGTGACTTAACATGACCAATCCGAAACTCGAACTACTGACGCCGACAAACTGCCAGGTAATCTTCATCGACCAGCAGCCGCAGATGGCGTTTGGCGTTCAAAGCATCGACCGACAGGTTCTGAAGAACAATACAGTCGGCCTGGCCAAGGCTGCGAAGATCTTCTCCATTCCTACCATCATCACCACCGTCGAGAGCGAAAGCTTCTCTGGGTTTAGCTACCCAGAACTCTTGTCTGTATTTCCGGAGGCGCCTCTTCTAGAGCGTACTTCGATGAACTCCTGGGACGACCAGAAAGTGCGCGACGCGCTTAAGAAAAATGACCGCAAGAAGGTAGTCGTGTCGGGTTTGTGGACGGAAGTTTGCAACAACACCTTCGCCCTGTCGGCCATGCTGGAGGGCGACTACGAGATCTACATGGTGGCCGACGCGTCTGGCGGAACCAGCAAGGAGGCTCACGACTACTCCATGCAGCGCATGATACAGGCGGGCGTCGTGCCGGTGACCTGGCAGCAGGTCCTGCTTGAATGGCAACGCGACTGGAAGAACAAGGCAACTTACGACGCCGTCATGGAACTGGTGAAGGAGCACTCTGGTGCCTATGGCATGGGGGTCGATTATGCCTACACCATGGTCCACAAGGCGCCTCAGCGGGCGGCACACGGACCAACTCTCGCACCCGTAGCGGCGTCCGTATAGCGGCAGGCGGCGCACGCCGGATTTCGTATGGAGGGAAACCATGAAGCTTTATATCTTCTCGCTGGGTGCCGGCGTGCTGGTGGGCGTTATCTATTGCATGCTTAGCGTACGTTCGCCGGCGCCGCCGCTAGTCGCGTTATTAGGCCTGCTGGGCATGCTGATCGGTGAGCAGGTGATACCGGTAGGCAAGCAATTGTTGGACGGTACTGCCTTCACTTCAGCTTGCGCTACAACGCAGGCCACCGAACATGTGCTTGGACAGCTGCCCGGAAGAAATCAAATGAAGGACACCGTATGACTAACCGTCGAAGCGTTCTCGGGGCGGCAACGACGCTTGCGTCAACCGTCGCATTCAACGGTCTTTTAGGACGCAAAGGCGTCGCACAGACCATTGTTAAAGGAGAGACCCGCGTGGCTCATTCCACTCCAGACATCGTTTATCACAATGGCCGAATCACGACGCTCGATCGCGGCAAACCACTGGCTTCAGCGGTCGCTGTTAAAGACGGAAGGTTTGTGGCAGTTGGCTCGGACAGCGAGGTCCTGCCGTTGGCCGACGCCACAACCCAGGTGGTTGACCTGCACGGCAGGCAAGTGTTGCCGGGTCTATTCGACAATCATACCCATGTGGTTCGAGGCGGGCTGAACTACAACCTGGAGCTACGCTGGGATGGGGTGAGATCGCTGGCCGATGCGATGGACATGCTGCGTCGGCAAGTGGCGATTACGCCGGCGCCGCAGTGGGTGCGCGTGATCGGCGGCTTCACTGAGCACCAATTTGTTGAAAAGCGTTTGCCGACCATAGCGGAGATCAACGCGGTGGCGCCCGATACCCCAGTCTTTCTGCTGCACCTGTACGACCGTGCATTACTGAATGGGGCCGCGCTACGCGCCGTGGGCTACAACAAAGAGACCCCTGCGCCCCCGGGCGGTGAGATCATCCGCGATGCCAAGGGCAACCCCACCGGTCTGCTGGTGGCCAGGCCCAACGCCATGATTCTCTATGCCACGCTAGCCAAGGGGCCCAAGCTGCCATTGGACTACCAGGTCAACTCCACCCGACACTTCATGCGCGAACTTAATCGCCTCGGCATCACGGGTGTCATAGACGCTGGCGGCGGCTTCCAGAACTACCCAGATGATTACGCGGTTGTTCAGAAATTGGCCGACGAAAACCAGATGACCATCCGTCTGGCCTACAACCTGTTCACCCAGAAACCCAAGGAAGAAAAGGAAGACTTCCTGAAGTGGACCGGCAGTGTGAAATACAAGCAGGGCAATGACTACTTTCGTCACAATGGCGCCGGAGAAATGTTGGTGTTCTCAGCCGCCGACTTCGAGGATTTTCGTCAGCCTCGCCCGGAGCTCGCTCCGGAGATGGAAGGCGAACTGGAAGAGGTCGTGCGCGTTCTGGCGCAAAACGATTGGCCCTGGCGCCTGCACGCCACCTATGACGAAACGATATCCCGTGCGCTGGATGCGTTTGAAAAGGTCAATGAAGACATCCCGCTGCGAGGCATTAACTGGTTCTTTGATCACGCCGAGACCATCTCCGACAAGTCCATCGATCGCATCGCCGAGCTGGGCGGCGGCATCGCTGTGCAGCATCGCATGGCTTATCAAGGCGAGTACTTTGTCGAGCGTTACGGAGCGAAGGCAGCAGAAGCGACCCCACCGATTGCCAAGATACTGGACAGAGGCGTCAAGGTTTCTGCCGGAACCGATGCCACCCGTGTTGCCTCCTATAACCCCTGGGTATCGCTTTCGTGGATGATCACAGGCAAGACAGTAGGGGGCCTACGCCTATATCCCCAGCATAATTTGCTGGACCGCGAAACCGCGCTACGCATGTGGACCGAGAATGTCGCCTGGTTCTCCAACGAGGAAGGCAAGCGCGGCCGTATCCAGGAAGGCCACTACGCTGACTTTATCGTTCCCAGCAAAGATTTCTTTGCTGTCCCTGAAGATGATATTTCGTTTCTTACCTCGCACCTGACCGTAGTGGGTGGTCGTGTTGTCTACGCTGACGATCAGTTCGCACCCCTGGATAACAACCCCCTGCCGCCGGCGATGCCGGATTGGTCGCCGACGCGGCTGTTCAAAGGTTATGGCGCGTGGGGCGAACCGGAAGCGGCGGGCAAGAACTCCTTGCAAGCCTATCGATATCAGGCGATTGCTTCCTGCGGCTGCGCCAGTGCTTGCGGTTTGCATGGTCACGATCATGCGCGCGCGTGGGCTTCCAAGGCGCCCACTTCTGACCTGCAAGGCTTCTTCGGCGCCTTGGGTTGCTCATGTTGGGCTGTTTAAAGGATACCGTCGCATGTCAACCTATAACACCATTGGTACCAGGCTAGCAGCCGCCATGTCACCGGTCTTTGGTAGTCGCGCTGTCCGATTCGTCGCGTATCTTGGGCTATGCGCGGCCTATCTGCAGGGCGGCTTGACGAAGTTGATGGATTTTCCCGGAGTCATCGCAGAGATGAATCACTTTGGGCTCTCGCCAGCGCCCATGTTTGCCGTGCTGGTCATTGCATTGGAGCTGGGCGCGTCCCTGATGATTCTGACCGGTCGGATGCGTTGGCTTGGAGCGCTGGGGCTGGCGGCTTTTACCTTGCTCGCAACAGCGATTGCCCTGCGTTATTGGGAGCTTCCAGCAGGGCAGGAACGCTTTATGGCTACCAACGCGTTCTTTGAGCATCTGGGACTGGTCGGAGGCTTCCTGCTCGTTGCCTGGCTTGATCTTAAGGAGAAACGAGCATGAATGACCAGCGTAGCGCTTTTGCCCCGCTGCGGCAGACCTTGTTCGCAGTAATCTGGGTCGCCACCATTGTCGGCAATACGGGAAGCTTCATTCGCGATGTGGCCAGTGCCTGGCTGATGACGGACTTGTCCTCATCGCCCGTGGCGGTCGCTATGGTGCAGGCCGCCGCCACGCTACCGGTTTTCCTGCTGGCTATTCCCGCAGGAGTGCTGGCCGACATCCTGGACCGGCGCAAGCTGCTGATCGGCATCCAATTGCTGTTGGCAAGCGTCAGTGCCTGCCTGGTGTTGCTATCGCTGGCCGACATGCACACGGTGGCGTCCCTGGTGGCGCTGACCTTTGTTGGTGGGATCGGGGCGGCATTGATGGGGCCAACATGGCAAGCTATTGTGCCCGAGCTTGTCGAAAGAAAAGAGCTGAAGGACGCTGTGGCGCTGAACTCGCTAGGCGTCAATATCGCCCGTGCAGTAGGCCCTGCCCTGGGCGGCTTGCTGTTGGCCAGCCTGGGCGCAGCGCTCACCTATGGCGTAGACGTCATCAGCTATATGTTCGTCATTGCCGCACTGCTATGGTGGCGCCGGCCCAAGGCGCAGCCTGATGCATTGACCGAACGCTTCCCAGGGGCCTTTCGTGCCGGCTTGCGGTATGCCCGTGCCAGCCGCGAACTGCACGTTGTGCTGCTGCGCGCCTTCCTGTTTTTTGCAATGGCCAGTGCCGTCTGGGCGCTATTGCCGCTGGTGGCCCGCGAACTGCTAAACGGAGACGCCGGCTTCTATGGCATCTTGTTGGGTGCGGTGGGCCTGGGGGCAATAGGCGGGGCAGTCATCATGCCCAGGTTACGCAATCACTTAAGCCCCGACGGCCTGTTGCTGATGGCTGCGTTAGTGACAGCAGCGGTCATGGGCTTCCTGGCTTTCGCGCCACCAAAGTGGGCGGCAGTGAGTGCCTTGCTGGTATTGGGCGCGGCCTGGATAACCGCCTTGACCACGCTCAATGGCGTCGCGCAAGCCATTTTGCCGAATTGGGTGCGGGGACGTTCCCTGGCCGTTTACTTAACCGTATTCAACGGTGCCATGACGGCGGGCAGCTTAAGCTGGGGCGCCATTGCTGCTGGCATCGGCGTACCGCTGACCTTGCTGAGCAGTGCGGGTGGCCTCGTGCTAATCGGGCTTATCGCGCATCGAGTCAAGCTGCCCACCGGTGATGATGATCTGGTCCCGTCCAATCATTGGCCCGAGCCACTAACAGCTGCACCCGTGCAGATCGATCGCGGGCCTGTGCTTATTCAGATCGAATACCGCGTTGCTGCGGAAAATCGCGCCGAATTTTTGAAGGTGCTAGCCCGGCTGTCATCCGAACGCCGAAGGGATGGCGCCTATGTTTGGGGTGTTGCCGAAGATTCTGCAGATCCCGCTGTGATGCTCGAGTGGTTCCAGGTTGAGTCCTGGGCTGAGCACCTGCGCCAGCACAAACGCGTATCGAAGGCAGATGCGGATATTCAACAAGAGGTACTGCGCTTCCACCAAGGACAACAAGCACCAGCGGTGCGCCATTATCTGGGATTTAATCGTGCTTGAACCGCGAGTGAGGTCCGTGTTTCTGAATTTCGTAAACTGTACCTATGCTGAAACCGAACAAGCCGCGCCGATCGCGCTGCGAACGCTGCCTGCGTGTCATGTCTTATTGTCTCTGCGCCCATATCCCGGCGCTGGCCAATGCCACATCCGTACTGATACTACAGCATCCGGACGAAGCAAAACATCCCCTGAATACTGCAGGCTTGGCGGCGTTGGGGCTGAAGAACGCCGACCTGTGGATCGGCGAATATTTTCCGCAATTGGACGTCCGCATTGAATCGGTGGAGCAGGCATTGTTGCTCTTTCCCGCCGAGAACCCAGAGGCTTGTACTCCATTGCTCGCCCGGGCCGAGGCAGTTTCATCGCTTCTGGTAGTGCCTGATGGTACCTGGCGTAAGGCGCGCAAGATCGTTCGAATGAATCCGGCCTTGATTGCATTGCCGCGCCTCAGTCTTGCGCTAGGCGAACCTTCTGCCTACCGCGTGCGCAAGGCGCCTCATCCCGGCGCGGTTTCCACCATAGAGGCCATTGCGCGTGCGCTCACCATACTGGAACCTCACCAGGATTTTCAAGCTCTTCTAAAGCCGTTCAGTGTGCTGATTGAGCAGCAGATCGACGCGATGGGCGAAGAGGTGTACCGGCGTAATTACCTCAAATGAGGTCTGTCACGATGGGTTTACCGCAACGGCTTGAGTGCGACCGCCCATTTATGTAGCTCAGCCAACATGGTGTTGGCAGAGTCGTCGATGAGCGGGTTCGAGGTAAACACTTTGGCGTCATCCAGTAGCGTTGCAACCATCGGCACAGCAACGCCCTCGACCATGGGCATCATCTTCAGTGTGGTCACGAGCTGCTTGGCGATCTGGACGGAACGCATGCCGCCCGACACGCCGCCGTAGCTGACGAAACTGCAAGGCTTGTAGTTCCATTCGCTGTAGACGTAGTTCAGTGCGTTGATCAGCGACGGAGGAGGGCAGTAGTTGTATTCGGGCGTGACAAACACATAAGCATCGGCGGCCGCCACGCTGGCGCTCCAGCGTTTAGTGTGTTCGTGCTGATAGTTCTGCAGCCTGGGGTGCTGGGGCTCGTCGTAGACGGGAAGGTTGAAATCGGCCAGGTCGACCAAAGTCGTATCGAACCCTTCGTGTTTGGCCGAAAAGTCGGCAAACCATTTGGCAACCGACGGTCCGACTCGTCCCGGACGGGTACTGCAGATAATGACTTGAAGCTTAAGCGACATATAGATACTCACCACATAAAGGAAAGGCCATCAACGGGCCGTAGTAGTATGGCTATCTTAACAACTACCCATTCAGGCATTGTTACGACGACGCTGCCAGAACGGTCGATCAGACCAACGCCTCTGGATCCCATAGTAGTAGTCGCGTTGCGACAAATAGGTTTGCCACAGCTTGCGCTGTTGCTCGTTATATTGGCCGATGTAGGTATTGCTGCTGCTTAGTCCTTCCCGCCCCTGCGAACAGTCCGCCAACGCGTAATGAATCATGTGCCCGGCATGGCTGGCCGTTCGCAGTGCCTTATCTATGCCTTGGGACGATAGCGGATCATAGGCTTGCGCGGCATCGCCCACCGCCATCCAGGCATCACCGCAAAAGTCTTGCAGACGCTGGCTGTGGGCCGGTGCACCGCGGATGGTCCCACAAGGCTGGTAGCCGCCGGTTTTGAGCAAAGGGGCCAGGTGCGACGACTCGTCCAACAACTGGTCGTAGCCTTGTGGGCGCGCGGCCATTTTTGCCGCAGGCAGGTCCTTGTCCGAATGGAAAACCACCAGCCTTCGGGTTTCATCTCCGTCAGTGCCAGGCAGGCGGTTGCTATACCACCACCCGTGTGGCCCGGCCTCGATCCGGGTATAGCGATCATCATCGTCGCCAGCCACGGAGAACCATTGTGCGTAGGCGAACAGCTGGTCGTCAGTGTCGACCGTCGGTACGCCTAGCGCCCTGGCCACGACTGCGCGGCGTCCCGAGCAGTCCACCAGATAACGGGCGCGGTGCTTCAGCATTTGCGCTTCGCCTGTCAGGCTGACGTGCCAGTTGAAGGCGCCGTCTGCAATACGCTCGCACGATTGGAAGCGGACGCCCTTGAGCAAGCTTGTGCCAGCTTCCACAGCTTTCAAGCGCAGCGCTTCGTCGAAAGCCAATCTTTCCACACACAGGCCGAAGCCGGTCGAAGTGAAGAAGAAGTCCGCGACATCAGCTTGCTCGGTTGCCCATAGCGAAATGTTTCCGGCCGTCCTGAAGACGCCTGGAAGGTCTCGTCCGGGCTGTTCAGAGTCGTCCAGGAAGTGTTTGACCAGGCCAATGGCGCTGGGCGGCAGCGACTCGCCCAGCTTGAAACTGGTGGATACGCGCTCCTCCGCCAACAGCACCCGCTGGCCCAATTTGGCCAGTGTGAGGGCCGTTGCGGCGCCGGCCGGCCCGGCGCCGACGACGATAACGTCCCATGTCGGGTCGGCCGGGTCTGCGCGGATGGACGACACGCGTTAGCTGGCTTTGGTGGGTGGCCGGTTCAGGGCAGGGTCGCGCTCGTGTTCGACATAGACGACCGCACCGTTGTCCTTCAGGAAACTGCCATCTTCGTTCTTGACCGGCAACACCATGCCCAACTTGGGCCAGGCATAAAGCATCTGATCGTACCCGTCGGTGGCTGATAGTGGTTCGCCGTCAGCGTCGTAGCCACGGAACCACTCTTTATAGGTTCGAGTCTGGGTGGCCTTGTCGTACTCGAAGACAATGTCTGGCCGTTGCGTGGGCCACCATGCAACGTTACACGACCAGAAGTCGCCTTGCCACGGGCTGGACATGTATGCGGCAAGCGCGCCGGCTTCGATGTCTTTATTTACGCGGAAGGCATCTGCGAAGTTTTCCCGATAAAGAACCAGGTAGGGGAATTCGATACCCGGGTGGAAGCCCCCGCCAATGGTGGGCTCCAGCGCCGAGGCGTCCAGGGCATGCGGCTGCTCCGCCAATGGTAGTTGTTCCAGGGTAGGAGGCTCTTGCAAGGTGCCGACTTCAAAGTCTCCGTCTGCCCATTCCTTCAGGTGTTGCAACTGCAAGGTAGTCAAGCTTAAGAACTGTTCGGGAAGGTTGATGCCCAATTGTTTGTTCTGTGCCGGCTTGCCTCCTGATCCCCATAGCTTGGGCATCTTGAAGTCCTGCTCGGCGCGTTGGAATTCCGGGTTCTTCCAACTGGTTGGCCGCTGGGGCGGGGCGGGCAACATCGAATCGACCAGCCGTCCGTGTTGCCCCGGTGCATGCCGCATCAGACCATAGATCATTTGCCTAACCGGCTTGCCTTTGTCCGATGGGTCGGTGAAAGCCGCCATGTAAGGTGCGCTTAGCAGGTTGCCCGGCTGGCTTGGGCCATGGGCCGCGCCTTTAGTCTCGGGCGTGACGCCGGCGGCTTCGGCGCTTACCCAACCGTAATTCACCGCTTTGATGAACAGCGGATAGATATCGCGGTAGAAATTGGTTTTTTGCTTGGCGTAGGGATAAGCCTCTGGAAATGCCTCGTAGACACGATCCAGAATGGACACCACGTGGTACATGTGAGGCGCGAACTTCGGTGGCGCGGTAACAATCCAGGCGCCCGCGCGCGGGTTTCTGGTTCCTTCGTCCTTGGCCGATTTCACATTGTCGCGTGTGCTCAAGACGGTGCCGTCTTTAAGCGTGACCGTGACGTCGATCTCGCCGCCACAGGTATCGTCCCACCAGCCTGGAACGTTGAAATAAGCAAACTGATTCGTCAGCGGGTTCTTGCCGTTCTCGGGACCATTCGGCGGGTTGACTGTTTCGCTGGGGTTCGACAAGGCCACCTTCGGTGTAGTGACACATTCACCACCGCCAGGCGCCGGTACGAACAGCAAGCGATCCTGGTCATCAAGGCGAAGCTGGCCTAGTTCGATATCTTTGGCGGCCTGATAAGTGACCTCGACTTCCTTGGACGGGTCCTTCGGTGTGTAGCCTTCAAAACGCAGCTCGCCGGGCAAGGTGCCTTTTTCGATGCCAGTGAACACGTCGCCCTTCATAACGACGGCTCCGGCTTGTCCGGAGGTGATCGTATGCACACCCGGATCGATAATCAATTGATCGCGTTCGATCGGCTTCTTGCCAGGCTGGATGGATGGGTTGCGCAGTGCGTCCGGATCGAACAGATAAGGACCCTGGAAGGCATAATTGGCGGCCTTCATGTTCCGGACATGGACTCTCCAGTGCAGGGATTCGACCAAGCCGGAGTCCGAGGTCAGCTCTGCAATCACCTTGTCGTTGGCGTCGTAGGCATACACACGGTACCGTTGCGCCTGACGCTTGAGTCGGGCACCGCTGTCGCGGTAGCTTCCCCCGTTGGGTCCCGGACCGCCGCTGCCGCCAGGATCTACGACCACTCCGGGTGCTTCGGGTCCGATGAAGAACTCATCACTGTCTCCCAGGCGCGCGATGCCGATGCCCGGATGGATGCGTATGCTCTTGATGTTATTGGACACGGCTCATTCCTATACAGTTGGTGGTTCTTGATTCAATTTTGGACGGATGCAGTAGCCCGGAATTTCCATGCATTCCATAGAAATCGACGATGCTGCAGAAAGGATGCGTAGCCGGGATGGACTTAGTGCTGACCCAAGATGTCCCAGTCGAGCAGGTCGGCAGAGGAAACCGTGTAACGGTTGCCACAATGTGCTATATCAGCGTAGGTCAGTCCGTGGGCCTGGACATGAGTCCGTAGCGAAAAGCCACCGCCAAAGCTCGCTTTGATTGATTTTTCGATTCCAAGGGCGGTATCTGAACTTACCATCTTGTCTTGGGCCGCCGCAACGCTGACGATGCCTGGAACCAATAGCACTCCGGCCGCTGCACAGCTCTTGACGAAATCTCTACGATTGATCTTCATGTTGCGTTGCCCCGTAGTTATTGCACCTGTTGGATGCGGCGCTTGTCGCGCAGATTACCATATGGCGACGATCCGCCAGGCATTTTTTTTGCCTGCCGCCACTACAATGAGACGCGTGAATAAATGACCCGGGGAGGACGTTTGCTGAGATTTATCCGTGCACGTTTGGATCCGGCCAGCTACCTCGGACTGCAACTGAGCCTGGGCGCGCTACTCCTGATCGGTGCCAGTTGGGCATTTGGAAGCATTGCCGAAGAAGTGCTCGAGCGGGAAGAGCTCGTGGCTGTAGACATGCAGCTGTCGTACTGGTTAAACAGTCTGCAGACGCCCTGGCTTACCGACATCATGCTCAAGGTCAGTTCTTTGCATGGCATGCAAGGGATGACTGCGCTTGTCCTGATCGCAGCTTTGCTCCTGGCATGGAAACGGTACTGGACCTGGATGGTGATCCTGCTGTTTACCGTGCCCTCCGGTGCCGCGTTGAATGCTTTGATGAAAACCGTTTTCGAACGCGCGCGACCGTCGTTCGCCTCGTCGTTCATGACAGTGACCGACTATAGTTTTCCTAGCGGCCATACGTGTGCGAGCACGCTGTTCTACGGGGTGTTGGCCGCCTTTCTCGTGCCACGCATGCCTTCGTGGCAATGGCGTGCGCTGGTGTGCTGGTGCGCCCTGGGTCTCATCGCGTTGGTGGCCTTCAGCCGGCTTTACCTGGGTGCGCATTTTCTGACTGACGTGCTTGGCGGCTTTGCGGAAGGCATAGCGTGGCTTGCCTTATGCGTGACGGCGGCGCATACCTTTGCGCGGCATCGATCGGAAAGGCGAAGCAGGCCTGCCATCAAACTGTAAAGCTCCAGCTTGAGGGAATGCTTTTTGCTGCGCGCCGGGTTCGCACGCAAGGCAAGGGTCGCTCGTCGGAGTCGCCGCTGACAGGGACCCCTCAAAATAAGGAGCTCCGATGGAAAATGTGGCAGAGTGCACAATATTCTTTGATGGCGAAGCGCTAAGGGGCAAGAGCGATGAGCCGCTGGTGGACTTTTTGGCTGAGCACGACATTGACCTGCCCCACGTCTGTTACCACCGCGCGTTGGGCCCGCTGCAAACTTGCGATGTCTGCTGGGTTGAAGTGGATGGCGAACTGCAGCGCGGCTGTGCGATTCGCTCCCATGATGGTTTGAGCGTTTCAAGCAAGGCTGAAGGCGCGGCTGCCGCCAGGCACGAGGGGATGGACCGGCTTCTGGGCAAACACGAGTTGTACTGCACTGTCTGTGAGAACAACACCGGCGATTGCACACTGCACAACACCGTGGCGGACATGAGCATTCCCATACAGCGCTACGAGTTCATCCGCAAGCCGTATGAGAAGGACGAGAGCAACCCCTTCTATACCTATGATGCCGACCAATGCATCTTATGTGGACGCTGCGTAGAGGCTTGCCAGAATGTTGAGGTGAACGAGACCTTAAGTATTGACTATTCGATGGAGAACCCCAGGGTGCTTTGGGACGGAGGCCACACCATAGCAGGCTCCAGTTGCGTAAGCTGTGGTCATTGCGTCACCGTCTGTCCTTGTAACGCTTTGCTCGAGAAGAGCATGCAGCCCGATGCTGGCCCCTTCACCGCCTTGCCGCAGTCCCTCAAGCGGCCCATGATAGATATTGTCAAGAAGCTGGAGAACACAATCGGTGCGCAGCCGATCACTGCCGTTTCGAACATGGATATGGCGTGGCGGCAACCGGAAATCAAGCGAACCAAGACGGTCTGTACCTACTGCGGCGTGGGGTGCTCCTTCGAGATGTGGACGCGGGATCGCCATATTCTCAAGGTACAACCAGTGGTTGAGGCGCCGGTGAACGGCATCTCCACATGCATCAAAGGAAAGTTTGCCTGGGATTTCGTCAACAGCGACAAGCGTCTGACGACGCCCCTGATTCGCGAAGGCGGCAAATTCCGGGAAGCCAGTTGGGATGAGGCACTGGACTTGGTTGCCAGCCGACTAATGAAAGACCGGGCCCGCTATGGGCCAAACGCCATCGGCTTCATCGGGTCAAGCAAAGCCAGTAACGAAGAGGCTTACTTGACGCAGAAGATAGCTCGGCTGATCATCGGCACGAACAACGTCGACAACTCGTCGCGCTATTGCCAGAACCCTGCCACCAAAGGATTGTTCAGAACAGTAGGCTATGGCGGGGACGCCGGCACGCTGGCGGATATCGAGAAAGCCGACCTCGTGGTGCTTGTGGGCAGCAACCTGGCCGAGAATCATCCGGTGTTTGCTTCGAGGATCAAGGCCGCGAAGAAGTTGCGCGGACAGAAATTGATCGTCGTCGATCCGCGCAAGCACGAGATGGCCGAGCGTGCTGACATCTTCATGCGCCCCAAAGTCAGCACTGACACCATCTGGGCGTCGGCTTTCTCTCGCTACATGTTTGAACACGGCTACGCCGACCTGGATTTTCTTGGTGACAAGGTCAATCAAGTTGACGAGTTCCGTCGGTCGCTCGAGCCGTTCACTATGGAGCACGCCTCGCGGATGACAGACATCCCTTTGCATGTGCTTACGGATGCCGCCGAGATGATCGGTCAAGCAGAATCTGTGTGCTTGCTGTGGGCCATGGGTATTACACAGCACAGCCATGGCGCGGATACCAGTACGGCATTATCAAATCTTTTGCTGGTGACCGGCAACTATGGGCGCCCGGGCACCGGGGGCTACCCGATGCGCGGCCACAATAACGTGCAAGGTGCCAGTGACTTTGGGTGCTTGAAGAACATGTATCCAGGATATGAGAAGGTAACAGACGAGGCGGCTCGCGAGAAGTGGGCCAAGGCCTGGGGTGTCGACAAGGAAAGCCTGTCCGCCGAAATAGGTTCCGGCAACTTCACCATGGTGCAGGATGCCGATACCGAGAAGATCCGCGCCATGTATATCATCGGTGAAGAAACGGCGTTCTCCGACTCACATAGCCAGGACGTACACACTGGCTTTGAGAAGCTCGAGTTCCTGGTTGTGCAAGACCTCTTTCTCAGCCGCACCGCGCAGTTCGCGGATGTCGTGCTGCCAGGTTGTCCGAGTGTCGAGAAGGAGGGCACGTTTGTCAATACCGAAAGGCGTATCCAGCGCTTCTACGAAGTGATGCCGCCTTTAGGCAATAGCCGGCCGGACTGGCGGATACTGACGGAGTTGGCCAAGCGCATGGGCTACGACTGGGGCTACGAGCATCCGTCGCAGATCATGGACGAAGTAGCGGGCATTGCAGAGATCTTTAAAGGCGTCAGCTACGCGCGATTGGAAGGCTGGAAGTCGCAATGCTGGCCGGTACACGAAGACGGCACCGACACCCCCTTGCTATACACCGATGGCTTCAAGACGGACGATGGCAAGGCGATTCTTTACCCGGTGGCGTGGACCGAGCCGGATGAAGCGGCCGACGATGAGTACGACCTGATGCTGGATAACGGTCGAATGCTCGAACATTTCCAGGGAACCAACCAGACTGGGCGCTCGCCGGGTATTGACGAGCAACTGCCAAATTGGTTTGTTGAGATCAGCCCCGAACTGGCGAGAGAACATGCCATTGGGGACGGTACCTGGGTACGGATAACTTCGCGCCGCGGCTCGGTCGAGGTGCCCGCGCTGGTCACGGATCGCGTACACGGCAAGGTCTTGTTCATGCCTATTCACCAAGGCAAGCCAGGACTGAACCTGCTGACCGGCGAGCATCACGATCCCATCGTCAACACGCCGGCGTTCAAAGAGACTGCGGTCAAGCTGGAAGTGCTGGCCAGGCCGGGCGAAGGATCTCCCTTGCCGCAACACAACTTTCGCTACGGGCGCCGTACGCCCAACGAAGGCGTGTCAGTGGAGGTTAAATGGGCGCAACCAGAATATGTCCTTCCGCCCGCCGAGCAACTTAATCCGGAGAAATTGTAATGGCAGAACGCATCGACTACGAGGTCAAGCCTACGCCGATCGGTCCGGACGCTCACCAAGAACTTGAGCGCTTGTTGCAGGGCCTGCACGAGCAGGGAGTCCTGCGCTTTGCCAACGATCTCGTACGTTCACAAACTGAGCTTGCCCAAGTGCTCGTTGACGGACTTGGCAAGGAAAGTACGCTGAACGCCATCCAGAACTTGTCGATCCTCGGCATGGCACTCGCCCGCATTCCGCCAGAGGACTTCTATAAATTGGTGTTCGGATTAAAGGATGCCTTTGTCGAACTGGACCGGCACACTCCGCCGAAAGACAGCGGCGATGCGCCGGGCGTCACCGGTGCGTACAAAATGCTGAGGGACGACAAGCTTTGGGCCTCGCTGACACCTATTATTGAGGCGATCAAGGTGTTCGCTGATCGGATGGGGGAACCGGCCGACAAGCCAATCACGAAATGGTCGGGTAAACCAACAGAAAATTAAGGTCTTACCTTGGCTTCTAACCGGCGCGCTCGATCAATGACATCGCCGCGGCGGGGTTGACAACCTTGTGTCCGCTGATCACGTACATATAGACGTCGCGCTTCTTGGTTCTAGCCGCCGCTGAACCAAGCTTGGATAAGCCGTCAGGTGTGCCGCCTTCGGCCCAGGTTTGTGCCCGCTGCGTCCAAAGGTCGAGATCAGCTTCAGGATAACCAAGCACTTCGCCCGCTTGTGTCCCCATCAAGCGTACATAGACAAAAGCTGCGGTGATGTCTGCGATCAAGGGATATTCCGAATCGGCCCCCATGACGATAGCAACGGCATACTTGCGGGCGAGGGCGACGAACTCGGGCGTCTGGAAGCTGTCATGACGCACTTCGATCGCGTGCCGCAGGGCGAGGCCGTTCGCTTCGTTCGGAAGCAACTTGAGGAATGCCTCGAAATCAGCGGCATCGAACTTCTTGCTGGGCAAGAACTGCCAATTGATCGGGCCGAGTTTGTGTTTCAGTTCGGTCAGGCCGCCAGCAAGAAAGCGCTCTATCGTTGCGCCGGCGTCGGCCAAGATTTTGCGCTGGGTGGCATAGCGCGGCGCCTTGACCGAGAACACGAAGTCGTCAGGCGTTTGCTCGTACCACTTGGCAAATGTCGCCGGCTTCTGGGCGCCGTAGTAAGTGCTGTTGATCTCGATCGACGTAAGCTGCCGGCTGGCGTATTCGAGCTGACGGGTTTTGGGATGGCCTTCAGGGTAGAAGCTGTCTTGCCAGGGTTCGTAGTTCCAGCCGCCGATGCCTATCCGAATGATGCCCCCGCCTTTCTTGCCCATGGCAGTTCTCCATGCTTGTGCTAGAGGCCCCGGAACTGATAGCGCTCCAGGGAGTCGCGTTTCATTTCGATGGAGTAACCCGGCTGCGTGGGCGGCATATAGGCCGCGTCCCGAATCTCGCAGGGGTCCACGAAATGCTCATGCAGATGGTCAACATATTCGATGACGCGGCCTTCCTTGGTGGCGGCAAAGCACAGGTAGTCGATCATGGACAAGTGCTGTACGTATTCGCATAGGCCGACGCCGCCGGCATGGGGACACACCTTCAGCTTGTACTTGGCAGCCATCAGCATCACTGCCAAGACTTCATTGACGCCACCAAGGCGGCAAGCATCGATTTGAACGATGTCGATGGCAGATTCCATAATTAACTGCTTGAACATAATGCGATTTTGGCACATCTCGCCGGTGGCCACCTGCATGCGGCCCTGCATGGCTTCCCGAATTTTTCGGTGCCCTGCGATATCGTCCGGGCTGGTGGGCTCTTCAATAAACCAGGGCCGGGCGAAGGCCAGTTGATCGAGCCACGCCACCGCCTGATCGACCTCCCAGACCTGGTTGGCGTCTATCATCAGATGCCGGTCCGGTCCCAGCACTTCGCGTGCGATGCGTAGGCGGCGGATGTCGTCTTGCAGATCTCGCCCGACCTTCAGCTTGACATGCGAAAAACCGGCCTCGACGGCCTCGGCGGTCAGGCGGCGCAGTTTCTCGTCGCCGTACCCCAGCCACCCGGCAGACGTGGTGTAGCAAGGGTAGCCATTGCGTTCCAACTCGGCCAGACGATCCTTTTTTCCGACGGCGCGTTCAGTCAACAGCTGCAATGCCTCGTCCGGGGTAATGCAGTCGGTGATATAGCGAAAGTCGATGAGCTTGACGATTTCTTCGGGCGTCATGTCGGCAACCAGGCGCCAGACCGGTTTGCCTTCCGCCTTGGCCCACAGGTCCCACACTGCATTGATCAGTGCGGCGCTTGCCAGGTGGATGGCGCCCTTGTCCGGACCGATCCAGCGTAGCTGGCTGTCCGATGTCATATGGCGCCAGAACCGGCCCATGTCTTCGGTGATCCAGGCCAAGTCCTTGCCTATCAGCAGATGCTCCATGGCACGAATGGCGGCGCAGCAGATCTCGTTGCCGCGCCCGATGGTAAAGGTAAGCCCGTGGCCTTGCAGCCCGGGGCTATCTGTGTGCAAAACGGCATAAGCGGCTGAGTAGTCCGGGTCCGGATTCATGGCGTCCGAGCCGTCCAGATTCGTGGACGTGGGAAAACGCAGGTCGAACACCTCGATGGATTGGATGATGGTCATCTTTTGAGCCTGTTTGGTTTTACCTATGCGTTGTGCGTGGCCGAGAATATCCGGCACACGCACAACACTCGCGATTTTGTCGCGTTACTTGCCTTCGGCCAGAACGGTTTCCGGTAGGTCGGCGCCATGATAGTTGCGGTAGGCTGTGTTCAGTCCGCCATCCTTCAGGTGCTTGCGGATGAGTTCGTTCATCTTTTCGAGCAACTCGGGATTGTTCTTGGCGACGCCAATACCCAACATGGAGGTGGCCATCACGACTTTGGTGACCAAAGGCTTCTTGCCGGCTTCCTCCAACTGCTTGTTAAGGGAGGCGATAATTGCCGGGGCGCCCGAGTAAATATGCGCGCGGCCGCTGGTGACAGCAGTCATGGCGGTCGCGTCATTCTCGAAGCGCACAATGTCTGTACCCGATGGCGCCAGCTTGGTCACGTTGGCATCGTTGGTCGTGCCTCTTGCGGTAACCACGGTCTTGCCGGCCAGATCCTCTATGGTTTTGATGTTTTCATCCTCTGGTGCTGCAATGACAGACTGGATGGCAGCATAGGGAATGGTGAAATCCACAACCTTCTGGCGTTCGGGGTAATGGTCAGGCTCGAGATGACGACATCCGCCTTGTTGGTCAACAGGAACGGAATGCGGTTGGCTTGCGTCGTCGGTACGATTTCAAGCTTTACACCCAGGCTCTCGGCCAGCAGTTTGGCTGTTTCGACGTCAGAGCCAACTTCTTTCAGGCCGGCGTCTTTCATGCCATAGGGCGGCGCGTTCAGGTCGATCGCGACCCGCAAGGTCTGCTGCTTCATGACGTCTTCGAGCGAACTTGCGTGTGTGGGTGCGATGGCGGCAAAAAGCGTAGTGGCGGTGACGGCCAGGATGGCCGTGCTGCGGGTCAGAAATGATGAAGTCATTGTTGTCTCCTTGGTGGATGGTGGGTCAAAGCCCGTTGCTGACGAATTGCTGCAGTTCTGGGGTGCTCGGGTTGCGCAGGATCTCAGGCCCGCCTTGTTCATGGATCTTGCCTTCGTGCATGAAGATGATGCGGTGAGCCAGCTTCATGGCAAAAGCCATTTCGTGGGTGACCAGCACCATGGTCATGCCGGCCGCCGCCAATTTCTCAATAACCCTCAGCACCTCGCCCGTCAGTTGCGGATCGAGCGCCGAAGTGATCTCGTCAAACAGCATGAGCTTGGGACCCATCGCCAGGGAACGCGCGATGGCGACACGCTGTTGCTGCCCCCCAGATAGCTGTTCCGGATAAAAATGGATCTTGTCGCTGAGGCCCACTTCAGCGAGCACCTTGGCTGCGATTTCTTTTGCATCGGCGCTTTTCACTTTGCGGACCGAGCGTGGCGCCAGCGTGATGTTTTGCTCGACGGTCAAATGAGGAAACAGGTTATAGCTTTGAAAGACAATGCCGACGTCCATGCGCAGGCTTTTGAGGTTCTTGCCCGAGATCCCCGCGCCGAAGGTATGGCCACATACGGTGATCTGGCCTTCCTGGATAATTTCCAAGTGGTCCATACAGCGCAATGCCGTGCTTTTCCCCGAGCCGCTTTGACCGATGATGGCCACGATCTCGCCCTTATGGACGCTCAGGTCGACCCCTTTGAGGACGTGATTGTCTCCAAACCATTTGTGCACGTTGCAAAGGCGTACGATTTCTTCCATGAAGTGGTCCTCAGTCCGGCTTGCGGACCCTAAGTACGCGCCAGGGTCAGTTTGCGCTCTAGCTTGAGACTGATCCATGACAGCGGGTAGCAGATGATGAAATAGAGCACGGCCGCGACGCCGAAGTACAGAAAGGGCTTGAACGTAGAGTTGTTCAAGATCTTCGCGTTGTAAGACAGCTCGGCAAAGCCGATGACCAGCGAGGCAAAAGACGTGTTCTTGACGATCTGCACCATGAAGCCGACAGTGGGCGGAGTTGCAATGCGCAGTGCCTGAGGCAGGATCACCTTGAACATGCGCTGGATGCGATTCAGGCCCAGGCACTCGGCGGCTTCCCATTGGTTCTTGGGTACCGACTCGATACAGCCGCGCCAGATCTCGCCCAGGAAGGCGGCTGCGTGCACAGTCAGCGCAAGCACGGCGGCAAAGAGCGGGGTAGTGGCGGTGAAACCCAGCACCGACGGTCCGTAGAAGCAGACGCCCATGATCACCAGCAAGGGCGTGCCCTGGATGATGTTGATGTAGCCAAAGGCGCCGCCGCGCACGATGCGGTTGTCGGAAACCCGCAGCAGGGCGATAGCCAGGCCCAGCATCGCCGAGAACACAAAGGTCAGGGCGGAAAGCAGCACAGTGCCCCAGGCACCGGCCAACAAATAAAGCACTTGCTCGTAATTCATGCCGCCTCCTAGAGCAAGGTGCCCAGCTTGCGCTTGCGCACAAACATGAACTTGCTGGCCAAGGTGAATGCAGCTCGCACCAGGACAGACATGATCAGGTAAACCACCCACAACACGATGAACACTTCAAAATTGCGGAAGGTCAAAGCCTGGATGTTTCCGGAAATGCCGAATAGCTCTTCGGTGCCCACTGCTGAAAGCACACTGGTCACCAGCATCAGCAGTACGAACTGGCTGGTCAAGGCCGGATAGACGCGCTCCAGGGCCGGCACCAGGATGATGTGCCAGTACACCTGCAAAGGAGAAAGACCCAGGCACTCGCCGGCTTCCTTCTGACTGCGGGGAACGGCTTCGATACCGGCGCGCACGATCTCGCAGGTGTAAGCAGTAATGTTGATGACCAGCGCCAGTATGGCGCCGGCAATGATGGACATCGTGAAGCCTATGCTGGACAAGCCAAATATCAGGAAATAACTTTGGATGATCAGCGGGGTATTGCGTATGAACTCGACATAGGCGCCGACTACCCGCTTAAGCATAGGGCCGCCTGAACTGCGCGCAATAGCGCAAGCCACGCCCATGACGAGCCCGGCCAGGGTCGACCAAAACGACATCACTAAAGTCGTTGTGGCGCCTTCCAGCAGCATGGGCCAGTATTGCAATACCGCGCCGAAATCAAATTCGTAATTCATGTTTCCCGTTCTCGCGAGCATGTTTGGGCTCGGTGTGACCTTCGCAGTCAGATAGTCTAAATGGACTTACCGGTAATACCAGTTATGGATATCCCTAGAGTTTTGCGTTACCGGTCTGGCCAATATAGAATTAACCCCTTCTATGTCCACGGGACCGTATCGATGGAAAACGCCTCTTTGATTCGCGCACCGGACCGCGCCCGCGGGTACATGCATATCGCAGAAGCGCTCCGCGAGGAAATTCACAAGATGAACGTGCCTATCGGAGGCCGGCTGCCGTCCGAGCGCGAGCTGACGCAGATCCTGAAGGTCTCCCGGCCCAGCCTGCGGGAGGCGCTGATCGTATTGGAACTGCAGGGCGAGATAGAAATCCGCGTAGGTTCCGGCATTTATTTAAAGCGCGCTGCCGCGCTGGACGATACCGCTCAAAGTGCACCGGGTGCGCTGGACGCTGGCCTGGATGCCAGCGTGATGGGACATAGCCCCAAGGACGTCAGCCAGTTGCGGTATTTCCTGGAAGGCGGTGTTGCGGCGCATGCGGCGCGCTTCATCAGTCGTGAGCAGCTCAAGGAACTGGGCGCCACTATCTCTGCAATGCGCAAGGCGCTGGACGCGAAGGATCGCAGTAGCGACCAACCGCTGGCCGATGCCGATCGCCAATTTCACGTCGTGTTGTCATCCGTTTGCGGCAATCGCCTGCTCACGCAAACCCTAGAAGAGCTATTCGACCAGCGTTACACCCCCATCGGCGGATCCATGCATCGCCTGTTCGACAACCACCTGGTCTGGGGGGAAGCCATTCAGGAGCATCAAGACATTTATGATGCCGTTGCCGATCGCGATCCGCTGCAGGCACAGGCCGCGATGTATCGGCATTTGAACCGCGCGCATGCTCGGTTGATGGCGGTAATTGGGTAATTCGACGCCTAAAAGGTGTTGCGGAAAAAAAATAATCTGTTACGCTCTGTCGCCATGCGAATGAAAAATCGCGGGGGTGTGCCGCAAGGCTGCTACTGCAGTGGAGACAAAAACATGAAGAAGACATTTCCAGCCCTACTGGCGGCCGGCCTGGCCGCGCTTACTGTTAGTGGGTGCCACAATGGTGGCACTGAGACCAGCGCCGTGCAGGGTCCAAATATTCTTTTCGTCATTATGGATGACGTCGGCATCGACCAGATGAAAGTTTTCGGCTACGGCGGGGCCGTTGGGCCTGATCTACCGAATATAGATGCCGTCGCCCACGCGGGCATTCGCTTTCGCAATACTTGGTCCATGCCCGAGTGCTCCCCGGGCCGTGCCGCGTTCTTTGTGGGTCGCTATCCACTACGCACGGGCATTAATCAGGCTATAGGTCCCCAAGATCTGGCCACCTCGCATCTATCGCCTTATGACATCACCACGCCAAAGTTGCTCAAGCGAGCCAACTACGAAAGCGCCATGTTCGGCAAGTTCCACCTTGCAGGACCCGAGAACAATGAGGCGAAAAACGGCACACCTGCCACCCTGGGATGGGACTATTTCTACGGCTGGGTAGGGGGACTGCCTGGTTCGATTGATACTTCGGCGGGAGACACAGTTACGACCGCCGGTACATATATGTGCGGCTTCGTTCCCGGCGTAGCCAGGGGCGGCGCTGAAACCGGCGCCTGCTATCAACCCGACAACACTTGCTCGGTGATTACGCGCACTAGGCCCCTCCTCGAAGATGCTCCGGGTCTACAGTGCCTGGATTCGGGCGGCATCCTGGTGCCGGCTGCCACCTGCGGCGTGCCTCCGGCAACTCTTAATTTCACGGGACTGAACGGCTATTACGTGTCACCGCTCGTGATCATCAATAATGGCAATGTGGAAGAAGTGCCAGTGACGGACCCGCGGGCCAGGGGCTATCGCACACGTATCGAAACCGATGCCGCCATCGAGTGGATCAAGTCACGTCCAACGAATAAAGCCTGGATGGCTACAGTAAGCTATAGCGCAGCACATACGCCCTGGCAACAGCCCCCCAAGGAACTTCTGAACGGACTGGTCGGCCCGTTGGACGGCCTGACCTGCACCGATCCACTTGATGCACGCGTTATCCAGGACCGTATGACGGAAGCCCTGGATACTGAATTCGGCCGACTTTTAGTCGAGACAGGTCTAGCGAAACGTAATCCCGATGGCAGCCTGAAATATGATCCCAAGGCTTCGAACACGGTCATCGCGATTGTGGGCGACAACGGATCCTTGGCGGCTGCCGTGAAAGACCCCTTTGATTTTAGTCGGGCCAAGGGCACTGCTTTCCAGACTGGAGTATGGGACCCCCTAATCATCGCTGGACCACAAGTCACGCAGCCAGGCCGAGAAGTCGACCATATGGTCAACACCGTTGATCTGTTTCAGTTTTTTGGCGAGCTGGCCGGCCTTGATGTGCATAAGGAAGTGCCGCGCACGGTCGACTCAGTAGGTATCCTCCCGTATTTGACCGACCCCGCCCAAGGTAGCTTGCGAACCATCAACTTCACCATGGGCGGCATGAACGAGCAAGCCAACGGTGCCCGGAACGGACCCTGCGTGATCAGTGGTTCTTGCACTGTTATCCCGACATCAAAAAGCGTTTGCGAGGATAACAAGGGGGATTGGTGGGGGCCAGGACACACGCATACCCAAGCGGGGGTGTTGCCCAATCCCAGCAATCCTGATCCAACTGGTGGCTACCTGACATGCGCCGCAATAAATGAGGCACTGTACAAGCAGAATAACGACCCGGCAGATATGCTGAACCTCGTGCCGGAATCTTCAGTGGCAATCCGTAATGTCCGATATAAGCTGGTACGCAATTCAAGCGAAGACTACGATCCGATCTCGGACAGCATCAAGCGAGAGACCGTAAACGAATTGTTCGAGATCGATCAGTCCGTGCCTACGCCACTCTTGGATACTGCAGTCCGCAATCTATGGCCAAGCGCCGATCCCGAAACGGTTGCGATTTATAACGAGCTCACCGCCAAGCTCGAGCGCATCCTGGCCTCCAACCCGGACTGCCCGGGCGACGGCAACATGGACGGCGTCGTCAACGGCCAGGACCTGAGCAATTGGTCAAGAATCGCAAATGACTGGGGCCTATCAAGCGTCTATGATTTTGTCACTGGACAGTTTCGGGATGGCTTCACAAACAACGCCGACGAGGCCATCATCCAGGCTAATTTAGGAAGGACTTGCGCGAGCACGTATGGCGTCTATTAAGCGGAGGCGCCAACTGCTGTGGACTGCTGGGGTGGCACTGTGTGCTCTCCTGGCGGCGGGCCTTGCCCTAACTTGGTACAGCCCCTCGTCAGAAGCGCCTGCTGAACCGGTGCTTATCATCGGAGATGGGGTTTCCACACCGGATGACATGGCATGGGTGCCGCCCGGCATTTTCCAGATGGGCAGCGACAGCAAGCTCGCACAGGCTAACGAGCGCCCGGCTCACGCGGTAAAGCTTAATGGCTTCTGGATAGACGTCGCCCATGTCACCAACGATGAATTCACGCAATTTGTCGAGCAGACGGGCTATGTCACCACCGCCGAGAAGAAGCCCGACTGGGAAACCATACGCGTACAGCTGCCGCCTGGCATTCCAGCACCGCCCGACGATGTACTGGTACCTGGCGCCATGGTCTTTGTCGGCACCAACGGGCCGGTGGATTTGAATGATTATTCGCAGTGGTGGCGCTATGTACCCGGTGCAAATTGGCGGCACCCGCAAGGGCCGGGCAGTTCCATTGAAGGGAAGGGCGACCACCCGGTCGTACAGGTCAGCTATGAAGATGCGATGGCTTACGCGGCATGGCGGGGCAAGCGCCTGCCTACCGAGGCGGAGTGGGAGTACGCCGCTCGCGGAGGATTGGAGCAGGCCACCTATGTCTGGGGCGACGAGCTTATGCCCGACGGCAAGCCCATGGCCAACTACTGGGACAGCAAGCAAGGTACGTTTCCCGTAGTGAGCCCGAAGGCGGGAGGGGCCGAGGGTACATTGCCAGCCAGAACCTTTCCGCCCAACGGCTACGGTCTTTACGATATGACGGGCAATGCCTGGCAATGGGTGGCCGATTGGTATGGAGCCGATTACTTCGGCAAGCAGGCCGCTGCCAAAACGCCCATAGCCGACCCGCAAGGCCCTGCCCAGGCCTACGACCCATGGGAGCCCGGCGTGCCTGTCGATGCGCCCAAGCGGGTCATACGAGGTGGTTCGTTCTTGTGCAACGAAAGCTATTGCCTCTCGTACCGCCCCAGCGCACGGCGTGGCTCCGACCCGTACAGTCCGATGTCGCATGTGGGGTTCCGCCTGGTGAAGGATGCGCCTGCGCCTGCGGTCAAGGTAGTCACACGCGCTACCGATATCCCCTAACGGCTTTGCCGAAGGACAGGACGATGTGGATGTGGACCGCATGGCATGTCGAGCCGGGAGTCGCCGCAGTTGCCGTGGCGGCTATCGCCTTGATCCTGTCAGTACCCCTTAGCCATGCCGCCTACCAACTGCCTCGCGTCCTTAACGCTCAAATTCCGGCGCAAGCTTCACGATCACACAGGCGCTATCGCGCCGTGTTTTGGATGGCTGCGCCTATGCTGGCATTGTTGTGTACGTGGCGTTTCGGCGCGACACCGGCCACGGTCGCGGCCACTGTCTTCGTGCTCATGCTGCTTACCTTGGCGTGGATTGATGCCGAAACGGGCTTTCTACCCGATGTGCTGACCATCCCCTTATTATGGATGGGCCTGCTGGTGAATGTAGGCAGCACTTTTTCCCTGTTGCCCGACGCTGTCATGGGCGCCGCAGCGGGTTACCTGTCGCTGTGGCTGATCTGCGGCTGCTTCCAGCTGGCTACCGGTCGGCGGGGCATGGGCAACGGAGACTTCAAGCTGCTGGCTGCGTTGGGCGCATGGTTGGGCTGGGCGCCACTGCCGTCGATATTGCTGGTCTCGTCATTACTGGCATTGACTGTAGCTTTATTGCGACGCCTGGCGGGCCGGATGGAGGCGGGCGCGTCATTCAGCTTTGGCCCGTATCTGGCCCTGGCTGGCATGGCTACACTGTTACGGCTGTGACGTACCAATAGTCGGGGTGGTTGGCACGAAGCCATTTGGCGGCAAAGTGCGTCCCGTCACTTCGATGTCTTCGGTGATGCCGTCCTGCTCTATCGAAACACCGTGCGGCAAAACCGCTGCTAGCGTAACCCCGTTGGCCAGGTTCTGACCGGCGCTATAGGCTTGGACAGGCCCGCCATTTATCGAAAGCAGGGCGGTTCCATGTTGTCCGGAAGATATCAAGCCGAGCACAGCTACGCGCAGACGCGCGCTATCGCCGCCGAACCAATTGATTACGGGCGAGATATTTTGGCTCGACGCCGGGCCAAGGGCCAGCGCGGGAGCCGCCCTTGGCTGCGGAGCAAGCAGTAGCGCGCCCCACAAGCCTATGCCTGCTGCCATGGCCAGCATTGCTACCGCCTGGGCAATAAGCGGAGCGCGGTTTCGTCGTGCCACCAGTCGAGTAGGGCGCAAAAACATAATCCGTGCCAAAAAATGCTCAAGGATTGCATCATGCCTGAAATTTATCGAACGCACATAGCTTTGTAACGGGCCATTGACGCCCTTGTTTCAGGCCGGGTACCATCCGTTGGCCTGCGGACTGTATCCATTTGAGTGCAACTACGTCGATTCGCGACGTTATTCTATACCGCGGCCACTAGATAACAATGACAGGCTATATCTCCGTATTGAAATTTCGCCGCCGCCACTCGACCGAGCCTCAACGAGGCTTTTCTCTTATAGAGATCATGGTGGTCGTCGTCATTATGGGCGTACTGGCGGCGCTGGTGGTGCCCAATGTTATGGATCGTCCAGATCAGGCGCGTGTGATCGCCGCCAAGCAGGACATCGGTGCCATCATGCAGGCGCTGAAGCTCTACAGGCTGGACCATGGCCGCTATCCGTCGTCCGACGCGGGTCTCGAGGTCCTTGTACCGGGGCCAGACAAGGGCTCGCGATATATGGATCGCGTTCCCACGGACCCCTGGAATACCCCCTATCAATACCTTAATCCCGGTGTGCACGACGAGATCGACGTGTTTTCGTTGGGCGCTGACGGAAAACCCGGGGGCGAAGGCAATGATGCCGACATCGGTTCCTGGGCCCGCTAGCCGCCAAGCCGGCTTTACGCTGCTGGAGATGATGGTTGTTTTGCTCATCATCGGCATCGCGACAACCCTGGCCAGCGTCTCGGCCTTTGGGGACAACAGCGCCCGCGCGCTGCGCCAGGATGCCTTAAGGTTGGCGCATTTGTTTACCGCCGCGCAAGCCGAGGCGCGAACCAGTGGCCAGCCTATTGTCTGGGCACACGATGGGGATGGGTATCGGTTTTCTCGCCTGCCCAACCGCCTGGTGCTGCCGGCACGGATGGCGGCGCGAACGCGCCCGGTCACCGACACTGCCATCACTGGCGCAACGCCCTTGCGACCGCGCGAGTGGATGTCTTCCGGCACGGTGTCGGTGCGTATGAAGCCTGATGCACGCCTCGTATTTGGCGCCGACTGGATACCCGGTCCGCTCCAGATGGAACTCGAGGCAGATGGCAATGTCGTCCGGCTATCGCGTCTGGGCAACGGCCGTTACGTGGTGAGCCCATGACGATCAGCAAGCATCAGCGAGGGTTCACGCTGATCGAGGTGCTGGTCGCCCTCGCGATCGTTGGCGTTGCGCTGGCCGCCTGCGTGCGGGCCTTAGGGGTGGGCACCCACGGCGTGCGCAACATGCAGGAACGCAGCCTCGCGCAACAAGCGGCACAGAACTTTTTGGCTGAAATGCGCCTCCAGGCCATGTTGCCTGCCCTGGGCCGTCGTACTCAGGCTTGTCCCCAGGGTACGCTGGCCCTGCGTTGCGAACAGGTCGTCCTGGCCACACCGAACCCCGCTTTCCGGCGCGTTACGGTGCGTGTCAGCCTGAGCAAGGGACCGGTACTGGCTCAGTTGGATGGCCTGATGTCGGGGGTGCGATGATGAATGCCACTGACGCACAGCAGGGCTTCACCCTGATCGAAGTACTGGTTGCGCTTACGCTGATGGCTCTGATCAGCCTGATATCCTGGCGCGGCCTGGAAACCGTGCAGCACACAGGCGAACGCCTGGACGAGCGCGCCGAAGAGACCCTGTCGCTACTACGCGCGCTAAGCCAGATCGAGCGTGACATCCTGCTGCATGCCGGGCCGGATATTCTGCCAGGCCTGGCTGCGCCGACGCCGGCGCCGCGCTCCACACAGACAGGGGTCCAGATGCCACCTGGCATCATCTGGAGCGCCGATACAGGCTTGAGCCTGGTGCGGTCGGCGGGCGACGGCCGCTGGCAGCAACTGCGCTGGTACCTGAATGATGGCCGGCTGCTCCGCGCAACGGGATCACCTTCTTATCTATTGCCTTTGCCGCCGCCGGATACCACTGTGGTGGTACTGGAGGGCGTTCGCGCACTGAGCGTCAAAGTGTGGCATTCGACGCAAGGGTGGGCTGACCCGTCGCAGAAGGTATCGGCACGACCGCTGCTGCGGCCGGGCGCGCCAGACCTTACCGGCCTGGAGGTCGCCGTCTATCGCGCAGGGCCGGCCAGCGACCAACCCTACCGCAAAGTGGTGCTGCTGCCATGAGCGCCCAGATCGCGCTTCGCCAACGCGGCATGGCCGTTATTGCGGCCTTGCTGGTCGTGGTCGCTGCAGCGGCACTGACCACATCCATCATCGAGCGACAAGGCATCCTGGCCAATATTCTCATTACCGAGAGCGATCGCAGCCAAGCCGCCTGGGCGCTGCAGGGCGGTCTGGACTTGTCGCGCGTAGTGCTGCAAATGGATGCTGGCAACGGCCCCACCACCCGGCTGGACGGCATTTGGGCGCGGTCCATCATCGAGTTGCCGGTCGGCCCGGCCGGAGATCCCGAAAGCGCCTTGTTGTCTGGCGGTATTGAAGATGAACAAGGTAAATACAATCTGCGCAATCTGGCTGAGCACGGGATAATCAATCCGCGGCAGGTCCTTGTTCTGGAGCGCTTGCTGGAATGGCTGGGCATGGCGCCGACATTGGGCGCAACCATGGCGCAGAGGGTAGCCGACGCACAGCCTGGCCAAGAGGGCGGTCCTTTGGCCGTCGGCCTACGCAGCATCGAGGACCTTAGTGCGCTGCCAGGCTTTACCCCGCAAGTCGTCAACGCCCTGCAGCCTTATGTCACTGTGTTGCCAGCAGCCACTCCCGTCAACGCGAATACTGCTTCCGCCGAGGTTCTTGGCGCCGTCGTCGAAGAACTGGGCCTGGCGGGCGCTCGGCAACTGGTTATTGACCGAGACCAGGGACTATGGTTTGTCAATCAAGCGGACTTCGTCAGCCGCCTGCGGGGCCGGCAACCGGACGCCGGCAAACTCATCAGCGTCAGCAGTAACTGGTTTCGTGTGACCGGTGAAGTGACAGTTGGTGATACGATGGCTGGCCTACGGGTGTTGCTGCATCGAAACGACCACGGACTATCTTCGGTCCGCTGGGTCACCTACTAATAATATGAGACAACATCTGCGACTGGCGCTGCCGCCCCTCTCTGCCTTAACGCTCGATACGAGCATTACCTTCGTCCAGGTGGACCGGGAAGGGTCTGCCGCGCGCGCGGGTCAAATGTCCGTGGCTGAATTCGGAGCACAAGCAGGCTCTGTCAGCGTCTACGCCATTTTGCATCCCGATGATGCCATCGTCGCCGGCATCAAGGTCCCACCCGTGTCCAAACAACGACTTGACGCGGCGGTCGCCGCCAGCATCGAGCCCATGAGCCTGTCCGAAATCAATGAGCTGTGCATTGCCCACAGCTCCCGTGCTGCCGACGGCGCCGTAACTGTCGCATGGACGGCACGCAAGCCACTGGAAGCAGCCTGGGCCTTGCTGGCCCAGGCCGGCTTGAATATTGCGGCGTTTATTCCTCAGGCTTTAACTTTGCCATCCGGCGACTCACGGCCCAGCGAGCCGCTGGCGCTGCCTGCGGGTCCTCGCTGGCTGGCGCCTTTGCCGGGATGGTCGCTGGCGCGCGACGATTTGCGTCCGGCGTCGGCAAGCGGACGTTGGCGCCGGGCAATATACTGGTCCGCCGCCGCTGCGGCAGTTTGGGTAATAGGCCTGAGCTGGCATGCGGCACAGCTGGCCAACCAGGTCGAGACCTTGCAGCAAGACATGCAAGCCTCGGTGTTAACGGCCTTCCCGAAAATACCTGTTGTCATTGATCCCTTAAGGCAAGCGCAGACCCAGCGGGATGCCTTGCGGCTGGCGGGCGGCGCGGCGGCGGACGACGACTTCATGCCCTTGGCGCTGGCCGCAGCGCAGGTGCTGGTCTTTGCACAGAGCCACGTGCACAGCATGCGTTACGAAAAGGGCCTGCTGAGTTTGACGTTGGCTGAAGGCTATGTTCCGCCTGCCAATGAAGCGGCCCTGGCACAGTCCGCATCGGCGCAGCAACTGCTGCTGCAAAAAGATCAGACGCAGCCCCATGTCTGGCATGTGCGTCGGCCCGCACCGGTTCAGAACCACGCGGGGCGGCCATGATGTTTACTGCCAAACTGAAAGAATCGGCTTACGCATGGCAGGCGCGCTTGACGCCCATTGCAGGACAGGCCCTTGCTTTCTGGAAACTAAGAAGCCCTCGGGAGCGAGGTTTTCTGCTGGCTGGAGCCCTGCTGCTGATTGCGGTGCTGCTTTGGGTGCTAGCGTTGCGCCCTGCAGTGCAAACCATACAGAGCGCGCAGCAGCGCTTACCGGTTCTGCAGGCACAAGCAGCGCAACTGGCCGCCGTAATCTTCGAGGCAAAGGCGCTGGGCGACAGCCGCAGGGGCGTTATGCCGGCCGGCGATACCGAGCAAGCACTGCTAAACAGTCTGCGTACTGCCGGGTTGGATACCGTTAGCGTATTGGGCAGGCCGACCAATGTGGACCCGGCGCAAATGCAATGGCGGGTAGAACTCGCCAATGCGCCGGCAGGGCGGGTCATGGAGTGGTTGGCCAATTTGCCGTTTATGGTGCAAACGCAAACACAGCTCGTTGACCTTGCGCGTAGCAATGTGGACGGCCGGGATCGGCCGGGGCAGCTTAGTGGGGTTGTCGTGCTGGCCATCCAGCAGGCAAAGGCTTCATGAGCCGCGCACGCCGCGCGGCATGGCTGGTGTTGCTGCTCGCAGTCGGGCTCACAGCAGCACTATGGGTGCTGCCGGCCCGCTGGGCGATGGCCTGGATACCGGCATCTTCTCCGGTCATCATCACGGACGCCACTGGCACCCTATGGCATGCCAAGGCCACGATGGCAGTCGGTGTGGATGGCTTGCGCCGCAGCTTGCCCGATCCAGTGGCGTGGCGCCTGGCCTTCGATGGGGGGCCGCAGTTGGTGGTGACCCACCCCTGGCTGCGCGGGTCCTTGAAGCTGAGGCCTTCGTGGCGAGGGTTGCGCATGTCGGCTCAATCGCTGCATATGCCTGCGTCCGTGCTGACCACCCTGCACGGCATCTTCAACACTCTGGATCCGGAGGGCGAGGTCCTTCTAAGCTGGCCTGAACTTACTCTGGGTAGCCGCAGCATTTCCTCCAACGGTAGTAAGGGGCTGCTGTCTGCGCAATGGCGCAACGCTGCCTCTTCGCTGACTCGTATACGCCCCATGGGTGAATACACCTTGCTGGTCACCGAGGGTGGCGACGATAAGCTTGCGTTGGCGCTTGCTACCAAACAGGGACCATGGATGATGGAAGGTACTGGCACGCTAACGCTGTCGGGCCGCTTGCAATTCGACGGAAACACATGGGTTGACGAATCGGCCGGTGCCGACACCCGCGATGCCCTACAGGGCGTTCTGGACGCCATGGCTCCCCGGTCAGGCCCGGACGGCCACACCTTATTGAAACTACGCTAATGCGCCCGCCATGATTACCTCAAAACTTCTACCGGAATGCCTCTTCATGCAACCTACCCAATGGCGCTTGCGTATGCCCATGCTGGCGTTTACCGTCGCACTGAGCGGCTGCGCCGTCCAGGAGCCTGACCAGAAAGCGATGCCACCACCGCTGGTAGCCTACACGACAGTGGGTTCCGGCCAACCCCATCGGGCGCAGCCTTATACGGCCCCAGTCGACTCTTCGCAGACCAGGTCGCGAAACTTGTCTCCCATACGTGAACGCCCCAGTCTCCGGGACGAAGCTGTGCAAGACCGGCCAAGCGCCCAGCAGGCCGGACAGCAGACCACACTGAACTTCAATGGTGCAGAACTACACGGCGTGCTGCGCGCGCTGGCCCAGTTCACAGGGCGCAATTTCGTCGTCGATCCGCGCGTAAGGGGACAGTTGACGCTGATATCCGAAACCCCTGTCGATGCTGATACGGCGTACTCCATGCTCTTGAGTGCCCTGCGCATGCAGGGCTTTGCCGTCGTTGACGTGGACGGGGTCAGCCGCGTGGTGCCTGAAGCTGACGCCAAGCTGCAGGGCGGCCCTGTCGTTTCCAGCAACCAGCGTGCGCGCGGCGGTGAACTGGTCACCCGCGTGTTTCCGCTGCGTTATGAAAGCGCCACCGCGCTGGTACCCATCTTGCGGCCCATGGTAGCGCCCAACAACACCATTGCCGCGCACGCCGGTAACAATACCCTGCTCATTACCGACTACGCCGACAACCTGGATCGGGTGGCGGATGTCATTGCCCGCATCGACACACCCACATCCATCAGCACGGACGTAATCCCCATCGAGTATGGGGTTGCGCTGGACGTGGCAGCATTGGCGCAGCAGCTTTTGCATAGCAGTGGTGCCGACCAAAGCAGGCAAGTGAACATCGTTGCTGATTCGCGCAGCAATTCGGTGCTGGTGCGCGCCGGCACGCCAGAGCGCCTGAAGCAGGCGCGCGACCTGATCCTGCGTATCGACAGCCCGGAGTCACGTGCGGGCAATCTGCACGTGGTTTACCTGCGTAATGCACAGGCCACCCATCTGGCCGAAGTGCTTCAGGGTGTACTGGCGGGGCAGGGCGGCTCTGGCCAGACGACGGAACCCGATGCGCCCCTGTCGGGTGGCGCTTTCGAGGGCGAGAGTGACTCGCCGGCAACGACAGGCGGCGGGTTTGGGACCCACGTCAGCAGCGCGGCGATGGACGCCTCAAGTTCCGGATCCTCTCTGTTCGATATGGCGACGGCCGGTCGGCCGATGGTTGCATTCTCCGCCGGCGGTGCAACCGTGCAGGCTGATCCCACGACCAATACCCTGATTATCTCGGCACCGGAGCCGCTGTATCGCAGCCTGCGCGAGATCATCGATTTGCTGGACCAGCGGCGTGCGCAGGTACTGATCGAAAGCCTGATCGTCGAAGTCAACGCGGAAGACGCCGCAGAGTTCGGCATCCAATGGGCCGCCGGCGCCAATAACGCCAACAATGGCGGCAGCTCATTCTTTGGCGGGGCCAACTTGGGCGGCAGCGGCCTGAGCGGCAATCTGTCCAGCGGCGCCACCACCATAGATGCACTTGGGTCGGGCATGAGTCTGGGCCTGGTCAGAGGCACCGTGGACGTGCTGGGAACCCAATTGCTTAACCTGAACGTGCTGGCGCGTGCCATGCAAAAGCAGGGCGGCGTCAACATTCTTTCCACGCCCAACCTCATGACGCTGGACAACGAGCAGGCCAGTATTGTGGTGGGCAGGACCGTACCGTTCGTCACTGGCACCTATACGACCACAGGCGACGGTGCCAGCAATCCCTTCCAGACGGTGCAGCGTGAAGACGTAGGGCTGACACTGCGTATCCGACCGCAGATATCCGAAGGGGGCACAGTCAAGCTGTCCTTGTACCAGGAGGTCAGCAGCATAGACCCATCATCGACCCTTCCGAGCGCGACCTCGGGCGGGTCGATCATTACGCGCAAGCGGGCGTTGGAGACCAATGTGCTGGTCGATGACGGGCAAATCATCGTGCTGGGCGGACTGCTGGAAGAGGTGGTCGATGACAGCATCACCTCAGTGCCCCTATTGGGAGACATCCCGGTGTTGGGCAACCTGTTCAAGTACCAGAAGCGCGGTCGCAGCAAGACCAACCTGATGGTATTCCTGAGGCCACACATTGTGCGCAACGCGCAAGACAGTGCGGGGCTGACGCTGGACCGCTACAACTACATGCGCGCTGCGCAGGCAGGCCTGCCGGTGCGGGCAGCGTCGTGGTTGGTGCCCGATGCCAACACGAATACCTTGCCCGCCATTCAGCGTGATGCCGATACGGGCCTGCTGGATTTACGCGGCATGCAAGCCAATGATCCTGCAACCGATCTTCCGGGAAGTCCTGTGCAGCTTATGCCCATTCCGGCTCAGCCCGTGCCGCCCGACAATCTATGACAGGCCGCTTACCGTATACCTGGGCGCGAGCCCATCGCGCGCTGATGCATACCGGTGCCAGCGGCGTCACGCTGACTGTTTCGGCAAGCACACCCGCGTGGGCCCTGGCCGAAATACGACGCCAGCACGGCCCCTTGCCGGTCAAGGAAGTCAGTGACGAAGAGCTAGATACGCTGTTGGCTGCGGCCTATGCGCAAACGGGCGATGCTGCGGAAATCGTGGATGCCGCCGCCAACGAGATCGATCTTGATCGGCTGATGCAGGACATCCCCGAAGTCGAAGATCTGCTTGAGAACCGCGACGATGCGCCCATCATACGCATGATCAATGCGCTGTTCACCCAGGCAGCGCGCGACGGTGCCAGCGACATACACATCGAACCTTTCGAGACGCACTCCGTGGTGCGCTACCGGGTGGATGGAACCCTGCGCGACATTGTCAGCCCGCGTCGCGCGCTGCATAACGCCCTGGTATCAAGAATCAAGATCATGGCCAGCCTGGACATCGCCGAGAAGCGCTTGCCCCAGGACGGCCGCATTGCCTTGCGGGTGGGTGGCCGCGCCATTGACGTGCGGGTTTCGACCTTGCCTACGGGCCACGGAGAACGCGCCGTTCTACGCCTGCTGGACAAAGAGGCCGGGCGCCTGGAGCTGGAGCGTTTGGGTATGGCCGCTGATGTACTGGACGGCCTGGACGCGCTGATCCGTCGGCCACACGGCATCTTCCTGGTAACCGGCCCGACCGGCAGTGGCAAGAGCACCACCCTTTATGCGGCCCTGGGTCGACTCGATTCGGCCACCACCAACATCCTTACAGTGGAAGATCCGATCGAATACGACCTGCCGGGCATCGGCCAGACTCAGGTCAACGCCCGCATCAACCTGACGTTTGCCTCGGCCTTGCGCGCGATCTTGCGGCAGGATCCAGACATCATCATGATAGGCGAGATCCGCGACCTGGAAACGGCGCAGATCGCCGTCCAGGCGTCGTTGACCGGCCACCTGGTGCTGGCCACGCTGCACACCAATGATGCCGTATCGGCTGTGGCTCGCCTGGTCGATATGGGTGTGGAGCCCTTCCTGTTGGCTTCGACCTTGCAAGGTGTACTGGCACAGCGCCTGGTGCGCAAGCTGTGCGCCCAGTGCAAGCTGCCTCAGTCCGACGGCACTGCGGGCTGGAACCGAAATGGGTGCCAGGCCTGTAGCCATACGGGCTATAGCGGACGCACGGGTGTGCATGAACTATTCGTGCTGGATGACACCCTGCGCGCCATGATCCACGCCGACCAAGCCGAGCACGCCTTGCGTCTTGCGGCCCAGCAGGGCGGCATGCGCAGCCTGCGACAGGACGCTGAACGCTGGATCCAGCAGGGCGTTACCTCGCGCGAAGAAATCGCGCGCGTCACCCGCGACGTCTAAGGCCTACGGAGCGACACCATGCCCTCATACCAGTACGAAGCCGTTGATGCCTCAGGTAGAACCGACCGGGGCACGATAGATGCCGATAGCGAACGCAGTGCCCGCCACACACTGCGCGCCCGCGGGCTGCTGCCATTGGCGCTGCGCGAGACGCGCAAGCGGGCAGGGAAGGGCTGGTCGGCTGCGGCGAAGATCAGCGATGCCGACCTGGGGTGGCTGACCCGCCAGTTGGCCAGCTTGTTGGCTGCCAGGCTGCCGCTCGAGGCGGCCCTGCGCGCCACGCTGGAACAAGCCGAACGGCGGCACGTTGCTCGAACCTTGGCCGCAGTCCGTGATGACGTGCGGGCCGGCCATCGGCTCGGCGATGCACTGGCAGCCCATCCCAAGGACTTCCCCGCGATTTATCAGGCGCTGGTCGATGCCGGAGAGCAGTCGGGCAACCTCGCCCAAGTACTGGAGCGGCTGGCCGACTACATCGAGACGCGCGGAGCGCTGCGCAACAAGGTGCTGACCGCCTTTATCTACCCCGCTATTGTCACCGTGGTTTCCATCGCCATCGTCATCTTTCTGCTTACTTACGTGGTGCCTCAGGTGGTCGGCGCATTTTCTCAGGCGCAGCAAACCTTGCCCTTGCTGACGCGCATGATGCTGTCAGCCAGCCACTTCGCCCGCAACTGGGGTCTGGTCTCGGTCACCGGCCTGGCAGTACTGTTCGGATTGTGGCGCTTGTACTTGCGTAATCCATCGGCCCGTCTGGCCTGGCATGCCCGTGTGTTGCGCCTGCCCGTGCTGGGCCGTTACGCGATGGGTGTGGATGTGGCGCGCTTTTCTGCCACACTGGCCATTTTGACGGGTAGCAATGTGCCCTTGCTGACTGCACTGCATGCTGCGCGGCGCACACTGAAGAACCACAAGCTGCAAGCAGCTGTGGACGAGGCCACCGGTCGTGTACGAGAGGGCAGCCCCTTGGCCCAGGCCCTGCAAGCGCAGAAGGTTTTCCCACCGCTATTGACCCATTTGGTGGATAGCGGTGAGCGCACTGGCGAGTTGCCCGCCATGCTGGACCGCGCCGCCAAGGTGCTCTCGATGGAGCTGGAAAGGCGTGCCATGACCATGACCGCCATACTCGAGCCCTTGATGACCTTGATCATGGGCGGCATTGTGCTGGTGATTGTGCTGGCGGTCATGATGCCTATCATTGAGATCAACCAACTGGTTCAGTAAGAATGAAAAGCACGCTTATCTGTAAATGTGCGGCGTTGGCAGCCGCCTTGTGCGTAGCCCAGGCCGGGGCTCAATCCGGACCCACGGATGCACCTGCCAGCTTGCATCAGGTGGTCGACGAGACGGTCCGCCCCATGATGGCTGCACACGGCATCCTCGGCATGGCCATCGCAGTGACGGTTCGTGGGGACCAGTACTTCTTCAACTATGGGCTTGCGTCCCGCGAAGATAATCGCGAGCTTACCGAGCGCACTCTTTTCGAGATCGGGTCGATCAGCAAGACCTTTACCGCCACATTGGCTTCGTATGCGCAGGAGATCGGTGCGCTCACCCTGGCCGACAATGCCAGCAAATACCTGCCTGCCCTTGAAGGCAGCAGCTTCGATCGCATCAGCCTGCTGGATCTGGGCACCTATACCGCGGGCGGCTTGCCCTTGCAGGTTCCCGATGAGATCACCGCAGACACTGTACTGGACTATTACAAGGGTTGGCGTCCCCAGTATGCCCCCGGCACCCACCGACAGTACTCAAATCCCAGCATAGGGCTGTTTGGCCATCTGGCAGCACTAAGCATGCACGCAAGCTTCGATGTGTTGATGGAGAAGAAGCTGCTTCCCATGATGGGGCTGCGCAATACTTATATTCACGTGCCGTCGGAGCGGATGAACGACTACGCCTACGGTTATGCCGAGGATGGGCAGCCCCTGCGGGTGAATCCGGGCGTCTGGGATGCCGAAGCTTATGGCGTAAAAACGTCGGCCGCCGATTTGCTGAGGTTTGTTGAATTGAACATGGACGGCTCGGGGCTGGATCCAACCTTAAGCCGTGCCATCAGCGCCACGCACACTGGCTACTATCAAGTCGGGGACATGGTGCAGGCGCTTGGATGGGAAACCTATGCTTATCCAACCGATCTAGGGTCGGTGCTGGAAGGTAATTCCGCCAAAGTTGTCCTCGAGCCCAACAAGGCAAGGAAGCTGACCCCGCCGGCGCCGCCACGGACGAATGTTCTGATCAACAAAAGTGGCTCGACCAACGGCTTCGGTGGGTATGTGGCGTTTGTGCCAGCGGAACAGATAGGCGTCGTCATTCTTGCCAACAAGAATTACCCGGTAGCGGAGCGCGTGGCGGCGGCGTTTAAGATACTAACGGCCTTAGGTCGCCACAAGGAAGCGCAACTCGGCGGCTGACCGTTGAAGCTTGGTTTGCGCCGACATCATGCGGGGTTTGCGCCTAGCAGGCTGGACTGTACTGAGCGCTTGCGTCCTTGTGGCACACGTTCTTTGATCTGCCTTAATTGGGTATCAGTTAGCGGGCCGTTGTTGGCCTCGTATTGGGGAAGAACTTTGACAGCGAGAGCGTGTAGCGCCATGTGGATTGCCTGGGTTTCGTCGACTCCCAACTGTCGTGCCAAGTGTTTGGCCGTTTCGCACGTGACACCCGTGGCGCTGTCGGCGCTACGGTAGCGGAAGGTCAAGCGCTGGCCGCTAAGCCCTTGAAATCTCAGGATATCGACCCCAGATGAACAATAGGCGCCGGCAAGGCTTCAGCGCTGGCGCATATTGTTCAAATCTGTTGACTAGGAGGTTTTCATGAGTATTCGTGATCTCATCCCCATGGGTCGACGCAGTGCGGCCCCCGCTTCGTCAAGCGGCATCGAGCATCCGTTTTTCTCGTTGCGGCGCGACGTAGACCGGCTATTTGACGACATGTTCAAGGGCTTCGATATGGGCTTTTCCAACGGAGCCACGAGCAGCGCCTTCAGTAGCGGCTGGCCTAGCGTGGAAGTATCCGACGAAGAGCATGCGGTACGCGTTACGGCTGAGCTTCCGGGCCTGCAAGAGAACGACATCGAACTCTTGCTGGAGGACGATGTCCTGACCCTGCGCGGCGAGAAGCGTGCCGAGAAACAAGACACGGCCAAGCAGTTTTCAGAGCGTTTCTACGGCCGGTTCGAGCGTCGTATTCGCTTGGGTTACGACATCGACCAGGACAAGGTCGAAGCCGACTTCAAGAACGGCGTGCTGGACATCGTTCTGCCCAAGGACCCGTCTGCGCAGTCCCGGGTCAAGCGCATTCCACTGCGTTCATAAGCAACGACCCACACCATCCCCGGGGGCGGTTCCACCGCCTCCGGGATTTTTTTGCTTCTTTTCAGGACGAGCGAGTTACGGTAGTCTGGAAGTCTGCACACTTCGATAAAGGACGTCGCCCATGATCTCCCGTCGAGACTACTTGGCGCTTTGCATGGCAGTCGGTGCCGGTTCCGTACTTGCCCCCAACCATCTGTGGGCAAATGAGAAGAAGCAGGGTCTCATCACCCGTCCCATCCCATCTTCCGGTGAGCGGCTTCCCGTCATAGGCCTGGGCAGCGCCGCCACGTTCTCCAGCGCCGCCAGCGCGCATGACGTCGACGCCTTGAAGCAGGTGCTTCAGGCTTTTGTGCAAGAGGGCGGAGCCGTCTTCGACACGGCGCCCAGTTATGGCGCCTCGGAAGTGGTTGCCGGAAGAATCGTGCGCGAATTGGGCATCAGCGACAAGGTGTTCTGGGCGACTAAGCTGAACGTTGCCGGCTACGGTGGCGGTAAAGCCGACGTCGAGCAGGCCCGGGCCCAGATCGAGGCGTCGTTCAAGGCCGTTGATAAGCCCGTTATTGACCTGATCCAGGTACACAACCTGGGCGACCTCCCCACCCAGCTACCGCTACTGAAAGCCTTGCGCGACGAGAAGCGCATTCGTTATATGGGCGTTACGACGACCTTTCCGCGCCAGTACGAGCAACTCGAACAAGTCATGCGCACAGAGCGGCTGGATTTCATCGGCGTGGACTACGCCATTGATAACCGTGTCATGGAAGAGCGCATATTCCCCTTGGCAATCGACCGCGGGATCGCTGTGCTGGCCTACGTGCCATTTGGCCGCACCCGCTTATGGTCGCTGGTTAAAGGGCATGAAGTCCCAGCCTGGGCGACGGAGCTGGGCATCCGTTCGTGGGGGCAATTCTTTCTGAAGTTTGTGGTGTCCCACCCGGCCGTCACCTGTGCAACCCCTGCCACCAGTCGTGTCAAGAATGTGATCGACAACATGGGCGCAGCCTTTGGCGAATTGCCCGATGCCGCCATGCGCGAACGCATGGCGCAGCATATACAGTCGCTTTGACTTCAGTATCGTGTTGCAGCAGTGGGCGCGCCTTCATGAAGTTTGGCCTTTGGCGCGCCGCCGACGGCCATACCAGACTGCGTAGATGGCGACATTGGCCACGACCAGCAGTATCGCCAAGAGTATTTGGGTATCTCGGGTCAGGCCGGGCGGATACACAAGCATTGTTAAATAGTGCTCGATAAAGCCTCCCTCGTACTGTTCCTTGCCGGCCATCATCCGCAGCCAGTTTTCCAACGGAGTAAGAGGGCATATCCAGCCCATTGCGACCACAGTCGCACCCCAGGCCAGGGCGGGCAGGTGCAAGTACGCCATTCGTGGCCGCCACAGGGCCAGCAAGCCCCCAAAGGCGACAAAGGTCACAAAAGCGGCGTGTATCAACAACACCAGGTGAGCGAGCGCCAAGTAAAGCATGTTTTCAACGATACCTTAAGAGTCATCCATTTGGCTTATAGTGGGAGGGTCAAGGCACAACACAGGAGCTAATTTATGAATGACACAGGCAAGAAGCCGACCACAGATTCCACCACCGGCGCCGGCGCTCCCGCTCCGAGCGACCGCAACTCGCTAACCATAGGCGCCAATGGCCCGATTCTTCTTCACGATGTGCACTTTCTGGAGCAGATGGCGCACTTCAACCGCGAAAAAGTCCCCGAGCGTCAACCGCATGCCAAGGGGGCTGGCGCCTTTGGCGTTTTTGAAACCACCGAAGATGTGTCCGCCTATACCAAGGCCGCGCTGTTTCAGAAGGGTGCGCAAACCGAGATGCTGGCGCGGTTTTCTACCGTGGCTGGCGAAGCCGGCAGCCCGGACACCTGGCGCGACGTGCGCGGTTTCTCACTGAAGTTTTATACCGACGAAGGCAACTACGACCTGGTCGGCAACAACACGCCCATTTTCTTTGTGCGCGACCCCATGAAGTTCCCCCATTTCATCCGCAGCCAGAAGCGCCTGCCGGACTCGGGCCTGCGCGACAACCACATGCAATGGGATTTCTGGACCAACAACCCCGAATCCGCCCACCAGGTCGCTTACCTGATGGGGGAGCGCGGCCTGCCACGCACCTGGCGCCACATGAACGGCTATGGATCACACACCTATATGTGGGCGAATGCCGCGGGCGAGAAGTTCTGGGTCAAGTATCACTTCCATACCCAGCAGGGCATGGAGTTCTTCACCAACCAGGAAGCGGCCGGCATGGCCGGGGCCGACGCCGATTTCCATCGCCGCGACCTGTTCAATGCGATTGCACGCGGCGAACACCCGCGCTGGATACTGTCCGTACAGGTCATGCCCTATGCCGAGGCGGCCAATTACCGCATCAATCCTTTCGACCTCACTAAAGTCTGGCCCCACAAGGACTACCCACTGATTCAGGTCGGCACGATGACGCTGAACCGCAACCCCGAGAACTTCTTTGCCCAGATCGAGCAGGCGGCGTTCTCGCCGGGCAACACCGTGCCGGGCATCGGGTTGTCACCAGACAAAATGCTGCTGGGCCGTGCCTTCGCCTACAACGATGCGCAGCGCAATCGCATTGGCACCAACTTCCATCAACTGCCGGTCAATCAGCCCAAGGTGCCTGTCAACACCTATATGTTCGATGGTCAGATGGCGTATCAACATAGTGGGAATGCGCCGGTTTATGCGCCCAACAGCGCTGGAAGGTCGTGGGCAGACACCACTGGCAAGGCCGAGGACGGCTGGGAAATGGACGGCGACATGGTGCGCGATGCCTACACCCTCCGTGCGGACGACGACGACTTCAGCCAGCCCGGCACCCTGGTGCGGGAGGTTTTCAACGACAGCCAAAGAGACGCCCTGATCGAGCAGGTGGCTGGCAGCTTGCTGGGCGGTGTGCGCAGCCCGGTGCTGGAACGTGCCTTCGATTACTGGAAGAGCATCGATGCGGATGTCGGCCGCCGCATCGAAGAAAAGGTACGCGCTGGTCAGGCGGTCGAACCTGCCGCCGGCATGGGCGAGGCCTAAAGGCGCAGGATGCGCGGCGGCTGATGGCTTAACCGGCCATCGACAGCCGCGCATCACCTGAACATAGCGTCAGGCCGATGGCCAGGCGGCCATCTTCGCGCAACAGCAAGTGGCAGCAATCGGCCTCGATGTCGGCGACGATGTGGTTCGCTGCATCGTCTTCGGGCGCGCTAGGTGCCTGATACACAATGTGCTCGTGCCAAGTCACCTTCACCGTCGTCGCCTCGCTGCCATGCGAGACGACGTCCTTGATCGTTACATCCAACGAGTAATCCGCAATGGTGCCCTTGCCGGCTAGCGTGCCGAATATGCCGCCCAGTTGCAGGATGTCTTCCTTCTCCAGCGTCATGGCTACACTGCCGGTATGCACGCCGTCCTTCTGGATGCGCAAGTCCACTTGAAAGGCCGCCCCGGCAGCCAGATTGGTATCCGTCCATTCCAATAGCAATTGCGGATCGTAGGCGCGCATCATGTCGCCTGCTTCTTCGCAGATACGTTGCAGGTATTTTCTTACGTCTTCCTTGGCCAAGCCGTGCGCCGCGGTGTCCATAACGCCTCCTTGATCGCGATGTAGTGGGGGGAATGTGGTTTGGCGTTGTCAGCATGCGTCATGCCGGATTCGGCGAGCCGCGTGGGGGATAGCTGTCTTTGCCCAAGTCGGTATATTCGGATTGGCAGTCACGCCGTGCGCCGGCACACTGGACTCCTGATCACCAGCCAGGAGAGCACCGTGCAAAAGCGACGCCCCACGCAACGCGGCCAGGGCATGACCGAGTACATCATTGTCGTGGCCCTGGTGGCGGTATCGGCCATCGCCGTGTACCAAATGTTCGGGCAGGTGGTGCGCTCGCAAACGGCCGCCATGGCCAAGGAACTGGCCGGAGAAGATGGCTCTGAAGAATCGCGCATGGCGCAAACTGCGGCTGAGGCCGCTGCCGCCCAGACTGCCGCCAAGACCCTGAAGTCCTTTACCGGCAACGCGGGCGGCGGGCAATGACTGGCTTGGCACTTCCAGCCGGTGGCCACGCTGGTCAGCAAGGCCAGGCACTTGTGCTGGGCATGGTGCTGGCGGGTGCAGCGCTGATCGTCTTCTTACGCTACTTTGGGGTCGGTCAGGTGGTTGGTGCCAAGGCGAAGCACTTGCACGCATTGGACGCGGCGGCCTACAGCGGTGCATTGATCCAGGCCCGTGCGCTTAACATGCTGGCGTACGTCAACCGTGCCCATGTGGGCCACCAGTTGGCCATGGCTCATCTGGTCACTCTCGGTTCGTGGGCAGCATTGGGCGGCACGCAGGCGCGCCAATTGGGCTCGGCCAATCCGCCGGCGCACCTCATTGGCATGTTCTTCGGCCCGGAGCACGGCGCAGCGTATCTGGCAGCCAGCAGGGCAGCGGGCCTGGAGACAATGTCGGCCGCCTCCCACGGCCAACTCGCGCAGGCCTACGCCGCGCACGATAGCGTGTTGCGCGATGTGCTAAGCGTGGTCCAGAACGATATCGTTAACAGCGTGCCGGCCGCGCGACAGGCAGCCATCCACGCCGTACTATCCGCTAATTTCCAAAGCACTACCGGCCCGGCAGGGTTTGACCTGGCTGTCGATTACGATTCGTGGCCTGGCTACCTGCGGTCTTATTCCGGGCATGGCCACTTGCGAGGCGTGGTTCAAGAGGTCGCCGGTTTGTATGGCTTCCTGGCGGAGCGCAACGCTACAGAACGCAACCCCTGGGTGGTCGATGCCCGTTGCCCCGGTCTGCGGCACCAGTTGCGCCGCCGTGGCGACACGCAACTGGATGGGCAAGGGCGCTGGCAATCCACCGACACCCTGTCGTTTCATGCGCTGCGATCCAATCGCTGGATAGGGTGCTATTACCGTGAATACGCCATGGGTTGGGGGTGGATCCCAAGCGCAACATCACAAACCATAGGCGCACCCCATGTTGATGATCCGCCCGACGATTTCTCTGCACAGGATTTCTGGCGCTGGGTACAAGAGGCAACGGACTGGGACATTGCCACGGGCGACGCCAACCCCTTGGCAAACTCCCGCGCGTCCGCATCGCGACAGCGCTGGCAGGGCGGTGGGTTGCCCGCCTACTTCGACGTTGCCAGCAACGCAGCTGCTGCTGTCGGCTTCGGCCTCACTTTGCGCCATCCGGGTCCGCAAGGACTTACTGTCACCACACAAAGCGCCGCGGAAACCTTCTTTTCCCGTCCGACGAAGCGCGATGACCACCTCCATGAAGCGCCAAATCTGTTTCATCCCTACTGGCAATCGCGCCTTGCGACGCACGCCAGCCAGGCTATCGATGCTCAGGTGCGGCCATGAGGCGCCCATCATATGTGCGCACGCAGGACGGACAGTCCCTGCTTGAAGGCATGGTGGCGTTGCTGGTGCTTGGTTCTATATGGGCAGGCGTCGCCTGGTTGGGCCGACTGCAAGACATCGCCCTCACCACGCAGCATGCCAGTGGCCGGGCTGCATTTGCGGCAGCTCGCCAGGATACTGCGGGCCTTCCAGACCGACTCCGGGAGGGCTTCTTTGATCGTCCGGCTCATCAATGGGCTGATCGCGCGGGTAGCCGCTTGCTTGCCGCCACGCCGGACGATGTCCTGATCAGTCTCGATCGTGGCCCAGTCCTATCCTTGCTGGCGCAACCTGGCGGGTCCGGATCGGTCGCAACACAGTTGCGCAGCGACTGGGCGTTGCACGACACCGGCCTGATCACAGCGCGCGTCGTTAGCCGGCCAACATCGGCCCTTAGCCACAATCGTCCCGACGGCATTCTGGGGCTGCGCATCCTCGACATAAGCCTTCCCGTTCTGGCGCGCCATACCAGCATATTGATCGGAGCCGGTCACGCCCCTGCCGACACTAGCGTCCAGCGCATCTTGCGCCAGTCTGGGTTGGCTTGGAGTGGTGCGGCTAATGCTTCGAAATCAGCCGGACGCATGGTGGCCGGCATCATGAATGACGTGGACGATGGCTGGGATCGGCCCACGCCCGATTTCGACTGGCTGCTGCCTTGGGCGGGCCGGGTTCCCGGACGTCATCTGTCAAGAGCGGGGGGAAGTGATGATTAGAAATCCCGGATGGTTGCGCAGGCGTCAGGCGATATACGCAACTGCACAAATTTTCCTGATGTGGGCTCTGTGGCCTACCCCGGCTAATGCGGCCCTTCAGGAAAGCCTGCAACAACAGATAGGCCGCTTTGCTGTTCCGGGCGCATCGTGGCAGGCGGTGCAGACTATCCGGCTTTCAGGCGTGCGCCTGCAGTATGCACAGTTCAGCTCGTCCGAGTCGCCTCTGACGGTGGTGCGTGCATTAAGCGATCATGCGACAGTTTTTCAGCGTGTGTTGACTACGCGCGGCGCGATTATTCTCTCAGGCCTGGGAGCAGGGCAGCATTGGCTGGCCGAGATTCACGCCCATGCTGCGGGCACCACAGGACGGGTATCCGCCTTACCGCTGGGCCGGGATGCAAAGTCGGCCCATGGCCACGCCCCTACCGTGCCCTATGAATGGTTGCCATCTGGCGCTGCCACCCGTTTCAGCTACCACGACGCCGATGTGGCCGGCAATGTGTTGCAGCATATCTTCAGCATACCTATGCCGGCCGACGCAGTCAGCGCGTACGTAAGCGAGCGCTTGCGAACGGACGGCTGGGTTATCGATCCATTGCTGGCCAGTGCCTCAGGCCACAACGCCTGGCATCGGCGCGGAAAGCAACTGGTACTTGGGGCGGCGACCCATGGCGAGGCCAGCATGCTTTATGTTTATCAACAGCAATAGGGCCTGCCATGCGAGTTGCCGTACCGAATAGATCGATAGTGATGTTGCTGCTTGCCATAGTTGCCGGTCTGCTGGCGGCTTGGGCGGCGCGCCAGCACATCAATGGCAAGGTTCAATTATTGGAGGCCCAGGCTCGTGTGCCCACCAGCCAGCGCATTGTCGCTGCTCACGACCTGCCCGCAGGTACCAGGCTGACTGACGAGCATCTCATGCTTCGTTCCTTCCCCAGTACCGTCGTCTCCAGCGACAGTTTGCCGCCCGAGCGATACACCGAGCTTACCGGCGCCGTGCTTCGAGCCCCTTTGCGCGCTGGCGATGTTGTTCTTCCGGTGCATATGGCCACGCAGAAGCAAGCCGCCTTTTCCAGCCATCTGGCGTCCGGGCGCAGGGCGATTACGATGCCGGTGGACGCCATCAACTCAGTATCCGGCTTGCTCCAGCCGGGCGACCTTATCGATCTTTACGTGTCGTTCGAATATCAGCGTCGGCGCATCACCGCGCCATTGCTGCAAGGTGTACTGGTGCTTGCCACAGGCGCCAATACTCAGTTCGCGGGCTCGCTTGCGGAGGGCGAGCGACATTCGTATGCCGCCGTCACGCTCGACGCGGCGCCGGAGGATGCCGTCAAGCTGGTTGCGGCGCGCCAAGGCGGAACAATCACCGCTGTGCTGCGTCCCCCTCATGACGGCGCGGCGACACAGAAAGCTGTGCGGGGCGACCTGGCCAGTCTGCTGGGCGTTAACCGGCCGCCGCCGCCTCGCAATGATAGTGCGCAGGTTCTTTACGGTAACAAGACAGTGCGGCGGGTAGCACGTATCGGCGCGCAAGCTCCTGGAACATCGCAACGCAGTGGTGTTTTCGATCTCCCCAATGTCCAGGAGTTGGTCAGCGCCTGGCTATATGCGGGCGCGCAGGCCGAGGCCTTGGCCGGTGACAACACTCTGTTGCCTGAGCCGACCGACGGGCACTCCTCTCATTAGAACGATGATGACGCCGCGCACAGTTCATGGACTCCTGCTTCTGGCGGCTCTGGCAGTGCCCGGTTCCCTGGTCGCCCGCCCAGATAGTCTGTTGGATCTGCAGGTTGGTGAAGTCAAGGTACTTGCAGTGCCCAATGTAGCGCGTGTGGCAGTCGGTGATGGTCACGTAGTGAATGCGGTTACCACCGAAGACAAGGAGGTCATTGTCTTTGCCCGCAACGAAGGCTCCACCACCTTGCAGATATGGTCCGAGAACGGACGCAGGCGCCATTACCAGATTCAGGTGGCACCCGAGGGCGCCAGGCAAACGCAACAAGAACTGCGTAGCGTGCTCGAGCGCATCCCACACGCCAGGGTATCTATCGCGGGCGACAAGCTGGTCATAGAAGGCGACGAGCTGTCCGACGGCGATCGGGAACGGATATCCGAGTTGGCCAAGCGATATCCGCAGTTGCTCGATTTCACCGGGCAAGTGGGTTGGGACCGAATGGTCCTGCTGGACGTCCAGGTGATCGAAGTGCCTCGCGCGCAGTTGCAAGAGCTCGGCTTACGGTGGGGCACCAGCACCAGCGGCGGCATCAACGCGGGTATTGGCTGGGATGGCGGTAGCAAGCGCTGGTCTGATCGACCCGGCGAGACGGTTGTGCCTCTGCCTTTTCCTGCGACCGTGGCTGCCGGGTATTTCGGTGTGAACGCCTTGCTGTCGGCCCGCATTAATGCCATGGCCCAGAGCGGAACGGCAGTCGTCCTGGCGCAACCCCAATTGTTGGCGCGTAGCGGAGCCACAGCAGAGTTCCTTGCGGGAGGCGAAGTCCCATACTCGACGGTCGACGCCAATGGAAACACCAATACTGCGTTTAAGCCCTATGGCGTTTCCTTACGTATTACTCCGCAGGTCGAACGCAATGGCGCGGTACGTTCGCGTATCGAGGTCGAGGTCAGTTCGGTCGACAGCTCCTTGTCGGTACCCAACGGGCCCTCATTGAAGACGCGACGCGCCGCCACCGAGTTCAACGTGCATTCCGGACAGACTCTGGTGCTGGCGGGGTTCTTGTCGCGCGAAGACACTCGTAATGTCGAGAAAGTCCCGGGGCTGGGAGACATCCCGATACTCGGCCAGCTATTTCGCTCCAGTCGCTTTCAGCGCAACGAAACCGAACTTGCCATCTTCGTTACGCCGGTTTTGGTGTCGGCCGACCATCCTGATCTGCAAGAGCGTGTACGGCGTGGCGATAGCATCGTGAACCGCCAGTTTCCCGGGCAATCGGCCATAAATGTGCCGGTGCGTCCTGATACCGACTTGCCCATGGCACTGCCGGTGGCCGGGCAGTCCTGGGATCCATGGGACGGTCCCGGCTCTCAGTGGCAAGTACAGGCAGACACGACACAGGCTTCCACCTTCCCGGACATTCGCGTCGGGACTAATCAACATGACTATACGGACTGAGCGATGCTAGAGATCGAACTTCGCCACGAGAATGGTATGACCCACGCCCGTTGCTTTGCCTTGCCGCTGGACATCGGTCGCGGCGCCGAGAATGGACTCTGCCTTAAATCATGGCGGGTTGCTCGGCGCCACGCTCGCATTGAACAACGGCCGGGAGGTGTATTTGTCGAAGACTATGGTGGCCTGGCTGGAACGCTTATCAATGGGCACCGAATCGCGCAGTATGGACCTTTGCGAACGGGGGACCAGATCGTCATAGGTCCGTGTCTGCTGTTGGTGGAGCGTTTGCCGTCTGCCGAGCCTGTGGTCGAAGAGGCCGCTGTGCCGGCACCACCGGCAGCTAATGCAAAACCACATCAACCCCTGCCTATGCCGCTCGTCGACATCGAGACTATCCAGAGCCAGCCCGATGCGCAGTTGTCTCATGCGCTCGCAAGCGACACCTTGCTGCGGCATCGCCGGCGGCTACACGCCGAATTGTTGCAGGCGTTGGACTTGCGTCGGCGCGATGTCGCCAACATGAGCGACGAAGCGTTGCGAGCGGAGGCCATTCGCGCTCTCGGTCTGATCATCGAAGCCGATAACGAATTGCCCCCAACTGCAGACCGCCAGTCCCTTCTGCTTGAAGTCGTGAATGAGGCGGTAGGCCTGGGGCCCTTGGAGCCTCTGCTCGCTGACGAAGCCGTGACCGAGATCATGGTCAACCGGCACGACGAAATCTTCGTCGAAACCCAAGGCTTGCTGCGACGGCATCCGACCGTGTTCAGCAGCGATCAGGCGGTCGTGGGGGTAATTGAACGCATTGTTTCTCCCCTGGGACGTCGCATTGATGAAAGCTCTCCGATGGTCGATGCCCGCCTGCGTGATGGCTCGCGGGTGAACGCGGTGATCGCGCCCGTGGCGCTGCGCGGCGCAAGCCTTACCATCCGGAAGTTCCCGAGCCGGCGTCCCGGTATGGACGATCTGCTGCGTGTCTGTACACTGGATACCGCGATGCGCGATTTTCTTGCTGCTTGTGTGGGCGATCGCAAGAACATGATTATTTCAGGCGGCACCGGGTCCGGCAAAACCAGTTTGCTCAATATCCTCTCGAATTGTATTCCGGAGGGCGAACGCATCATCACCATAGAAGACGCGGCAGAGCTGCGCCTGGACCATCAACATTTGGTGGCACTGGAATCCAGACCCGCCAATCTGGAGGGGCGGGGTCGTATCGAGATACGCGATCTGGTGCGTAACGCGCTGCGCATGCGGCCCGACCGGATTGTCATCGGCGAGTGCCGCGGGAGCGAGGCTTTCGATATGCTGGCCGCCATGAACACCGGCCACGAAGGTTCGCTTACCACCCTGCACGCCAACAGTCCGCGGGATGCGCTATCGCGCCTGGAAACGATGATACTGATGGCGGGCATGGATCTTCCATTAAGCGCTGTTCGCGAACATATTGCCGCCAGCATCGACATCATCGTGCAGCAAGCCAGGCTGCAGGGCGGGCGTCGTGTCATTACGTCAATTGTGGAGGTCAGCGGGATGGAAAGCGGGCGCATTCAGACCCAGCAGATCTTCCGTTATGTGGCCAAACCCACGACTGCTTTCGAAGGCTGCGGTGTCATACCGGATTGCTTTGTGGATGAAACCGGCCAGGCGACACTGCCGTTGGCGATGTTCGATCAACGCACTGAGATCGTGCCCGGTCAGGGGCAGTGGCAAAGCCAGGTCTGTGATCCGGCATTGACCCGGAATGAGACTTAGCCAGCGGGCCCGCAAGCACCCATGGACCTGATCGCCTTATCCTTCGCCGCCGTGACTGGAACGATTATCGTCTGGTTTGTCCTGCGCCACGCGGGACAGGGGTATCGACATTATCGGCAGGTCCTCACATCGCAGGCAGTTGATCGCCTGAATGACTTTTTTGTTTTTCTGGATCCGGCACAGTTGTGGGTGGCCAATCTGGTGGCATGCATGGTGCTTGCACTTGCCAGCTACGTGCTGACTGAAGCCATTCTGTTGACGGCCGCAACAGCGATCGCAGCGTTGTTGGCGCCACAGTACGTATTGCGCAGCGTGCGTCGCCGAAGAGGCCAGCGTTTCGATGAGCAACTTCCCGACTTGCTGATGGCTCTGGCCAGTGCCCTGCGGGCCGGTTCCGGTTTGCAATCTGCGCTGCGTCATATTGTTGCCCAGTCGCCGGCGCCTTTGGCACAAGAGTTCGGTTTCATGCTGCGCCAGCAACGGATGGGTGTTGCATTCGATCAGGCGCTGGCCGACCTGTATGGACGCATGCCCAGCGAAGGCACCAGCCTGGTGGTGTCGTCGCTGACTATCGCGGCTCATAGTGGCGGGGGCTTGGCTGAAGCGCTGGAACGAATCGCCGCAACGCTGCGCGCGCGGCTACACCTGCTGGGACGTGTCCACGCCTTGACATCACAGGGGCGCCTACAGGCGTGGGTGATGGCTTGCTTGCCGTTGTTGCTGGCCGTGGTGCTTCAGCGTCTGGACCCTGAATCGATGCAGAGCTTATGGAGCACCCCGGCAGGCTGGGCCGTCATTGCGCTGATTGCGTTGCTGGAAACCGTGGGCATCGTACTCATACTGCGTATCGTCAACATCCAGGTCTAGGAGCTACCAATGTTCTTCTGGCTTAGTTGCCTGGCGGCCGGCTTGTCGCTGTGCCTGCTCGTATGGGTGATCACGCGTCCAGCCGTATCGCACGCGGGCGCGCCTGCGGCGTCTGATCACGGCATGTTCAGGTTGCTCTGGCCATGGATCGTGGCGTTCTCCAATGTATGCCGGCCCTTTATCACCTGGTCCATACGACACCGGCTGCACAATCGCCTACAAGTGGCTGGCCTGGATAGACAGTGGCTGCCCGAGCATATTGTCGCAATGCAACTGATGTTGCTATGCATTGTTGGCTGTTTCAGTGGATGGATGATGACCATGTCGAGTGAGGTCGCCATTGCGAAGGCCGTGCTGGCCGGTCTTGTGCTTGGGGCAATCGCCGCAGCATGGCCGCCTTACTGGCTGCGCAGCCTGAGGCGCAGCCGTCAAACCCGCATGCTGCGCGAACTTCCGTTCTTGCTCGACATGACAACACTATGCGTCGAGGCCGGGCTGAACCTGCAAGGCGCTTTGCAGCAAGCGGCACAGCATGGCCCGCCGGGTCCGCTGCGCATGGAGCTTCGGCGTACCCTGATGGACATCCGGGCGGGCATGCCGCGCCCGCAAGCGCTGGAAGAGCTGGCCAGGCGTACCGATCTGGCGTCCATCCGCAGTCTTGTATTGACGCTGGCCCAGGCAGACCAACTAGGCATGAGTCTTGGACCCTTGCTGCGTGCGCAATCGGAACAGCGGCGCAGTGAGCGCTTCCTGCGCGCTGAAAAGCTGGCGCTTCAGGCGCCTGTCAAGATGCTCTTTCCCATGGTTTTCTGTATTTTTCCCTGCACTTTCCTCATCATTGGCTTTCCGATTGCGATCAAATTACTGGCATCCTTATGAGTCTATATATCCATTCGGCCCAAACCTTCATGGCGCGCTTGCTGGGCTTGCATGCACGAAGGCTGGATGGGGAAAACGGCGGCTTGCATCTGGATCCTTGCCGCGCGGTTCACACCTTCGGGCTGCCCGATGCGATAGATCTCGTGTTTCTGGACAGACACTGCTTGCCGGTACGGGTGGTGTGCAGCTTGCCGCCTTGGCGTATTGCGATTTGCGCCCGCGCTCGCTCTGTCGTTGAACTGCCGGCCGGTTACTGTCAGGCCCACCCCGACTTTGCAGTACGCATTCGCCTGGCGCTTCGCCCCTAGGGGAAAGCCCGATATTGCCTTCCCGCCCCGCCTGATGCATTGTTCAACCAAGCGCTTGCTCGGTTCAGCATCACCAATCGGGCAAGCTACAAAAGCACATAACGGAGACCGGTTGTGGCGGCTGTCGACCCTGTTCTGCGGATCCAGGGGCTGACACTGGCGTTCGGTGGCGTCAAGGCACTGGACGCAGTCAGCTTCGATGTGGCACCCGGCACGATCACTACGGTTATCGGCCCGAACGGCGCGGGCAAGACGTCTCTGTTCAATACTATCTCGGGCTTTTATCGGCCCAGCCAGGGTACGGTGCAGTTTCGTGGGCAAGACATCACGCGCTTGCCGTCTCCGCAACGGGCCCGTTTGGGCCTGGCCCGCAGCTTTCAGAACATTGCCTTGTTTCGCGGCATGTCTGTGCTGGACAACATCAAGCTGGGTCGGCACTGTCACCTGAAGACCAATATCTTCCAGGGCCTGTTCTACCTGGGTGCCGCCCGGCGCGAGGAAACCGCGCTGCGCGCCGATATCGAAGAGCGCATTATCGACTTCCTGGAGATCGATCACATACGCCATGCGCCCGTGTCGGCCTTGCCCTATGGCTTGCAGAAGCGTGTCGAAATGGCGCGTGCACTGGCCATGCAGCCGCAGGTCTTGATGCTGGACGAGCCGGTGGCGGGCATGAATCGCGAAGAAACCGAAGACATGGCGCGCTTCATCCTGGACGTAAGGGCAGAGTGGGGCGTTACGGTGCTGATGGTGGAGCACGACATGGGCCTGGTTATGGACTTGTCCGACCATGTGGTGGTGCTTAACTTTGGCCATGTCATTGCCGATGGTACGCCGGCCCAGGTGCAGGCCGACCCGGAAGTGGTGCGCGCGTATCTGGGCGCGGGCGACGTCAGCGACCTCCGCCAACGCCTGCGCGGGGCAGCAGCCGGGGCCAGCCTATGATCGACTGGCTATTCCTCTTCGAGGTAACACTGGCCGGCATCGGTAGCGGCGGGCTGTATGCGCTGGCGGGGCTGGCTTTCGTCATCGTCTACAAGGCCACGCGCGTCGTTAATCTCGCAATCGGCGAGATGCTGATGATGGGCGCTTATTTTTTCTTTGGCTTTGCCGCGCAATTGCAGTGGCCGCTGTGGCTGGCCGCCTTGCTTGCCATTGTTGCCGGCGGTGTCATGGGCGGCGTTATAGAGCGCCTGGCCATCCGCCCCATGCTGGGCGAATCGCCCATTTCGGTGTTCATGGTTACGGTGGGCCTGGGCTCCATCATGGTGGGCCTGGTCGAGCTTATCTGGTCGGCCGACCAGCGGCGCCTGCCCGAGTTCATCCCCTCAGAGCCCATCTTCATTGGCGAAGCCTTTGTGTCGTCCAAGGTGTTTTATAGCTTCCTGGTGGCCCTGGCCCTGGTCGCCATGGTGGTGGCGGTGTTCCGCTATTGGCGGGGCGGGGTGGCCTTGCGTGCCACGGCTTCGGATCAGGGGGCGGCCTACGCCATGGGCATCAACGTGCCCCGGGTGTTTTCTTTGGCGTGGGTGGCCAGCGCGGCGCTGGCGGCGGTGGCCGGCATCGCCGTGGGTGCGATAGGCGGCTTGTCGTCCTCCATGGGCATCTTTGGCTTGTCGGTGCTGGTGGTGGTGATCGTTGGCGGGCTGGACAGCGTCATAGGTGCCATGCTGGCCGGCTTGCTGATAGGCATACTGGAAGCTTGGGCGGGCGCCTACCTGGGCGGCGAATACAAGCTGCTGGTCACCTTCATGGTGTTGGTGGTGGTGTTGATGGCCCGGCCTTATGGCTTGTTCGGCACCCGCGAAATAGAAAGGCTCTGACGAATGCGCATAGGAACCGCCCGGCAAGACTACATGGCAGACGAAGCCTTGTTCGACACTTCCACCCAGCGTGTGTGGATGGGCTTGTTTCTGCTGGCGCTGGTGCTGTATCCGTTTTTCGCCAACGACTATTGGCTTTACCTGGCCTGCCTGGTGGCCATTCATGCTGCCAGCGCCACTGGCTTGAACATACTTACCGGCTATACCGGCCTTGTCAGCCTGGGGCAGGCGGCTTTCATGGGCCTGGGCGCCTACACGGTGGCTGTGCTCGAGCAGCGCTACAGCACGCCCTTTCTGTTCAACCTGGTAATGGCCGGTGTGGTGGCGATGCTGGGCGGCATTCTGGTGGGTATACCGTCGTTGCGGGTCAAGGGCCTGTACCTGGCCATCGTAACAATAGCCGCCTCGTTTATTGTTCATTTCGTGTTCGGCAATTTGTCGTTTACCGGCGGGTCGGGCGGCATGACGGTGCCGCCGCCCACCATGCTGGGCGCGGCGCTGGACACCTCCTTTCGCATCTATTGGTTGATCGTGCCCGTAACCGTATTGATGGTGCTGGGTGCTGCCAACCTGTTTCGCACACGGGTAGGACGCGCCTTTATCGCCATACGCGATCGCGATATTTCGGCTGAGGTGCTGGGCATACCGCTGTTGCGCTACAAGTTGCTGTCCTTCGGGCTGTCGTCCTTTTATGCGGGCGTGGCAGGCGGCCTGTGGGCTTACTTTTTTCGTGTGGTCACGCCGGAAAGCTTTCCGCTGATCTATTCCATTTTTTTCCTTGCCGCCATTATCGTGGGCGGCATGGGTTCCATACTTGGGGCGATTCTTGGTGCGGTCTTCATGACCATGGTGCCCGAAGTGTTGCGCATAGCGGTGGCCTGGCTGCCCATAGAGGGCGATACGCTGCAGTATGTATCGCCGGTACGCACTATCGTGTTTGGCGTGTTGATCGTCGTGTTTTTGATTTTCGAACCGCAAGGGCTGGCAGAAATGTGGCGGCGAGTGCGGCGTTTCTTTCACTTGTGGCCCTTCCGCACCTGAGCAGTGTGGCGGCCATTACCACACCAGGAGACAAGCATGACCCCTAAACTCCACCTGGCCGGCCTGGTCCGGCGCTTGCTTTTACCGCTTACGCTTGCCGCTGGCCTGGGCCTGACAGGCGGCGCCATCGCGCAAGACAAGGAAGACATCGTTATTGGCGGTTCTATTCCCATGAGCGGCGTGTTCGCTTTTGCGGGCGTGGGCATCCATGCCGGCATCGGCGATTACGTCAAGATGCTGAACGAGTCGGGCGGCATAGACGGGCGCATGGTTCGCTATGTGCCGGAAGACACGGGCTACAAGGTAGACGTGTCGGTGGCGGCCTTCAAGAAGATCACCAGCCAGAACAAGGTCAACTTGTACTACGGCGACTCTACCGGCTTTTCCAAGACCATCAACCCCGAGCTCGACCGCATGGGCACCATCATGATGACGGGCGCCTCGTTTGCGACTGAAATCAACGATCCGGCCAAGTTTCCGGCACAGTTTCTTGTAGGCCCCGACTACACCGAAATGTTCGGCATCTTGCTGCGCTACATCGCCAAGGAAAAGCCGGGCGCAAAAGTGGCGTTTGTGTATTCCGACACCGAGTTCGGTCGCGACCCGATCAAGTCGTCGCATGCCGTGGCCGAGCAACTGGGCCTGACGGTGGCGGCCGAGATCATGACCCCACCGGGCAGTGTGGATGTTTCAACCGAGGTGCTGAAGCTGCGCCGCGCCAATCCCGACTACACCATTTTCCATGGCTATGTGCTGGCGCCCATACCCGAGTTCGTATCCCAGGGTAAGCAGATGGGCCTGAAAACGCGCTATATGGGCACATTCTGGACGATGGACAACTCCACCATCATGCAGATGGGCGAGAACGCCGATGGCTTCATGGGCGTGATGCCTTTCCGTTACTACTACGACGAGGAAGGCAATTCGCCCATGATGAAAAAGATACGCGAGATGCGTCCGGAATACCAAAGCACTGCCTATATGCAGGGCTTCCTGGCCGCCATGTTGATGACGGAATCCGTCAAGCGCACGCTGGCCGATGGCAAGGACCTGACAGCCGCCAACATGAAGTCGTCCTTGCAGTCCATCAAGGATTTCGACACGGGCGGCATCATAGGCGTACCGGTCAGCGTCAAGGGCAACTCTTTGCCGGTAGGCCGCATTTATCGGGCCGACTACAGCCAGAAGAAGATGGTGCCGGCATCCGACTGGATCATTCTGGACTAGGCGGATGGCCAGGCTGAACCCGCCCGTACAGGACCCGGCCGGCTTGCCGGTGCTGGAGATCGCCAATATCGAGGTGGTCTACAACAAGGTCGTGCAGGTATTGCGCGGCCTGTCCCTGTCCGTGCCGGTGGGTCAGGTGGTGGCTTTGCTGGGCAGCAATGGCGCTGGCAAGTCCACCACGCTTAAGGCCATTTCCAGGCTGTTGGAGCTGGAAGATGGCGAACTCGTCAAGGGTCAAATCCACTTCAACGGGCAGGACATCGCCCGCGTAGCGCCGCAGCACCTGGTACACAGCGGTATGAGCCACGTCATGGAAGGTCGGCGCGTCTTTGAAGACCTGACCGTCGAGGAGAACCTGGTGGCGGCTACCTATGCACTGGCCGGTCGGCGGGCCAATCGTGCGGACTTCGATCTGGTCTACGAGTATTTTCCACGGCTGCACGAGCGGCGCCGCGGCCTGGCCGGCTATCTGTCGGGCGGCGAGCAGCAAATGCTGGCCATCGGGCGAGCACTGCTGGCGCGCCCGCGCCTGATGTTGCTGGACGAGCCGTCGCTGGGCCTGTCGCCCATGCTGGTAGAAAGCATTTTCACCATTATTGCGCGCATCAATGCCGAGCAAGGCACCGCCATGCTGCTGGTCGAGCAAAATGCGTCGGTGGCGCTGGCCATTGCGCATTACGGCTACATCATGGAAACCGGCAAGATCATGATAGACGGCAGCGCCGAGAAACTGGCCAACGACCCCGATGTGCGCGAGTTCTACCTGGGCGTGGGCGGCGCCGGCGAGGCGCGCAGCTTCAAAAGCATCAAGCATTACAAGCGCCGCAAGCGCTGGTTGTCTTAAGGAGAGCCCACCATGCCCTCACTGATGGATCTGCCGCCCCTGACACTGCCGCAGATGCTGCGCGAGCAGGCGCAGCGCATGCCCCGGCGCATCGCCATCCGCCAAAAGGACTTCGGCATCTGGAAGCCATGCACCTGGGCCGATTACTGGCGGCGGGCGCGGCACGTGGGCCTGGGCTTGCGCAGCTTGGGCGTGCCAGAGGGCGGCCACATAGGCGTACTGTCCGAAAACCGCATCGAGTGGGTGCTGACCCAACTGGGTGCCGGGGCAGTGCGGGCCGTAACCGTGGGCTTATACCCCACCAGCCCCGCTGCTGAAATCAGCTATGTGCTGGCCCACGCCGATATCGAGCTGGTCGTGTGCGAAGACCAGGAGCAAACCGAAAAGGTGCTGCAATCGCGCGCCGCCTTGCCTCGACTGCGTCGCATCGTGGTCATAGAAACCAAGGGACTGCGCAGCTATACCGACGAAGAGCGCGAGCTGGTTTGCACGTTCGCCGAACTGGAAGCCATGGGCGCCGAGCGCGACGCCGCCGAACCCGAACTGATTGAACAGGCCCTAAGCGGACAGCAACTGGATGACATTGGCCTGATGATTTATACCTCCGGCTCTACAGGCAAGCCCAAGGGCGCGATGATTTCCTATCGCAACATGCGTGGCGTCGCGCCCGGCATCATCGACCGGCTGGGCCTGGGGCCGGACGACAGCCATCTTTCCTACCTGCCGCTTTGCCATGTTGCTGAGCAGATGCTGACAACTTTCGTGCCGATATACTCCGGCGCGCAAGTCAACTTCGGCGAGTCCATACGCACGGTGCAGCAGGATCTGCGCGAGGTCGCCCCCACGCTGTTTTTGGGTGTGCCGCGTATCTGGGAGAAATTGCACGCGGCCATCACCATCAAGATGCAGGAGGCCCGGCCCTGGACGCGTGCTCTATACGAGCGCGCCATGCATGCCTGCGAACCGTTCGCCGCCAAATCCGCCAGCCAGCGCACGATTGCGCAGCGCCTGACTTATGCGTTCTGGTATTGGCTGGTGCTGCGGGCTTTGTTGAACTTTATTGGCTTGCGGCGCGCGCACGTGGCGCTGACAGGCGCTGCGCCCATACCGCCGGCCATCGTGCGCTATTTTCGTACCCTCGGTCTGCCTTTGGTCGAGGTATACGGCCTGACAGAAAGCACCGGCATGATTTTGGGCCAGCACCCGGATCGCATTGCGCTGGGTACGGTGGGCGAGCCCATCCTCGGGCTGGACTACCGCAAAGGCGAAGACGACGAGCTGCTTGTGCGTGGCGAGATGGTGTTCGCCGGCTACTACAAAAGCCGCGAGCAAACCGAGAGCGTCATCCAGGATGGCTGGCTGAAAACCGGCGATGTGATCGCCGAAGAGGGCGGCATGCTGCGTATTGTCGACAGGCTGAAAGACATCATGATCACCGCCGGCGGCAAGAACCTGACGCCTTCCGAAATCGAAAACACAGTCAAGGCCAGCCCCTATGTGAAGGAGTGCATCGTCATCGCGGATGGCCGCAAGTATGTGTCGGCGCTGGTGCAGATTGAGTTCGATACCGTGTCCAAGTGGGCCGAATCGCAAGGCATTGCCTTTACGCACTTCCGTTCGTTGGCCGAGAACCCGGCCGTGCGCGAGCTGATGCAGCAACAGATAGACCAGGCCAACAAGCAGTTGGCAGCCGTGTCGCAGATCAAGCGGTTTCACCTGCTGACCAAAGAGCTGGACCACGACGACGGCGAGGTCACCGCCACCATGAAGGTCAAGCGCGGCAGCATCTACACTGCCTATGCCCAGCAGATCGAGGCCTTGTATTCGTGAACCATCTCGCTACCCGCCCGCCGGTACAGGGCGAAGAAGACCGCCGTACCGTCGTGATACTGACTGCGGCCCGGTTGTTTCGCGAGAACGGCTACGAGCGCACCACCGTGCGCGAACTGGCCGAGGCGGTGGGCCTGCGTTCAGGCAGCCTGTTTCACCATTTCAAGAGCAAGGAAGAGATACTCGTGGCCGTCATGGCCAACGGCATACAGTCAGTCATTGACGAAGGCCGCCAACTGGTGCAGCAGCATGCCGATCCGGCCGGACGGCTGGAGGGTTTGTTTCGCCTGCATATGCATAGCATCATCAGCGGGGTGGGGGGCGATGCCATGCACGCCATGATCTACGATTGGCGCAGCCTGTCGCGCGAGGCGCGCGAGCCCATCGAGCAGCTAAGCAAGGCTTACGAGCAGTTGTGGCACGAGGCCATAGACCTGGCTGTGGCCAGTGGCTTGCTGCAGGGCGACGCGGCCATCATACGCAAGCACCTGCTGGGCGGCATGAATGCCACCGTCCGCTGGTACCGGCCCGACGGCCGGCTAGGCGCGGAAGCGTTTATCGACCAGATGTTGCAGGCGGCACTTCCGGCGATGGGTAGTTGGCACCAAAAACGCTGATGTACGCAGGATAAAAACTGCAATACAACACGGCGGCCACAATGATGTTGACCGGTGTCAGCATAATTTGTACGAAGCTGGGCGACACGCCCAGTCCGGCGATGAAGGTGCCTATCATCTGGACGGCAAAGAAGATGGCAGCCCAGCTTGTGCCGTAGGCCAGGAAGGCCCATTTGTTGCGCCAGCAAGCCACCATCGAAAAGAACAAGGCTTGCGACATCTTGATGCCGTGCCACCCGATCAAGGCGGGCGCATGCCAGAACAGCGCTGATATCAGCACGTACAGCAGCCCGAAGGTAATAAGCGGGCCCTGCATGGCTGAAAACAGTGCGTTCGGATTGATCTCGCCGTCCGCGTCGATGGCCGTCATCAGCGTATCCATGAAAGGCAGCGTGGCAATAAAGCCGGCGGCCAGGCAAAAGCCCATGTAGGCCAGCCCCAGGCCCAACAGGCGCCGACGCGTTTGTCGATCACGCAAAGGCTCGGCCCACATCGACAACAGCATGGGTCGGCCCGCCGCAATGTGGCGACAGGCGCTAAGCGTGACGAAAGTCAGCAGAGGCGTACTGATGATCAATGCGATCTGGCCAAACAGGGGCACCAGATAGCTGACGGTAATCAGGAAGCCGGTAAGCAGGCTCCAGAAGAACATCGCCATGGGTTGGCGCTTGAAGAGCCTGAATCCATCCAATATCCAGTTCCATCCGGCTGTGATGGGCAATATGGCTGCTTGCATGCGATTCAGTAATCCTGGAGTGTAGGTGTGGCGGGCCCGCGGCGTTGGCGCAGTATGCGCTCGAAGTGGCGAGGGTCGTGGGGCTTCAGCGTTTGCGCCGGCCTGGGTAAATGGAAATCATAAAGACGCGAGACCCAGAAGCGCAAGGCGGCCGCCTGCAGCAGCACGGGCCATGCGGCGTGCTCTTCGAGCGTGAAGGGGCGAACTTGCGCATAGGCGTCCAGCCAGGCTCGCAGGCGTTCGGGATCGAGCACGCCGGTATGGCGCTCGATGCACCAATCGTTGACGCTTACCGCCACATCGAACAGCCAGGTGTCGCAGCCGGCAAAATAGAAGTCGATGAACCCGCCCATGCGCGGCATCTCGAAGGTGCCGTCGAACAACACGTTATCGCGGAACAGGTCGCAGTGCGCCGGCCCCGATGGCAAGGCGCCATAAGTGTCGGTGGCGGCAAAGGCGGTTTGCTCGTTCAGTGTGTCCTCGATCAGTGCGCGCTGATCGTCGTCCAGAAACGGCAGCACCTTGGGCACCGTAGCCTGCCACCAGGCCAGACCCCGCAGATTGGGCTGCTGTATGGTGAAATCCTGGGCGGCCAGATGTGCACGGGCCAGCGTTTTGCCTGCAAGCGCGCAGTGAGCCGGGCTGGGTGCCGGTTCGTAGCCGCCCGAAAGCCGCGACACGATGGCCGTCGGCTTGTCGTGCAGCATGGTCAGGCGGGTGCCGTCAAGCAGCGTTTGCGGCTGCGGTACCGGAATGCCGCGCTGGGCCAGGTGATGCATCAGCTCAATATAGAACGGGAGCTGCTCAAAGGTAAGTACTTCGAACAGCGTCAGGACGAACTCGCCCTGCGTCGTCGTCAGGAAATAGTTGGTGTTCTCGATACCGGCCGTGATGCCGCGCAGGGTGACCAGCTCGCCCAGCGTGTAACGTTTTAAAAGCTCGCGCGCGTCAGCATCGCTGACGGGGGTAAAGACGGCCATAGGAGAAGAACTCTGGGGTAGGCAAACTGAAGGAAATGGTTTAAGCCGGGCTACAATGGCAGGCTGCCCAGAGAGACCGGCGAGATGAGTATAGCGGACACCCACAAGCACCTGCCCAACGGCCCCGATGACTGGCGCCTTAGCGTTGCCCCCATGATCGATGTTACCGACCGGCATTGCCGGTATTTTCATCGGCTGTTGGCGCCCCGTGCCAGGCTTTATACCGAAATGATCACCACAGGCGCGTTGGTGCATGGCAACGTTGCACGCCACCTTGCATTCTCGCCGGCCGAGCAGCCCGTGGCGCTGCAACTGGGCGGCAGCGAGCCCGCCGCCCTGGCCGCCGCAGCACGCCTGGGCGAGCAATGGGGCTACGACGAAATCAACCTCAACTGCGGGTGCCCGTCAGAGCGCGTGCAACGTGGCGCCTTTGGCGCCTGCCTGATGGCTGAGCCACAGCTGGTGGCCGATTGCATGAAAGCCATGCAGGACGCGGTATCCGTTCCGGTAACCGTCAAGCACCGCCTGGGTCTGGATTACGACGACAGCTATGCTTTCGTGCGCGATTTTGTCGGCGCCATACGCGATACCGGCTGCCGCGTTTTTATTGTGCATGCGCGCAACGCGGTGCTAAAAGGCTTGTCGCCCAAGCAGAACCGCGAAAAGCCGCCGCTGCGTTACGATGCGGCGGCGCGGCTGAAGGCGGACTTTCCGGATTGCCGCTTTGTGCTTAACGGAGGCATCGCCGAAGTCGAGCAGTCCATCGATTTAATGAATCAGTTTGATGGCGTGATGCTGGGCCGTGCCGCCTGGCATAACCCTGGCATCCTTAACGACATCTCGCGCAGGCAGCATCCGCATCTAGTGCATCTTGAGCCCGACCAGGTCGTGCAAGCCATGCAGCGCTACGCCGCGGGCCAGGTAAAAGATGGCGTGCCCTTGCGCATTATTGTGCGCCCACTGCTGGGCTGGATGAACGGCCGGGCAGGAGCCCGCCAGTGGCGCCGAACCTTGTCCGACCCTGCCTTGCTCGACCGCAACGATGCGCAGCTGATTGCGCAGGCCTGGTCCGACCTGATGCTGCGCAGTAACAACCAAGAGGATGCTTACGAACTGGCGGCTTCCGAGTCGGACGGCCAGTCGCGAATATAAGCTTTCAGCATGTTGTTCTCGAACTGCTGCGCCGCCACGATAGCTTGCGCCATATCGTAAAAAGAGATGACGCCCATCAGGGTGGGGCCGTCCATGACCGGCATGTATCGGGCGTGCTTGTCCAGCATAAGGCGCTGCACTTCGTCGGCGTCGGTATTGGGCGATACGCTGACCGGCGCGTCGTCCATGATGCTGCGCACCGTGTTGGTGCCGGTGATGCCGTGGTTATCGTGCAAATGCCGGATGATTTCACGAAATGTCAGCATGCCGACCAGTTCGCCGTGCTCCATGACGACCAGTGAACCGATGTCTTGCTCGCTCATGGTTTCGAGCGCCCGCAAGATGGGCATATCGGGCGAGGCCGTGTACAGCGTGTGGCCTTTCACGCGTAAGATTTCACTGACTTTCAACATCGTGGTTCTCCTGGGTGCCTTCATGCGACACAGTAAGGCTATTTTGCCCCAACTACCGGCTTTCGGGTAGTGCGTTCGGCGGGTCGAACAAGTCGGCCAGCCGCACATCGGGTTGTTGCAGCGTAGCCTGTATGGCTTGCAGCAACTGCCGGTTTTCCGGTTCTTGCAAGCCGGGTTGCCGGCGATCGAGCAATAATTCATCAATAAGGGGCCCGAGCGTGGCTTCGCGCTGGTCCACACATAGCACCCATTGGTCGGCTTCGCCACTGTCTGTATTGACGACATAGCCCAGGCGCTTCAGTGAGGCCAATACGTGCTCAAGTTCATCCTGGTGCAGTTGCAGGTGCGCGCACAGGAAGCGCAGGCTGCGGCCAGGCGTTTGCCCCGACTGCGCGTCCCACAACATGCGCAACACCCTGATCGCGTCGACGAAGCTGCCACCGGTATAGTGCACCCAGGCCCAGCGCCGCTGACGCAGGGCGGGCAAAATGGCCGCCACGGTGGCACCCAGCAAGATCGCCAGCCATGACAGATAAATCCACAACAGGAAGATGGGCAGGGTCGCGAAGGCGCCGTAGATGACGGTATAGGAAGGGAAGCGGGTCAGGTAATAAGCAAAGCCTATACGCATGACCTCGATCACCACGGCCGTGCCTACACCGCCGGCCAGGGCGTCCTTCCACAGGACGCGTCGATTGGGCACGCCCACGAACAAGGCGGTAAAGGCCAGGGCAGTAATGACCAGCGGGACGAAAGACAGCGCAAAGGAAAGCGCCGCCGGCAGTTCCGAGACGCGGCCAATAGACTCGCTGGCCAACACTGACGTCGCCCACAGGCTGGCGCCAGTCAAGATCGGGCCCAGCGAAATAATTGCCCAATAAACCAGCATGCGCTGACGCAAGGGTCGCTGGCGCTCTACCTGCCAGATATCGTTGAACGCCTCGTCTATGGTCATGAACAGCATGATGGACGTGACGATCAGGAACAAGCTGCCTATGGCCGTCAGCCCTGAAGCCTTGGCGGCGAACTGGTTCAGATACAGCATGACATTGTCGGAAACCGCCGGCGGCATCAGATTGCTGGTCAGGAAGCCTTCCAGCGCCATGCGAAAGTCCGCGAACAGCGGAAAGGCGGTGAACAGCGCCAACACCACCGCAAGCAGGGGCACGATGGCCAGTACGGTGGTGAATGTCAGGCTGGCAGCCACCTGCATCAACTTCTTCTCGCCGGCGCGCTGCAAGGCGAAGCGCGCGATCTTCAGGGCGTTGGCCAGGCCGGTGACCGGGCTGGCTGCCGGTTCCAGGCGCGGCTCTTCGATCACGGCCGGCTCGTCGGTGTCCGGATCGCCGGCGGCTTGCTCCCTGATCTTTGCATTCGAGGTGCTTGTTGCCATGATGTCTTGCGAAAAGCGTTCATCGGGAGGTTGGGCCTGGGCCAGGCCCGCCTCTTTCGAGTGATAATACCAGCATGACTACGCAACTTAACCCTGTTTTGCGCTACGGCGCGTCCATATCGCTGATTGCGCTGATTATCCTCTGCCTGTTGTGGGAACTGCTTATCGCGCCGCTCAAGCCTGGTGGCTCGCTGCTGGCACTGAAGGTAGTGCCCTTGCTGCTGCCTTTGCGCGGCGTGCTTAAAGGGCATCTTTACACTTTGCAATGGGCAGCCATGCTGGTTCTGCTTTACTTTATGGAAGGGGTTGTTCGGGCGTGGTCCGACCCGTCCGGCATGTCGGCCATGATGGCTGGGCTGGAAATCGCCTTTTCGCTGGTGTTCTATCTGTGCGCCATTTTTTATTTACGCCCTGCCAAGCGGTCCGCGCGGCAGAAGCCGGCACGCTCGTAAGCGGCGGGGCAGTTTATTAAGGCAAGCGCATGATCCATTCTGTAAAGCAATTGGAAGTCGTCAACTCATACGCCGGATTGCCGTCCGCCTTTTACACCCGGCTTAAGCCGCAACCGCCCAATGCGCCGCGGTTGTTGCATGCCAACCCGGATGTTGCCGCGCTGCTGGGCTTGTCGCCCGATGCCTTGCGTGAACCCGAGTTCCTGGAAGTATTTTCCGGTCAACAAGCTTTGCCTGGCGGCGACACGCTGGCTGCCGCATATAGCGGGCATCAGTTCGGCATCTGGGCCGGGCAATTGGGCGATGGCCGTGCACACCTGCTGGGCGAGGTCGTGACGCCCAACGGCAACTGGGAGCTGCAACTGAAGGGTTCGGGCCGGACCCCGTATTCGCGCATGGGCGACGGCAGGGCGGTGTTGCGCTCATCTGTGCGCGAGTACCTGGCTGGCGAAGCCATGGTGGGGTTGGGCATACCGACCACGCGCGCTCTGGCGCTGGTCGTGTCCGACGACCCCGTCTATCGCGAGACGGTCGAAACTACAGCTATCGTGACCCGTGTGGCGCCCAGCTTCGTGCGCTTCGGTTCGTTCGAGCACTGGTCCGGCAACCCCGATAATTTGCGGGCCTTGCTTGATTACGTCGTAGCTCGCTACTACCCGGAATGCCGCGTAGGGCAAGCGGGCAACAAAGAAGACGAGGCTGCGACGGTGCTGCGCTTCCTGGAGGCCGTCCTGGTTCGCACCGCCCGCATGGTTGCAGACTGGCAGACAGCCGGCTTTTGCCATGGCGTAATGAACACCGACAATATGTCCATCCTGGGGTTGACGATCGATTACGGCCCCTATGGTTTCATGGACGCGTTTCGCGTCGACCATATCTGCAACCACAGCGATACGCAGGGTCGTTATGCCTGGAACGCCCAGCCATCGGTGGCCAACTGGAATCTCTATCGCCTGGCCAGTGCACTGCTGGGCCTGGGCGTCGAAGCGGATGCACTGAAAGAAGTGCTGCAACAGTACGAAGCCGTATTTTTAGAGGCTTACCGTGGCAACCTGACACGCAAGCTCGGCCTGCTGCAATGGGGCGCGAACGATGACGAATTGCTGGATGACTGGTGGCGCCTGCTGCACAATCAGCGGGCGGATTTCACATTGAGCTTTCGCACGCTGGCCAGGGTGGGCAGTAACCAGGATGCCTTTCTTGCACATTTCGAAGATCGCGCCGCGGCCCTTGCATGGCTGGAGCGCTACAAGCAGCGGCTGGCAAGCGAAGATCGGCCCGAGGCCGAGCGCGTCGCGCAGATGGATCGTGCCAATCCGCTATATGTGCTTCGCAATCACTTGGCCGAGAACGCCATCCGCGCAGCCGCAAAGGGTGATGCCGGCGAGATCGACACACTGCTCGATTTATTGCGCGACCCCTATACTGAAAGGCCAGGCTTCGAGGCGTACGCAGCCGCGCCGCCCGAATGGGCCAGCCAGCTCGAAGTCAGTTGTTCCTCGTAAGCGCGCCAAGTGCGTATTCTTTCTCTTCAACCATAAAAAAAGAACTATGTCCGGCAATACCCTAGGTAAATTATTCTGTGTCTCGAATTTCGGGGAATCTCATGGCCCGGCCATCGGCGCAGTAGTCGATGGCTGCCCCCCAGGCTTGCCTCTGGACGAGGCTGACATCCAGTTCGAGCTTGATCGCCGCCGTCCCGGTACCTCACGTCATGTCACCCAGCGTCAGGAGGCCGATCAGGTAGAGATTCTGTCCGGTGTTTATCAGGGGATGACCACAGGCACGCCAATAGGGCTGCTGATACGTAATGTGGATGCGCGCAGCAAAGACTACAGCAACATCACCGACACCTTCCGTCCCGGGCACGCCGACTACACCTATTGGCGTAAGTACGGCGAGCGCGATCCGCGCGGTGGCGGGCGCTCCTCGGCCCGCTTGACGGCACCGACGGTGGCCGCAGGCGCCATTGCCAAAAAATGGCTGACACAGACCTATGGCGTGACCGTGCGCGGCTACATGAGCCAATTAGGGCCGATCCCGATTCCGTTCGAATCCTGGGAGCATGTGGCTAACAACCCGTTTTACGCACCCAATGCGCAGATTGTCCCCGAGCTGGAACAATATATGGATCAACTGCGGCGCGATGGCGATTCGGTGGGCGCGCGCATCGAAGTGGTCGCCGAGAACCCGCCGCCTGGATGGGGCGAGCCGCTATACGACCGCCTGGATGCCGATATTGCGCATGCAATGATGGGGCTGAATGCCGTCAAGGGGGTGTCCATCGGGGCCGGTTTCGATTGCGTGTCGCAACGCGGGTCAGAGCACGGCGACGAACTCACCCCCGATGGATTCCTCAGCAATCATGCGGGCGGTGTGCTGGGCGGGATTTCATCCGGTCAGCCCATTACCGTATCGCTTGCCATCAAGCCGACTTCCAGTATCCGCATCGAGCGGCAGTCCATCAATCGCGCCGGAGAGCCTGTACAGGTGCAGACCTTGGGCCGCCATGATCCTTGCGTCGGCATCCGCGCCACCCCTATTGTTGAAGCCCTGCTTGCCATTGTGTTGATGGATCACGCACTGCGTCATCGTGCTCAGTGCGGCACCGAAACCACAAATCCCTAGGAGTACCCGCTATATGAATACTACTTATCTCTTGAGCCGACGCTTCGTTTCGGGCGCTGTGTTGGCAGCCGCCACTGCCCTGGGCGGATGTGCGGCCGTGCAGACCACAGATTCCGGCACGGTGGGCGTGGATCGCAAGCAATACATGTCGGGCATGGTATCCGAGCAGGCGTTGCAGCAGGAAGCGGCGCAACAGTACAGCAGCCTGCTGTCCGAGGCGAAGGCCAAGGGAGCGCTGGATCGCGATGCAGCCCAGACGCAACGGGTCCAGGCCATAGCGCGCAAGCTGATTGCCCAGGTCAGTGTTTTTCGCCCTGACGCCGCCAACTGGAAATGGGATGTCCATGTGCTTAGCCTGGACGAAGTCAACGCCTGGTGCATGCCGGGTGGCAAGATCGCCGTCTATACCGGCCTGATCAACAAGATCAAGCCCACCGATGCCGAGCTGGCAGCCGTCATTGGCCACGAGATGGCGCATGCGCTGCGCGAACACGCTCGCGAACAGGTATCGCAGCAGATGGTCACCAATATGGGCTTGTCGGTCCTATCGGCAGTGACCGGCATGGGTGCCACTGCCGACCTGGGCGGGGCGCTGAGCGAAGTGATGTTCACCTTGCCCAATAGCCGTACCGCCGAGGCAGAAGCCGATCGCATCGGTGTCGAGCTTGCGGCGCGTGCCGGCTATGATCCGCGCGCTGCCGTGACGCTGTGGCAAAAGATGGGGGCGCTGAGCGCCGGCAATGCGCCACCTGAATTCCTGTCTACCCACCCATCGGCGGCCAGCCGTAGCACCGACCTTACCGAGGCGGCCAACAAAGTCATGCCGCTATATCAGCAGGCCGGCGGCAAGTAGGCGGCAAATAGCGCTAGCTTGCGGCGGAGGCCATCATGCTGGTGGTCCTCCGCAGCGACGCCTGTATCCGAGTCAGCGTAGCACTGCTAGTACCAGTATAAGCACTTGCCTTGTACCAGGTTGAGGCAATGGCATAATAAGCCTATCCGCCTTTTTCCCTATCCATTTCAAGAGCATATCCATGGCCCTGACCCTATACGACAAACTCTGGGACGCGCATGTCGTGCACCAAGAGTCGGACGGCACCTGTCTGCTGTACATCGACCGACACCTGGTGCATGAAGTCACCAGCCCGCAAGCTTTCGAAGGCCTGAGCATCGCTGGGCGCAAGCCGTGGCGCCTGGGCGCCAACCTGGCTGTGGCCGACCATAACGTGCCGACCAGCGGCCGCGCTCAAGGTATTTCTGACCCGATTTCGCGCCTGCAGGTAGACACCCTGGACGACAACTGCGAGAAGTACGGCATCACTCAGTTCCGCATGAACGACGTGCGCCAGGGCATAGTCCACATCATCGGCCCCGAGCAGGGCGCCACCTTGCCTGGCATGACCATCGTCTGTGGCGATTCCCATACCAGTACACATGGTGCCGTGGGCGCCCTGGCCTTCGGCATAGGCACCTCGGAAGTCGAGCACGTGCTGGCCACCCAAACCTTGTTAATGAAAAAGAACAAGAACATGCTGGTGCGCATCGAGGGCGAGCTGCCCTTTGGCTGCACCGCCAAGGACCTGGTCCTGTATGTCATCGGCAAGATCGGCACGGCCGGCGGCACTGGCTACGCCATCGAGTTCGGTGGCAGCACCATGCGCGCCTTGTCAGTGGAAGGACGCATGACGGTCTGTAATATGGCCATCGAAGCCGGCGCCCGATCCGGCATGGTGGCGGTCGACCAGAAAACCATAGACTACTTCCGCGGCCGGCCTTACGCACCTACCGGTGCGCTGTGGGATCAGGCGGTCGAGTACTGGCGCACCCTGCACACGGACGAAGGCGCAAGCTTCGATCGTGTGGTCGAGATCGATGCACGTCAGATAACACCGCAGGTGTCATGGGGCACATCGCCCGAAATGGTGTTGCCCGTAGATGCCCGTGTGCCGGATCCCGACAAGGAAAAAGACGACGTCAAGCGCAGCGGCATGGAAAGGGCGCTGCAGTATATGGGCCTGAAGCCCAACACGCCGCTGGTCGATATCAAGCTGGACCGCATCTTCATCGGCTCGTGCACGAATGCCCGTATCGAAGACCTGCGTGCGGCGGCCAGTGTGGCGCGCGGCAAGCGGGTGGCAAGCTCCATCAAGCAGGCCATGGTGGTTCCAGGTTCCGGCCTGGTCAAGCTGCAAGCCGAAAAGGAAGGGCTGGACAAGGTCTTCCTGGACGCCGGGTTTGAATGGCGCGAGCCGGGCTGCTCGATGTGCCTGGCCATGAATGCCGATCGCCTCGAGCCTGGCGAGCGCTGTGCCTCCACGTCCAACCGGAACTTCGAAGGTCGGCAAGGGCAGGGCGGGCGCACCCATCTGGTCAGCCCCGCAATGGCAGCGGCAGCGGCCATCGCCGGTCATTTTGTTGATGTACGGACGCAACGATAGGAAGCCATCATGCAAGCATTTACTACACATCACGGATTGGTGGCGCCGCTGGATCGCGAGAACGTCGATACCGACCTGATCATTCCCAAGCAGTTTCTGAAGTCCATCAAGCGTACGGGTTTTGGCCCCAACTTGTTCGATGAATTGCGTTATCTGGACCACGGCGAGCCGGGCATGGACAATTCCAAGCGGCCGCTGAACCCAGACTTTGTGCTGAACCAGCCGCGCTATCAGGGGGCATCCATCTTGTTGGCGCGCAAGAACTTCGGTTGCGGTTCCAGCCGCGAGCACGCACCCTGGGCACTGACGCAATATGGCTTTCGCGCCATCATTGCGCCCAGCTACGCCGACATTTTCTTCAACAACAGCTATAAGAATGGTTTGCTGCCTATCGTCCTGCCCGAGTTGCAGGTGGCGCGGCTGTTCGATGAAGCGAAGGCCTTTGTTGGCTACAAATTGCGTATCGACCTCGAACGCCAGGTGGTCATTACACCTGACGATCGCGAACTGGCATTCGATGTCGAGCCATTCCGCAAGCATTGCCTGATTAACGGTCTTGATGAAATCGGCCTGACTCTGCAAAAGTCCGACCTGATACGCAGCTTCGAAGCCGAAAGGCTGGCCAAGCATCCTTGGCTCGAGTCGCGACCAATAGCCTGAGCCCCCTTGGCCAAGGTCGGCCAACCAACTACGTAAACGAAGGGCTGCGGCAACGCCGCCCTTTTTCCGCATTCAACTTCAGGAACACCATGACACATAAAATAGCCGTGCTGCCGGGCGATGGTATCGGCCCCGAAATTACCGAACAGGCCGTCAGGGTATTGACGGCGCTGGGTCTGGACCTTGACCTGCAGACCGCTCCCGTGGGTGGCGCCGCTTATGAGGCCGAGGGGCACCCCTTGCCCGCCGCTACGCTGAATCTCGCGCTTGATTCCGCAGCGATTCTGTTCGGTGCCGTGGGCGACTGGAAGTACGACCAGTTGGCCCGCGAGTTACGCCCCGAGCAGGCCATTTTGGGCTTGCGCAAGGCGCTGGGTCTGTTTGCCAACCTGCGACCCGCCATCCTGTACCCGCAACTGGCCAATGCTTCGTCGCTTAAGCCCGAGATCGTGGCCGGCCTGGACATCCTGATCGTGCGCGAACTGACTGGCGACATCTATTTTGGCCAGCCTCGCGGTGTGCGCGAAGTTGCCGATGGCCCCTTCAAGGGCGAGCGCCAGGGCTACGACACCATGCATTACGCCGAATCCGAAGTGCGACGCATTGCCCATGTGGCGTTTCGCGCCGCGCAAAAGCGCAACAAACGCCTGTGCAGCGTGGACAAGGCCAACGTGCTCGAGACTTCCCAGTTTTGGCGCGACATCATGATAGCGGTCGCGCCCGAATATCCCGACGTCACTCTCTCGCACATGTACGTCGACAACGCGGCCATGCAGCTGGTGCGCGAGCCCAAGGCGTTCGACGTCGTGGTTACCGGCAATTTGTTTGGCGACATTCTCTCTGACGAAGCCGCCATGCTGACCGGGTCTATCGGCATGCTGCCGTCTGCGTCCCTGAACGCCTCCAACCAAGGCCTTTACGAACCCAGCCATGGCTCCGCGCCTGATATCGCCGGCCAGAACATGGCCAATCCCCTGGCGACCATCCTGTCGGCAGCGATGCTGCTGCGCTACTCCTTGAACCAAGGCGCGCAGGCAGACCGTATCGAAGCCGCCGTGCAGGCTGTTCTGGAGCAAGGGTTGCGCACGGCTGACATCTACGAGGCCGGCACAGACAAGGTTACAACCAGCCAAATGGGTGATGCCGTGCTGAAAGCATTAAAATAATGCTACAGACGTATTTTTTATTCTTTTTTAAAGTGACAGCAACATGAGCCAAGCAGTAGGTTTAGTCGGTTGGCGCGGCATGGTGGGCTCGGTCCTGATGCAGCGCATGCGCGACGAGAATGATTTTTCCTTGTTTCAACCGGTGTTTTTCTCGACCAGCAATGCTGGCGGAGCGGCACCTTCGTGGGCGGATGGCGCAGGTGCGCTGCAAGATGCTTACGACATCGACACACTGAAAAAACTTCCCGTCATTCTTACCGCTCAGGGCGGCGACTATACCAATGCGGTCTATCCCAAGCTGCGCGCTGCAGGGTGGGATGGGGTCTGGATCGACGCGGCCAGCTCGCTGCGCATGGCCGACGATGCCATCATCGTGCTGGATCCCGTCAACCGGCCCGTCATCGATGCCGCCTTGAAGCGCGGCGTCAAGAACTTCATTGGTGGCAACTGTACCGTCAGTTGCATGCTGATGGGCATGGCCGGCTTGTTCAATGAAGACCTCATCGATTGGATGAGCAGCATGACTTACCAGGCCGCTTCTGGCGGTGGTGCTCAACACATGCGCGAACTGCTCACGCAGTTTGGCACCCTGAATGCCGCGGTCAGGCCGCTGTTGGACGACCCCGCGGCTGCAATACTCGAGATCGATCGGGGCGTGCTGACGGCCCAGCAGGATGCAGACCTGGCCCGCGAGCATTTTGGCGTACCGCTGGGTGGCAGCCTGATCCCCTGGATAGACAAGGATCTGGGCAATGGCGTGTCGCGCGAAGAATGGAAGGCCGAAGCCGAGACCAACAAAATTCTTGGGCGCGGACCAGCTTTCGGTACGCCCGCCACGCCGATCGACGGCTTGTGCGTGCGTATTGGCGCCATGCGTTGCCATAGCCAGGCCCTCACGATCAAGCTCAAGCGCAATGTTCCCCTGGATGAAGTCGCCGACATCCTGGCTCAAGGCTCGGACTGGGCCAAGGTCGTGCCTAACGAGCGCGAAGCCACCATGCAGCAACTGACGCCAGTTGCCGTTACCGGTACGATGGATATTCCCGTAGGCCGCTTGCGCAAGATGTCGATGGGCGACGAGTACCTCAGCGCCTTCACGGTAGGAGATCAGCTATTATGGGGCGCTGCCGAGCCGCTACGCCGCATGTTGCGTATAACTTTGGGTGAACTATAAAAATGAATTTGTCCCGCTGTGTGTCTTCGTCTTTAGCGTTAGTTTCAGATACTAAACCTTTGATCGGGGCACTAGCGGCGGCATTGTTCATGTGCTCGACCGCCCAGGCCGCAAGCCTGGGCCATTCGCGCGTTGTTTCGGCACTGGGCCAGCCGCTACATATCAATGTTCCCATTATCGAACTGAGTGCTGGCGACCTGCGCACGCTGGCGGTGTCGCCAGCACCGGCACCGGCATGGGCGCAGGCGGGGCTGACCCCTCCGGTCGATCTGAACACACTGCAACTGCGACTGGCCGACGGTTACGCGCCGGGTACAAAAGTTGTAGAGCTTCGGTCCAGCCAGCCCTTCGACAAGGCTGTGGCTGATGTCTTGCTGGACGTACGTACTGCCTCGGGCCAGCAGCGCTATCAGGTCAGCCTGTTGACGCAAGGCGGCACAGGTGTGGCAGCGGCCCAGCGTAGCGCCGAACTGCGCGGTGCCGGTAGCGCGGCCTCAGCCAGTGCATTGGCTGCGCAGCGCGCCATAAGCGTCAAGCGGGGCGACACCATGTTCGCCATCGCACGACGTCACGCCGTTCAGGGCGTTACCGTCTATCAAATGATGATTGCTCTGCAAAAGGCCAATCCGCAGGCCTTCATTCACGAAAACATCAATCTGGTCAAAGCCGGCGCCACGCTGCAGATGCCCGACATGGCCGCATTGACGGCAATCTCCGATCGCGAAGCGCGGCGCCTGTTCATGAAGCAGGCCCACGAGTTCGCGTTGTATCGCCAACGTGCAGCGGGTGGTGCCGCCACAGTAAGCCAGGATGCGGCCGCTTCGGGCGTGGTGTCCACACAAGGCGCGGCGACGGCCCAAGAGCCCGCCGGCACGCCGCGCGATCAATTGCGACTGTCCGGTGCGGCCAGTAATGCAGGCTCCGCCAGCGGCCGACAGACAGCCGGCACAGATACCACTGCAGCGGGCGGCCAGCAGGGCGCTACGGGTGCCGGTGGGGCGCAAGGCGCCGATGTCCAGGCCGATGACAGCGTCGCTGCGCGCAAGAATCTGCAAGAGGCCCAAGACCGTGTGTCGACGCTTGAAGATAACGTTAAGCATCTTAACCAGGCCTTGCAAGCGCAAGGTGCAGCGGCATCCGGTCTGGTTGTCGAAGGCGCAAAGAGCCTGACGCAGACATTCTCCGACGATAAGGCCGCCTCGAATGGCCAGCAAGCAGCCGGTGGTGCCGCACCGTCATCAGCCGATCGTGCCGGTTCGCCCGGCGCGGCAGGCAATACGGCCGGCGCAGCGGGTCAGCCTGGTGGCGGGTCGTCGACTGCATCGCCAGTGGCGGGTGGCGACCGCAGCGCTACGAACGGCGCGGATGCTTCCGGCCAGGCTGCTGGCAGCGCCAACGGTACGGCCGCGGGTACGTCCGTGAGTCCGGCCGGGTCCACGGGCGCGGCTGCAGGCGGCGCCCCGGATCAGTCGTCCGGGGATGCCAGCCAGGGAAATGCGGGCGCAACTGCCGGCAACGGGCAGGCGGCGAACGACGCCGCTACAGCGGGTAGCATGGGCGGCGCGGCTGCAACGGGCGGCGCGGCCGCAACGGGTGGCGCGGCGCCGGGCACTGGTGATGCGGCAGCCGGCTCGAGTGCCGCTGCAGGCGCCGCCGGCAATAGCGGCAACGCGGCAGCCGGTTCAAGCAACGCCGACGCGGGCTCAAGCAATACTGCCTCGGGTTCCAGTAATGGCGCTTCCGGCTCAGGCAATGCCGCCTCGGGTTCCAACAATGCCGCTACCGGCACCGGCAGTGCCGCCGCAGGTGCAGGCAGTTCCGCTACCGGCTCAGGCAGCGCTCCAGGCAGTTCAAATGGCGCGGCCGCCGGCTCCAGCGGCGCCGCCGATTCAAACAATGCAACAGAGGCAGGAAGCACCGTGTCGTGGTTACAAGAGCATATGCTGGGCGTCATTACCGGCGTGTTGGCGTTCATCGTATTGATCATTGCCTGGCTGTTGCGCCGGGCGAACGCCGCCCGCGACGAAGGCAACGGCGGCCTGATTACTGAAGCCATGGTTCGCGAGAAGCTCGACCAGATCAATCTGGACTTTGAGCAGCAGTCTTCAGACGACGCCGCTCGCCGAAAAGAGTAAGCCGCCATGCCACGAGTGGCACTGGGTATTGCTTATGATGGTTCTGACTGGCTGGGCTGGCAAACCCAGAAGGGCGGCGGCACCGTGCAGGATACCCTCGAGGGTGCCTTGGCCAGGTTCCTGGCACTGCCGGTAAATACCTTCTGCGCGGGGCGTACCGATACGGGCGTCCACGCCCTGGGGCAGGTGGTTCATCTGGACACCACCGCAACGCGGCGCATGGAATCCTGGGTGCGCGGCTTGAATGCCTTGCTGCCTTCCAGCATAGCCGTCCAGTGGGCATGCGAAGTGCCAGAAACTTTCCATGCCCGCTATTCGGCGACATCGCGCAGTTACGTGTATCTGGTACGCAATACGCGGCTGCGATCACCGCTGATGCATGGGCGCGCTGGCTGGGTATACCACCCTCTGGATCTGCTGCGCATGCAGCAGGCCATGGTGCACTTGCTGGGCCGCCATGACTTCAGCAGCTTTCGCTCGTCGCAGTGTCAGGCGGCCAGTCCGGTGCGCGATCTGTTGCAGGCCGACGTACGGCAGTTCGGCGATTACTTCATGTTCACCTTCAAGGCCAATGCGTTCCTGCACCACATGATACGCAACCTGATGGGCGCCATCATCTACATCGGACAAGCCAAGCAAGAGCCGGAATGGATCCTTGACTTATTGAGCCAGCGCGATCGCAAGCGCTCCGCGCCAACGTTTTCAGCAGCCGGGCTATATCTGGCTCATGCCGCCTATCCGGCAGAGTTTTCATTGCCCGATACGCCCGCCAGCGCAGCTGTACTCTCGCATCTGGGCATACAGATGCCATCGGGGTAGGCTGGGGCATACACCAACAGGCAAAGCAGAGCAGATCGGATAGAATCCATCCGTTTCGATCTGACACACTCGTCTATACTCGTCAGGTTTTACCAAGCTCACGCTTATCGGCGTGCACGAACAACCGGACTCTTCCTACCCCTAAGTGGTCCCCATGAATTTCTTCCTGTCTATCTCCAGAGCCATTGACGCGATCAACACGCGCATCGGCCAGGCCGTTATCTGGTTGACGCTTGTCGTCGTGCTGGTCAGCGCCACCAATGCCGTCGTCCGCAAGGTCTTCAATGTCAGCTCCAATGCCTGGCTTGAGCTGCAATGGTATTTGTTTGGCGCGATCTTCCTGCTTGCGGCCGGCTACACCTTCCTGCGCAACGAGCACGTGCGCGTGGATGTGCTGTCTCAACGGCTTTCTCGCCGTACGCAAATCTACATCGAGATATTCGGCATCGTATTTTTTCTGTTCCCCGCGTGCGCGTTGATTTTCTGGCTTTCCTTGCCGTTCTTCTACGAGTCGCTGGTTCTTCATGAGCTCTCATCCAATACCGGCGGGCTGATACGCTGGCCGGTCAAGTTGCTGATCCCGGTAGGCTTTTTCCTGCTTATCCTTGCTGGCGTATCGCAATTGATCAAGTGTGTGGGCTTCCTGAAGGGCGTCTGCCCTGATCCGATGGCTCTGCCGGATGGTAAAAGCGCCGAAGAGGCACTGGCGGATGAAATCCGCCGCCAGGCAGAACAAGACGCGGCTGATGCCACTACACACACCACTACTGGCAGGGGCCTCTGATCATGGAGTTCTTCATCGATAATCTGGCTCCGATCATGTTCATCAACCTGATCGTCTTCTTGTTGCTGGGCTTCCCGGTGGCTTTTTCGCTGGCCGCCAACGGTATCTTATATGGCTTGGTGGCTATCGACCTGGGCCTGATGCAGCCGGCGCTGTTCCAGGCCTTGCCGCAGCGGGTATTCGGTATTGTGGCCAACGACACACTGCTGGCGGTTCCCTTCTTCACCCTCATGGGGCTCATACTGGAACGCTCCGGCATGGCTGAAGATTTGCTCGAAACCGTCGGGCAATTGTTTGGCCCCGTGCGGGGCGGGCTGGCGATTGCAGTGGTGGTGGTCGGGGCCATGCTGGCCGCCACGACCGGCGTGGTGTCGGCGTCGGTGATCTCGATGGGGCTTATTTCTTTACCCATCATGTTGCGCTATGGTTACGACAGGCGGTTGGCAACCGGCGTCATAGCGGCCTCCGGCACCTTGTCGCAGATCATTCCACCTTCGCTGGTGCTGATCATCCTGGCCGACCAGCTGGGTCGCTCCATCGGCGATATGTACCGGGGCGCTATGGTACCGGGCCTGCTCCTGGCGGGTAGCTATATTGCCTACGTCGTGCTCATGTCTTTTCTCAAGCCGACCAGTGCGCCCGCCCTACCGCAAGAGGCACGCATCTACGACAGGCCCGATGGCACGCGCGGGCTGCGCTCATTAGTCGTGCTTACGGTCATTGCCTCGACCGTCTCTTACTTCGCCACGCAGCATTACTTCAGCGAGCACACGCAGGTGCCGGTCGATGAGCGCGTCGTGATCAGTCTGGTGGCCTGGGGCATTACGGCGCTGATCATCGCCCTGGCCAACAAGGTGCTAAGGCTGGGTCTGCTGTCCCCCATTGCTGAACGGGTCACGTTCGTGATGATCCCGCCGTTGTTCCTTATTTTCCTGGTGCTGGGTACTATCTTCATTGGCGTTGCGACGCCTACCGAAGGCGGGGCCATGGGTGCCGTCGGTGCCTTGGCCATGGCGGTATCCCGAGGCCGTTTCTCCTGGGCATTGCTCAAGCAAGCCATGGACACCACCACCAAGCTGTCCTGCTTTGTCGTGTTCATTTTGGTGGGCTCCACGGTATTCAGCCTGAGCTTCCGAGGCATCAATGGGGATATGTGGGTCGAACACCTGCTGATCGGTCTGCCGGGAGGAGAGTGGGGCTTCCTGATCGTGGTCAGCCTGCTGACCTTCTTCCTGGCGTTCTTTCTGGATTTTTTCGAACTCGCATTCATTATTATTCCGCTACTCGGACCCGTCGCCGACAAGATGGGCATAGACCTGATCTGGTTTGGGATCTTGCTGGCAGTCAATATGCAAACCTCGTTCATGCATCCGCCGTTTGGCTTCGCCTTGTTTTATTTGCGATCGGTGGCGCCCAAGGACGACTATCACGACCGGATCACCGGCAAGGTGATACCCAAGGTCACCACTGGGCAGATTTATTGGGGCTCGGTACCATTTATCTGCATACAGGTCGCGATGGTAGCCGCCGTCATGATTTTCCCGGGTATGGTTACCCACTATAAGAGCGACGCGGTGGTGGTAGATCCGTCCACAATTACGTTCGGGAATGAAGGCATGTACGGTGCGGGACAATATGGTGGTGGCGGGGCTGAAGATCCTGGCTCCGCTTTTCAGTAGGACATGGCAGCGATGACAACTGCACAACGAACCCGCGTCAAGGTCTGCGGCCTGACCCGGCCTGAAGACGTGGAAGCCGCCGTGCAGGCGGGGGTGGATGCGATCGGCCTGGTTTTTTATCCTTCCAGCAAGCGTGCGGTAAGTCTGTCGCAGGCCAGCCGGTTGCGCAACGCCGTGCCCCCCTTTGTCAGCGTCACGGCGCTGTTCGTCAACGCCGCAGTCGACCAGGTGCAGGCCGTCATCGACCAGGTCGCTCCCGATGTACTTCAATTTCACGGCGACGAACAACCTGACTACTGCGAGGGCTTCGGCAAGCGTTATATCCGTGCCTTCCGCGTGGGTGCGCCCGGCCTGGACACCCCGGCATCCTTGCTGGACGAGTGCCGGCGTTATGCGTCGGCTACCGCTTGGTTGTTCGACAGCTATAGCGCGGGTTACGGCGGTAGCGGCCATGCCTTCGATGCGCAGCTGCTGTCCAAGGTGTCCAGCGCGACCGACAGCAGGCCGGTCATACTTGCCGGTGGCTTGACTGTAGCGACCGTAGCGGACTCCATCCGCGCCGTAAGGCCTTATGCAGTGGACGTAAGCAGCGGTGTTGAAAGCGCGCCTGGCATCAAGTCATCCGAAAAAATTGCTGCCTTCCTTCAAAGCGTAGCGGCGGCATAGGGAGACAGCGTGGGCACGCTCAACCGTGACGATTGTTTGCAGTTGGACCAGAACGACCCTCTGGCGACCTTGCGCAACGAATTTTCGATTCCCTCCGGTCTCATCTATCTGGACGGCAATTCCTTGGGTGCCCAGCCCCGCACAGCGGCCACGCGCGCACAAGAGGTGGTGGCGCAAGAGTGGGGCGAGGGCCTGATACGTAGCTGGAATACGGCGGGTTGGTTCGACCTGCCGCTACGCCTGGGCGACAAACTTGCTCCGCTGATTGGGGCCGGAGCGGGCGAGGTCGTGATCAGCGACTCCACCTCCATCAATCTATTCAAGGCATTGGCCGCCGCAGTGCATAGCCAAGCCACCCGCCAGGCGACGAGCCCACGTCGCATCATCGTGACCGAAGCCAGCAATTTCCCGACTGATGTCTATATTGCGCAGGGCTTGAGCACCTGGCTGGACCGAGGCTATCAGTTGCGCCTGGTGAATACACCTGACGAGTTGGCGGCAGCCATCGATGATGACGTGGCGGTGGTGATGTTGACTCACGTGAACTATCGCACGGGGCACATGTTGGATATGGCTGGGCTGACCGAGCTGGCTCACGCGAACCAGGCCCTGGTGGTCTGGGACCTGGCCCATTCGGCGGGTGCCGTCCCGGTCGATTTAACGGCGGCCAACGCCGATTACGCCGTGGGCTGCACCTATAAATACCTGAATGGCGGCCCCGGGGCGCCCGCATTTATCTGGGTGGCTCCGCGGCACTTGCCTGCCTTCCGCCATCCCTTGTCGGGCTGGTGGAGCCATGCGCAGCCTTTCGCCATGCTGCCCGAATATCAGCGCCATTCGGGCATCCGCGCCGCGCTTTGCGGTACCCAACCCATGGTGTCGATGGCGCTGGTGGAATGCGGGCTGGATATCTTCGCACAAACCGATATGGCAGCACTGCGCCGCAAGTCGCTGGCCCTGACCGATTTGTTTATCTCGCTGGTTGAAACCATGTGCGTGGGCCATGGACTGCAGTTGGTTACCCCGCGCTGTCATGAGCAGCGGGGCAGCCAGGTCAGCTTCAGCCACCCTCATGGTTACGCCGTCATGCGAGCACTGATAGAGCAGGGCGTTATCGGCGACTATCGCGATCCTGGCATCATGCGCTTCGGGTTTACGCCGTTGTATCTGCGCTACGTTGATGTATGGGATGCCGTCCTGGCCCTGAAGCGCATCCTGGACGAGTCCGCCTATGACGCCCAGGTGCAACCCGAGGCAGTCACCTGACTTGCCTTCCGTAGACCTGCCGTCGCCGTATAAGGCAGTGCACCGCTTTCATGCTTTTGTAATAAGATTGGAGTATTTGCATCTCTGTTCGCGAGGCATGTTCCATGAGCTACGGCACGTTTATTGGTGAACTGAAAAAAGGCATCGAAGGGCAAATCACCGCTTACGACAGCAAACCCATGCATGATGGCTGCATCATCTATTTGAAAAAATCCGGGGAACGCATCTTCGTCCAAGCGACCGTTATCGATCATCATCGCTCTGATGCCATCGCCTTGTTGCGAGCCAAGATACGCGAAGGGTTGGGCAGTACATCCCGGCTGGTGCTGGGTATACAAAACGACGAGCTTAAGTTTTGGGAAGACAGTGCCAGTGATGTCGGCACTGTGGTAGACAGTCTGGTAGGCAGTGCGGCCTGAGGGTCGACTCAGAATTTATACTGAAGGCCCGCGACGAATAAATTGTATTTCTGGCGCCCCTGGTTCACGTGCCATGTCGTAGTTGGGAAGTGCTCCCCGGGGTAATTGGTCGATCCGAAGGTATAGCTCGTTGCGTCGATGGAAAGATGCCGATATTCGGCAAACAGAGATAGGTTTTCGTATATCTCCCCTTTGATCCCTGCTTTAAATTGCAAGGCAAACGCAGAGTCCGACGCGTCCGGATCTGAGTTGAAGTGATTGATACCGGGCTCAGAAGGGTTCGCCGAGTCTGACCTTTTGATCGACGTAAAGGCCGCTCCCGCTCCCAGTCCAATGTACGGCAGAATCTTCCCCGAGTACGGCGTTTGAAGCGTAAGGGTCGCGTTCGCAAGCAAAACGGTGGCCGTCATGGGGATGGTCACATACTGGGTGCCCAAGAATCTAGGGGTAACCGGCATCTCGCCAATTGGCGTATGCTTTCCAAGATAGATGCCCTCAAGCTCGGCACCTGGCTTCAAGCTCCATTTGGATGTTCCGAGATTCCAGCGATTCCATTCATAACCCACATGGGCTCCACCCACCGTAACGCGGGTACCGCTACCTGTGTATCCCCGGGCATTGATCGGTAGATACCTGAATTCGGCAGGGAGGTGGACGGCACCTCTCTGTTGCAGGCTTGCCGAAGAGGCCGAGCCGAAGCCGCCGAACAAACCGATGTACGCGCCTTGCTCACTGGATGCGTCTGCCGCGAACCCAGTTTCTGCCGCCAAAAAGGAAGTCAGCACCAATAGAAGGCTTGATGTCTTTCCCACGCGCCCGTCCTCCAGAATTTCCGGTTAACAATCGTTACAAGGCGCATGGTAGCCTGTTCGTCCTGGTCACTCAAGAGCGCCAAAGCGTAGGCCGTACTGAGCCAGCGGGCTATAGTTTATTCAGAGAGTTTGGCCGTGAAGTAAGCCGATGAGGGAACGCGCGAGGCGTTTTAAGACAGAGAAATGGTAGGCAGTACTGGATTCGAACCAGCGACCTCTACGATGTCAACGTAGCGCTCTAACCAACTGAGCTAACCGCCTAGAAAGAACGAGATTCTAGCGTACCGAAAGAGGCTTGTCAAAAGCTGGTTTGCCTACCATGTTGCGCCGTGTCAAAACGCGCAGCAGGTGTTACACTAGGGCACAATACTTTAGCCCATTACCGACGACTCTATCAGCATGAACGCTACGCGAACTACAACCTGGCTTTTATCGTAGTCGCCGCGTGTTGTTCATTCGCTTACCAGCAAAATCAACATACCCCCAACGCGGCTAGTGCCGCGTTTTTGCATTTTCAGGACACCTTTTATGGTTCAGATCACTTTACCCGACGGCTCGCAGCGCGAGTTCCCCGGACCAGTCAGTGTCAGCGACGTTGCCCACTCCATAGGCACGGGGCTGGGACGCGCAGCACTTGCCGGTCGGGTAACAGTGGCAGGCGCGGAGCCGCGCCTGGTCGACACCAGCCACGTTATCGAGCAAGACAGCCACCTGGCCATCATCACCGCCAAGGACGCCGATGGCGTTGACGTTATACGTCACTCGACCGCGCACTTGCTGGCCTACGCTGTCAAGTCGCTGTTTCCCGAAGCCCAGGTAACCATCGGGCCGGTCATCGACAACGGCTTTTATTACGACTTCTCGTATAAGCGTCCCTTTACGCCGGAAGACCTGGAAGCCATCGAGAAAAAGATGGCAGAACTCGCCCGCAAGGACGAACCAGTTACCCGCGAAGAATGGCTGCGCGATGATGCGGTGGCTTATTTCAACAGTATCGGCGAGACCTACAAGGCGGAAATCATCGCCTCCATCCCGTCCAACGAGCCCATCAGCCTGTATCGCGAGGGCGACTTCATCGACTTGTGCCGTGGACCTCACGTGCCCTCGACCGGCAAGCTGAAGGTCTTCAAGCTGATGAAGGTCGCCGGTGCCTATTGGCGCGGCGACAGCAACAACGAGATGCTGCAACGTATCTACGGAACGGCCTGGGCCTCCAAAGAAGAGCAAAGCGCGTATCTGACCATGCTCGAGGAAGCCGAGAAACGCGACCACCGCAAGCTGGGCCGCGAGCTGGACCTCTTTCATTTCCAGGACGAGGCCCCAGGCCTGATTTTCTGGCATCCCAAGGGCTGGGTGCTTTGGCAGCAGGTAGAGCAGTACATGCGCGCGGTGTATCGCGACAATGGCTACCAGGAAGTCAAGGCGCCGCAGATTCTGGACTTATCCCTTTGGAAAAAGACCGGCCATTGGGACAACTACGCCGAAAACATGTTCACGACTGAATCCGAAAGTCGTACTTACGGGCTCAAACCCATGAACTGTCCTGGTCACGTACAGATCTTTAATGCGGGGCTGCATTCCTACCGCGAGCTTCCCATTCGCTATGGCGAGTTCGGACAGTGTCATCGCAATGAGCCTTCTGGCTCGTTGCACGGCATGATGCGCGTGCGCGGCTTTACGCAGGACGACGGCCATATCTTTTGTACCGAGGACCAGTTGCAGGAAGAATGCGCGGCATTTACGGCGCTGCTGCAAAAGGTCTATGCCGATTTCGGCTTTAACGAGATTTTGTACAAAGTTGCCACGCGGCCCGACAAGCGCATTGGTGCGGACGAGGTCTGGGACAAAGCAGAGCAGGCGCTTATGGACAGCCTGGACCATACCGGCTGCCAGTACGAAGTCTCGCCTGGCGAAGGCGCCTTCTATGGCCCCAAGATCGAATACACGCTCAAGGATGCCATCGGACGGCATTGGCAGTGCGGCACAATACAGGTCGATTTTTCGATGCCCGAGCGCCTGGGCGCCGAGTACGTCGACGCAGCCGATCAACGCAAAACGCCGGTCATGCTGCATAGGGCCATACTCGGGTCCTTCGAGCGCTTTATCGGCATGCTTATCGAAAACCACGCGGGCGCGATGCCGGCCTGGCTTGCGCCCGAGCATGCTGTGGTGTGCTGTATTTCGGAATCTTCTGCCGCTTATGCCAACGAAGTCGCCCTAAGCCTGAAAAAACAAGGGTTTAGGGTCAGCGCCGATTTGCGTGGTGAAAAAATCACCCGTAAAATCCGTGAACACAGCATGCAGAAAATACCGTACATTCTGGTGGTGGGCGAAAAAGAACGCGAAACCGGCCAGGTGGCGGTGCGCGGTCGTGGCGGCCTGGAGCTTGGCGCCATGCCGCTAAACGACTTCATTGCACGCCTGCAAAAAGAGATCGACACCCGCCAGGACGGCGGTGCAGCCGCGCAAAGCTGATTTTTTTATCATTCTAGGAGTTTTAGACATCGCAACCGAAAAACCACATCGCATCAATGGTGAGATCCGCGTCCCTGAGGTGCGCCTTATTGGAGTAGAGGGCGACCAGCTAGGGGTCGTGAAAACCTCTGACGCCTTGCTTCTGGCAGAACAAAACGAAGTAGACCTGGTCGAGATCGCACCCAATGCAGTGCCTCCCGTCTGCCGCCTGATGGATTATGGCAAGTTCAAATACCAAGAGCAAAAGCGTCAACAGGAAGCTCGCGCCAAACAAAAGATCATCCAGGTAAAGGAAGTCAAATTCCGGCCCGGCACCGACGAGGGCGATTACCAGGTAAAGCTGCGCAATCTGCGCCGCTTCATCGAAGAAGGCGACAAGGCCAAGGTTACACTGCGGTTTCGCGGTCGCGAGATGGCTCACCAGGAACTGGGCATGCGGGTACTCGAACGCGTGCGCGACGATCTCACCGAGCTTTGCCAGGTGGAAGCCATGCCCAAGCTCGAAGGCCGGCAAATGGTCATGGTGCTGGCGCCACGCAAAAAAGCGACTCCTGGCAAGACGGGCGAATCCGCCTAAGCCAACACACTCAAAATCCCCGCTAGCTGGTTTGCGCCGGCAGCGGGGTCGTTCGCAGGTGCCTTATGCACGTATTGTTCGTTATCGATCCTCTGCCCACCCTGAAGGCCTACAAAGACTCATCCGTGGCGATGATGCAAGCCTTGGCAGCACGCGGGCACCAGCTTAGCGTTGCCTACCAGGGCGGTTTGTATATAGACGAGGGCGTCGTCAAGGCTGCAGCCCTGGGCATCGAGCTTGCGCAGCAGGCGGATCTGCACGGGCACGACTGGTGGACCGAACGCAAGGCCTGGGCCGATACGCCCTTGTCCGCTTTCGATGCGGTGTTGATGCGCAAGGATCCTCCCTTCGATATGGAGTACGTCTACGCCACGCATCTGCTCGAATATGCCGAGAACCAGGGCGCCAAGGTGTTCAACTCGGGTGCAGCAATACGCAATCACCCCGAAAAACTGGCCATCACCGAGTTTTCGGCATTCACGACGCCTACCTTGGTCACCAGCGACATGGCGCGCCTGCGCGCTTTCCATGCGCAGTACAACGATGTCATCGTCAAGCCGCTGGACGGCATGGGCGGCACAGGCATTTTCCGCTTGCAGCCGGCCGACCCCAACCTGGGGGTCATCCTCGAGACGCTTACCGACAACGGCAAGCGCACCATCATGGCTCAGCGCTATATTCCCGAAATCACGAAAGGCGACAAGCGCATTTTATTGATAGGTGGGCAGGCCGTGCCTTACGCCTTGGCGCGTATCCCCCTGGCCGGCGAAACCCGCGGGAACCTGGCGGCTGGCGGGCGTGGCGTCGCGCAGCCCCTGACACCCCGCGATATCCAGATCGCCGAGGCCATTGCGCCTACCCTGGCTGCGCGCGGCCTGTTGCTGGTGGGCTTGGACGTCATCGGCGACTACATCACCGAAGTCAACGTAACCAGCCCTACATGTTTTGTTGAAATCACCGAACAGACCGACTTCGACGTCGCCGAGCATTTCGCTGTGGCACTCGAGAAGGCAGCAGGACACTAAATGGCCCGCATAGTCCTGGTCATGCACCAACCCCTGGCTGCTGCATTTGCCGATTGTGCGGCGCACGTGCTCGGGAACAAACCCGAATTGATCGTCTTCGATGTCGCGCCTGACGCCGACCCCGAGGCCGAAGTCACGCGCCTGGCAGGCCGCCTCCTGCAAACGCCTACTGAGGCCACGCTGGTCCTGTGTGATATCTTTGGGGCCACACCATTCAATATTGCCAAACGGGCGATCCGGCTGGCCGCCGATCGCGGCCTGACCGCCCACTTGATCACCGGGACCAACCTGTGCATGGTGCTCAAGGCCCTGACCGATCAACAAGAGAATCCGGAGCAACTCAGCGAGAGCGTCCGTATCGGTGCGCTAAGGGGTATTGTCAATGCCGACCAGTCCTGTTGAACTTAAGAATCCTATGCCTTCCATCGACATTGTCATTCAAAACAAGCTGGGCCTGCATGCCCGCGCGGCCGCCAAGCTCACGCAGTTGGCCGGCAAGTTCAGCAGCGAGATCTTCATCGCCCGCGGACCACAACGTGTCAACGCCAAAAGCATCATGGGCGTTATGATGCTGGCCGCCGGGCTGGGCGTAACCGTCAAGGTAGATGCCGTCGGCGACGATGCCGAGCAGGCGCTGACGGAAATTCGGGCGTTGTTCGAGAGCAAGTTCGGCGAGCACGAATAGCCGCCCAACTAGATCCAATACCACCATGACTACCCTTTCTGCCTACGAGCTACCTGGCCTTTGTGCCATGGTCTGCATGCAGGGGCAGGGGGTGGTCAAGGGATACGCCATCGGACGTGCGGCCGTCATGAGCGCCGCTGCGCTGGAAGTCGTCCACTATCGCGTTGCCTCGCACGAAGTCGAGAGTGAATGCGAAAGGCTTAGACGGGCCCTGGCGCAGGCGCGCGACGAGCTCCAGGCCATGGCCGGCACGCTACCCGAAGACGCACCGCGCGAACTGGGCCCGCTGCTTACTGTCCACAGCATGCTGCTGGACGACCCCATGTTGTTCCAGCAAACCTGCGCGCTGATCACCGAACGCCATTACAACGCCGAATGGGCCCTCACCAGTCAGGGCCAGACGCTTGCCGAGCAATTCGCGCTGATGGAAGACGACTACCTGCGTGAGCGCGGGGCGGACATCCGCCAAGTCATCGAGCGGGTGCTACGAGTATTGTCCGGGTCTTCGTCCTTGCTGGCCGAGCTCGAAGCTGCGGACTCACCCGAGCCTCTTATTGTGGTGGCCCGCGACATCTCTCCTGCCGACATGCTGCGGCTGCGTGGCGGTCGGTTCGCGGCCTTTTTGACTGACTTGGGAGGGCCTACTTCGCACACGGCTATCGTGGCGCGCAGCATGAACGTGCCTGCAGTGGTCGGCCTGGGCCATCTGCGAGCCCTGGTACGCGATGGCGACACGCTTATCGCCGACGGCTTTACCGGCGTGGTGCTGGTTAATCCGTCCGCTCAGGTGCTGCAGGAATATCGCCAACGCCAGGCCGATTACGCGCGCGAGCGCGCACAGTTAGCGCTGCTGCGCGATGCACCCGCCGTCACGCTCGATGGCATCGCCATCAAGCTGGAAGCCAATATCGAATTGCCCGAAGAGGCCCAGGCAGCCATGCTGGCCGGTGCCGACGGCATCGGCTTGTTCCGCAGCGAGTTCCTCTTCATGGGACGGCGCGATTTACCCACGGAACAAGAGCAATACCAGGCATACGCCTCGGTCGTGAAAACGATGGCCGGCCGGCCGGTAACCATACGAACACTCGACCTGGGCGCGGACAAAAATCTGGATGGCGATGTTACCGTGGCGTCCAATCCGGCCTTGGGCTTGCGGGCCATACGATATTGCCTGGCCAACCCCGAGATTTTCGCCACGCAATTGCGAGCCTTGTTGCGTGCTTCCCTGCACGGCCATGTACGTATCCTGATCCCCATGATCTCGCACATGCACGAGGTGCATGCCACGCGCCAGGCCATCGATGCCGCCTGCACCGAGCTGGAAGCACGGGGTGTACCTTACGCCCGCAATATATCGTTGGGCGCCATGGTCGAAATACCGGCGATCGCCATTGCGATCGAACCCTTCGTCGAGAGCCTGGACTTCCTGTCCATCGGCACCAACGACCTCATACAGTACACACTGGCTATCGACAGGGGCGACAGCGATGTCGCCGATCTTTACGATCCCATGCACCCTGCGGTATTGCGGCTTATCTCCCACACCATCAATGCCGGTGAACGCGCCGGCAAGCCCGTAGCCGTTTGCGGCGAGATGGCCGGCGATGCGCGGGTGACTCGCATGCTGCTGGGCTTGGGACTAACTGAATTCTCCATGCATCCGGCGCAATTGCTGGACGTAAAAAAAGAAGTGCGCCAAGCGCACTCCAATGCCCTGCGGGTCAAGGTTGCGTCGGCCCTGAACCGGGCCGAGCGCATAGACCTTGCCTCCTTGTCTGCCTAACGGTTGTAGGCGCTCTCGCCGTGGGTGGTGACATCCAGGCCCTCGCGCTCCGCCTCGGGGCTGACTCGCAGCCCGCATAGGCGGTCAACAACGAAGTAGGCGATCCACGCAACCACGCCCGACCAGGCCAGCGTTATCAGTATGCCTTCCAGTTGCAGCCAGAGTTGTCCCGGTATGTCCGACATGGCGGCCAGCCCTGGTCCGCCCAAAGCCTGCGCATTGAAGACGCCAGTCAGCAAAGCCCCCATCATGCCGCCCACGGCGTGAATGCCGAATACGTCCAGCGTGTCGTCGGCGCGCAGCATGCGCTTCAGGCCGTTTACTCCCCAAAGGCATACCAGTCCGGTCAATATGCCTATGATCAGTGCGCCACCCGGGCCAACCAGCCCGGCGCCCGGGGTGATGCCCACGAGCCCGGCCACCGCGCCGGAGATAGCCCCCAGCAAAGATGGCTTGCCCTTGTGGCGCCATTCTGCAAAGAGCCAGGCCAGGATGCCGCCGGCGGTGGCAATCAGCGTGTTGAAGAAGGCCAGGGCGGCAGTTTCATTGGCACTGAGCGCCGAGCCGGCGTTAAACCCGAACCAGCCCACCCACAGCAGGGAAGCGCCTATCATTGCCATGGGTAGATTGTGAGGCTGCATGGACTCCTTGCCATAACCAATGCGTTTGCCTATTACGTAGGCGCCAACCAAGGCGGCCACACCCGAGTTGATGTGCACGACGGTGCCGCCGGCGAAGTCCAGCGCGCCTCTCTCGAACAGCCAGCCCCCCGGCGCCCAAACCATGTGTGCAATGGGTATATAGGCGAAGCTTAGCCAGATCACGGTAAAGACCAGTACAGCTGAAAACCTCGCGCGCTCGGCAAAGCCGCCAACAATCAGTGCGCAGGTGATGCCGGCGAACGTGGCCTGGAATGCCGCGAAACTCAGCTCGGGGATGGTTCCGGACAGTTCAAATTTTCCGGCGCCTGCGTCCAGCATGCCACTGAACAACACCCGTGAGAAGCCGCCCACCAGGGCATTGCCTTCGGTGAACGCCAGCGAGTAGCCATATAAAAACCATATAACCACGGCCAGGGCGAAGGTCGATGCGACCTGCATAAGAACTGACAACACGTTTTTGGAACGGACCAGGCCGCCATAGAATAGGGCGAGGCCCGGTAGGACCATCAGTAAGACCAACAAGGTCGAGACACTGACCCATGCCAGATCGGCTTTATCCATTATTTTTACTCCTGTGATCGCATCCGGCCCCTACGCTTCAGAACGGTTCGGTGCGGCGCGACGGTTGATCGATTGGGCTGCGGCGTGGCGCAGCCTTACAGGGCGCTTGCCCCTTGTTCTCCAGTGCGAATCCGGATCGCCCGCTCTATTGGCGTGACAAACACCTTCCCGTCCCCGATCTTTCCGGTGTGGGCGGCCGCACACAGGTTCTCGATGGCAAGGTCCACTTGGTCTTCGGCCACGGCCATTTCCACCCGGAGCTTGGGCAGAAAGTCCACGGTATATTCAGCCCCCCGATATAGCTCCGTGTGGCCCTTTTGACGTCCAAATCCCTTGACCTCGGTAACGGTCATGCCCTGTATGCCCATTGCAGACAGCGCCTCGCGTACCTCGTCCAGCTTGAACGGCTTGATGATGGCTGTGATCAGCTTCATTGCGACTCCTCTTGACAGTGATGCCCTGGTTTACGCAATAGCTATGCCAAGTTGCGGCGGCGCCCACTGCGTGGGAGCGCTCTGACGGAGAGGGGAGGGTCGTGCACATTGTTGGTGCATCGCTCGCAAGTGTGCACCACATGCCCGCATCTCGCGCCTGACGTGCACAAAACTGTAACAAGACGACCGTGTGGCGCCGCTTTTGTATCCTTGTGTTTGCTGCTGTCAATTGGGCGTTTCGGCGTAAACCCTTACGCCTGCACGTCGTCCGGCCAAATGCGGAGCAAAAACCAGGAATCGCTGAAATCAGGATTTACACGAGGGCAGGGGAGAAGGCTGGCGCGCTGGCTAGAATTGTTACCAGGCAAGTTGTAACCGGCTCGCTGCTGAACCGCTAGTCGCATCGGGGTCAGCAAGCAACATCTCGCGACTTTGGACAAGAGAGGAATTCCATGAAAAAGACTCGTACACATTTAGCCGTTATTGCTATGGTGGCCTCTATGGGCCTGCTGGCTGCATGCTCCGACAGCGAAGACACCAACGCCCCGCCCACCACAGCGCCGGGGGCTGATGCTCCAGCCACCACACCCGCGCCGATGCCGGCACCGTCGCCGTCTCCGGACACGGCACCTGAATCGGCGCCTACGCCTGGTGCTGCACCCGACACGTCGCCTACGCCAGACTCGTCCATGACGCCTGATGCGGCGCCTGACGGAACGCCCGCACCCGACACAACGCCCGCGCCATCGTCGTCGAGCAGCTCGGAGTTCAGCGAGTCTGCCAAGCAGGCCGCCAACACCATCTCCGAGAAAGCCGTCGCCTTGAAGGACAGCGCGGCGCAGAAGGCTGGCGAGATGGGCGACTCGATCAAGGAAGGGGCCGCCAAGGCCGACAAGGCGATCCAGGATTCGCTGGCAGAGGGCCGTACTGAAGGCACCACGCCACCGAGCACGACAGTCAAGTCCTGATCGCCCGATCATGGCAGCGTCGTGACGACGCCACACAGAACGGGGCCTGCGGGCCCCGTTTTTTCTTTACACTAAGGCCTTGCTTACACGGAGAGTGCGATGGTCACCCGAAACGATTGGTTCGAAGACTTTCAAAGAAATATGTCGGAGCTTATAGCCAAGACGCCGGCCGCCGACATAGAACGCAACGTCAAGGCCATGATGGCTCAAACGTTTTCACGGCTTGATCTGGTCACGCGGGAAGAGTTCGATGTACAGGCGCAATTGCTGGAGCGCGCGCTAGCCCGCATCACGGCCCTTGAATCTCGAGTGCAGGCCCTGGAAGGGCGGCCCGATACGCCGTTGGAAGCCGGCCCATCCATCGACCCGGTTCCTTAAGTAGTACTGCGCAGCGACAAAATACGGCATAAGCGGTCCGGCAAGGATCGCTTCCACGCATACTCGTTCTGGTCTGGTTCCGCTGCAACCAGCATATGCCGGGAGTATGTGATGTCGTTAGCCGTATTGGCCAGCCGGGCGCTCTGCGGCCTACAGGCTTTCGCTGTTCGGGTGGAAGTCCACGTGGGACCGGGCCTGCCGGCCTTCCATGTGGTCGGCTTGCCCGATACCGGCGTGCGCGAAAGCCGCGAACGCGTGCGCTCCGCGATCATCAGCAGTGGTTTTGACTTCCCGGCGGGGCGCATCACGGTCAATCTGGCGCCGGCAGACCTGCCCAAAGAGTCCGGTCGATTCGATCTACCGATAGCCTTAGGCGTACTGCTGGCCTCGGGCCAGGTGCCTGCCGCCGACTCCGCTGGTGCTGCGCCCGACCTACGCCGCTATGTGTTTGCCGGCGAACTCTCTCTTACCGGAGCCATCGTCGCCGTGGGCGCGCCGCTGGCCATTGCGCTGGCCGTGGCGCGCAGCGATCCGGACGCCATCCTGGTTCTGCCGCCGGGCTGTGCGGATACGGCGGCAAATGTGCCTGGGCTGACTGTACTGGCGGCTGCCACCCTGGTTGAAACCGTAGAGCACTTCTGTGGCAGTTCGGTCTTGCAGCAAGCGCAGGGGCGGCACTGTGCCGGGCCCAGTCCCACCCCCTTGTTGTGTCTGGCCGATGTGCGGGGTCAGCCGCTGGCGCGGCGTGCTCTGGAGATCGCAGCTGCCGGTGCCCATAGCCTGCTGATGTCGGGCTCGCCGGGTACCGGCAAAAGCATGCTGGCGCATCGGCTGCCGGGCTTACTTCCCAGGCTTACCGTCGACCATGCGCTCGAGGTGGCTGCTCTTGCCAGTTTGAACGGCACGGATCAAGGCTATAGCGACCTGCCCCCTTTTCGCGCGCCGCACCATTCGGCTTCGCTGCCGGCGCTGGTGGGGGGTGGCGCCCGTCCCCGGCCTGGCGAAATAAGCCTGGCGCACCGTGGTGTGCTTTTCCTGGATGAACTGCCTCATTTTCAACGCAACGTTCTGGAATCGCTGCGCGAGCCGCTAGAGACCGGCAGCGTGTCCATCGCCCGGGCGTCGCGCACGCTGACTTTTCCTGCACGCTTCCAACTGGTTGCCGCGATGAATCCCTGCGCTTGCGGCTGGCTCGGCCATGCCAGCATGCGCTGCCGCTGTTTGCCGGACCAGGTAGATAAATACCGCAACAGGCTTTCCGGCCCCTTGCTGGATCGCATCGATCTGCAGATTGCGCTGCCAACCACGCAAGTGGATTGGATGGACGAGGCAGCTGGAGAGAGCTCGGGGGTGGTGCGCAGCCGGGTGGCCCAGTGTCGTGAACGACAATTACGCCGTCAGGGCTGTTGCAATGCCATGTTGCGCATAGATGACATCGAACGGCACTGCGTGCTGGATCGGGACGCCGCTGCCTTGCTGCGTCAGGCAATGCTGCGCTGGCACTGGTCGGCACGGGTGGGGCACCGGGTTTTGCGGGTGGCACGCACCCTGGCAGATTTATGCGCCCAGCGCCAGATACGCGGCGTGCATATTGCCGAAGCGATACAATACCGCCAGCCTTGGGGCTGACCGCCCATGCAAAAGTCGTTAGACAAGGCTTTAACTATCGTCGTATAATCAATGGCTTTCTCGTTGGCGCTACGCCAAAGAGACTAGCCTTCGCGGTTTAAAGGGGCGGAACAGTTAAACCGGCTTAAATCCGCGAAACCAATAAGTGAATAGTCGGGTTATGCAAGCGCTGCCAGTTTGTTTGGGGGCCACCTGCGTTCATAAATTACAGAGTTACTCATGCCTAAGATGAAAACCAAAAAAGGCGCTGCCAAGCGCTTTAAGGTTCGTGGTAGTGGTTCCATCAAGCGAGGTCACGCGTTCAAACGCCACATCCTCACCAAGAAGACAACCAAGAACAAGCGCCAACTGCGCGGTTCAACCGCGGTGCACGACGCAGACGTCGCCTCGGTCAAGGCAATGCTGCCTTTCGCTTGATTAACGGAGAACTACTATGCCTCGCGTAAAACGCGGCGTTACTGCCCGTGCCCGTCACAAAAAAGTAATTAAAGCAGCTAAAGGTTATCGCGGTCGCCGCGGTAATGTATTCCGGATCGCCAAACAGGCGGTCATGAAAGCGGGGCAATATGCCTACCGCGATCGTCGCAACAAGAAGCGTACTTTCCGCGCCCTGTGGATCACCCGTATCAATGCGGCCTGCCGCGAATTGGGTGTGTCGTACAGCGTGTTTATCGCCGGCACCAAAAAGGCCTCGATTGAACTGGATCGCAAAGTACTGGCCGACATGGCCGTTAACGATAAAGCCGGCTTCGCAGCCGTGGTAGCTCAAGCCAAGTCCGCATTGGCTGCTTGATCGATTTCGATTCTGTTTTGCTGCAAACGGGGCTCTGTGGGGCTCCGTTTGCATTTGGAAAAGCGACATCATGACTCTTACGGCCGATAACCTGCTCGTCCAGGCTCAAGAACAATTTGCGCAGGCGCCCGACGCCGCTGCGCTCGAAAACGCCAAAGCCAAGTTTCTTGGCAAGCAGGGGGCTCTGACCACGCTGCTCAAGGGCCTGGCTGCTCTGGACCCTGAGCAGAAGAAAGCCGAGGGCGCGCGCATCAATCAGCTCAAGCAGCAAATCGAAGGCGCATTGACTGCCCGCCGCGCCGAGCTTGCGCAGGCCGAACTGGACAAGCGGCTTGCCGCAGAGACCATTGATGTCACGCTGCCGGGACGGGGCAGGGCCATGGGCGGCATCCATCCTGTCATTCAGTCCTGGCAACGGGTCGAGGCGATTTTCCGCTCCATAGGTTTCGACGTGGCCGACGGCCCCGAGATCGAGAACGACTGGACCAACTTCACGGCGCTGAACAACCCGGAGAACCATCCGGCCCGTTCCATGCAGGATACGTTCTACGTCGACATGCAAGACAGCCAGGGCCTGCCCCTGTTGCTGCGCACTCACACCAGTCCGATGCAGGTGCGCTATGCCCGCATGCACAAGCCGCCGATCAAGGTGATCGCGCCGGGGCGCACCTATCGGGTGGACAGCGACGCTACCCATTCACCCATGTTTCACCAGGTCGAAGGCTTGTGGATCGCCGAAGACATCTCGTTTGCTGACCTGAAGGGCGTCTACACAGATTTTCTGCGCGCCTTCTTCGAGACGGACAATCTGTCGGTGCGTTTCCGCCCGTCGTTCTTTCCGTTCACCGAACCCTCCGCCGAGATCGACATGATGTTCACCTCCGGCCCCAATCAGGGGCGCTGGCTGGAGATCTCCGGTTCGGGCCAGGTTCATCCGCAAGTGGTTCGCAACTTCGGCCTCGATCCCGAGCGCTACATTGGCTTTGCGTTCGGTTCGGGCCTCGAGCGCCTTACCATGCTGCGCTACGGCGTCAACGACTTAAGACAGTTCTTTGAAGGCGACTTGCGCTTTCTGCGCCAGTTCAATCGCTGAAACCAGTTAACGCCTTCATCTGACGAGATCACTATGCAATTACCTGAGTCCTGGCTACGCGCTTTTGTAAATCCCGACCTGGATACCGATGCCTTGTCGCACCGGCTCACCATGGCCGGGCTGGAGGTCGAAGAGACCGCCACGGCAGCGCCGCCGTTTTCCGGGGTGGTGGTGGCACAAATCACCGAAATCGCCGCGCATCCCGATGCCGACAAGCTGCGGGTTTGCCAGGTCGACGACGGCTCGGGCGAACCTTTGCAGATCGTATGCGGCGCGCCTAACGCGGCCGCCGGCATCAAAGTGCCCCTGGCACGCGTGGGCGCCGAGCTCCCCGGTGGCATGAAGATCGGGACGGCAAAGATGCGGGGCGTGGCCTCCGCCGGCATGCTGTGCTCGGCCCGCGAGCTGGGTTTGTCGCAAGATCATGCGGGCTTGCTGGTACTGGACGAGAACGCCAAGGTTGGCCAGTCGCTGCGCGATGCGCTCGATCTGGACGAAACCGTTTTTACGCTCAAGCTGACACCTAACCGGGCGGATTGCCTGTCCATGCTGGGTGTGGCCCGCGAAGTGGCGGCGCTTACCGGCGCGCCGCTCAGCGTACCCCGGTTCGAGCCCGTCCCCGTAACGCTGGATGATCGCTTGCCGGTTACGGTGCAAGCGCCCGACCTTTGCGGCCGCTTTGCCGGTCGCGTCATCCGCGGTGTCAACGCGCGGGCAGCCACGCCCGACTGGATGAAGGCGCGCCTGGAGCGCGCGGGTCAGCGCTCTATATCGGCGCTGGTCGACATCTCCAACTACATCATGCTGGAGCTGGGCCGACCCACCCATGTGTTCGACCTGAGCCGCATCCAGGGCGGTTTGACGGTGCGCTGGGCGCGTGAAGGCGAGACGCTGGAGCTGCTCAATGGCCAGACGGTGAACCTCACACCCGACGTGGGCATTATTGCGGCCGGCGACGTCGTGGAAAGCATGGCTGGCATCATGGGCGGCGAAGCTACTGCTGTCACGCTGGACACCACCGATATTTATCTGGAAGGGGCGTTCTGGTGGCCCGAGGCCATCATGGGCAAGGCGCGTCGCTACAAGTTCAGCTCTGAAGCCAGTCATCGCTTCGAGCGCGGGGTCGACTTCGCATCCGTCACCGAGCATCTCGAGCGCATGACGCGCTTGCTGGTGGACATTTGCGGCGGGCAGGTCGGTCCGCTGGACGACCAGGTCATCAAGCTGCCCGCCCGCGAGCCGGTACGCATGCGCCTGGAAAGATGTCGCCGCGTGCTGGGCGTGCCGGTGGATCGCGCCGAAGTCGAACGCATTTTCTCCAGCCTGGGCTTGGTCCACGAGGTGGAGGAGGGCGACGTTTTTGTGGTGACGCCGCCCACATACCGCTTTGATCTTTTCATTGAAGAAGACCTCATCGAAGAAGTTGCCCGCATCTATGGCTTCGAACGCATCCCCGATCTGCCGCCAGTGGCGCCGGCCCGGATGCTGGCCGTGCCCGAGGTGCAGCGCGGGCCCCACCTGTTGCGCGCTCGCATGGCCGGCCTGGACTATCAGGAAGTCATCAATTTTTCGTTCGTCGAGGAAGCCTGGGAACGTGATCTGGCTGGCAACGCCCACCCTATCGGCTTGCTCAACCCCATCGCCAGTCAACTGGCTGTGATGCGCTCCAGTTTGATTGGCGGCTTGCTAGCCAATATTGTTCATAATGCCAATCGCAAGCAAAGCCGGGTGCGGGTGTTTGAACTGGGGCGAGTCTTCATGCGCGATGCGCAAAGCGCCGATGGCGACCTCTCGGTGGCAGGTGTAAGCCAGCCGCAGCGCCTGGCTGGCGCTGCCTGGGGGCCGGCGCTGGAAGAGCAGTGGGCCGTACCAGCCCGTCCGGTCGACTTCTATGACATGAAGAAAGACGTGGAAGCGCTGCTGGGCGTGCGTGCCCAAGGCTTGGTGTGCGTGCCCGATACCCATCCGGCGCTGCACCCCGGACGCTCGGCGCGCCTGCTGCTAGACGGACAACCCATAGGTTGGCTCGGCGAAATCCATCCGCGCTGGGCGCAGCAGGCCGACCTGGCGCAAGCCCCGGTGGTGTTCGAAGTCGATGTGGACGCGATTTCCACAGTGCCCCTGCCGACACCGGCAGAGGTATCAAGGCAACCCATCGTCATACGCGACCTCGCTGTATTGGCGGATCGGGACGTTTCGTATCAGGATTTGTTGGATACACTTACGCAAACGGTTCGTTCTAATGCTACCCTTGGCATCGTCAGAGACATTAAACTGTTCGATGTATGGCGCGACAAGTCGTCCAGCGCCGCCGAGACCAGCATGGCTTTCCGATTCTGGCTGCAAGACCGCGACGCGACACTGGATGATGCCACGGTCGAGCAGTGCCTTGCGCGGCTACTCGAAGCGTTGGTCAGTGCCCACCGTGTGCGCCAGAGAGCTTAAGGAGCAAACTACTGATGAATGCCGACCGTACCCTTACCAAGGCCGAGCTTGCCGAGATGCTGTTCGAGCGCGTAGGGCTGAACAAGCGCGAAGCCAAAGATATCGTCGACACGTTTTTCGAAGAGATCCGCGATTCGCTGGCGCGTGGCGTAGAGGTCAAGCTTTCGGGTTTCGGCAATTTTCAGGTTCGCAACAAACCGCCGCGTCCGGGCCGCAACCCCAAAACGGGTGAAGTTATTCCCATCGCCGCTCGTCGGGTGGTTACTTTCCACGCCAGTCAAAAGCTAAAAAGCGTCGTCGAACTCGCGGGCAAGCCCGCAGCTGAAACGAAGTAAGCATGCACATGAGCACTACCGAAACCCCCGTCAATCTGCCCCCCATTCCCGCCAAGCGTTATTTCACCATCGGCGAAGTCAGCGACCTTTGCGGGGTGAAGCCGCATGTGCTGCGCTACTGGGAGCAAGAGTTCACCCAGCTCAAGCCGGTCAAGCGTCGCGGCAACCGCCGCTACTATCAGCATCACGAGGTCTTGCTGATACGCCGCATACGCGATCTTCTTTACGAGCAAGGCTTCACCATTGCGGGTGCCCGCAATCGCCTGGGCGACCTGAACGACGTGCCGCACGACCAGGACGCCGCTGTGCGCCTTTCCGGCGCCGAGCTCCAGGCCCTGCGCAACGATCTGGACAATGTGCGCAACATGCTCGCGGAAGCGCTGGCGCAGACGGCGACCGGCCCCGAGTCAGGTGGCGACTTCCGTCTGTCTTGAACCTTTGGGCACATCGTCAAGCTTCGTCAATTTTCGACGCCTTGCGTGGACAAATATCGGCCGGCCCTTTAACGTTGTAAGTTGACGTTATATAAGGGGCCATCAGGTTCCCGCCTGTTGCCGCCTTATGTTGCAATCCGTGTCCGCTCAGCCCCAGCCCGGGGAACCCGTAGATCAGTATCTGGTTCGTATGATGAAACAGATGCTGGTGACCGACCTTTCCAACCCGCCCCAACTGGGCGAGCTTGCCGACAAGTTGCAAACCAGCAAGAAGCGCCTATCTCGCGCGCTTCGTCTGGGCACAGGCATGACACTACCCCAGTACCTGCGCGAAGAGCGCATGCGACGCGCCCAGCGTTTGCTGACACAGACATCTCTGCCCGTGGCGGTGATCGCGCGGGAGGTCGGGTTTTCCAGCGTCGCCAACTTTTCTCATGCGTTTCGCCAGCAAGTTGGCATGCCGCCTTCGGCCTTCCGCAAGCAGTCACCTCTGGAAGCCCTGACTTCGATAGAAGGCGCCTTGCAATGGGCGCCGGAGCGCGACGGCGTTTAACAAGCGAGGATCCGGCGCGCTAGAATAGGGCACTGATAGCTTGCGAGGCGGCGCCGTGGCACTTTCCGTATTTGACATCTTCAAGATCGGCATAGGTCCTTCCAGCTCGCATACCGTTGGCCCGATGCGTGCCGCGCGTCATTTCGCGCGTGATCTACACCAGCGCGGCTCCCTGAACGCGGTATCGGGGATCAAGATAGAGCTGTTTGGCTCTCTGGCCGAAACCGGTCGCGGGCACGGCACCGACATGGGCATTATGCTGGGCCTTATGGGCCTGGCGCCCGATACCGTCGTGCCGTCCGATATTCCCCGGCTGTTGGATGAAGTAGCCCGCAACGGCACCTTGCGCTTATGGGGCGAACACGCGATATCGTTTGATTCGGAACAGGCATTTTCCTATCGTATCCGGCCCATGGTGGAGCATCCCAACGGCATGCGCTTCGAGGCCCTTGATGCCGTCCAGGGCATCGTCAGCACCGGACGCTATGTGTCCATAGGCGGCGGCTTCATACGCGCGCTGGACTCTCCCGATTCGGACGAATCCGTACCCCTGCACGAGCCGGTGCCTTATCCTTTCTCCACCGGCAACGAACTGCTGGCGCTTTGCGAGCAAACAGGTTTGTCCGTGGCGCAACTGATGATGGCCAATGAGTCCATCATCAGACCTGCCGCCGAAGTACGGCAAGGATTGGCCCGTATCGCTGCCATCATGAATGCCTGCATAGACCACGGCTGTGGCCTGAACAATCAGCAGGCCGACCAGTTACTGCCTGGCGGCTTGCGCGTCAGGCGCCGCGCCCCAGCGCTATACCGCGAGTTGCAGCGCAGTGCCGGCAATCATGATGTGCTGTTTGCCATGGACTGGGTCAATTTGTTTGCCATGGCGGTCAACGAAGAAAATGCGGCCAGCGGTCAGGTGGTCACGGCGCCGACAAACGGCGCCGCTGGTCTTCTGCCAGCCGTGCTGCGTTACTACCAGACGTTCATTCCGGAATACAGCGAAGAGGGCGTGGTCGACTTTCTATTGACGGCTGCGGCGGTGGGCTTCCTGTACAAGAAGAACGCGTCGATTTCAGGCGCCGAGGTAGGCTGCCAAGGAGAAGTCGGGGTAGCGTGTTCGATGGCTGCGGCCGGACTGGCCGCTGTACTGGGCGGTACGCCCGCCCAGGTCGAGAACGCCGCCGAAATCGGCATGGAACACAACCTGGGGCTTACTTGCGACCCCATTGGCGGCCTGGTGCAGATACCCTGCATCGAGCGCAACGCCATGGGTGCCGTCAAGGCTATCAACGCTGCCCGGCTGGCCTTGCTCGGAGACGGCCAACACCATGTCTCGCTGGACGCCGTCATCGAGACGATGCGCCAGACCGGTGCCGACATGCGCAGCAAGTACAAAGAGACCTCTCGTGGCGGCCTGGCGGTAAACGTCGTCGTTTGCTAGCGGGGCGCCGGCGTCTCGCCAAATTTCACCAGCCGCCCTATGAACAATACCGGGCCGCTGGGGCTGGCCACCGGCGAGCCACCCTTGGGTTCGAGGGTCATCTCTACAATCTGTCCCGCGCTGATGTCGCCCATGATATTGGCCGGGACAGTGATGGGTTGGTTCGGATCGACCAAACCCAGAGACCGCGGTTGCGGCATGGTTGGGCCGTGCGTCCACAGTTGTACCGAGGTATCGGCCGGCGTGTCGCTGCGCACTTGCGGATTCATCAGCACATTGCCTTGAGGATCGACGGTCACTATCCAGCCTGGCGTGGAGCTTTGTCCTGGCGCTTGCAAGATCGCGGCCAGGGTAGGGGCCACTTCCACTATGGTGACGGGCGGGGCAATGGGCTGGGTAGGCATTAATCCCAGGAACAACGCGATAACGGCAAGCAGGATGCTGGTAACGCGCCATAACCAGATATTGCCTTGCGCCTTCGCGCTGCGCCCCTTGGGAGCATGTTCTTCGGGAGAGCTGGCGTTGGCCACTTGCGTGGTAGTGGCCGGCGGCTGGTTGAGCGGCGGTTTGGCGACCTGTGTGTCGGCGGCGGGATGCTTGCGCTCTGTGGACGGCGGTGGCGGAGTGGGTGTCGCTGCTGGGACGACAGGCGCCGGCGCTGCCACCGCAGTGCCGGCTGGTTTGCGCGCCGCCGGCTGCCGATAAAGGCTGGACAAGGCCGGCGTTGTGTCATGCCCCAGCGCGGTCTGGATATCGTGCAGCAATTGCGGCGACGGATCGATGGGAGGCAGGATGTCGGTCAGCACAAGGAAACGATCTTCCCAGAGCAAGGCGCTTATTACAGCGCTCTCGTCCTCACCCAAAAGGGCGTGGGCGCGAGCGATTTCCTGGGGGCCCAACAGGCCCAGCGTGTACTCACCCATGAAAATGTGCTGCGCGTTCTGTGTTGCGGAACTCATGCCGGTGAGTGCTCCGAGATACGTTGCAAGCCTTCGCAGACGGCTCGTTTGATGGTGCCTGCAGGCTGCTTCAGCTCCGCGGCGATCTGCTCATAGTTGTAGCCGCCGTAATAGGCCATGAAAAGGGCTTTGCGCGGCGTTTCATCCAGTTGCGCCAGTGCCAGCATTGTAGGATCTGCCTGATCGGGTATGGCCTCGGGCCAGGACGGCTCATCGCTGGGGCGGTTGCGTCCCGGCTGACGAAGGCGGGCCAGTGCCCGATAGCGCAAGATGCTGTACATCCAGGCGCGCGCGCTGCTCAGGGCCGGATCAAAACTGTCGGCATTCTTCCAGATCAGCACAAAGGTCTCGCGCAGCAGGTCCTCGGCTTGCGCCCGTTGCGGAAGCAGTTTCAGGCAGAGGGCCAGCATATGGGGCGCTTCGCGCAGATACAAGTTCTGAAAAGCTTTTTGCTCGCCTTTTGCGCAGGCCATCAGGTCGGTCTTGCTGTCGCGCAGGGATACAGCCATGGGTACTCCGGTTTAAAGCTCTCGGGTTCGATATTGTAGTGGTTGTGGCTGGCGGTACGCTGACCCGTCGGGCCACCGAAGGGCAGCAAGTACAATACAGCGCTGCCTACTTTTATTCGCCTGCATGAGATTCACCAGCCGAGGGCCCGCCCCTCAACGCCGCAACGACATCCAAACCATAAAATCGCTTTTGCCCTATGTATGGCAATTCAAGTGGCGGGTGATTGCCGCGATCATTTGCCTGGTGGCAGCGAAGGTGGCCAGCGTCATACTGCCATTATTCCTCAAGGACATCGTCGACAAGCTGAGCGTGCCGGCAACCTTGCTTGCATTGCCGGTCGCCGCGCTGGTGGGTTACGGTTTCGCCAGGCTGGCCAGCAGCGTCTTTGGTGAACTGCGCGATGCCTTGTTTGCCCGCGTTACACAAGGTTCCATACGGCGTATTGCCGCTCAGTTGTTCCAGCATCTGTTCGCCCTGTCGCTACGTTTTCATATGCAGCGACAGACCGGTGGCCTGAGCCGCGATATCGAGCGCGGCACCAAAGGCATAGGTTTCTTATTGAACTTCATGGTGTTCAATATCTTGCCTACTTTGCTCGAGATCAGCATGGTGGCTGCCATATTGCTGTGGCGCTACGAATGGCCCTTCGCCGTGGCAACGCTGGGGACCATAGGGTCTTATATAGCGTTTACCTTGTTCGTGACCGAAAAGCGCATGGTCTATCGACGCAGCATGAACGATCTGGACAGCAAGGCCAATACCAAAGCCATCGATGCGCTGATCAACTACGAAACCGTGAAGTACTTCGGCAACGAAGGCTACGAGCTGGATCGCTATGACCGCAATCTGGGCAAGTGGGTCGATTCCGCGGTCAAGAACCAGGTGTCGCTGAATTTTCTCAATATGGGGCAGGCCGCAATCATTACCGTTGGCGTCACTTTGCTGCTGTGGCTGTCTGCCAGCGGGGTCGTCAACCAGACCATGACGGTGGGCGATGTTGTCCTGGTGTCGGCCTACCTGACGCAACTGTACGCCCCGTTGAATTTCCTGGGCTTCGTCTATCGCGAGATCAAGCATGCATTGGCCGATATGGAACGCATGTTCGGCTTGATGGAACTGGGGGAAGAGGTGGCTGACCGGCCCGGCGCCAAAAAACTGCGTACCAGCCAGGCGTCGGTGACTTTCGAAAATGTGGACTTCGGCTACGAGGCCAACCGCCAGATACTGTTCGGCGTCGACTTTACGATACCGGCCGGTCATACGCTTGCCGTCGTTGGTGCCTCGGGCGCCGGCAAATCGACCTTGTCGCGCCTGCTATTCCGGTTCTACGACGTGAATGCCGGTGCTATCAAAATCAACGACATCGATATCCGCGACCTGACGCAAGCCAGCTTGCGCCACCATATCGGCATCGTCCCGCAAGACACTGTGCTGTTCAACGACACCATCCTCTATAACATCGCTTACGGCAATCCGCTGGCGACCCAGGAAGAAATCGTACAGGCAGCGAAGTCTTCCAGCATCCACGATTTTGTGATGGGTTTGCCTGATGGCTATCAAACCCAGGTTGGCGAGCGCGGGCTGAAGCTGTCGGGCGGCGAGAAACAGCGCGTGGCGATCGCCCGCACGCTTTTGAAGAATCCGCCCGTATTGATCCTGGACGAGGCGACGAGCGCCCTGGATACCAAGACAGAAAGGGCCATCCAGGAAGAACTGAGCCAAATCGCCCGCAACCGCACAACCTTGATCATTGCTCATAGGCTGTCCACCATCGTGGATGCGGATGAAATCATGGTCTTGGATCAGGGCCGCGTGCAAGAGCGCGGCACCCATCGGGATCTACTGGCCCGGCAGGGACGCTATGCGCAAATGTGGGCCATGCAGCAAGCGCGACAAGAGGCGGTGTAGGGATGGCGGGCGACAGCATTTTCGCTTGACGCATATAGTACCAAAGTAGTACTATATGGACTCTTTAAACCGTCAGAACGTTGGAGACGCGGTTGTTGCGGATCAGCAAAATTATCGACTACGGCACGCTGGTGCTGACCCATATGGCAGGACACCCGGAGCGGGTGTTCAGCGCGTCTGACCTTGCCAATACGCTGGGTTTGGGCCAGCCCACGGTCAGCAAAATACTTAAGCTGCTGGGCCAGCACGAGCTCGTAAAAAGCAGTCGCGGCGCGCGTGGCGGCTACATGTTGGGCCGCCCGGCAAAGTCAATAAGTATAGCGCAAATCATTGATGCCCTGGACGATCAACCCTTCGGTATTACCGAATGCACGGCGCTGCCCGGCGCTTGCACGGTCGAGGCCGGTTGCCATATTCGTACAAACTGGCAACGCATCAACGCCATCGTCCGGCGCACGCTCGAAGACGTGAGCGTAGCCGATATGCTGCGTCCCACCCCTATTGAATATCCTTTGAATGCACAGCCACTCCTGCCCAGCGCGGGCAGCACGGCAGTAAGCCCCACGACTTGGAGTGTTCGTAAATGAATTCCCTGACAGAACCTGCAGTGATCGCAGCCGACGACCCCATCGAGTCTTTTCTCGATCGCGAATATTCGGCGGGATTCGTCACCGACATCGAGTCGGTCACCATCCCTAAAGGCCTATCCGAAGACACCATACGCCTGCTCTCCAAGAAAAAGGGCGAGCCCGAGTTCATGCTCGAGTGGCGGCTGGCTGCTTATCGCCACTGGCTTACCATGGACCTGCCTGAATGGGCCAAGGTCAGTTTTCCGCGGATCGACTTCCAGGACATCAGCTATTACTCGGCCCCGAAAAGCAAGGCGGACGGCCCAAAAAGCCTGGACGAAGTCGACCCCGAGCTTCTGCGCACCTACGAGAAACTTGGCGTACCGCTGCACGAACGTGCCCGCCTGGCCGGCGTTGCCGTCGACGCCGTGTTCGACTCCGTCTCGGTTGCCACCACATTTCGCAAGCAGCTGTCTGAAGTCGGCGTGATCTTCTGTTCGTTCTCCGAGGCCGTGAAAGAGTATCCCGACCTGGTACGTAAGTATCTGGGTACTGTCGTGCCTCCCGGCGACAACTACTATGCGGCCCTGAATTCCGCCGTGTTCTCGGATGGTTCTTTCGTGTTTATTCCGAAGGGCGTGCGCTGTCCGATGGAGCTTTCCACGTATTTCCGCATCAATGCCCGGGATACCGGTCAGTTCGAGCGCACACTCATCATTGCCGAAGAGGGCGCCTCAGTCAGTTACCTCGAAGGCTGTACGGCCCCCATGCGGGACGAGAACCAGTTGCACGCCGCCGTGGTCGAGCTCGTGGCGCTGGACGATGCCAAGATCAAGTATTCCACGGTACAGAACTGGTATCCCGGCGACAAGGACGGCAAGGGCGGTATCTACAACTTTGTGACCAAGCGCGGAGACTGCCGGGGTGCGCGCTCGCGCATATCCTGGACGCAGGTGGAAACCGGCTCGTCCATCACCTGGAAGTACCCCAGCGTCATCCTGCGTGGCGACGACTCTGTCGGCGAATTCTATTCCGTTGCGCTCAGCAACCATCGCCAGCAGGCCGACACGGGCACCAAAATGATCCATATCGGCCGCAATACCCGCAGCACCATTATTTCCAAGGGCATTTCGGCGGGTTATGGCAGCAACACATATCGTGGCCTGGTGCGTATCACGCCCAAGGCCGAGAACGCGCGCAACTACACGCAGTGCGATTCGCTGCTGATCGGCAAGCGCTGCGCGGCACATACCTTTCCGACGATGGAGGTGCAAAACCCCAGCGCCAGCGTCGAGCACGAGGCCACTGCCTCGCGCATAGGGGAAGATCAACTGTTTTATGCGATGCAGCGGGGCCTGTCGGCCGAAGACGCCGTGTCCATGATCGTGAACGGATTCTGTAAAGAAGTTTTCAAGGAATTGCCCATGGAATTTGCAGTCGAGGCTCAAAACCTGCTCGGCGTAAGTCTTGAAGGCAGCGTAGGCTAAGGAGAAGCAGCAAATGTTGAGCATCAAAGATTTACACGCATCGGTAGAGAACAAGTCGATACTACGGGGCCTGAGCCTGGACGTAAAGGACGGCGAAGTGCACGCCATCATGGGTCCCAACGGGTCGGGCAAGAGCACCTTGTCACAAGTGTTGGCTGGTCGCGAGGACTACACCGTCGAGAAGGGCACAGTCGAGTATCTCGGGCAAGATCTGCTTGCCATGTCCATCGAAGACCGCGCCCGTTCGGGCCTGTTCTTGGCGTTTCAGTACCCCATCGAAATACCTGGCGTATCCAACGCTTACTTTCTGCGTGCGGCGGTCAATGCCGGCCGCCGCCATCGCGGCTTGCCAGAACTGGACGCCATGGACTTCCTCAAACGCGTGAAGGCCGAAATGAAAGCCGTCGGCATGCGCGAAGAGTTCCTTTATCGCTCCGTCAACGAAGGTTTTTCGGGCGGCGAGAAAAAGCGCAACGAAGTGCTGCAGATGGCCTTGCTCGAGCCCAAGCTTGCGATTCTTGACGAGACCGACTCGGGGCTGGACATCGACGCCATGAAGGTCGTGGCTGATGGGGTCAACCGCCTGCGCGCCCCGGACCGCGCCCTGATCGTCATCACCCACTATCAGCGGCTGCTCGATTACATCGTCCCCGACTTCGTCCATGTGCTGTCGCACGGGCGCATCGTCCGCTCGGGCGGTCGCGAGCTGGCACTCGAACTCGAAGAGCGTGGCTACGGCTGGATAGACGAGCTTGCCACGCAACAGACAGGGGCTGCGGCATGACCGTTTTGCAATCCTGGGTCAACGATTTCTCGGCCCGCGAACAGGCACTTGCCGGTGCCGGCATGCCGTGGTTGGCTGCCATGCGCAAGCGCGCCATACAGCGTTTCGCCGACGAAGGCTGGCCCACCACGCGACAAGAAGCGTGGCGCCATACCTCGCTGGCCGCGCTGGGTAGCCAACAATTTGCTTCCGACTCGACGGCAGCCGAGCAAGGCGTTGCCGACCTCGTCCAGCAACTGCGGCGCGACGAGCCCGGTCACTGGCTGGTGTTTATCGATGGCCGTTATGCAGCGGGCCTGTCTGACGTGGGCAGCCTACCTGCGGGCGCAACCATCACGACGCTGGCCCAGGCCTTTGACGACGCGCCCGACCGGGTGCAGGAGTTGTTCGGCATCGAGACCGATGGCTCTTCCACTGCTACGCTGAATGTCGCCTTTGCGCACGATGGTGCCTATATCAATCTGGCGCGGGGCGTGGCCCTGGAAGCGCCGGTGCATTTGGTGTTCGTAGCCGCCACCCCGGGGATCGCAAACTTCCCGCGCAACCTGATAGCGGCCGAGGCCGGCGCTGTGGCCACTATTGTCGAGCATTATGTGGGGCACGACAGTGGCGCCAGCTTAACCAATACGGTCACGCGGCTTAGCCTGGCACAAGACGCCAACATTACGCAGCTTAAGTTGCAGCAGGAAGATCACCAGGCATTTCATCTGGGCGTTACCGATGTGCTGCAGCAAAAGGGTTCGGCATTCAACTCGCACTCGATGTCTTTCGGAGCGCGCCTGGCCCGTCACGATATTTCCACCCGCTTTGACGGCGACCATTGCGAAACCCTGCTTAACGGGCTGTACTACGTCGATGGCAAGCGCCACGTCGATCATCACACCTTGATCGATCACGCACAGCCGCATGGCAGCAGTCGCGAATTTTATCGCGGCATCTTGAACGACACCGCGCGCGGTGTGTTCAGCGGCCGTATTCTTGTTGGCGTTGGTGCCGACAAGACCGATGCGGTGCAACGGTCCGACAGCCTGCTGCTGTCACGCATGGCCAAGGCCGACGCACGCCCCGAGCTCGAAATCTATGCCGACGACGTCAAGTGCGCGCATGGTGCCACGGTAGGGCAGTTGGACGATAACAGCCTGTTCTATTTGCGTTCGCGCGGGCTGGACGAAGCCCATGCCCGCCATGTGTTGACCTATGCCTTTGCTGCCGAGGCCGTGGGGCGTATTCAGCCCGATATCCTGCGCCGGCGCGTCATCGACGCCATACGGTCGCTGGTGCCGGGCGGGGCCGAACTCGGAGAATACGCATGAATGCGCCAGCCTTTGCTGCGAGTGCCGTAGCAACGTTGGATTGCGTTGCCGATTTCCCCATCCTTGCGCGGCCAGTCAAGGGCAAGCGCCTGGTGTATCTGGATAACGGTGCCACGACGCAAAAGCCATCGTCCGTCATCGAGGCAGAAACCCGCTACTACGAGCAGTCCAACGCCAACATTCATCGGGGCGTGCACTGGTTGTCGCAGCACGCCACCGATCTCTACGAGCAGGGCCGCGAACGTGTGCGTCAATTGCTTAACGCCGCACGCAGCGAAGAAATCGTCTTTACCCGCGGCACCACAGAAGCCATCAATCTGGTGGCCAGCAGTTGGGGCCGTTCCGCCTTGAAGACCGGAGACGAAATCCTGATCACCGGCATGGAGCACCATTCCAACATCGTGCCGTGGCAAATGTTGTGCGAGCAGACCGGCGCACTGCTGAAGGTTGTGCCCGTTACCGATAGCGGCGAAGTCGAGCTCGATCAGTTTCGCAGCATGCTCAACGAGCGCACCAGGCTGGTAGCGGTGGCCCATGTCTCCAATGCGCTGGGCACGGTCAATCCGGTAGCAGAGATCACACAACTGGCGCATGCCGTGGGCGCCAAGGTTCTGATCGATGGGGCCCAGGCTGTCGCGCATCAGGTAGTCGATGTGCAAGCAATTGATTGCGACTTCTACGCTTTTAGCGCCCATAAGCTATATGGGCCTACCGGCATAGGCGCCTTGTATGCGCGCTACGACATACTGAAAGACATGCCACCCTGGCAAGGCGGTGGCGACATGATCTATACCGTCAGTTTCGAAGGCAGCACGTATGCGGATGTACCCCAGCGCTTTGAAGCCGGTACGCCAAATATTGCGGGCGTGGTCGGTATGGACGCCGCCATTCAATACGTGCAGCAGCTAGGCCTGGAGCGCATCGCGGCCCACGAGCAGTTCCTGCTGGATCTGGCAACGGCGCAGCTTGCCGAGCTGCCGGGCATGCGTCTTATTGGCACGTCGGCACACAAGGCCGCCATTTTGTCATTCGTGGTCGAAGGCATACATCCGCACGATCTGGGCACCATCCTTGATACCGAAGGTGTTGCCATACGGGCGGGGCACCATTGCGCGATGCCGCTCATGACACGCTTTGGCATACCTGGCACGGCACGCGCAGCGTTCGCCCTTTACAACACCGCGGACGACGTTACTGCCTTGGTGGCGGCTTTGAAGATAGCCCAGAAAATGTTTGGAACAGGACCTCGCGGATGAACGAGCAGCACAGCGATTTACGAGAGCTCTACCAGGAAGTGATCTTCGATCACAACCGCCACCCCCGTAATTTTCATGCCATGTCCGACGCCAGCCATACGGCGGTCGGCCATAACCCTTTGTGCGGCGACCAATTAACGGTTTACGCCATTGTTGAAGACGGTATCGTCCGCCAGGCAAGTTTCGTAGGACATGGCTGCGCCATTTCCACGGCCTCAGCGTCGTTGATGACCGAAGCCGTGCAAGGTAAACCCATAGAAGAAGTCGAGGCACTGTTTCGCGACATGCACGCCATGCTGACCGAATCGCAGCCCGAGAGCCGCGACTTTGGCAAGTTGGAAGTGTTGTCCGGGGTGCGTGAGTTCCCCGCGCGGGTGAAGTGCGCCACACTGGCCTGGCACACCTTGCACAACGCTATTACGCAGGCCAGGGATACGGCGCGTACCGAATAAGAGGCACATTATGAGCTACACACGAAACGATGTCATCGTCCTGCGCGACTGCCCGGCAGTGGCGGTGCCGTATGGGTCGCCAGTCACCATCGAGAAGGGCTGCGAAGCTACGATTACCCAGCAATTGGGCGGCAGCTACACCGTCATGGTCGAAGGCAACCTGTATCGGATCGAAGGCGCCGACGGCGACGCTCTGGGGTTTGAGGTTGACGAGGCCACCTTGCATATGCACGATGGTCCCGTCACCGCGCAAGCCGTCGAGGACGCTGCCTGGAGCCTGCTGGCAACTTGCTTTGATCCCGAAATTCCTGTGGACATCGTCAACCTGGGTCTGGTTTATTCATGCAAGGTCAGCCCGGCTGCCGAAGGGCAGTTCCGCATCGAGGTGCAAATGACCTTGACTGCACCGGGTTGCGGCATGGGAACCATGATCGCCGACGAAGCGCGCAACAAACTGCTGTCCATACACGGCGTAGATGAGGTCACTGTCGACCTGGTCTGGGATCCACCCTGGAGCCGCGAAATGATCAGCGAGCCGGCTCGGCTGCAGATGGGCCTGCTTTAATCCTTGCGGCCGGCACACTGCCGGCCCATCCCCCTAGGCCTCCGCCTTCTGATCGTCGCCCACGCCTGTAATGGTTGGCCAGCCCAGCGTGGCCCCGCGAGACACCGCCTCGTAGACAGCCGCGTTTCGATTGTGCACATCCAGGCGCTGGTATAGCGTTTCAGTATGTGCCTTGGCGGTGGCCACCGAAATATTCAAGCAACGGCCCACCGTCTTCATGGGGTAGCCGCGCGCCAGCAGCACCAGGACCTCGTATTGTCGTGGCGTGATGCCCAGCATCTCGTACTCGGTGCTGGCGGAGTTTGCTGCGACCTTGGGTTTTTCGGGAACGGGCGGCCATTTCACGGGCTGGAACCGGGACAGCAATGGCTGGTTGGCTGGTGTCCCGGATCGCATCGGAAAGCAGGTTCCGCCCGCCAGCACCAGCCGGACAGAGGCTTGCAGAACTTCCGGGCTTGCATCCTTGGCCACATAGCCTCGCACACTGGGCGGCAAGCCCTGCGCGGTGTGGGGCATGTCGTCTGCTTCGGACAGCAGCAGCATGGCTTTGGGGCCAAACACCCTTTCGGCCTGGGATGCCAAATGATGCAATTGTTCGAACGATGACACGGAAAGCATGACCAGATCGCAGTTGCCGGGTTCGGGAGTGTCTTGTTCAAGACAACTGTAATCTTTCCCGCGGGTTTCAGTTACTGGTGAAACGTCGGTCAACAACTGAAGGATACCGAGCCGTAGTAAGGGGTGCGGCTCGATGACGGTAATGATAGCCATGCTCGTTCTTCCCATGTTGGCGTTCGCCTTGTACGCGAACCGCATTCTGTGGAGAAGTACTGCGTATAAATCGAGCCCAAGCCTGAGAAGCGATGCAACAGACTACACTTTCGATCAGATCGCAGATTTTTCCACTGAATTATTCGCGTGTGGCGAAACATATCGTGATCGGTATTGATCACTTTTTATTACTATGGTATTTGCTCACAGTTCTGCGTGCAAGTATATGTTTACTTGAGTAATCCCTAGTAAGTTATTGCTACGTAACGTAAACTCTTCTTCATCAGGATCCATTTGGCGGGCATTCGAACTCGAACCGCGCATACTCTTGTCCAGTTTCGTACAAAATTACATCTACCTGACAATCATCTTCAGGGCCGTAGGTGATCGTCATTTTCCCCAGCGGGGCGGACTGGCCGGCTACGACTTGCAAATTGCCACCTTGTCCTATGACGGAACGCCCGTTTGGGCCTGCTTTTGTGGCCTTGAGCTTGTATCGCAACTGGTGTGCCGACGCGCTACGCACGTAGGGCACGATGACGGCGGGTTGGGCTTGGCCCAAACGCTCCAGCCAGACTTGAATATCACTATCTGCATTCATCATATTGCGTCCATTGATTCCTGCGGCTTCCATGTTTGCGCTAGCAGCCAGCGGGCCTGCGCGGACAGGAATTTAACTGCCCGCGCAGAAACCAGGCCTGGTTTAACGCTGATTTACATAAGCGTCGTTGCCGTAGCCCACCTGCGTGACGGTTGCGGTGTAGTTGGCACCCTGTTGCAGTACTACTGCATCGTTGTGCGAGCCGTACTGGCTGACGGTAGCTACAAGATTTTTGCCATTTTGCGAAATGTAGCCATCGTTGAAGGAGCCAGACTGATTGATGCGTGCCATGTTGTACTGTCCGCCATCGCCGTCCTGCACGATGCCGGCCTGGTTGCGATAGCCAGCCTGGTTGATGATGGCATCAAGATTGTCGCCCGTCTGCGTGACCCATGCGTTATTACCCCAGCCGGCAGTCTGGTTGATGACCGCATTCTGGTTGTTGCCGTCACTGCTGCCCCACCAGCCGCCCCAGCCCCCGCCGCTTTGATCTATGGTTGCACTACCGGCGTTTGCCGCTTGATAGATCGTGGCATTGGAAGTCCGGACATCTTCTTGTGTGATTACCGCGTCATTGAAATCACCGAACGTAGTGATGGTGGCCACGGCCGACGTGTTGTCATTTTGCTCGATGTAGCCTTCATTGAAGTCGCCGTACGACGTAATCGTTGCATGCGCCGTATTGTTGGACCATTGCTCAATGACTGCGTTGTTGAAGTTGCCGTTCTGGTCAACGGTGGCAACGTCGGCAGCCAGGGCTGCTGTTGCACCGTAGGCCAGGGTGAGGCCCAACGCGAGTGCGGAAAGTTTGATGCTCATTGCAGTTCTCCTCTAAATAAAGACCTGAGTACATCTGCCGCGCCGGCGGTCTTCATACCGGCCCGACAAAAACGCGATGTTATGGATTGCTATTGGCCGGCCCGCCCTGTACACCGTCGACCGTCGGCGTCGGCACGATGGTGCCCGCACCGGTATCCTGGCCGCTCGGTGCGGCAACTGTTGCCTGGTCCAGTGCTTGCGCGTCCAAGGTGGTGACGGCCCAGCTGTTGCTTTCTTTCAGGTAGGTTTGGACGAGGGGCGAGTACCAATCCTCTTCGTTCTTCAGCCGCCAGTTACCATCCTTCAGTCCTTCCACCGTCAGATGTATGACAGCGGCCTCAATGGCTTCCTTGACGCATAACTGGGTGGGCTCGTTGCTAGTTACCCCGGCCTCGATCTCGAGCAAGTCCTTGAAGTTCACAAACTTGTAGACGCTGGGTCGCACCTCGTACGAGAAGATGGTCTTGGTGGTCGATACTGTCTGCAATACCCGTCCGGTACGGATGTCGACGCTGCGCAGTCCCACGGTTACCTGGTCCATCCGATATTGGGTGGATAAACCCACACCCAGGAAGCGCGCACCCAGGCCCCCGGTGCGCACATTGCTTTCGTAGGCCACGATGCCGCCGTCTATCAGTATCGACGCGGGCACGAGTGCAGGGATGTGGATGGCTGGAGCGTTCTCGCCCTGCGATCCGTCCAGCGCGCGCACGATGCGTCTCTCGGTCAACAGTTCTTGCAGGCTTTCGCGCTCTACCGGCGTAAACCAGCCCGAATCCTGCAAGGCTTTGACCAGCATGGACGCGGCCCCTTGAGTCACAGAGGTCGAGAATGAGCTGTCCGGCGCGGGCTTGTATTGGCCTGTCTGATCACGAAAACCGTAGACCGCGACAACCACCTTGCCCTTGGGTTCGGGCAGCTTCAATAGGTCGCGTGTGGATGGGGTGGCGGGCGTGAGATGCGCCGGTGTGGCCACCTCCGCGGGCTTGTGCGGGACGGCGCAGGCTGCAAGGGAGCCGCACAGCGCGGCCATCATCACGAATTTTGCGGCCGGCCGCATTGTGCTGTGTGCTGGATTGTTGTTATTCATTTTTATTGGCTCACCTGGAAGGTTGTCGTGGCACCCGTGAACTTGTCGATCGTGGTGATGGTCAGGACGCCGTTTCCAACATCAACGACGTTGATGGTGAAGCTGTCGGTTTCCAGTGTGCCGGGCACGAACCTGCCGTCCGGACCGACGATCTGCGAGCTTGCCGCGGAAGCAAGGCGGCTTAAGATCGATCGTTCCAGCGTTTCGTTGAATTGCTGCAAGGGCGTCTTCTGCTCGATGCCGAAGTCGTCGTTGCCAATATCCGGATCCTTGTGGCGGTTGGTGGCCAAAGCCGAATTAAGCAGCACCGAGCCGTTCAGCGGGTTACCGCCGAACGATGGATTGAAGGGGTAGTAGACCAGCTCAGTCGCGGCGGCCGGCGTTGATGTGGCGCACGCCATGGCGAGCAACGCGCCGCCGATGAGTGCCTTGTTTTGCTTATGCATGATTCCTCCTTGGTGTTGTTCTAGAGTTCTTCCGGAGCCAGGTCTGGACTACGGAACATGGCGCGTGCCACTTCACTGTCTGCGATGTTTTGGTAAACGATCTCTACCGCCGCCGCGCTGATCCTCTCGGTCTGCGCCCGAGCGGGCGGCAGGAAGGCATGGAAAACGCGGTTCTGCCGATACTCGACCCACACTTCGCTGCCGAAGCGGGCAGACGGCCGTTCGTGTATCGAGATGGTGAACCGGCTGCTGATGTCTTTCTGCCGCCAAAAGCCGCTGAATTCCCGATAGAAGTCGTGACCCAACACGGTCACGGTGCGATTGACCACGATGCCGGTTAAGGGATCGTCCAGGACACTTGCGCTCTTCGGGGCGGCCGCAGCGGCTTCATCGATCTTGGTTTTAGGTAAAGGGTCGGTTGTGGCCGGGAGACTCTGGGCAAAGGAGCAACTGCAGATAACAGCCGTAAGCCATAGCACCACTTGAGCGGCGATGCGTTTTTTGTAGTTATTTGGCTGATTCACTTACTTGCCCCTCATTCGAACGGAATGTTTGCTGCTTTTTTTAACGTTTCGAAACGGCCTGGAATTAATGATAGAGATCGTCAACGCACTAAACATGCGGAAGATGGCTTACGTCTCTTAGTTCTGATGGCGGATGCGATGTTGGGCGGTGGGGGCCGAACGGCGTAAACCGCGCCGTGGCGTCAAGCCACGCGCGCCGTCTCGAAAACCGGGCTGTTTCCTGCCGGTTGCATCCGCAATTGATCGGTTTCCAGATGCGCGATGTCACCGTCTTCCGAGTGATAGATGACAGTCACCCGGCTATCCTGGATTTCATGCAGCTGGTTGCATGACACATGGAAATGCGCAGCCAGGACGTCGTCGTCGGCCTCAGTGTGCGGCAGGGCTTGGGCGCGGTCGCTGGTGGAGGCAATGCGGTTGTATCGCGCCCACAGCACCACAAGCAGGGCATTGAATGCGGCGACCAGCAGATAGAGCGCCAGCGTGCTCAGTGTGGGCAGGAACACCTCCAGCAAAGGAACCTGCGGTCGAAAGGGCAGGGTGTGAAGTAGAGAAAGAACGCCGCGAGTAAACAGGTAGAAAAAGCCGGCCCACCCAAACGCTGTCAGTACCACATCAAGCGCGAACACGCCGGGCGTGCGTTGTGTCTGTATGATCATGTGAGCTCCTTGATGCCACGATCCGGGCTGACCCAGCGCGCTCGCTGCCGCCGGATCCGAAGCATGACTTTCGGAAAACTGCAAAGTGTTGTTAAAAGATTGATCAGCCAGTAGGCGAAGGGGTACCAGACGATCCAATACAAGGACCGCGCCAGTGTGGGCTCGTAACGTCGATCTATCAGTACGCTGACCAGGAACTGCAACAGGCACACCATGGCCAGCACCATGCCGGTAAAGGCAGGTGGCATCAGCATGGTGACCGCGATATCAGCCGGCAAGATCGTGACTCGTCCCAACAGCCATAGCGCGACCGACAGTCCGAAGGCGAAGGCCCAGCCGGTGGACAGGCAGAACTCCAGCATCAGTACCCAAAGCCTGCGATGCTCCCAGGACCAGATCGTCGTCAGGTTCTTGATGAAGACTTCGGCGCCACCCTGCGCCCAGCGCATGCGCTGCTTCCACAGGCCACGCAAAGTCTCGGGCATGAGTATCCAGCACAGCGCACGCGGCTCATAGAAGATGGTCCAGTGGGCGCGCTGCAGCTTCCAGGTGATGTCGATGTCTTCGGTCACCATGTCCAGGCTCCAGTAGCCCACGTCATCCAAGGCCTTGCGCCGGAATGCAGTGCATACCCCCGATACCGTGAACACCCGGCCGTAAACGCGCTGCGTACGCTTGATCAGCCCGATGATGGAGGAGAACTCGCCCACCTGGATACGGCCGATCAGGGTAGAACGGGTGCGCACCCTGGGGTTGCCCGTTACCGCCGCGACATGCGAATGATTGATCAGCGGCGCCACCAAATAGCTGACAGCGTCGGGTGCAAGCAAGGCATCGCCATCGATGCACACCAGATACTCGCTGCGCGCGGCCATCGCGCCCATACGCAGCGCCATCGCCTTGCCCTGGTTGCGGGCCAGATGAATGACCCGCAATTGCGGATACTCGGCGGTCAGTCGGTCGAACATGGTCGCCGTGTTATCGGTAGAGCCGTCGTTGATGGCTATGACTTCGATATTGGGATATTCCTGGTTCAGCGCGGCAAGCAGGGTGTCTTCGCCATGGGCTGCCTCATTGAAGCAGGGCACCAGTATGGTGATGAGCGGATTGCCTTCCAGTTGGGGCGGGCGGTAAGGCCGCCAGTTCCACTTCCGTTCCCAGTGCAGCCAGAAGTACAGCCCGCCGGCCATCCAGATACCCGACATGAACAAGGGGTAAAAGAACACGAAATTCAATAGAACGTCGCTGGTCAGGACCAGGGTCAGGCCAAAAGGCGCACCAAGTACGATGCACAGGACGAGGAAGGCAATCAGTCGGTCTATCATCAGAATGGATACCAGGCGTTGGAGATGGCCGGCCGTATGACATCCAGCCGAGGGTGGTTCTTCGTAAAGTCGTCGGGGTAGTAGCCGAAGCTTCGCGCACCGCTCAGTTGCAGCCGTTGAAGCCAGTGCGCCATCAGTTCGGAATCAATGGGGCCTTTTTCGCCCTCGCCGTTGGTGGTCCGCCAATCGCGGCCCTGTATCTCGAACACCGTCTTGTTCAGGGCGCCGGGACGCGAGGCCACCGCTTCCACCAGCCTATCCAGCCAGGCGTCGGCTTCCCCTTCGGGAACCTGCTCCATCCATGGCATCGCCATGGGTGCCGTCCAGTCGTAGGTCTCCAGGAAATCGTCCAGGTTTTGCGCGTACCAGGCTTCACTTTCGGGGTTCAGGATGGGTTCGGCGAAGATATTGCGCGCGGTCTTGATCTGCGGCCCTCGTATGGCGCTTACGTGCTGGGCCAGGGTCTTGGTGAAATCAATCAGGTAGCGGCTTTTGTAGCGGGTCCAGCGTTCCATGATTGCCGGATCGGCGCGTAATGCTTCGATGGTTCCAGGCAGGCCCGCTGCTTGGTAAGCCTGCAGTGCTGCCGGACTGGCGTCTTCGAAGTCCGTCAGCAAGGCGTCGTCATGGAACAGAATGCCGTTGAACATGGCGTGCTTGGACAAGTCTTCGTACAGCTCGATGATCTTCTGACGCGCCTGCGGGTCGAAAGGCGACAGGCGTTGGTAGTTGTTCGGGTTGACTGCCGTCGTCTGCGTCTCGATATCGCGGGCCGCCACACGAGGTATGGACGAGTCCAGGTCGAAGCTCAGTACCGGCATCCAGGCATAGACGTCGACGAAGGCACGGCTCTTCAGTTGCCAGGATGCCCGATTGAACAGGTCGGCGCGCACTGGCAAGTGGCGATTTGGGAAGTAAACCTCGCGAGCCAGTCCATCCCCCGTGGGATCGGCGAAGGCTTGCAGGAATACGGTGGTAATCTGCATGTCCGCAATACGCTGCACCAGGTCGCCCAGGTTGGCTTCCATCTGGACAGGATCAGGGTCGTACACATAGTCCAGATCCACATGGGCTACCCGCATCACGGTGTAGTTCTCCATGACCATGGTGGTCGAGGCGAAGTTCGTCAGTTGCGGGTCATTCGACACCAGGACGCGAGGGATGTTGGTCAGGTCGTCGACCTTGCCCAGGCCGTTGTCCAGCGTGAGGACCAATGAGTAGCCCTTGTCCTTGACGATCTCCATCGCTTCGCCGTTTGCCGCGCCGTAAGGCCACACCCAGACGCGGGGCCGCTTGCCGGTTGCCTTGATTATCTTGGCGGTAATGCGGTCGACATCGGTCGAGATTCGCTTGTGATAGGCTTCGTCCGATTCGTAGGTGCCCGACTCGGGGTCATAGAGGCGTACCGCCGCTGCGGGTTCCAGATTGCCTTGCGGGTTCGCAAGCGCACCGTAGTGCAAATTGTCTGTATGGGAAGCCACCTCCACCAGGCCCGAGCGTGACATCTCGGTGATCTGATCCCAGGTCAGGAAGCGTTCGCGCTCAATCAGTGTCCCGCCAAAGTCCACTTTTTGGTTAGGCGGAGTGTCAACCCATTTTCCTACCGGAGCCAACACTGCCGGCCAGTTGTACGCCTTCAATATAGGAAAAACCCGGGTATAGAAGCTGCGATATCCGTCGTCAAAGGTCAGCAACAACGCCTTCTCGGGCAATGGTGGACCGCCCTGATTGGCGGCCAGTATCTGATCCACCGTGATCGGCTGGTAGCCGCTCGCGCGCAGCCAACTTAGCTGTTCGATAAGATGGTCCGTGCTGACACTGACAAAGGTCTGATCCGGCTCGGTGTCTTCCACATCGTGATAGGCCAAAGCCAGGAATTGGTTGGCAGGCCAGGGCTCCTGAAAACTATGCCGCGAACGTTCGTCGGGCGGCACGAATGCCGGGATGTCTCTGGCGCATCCGGCCAACAAGGCGAAGGCAAGAAGCATGGTGCTGAAAGCTCGTGGTGCTAGCGTTGCGGTGACGATCATGGCGTCTCTTTAGAAGCGGAATATCATTTCGAAAACAACGCGCAACTCGCGTTCGCGTACGCCGTCGTAGGGCCGGCTAACCCCGGTTACGGTCGCGCCTATGTCAAAGACTTTGTTGTAGCGATAGTTCATCCCATAGCCCACCGCGGCGATGGCGCCGGTGCCGTAGCCCTCCTGCGTGTACGTACCGGCACCGAGGATGAATCTTTGCTCCCATTCGGTTTCATAGTGGCGGTACAACAAATGGGTAAGCGTTACCGAAGGCAGGATTTCAAGGTCGGACTTGGGGTTGAAATACGGGACGTCTTCCAGAGAATTACGCGATGCCGCCACGGCCAGGTTCAAGTCGGCCTTCAAGTGTGGGGCGGTATAGACCCGTTCGCGCCCCGAAAGCAGGGCGAACAAACGCGTATTGCCGTCGCTGAATCGACTGGGTGAAAACGAGAAGCGCCACTCTCGTTGATCGCTGTGCTGCCACTGGATATATGCCGCAGCGGCGTTGGAAGTGATGTCGCTGCGTAAGGCGCGCAAAGGGGTTTCCTGCGAACGTAGCGCCGCCGACCCGCCTACCGTCCATTGGTCGTCGATGTCGTAGTCAACAGACACCCGTGCACCCGGCTTCGTGCCATGCCCATAGTTATGACTGGAGGCTTCAATTTCTGCAGTCAGGCCTCGTGCGCGCCACTCCGCGCCCGCTCGCGCCCAGCGGTAAGTGCCGCTGCCTTCCTCGAAGTCGCCGCTCGCATAACCTGCGCCGGCGAAGGCTCGCCAGTGGTCATTCAGTGGTGCGGAGTACAGGACTGTTTCCAGCCTCAAGTCATTGCTGCCGGTCACAGGGCTGTCTGAGGCGATGCCGTAGTCTCCTTGCACGCGCAATTCGGCCATATTGTGGACCCGCCATTCGCGCCGCAGATTTGCGCTGGAAAGGTGCTCGGGAAACCGCGCATCCAGGTCCTCTGTCAGAACTCTTGCTTGCTCATACTCGCGCAGATCCAGGGCGGTCAGGCCTTGACCCGCCTCGACTTCCACGGACAAGGGTTCCAGCGCCTCGGCCATCTTCAGCTCCTTCTCGGCGCGGCGCGGCCAACCTCGGCCGCGATAGACATTGGCGAGGGCGACTTTTAGTCCGACATTACGAGGCGCCCGCGCAACCAGGCCTTCCAGGCGTTCCTGCGCGGCCACGGTGTCGTCTACATAAAACAGCCCCAATGCTGCGGTCTGCTCGGCATAGAGGTGCAAGTCGTTGGGGATCTTTTGCTTCACTCCCCTGATGCGGCGCCAGGTGGGATAGTCTGCACGGGATTGCTCTATCAGACTCTGTGCCGCCTCAAAATCCTCCCCTTCAATCAGGGCGTAGTACAAGCCCGTTTGGTTGTTCAGACGTTCGCCCGCGCTGACCTGACCAACGCGCTCCTCCTGGAGAGCCCGGCTGAACAGCGTTTGGGCCATTTCGGGTTGCCTGAGCGTCAGGTAGGCGGATGCCACATCATTCAACACGTAACGCGGCACTTCATGGCCCTCAGCGACCAGAGCTTCATACGCCATAACCACATCGCGCATCCGGTTTCTGGCGTGCAGGCCCTGAATCCTGTCCGTACGCAGACGCAGCACATCGGCCTGGGCTTCCGGCCCAAGTGCCGACCACTCGGGGATCAAGCGGTCATACTCTGCCAACGCCCGGTCTGCGATGGCGTAGCGTTCATGTTCCTGGCGAGCTGGCATCGCGGCCAGACGCACCAGTTCGGCGATGTAATCGGCTTCCAGGTCGCGCATTTTCTCGGGCGAGACCAATCCCAGCTTGGCACGAGCCGCCTCCAGGGCGGCATGTGCCAGTTCAGAGTCATGCAGAGCAGCGATGTACTCGCGTGTGACGTAGCCGGTTTCCGGGGCAAGCCGATGCGCGCGGTCAGCTTCTTCCAGTACGGGATAGGGCGACTCTATCCCCTTATATGCGTAACCCAGCGCCAGACGCCGATCGGCGCTATCGGGCTCTTCCTGTACCAGGGCCTTGCCCAAGGCGATGCTCTCCCGGGATCGTCCCGCGTCAGCCAGCGTCATGACCTCGCCAGCGGCAAAGCTGTCACGATTGGGGTATAGCTGGCGACCCTGCCGGAAGTGAAGCAGGGCCTGGTCCCATGCCTGGGTGTCGCGATAGGCGCGCGCCAGGGCGTCAAGCACATCCGCTGGAGGGTGGTTGGGTGCCGGGTCCAGCGCCTCATACGCGGCGATCGCTTCGTCGGGCTTGCCCGCCCATGACGCAATCAGGATATGGTCGTAGGCGGCGCGCAGGTCCATGGGATGCTCAAGCGCATGCTGCCGGAGCATAACCAAAGCCGGCTCATGATTGCCCTCGCGGGCCTGAAGGATCAAGGCGTCATAGGCAGGTCCGGGGACTGCGGCCACGCCGGGGCCGCACAGCATGCCCAGGGCTACAAGCAGCACGCCCTTGTATGAAGAGCGCTTGTTCATGGTTGTCCAGTTCGCGTCGTTGTCGGCGTTCTTATTTGACTGGACAGGCACATGATTCAAGCTCCCTCTATTTTTATCCTTGGCATAGCGGGCTACTGTTGCGAAGCTTTGTGCTTCGCCTGCCAGCTACGTTTTTTTATTTCTGGATACAGACTTATGGAGGAAATCTTAGAGAGGAATCGTGCGCAGCAGAATGCGACATACGGCTTACGTCAGCTGTACGCCAGGGGGATGTTTGGAGGAGGGAAGGAAGGGCAAAAAGAAAAGCGGCTTGGCAATCATGCCAAGCCGCTATCTTATGTTGGTCGGGACGGCGGGATTCGAACTCGCGACCCCTTGCACCCCATGCAAGTGCGCTACCAGGCTGCGCTACGCCCCGAAACTATCGGCCTTTTCAGCCTTTAGTCACTTCGCTGATCGACCAAATCAAGATCAGCGAAAGACGAGATTCTAGCACAAACAATCGCCGCCCGGATGCCGATGGGCAAGGGCAGGCCCAGAGCCCATCAACCCACCTGAAATTCTGTTTCCGGATAGCGTACGCGGCTGCGTTTCTGGGTAGCCAGGCTGTAGGCCAGGGTAAGCGGCCCGAGCCTCCCCACGAACATCAGTACGATCACCAGCAATTGGCTGGGAGTGGACAACTGGGGCGTCAGTCCGCGCGACATGCCGGTGGTGCTGACGGCCGAGACCACCTCAAATGCGATGTCGACTAGCGGGGCGTCCTCCAGCACAGTCAGTATCAGGGTGCCGGCAAACACCAGTGCCGCGGTCACCAGTAGCAGTGCCAAGGCCTTTTGCACGGTGTCGGGCGACACCGAACGTTTGAACAGCACGACCTCTTTACGATGGAAAAGATAGGAATAGACGGCTGCCACGAGGATGATGAAAGTCCCGACCTTGATGCCGCTGGCCGTGCTCAAGGAGCCGCCGCCTATGAACATCAGCAACATCGTCACCAGGGTGGAGCTGTCGCGCAGCTCGCTGACGTCGATGCTGACATAGCCGGCCGTGCGGCTGGTTACGCTTTGCATCCAGGCGGCCAGTGCCTGAGCATGGACAGGAAGCTCGCCCAGGGTATCGGGATTGCGGTATTCCAGCGCCCATATCGCTGCAAAGCCGCCCAAGTTCAAGATAATGGTGCCGGCCAGAATAACCTTGGTATAGGTCAGTAATGGCGCCCAACGTTTCTTCTGGCCTACGTCGCTAAGCACGGAAAACCCGATGCCGCCCAAAATAATGCAGGTGGACAGCACCAGTATGGTTACCGGGTCGCCCACGAACTGCGCAATGCTGCCGGGAAATAATGAAAAACCGGCGTTGTTGAAGGCGCCTATGGCATGGAAGGTGGCCCGATACACGGCTGTCAAGAAGGGATAATCGCGCCACCACCACAGCGCCAATACCAGGGCGGCAAGGGCCTCGACCGTAAGCGAGATCCGCAAGACCGATATCGCCGTACGACGTATGCGCGACACGCTGGTCTGGTTGAACGCCTCTAAAGCCAGGGCCTGTTGTCCCAGACTCAGCTTTTTTCCGAGTGTAATAGCCGCGATTACCGCAAAGGTCACAAAGCCCAGGCCGCCCAGTTGTACCAGCGAAATAAGGACAATCTGACCGAAAGGGCTCAAGGAGACGGCGGGGTCGATTACGGCCAGGCCCGTTACCGTGACCGCCGAGGTGGCCATGAAAAATGCGGCCATCAAGCCTATAGGCCGGGTACCGGAGACTGGTAGGGCAAGCAACAGCGTGCCTATCAGGATCAGCACGACAAACCCCGCTGCCAACACAATAGGCGGGCTTGCTCGCAACAGCCCCGTGCGCCGGAAGCGCGTGTAGGATCCGTAGCCGTATGCCGGCAGCCAGTTGCGCATGCTAGACCAGTTTGGGTGCGATGTGCTTGAGGGCCGACAACTGTCCGAGCATGACCAGCACATCGTTGGGCTGCAGGGCGAAGTCGTCAGGCGGATGTACGGTGACCTGGGTTTTTCGTTTGACCAGCAATACATGAAGAGTTTCAGGCATGCCGTCAAATACCTCGCTTAAAGATACGCCCTTCAGGCGCTCGCTGACGCCGATCTCGACCACGAACTCGCCATTGCCCAACGAAATGTAGTCGTTGACCATGGGGTAGCTCAGTGTCTGGGCCACGCGCATGCCCATTTCTTCTTCGGGATGAACAATGCGGTCTACACCCAGTTTGTTCAGTATGAGGTGCTGCGCGTGCGAACTGGCCTTGACCCAGATCGGGCCTATACCCAAGGACTTCAGATGCACCACGCATACCAGGCTGGCCTGTATTCCTTCGCCGATGGCTACCAGTACTACGTCGTAGTTCTCCAGGCCCAATTCCTCCAGGGCGCTGCGGTCGGTAACATCAGCGATGACAGCGTGGGTAACCTGGTCAGCCAAGGCGTCTACGACTTTGCCATCGGTATCTACAGCCAGTACCGAGTGGCCCATTTTCATCAGTTCAAGCGCGGCTGCCGAACCAAATCGACCCAGGCCGATGACGGCGAATTGTCCCATGGTGATCTTCATAGTCCTCGAGGTTGCAGTGGTACTACCTTAGTGCATTGGTGAAGACTGTAAAATTCTGGTAAAAACCCTTATGGACTTTTTTACCGTATTAAGTAGGACAACAGCTTGATTATGACCAGCTTGTTCGAGCCACTTCAGCTTGGCGCCGTAACCTTGAAGAACCGCGTCGTGATGGCGCCGTTGACCCGCAACCGAGCATCGGAAGGGCGCGTGCCCAACGATATGATGCGCCGCTATTATTGCCAGCGTGCGACGGCGGGCCTGATTCTGTCGGAAGCCACCTCCGTTTCCCCGCAAGGTGTGGGCTACCCCCATACGCCGGGCATCTGGAGCACTGCGCAAGTGGAAGGCTGGCGGCGCGTTACCCAGGCGGTACACGGCAAGGGTGGCAAGATCTTCATGCAACTGTGGCATGTCGGGCGGGTTTCAGATCCTGAATTCCTGAACGGCGAGATCCCGGTAGCGCCCAGCGCCATCGCATGTGAGGGCACTGTCAGCCTGTTGCGGCCCAAGCGCCCCTATGTCGTGCCGCGCGCCCTGCATACTGAAGAACTCCCCGCCATAGTGCAGGATTTCGCCGTGGCGGCGCGTAACGCCCGCGAGGCGGGTTTCGATGGCGTCGAAGTTCATGCCGCCAACGGGTACCTGATCGACCAATTTCTTCAGGACGGTTCGAACCACCGGGGCGACGAGTACGGCGGACCGATAGAAAATCGTGCCCGCTTGCTGCTGGAAATTGTGGATGCTTGCACAGGGGTCTGGGGCGCGGGTCGTGTCGGCGTACACCTCTCGCCACGTGGCGGTGCCCATTCGATGTCGGATTCCGATCCCGGCGCCTTGTTCTCTTATGTGGCTGAAGCGCTGGGCCGACGGAAAGTGGGCTTTATCTTTACGCGGGAAGCGCTGGGCGACGATAGCCTTACCGGGCGCATGCGACAGTTGTTTGGCGGGCCCATCATCGTCAATGAGAAATACGATCCGGACAGCGCTACCAAAGCCGTGGCCAATGGCCATGCTGATGCGGTTGCATTTGGCAAGGCCTACATTGCCAACCCCGACCTGGTGGCCCGCCTGCAAAGCGGTGCCGCATTGAACGACTGGGACCCCTCCACCTTCTATACGGACGGCCCGCAGGGTTACGTGGATTATCCGGCACTGCTTGCGCCAACTGCCACCGAAGTATGCAGTTGAATGCCCGGCGTGCTAACTTTAGCTCTACGATGCGGTCGAACGGCGTAACAGGAGAGCAAGGTGAAGGCGCTACTTATCGGTATGGGCACTGCGGTGCTGTTGTCAGCCTGCACGATGGGCATACAGCCCGGCGGCGATTTTCCCACGGTTTCCTACACCGTTCCGCGTAGCTACCAAACGGTTTACCTGCGCGTTCAGAACCAGGCGGACGAGTGTCTGCGTGGCAAAAAACAATACGACGTCCATGCCACGGTAGATCCGGCCATGCAGACCGGTACAGTGGCGGTGCGCGCACCCATAGGTGGTGTTGAAGTCGCCCGCAGCGACATCGAAGCCATCGACTCGAAGCACACGCGTGTCACCCATACTGTGTGGGGTCCCAGCCCTTGGGACGAGCGCGCCTTGGCGGCCATGCGGCATTCGGTCTTGATGGATATGTCCGTTTGCGTGGTCTACAAGTAAGACGCCCCGCGCCGCAGTGCCGCTCTAAGCCAGACGTTTCTTGACCAGCGCCGAGACCTCCGACATGTCGGCGCGACCCGCCAGGCTGATCTTGACCAGCGCCATGATTTTGCCCATGGCGGGTCCGCCGGTCACGCCATCGGCAGATACTTGCGCCACGGCGGCATCGATGGCGGCTTCTACCTCTTGTGCTGTGGCGGCTTGCGGCAAAAACTCTTGAAGGACAGTGATTTCGGCCTTTTCTTTTTCGGCTGTTTCAGTTCGGCCGGCCTGTTCAAAGGCGGCGATGGATTCGCGGCGCTGCTTGACTTGCTTTTCGATAATGGCGGTGATGGCGGCGTCGTCCAGTTCGCGGCGCTCGTCGACTTCCTTTTGCTTGATCGCGGCCTGAAGGAAGCGCAGCGTACCCAGGCGCGCAGCGTCCTTCGCGCGCATGGCTGTTTTGACGGCTTCGCTTAGTTGTTCTCGCAGCGTATTGTTCATGTCGATGTCCTGGCCAAAGTCACACATTTTAATAGACTTCTGTCAGCGCGCTGAACGCTTCCGCCCGGTGGCGTACAATTTTCATACTGACTGAATGGACTGGGCTGCGCCCAGGAGTGTTTTATGGTTATGGCCAAACAGCCGCCTGTTCCGGACCCCCTGATCTTCGTGCCTCGTCAAGGCAAGCCCCAACTGCTTTTCGTTCTGCTGCACGGCGAATCCGCCGATCCGCAGCAAGTAGCGCCATTGGCCGACGCCATCAAGCTTGCCTTTCCTATGGCCATTGTCGTGTTGCCTTATGGCTTCCACCAGCCGTCGTGGCAAGACGAACAACCTGGCGGTTACCACTGGATAGACCCGGGCAATCCAGAGGATGAGAATTACCGTGCTCGCGTAGCGGCTTCGGTGAACCCGCTGATCGAGCTGATCCGGACCCTACAGGAAAAGTTCGGCTTGTCAGGCCAGCAAACTGCACTGGCCGGGTTTTCCCAAGGGGCCTCAATGGCGCTGGAGGCCAGCCACGCTGATCATGGCTTGGCAGGCCGCGTATTGGCTTTCTCGGGGCTGTACGCCACCATGCCCGCCGTGGTGCCGCCTGCTACTTTGCTGCATTTCTTTCATGGTGCCAACGATCAGCAAGTGTCGGTACAGGAAGTGGAATCGACCTTATCGCAACTGGCGAGCCTTCAGGGTGATGCCACCCTGGACGTCGCCTCGCGCATAGGCCATGAACTGCATGAGGCATTGATTCGTCAAGCCATTGTGCGGCTGCAGACTTGTGTACCGCTACGCAGTTGGGAGGACGCCATGTCTACGCTACAGGAAGATCAGCTGCGTGAGAAGCAAGCTGGGCAGGGTGGGCCGACCCTGCATTGATGCATTGACGGTGCGCCCATTCACGCGTCCATCGCGATACCGGCCGATAGGCAAAAGGGCCAATCGTGGCGTTCGATGGCCTTGCCCAGCGTGTCAAAGCTTACTTCGCTAAATATCGAATGCCCGTCAGCACGCAGGGCGACGATCGTCGAGCAGCGGGTACCGTAGTCGGGGCTGACTATGAATGGACTACTAAGCAGACGCTCGCGCTCCAGTGTCAGGCCGGTACTGGGCAGGGCCGCATCGTCCGCCACGGTGCCGTCCTTCAGGATGTGGAACACATCCGTCAAGCTTTCCGACAGATGCTCGATGGGGTAGGCATCGAGCGCTTGCTTGAGCCGCTCGGCTTTGGGCCAGGGCGTATCGAGCAGGTGGTTCGACAAAATATAAGTGCCTGGCTCCAGGCTGACAACTGCTGAGTCAGGGCTGCGGTTGCCCAGGTAAACGGCTTCCGACAAATCGCCCACAATAAGATTGAAGCCGTTGTAGTCGCCGGCGGTTGCGCTCAAGGACCTGGCATACTCGCTGGGCGGCGTGTCGCCTTCAAGAAAGCGGCGGACAAGATCTCCTCGCGTCGGGGCATCCGCAAGCACCTTGCCGGGGTCACGGTAGTTGGTGATCAGGGCATAACGGCCCGCCGTGGTCACGCCCAGCCACGTGCCTCCGCCTTGCACATCGATGCCGGCGATGATGTCGGGTCGGTTGGGCCAGGGCGCCGCAGGCTGGCAGGGACGCTGATGGAACTCATCACGATTGGCCGCGATGAATACCGGCCAGTCCTTATGCGCCCCGATAGCAAGATAGGCAATGCACATGGTGTAGTCCGCGCGACTAAAGCATCGCCAGATGGCTTTCGCTTTCGACCCATTGCCGTAGGCGAACGGCATCGCCTATGCGCGAGCTGCCGCTGGAGTTAAGCAAGACGATGGCGACATCGCGGTCGTCGATGCGGGTCAGCATGACCAGGCATTTACCGGCTTCATTGATGAAGCCAGTCTTGGATATCTGGATGTCCCAGCCCGGGTTGCGCACGAGTCGATTGGTATTGCTGAACACCAGTTGGCGGCCGCGGCCTATGGTTACTTCTTCTTTGTCGTCGGTGGAATAGCGATGGATCACCGGATGCTTGTTGACCGCTGCAAGCAATTTGACAAGGTCGCGCGGTGAGGACACATTGTCGCTGGACAGTCCGGTGGGCTCGACAAAATTGGTATGGCGCATGCCCAGTGCACGGGCCTTGTCGTTCATGGCGCGTACAAAGGCAGGCAAGCCGCCAGGGTAATGGCGGCCCAGGGCGTTGGCGGCGCGGTTCTCGGAAGACATCAAGGCCAGGTGTAACATGTGGGCGCGGCTAAGCTCGGTACCGACCGCCAGCCGCGAGCGCGAATGGCGTAGCCGGTCGACATCGGCATCGGAGATCTGCAGCATCTCGTCCATCGATTGTCCCGCTTCGGCAACCACCAATGCAGTCATGAGTTTGGAGATCGATGCGATGGGTCGAACCTCATCGCTATTCTTGTCGTAAAGTACGTTGGCGCTGTCCAGATCCAGCACCAGGGCGGCTTCTGAATGGAGTGCGGCTTTCGGGCCGGCTTGCTCGAGGCGAGTCGGGGCAGCCTGGCGTTGCACTACGATGTCATCGGCCCCAGACAAAGATGCCTTGCGCAGACCGACACGTAGCTGTGATTGCTGTCGATTAACCGGCCTCAGGTTCTGGCGCTCGACTACACGCGTTGTATGCGCGGCTTCGGCCACTGGCGTGTGGCTGCGTGCCTGGGTCTGCGTGTAGAACACAGTGCCCGACGTAAGCAACAGGCAGGCCGGAGCAAGGGCCGAAAGGGAAAAACGACGCAGAGCTTGATTCCAGGAAGGCATGGCCGAGTCTTGAGCTGAACTAGATTCGGTGTATGGTATCAGAAGAAACGCCTTGATATTAGGCAGTTACAACATTTTCTTATACATTGGTTTAAGTCGCTGCGGGTATACCCCTAGGCCCGAAGCCTCCGCGGGCCCGGTAGATCAAGAAACCGATGATGCTGATGTTCAGAAGGTTCCAGGCAATGCCGTTCAGGAAGGCCGCATGATAGGAGCCAGACAGGTCAAAAATGGCGCCCGACATCCATCCTCCCAGTGCCATGCCGAACAGCGTGGCCATCAAGACAGTGCCCACGCGCGTTCCAGCCTCTTGCGGCGAAAAATACTCACGCACGATCAGGGCATAGGCCGGCACGATGCCACCCTGGAACAGGCCGAACATGCCTGATATCAAGTAGAGCGACACCAAGCCATTGCTGGACAGGAACATCAGCAGGGCCAGGCCTTGCAAGATGGAACCCAACATCAAGGTGCGCAGGCCGCCAATGTGATCGGATATCCAGCCCGACAGAAGCCGGCTGACGATGCCCAGGCCCAGCATCAGCGACAACATCTCGGCACCGCGCGCCGCCCCGAAACCCAGGTCGCCGCAATAGGCAACTATGTGGACCTGCGGCATGGCCATCGCAACGCAACAGGCTACGCCGGCTACGCACAGCAGCAACTGCAAGGTGGCCGGCGAAAAGCCCAGGGGCCTGGCGGGATTCGAACGGGCCGCTTCCAGCGCAAAGCGGGCCGTAGGCCGTGCGTGGGTAACGGTAGCTGTCACGGACACGGACGGCGGACGGCGTCGGTACACCAAAGCCAGCGGCAGCATGGACACCAGGCAAAAGACGCCCAGTCCGATATAGGTGGTTCGCCAGCCTTCGGTGTCGATGAAGTGCTGCATGATGGGCGGCCACACGGCTCCGGCCAGATAGTTGCCGCTCATGCATATCGCCAGCGCAATGCCGCGATGTCGGGTAAACCATTGCGAGGTGTCCGCCACCAGCGGCGCAAAGGTGGCCGCCGTGCCAAACAAGCCGATCAGCAGGCCTTGCGCAAGATTGAATTGCCACAGGTCGCCGCTGACCCCGGCCCAGATAAAGCCCGAGCTGATGCCCAGCGTGCCGAGCACGATGGGTGTGACGATACCAAAGCGGTCCGATAGCCGACCCATCAGGATGCCGCCCAGCCCAAAACCTATCATCGTCAAGGTGTAGGGTAGGGAGGCATCAGAGCGGCTGACGTCGAACTCTGCCTGGATTTGCGGCAGCACGACGGTAATGGCGTACATGCCCGAACCGCCTATCGTCATCAACATTAAAGAGACGACCAGCCTAAGCCATGCATAGGGCGATTCGGAGTTTTCTGCGACGGGTGTATCGGTTTTCATGAGCGCTATTGAACACCATATCGGCAAGCTTGTGCAGGTGGTTTAGACTACGGCATGAGCACGCCCGACGATGTCCAGCGTTTGATACGCCAATTCGATTTGATCCCCCATCCTGAAGGCGGTCATTACGTCGAAACATACCGCAGCGCCGAGAATATTATCCGCCATCCGCGGGGGCTTGAGCGCAGCGCTTCCACGGCAATTTACTACTTGCTTAACGCCGGCGCCTACTCCGCATGGCACCGTATAGCTTCTGACGAGATGTGGCACTTCTATTGCGGCCATCCCTTGCTGGTGCATGTTATTGCGGCGGACGGCGAGCTTACAACCCACCGCCTAGGCAACCCTTTACTGTCTGATGATGCCCAGTTTCAGGTGCTGGTGCCGGCCCACGCCTGGTTTTCCGCCGAACTTGTCGATCCGCAGCATTACGCTTTTGTGGGCTGTACGGTGGCGCCGGGATTCGAGTTTGCCGAGTTCGAACTGGGTGTCGAAGACGCCATGCACGCGCAGTATCCGCAGCACGGCGATCTCATCCGCCGACTGGTCTCGCGGCACCGCTGAGGGGTTTTCATCCCAGCGGCACGCAGCTTGCTGAGGCAGGGCGTCGCAAGCCACACAGGACGTTCACGATGCAGGAAGAGATCCTCGCCGAAGGAAGCTATTTCGCCGATCAGCGCGCAGCCCGCGAAGCCGTGAATTTAGCGATGCCTATGATAGAGCACGGCATGCGCAGCGGCCAGGTCGGTGAAAGCGGCTTCCTATATATCGTCGTGATGGATCCTGCGCTGGGTCCGCAACAGTGTGACTTCCAGCACGCCATACTTTACGAACAAGCCGTGGGCGATCGTTCGGCCTGGGATGCCGACTATGCCGCCTTCGCGCGCGACAAGGCCCGGGTCTGCTGGCTGACGGGGCGCGACGGTCATCACGTGCGCCACGTTTCTCCGCATCTGCTGGGCCGTGCCGACCCTGGGATATGGGGCGGTGTTTGCCTAGATGGCATCGTCGTTGGCGTCGCCGGCGCGAACCCCTGGTATGACGAAGCCTTTGCAGGCAGCATCGCCTGCTGCCTGAAGGCGCTGGCCAAGGAAAGGGCGCTTGCGACACCAGAAACCCCTGTTCTTGCTGCCGATCGCGCCATCCCCTAAAGCCATACTCGCGCGAGGTCGCCATGCACCTGAAGGGGTTCTTTAACTTAGCAAAGAAATCGATCATTGCCTGGAAGGATGATGATGCGTCCAGCCTCGGCGCGTCCATCGCTTTCTATACGGCTTTTTCCATCGCGCCTCTGCTGATCATTGTGATCGCCATAGCCGGCTTTGTTTGGGGAGAAGACGCGGTTCGCGGCGAGATCATCCGCCAACTGGGCGGGTTGGTCGGCCAGGAAGGCGCCTCCGGCGTGCAAAGCTTGTTGCGCAGCGCCGACAAGCCAGCGCAGGGCCTGACGGCCACCATCATCAGCGTGGGCATCCTGATAGTCGGCGCCACCACGGTGTTCGCGGAACTGCAGAATGCCCTGGACAAGATATGGAAGGCGCCCGCCCGCGAGACAATTTCGGGGATCTGGAGCTTGCTCCGTGCCCGACTGCTTTCGTTCGGGTTGGTGCTGGGCCTGGCATTTCTGCTTCTGGTGTCGATGATCATCAGTACCCTGCTTGCAGTCATGGGCCAGTGGACAGGCGGCTTGCTTCCCGGATGGGAGCTGCTGATGCAGGCACTCAATACGGTCGTGTCCGTTGGCATCGCGACCGTGCTCTTTGCCGCCATCTACAAGTTCATGCCGCAAGTACACATTGCGTGGCGGGATGTCTGGGTAGGCGCCCTGGTTACCGCCGTCCTATTTGAGGTCGGCAAGTTTCTTATCGGCCTGTACGTGGGCAAGAGCGCGATGATCTCCTCGCTCACGGCTGCCGGCTCACTGGTCGTTGTGCTGGTGTGGGTGTATTACGCGGCGCAGATTTTTCTGTTGGGTGCCGAGTTCACCTGGATTTATGCGAACGAGCATGGTTCGCGCTCCAAGTCTGCTCCGGATCAATGACCGACGAGCTGGTCTACATTGGGGAAGACGCCCCCGGTATCACGCGCCACAGGGTAGGCAAAGGTTTTCGGTATGTGGATGCGGCCGGACGGCGCATCACCGATGCCCAAACGCTCGCCCGTATCCGCGCCTTGGCCATTCCCCCGGCATACGAACAGGTCTGGATCTGTGCGGACCCCCGCGGTCATATACAGGCCACCGGACGCGATGCCAGGGGACGCAAGCAATACCGGTATCACGAGGTATGGAAACGTATACGGGATGCCGACAAGTACCAGCAGCTTGAGGCATTCGGCACTGCCCTGGCACGTATCCGCCGCAAGGTGGCGCGCGACCTTGCAGGCCCGGCAATGACGCCCGAGCGCGTGATTGCCATTGTCGTGCGCTTGCTCGAACTGACTTTGATTCGCGTCGGAACACCACGCTACGCGGTTGCCAACAAGTCGTTTGGCCTGACGACTATGCGCAGGCGTCACGCCCGGGTTGCGGGATCGACGGTGCGTTTCAAGTTCCGCGGCAAAAGCGGCATCGAGCACGATGTGACAGTCAGGGATAGACGCATCGCCCGGCTGGTAAAGCGCTGTATGGAAATTCCCGGCCAGGAACTGTTCCAGTACATCGATGAAACGGGCACCGTCCGCCGGGTGGAGTCCGGCCTGGTCAATGCCTATTTGAAAGAGGCGGGCGGTGGCGACTTCACGGCCAAGCACTATCGGACCTGGGCCGCCAGCGTGTACGCGTTCAGCCAGCTTCAACGGCGCAGTGCCGCGCAAGAGCGCCCGCTGAACAAGACCGTCAACGAGGTCTTGAAGGAAACTGCAGCACGCCTGGGCAATACGCCGAAGGTATGTCGAGACTGTTATGTACATCCCGCGGTCATCAGCACTTATCTGGAAGGTAAGCTGCCGCAGCGTCTAGCGGTGAAGTCGCCGGCGGGACTGCGCGCCGACGAATGGCGCTTCTTGCAATTCTTGCGGGCATGCGAGTTGCCGCCCGATCCGACCGTACCCGAACAAAAGGTGTAGCGATGCCAGGCAAGGCAAATGCGGCCAGTCGGCCGGCCGCCCACGCAGGCCTATCGAACTCGGCGTTTGCCCGCCGGGAAATATTCCGGACAGTAGGTCAGGTGCTATGGCGATTTCGCAAGCGGTCAGCGGCCGCCCTGGGGCTGCTGCTGATCGCCAAACTGTTCGCCATCCTGGTGCCGGTTGCCCTGAAAGGTATTGTCGACAGCCTGGAACCCACGTCGGTTGCGTTGACCTTGCCTGTCTTCCTGCTCCTGGGCTATGCGCTGTTGCGCTTCCTCGCCGGCCTGTTCACCGAGCTGCGGGATCTTGTTTTCGTGCGGGTTACGCAGACGGCGGTGGCTGACTTTACCGTAAGGATGTTCGACCATCTGCATAGCCAGGGCGTGCGTTTTCATGGCAGCCAGCAAACAGGCGTGTTCTCGCGCGACGTGCAGCGCGGCACGGCAGGCGTGGGGTTCCTGTTGGGTACAGCGCTATTTACGATTCTGCCCACGCTGGTCGAGATAGTGACTGTCCTGGGCATATTGCTGGCCGCTTACCGGCCAGGGTTTGCCGGGATCGTGGCGCTGACCTTCGCTGCCTATGCTGTTTATACCGTTATTTTCACCGAGCGTCGTACGATCTTTCAGCGGCAGGTCAACGAGCTTGATTCAGCCGCAGGCGGGCATCTGGTCGACAGCCTGCTGAACTACGAAACCGTCAAGTTTTACACCAGCCAGCGTTTCGAATCGCAGCGTCTGCAAAGCATCATGGATCGTTGGATAGACGTCGGCCTGGCGAATCAAAGGGCCTTGTCCGTATTGAACTTGGGTCAAAGCGGGATTATTGGCGTGGGGGTAGCCGCAGTCATGCTGCTTGCCGGACAAGAGGTCGTAAGCGGACGCATGGCAGTAGGTGATTTGATTCTGGTCAATGCCTACGTCATTCAGATATGCCTGCCCTTAAGCGCGCTGGGCATGATCTTCCGCCAGTCGCGCGAAGCGCTGATCAACGCAGAGCGAATGTCCGAGTTGTTGCGCTACGAACCCGAAGTGGCCGGCCAGCCCGCTGCGGAACTGGTCCTGCAAGGCGGAGCCGTCGAGTTCAGAGGTGTGGATTTCTCGTACGAACCCGGAAGGCAGATCTTGCACGACATTGATTTCGCCATACCGCCAGGCGGCACGGTGGCGGTGGTGGGCGGCAGCGGGTCGGGCAAGTCGACTCTGGCAAGGCTGCTATTGAGGTTCTATGATGCCGACTCGGGCAGCATCGTGGTGGATGGGCAGGACGTACGCAGCGTTACCCAGGCCAGTCTGCGTGCGGCCATCGGTGTGGTTCCTCAGGATGCGCTGTTGTTCAACAACACGATCGGATTCAACATTGCGTACGGAAAGCATGGCGCAACTGCGGCCGAAGTCAGCGAGGCGGCAAAGGCAGCGCGCATCCATGAGCTTATAGAAAGCTTGCCGGCAAAGTACGAAACGATGGTGGGCGAACGCGGAGTCAAGCTGTCGGGCGGCGAGCGTCAACGGATCGCGATCGCGAGGGCCGTGCTCAAGAATCCGCCCTTGCTGATTTTTGACGAAGCCACTTCGGCGCTGGATACGCGCACCGAAAAGGCGATACAGGCAGAGCTGGATCAACTGGCTCAAGGGCGCAGCACGCTCATCATTGCGCATCGTTTATCGACTGTAGTGGACGCCGACCTTATCCTGGTAATGGATCACGGGCGCATCGTAGAACGAGGCACGCATGCGCAGTTGCTCAAGTCGCAAGGCCTGTACGCACAGATGTGGGATCTGCAGCGGCAACAGATCGAGCTCGATGCGTCGGGAACCAAGCTTAGCGCCCAACCGGTCAACCTGGTGGTATTGATTGCCGGTGTGCTGGATGCGCTAAGGCCCGCCATCGACGACAAGGGCATCGCCTTTTATACCTTGATTGGTCAAGAGACGACACGGGTAACCGGCGATCCCAGCGCTCTTCAGCAACTGATCTTTGATGTATGCGAAAGCGCTATTGCGTTCACACCCGTCTCGGGCCGGATTGAACTGCGCCTGGAGCGCGATGGCGGGGACGCAACGGTGTCGATCACCGACAGCCGTTTGATGGTTCCTGAGCAACACGACGAGGATGACATGACGGTCATCGCGCCGGAGCAGCGCTTACTGGATCCGGTCAGCATGGATGCCATCATGCAGCAGATGGGAGGTCGTTTCGAAGCGCGGCCCTCCAGGGACGAGACCGGCATGACGTTTACGCTACGCATGCCCTTGCGCGCAGTGGCCAGCCTGGCCGCGCCGAGCGCGCAGGACGAAACCAAAGCGGACAAACTGCTGGAAGGGCTGCGGGCCGCCGTCGCAGACGATCAGGCCGAGGCACGTGAGCTGTTGGCCGCTGTGCTGGACGACCGCGGCGCTAGAACGGCAACCTACGAAAGCGGGGACTCTCTGTTACTTGCCCTGCGGACCACGCCGGCATCCGAGTGGCCGGATGTGCTGATTTGCGATATTTCGCTGGGCGAGCCCGATGGCTATGAAGTCATTGCGGCCATACGACAGATGGAAGCGGAACGCAGCTCTTCTCTGGCCCAACGCCTGCCCGCCATTGCCTTATCGGGATATTCGGGCAGCGAAGACCGCTTGCGGGCCCTGTTGGCTGGGTTCCAGGTGCACGTCGGCAAGCCCGTGGATCCACGCGAACTGGTCGCCACGATCCTTGCCGTTGCCGGCCCCCGTCTTAATCGCGATAAGGCAAAACAGTAACCTGGCCCGCTTCCTCAATGTAGGCGCGTCGTACGCGCGCCACATCGTCGATGCCATGGGCCCGTAGCTGGGCCATCAACTCTTCTTCCGTGATGTATTCCTTGCGCATGCCGCGCCGCTGCATCTCTCCGTCCTTGATCAGGCAGATGCGGTTGGGCTCGAGCACAACGCGCACCGCCGGTACAAAAAAACATAGCCGGTCGATGAAGACACTCCAGAAGATCAGCGTGGCGATCAGCACCATGCCTTCAGCCACGGTCTCGTACTGTCCGGCCATGCCATTCTGTGCACCATCTGCGATCATCACCAGCAACAGGACGTTGGCGGTTCCGACAGAACCGAATTCACGCCGTCCGGCGATGCGCAGCAGCACGAAGATGAACCAGAATATCAGGGTGCCGCGGACGAACAGCTCCAGAGGGGACATCTGAAATTGAAATAGGCCCAACCAGTCCACTTCCATCAGTAGCCTCCGTTATGTCGTAATTCGCTAGGCTCGGGCGACGCGGCGTATGGTGTTGGAACGGCTTGCCTAGGCGCCTTGCCGGCCTGCCCGATGCGGTAATGCCGTAAGCCAAACGCCGCCAGCTGTTCGCGCCGATACAGGTTGCGCGCATCGAAAACGGCGGGCGAGGCCAGGCACCTGGTCAAGCGCGAAAAGTCGGGCGAGCGGAACTCATCCCATTCGGTGATGACGACCAGCGCGTCGCTGCCATCGCAGGCCGCATACGCATCGTCACTCAAGTTGAGCGCCGCATCATGAATCACACGGCGGACCGGCTTGTTGGCAACCGGATCGTAGGCGCTGACCTGCGCACCGGCATCAAGCAGCATGCGGATCAGTATCAGGGACGGTGCTTCGCGTATGTCGTCGGTGTCGGGTTTGAAGGCGAGCCCCCACACGGCGATGCGGCAATGCCCAAGATCGTCACCGACGTACTGGCGAATGGCATCGAACAACAAGCGCACCTGACGCTGATTCACCAGCTCGACACTGCGCAAAAGGGTGGCTGGCTCTTGTCTATCTTGCGCCATACGGATCAAGGCCCGCAAATCCTTGGGCAGGCAAGATCCGCCATAGCCAACGCCTGGCTGTAGATATCGTCCGCCTATGCGCGGATCCGTGCGCAAGACGCTGGACACGGCATCCATGTCAGCGCCCATCTGCGCGGCGATGGCGGCCAGCTCATTGACCATGGAAACGCGCGCTGCCAGCATGGCGTTGCAGGCGTACTTGGCGAACTCGGCGCTGCGCAACTCCATGGCAAGCGTGCGTTTGCCGTCTGCGTCGAATGGAGTATAAAGTTGCCGCAACATCGCACGGGCCTGCGCGCTGGCGGTGCCTATCACAATGCGTGCAGGCTCCAGGAAGTCGTGCACGGCGCTGCCCTCGGCAAGAAACTCGGGGTTGCATGCCACCTCGATGTGCAAGCCGGTCCCACGCGCCCGCAGCTTTGATCGGAAAATCTCCTGCAATGTATCGCAAGTGCCCACTGGCGCGGTCGATTTCACGACCACCAGGCAATCATGGTCGAGCATTTCGGCAAGGCTCGAGACGCAAGCCAGCAAGCTGCTGGTATCGGCACAGCCGTCAGCTGCCGATGGCGTACCGATAGACAGGAATATTATCGAGGCGTCTTGCACACCATCGCGCAGGCTGCCGGTAAAGCGCAGGCGGCCCGCCGCGCGACCCTCATTGACCAGGCACGGTAACTGCGGTTCGTGAAAAGGCAACTGACCCGCAGCGATGCGTGCCAGTTTGGACACGTTGTTATCAATGCAAGTGACCTCATTGCCGGCCTTGGCCAGGCAAGCCGCAGTTACCAGGCCCACATAGCCTGTACCGACTATTGCCAACTTCATTATGGACTCTCCTCATGCGAGCAGAGTCGGAAAAAGCGTCGGACGGCCCTGCCTGCCTGGAGCGAGCAAACCCCATGCCCGTGCCGCGTCAGCAGTCAGCAGTCAGCAAACAGCAGCTTATGCCATGCTTTCTTCGCGGTTGCTTTCTTCGATGAGGTCGCGCAAGGTATTGCCCGCGGGAGGCTTGGCGCCGAACACGCAGTCGCGGGTATACGGCTGACAAACCTTGGAGTGGTCCATGAGCGGGCAAGACTGGAAGAGTTCGCTGATCCAATCCACAAAAACACGCACCTTTGCCGACAGATGACGGTTTTGCAGATAGACCACGGATATCGGCATGGGCGGAGGAGTCCAGGGCGTAAGCACTTCTTTTAACTGACCCGAAGCCAGCAAGGACGCGACCATATACCGGGGCGGTTGGATCATGCCAAAGCCCTTCAGACCGCACATGACATAAGCCTCTGCGTCGTTGACCGATACGGAGCCTTTCATGACGACCTCGGTGGGCTTGCCGTCCACCGTGAAGGTCCAGTTGACGTTGCGTCCGGTGCGCGCGGAAAAATACTGCACCGCGTGGTGCTTGTGCAGGTCTTCCAGACTTGTCGGCATGCCGTGGCGTTCGACGTAAGCCGGCGAGACGCAGGTGATGCCTTCGAAGTTGCCGATACGCTTGGCCACCATGGTGGAGTCTTGCAGTTCACCCACTCGTATGACGCAGTCCACCGCTTCTTGCACCATGTCGACCGGTCTGTCGCTAAGCCCGATAGCCAGTTCGATGTCGGGATAGCGTTGATGAAAATCGCATAGTGCCGGGATCAGGATAAGGCGGCCCAAGGACGGCGGCGTATCGATGCGCAAGCGGCCGCGCGGGCCACGTGCGACGTCGTGAAAGGCTGCCTCCGCCTCTTCGACTTCTCCCAATATCTGGACGCAACGCTCGTAATAGGCGGCCCCATCCGGTGTCAGGCTCAGCCGGCGCGTCGTGCGGTTCAGCAATCGCGTTTTGAGGAAGCGTTCCAGATTCTGAATAGTGGTAGTGACGGTAGCGCGTGGCAGACCCAGGGTTTCGGCTGCCATCGTAAAGCTATTGGCGTCTACCACCCGTGTGAACACCTGCATGGCTTGGAAGCGATCCATCGCAGCTCCAGATTGATTGTTCGATAAAAGAGAATAGTGTTTCCGAAATATGGCTATTTATCGGAATTCGAGAAGAATCAATAATACATCCACTTCATCGAAATTCATATCGTGTTCGTCCCGATCCTGGACAACGCCTAGCGCCATCCCGATTGCGCCGAACACGCACTGCAAGGATAAAGCATGTCATCAGTACATAAGCGATACGTCGCCGTGGGTGTGGCGGTGGCGCTGCTGGCGGGCGCGGCCACTGCCTTTAAAGTTTATGCCGACGCCGAGCCGTCTTCTTTGCCTTCCTCCTCGCCAGTCGCGGCGGTGGAGGTCGCTACCGTTGCCGCACGCGACATGGTCGACTGGCGCGAGTACGCCGGACGGCTTGAAGCGGTGGACCGGGTTGCCTTGCGGCCCCTGGTGTCGGGAACTTTGGTGGGGGTGCACTTTGCCGATGGCGCTTTGGTAGAGGCGGGCGATTTGTTGTTCACCATCGATCCGAGGCCTTATGAGGCCGCTGTCGATCAGGCCAAGGCCGCGCTGACCGCCGCCCAGGCGCTTGTGGCTTATACGGCGTCCGATGTTGCACGCGCCAAACGACTGCTCGCCAATAATGCCACGGCAAAACGCGATGTCGACGAAAAGCGCAATGCCGCTCGCGTCGCCGCTGCCGACTTGCAGGCCGCTCAGGCACGCCTGGAATCCGCGCAACTGGATCTGGAGCACACACGGATAACCGCCCCCATCTCGGGCAGGATGTCGCGCGCTGAAGTGACAGAGGGCAACGTGGTTGCCGCCGGGCCGGCTGCGGCGCCGCTTGCGACGCTGGTTTCCGTGGCGCGCATGTATGCCTCTTTCGAGCTCGATGAACCCACCTTTCTGGCTTCAGTCAGCCAGGCAAGAATGGGTCAGGCGAGGGTGCCCGTGTTGCTGGGGCTGACCGGCGAGGCGGGCTACCCACGCTCGGGCGAATTGGCTTCGGTCGACAACGTACTGGATCCGGCCTCCGGCACCATAAGGGTACGCGCCGTCTTCGATAATCCGGACGGCAGCCTGGTGCCCGGCTTGTTTGCGCGAATAAAGTTGGGCTCGAGCGCGGCCCGCCCCGCCATCCTGATCGACGAGAAAGCCATAGGCACCGATCAGAACAAGCGTTTCGTCGTTGTGGTCGATGAGCACAACAAGACGGCATATCGGGAAGTCCATCTGGGGGCCACCCAAGAAGGTCAGCGCGTAGTCGAAGCCGGCTTGCGGGCTGGCGAGCGCATCGTCGTCAATGGCCTGCAACGCATACGCCCCGGCGATCCGGTCCGGCCGCTGCCAGCACTTGCAAGCGCGGGTAGCGACGCAACCAACGTCGCGGCGCGCCAGGCTTCGGCAGACGAGAACTCATAGACGGCGTAGTGCCGCGGAAATCCCATGAACATTTCGAAATTCTTCATCGACCGGCCGATCTTTGCCGGCGTGCTCTCGATCCTGATCCTGCTGGCGGGGAGCCTGGCTGTCTTTCAACTGCCCATTGCCGAGTACCCGGAAGTTGTTCCGCCTTCGGTCGTGGTTCGCGCGCAGTTTCCTGGCGCGAATCCCAAGGTCATCGCGGAGACCGTTGCTGCACCCTTGGAAGAAGCGATCAACGGCGTGGAAAACATGCTCTACATGCAGTCGCAGGCAAACAGCGACGGCAACTTGACGGTCACGGTGCACTTCAACCTGGGCATGGATGCCGACAACGCCCAGCAACTGGTGCAAAACAGGGTGTCGCAGGCCTTGCCGCGCTTGCCGGAAGACGTGCAGCGGCTAGGCGTGACCACCGTCAAGACTTCGCCGACGCTGACTATGGTGGTGCACCTGGTATCGCCGGACCAGCGCTACGACGTCACTTACCTGCGCAACTACGCCATCCTTAATATCAAGGACCGCCTGGCGCGTGTTCCCGGCGTGGGCGAAGTGCAGGTATGGGGCGCCGGCAATTACTCCATGCGTGTCTGGCTGGATCCCGGCAAGGTCGCTCAGCGCGGGCTGACTGCCAATGATGTGGTGGCGGCCATCAGGGAACAGAATGTGCAGGTGGCAGCCGGCGTGATCGGCGCTTCGCCGACCTCGGCCGAAGTACCCATGCAGTTGTCGGTCAACGCGCAAGGGCGCCTGCACACGGTGGAGGAATTCGGCGACATCATAGTCAAGACGTCTGCTGATGGCGGCGTGACCCGCCTGGACGATGTGGCCCGCATTGAACTGGGCGCGGCTGAATACGGCTTGCGGGCGCTGCTCGATAACAAGCCTGCGGTGGGCATAGGCATAATGCAATCACCGGGAGCCAATGCCTTGGCTGTTTCTGACGAGGTCAGGGCGGTCATGCAGGAATTGTCTGTGGACTTTCCGCCATCAGTGGAAAGCCAAATCGCCTACGATCCCACGCAGTTCGTGCGCTCAAGCATCAACGCCGTCATCATCACCTTGCTGGAAGCGATAGCGCTGGTCGTATTGGTGGTTATTGTGTTCCTGCAGACCTGGCGTGCGTCCATCATCCCCTTGCTGGCGGTGCCCGTCTCTATTGTGGGCACCTTCTCGTTGATGCTGGCATTTGGCTACACCATCAATGCCCTGTCCTTGTTTGGGCTGGTGTTGGCCATCGGCATTGTTGTGGACGACGCCATTGTGGTGGTCGAAAACGTGGAGCGCAATATCAGCCAGGGCTTGTCGGCGCGCGATGCCACCTACCAGGCCATGCGGGAAGTCAGCGGACCCATCATCGCCATTGCGCTTACCCTGGTTGCCGTGTTCGTGCCGCTGGCCTTCATGACCGGCCTTACGGGTGAATTCTTCAAGCAGTTTGCGATGACCATCGCGATCTCGACGGTCATCTCGGCGTTCAACTCCTTGACCTTGTCGCCCGCCCTGGCGGCCCTGCTGCTGAAGGGACACGATGAAAAGCCCGACAGACTGACTCGTGTGATGAACCGTCTGCTGGGCGGGTTCTTCAGTCGATTCAATAGGGTATTTCAGCGTGGCTCGGACCGCTATGCCGGCGGGGTAGGCGGCGTCATCCGTCACAAGGGCGCAAGCATGCTGGTGTACGGCGTGCTGCTTGCCTTGACGGTCGGTATTTCGTATACGGTGCCTGGCGGTTTTGTCCCGGCGCAAGACAAGCAGTATTTGATCGGCTTCGCGCAGCTGCCCAGCGGTGCCTCCCTGGACCGTACCGAAGCCGTCATTAAAGAAATGACCGATATCTCCTTGAAGCATGCAGGTGTGGAAGGCGCGATTGCGTTTCCGGGCTTGTCCATCAATGGATTTACCAACAGCTCCAGTGCGGGCATTGTGTTCGTCATGCTGGACGCTTTCGACAAGCGCAGCACCGACGATTTGTCCGCCGATGCCATCGCCGCGTCCCTGAACCAGCAGTTCGCGGGCGTGCCGGAAGCATTCATCGCTGTCTTTCCCCCGCCCCCGGTGATGGGGTTGGGGACCATGGGTGGCTTCAAACTGCAACTGGAAGACCGGGGTTCACTGGGCTATGCCGAGCTGGACGCCGCCGCGCAGCGGTTTCTCGCGGCTGCTCGCGAAGCGCCGGAGCTGGGCGGCGCATTCACCAACTATCAGATCAACGTGCCTCAATTGGATGTCCAGCTTGATCGCGTCAAGGCCAAGCAGTTGGGCGTGCCCGTGACGGACGTCTTCGAGACCATGCAGATCTATCTGGGATCGCTCTATGTAAACGACTTCAATCGTTTCGGTCGTGTTTATCAGGTCAGGGCGCAGGCCGATGCGCCGTTTCGCTCGCGGCCGGAAGACATCATGCAGTTGAAGACGCGCAATGCGCAAGGCGACATGGTGCCCTTGTCGTCGCTGGTGTCCGTCACGCCATCATACGGACCCGAAATGGTGGTCCGCTACAACGGCTATACCGCCGCCGACATCAATGGCGGTCCGGCACCGGGCTATTCGTCGGACGAAGCCCAGGCGGCGGCTGAGCGGATCGCGGCGGAAACCCTGCCGCGCGGCATCCGGTTCGAATGGACCGATCTGACTTACCAACAGATTTTGGCAGGCAATGCCGGTGTCTGGGTGTTTCCGATCAGCGTATTGCTGGTGTTCCTGGTGTTGGCGGCCCTGTACGAAAGCCTGACCCTGCCGCTGGCGGTCATCCTGATCGTGCCCATGAGCATCCTGGCTGCATTAACCGGCGTCTGGCTTACCGGCGGCGACAACAACATCTTTACGCAGATCGGCCTGATGGTGTTGGTGGGCTTGGCTTGCAAGAACGCCATATTGATCGTGGAGTTCGCGCGCGAGCTCGAGCTGCAAGGCATGCCGACCCGCAAGGCGGCCATCGAAGCCAGTCGCTTGCGCTTGCGACCCATATTGATGACGTCGATCGCTTTCATCATGGGTGTCGTGCCACTGGTTCTGTCCAGCGGAGCCGGTGCCGAGATGCGCCACGCCATGGGCATTGCCGTGTTCTTCGGGATGTTGGGTGTCACGCTTTTTGGCCTGTTCCTGACCCCGGTCTTCTATGTCCTGTTGCGTTCGATGGGCTCGAAGCGCTTGCGTACGGCAGGCACCAGCCATGCGCCTGCCACCGTCGCCCACGAATCCTGATCAATAACGGAGAGCATTTTGAAGAGCATTTCACGAAGCAAGTTGCTGGTCCTGACCCTGGCCCTCGTGCTGGCAGGCTGCACGGCAACTCCCACCTACGAGCGCCCGACGGTGGATATGCCGGCTAAGTTCAAGGAAGCATCACTCAGCCCCGCAGAGGCCGGCCGTTGGAAAGCGGCACAACCCGCCGATGACCTTGCGCGCGGCCGCTGGTGGGCGATATTTGCTGACCCGGTACTTGATTCCTTGCAAGCGCAGGCGTTGGCGGCTAACCAGGACCTGAAGGCGGCGGCCGCTAGAGTCAAGGCGGCGCGTGCCGTGCATGAACGCGCGGGCGCGGAGCGCTATCCGCAAATGGATGCCGGCGTCGGGCCCATGCGTCAACGCGCCTCCAACGCCTCGCAGGGCCTGGGGGCGGATGCGCCGAACGGCGCGGCGACCTTGTGGCGGGCAGAGGTGGGTCTGGCCTATGAAGTCGATCTGTTTGGCCGCGTTGCGGCGACCGTCGATGCCGCCGATGCTGACGCTCAGCAGGCGGCCGCCCTGTATCACTCGGTTCAACTGGCCTTGCAAGCCGATGTTGCGCAAACCTATTTTCTGATCCGGCAACTGGATGCAGAGCAAGCCTTGTATCGCCAAACCGTTGATCTGCGCGAGAAGACATATGGATTGGTGCAACGCCGGTACACAGAGGGCGATATCAGCGAGCTGGACCTGGCGCGTTCGGAAACCGAACTGGCTGCGGCCAGGTCCGAAGCCTTGGCGGTTACCCGACAACGTGCGGCCGCCGAGCATGCTTTGTCCATCCTGCTGGGCAAGCCGCCAGCCTATTTCGACATCGCGCCGGGTGAGCTGCAAAGAGTCCAGGTCAGCATACCGGCGGGCTTGCCATCGTCATTACTGGAGCGCCGACCCGACATCGCCGCCGCAGAACGCCGCATGGCGGCTGCCAACGCGCGGGTGGGCGCTGCCCGTGCCGCATTCTTCCCTCGGCTGAACCTGACGGGGGCCTATGGTTACGAGTCGACCGATCTGGGCGATCTGTTCGAGTGGTCCAGCCGCACATTCCTGCTCGGGCCGCTCGTGGGGACGGTGTTGTCCTTGCCTATATTCGATGGTGGGCGCCGGCAAGCCGACGTAGATAGGGCCCGCGCCGCCTACGAAGAAGACGTGGCGCGCTATCGCCAAACCGTGTTGCAGGCTTTCCGCGAAGTAGAGGATGGTTTGTCCGCGCTGCGTATCCTGGGCGAACAGACGGCCGTGCAAGACAAGGCGGTGCAGGCGGCCGGCCGTGCCGCCGAGCTGTCGCAGATCCAGTATCGCGAGGGCTCGGTCAGTTATCTGGATGTGATCGATGCAGATCGCGTGGTGCTGCAACAGAAACGGACGTCTGTGCAACTGGACGGCTTGCGGGCGCGCGAAGCCGTCAATCTGGTCCGCGCCATAGGCGGCGGTTGGGAAAAGCCGACTACACTTAACGCTTTGTCACAATCATCCGGTTAAGGACATGGCTCGTTTCTTCCGTTTTTGCTTTAGCACTTTGTTTTTGTTTGTTGTTGTTCTTGGCCCGCCGCGCGTCTGGGCCCAGCAATGGTTCGATGCCACCCCGCGCATTGCAGTGATTTCGGCATTCGAGCCCGAGCTGGCGCTGCTGCTTGACGAGCTCACAGAACCTGCCAGCTATGAGGCCAATGGCCTTACCTTCACGACGGGTACGCTTGAAGGCAAGCCGGTGGTCATGTTCCTGAGTGGTATCAGCATGGTGAACGCCGCCATGAACACCCAACTGGCACTGGATCGCTTCCGTGTGTCGCATATCGTGTTCAGCGGGATTGCCGGCGGCGTGAATCCCGACCTGCACATCGGCGACGTCACCGTTGTCGAGCGCTGGGGACAATACCTGGAAGTGCTGATGGCGCGCGAAACCGGGCAGGGCGTGTACACGCCACGAGACGGCGAGGCCATGCCGTTCCAGAACTTCGGCATGATGCATCCCCGTACCATCAAGGCCCGCTCGGCTAAGCTGCCGCAGGTGCATCGCAAGTTTTGGTTTGATGTCGACCCGCAGATGCTGGCCGTTGCACGCAACATGGGCGATGCCGGCCTGCTTGCCTGCGACGCCCAAGACCGCTGTCTGGATCGTCCGCCGCAAGTCGTCGTGGGCGGGAATGGCGTATCGGGACCGGCTTTTGTCGATAACGCGGCCCTGCGCGAATATGTGTTCGACACTTTCCAGGCAAACGTGCTGGACATGGAAAGCGCCGCCTGCGCCTTGGTTGCTTACAGCAATGATGTTCCCTTCATTGCGTTCCGGTCGCTAAGCGACTTGGCTGGCGGTGGCAAGGGCGCCAATGAGATGCACACTTTCATGAATATCGCCGCCGACAACTCCGCCAGGGTTGTGCTGGCTTTCCTGCGGGCCTGGAACTAGCTTTTCTGCTTGTAACGGCACTCGTCGCAAGTTCAAGCAACCTGTACCATCCCTTTAACGATAATCATGACGGGGGTGGCGATGGCTGCAGGCAGCTTGTTGGCTTTGCTGGACGATATTACGACGGTCCTGGACGACGTTGCCTTGCTAACCAAGATGGCGGGCAAAAAAACCGCCGGCGTCCTGGGCGATGACATTGCCCTGAATGCGCAGCAGGTCTCTGGCAGCGTCGCCCATCGCGAGTTGCCGGTGGTATGGGCGGTGGCCAAGGGTTCGTTCCTCAATAAGCTCATACTCGTACCCTTGGCGCTCGCCATCAGCGTGTTCCTGCCGATTGCCATTGTCCCCTTGCTGATGATAGGCGGTGTCTACCTTTGCTATGAAGGCGTCGAGAAGGTGCTCCATTCGCTTTTCCATCCCAAGCAAGAGGATCACCCGGAAATCATCGACTCCTCCCACGGACCTGCGGACCGTACCGCCAGCGCGCTGAACCTGAACCCGCCCGACGACGGACCCACCCCGGAAGAGACAAAAATCAAAGGCGCCATCCGCACGGATTTCATCCTTTCGGCTGAGATCGTCGCCATTACCCTGGGTACGGTGGCGCAGGCTTCGTTTTCCGTCCAGGCCACGGTGGTGAGCATCGTCGCGATTGCGATGACCGTAGGCGTCTATGGCTTCGTGGCGGGCGTTGTGAAGCTGGACGACGCAGGCCTCCACCTTCAACAGCGACAAGGGCAGGGCGCTTACGATGGCGCATTGCGCAGGCTGGGTACAGGCATACTGGCTTTCGCGCCTTATCTTATGAAGGGCTTGTCCATCGCCGGAACCGCCGCCATGTTTCTTGTGGGTGGTGGCATCCTGGTGCATGGCATACCCGGGGCCGAGATCACCATCCACCACATTCTGCATATCGACAACGACATCCAGGGCTGGGGCGAGGCAATCACGGCGGCGATCGGCCCCATGCTATTCAATGCGGTGATAGGCATCGCCGCGGGGGCCGTCGCGCTTGGCATTGTCCAGGGCATCGCCAAATTGCGCGGCTAGGCTTGCGTATCGTGGCCCCGCGATCCACGCGAGGCAGCGGCAAGCCGATTCGTGATATTGTCGAAACCTTCCGTCGTCATTACTTACGTCAACATGCAACCTGTCTTGCCCGCTTATCTGATCGCTCGCTGGCTACTTGTGCTGGTCGTACTGGTGGGGCTGTACTTCCTCAGCGGCTTCCTGGTTCCGGTCCTGGCCGCGCTGATCATCAGCCTTGCCAGTTGGCGCCTGTATCGTCGGCTGGAGCAGGCATGCAACGGACGCAACGCGGTGGCCGCCAGCCTGGCGCTCATCATCGTCATTCTGGTGTTGATTATTCCGCTGTCGCTGGCCTTGAGCTATGCCATACAGGAAGCCAACAGCTTTATTGGCTGGACGCTGGCAGCCAACCGGCACGGCATGCCGACGCCCGCCTGGATACCAGCCCTGCCGCTGGTCGGCGAGCGACTGGCCGAGTACTGGGCCACCTATCTGGGCGAGCCGCATGCGTTGGGCGAAGTGGTCGAGCTGGTCAGCGGCGAGCATCTGGGCAACATCTACCGGATGCTGCTGTCGGCCACCGGCGACATCTTCCGTTTGCTGCTGACTGTGGTGTTCATGCTGATTACGCTGTTTTTCATCTACAAGGATGGCATGCGTATTCTCGGTCAGCTCGATATCGTCGGAGAACGCATCCTGCCCGGGCGCTGGCAGCGCTTTTCCCGCGTGGTTCCCGCCACCATCAATTCCACCGTCACCGGCATGGGCTTGATCGCACTCGGAGAGGGCGTGGTGCTGGGTACGGCTTACTGGGTTGCCGGTGTGCCTTCGCCCGTACTACTGGGCGTGATCACCGGTTTCATGGCATTGATCCCCGGCGGTGCGCCGCTGGCTTTTTCGCTGGTTTCGCTTTATTTGGTGGGTTCGGGCAATGCCATGGCCGGCCTGGGTTTGTTCGCCTGGGGCGCTATAGAACTGTTCATTGTGGACAAGACACTGCGTCCGCATCTGGTCGGCGGACCGGTCAAGCTGCCATTTTTGCCTACGTTTTTTGGCTTGGTCGGTGGGGTCAAGACCATGGGTCTGGTCGGGCTGTTTATCGGGCCGGTGCTGATGGCATTGCTGGTGGCAATCTGGCGCGAGTGGATACACGAGGACGATCACACGCTGGAGCCGATTGTATTGCCGCCCGAGGCGCTGGTGCCACCCCATACGCCGGCTGGCACCGCTGCAGGCTTGCGGGTTCCCGTTACGCCGCCCGAATAGGACTGCCGCTTATTCGATATTTTGCGCTTGTTCGCGCATTTGTTCGATCAGTAGTTTCAGGTTGATGGCGGCGCGGGTGACGCTCAGGGCGCTGGCTTTCGAGCCCAAGGTATTGGCTTCGCGGTTCATTTCCTGGAACAGGAAATCAAGGCGCTTGCCGGCGCTACCGCCGCTTTTGGCCGATGCTGCAGTTTTGACCTGGGTATCACTGCCGAGCAGATGCTGCAATTCGGCGATGTGGGAACGCATTCTGGACAATTCTTCGGCGACGTCAATACGCAAAGAGAACAAGGACGCTTCCTGTGCGATTCGGGCCGAGAGCTCCGGCCCCGTGATGTGCATATACCCCTCGGGGCTGGCAGAGGTCAGCGCGTCTCGCAGCTTGTTGCCCAGCTTGGCCTGATGCTCGGCCAGCATGGCGGGCAGATCTTTCTCGACTTCGTCAACGATGGCGCTTACCTGCGCGGCACAGTCAAGCATCATGTCGGCCAGCCGTTGGCCTTCGCGTTCGCGTGCCTCCTGCAACTGGCCGATGGCCTGGGCGGCTGCCTCGCGGCACATGGCCGTCCAGATGTCGGGATCAAAGCCTTCGGATTCGGTGCCCGACACCATCAGTTCCGCCAAACGCGGTGCCGGAAGGTCGGGGATTATCTTGCGGGCTTGCGCAAGTTGCGCTGCCATCTCGCGCGCATAATCGACATCAAGTACCGGCCGACCGCCTGTGTCGGCTCGGGTATAGTTGACGCGCAGGTCTATCTTGCCACGCTTCAGTACCTTGCCCAGCTCGTCGCGCAACGCGCCTTCGGCCATGCGCAGGTCGTCGGGCAGGCGAAAATTGATATCCAGATAACGGCTGTTGACGGTTCGGCACTCTACACTGACTGTGCCTTGCGGGGATTCGGTTCGTCCGCTGCCAAAAGCGGTCATGCTGCGTATCATCGGGTTTACCTTTGCGCTATTGTTGCCGCTTATTGTAAGCCGGTCTCATGCGACAATCATTCGCCGACCCTTATCATCTTAATCAGGAGTTTCGTTTGTCCGACAGCCAACTGCCACTATCGTCCACCGCCATGCGTCCAGCGGGACGAGCAGTCCATGCACTACGCCCGCTGACCATGGAGGTCGGCTACACGCGCCATGCCGAAGGGTCTGTCCTGATACGTGCCGGCGACACCCATGTATTGTGCAACGCCAGCATTCTGGAAAAAGTGCCGCCATTTCTGAAGGGCAAGGGGCAAGGCTGGGTGACCGCCGAGTACGGAATGCTGCCGCGCTCTACCCATACCCGTTCTGACCGGGAAGCCGCGCGCGGCAAGCAAAGCGGCCGCACCCAGGAAATACAGCGCTTGATCGGGCGCAGCTTGCGTGCGGTATTCGATCTATCCGCCTTGGGCGAACGCAGCCTGCAACTGGATTGCGATGTATTGCAGGCTGATGGCGGCACGCGTTGCGCGAGCATCACTGGCGCCTGGGTGGCGGCAGCCATTGCGGTGCAGGGTCTGATGGAACGCGGGGTATTAAGCAGCAATCCCATTCTGGATCAGGTCGCCGCCGTATCGGTAGGCTTGGTCAACGGTACTGCGGTGCTGGACCTGGACTACGAAGAAGACGCCGGTTGCGGCGCCGACATGAACATTGTCATGACAGGCGCGGGTCAATTCGTAGAAGTGCAGGGCACGGCCGAAGGGCAGACCTTCGACCGCGCCCAACTGAACACGCTGCTGCAACTGGCCGAGGGCGGCATTACACAGTTGCTGGCTCTGCAGAAGCAGGCGCTAGGCCAGTAGCCGGCCCACCATGCTGGTGTCGGCCAGGCCCCAGATACGGCCGATCAGTGCCTGGACTTCCGCTGGCGTAGCGGCATTGCGGTAGGTTCCCAGCCTCAAGGCCTTGTCTTCCAGTTCGGGGCGCGACAGCGTATTGCCCGGATCGCCCTTGGGTTCGTCGACACGTGCTGCCAGGCTGCGGCCGTCCGTGGTTTGCACTCTTACCTTGCCCAGCCACTGGCGCGGGTAAGCCGCATCGACTTCAGGATCCAGCTCCATCGTGACCCGCGAACGAAAATCCGCGATGCCGGCGTCGTGGAGGGCGGCGTCAAACTCGGGCAAGCCGGCACGGCCATGCGTGGCGATCAGGCCCAGCACCGTGCCCATCGAGAATTTGGATTGATGCACCGTGACCGGATGCGTTACCGGGCCAAGCACGTCGATAGCGCCCTGATGCACCTGTGCAACCACTGAAGCGATCTGGTCGGCGCCCAGGCCGTGCGTGTGCATCAGCGCTTGCAAGGCATCGGCGGCCGGGTGTGTATGGCGGCACGAGGCATGAAACTTGAAGGAGGTTTCAAGTACGGTCCAGCGGCTGCCCAGCCCGTCGGTAAGGCGGGACGGGTCGGCGTCGGTGGACATGCCGGCAGCCATCCCTTGCGAGCCTTCAAGTATGCGTTGTGCGCCCGTGAATCCATCCAGAGCCAGGTAGGCAGCACTGACCCCGTTGCTGGCTGCCTTGGCGGTATGCAATTGCTTGGAATCAGCGCCATCGCGCAAGAACTCCCACAAGCCGGCCGCTTGCGTTCCGGCCGAGCCCAGCGCGTTCAGCATCTGCTTCTTGTCCAAACCCAGCAGGCGCCCTACGGCCACGGCCGAGGCCAGTGCGCCCGCCGTGCCGGTGGTATGGAACACCTTGTAATGCGAGCGGCCCAGGAATTCGCCGATGCGTATGCCGGCTTCGTAGCCGGCCACGCAGGCCGTCAACAAGTCAGGCCCAGAGCGGCCCAGCGCCTGGGCCACTGCTATGGCCGGCGGAAAAACCACGGCTGCCGGATGGAACACCGAGCCATTATGGACGTCGTCCTGTTCGACCATGTGTGCCGAGGCCGCATTGACCATGGCGGCGAACAAGGGGCTGGTCGTCTTGCGTGTGACCATGTTTTCGGACGGACCGCTGGTCGGGCCCATGATGTCGGCCAGATGCGCTATTGCCTGTACCGAGCGGGCGCTGGACCCGGCCAGTATCGATGCCACGCAATCGAGCATCAGGTCTTCAGTGCGGCGCAGAACTTCGGGCGGGATGTCTTCGTAGGCAAGTTGCGCGGTGAACTCGGCGAGCTCGGCGCTTGGGTGGCTGGTCGTGTCGGGCATGGCAATCTTGAAGTGAAGCTGCAGTTAAAAGGAGCGGGGCAGTCCGAGGACATGCTCGGCGACGTAAGACAGGATCAGGTTGGTCGAAATGGGAGCAACCTGGTAGAGCCGCGTTTCGCGGAATTTGCGTTCTATGTCGTATTCGTTAGCGAAACCAAAGCCCCCATGGAACTGCAGGCAGGCGTTGGCGGCTTCCCAGGAGGCATCGGCCGCCAGCAGCTTAGCCATATTGGCTTGCGCGCCACAAGGCTGGTGGGCGTCGTACAGTCGGCAAGCCTCAAAGCGCATCAAGCTGGCAGCCTCTATATTGATATGAGCGCGCGCGATGGGAAACTGCACGCCTTGATTCTGTCCGATGGGGCGGTTGAATACAATGCGCTCCTTGACGTATGCCGACACCTTGTCGATAAACCAGTGCCCGTCGCCTATGCACTCGGCGGCGATCAGGGCGCGCTCGGCATTGAGGCCGTCCAGGATGTACCTGAAACCTTTGCCTTCCTCGCCGATGAGGTTCTCGGCAGGGATCTCAAGATTGTCAAAGAACAGTTCATTGGTCTCGTGATTGACCATATTGGGGATGGGGCGCACCGTCATCCCGTGCTTGACGGCATCATGCAGATCGACCAGGAAGATCGACATGCCTTCGGATTTTTTCTTTACCTGATCCAGTGGTGTCGTGCGTGCCAGCAGTATCATCAGGTCCGAGTGCTGTATGCGCGAAATCCAGACCTTCTGGCCGTTGATGACGTAGCGATCGCCCTTGCGCACGGCCGTGGTCTTGATCTTGGTCGTATCGGTGCCTGTGGTGGGTTCGGTAACGCCCATGGACTGCAAACGCAGTTCGCCACTGGCGATGCGGGGCAGGTATCGCTGCTTTTGCTCGTCCGAGCCATGGCGCAGTAAAGTGCCCATGTTATACATTTGCCCGTGGCAGACGCCAGAATTGCCGCCATTGCGGTTGATCTCTTCCATGATCACCGATGCCGCCGTCAGGCTCAGCCCCGAGCCGCCGTATTCCTCGGGTATCAGGGCAGCCAGCCATCCGGCCTCGGTCAAGGTTTTGACGAACTCGTCCGGGTAACCGCGCTCTTCATCGATCTTGCGGAAATACTCCGGTGGGAATTGCGCACAAAGGTCGCGGATTGCGTCGCGTATGTCCTGAAAAGCGTTGTCTTGCGTCATGAAGTCAATACCCGGGTTTAATTACAATGTCTATCACTTTGCCTGAATGCGTACAGCTTGCCAATTTGCGCTTGCTTAAGCATAGGTTTACCAATTTTGAAGAGAACGCCACATGGCCATGCACTTCGACCTGACTGACATGCAGCTTATGGTGAACGTCGCGAGCGCTCACAGCATGACAAAAGGGGCGGAAAGATCCTTTCTTTCGCTGCCGGCGGCCAGCAACCGCGTTAAAAACCTCGAAAGTCATCTGGGCACCGCTTTGCTGTACCGCAGCAGCCAGGGCGTAACCCTTACGCCGTCCGGCGAGGCCTTCGTCAAGCACGCTCGTGTGGTTTTGCGTCAACTGGAGCACTTGCGGGGCGATATCCAGGAGTACGCCAGTGGCGTGAAAGGCCGCGTGCGGGTGTACGCCAATACGACCGCTATGAACGAATTCATGCCTGCCATCCTGGCAAACTACCTTGGCGAGCACCGCGACGTCACGGTCGAACTGCGCGAGCGCCTGAGCTTTCAGGTCATCAAGGCAGTCGTGGACGGTTCGGCAGACATCGGGATCACGGCCCAGGTTGGCGGCGGGGAAAACATCGAGTTTCTTCCCTACCGTACCGACAGACTGGTGCTGGTCACGCACGTGGATCACCCCCTGGCGGGTAGCGCCGTTGTCAACTTCGATGAAACATTGGCCTATGACTACGTTGGCCTTTCGGAAACCAGTGCGATCCACGCCTTCCTGCTGCAGGCGGCCGACGACCTGGGACGCATGTTGCGCTTTCGGGTAGAGGTCAGCAATTTCGAAGCCGCTTGCAGGATGATCGCCGCCCATGTCGGCATAGGCGTCATTCCGGAATCCGCAGCCGGCCGCTACGTGAAGGATTTGCCGCTTAAAATCATTCAGCTGGCGGATGCCTGGGCACTGCGGCGTCTGCATATCTGCGTGAAGCAGTTCGATAAACTCCCCGTATTCGCTAAAGAGTTGGTGTCTTTGCTGGTCAAGGATGCCGCGGAAGGTCGTCAACATGATTGAAGTCGTACTGGCATCGAACAATGCCGGCAAGGTAATAGAGTTCTCCGCCATTCTTGGCAAGGCCGGCATACTTATGCGTCCTCAAGGCGACTTGCAAGTCCCTGAAGCAGATGAGCCTTACTCGACCTTCCTGGAAAATGCCCTGGCCAAGGCCCGCCACGCCAGCCGGCTTACCGGTATGCCCGCGCTGGCTGATGACTCGGGCCTTTGCGTCAAGGCCCTGAGCGGTGCGCCGGGGGTGCATTCGGCGCGCTATGCGGCCATGCACGAGGGCGGCGCCAAGTCGGATGCCGCCAACAACAGGCGGCTGGTGCAGGAGCTTGCTTCATCCACCGACCGTAGCGCCTCTTATGTAGCGGTATTGGTATGGCTGCAGTCAGCCGACGATCCGCGGCCCATCGTCGTGGAAGGCACCTGGGAAGGAGAAATCGTGGACACCCCCCGGGGCAGCCATGGCTTTGGCTATGACCCCCACTTCTTTCTTCCCGCGCTGGGCAAGACGGTTGCCGAGCTTGTGCCGGAGGAAAAGAACCGACTAAGCCATCGCGCGCAGGCACTGCAGACGCTGCTACAGGCCTTGCGAGGGCGCCTTTCATGAAGAAGCCCACGGTCGTCCCCGGCCCCGGCGGCCGCAGTATTCTTTCCAGCTTGCCCCCGCTGTCCTTGTATGTGCATGTGCCATGGTGCGTACGCAAGTGCCCTTACTGCGATTTCAATTCTCATGAGCTCAACACCGAGGTGCCCGAGCAAGAGTATCTGGCGGCGCTCCAGGCCGATCTCGAGCAAGCCTTGCCGCTGATCTGGGGACGGCAGGTGATTTCGGTGTTCATCGGCGGCGGCACCCCCAGCCTGCTTTCGGCCCGCGCTGTGGACGATATGCTGGCAATGCTGCGCGCCTGCCTGAACCTTTTGCCGGATGCGGAAATCACCATGGAAGCCAACCCGGGGACAGTCGAGGCCGGACGCTTTCTGGATTACGCCGCCAGCGGTGTCAATCGGATATCGCTGGGCATACAGAGCTTCGATGACCGGGCGCTGAAGGCACTGGGACGCATACACGACGGTGCCCAGGCACGCTCGGCCATCGAGGCGGCGCAGGCGGCGGTCGACCGCGTCAACTTGGACATCATGTACGCCTTGCCCGGTCAGACGCTGGAGGGCTGTCGCAGCGATTTGCTGCAGGCCATGGACTATCAGACGGGCCATCTGTCTCTGTATCACCTGACGCTCGAGCCGAACACCGTGTTTGCGAAGTATCCGCCGGTGGTGCCGGACGACGATCTAAGCGCCGCCATGCAAGACTTCATTACCGACACCACGGCGGCGCGCGGTTGGGAACGCTACGAGGTGTCGGCCTATGCCCAGCCGGGCCAACGCAGTCGCCATAACCTCAATTATTGGGAGTTCGGCGACTATCTGGGTATAGGCCCTGGCGCCCATGGCAAGCTTTCCTTTCACGATCGCATCATCAGGCAGGCCAAGATCAAGAACCCGACTTCCTGGATGCAGAAGGCGGTACGGCGGGACGGCAGCCACCTTGCCGAAGATCGTGCCGTGCAGTGGAAGGAACTGGGTTTCGAGTTCATGCTTAATGCCTTGCGCCTGAAGGAGGGCGTACCGCGCAGCAGTTTCATCGAGCGCACCGGTCAGTCCATATTGGCGATTGCGCCGGCGATAGACAGCGCGATAAGCAAGGGCTTGCTGGAACCGGACAAAGAACGATTGCGTGCCACCGAATTGGGTTGGCGGTTCTTGAACGACTTGCAGGCAGAATTTCTCGATTAACGTTGCGCAGTAAACGGCTGGCGCACTACAATCTGCACCATATCGGTGCATCGAGCCCCAGTTTGGGGCTTTCTGTCTACTCTACGCACTTCCCAGGCTCACGTCGACGCCGAAAAAGCTGGCACGGACTTTGCGTAAAGCAGTGTGTCACCATTCAATCCAGGTTCAGGAGCCTATATGCCCACGCCCGAAGAAGTCATCAAGTTGATCGCCGATAAAGAAGTTGCCTTTGTGGATTTCCGATTCACCGACACGCTGGGCAAGGAGCACCACTTGACGGTACCGGCCGGTCTGGTCGATGAAGAGCGCCTGGAAGTTGGCGTAGCGTTCGATGGCTCCTCCATTGCAGGATGGAAGGGTATTGAAGCATCGGACATGGTGTTGATACCGGATGCCGGCTCTGCACGCATGGATCCTTTCCGCGAAGAGCCCACGCTAAACCTGACTTGCGATGTGGTCGAGCCTTCCGACCTGAAAGGCTACGATCGCGATCCGCGCTCCCTTGCAAAACGTGCGGAAGCCTATCTGAAGTCCAGCGGCCTGGGCGACACGGCTTACTTCGGCCCGGAGCCCGAGTTTTTCGTGTTTGACGGCATTACCTGGAACGACGACATGTCGGGCAGTTTCGTCAAGATCAAATCCGAAGAGGCACCGTGGTCGCGCTCTATGGATATGGAAGGCGGCAACCAGGGGCACCGCCCACGCGTCAAGGGCGGCTATGTGCCGGTGCCCCCGGTAGACTCCTTCCACGACATGCGTTCTGAAATGTGCTTGCTGCTGGAACAGCAAGGTGTCCCGGTCGAGGTGCATCACCACGAAGTGGCCGGAGCGGGGCAGTTGGAAATCGGCACACAATTCAGCACGCTGGTCGAGCGCGCCGACTGGAACCAAATCCTGAAGTACACCGTACACAATGTTGCGCACGTCTACGGCAAAACGGCTACCTTCATGCCCAAGCCCATCGTTGGCGACAACGGCTCGGGCATGCACGTGCACCAGTCCATCTGGAAAGACGGACAAAACCTGTTCGCCGGTAACGGCTATGCGGGTCTGTCCGAGTTCGCCCTGTTCTACATAGGCGGCATCATCCGCCACGCCAGGGCCCTGAATGCCCTGACCAATCCGGGAACCAACTCGTACAAGCGGCTGGTGCCCCATTACGAAGCACCCGTGAAGCTGGCCTACTCGGCGCGTAACCGGTCGGCCTCGATCCGTATTCCCTATGTGGGCAGCCCCAAGGGCCGCCGCGTGGAGGCGCGTTTCCCCGATCCGCTGGCCAACCCCTATCTGGCGTTTTCGGCGCTGATGATGGCCGGTCTGGACGGCGTCCAGAACAAGATCCATCCGGGCGATCCCGCCGACAAGAATCTGTACGATTTGCCGCCGGAAGAAGACGCAAAGATCCCAACGGTGTGCGTGACGCTCGAAGAGGCCATCGAGGCCCTGGATGCCGACCGCGAGTTCCTGACGCGCGGCGGGGTATTCAGCAACGACATGATCGATGCCTACATCGAACTGAAGCAAGCCGAGATCACGCGCTTGCGCATGACGCCACACCCCGTCGAGTTCGACATGTACTACAGCCTCTAGCCAGGTCGGGCGGCCAGGCCGGCGCCCATGGCCTTTTGGATTCGACATGGACGTCGCCAGTTACGACCTGCTCTCCACGGCTGTCCTGCTGCTGGATGAGTCCGGTCTCGTGCTGCGGGCCAACACGGCCGCAGAAGAGTTGTTCAGCATGTCGCGCCGCCGGCTTGTGGGGCAGGCGGCAGACAGGCTGTTCGATCCGGAGGCCGGATTGGCGGACCGGCTGCCTGAAGCGTTGGCGGGCCGGTTCGGCATACTGCGTCAGGACTGCATCATTGAGCACCCAGGTGGACGGCTGTCGGTAAGCCTGGTGATTGTTCCGCTGCAGGGCCTGCCCTGGGCGGGCTTGCTGGAAGTCAGGCAGATCGAACATCACGTCCTGCTGGACAAGCATCAGCAGTTAAGTAAAGAACTTGCGGCGCAACGCGAGTCGCTGCGCAATCTGGCGCATGAGATCAAGAACCCCCTGGGCGGCATACGTGGCGCGGCGCAATTGCTGCAGGCCGAACTGGGGTCTGAGTCGCTACAGGAATACACCCGCGTCATTGTTGCCGAGGTGGATCGCCTGGCGGGCTTGATCGACAGGCTGATCACGCCACAGGGCGGCAGCCTGGAACGGACTCGTCTGAACATACACGAGGTATGCGAGCGAGTCCGCAAGCTGGTGGGCGCCGAGTTTCCCAGCGTAGCGATCGAGCGGGATTACGACGCGTCGGTGCCCGAGCTGGACGCCGACTTCGACCGATTGTTTCAGGCCTTGTTGAACCTGACCCGCAACGCAGCGCAGGCGCTTACCGAGTCTGCCATGCAGGAAGTCCCACAGCTATGCCTGCGCACCCGGATTGGTCGCCAGCTGCTGGTGGCCACGCAGCAGATCAAGTTGGGCGTGGTGATTTCCGTGATCGATAACGGTCCGGGCGTACCCGGCGTCTTGCAGGACAAGCTGTTTCATCCGCTGGTCACGGGCCGGGCCAACGGCACGGGGCTGGGGCTGAGCCTGGCGCAGGAACTCGTGCAACAGCACGGCGGCGTGGTCGAGTTCGATACGCAAATGGGCCGCACGGAATTCCGCATGGTGCTGCCATTGGAGCAATTATGAAGCCGGTATGGATAGTCGATGACGACCAAAGCATACGATGGGTACTCGAGAAAGCACTGGACAGGGCCAATTTACCGGTGCGCAGCTTTTCGAACGCGGCCGATGTCATCGATGCCCTGAATTCGGAAACGCCCAGCGTGCTGATGACGGATGTGCGCATGCCCGGGCAAGATGGCCTGGCACTGTTGCACCAGGTCAAGCAGGCGCACCCCCACATGGCTGTCATCGTCATGACGGCCTTTACCGACCTGAACAGCACCGTAGCCGCGTTTCAGAAAGGGGCTTTCGAGTACCTGCCCAAGCCCTTTGACGTGAATGATGCGGTAGCGCTGGTCGAGCGTGCGGCGGCCATGACCGCAAGCCATGATGCTGACCAGGATGCCGGCACGACAGCGACCGGCGCGACAAACCCGGGTCGCACAATGATCCAGTCTTCGTCGCCCGCCATGCAAGAGGTGTTTCGCGCCATCGGCAGGTTGGCGGCGTCCTCTGTCACGGTATTGATCACGGGCGAATCAGGCACTGGCAAAGAGCTGGTTGCCCGGGCCCTGCACGAACACAGTGAACGGGCCAAAGGTCCTTTTGTGGCCCTCAACGCGGCGGCCATACCGAAGGACCTGCTGGAGGCCGAGCTGTTTGGCCACGAGCGCGGTGCCTTTACCGGGGCAACGCAACAAAGGCGGGGCCGCTTCGAAGAAGCACGCGGCGGCACCCTGTTTCTTGATGAGATCGGCGACATGCCTTTCGACCTGCAAACCCGCCTGCTCCGGGTGCTGGCCGAAGGCAGCTTCTATCGTGTGGGTGGATCACAAGCCATTCAGGCCGATGCCCGCATCGTGGCCGCCACGCACCAGCCTTTGGAGCAGCGCGTGGCCGAGGGCCGATTCCGCGAAGATCTGTTCCATCGTTTAAACGTCATCCGCTTGCGACTACCCCCTTGCGCGAGCGGCGCCAGGACATCGCCGGGCTGGTGGAACGTTTTATGCACGATAGCGCCGCCGCACTGGGGGTGCCGGTACGCCGCGTCTCGGCCGCAGCCCTGGAGGTGCTTTGCGCCTTCGATTACCCGGGTAATATCCGCCAGCTCGAAAACTTCTGCCAATGGCTGACGGTGATGTCACCCAGCCAGACCATCGACATCAAGGACTTGCCGCCCGAGCTGCGCGCCGAGGATGATGTCGTCGATGACGGTGAGCCGCAACGCAGGTCTGCCACAGCGCCGGCCAACTGGATGCAAGCCCTGGCCCACGAAACGCAAGGCAGGCTGTCGCGCAATGAGCCGGCCATCATGGCCACGCTGACGCGCGACTTTGAGCGGGTGTTGCTTGAGACCGCGTTGAGCTACAGCCGCGGCCGACGTGTGGAAGCGGCACAGCGCCTGGGCATGGGGCGCAATACCCTGACGCGCAAATGCGCCGACCTGGGCATAGACGGCGTTGATCGATCCTGAATCCTTACGGGCATAAAGCTTGCTTCTAGGCGTTGTCTCATCAAGCAGAGGAAGCATCATGACTACGCCCCGTTCCATCAAGCCCGCTCAGTGGGTTCATGTTGGCATACTTGCATTGGCCCTTGGCACCGGAAGCATGGCGGTCGCCCAGACGAGCACTGGTTCCGGCGAGCCAAACTTTTGGCAGGCGGGGCAGGGCGAAGGCTGGGGTGCAAGACTGGGCTATCACGACGACTACCGTCGACTGGGCCTGGTCTATGAGACCGCTCCGTTGTGGAGCCATCAGTCCAGTGGTGAATGGGGTCGTGTCACGCTGACGGCCGAACTGGGCGTCGCTTATTGGGATGCGCAGCACGGGCATCCCGATTCCCTGTGGCAAGTGAGCGCTACACCGATGTTGCGCTGGTGGCCTAATGAATTTTTCTATACCGAAATCGGCGTGGGCGTCAACGCCTTTAGTCGCACCAGCTTTGCCGACAAAGGACTGGGTTCTGCATTCCAGTTCGGCAACCATATTGGCGTAGGCGCGCTAATCGCAGATGCCCACCGTATCGGCTTGCGGTACTCGCATTTTTCCAATGCCGGCATCAAAAAGCCCAACGATGGCCTGGATGTATTGCAGCTGACTTATACCTATCAGTTCTAGGCGAACCGCTTATGCGCCGACCGCTATCGCGGTCGGGTGGGCTTCGCCGCGCAAGTAAGCCTGGGCGCGCTGCGCCATCAAGGCTTCGCGTTTGATGAAGTCGGACACGAAAGTGGTGGCCGGCCGGGTATGCAAGCCGTAAGGCGTATCCCACTGTACGATCTCGCCTTTCTGCATCACGCCGATACGGTCTGCGATGGCGAAGGCTTCGGCCTGATTGTGCGTAACCAGTACGGCGGTGTGGCCGGTCTTTTTAAGAATGTCGCGTACCTCGAACGCCAGGCGCTCGCGCGTATCGACATCCAGGTTGGAAAAGGGCTCGTCCAGCAATAGCAATTCCGGCTCGGGGGCGAGGGCGCGTGCCAGCGCGACCCGTTGCTGCTGCCCGCCCGACAATTCGTGGGGATAGCGGCGCTCTGAGCCTTCCAGCCCGGTTAGAGCAAGCAGCTCTTGTACGCGCCGGCTACGCCGGGGTTTGTCCCAGCGTCGCAGTCCAAAGGCGATGTTCTTCTCGACGTTCAGGTGCGGGAACAACGCGTAGTCCTGGAACATCATTCCGACATGGCGGTGTTCGGGCCGCACTTGTTGCCCCACCGTGGACAGCACTGTGTCACCCAGGCAAATGGTGCCAGCGCGCAAGGGCTCGAAGCCCGCGATCGCTCGCAGTACCGTCGTTTTGCCGCATCCAGACGCGCCAAGCAGGCATCCTATGCTGCCTTGCTCCAGGCATAGCGACAGTTGCTGGATGACCGGCACCACGCCGTCCGGCGTGTCATAAGCCAGGGAAATATTGTCGAGAGTCAGTTGATCGGACATATCAATAGTTGGTCTTGAATTGGGTACGAGCCAGGAGAATAACGGGCAGCAGGCCGGCCAGGACAATGGCCAGCGCAGCCACAGCGCCTTCCTCGTAAGTGCCGCGTGCGGCCTCGGCATATAGCCAGGTGGCCAAGGTGTCGAAGTTGACTGGCCGCAGCATCAGCGTGGCGGGCAGCTCTTTCATCGTGTCGACGAAGACCAGCAAGGCGGCAGCCCCCAGTGCAGGCCTTAACAAGGGCAGGTGTATGCGCCGCAAGGTGCCGGAGTGGGTTTCTCCCAGGAGGCGGGAAGCCTGTTCTATGGACGGCGGAATGCGGGCCAGGCCAGCCTCGATGCCGCCTATGGAGATGGCAAGAAACCGGATCACGTAGGCACACACCAGCGCCGTTGTCGTTCCCATCAGCAGCAGGCCCGGGTCGGGATTGCCCAGCGCTTGCCAGACAGCAGACGCGAAGCGATCGACCAGCATGATGGGCATCAGCAGCCCTATGGCCAGCACCGTGCCCGGAATGGCGTAGCCCGAGGTGGCTATCCTGGCATACACGCGCGACAAGGTCATGGAAGCACCGTTGCGCACACTACGGGCGGTCCAGGCGACTAACAGGCCGCAGGCCAGGGTGACCACCGTGGCAATCAGTGCGACACGCACTGTGTTGTAGCCGCTCATGAGCAGACTGTCCGATACGCCGCCCACGGTATGGAAATGCTTGAAGGTTTCGTTCAGCAGATACAGGCCGGGCGCAACGAAGCCGATAATAATCGGGGCCCAGCCCAGACCCATCGCCACCAGGGCGTGGCGTCCCGTCAAGCGTTGGGCTCGCATGGAACGGACCCGCTGCGTGCTTGCGTAGCGTTGGCGACGTCGGCCATATCGTTCCAGCATGATCAGTGCGACAACCAGCGCCAGCATGGCCAGCGCAATTTGCGACGCCGCGGCCAAATCGTTACGCGTTATCCAGGTGGTGTAGACCGAAACCGTTAGCGTCTGCACACCGAGGAACTCGGACGCGCCTATGTCGTTCAGGGTTTCCAGCAAAGCCAGGCTGACCCCGACCGCAATGGCCGGACGCGCCAGCGGAAGCGCGACCCGGAAAAACACGCTACGCGGCGATTCGCCCAGCACGCGGGCAGCTTCCAGCAGACTGGCGGCCTGGGTGCCGAACATGACCCGGGTGCTGAGATAAACATAGGGGTATAAGACGAAGCCCAGCAAAAATATGGCGCCGGGCAAGGAGCGCAGGTCGGGCAGCCGGAAGTCGCGAGGGCTATCGTAGCCAAGCAGGTCGCGGATAAGACCCTGCACCGGCCCGATGGGGTGCAGGATGTCCAGATAAGCGAAGGCGACGATATAGGTAGGCACGGCTAGCGGCAACAGTAAGGCCCACGACAAGGTATTACGTGTCGGGAAGTCGAACGCCGTGATCAGCCAGGCGGCACCCACCCCCAGACACGTCACCAAAACACCTACGCCTAACAACAGCAATGCCGTGTTGCGAAATGCCGTCGGAAGGACGTAGTCCAGCAGATGCGACCAATGGTCCAGCGAGCCTTGCATTGCAAGCCAAGAAAGCGTGATGACCGGAGCCATCACGCACAAGGCAATCAGAAATGCAGCAACCCGCCAGCCAGGATTACTAGTTGTTGAATCCAACTTTATCGACCAGTTCGCTGGCCTGCTTGCGATGCCGGGCGATTTCCGTAAGCGGCAAGGGATCTACCACCAGAGGACCGAAGCTTGCCACGACGGGATCCAACTGTATGCCTTCTTTGATCGGATACTCGTAGTTGGCGTTGGCATACATGGCTTGCGCCTTGTCCGACACCAGGTACTCGAGCAGTTTGACCGCATTGTCTTTGTTAGGCGCGTGCTTGGCCACTGCAGCGCCGGAGATGTTCACGTGCGTGCCGCGGCTTTTCTCGGCAGCGAAAGTAGGGCGTACGACCTTGATGGCGTCACCCCATTTGCGCGCGTCGGTGCCGGGCTCGGCGTTCTTCATGCGGCCCACATAATAGGCGTTGGCAATGCCAATATCGCAAATGCCGCCCAGAATGTCGCGCGCCACATCGCGGTCGCCGCCTGCTGCCTTACGGCCCAGATTGTTCTTGACGTTGCGCAGCCAGTCTTCGGTTGCCTCGACGCCGTTATGCGCGATCATGGCCGCGATCAGCGCGGTATTGTAGGGGTGCTGACCAGAGCGTATGCAAACCTTGCCTTTCCATTTGGGATCGGCAAAGGCTTCGTAGGTAATGGCGCTGACGTCCAGATCCTTGGCCACATAGGCCACGCGGTCGCGCAGCGACAAGGTGAACCATTGATCGTCCTGGCCGCGCAAGTTGGCGGGAATGGTCTCTTTGAGTACTTTTGAGTCTACCGGTTGCGTGATGCCGGCTTCGACCAGGTCGAGCAGGTTGCCGATATCGACCGTCATGAGGACGTCGGCGGGAGATTTATCGCCCTCGGCCTTGACGCGCTCGATAAGACCGTCCTTGACGAACACCGTGTTGACGTTAACACCGGTGTCTTTCGTGAATTCTTCCAGCAATGGCTGGATAAGCTTGGGCTCGCGCGTGGTGTACAGACTGACGTCCGCTGACCATGCAGCAGACGAAAGGGTAGAGACGGCAGCGAAGCCGACGAACAGCATTGAACGAAGCAAAGGCCGCAACTGTTGTGCGCGCATCTGGTATCTCCAGGGAAGGGCTAAAATAGAGCCAGGCATGTAAAATGCCTGAATGGAAATGATTATCATCTCGATAACCGAAAGATAGCAGACTCCGGACAACTATTCAACACGAATCGACACTTCGACGGCTCGTTTAGAATCACTTAACGGCTTACGCTCAACTTTAGAGACTCATGGCAGCTTTCAATACCGAACAAGTCCTTAGCGTTCATCACTGGAACGATTCCCTCTTTTCATTCAAGACCACGCGCGACCCGGCGCTGCGGTTCCATAATGGGCACTTCGTGATGCTGGGCCTGGAGGTCAACGGCAAGCCCTTGATGCGCGCCTACAGCATCGCCAGCGCCAATTACGAGGAAAACCTGGAGTTTCTCAGCATCAAGGTGCAGGACGGTCCCCTGACTTCGCGCCTGCAGCATCTGCAGGAAGGCGACACGGTGCTGATCAGCAAGAAGCCGGTGGGTACGCTGGTGGCCGATGACCTGAAGCCGGGCAAGCATCTTTACCTGTTCGCTACAGGCACCGGGTTGGCGCCATTCATGAGCATCATCAAAGACCCCGACGTCTACGAACGGTTCGAAAAAGTCGTCCTGGTGCACGGCGTGCGCTTCAAGAGCGAGCTGGCTTATGCCGACTTCATCCAGAACGAATTGCCCAACAATGAGTATTTCGGCGAGGTCGTGCGCGAGAAGCTCATTTACTATCCCACCGTCACGCGCGAACCGTTCAAGCACCAGGGCCGCATCACCCATGTGGTCGAATCTGGACAATTGTTCAAGGATATCGGCCTGCCGCCGCTGGATCCTGCTGTCGACCGTGCCATGCTTTGCGGCAGCCCCCACATGTTGGCCGACACCAGCGCCATGCTGGAAAGCAGGGGCTTTGTCGTATCGGCGGGCGTAGGCCAGCCGGGCGACTACGTCATCGAGCGGGCCTTCGTCGACAAGTAAATAGCCGACCGGGGCGCCGTCCATCGCGGCACCCCTTTTAATTATGGCTATAGATGATTACACTCTGATAGTTGTTTTTATGACTAAACAGAGAGCATCATGTCCAAGCAAATCATTCATACCGACGCAGCACCCGCCGCAGTAGGCCCGTATTCGCAGGCTGTAGCGGCCGGCGCCGGCAAAACCGTTTATCTGTCTGGTCAGATTGGGCTGGAGCCAGCCACCGGAGAACTCGTGTCCGAGAACTTCGAAGGACAGGTCCGCCAGTCGTTCGCCAATATGCAGGCCGTTATTGAAGCCGCAGGCGGCACCTTGGAAAGTATCGTGAAGCTCACACTGTTCCTGACCGACCTTTCCAAGTTCGCCAGCGCAAACGCCATCATGGCCGACATCATCCCCCAGCCCTTTCCGGCACGCTCGACCATCGGCGTTTCGAGCTTGCCCAAGGGTGCGCAGTTCGAGGTGGAAGCCATCATCGTAATCTAGCCGGGGCAGCACAGGTAAATTGCATGGCGACTGCCAGGAAAGTGCGCCACCCGGCCGCTACGGGCGATAAAGCGACCTCGCTTGTCGAGCGCAAGCTGCAGGCTTTGGGTTTGCGCGAGCCGGGCGATTTCGTGGTGCATCTGCCCTTGCGGTACGAGGACGAGACGCGGATTGTGCCGATCGCCTCGTTGTATGCCGGCGTGCACGCTCAGGTCGAAGGCGAGGTCATGCATAGCGAGGTGCAGTTTCGTCCGCGCCGGCAACTGCATGCGACCCTGCGGGACGACAGCGGCGAGCTTGCCTTGCGCTGGCTTAACTTCTATCCCAGCCAGCAAAAGCAGATGGAGCCTGGTCGACGCCTGCGGGTGCGAGGCGAGGTCCGCCATGGCTTTCATGGGGCCGAGATGGTGCACCCGCGCGTTTCGGTCGCTGGCTTGCCGCTGCCAGAAGCGCTGACGCCGGTGTATCCCACCACCGATGGCTTGACGCAGGCCTCCTTGCGCAAGGCCATCGATCAGGCGCTGCAGACGGCTGATCTTTCGGATACGCTGCCCGACGACATATGCAGCCGTTATGGCTTGATGCCGTTCGGCCAGGCCATACGCATGTTGCACCATCCACCTGCCACCGTCTCTTATGCGGACCTCATAGAAAGAGGGCATCCGGCATGGTCGCGCATCAAGTTCGACGAACTGCTGGCCCAGCAGTTGTCCCTGGCTGCTGCCCGCGCGGCCCGGCGGCGGCAGCGCGCCAAGCCGCTTGCCGTTGCACAGGGCGATCTGGTACAGGGGCTGCGTAACAGCTTGCCGTTTGCGCTGACCGCTGCGCAGCAGCGCTGCATCGACGAAATTGCCAGCGACCTGGGGCGCAGCTTTCCCATGCATCGCTTGCTACAGGGGGATGTGGGCAGCGGCAAGACCATTGTTGCGGCTTTCGCAGCCGCCCAGGCGATATCCAGCGGTTGCCAGGTGGCCATCATGGCGCCGACCGAGATCCTTGCCGAGCAGCATTTCCAGAAACTGGTCGGCTGGCTGGAGCCCCTGGGGGTGCAGGTAGCATGGCTTACCGGCAGCCTGACGCCCAAGGCGCGGCGGCTGGCGGCCGAAGCCATAGCATCGGGCCATGCGCAACTGGTCGTTGGCACGCAGGCGCTAATACAAGACAAGGTGCAGTTTGCCGATCTGGGCCTGGCCATTCTGGACGAGCAGCATCGCTTCGGTGTGGGACAGCGCCTGCAGCTAAGCCGAAAGGGCGAGCACGAAGCGAATACAGGCGGGCTTATTCCCCACCAGCTGAACATGAGTGCCACACCCATCCCCCGCACGCTGGCCATGACGTTTTTCGCGGATCTGGATGTATCGGTCATCGACGAGCTGCCACCGGGACGCAGCCCGGTACTGACCAAACTGATCTCCGATACGCGGCGCGACGATGTGCTGGGCAGCGTGGTCACGGAAGTGCGGTTGGGCCGCCAGGCATATTGGGTGTGCCCCTTGGTAGAGGAAAGCGAAGCCTTGCAACTGCAAACCGCAGTGGACACGCATGCGCGCCTGGCTGCCGCCTTACCGGATCTGCGGGTGGGGCTGATACATGGCAAGCTGGCTCCGGCCCAGAAGCAAGAGGTCATGCAGGCCTTTCGAGATGGCCAGACAGATTTGCTGGTAGCCACCACGGTGATTGAAGTCGGGGTGGACGTGCCCAACGCCTCGCTCATGATCATCGAGCACGCCGAACGTTTCGGGCTGGCGCAATTGCACCAATTGCGCGGTCGGGTAGGGCGGGGCAGCCAGCAATCCATCTGCGTGCTGATGTACCAGGCGCCGCTATCGGCCATTGCACGCCAGCGGTTGCGGGCCATGTACGAAACATCCGACGGTTTCGATATTGCCAGGCGCGACCTGGCCTTGCGCGGGCCAGGTGAGTTCCTGGGCGTGCGGCAGTCCGGCCAGGCGCTTTTGCGCTTCGCGGACCTGGAAACCGATGCCTTGATTGTGGAACAGGCGCAAGAAGCCTTGCAGGAATTGCGCAAGCGCTATCCCGATCATGCCAAAGCGCATTTGCAACGCTGGATGCGCAACCGACAGGACTACCTGCGCAGCTAAGCCCGCGCAAGACCATAGCCGAGATACCGAAATGACCCTCACAGAACTCAAGTACATCGTAGCCGTTGCCCGCGAACGGCATTTTGGCCGGGCGGCGGAAGCCTGCTTCGTCAGCCAGCCGACCTTGTCCGTGGCCATACGCAAGCTGGAAGAAGAGCTGGGCGTGGTGCTGTTCGAACGCGGCGGCACGGAAGTCGGCATTACACCCATCGGCTTGCGTGTGGTCGCGCAAGCACAGCGCGTGCTGGAGGAAAGCGCCAACTTGCGCGAGATCGCGCGGCAAGGCCATGATCCCCTGGCGGGGCCGCTGCGCGTGGGCGTGATTCACACCATAGGCCCGTATCTGCTGCCGCGCCTGGTACCCACGCAGATCGAGCACACACCGCAGATGCCTTTGTTGCTGCAGGAGAACTTTACGGCCCGATTGCTGGAGCTGTTGCGGCAGGGCGAGATCGACTGCGCCATCGTGGCGCTGCCACTGCCCGAGTCGGGCCTGATGATGCAAGAGCTATACGACGAGCCCTTCCTCGTGGCGGTGCCCACGCATCATGCCTGGGCCGGCAAGAAAGAAATCAATGCCTCGCAGCTTAAGGACGAGACCATGCTGCTGCTGGGCAGTGGCCATTGTTTCCGTGATCAGGTGCTGGAAGTATGCCCCGAGCTATCGCGATTCTCGGCCTCCAGCGAGGGCATACAGCGCACCTTCGAGGGCTCGTCGCTGGAAACCATCAGGCATATGGTGGCCGCGGGTATCGGGGTTACCGTACTGCCGACCAGCGCCTTGTCCATGCCCGGCCTGGAAAACAACCTGCTGAGCTACATCCCCTTCAATAAGCCGGTGCCCGACCGCCGCGTCGTGTTGGTATGGCGCAAAAGCTTTCCGCGACCGACCGCCATCGAGGCACTGATCGAAGCGATACGGGCCTGCGCCTTGCCTGGCGTCAATTACCTGGACTACAGCCCCGAAAGCGTCGCGGCGCCGGCCTGAACTCGCGGCGTTGCAGCGCCGACGCATGGTATTCTGGATAAACGGATTCCTACATTACCTCGGAGGTCTACATGGCAAAAGCAAGCAAGCTGGACAAAACCCTGAAGTCAGTCGCAAAAGGGTTGCCTATCGACATAGGACTTTCAGAAAAAGAGCGCGCCACGGTCACTGCTGAACTATCGAAGATGCTGGCCGATTCGTACACCTTGTACCTGATGACGCACAACTTCCATTGGAACGTCACTGGCCCGCTATTCAATACCTTGCACCAGATGTTCATGGACCAGTACACAGAGTCGTGGCAGGCACTGGACAGCATCGCCGAGCGCATACGCGCGCTGGGCAATTATGCGCCCGGCACCTATGCCGAGTACGCGCGTCTTTCCTCCATCGCCGAGCCAACTTCAGTGCCCACCGCCGAGGAAATGATAGAGATGCTGGTCAAGGGCAACGAGGCAGTGTGCAGGACGGCACGCGCCGCGCTGAAGAAAGCCGACTCGGTCAGCGACGAGCCCACAGTCGATCTATTGACGCAACGCCTGGACATCCACGAGAAGAACGCCTGGATGTTGCGCAGCCTGCTGCAATAAGCCCCCAGCCTCCTGAAGACGCCTAGCGAAAACCCTGAAAACGGCCGGTGTCATGGCCCATTCTTTCGGTGTTATGCTTGGCTGCGTACTTTCAGGAGGCTATATGAAGATTCGATTTACTCCCGTTGCAGCCGCCATCGGCCTGGCTGCCGGCATGCTGTTTTCCACAGGCGCGCTGGCCGCCGACACCATCAAGATCGCCATCGCAGGGCCCTTCACCGGGGCACTGACGCAATACGGCACCATGGTGAAAGAGGGCGTCGACACCGCCATCGAACAGATCAACGCCGCCGGCGGCGTGCTGGGCAAGCAACTTGAAGCCGTCACCATCGACGATGGCTGCGAACCCAAGCAAGGCCCAGTCGTTGCCAACCGCGTCGTCAATGACGAGATCAACTATGTAGTCGGGCACGTGTGCTCGGGCGCCACCATCGCCGCCACCAACGTCTATAACAACGAAGGCGTCGTCATGGTCACCCCGTCGGCCACCTCGCCAGCGGTCACCGATGGCAAGAACTACGACATGATCTTCCGCACCATCGGGCGCGACGATCAGCAAGGCCCAGCGGCCGCCAAGTTCATTATCGAGAAGATCAAGCCTCAGTTAGTCGCCGTGCTGCACGACAAGCAGTCGTATGGCCAAGGCATTGCCAGCTCGGTCAAGAGCGAACTGGAAAAGGCAGGCGTCAAGGTTGCGATGTTTGAAGGCATCAACGCCGGCGACAGCGATTACTCTGCCGTGATCACGAAGCTGAAGAGCTCGGGAGCAGACTTCGTTTACTACGGTGGCTACCATCCCGAAATGGGTCTGTTGCTGCGCCAGGGTGCAGAGCAGGGCGTGCAGGCGAAGTTCATGGGGCCTGAGGGCGTAGGCAATCCGGACATTAATGCGATTGCAGGTGGTTCAGTGGAAGGGATGCTGGTGACTTTGCCGGCAGACTTCACTAAGGATCCTTCGAACGCGGCGATTGTTAAGGCGTTTACTGACAAGAAGCGCGATCCTAGCGGTGCGTTTCAGTTGACGGCTTATTCGGCTACGACGGCGATTGCTGAGGCGATCAAGGGTGTGGGCGAGGATGATCCAGTCAAGGTAGCCAAGTATTTGCATGCCAATACGATTGCCACGCCGATAGGCAAGATCTCCTGGAACAAGCAGGGCGACCTGAATGATTTCAAGTTTGACGTGTTCACTTGGCACAAGGATGGCAGCAAGACTGTTTATCAGTAAACGGTCGTTATTCTGCTAGATGGTAGAAGCCCACTGGAGTGATTCGGTGGGCTTTTTGGTTTTGCGTTCTTATGAGCGGCTCCAGGTATGGCGCGCGACGCGGGTCGATGATGAGTGGGGGGCTTGCTCTGAACATGTTGGCAAAGGCGTGTCAGAAATGCGGATTCACCATGGGCCGAGCTATCGCGTCTATCTTGTACAACACGGAATAGAAATTGTGATTTTGCTGGCTCGTGTCAAAGCACTGTCCAGCGAACGCGCCCGTTTAAGCGGGGTGGCCTTTAGCAGTAGCCACCGTAGTATTTCCAGCTGAACTACACCCTGCTGAATTATTGTCGGCAATATTGGCCCATTCGATCCGATTGCGCCCTGCCGCTTTTCCTCTATAGAGAGCCGCATCGGCTTGTCGAAGCGCGTCCCCCATGCCTTGTGCGCCATAGAAATGAGGTGAGATCCCAATGGTGACGGTGCAGGACACCAGATGACCCGAACCAGCAATTCTGGCCGCTTGGCTTTCAACGTTGGCCCGCAGACGCTCAGCCAGAAGCATGCCACCCTCGGCGTCGGTTTCCAGGCAGATGACCACGAACTCTTCTCCACCAATGCGGGCTGTCAGGTCGCCCCGACGTACTGTGGCGCGAAGTAAAGTTGCAATGTGGCATATGACTTCGTCGCCGGCTTGGTGACCATGCGTATCGTTGATTCCTTTAAAGTGGTCGACATCCACCAGCATTAGGTAAGCAGGCGCGGCATTCCGGGCATCGAAGTAGCGTTCCACCGCCTCTTGAATCCCTCTGCGATTGAGCAGGTCTGTCAGGGGGTCGCGTGCGGCCATGTTGCGCAGGTTGTCTGTCAGACGCCGCAGTACCAGCCAGACGATAGAGGGCGGCACGATGGTGGCCAGGGTAGACATGTAGATGTAGAAACTCATTTGAAAGCGGTTGTCCATGTGCAGCGCGTCCAGGCCGCCATCTACAATTTTCAAGAACTTCAACGCGTTCAGAACGCAAATGCCTCCAATCAAAAACGCGAAGAAAATCATCTCTCCACGCAGGTCTTTTGCAAAAGTGCGCACACCATAGATGACGGCGATTACCATTGCAAAGAAAAGCATGGTGGCCGTGGCAGCAAGCATTGCATAACGTGCGGCGGGCCCAGCGCCCCACTGCACCAAGCACTGTGCAATGCCATAGACGATGGCAAATAAAATCAACCAACGCCACAGCCGAACCGGACGCCCAAAGAAACGCATGGCGCCAAGGCAATAGGCGATTGGTGCAGCAAGCGTGAGGATATGGTTGGCTACGCTCATCAGGCTCCAGGCCGGACCACCTTCAATCAGTTGAAGGATATAAGCCGACGCCAGCAGAAGGTTACCAGCGGCAAAAAAATCCATACCCATCCTGTTGCCAGGCAGGCGTCGACTGATAAGTAAAAACATGCCCGAAAAGCACAACAAGTGTGCGCACAGCATGCCGACAAGAGTGGATGCGACCATAATATGAACGTCGAAGGGGGAAGCAGAATCTCTGTACTGTTGGAGCTAGGCCGCAGCCAGCGGGCCGACTGGGCCACATGCATCAGAATATCCGAGCCTATGCCTGGGCTAATCTACAAGCTGGGCAGCGCATGAGAGTAACAGACTGTTATGAAAAATCGTTAGAAGTCAGGTTTCGAGGCCCCCCGCTTTTGCCGCTCGCGCTTGAGCAGCAATGACCGGTGCGAACTAAAAAGCCGATAGTTCGAAAGCCATCAACCCTCAATCCGTTTCCCACTCTCCACTTCAAACCAATGCAGCGGATGCACGCCATCCGCGCCCACTTGTACTGCCTCGCCGATCTGCAGCGGAAAATCCTTCGTCAGCCCCACCGGGCAACGCAGCACAATAGGTGTAATGCCGTGGCGGCCATGGATCAGTTGCTCTGACCCCAAAATCTCCACCATCTCTACTTCCATCTCTATCCCGCTGGCATGTAGCCTCATGTGCTCCGGCCGCATTCCCATAATCACTTTACGGTTGCGCACGGAGGCTGGTACCGACGCCGTATCAAAGTCCAGTAAAGCGCCGTCTTCGTCCAACACCTGGCCCAACTCATCGATCATCACCGGAATCAAATTCATCGGTGGCGATCCGATAAAGCTGGCCACAAAGATAGATGCCGGCTTTTCGAAGACTTCGATCGGCGTACCTATCTGCTCGGCAATCCCGGCATTCATTACCACCATGCGTTCGGCCAGTGTCATGGCCTCAACCTGATCGTGCGTCACATACAGGCTGGTGGTGCGCAAACGACGATGCAGTTTCTGGATTTCCAACCGCATCTGCACGCGCAGCTTGGCGTCCAGGTTGGACAAGGGTTCGTCAAACAGAAACACCTTCGGGTCGCGCACGATGGCTCGGCCCATGGCTACGCGTTGTCGTTGACCTCCGGATAGTTGGCGGGGTCGGCGATCCAGCAGCAGAGAAAGCTCCAGGATTTGCGCGGCGTTTTCTACGCGCTTCTGGATGTCGGCCTTGCTGAGCTTGCGGATCTTCAGGCCGTAGGCCATGTTCTCGAAGACCGACATGTGAGGGTAGAGCGCGTAGTTCTGAAACACCATCGCAATATCGCGCTCGGCGGGCTCCAGCTTGTTGACGACTTTGCCGTCGATGCTGATTTGGCCGCTGGTGATGCTTTCCAGCCCGGCCACCATGCGCATCAAGGTCGATTTGCCGCAACCCGATGGGCCGACGATGACGATGAATTCGCCATCTTCCACCACCATGTCGATGCCGTGTATGACGGCGATGTCGCCGGGGTAGACTTTGCTTACGCCTTCAAAGCTCAGGGTTGCCATGTGTTGTTCCAGTTTCGATAGCCGATATGCTGCGCGCTAGCCGCGGCTATCTTCATTATTTCTCTGCGTCTACCAGGCCCTTGACGAACCATTTCTGCATGAAGACCACCACCGCCACGGGCGGGATCATGGCAAGCAGGGCGGTGGCCATGACCAGGTTCCATTCGGTTACGGCGTCGCCACCGGCAATCATGCGCTTGATGCCGATGACCACCGGGTACATGTCTTCCTGCGTGGTGATGATCAATGGCCACAGGTATTGGTTCCAGCCGTAGATGAACTGAATGACGAAGAGGGCGGCGATGCTGGTGCGCGACAGTGGCAACAGCACATCCTTGAAGAAGCGCATGGGGCCGGCACCGTCTATGCGTGCGGCCTCGATCAATTCGTCGGGCACTGTCAGGAAAAACTGGCGGAATAGAAAGGTGGCTGTTGCCGAAGCGATCAAGGGCAAGGTCAGGCCGGCATAGCTGTTGAGCATGCCCAGGTCGGCCACGACCTGGTAGGTAGGCGCAATGCGCACTTCTACAGGCAGCATCAGCGTCACAAATATCATCCAGAAGAAGAACATCCGGAAGCGGAAGCGGAAATACACCACGGCAAACGCGGACAGCATGGAGATCGTTATCTTGCCCACGGCAATCACCAGCGCCATGACGGTGCTGATCCACATCATGCGAGCGACCGGCGGCGTGTTGGCCGCGCCGCCTACCAACACCGTGTAGTAGTTCTCCAGGAAGTGGCTGCCCGGCAGCAGCGACATGGGTGCCTGGGCGACTTCCTGTGCGGTCTGCGTGGACGCCACAAAGGTCACGTACAACGGAAAGGCGATGACGGCCACCCCGGCAAGCAGCACAAGGTGGGTGATGATATCCAGTATGGGACGGCGCTCTATCATGGCTCGCAGTTTTGCATCAGTAGTTGACCTTGCGATCGATATAGCGGAACTGCACAACAGTAAGCATGATGACGATGAACATCAGGATGACGGACTGCGCGGCAGATGAACCCAGGTCCAGGCCCTTGAAGCCGGCGTTATACACCTTGTAGACCAGGATGGACGTGCTGGTTCCCGGCCCGCCTTGCGTCATGATGTCGATGATCGCGAAGGTATCAAAGAACGCATAGATGACGTTGATCACCAGCAAAAAGAAGGTGGTGGGCGACAGCAAGGGAAAGGTAATCGTCCAGAAGCGCCTGGCGGGGCTGGCGCCGTCGATGGCGGCTGCCTCGATCAGCGAGCGCGGTATGGACTGCAAGCCGGCCAGGAAGAACAAGAAGTTGTACGAAATCTGTTTCCAGACCGAGGCGATCACGACCAGCGTCATGGCGTCGTCGGCGTCCAGGCGGGGGTTCCAGGCTATGCCCAGCTCGATCAGCGCCACAGCCAGGATGCCTACGGAAGGCGAAAACAGAAACAGCCACAGCACGCCGGCAACGGCAGTTGCAACGGCGTAGGGCCAGATAAGTAGTGTCTTGTACACCGCAGCCGCCTTGACGACGCGGTCGGCCATGACGGCCAGCAATAAAGAAATGCCCAGGCCCAGGACAGCTACCAATATGGAGAAAACCGCCGTGACCTTGAAGGAATTGATGTAGTCGGAGTTGGCGAACAGTTCGGCAAAGTTCGCCAATCCAACAAACTGGGAAGACAGGCCGAAAGGATCTTCCAGCCTGAAGGACTGCCACAGAGCCTGCCCGGCGGGCAGGAAGAAAAAGATCACCGTAATCGCCAACTGCGGTGCCAACAGCAGATACGGCAAGGCTTTATGGCTGAATACGACGCGTTTTTCCATGTGGCAGTGTTACGTCTTACTTTACGCTACGCTCGAAGCGCACAAGCAACTCGTTGCCACGCTTGACCATGTTGTTCAGACCTTCCTCGGGTGTGACCTTGCCGGCGAATATCTGCTCCATTTCGCCGTCTTCAATATCGCGAATCTGGGGCAGGTATCCCAGGCGTATGCCGCGGGAGTTCTCGGTGGTCGTGGCGTCCAGCTGCTTGACGGCAACGTCAGAGCCGGGGTTCTTGTCATAGAAGCCCGATTTTTGGGTGACTTCGAATCCGGCCTTGGTCACCGGCACGTAACCGGTGGCCTGGTGCCATGAGGCCGCTTGCTCGGGGCTGGATATGAACTTGAAGAAACGCGTTACGCCCTTGTAGACTTCGGGCGTTTTCTTGGCAAACACCCACAGCGATGCGCCGCCGATAATGGAGTTCTGTGGAGCTCCGGCAACGTCTGCATGATAGGGCAGGCTGGATGTGCCGAACTCGAAGTCGCCGGTCTTGATGATGTTGGCGCGATTACCGCTGGAGCCGGTAAACATGCCGCATTTGCCGCCGGTGAACAAGGCGTTGGACGCGTCGCCGCGACCGCCATAGGTAAATGTGCCTTCCTTGGCCATGTCGGACAGGAAGGTCAGGTGGCGCACAAACAAGGGTTTGTCGATTTGCAGACGCGCATCCAGGCCGCCAAAGCCGTTGTCTTGCGAGGCGTAGGGGGTGTTATGCCAGGCGCCGAAGGTTTCCAGCTGAATCCACGAGGGCCACGATGTGGTGTAACCGCATTCCAGGCCTGCCGCGCGCAGCTTCTTGCCTGCCTCGGCGACTTCTTCCCAGGTCTTGGGTGGGTTGTCGGCATCCAGGCCGGCTTTCTTGAAGGCGTCCTTGTTGTAATAGAACACCGGAGTCGAGCTATTGAACGGCATGGACACCAGTTTGCCTTCCGGCGAAGAGTAGTAGCTGGCCACCGCACCCAGGAAATCGTCGGGATTGATGGGGTCGCCTACCTGCTCGGACATTTCCTGTACGGGCTGGACGGCGCCTTTGGCATACATCATGGTGGCCGTACCGACCTCGAAGACCTGCAGGATGTCGGGCGCATTGCCGCCGCGGAAAGCCGCAATGCCGGCGTTCATGGACTCGCCGTAGGTGCCTTTGTAGACCGCGTGCACGACATAGTCGGACTGGCTTTTGTTGAAATCCTCCACCAGCGCGTTGACACGCTCGCCGAGCGCGCCCTGCATCGAATGCCAGAAATTAATGTCGGTGGCTGCATGGGCGGCGCCCATGCCGGCGAACGCGCTGGCTAGGGTAAGGGCTAGTAATTTGGCTCGCATCGGGTGTTCTCCTGTAGCGCTGTCAAACAGGACGTTTGACGGACTCATTGATAGGTTGTGCGGTCCGCAGTGTATGACGGGTTTATGACATGAGCGTGACTGTAACGACATTCAGGGTGGGCGGTCAATTCGGATGCGCCCGATCCCGGCTGCTCGAAAATCGTACAATAACGCGCTTATGAATAAAGAACTCACCATTGCATTTATCGGCGGCGGCAATATGGCCAGCGCGCTTGCAGCCGGACTCATTGGCAAGCGTTGCGGCGCCCATGATGTCCATATCATTGACCCCAACCAACCTGTGCTGGATCGCTGGGTGAAGCAGGGCGTGTCGGTTGCGACCGGACCCGACGAAACCCTTGCGTGTCGTCGCGTCTGGATCTTTGCGGTCAAGCCGCAAGCCATGCGCCAGGTCGTCCAGGATTGCCGACCTTTCCTTCAGGAAGATACGCTGGTCATCAGCATTGCCGCCGGCGTGTCGGCCGGCACAATTGCGGACTGGCTGGGTAGCCCAGCCCAGCCGTTCACACGGGTGATACGCTGCATGCCCAATACGCCGGCATTGATCGCAGCGGGTGCCAGTGGCCTGATGGCGCTGGACGGCGCAACGGAAGACGACAAGGCGATTGCCCAGCAGTTGTTGCGCGCGGTGGGCGAGGTTGTATGGGTGCAGGACGACGCCGGTATCGACGCTGTCACGGCGCTATCGGGCAGCGGCCCGGCCTATGTTTTTCTGTTCCTGGAATCCATGATCGCCGCTGGGGTTCAGCAGGGGCTGACCGAAGAGCAGGCCAAGACGCTGGCTTTGGCTACGCTAACGGGTGCGACCCAATTGGCGGCGCTGTCTCACGAAAGCCTGGCCACGCTGCGCGAGCGTGTGACCTCACCGGGCGGCACTACCGCCGCGGCGCTGGATGTATTGCAGCGCGAAGGGTTTCCGGCCATTGTGCGCCAGGCCATGCAGGCGGCTCGTGAGCGGGCGGCGCAACTATCTGAAGAGTCCGCAAATTGAAGTCCACGCCTAACTTTGTTTCCATGACGCGTACGCAGTTCGTTCTGGCCGTGCTGGCCATGGGCGTGGTGGTGGTCGGGTCCAACGTCCTGGTTCAGTACCCCATCAACCAGTGGCTTACCTGGGGAGCCATCTCGTATCCGGTCGCCTTCCTGGTCGCCGACCTGCTTAACCGCCGCTTCGGGCCCCAGGCGGCTCGCAAGGTGGCCTATATCGGCTTCATGCTGGCATTGGTCGTATCCATGTGGGTGGCGACGCCCCGTATCGCGCTGGCCTCCGGGTTGGCCTTCCTGTGCGCCCAGTTGGCCGATATCCAGGTCTTTCATCGCCTGCGCGAACAACGCTGGTGGCGCGCGCCCTTGTTGGGCGGGGTAGTTGGCGCCACGCTGGACACCTTTGTTTTCTTCAGCCTGGCATTTGCCGGCACCGGGATCAACTGGGTTGCCTTGCTTGTGGGTGACCTGATCGTCAAGCTTGTGGTCAACGCATTTATGTTGGCGCCTTTCCGGGCGCTGATGTGGAATCTGGCCCGACCGGCGCAAATCAGGTAAGGGCTTATCCGTAGTGACAGGCCGGATACGAATCGTCAGAATACCGTAGCCATTCAGGCGGAAGCTAATAACATGGCTTGCCGTAAAAAAGGTTCGTGATTTCGTAACATGAAACCACATTTGCGACAAGCTCATACCCGGAGATACGCAGGCATGAAGTTTTTTAAACGAGTTTCGCCATTAGCCCTGGCGATCGGCGCCCTGGCCATCGCAAGCAGCGCGTACGCTGCAGACACCATCAAAATCGGCATCCCGCAGCCCATGACGGGCCCGGCCACCCAATACGGTGACCAGATCCAGGCCGGTGCGCTGACAGCCATCGAAGCCATCAACGATGCGGGCGGCGTCAAGGGCAAGAAGCTCGAGCCACTGCTTATTGATGACGGCTGCGAACCCAAGCAGGCCGTACCTGCCGCCAACCGCGTCATCAATTCCGGCGCCAAGTTCGCCGTTGCCCACGCCTGCTCCGGCACCACGGTGCCCGCCGTGAACGTGTACGAGCAAGAAGGCATCGTCGCCATTACCCCGGGGGCCACGTCGCCGCTGGTAACCGACACCATCAAGCCGCATTACTTCTTCCGCACCATAGGCCGCGACGATCAGCAAGGTCCGTTTGCCGCCAACTACATCATCCAGCACCTCAAGCCCAAGACCGTCGCCATTTTGCACGACAAGCAAACCTATGGCTCGGGCGTCGCCACGCAAGTTCGCGACAACCTCACCAAGGGCGGTGCTGAAGTCGCCTTGTTCGAAGGCATCAACGTTGGCGACAGCGACTACTCGGCGGTCATCACCAAGCTTAAATCCCTCAACCCCGACCTGATCTACTTCGGTGGCTATCACGCCGAGCTGGGCCTGCTGCTGCGCCAGGCGCGCGAGCAAGGCCTGGCTACCCAGTTCATGGGCCCAGAGGGCGTTGCCAACAAAGATCTCGTCGCCATCGCCGGCCCAGCCGTGGAAGGCCTGCTGGTTACGCTGCCAGCCGACTTCACCAAGCTGCCAGGCAACGAGAAAGTGCTGGAAAACTTCAAGAAATACAAACGCAGCCCAGACGGTGCCTTCACGCTTACCGCCTATGCCGCCGTCCAAATTCTTGTGGACAGCATCAATGCCGTCGGTGAAGACCCCGCCAAGGTGGCCGACTACATGCACACCAATACCTTCAACACCGCTATCGGCAAGGTCGAGTACGACGCCAAGGGCGACCTGAAAGAGTTTGAATTTGCAGTCTTCAAGTGGGACAAAGCAGGCGAACTCGAACAACTGAAGCTGTAATCTGCATGTTGCTGCTCCAGCCCGACAGGGCTGGAGCATTTTCTTTTCTTCCCGGTCGGTCCAGGCGTAGTACAGCCAGGCCGACTCTGTTGGATCTCCGGTTTTATGTCTGAGCTTATTCCCCAACTGACGCAACAGCTGTTTAACGGCTTGTCGCTCGGCGCCATTTACGCGCTCATCGCCATTGGGTACACCATGGTGTACGGCATTATCGGCATGATCAACTTCGCACATGGCGAGATCTACATGATCGGTGCCTATGTGGGTCTGGTTACCTTATCGGCCATAGGGGTCAATAGCGGCCTGCCTCTGCCTGTCATTATTCTTATCATGCTGATGGTGGCCGTCGTGATTACCGGCGTGTACGGCTACGCAATCGAAAAAGTCGCGTATGCACCTTTGCGTGGCGGGCCACGACTGGTGCCGCTGATTTCGGCCATCGGCATGTCGATTTTTCTTCAGAACTGGGTGGCTATTGGCCAAGGGGCGCGCGACATGGCCGTCCCGGCCCTCATCACCGGTTCGGTGCAGTTCCAGTTGGGCTCTGATTTCGTGATCACCGCGCCTTATTCGCGCATCATGATCATTGTCGTCACGGTAGTCCTCATGATCGCGCTGTCGCTGTTCATCAAGTATTCGCGCATCGGGCGCGCGTCCAGGGCATGTTCGCAAGACTTGCGCATGGCCAACCTGCTGGGCATAGACACCAACCGCATCATCTCGTTTACCTTCATCATTGGCGCCATGCTGGCTGCGGTGGGCGGGGTACTGATTGCACTGGCTATCGGCAAGCTGAACCCCTTCATAGGCTTCATCGCCGGCATCAAGGCGTTCACGGCCGCCGTGCTGGGCGGCATCGGCAGCATACCCGGCGCGATGCTGGGCGGGGTGCTGCTTGGGCTGGCCGAAACCTTCGCTGCCGCCTATATCTCGTCTCAATACAAGGATATCGTCGCCTTCGGGCTGCTGGTCTTCATTCTGCTATTCAGGCCTACAGGCCTTCTTGGCAAACCCGAAGTGGAAAAAGTGTAATGGGCAACATCAAGAATTCGCTGATCGCGGCCTTTATGGCCGGGGTAATCATCGCGCCTATCTTCGGTCTGCAAATCGTACGCACGGGCATGCAGACCCACCTGCAACCAGAATGGGACATGGTCTTGTGGGGCATGGCCATCGTGTTTGTGTTCCAGATGTTGCGGCCCTTTTTGGCGCGGCTGTTAAAGCTGGGCGGTAAAAAGCGGTCCTTGCCCGTGCTGACCGATCCGGCGCGCCGCGGGCTGATTTTCCTGCTGGTGGCCATCGCGCTGGTCTGGCCCTTCTTTACAGGACGCGCCCAGGTAGACATCGCCACGCTGGTGCTGATCTACATCATGCTGGGCCTGGGCCTGAACATCGTGGTCGGTTTCGCCGGCCTGCTCGATCTGGGCTTCGTGGGCTTTTACGCAGTGGGCGCGTATACCTACGCCTTGCTGTATCACTGGGCGGGGTGGGGCTTCTGGGAAGCGCTGCCTTTTGCCGGCGGCATGGCGGCCCTGTTTGGCTTTCTGCTGGGGTTTCCGGTGTTGCGATTACGAGGCGACTACCTGGCCATCGTCACGCTGGGCTTTGGCGAGATCATCCGCCTGTTGCTGATCAACCTGTATTCGCTGACCGGCGGGCCGGACGGCATATCCGGCATACCCAAGCCCACGGTCTTTGGCTATCCCATGATGCGCCGGCCGCCCGAGGGCGTAACAACCTTCCACGAGCTGGTCGGATGGAACTTCGATAACCAGGACGTGATTATTTATCTGTATCTGATGGCGCTGTGCCTGGCGCTAATCACGCTTTTCGTATCCAACCGGGTCATACGCATGCCTATCGGCCGGGCCTGGGAGGCACTGCGCGAAGACGAGATCGCCTGCCGGTCGTTGGGCTTGAATCCCACCCGCATCAAGCTGTCGGCCTTCACGATGGGCGCCATGTTTGCCGGCTTTGGCGGCGCTTTCTTTGCTGCCCGCCAGGGCCTGGTCAACCCCGAGTCCTTCACTTTCATGGAATCAGCCTTGATTCTGGCCATCGTGGTGCTGGGCGGGATGGGCTCCCAGGTGGGGGTCATACTGGCCGCCATCGTGCTGACGGTCGTTCCCGAGATCGCGCGCGAGTTCGCCGAGTACCGGATGTTGATTTTTGGTTTGGTAATGGTGTTGATGATGATGTGGCGTCCGCAGGGCTTGCTGCCGGTCAAACGTCCGCAAGTGGAGTTGAAGGCATGAGCGACGTTTTGTTGGAGGTCTCAGGCCTGACCATGCGGTTCGGCGGCTTGTTGGCGGTGGATCAGGTTGCTTTCGAGGTCAAGCGAGACGAAGTCTTCGCCATCATCGGCCCCAACGGGGCGGGCAAAACGACGGTCTTCAATTGCGTCGGGGGTTTCTACAAGCCCAGCGCCGGCGACATCACCATGGATGGCAAGAAGATCAACGGCCTGCCCAGCCACAAGGTAGCCCAGCAAGGGTTGGTGCGCACCTTCCAGAACGTGCGCCTATTCAAGAACCTGACGGTACTGGAAAACCTGATGGTGGCCCAGCATACGCATATCGAGTCGCGCCTGCTGCCAGGCCTGTTCAAGACGCCGTCGTTTCGCAAGTCCGAGCGCGAGGCATTGCAGAACGCCGCCGACTGGCTGGACTTCATGGGCATCCGGCAGTTTGCCAATCGCGAGGCCGGCAACCTGGCCTATGGGCACCAGCGCCGCCTCGAGATCGCGCGCTGCATGATCACCAAGCCGCGTCTGCTGATGCTGGACGAACCGGCTGCAGGCCTGAACCCACAAGAGAAGCGCGATCTGCAGCAACTGATCGACCAACTGCGTCGCGAGTTCGGCGTCGCCGTATTGCTGATCGAACACGACATGAGCCTGGTCATGGGCGTGTCGGACCGCATTCTGGTCATGGAACATGGCAAGCCCATTACCACGGGATTGCCCGCCGATGTCCGCGTCGACCCCCGTGTCATCAAAGCCTATCTGGGGGAAGAATAAGTGCTGAAGCTGCAAGACGTCCACACATACTATGGTGCAATTCAGGCGCTTAATGGAGTTTCCGTCGAGGTCAATAAAGGCGAGATCGTCACCTTGATCGGCGCCAATGGCGCCGGCAAGACCACGCTGCTGATGACGGTCTGCGGATCTCCGCGTGCCGCCAGCGGCAGCGTGACCTTCCTGGACGAGGACATTACCCAGTGCGATACGCACACCATCATGCGGCGCGGCATCGCCATCTCTCCGGAAGGGCGCCGGGTCTTTCCCGACCTGACCGTGGCCGAGAACCTGAAGATGGGCGGCTTCTTCCTGAAGGCGCGCGAGATCGACGAAGGCCTGGACCACGTCTACGAGCTGTTTCCACGTCTGAAAGAGCGCGCCAACCAGCGCGCCGGCACCATGTCGGGCGGCGAACAACAAATGCTGGCCATCGGCCGGGCATTAATGACCAAACCTACCTTGCTATTGCTGGATGAGCCGACGCTGGGCCTGGCTCCGCTGATCATCGCCCAAATCTTTGACATCATCCGCACCATACGGGAAGAGGGCGTGACGGTATTTCTGGTCGAGCAAAACGCCAACAAGGCGCTGCAAGTTGCCGACCGCGGCTATGTGCTCGAAACCGGCAAGGTCGTACTGGCGGACACCGGCATGAATTTGCTGGCAAACGACGAGGTCCGCAAAGCTTACCTGGGTGCCTAGCCCAGGCTGACGGCGGTGCGCCCGGGCGGGCGCCCGCCACACCTAGCTACGAAAGCCCCTGAGCCTTCAGCGCGGCCTGTACGGCCGGCTCGGCTTCCATGCGTCCAAAAAAGGCCTGCAAGTTCTTCATGTTGGAAAGATCGACTTGTTTGAGCTTGGCCCAGCGCATCACGGTATACAGGTAAGGGTCAGCGATGGATCGCGTTGCCGCCAGCCATTGCCGACCTTGCATGTGGCGGTCTATGGCGCCGAAATAAGCCTTCAGCTTGTCGCTGGTCTTGCTGATGAGTTCCTGCTGCGTTTCAGGGGCGCTGACAAATGATGGCGCGGCAAAGATATTGCCGAAGCTGCGATGGATGTCGGCGTTGCAGATGCCCAGCCAACGCCTGACTTCGGCGCGGCCGGCTATCGTGTCAGGCATCAAGCCGGCTTCGGGGTGGCGTTCTGCCAGATACTCCAGTATGGCGCTGCTTTGGGTCAGCGTAAGGTCGCCGTCCTCTAATACAGGAACCGAGCCCAGCGGGTTCTTGGCCAGGAAGGCGGGCTGCTTGAGCTGGTCGCGAGGGACTTCTTCAATCTGGTAGGGCTGGCCTATCCATTCCAAGGCAATATGTGCGGCCAGCGGGCAGGCGCCGGGCAGGTAGTAAAGCTTCATTATTGATGTTCCTCAGGTTGCAAGTGCTGCGCCAGGAAAGCTTCCATGCGCTCGTAAAATTCGAACTTGTTTTCGTCATTGTGAAAGCCGTGGCCTTCGTTGTCTTTGACCATGTATTCGACCTCCACGCCACGCGCCCGTAGCGCCGCAACCATCTGGTCGCTTTCGGCCTTGTTGACGCGCGGATCGTGTGCGCCTTGCGCAATGAATAGCGGCGTACGGATACGGTCTGCATTTAACGCCGGCGAGGTGGCCTCGAGCCGCTCGCGATCTGTATCGGGGTTGCCTACCATGGCATGCATTTTGGTCAGCATGGGCTTCCAGTAAGGCGGTATGGTGTTCATGAAGGTCAGCAGGTTGGAGACGCCCACATAGTCTACAGCGGCCGCATAGAGGTCTGGCGTGTAGGTGATGCCGGCCAGCGTGGCGTAACCGCCGTAGCTGCCTCCATAAATGGCGATGCGGGCAGGATCGGCTATGCCTTGATCAATCAGCCATTGGACGCCGTCGGTGATGTCGTCCTGCATGCGCAAGCCCCACTGGCCGAAACTGGCTTCCCAGAATTCCCGTCCGTAGCCGGTCGATCCGCGATAGTTCATCTGCAGCACGCAATAGCCGCGGTTGGCCAAAAATTGGGCCTCGGGATTGAAACCCCAGCCGTCACGCACCCAGGGCCCACCATGCGGGTTCACGATGCAGGGCAGCTTGCGGGGGTCGCGACCTACGGGCAGAGTCAGGTAACCGTTAATAATCAGGCCATCGCGCGATTGGTACTGTATGGGATGCACCGGCGCCATGTTGGCTTCAGGCAGGGCGGGGTTGATGTCGGCCAGCTTGTCCAGGGTGTCGTTGACCGCGTCGTAAAGGTAGCGGGCGCCGGGCGTGCGGTCGTTGTAGGCGGCCACAATGAATTTGGTTTCGTCCTTTGTGCCACTTTGCAGCGCCACTTCATAACCGGGCAGCTTCGCTTCCAGGCGCGCCTGACGAGCGGCACTGATTTCATCGAAAAAGTGATACACCGGCTTGTGTGTCTGGTAAGCCGCTACGGTCAGTACCTTGCGCAGCCGCGAGTAGCCGGCGGCGTCCAGATCGTAGCCATCGGCGCTGAACACAAGTTGCTCCGTGTCTGGCTCGGCCGGATCTATCTTGACCAGGGCAAGACAATCGCGGCCGCGATTGCTTAGCGCATATAGGCGGCGATTATCGAAATCGAAAAACTCGGGGCTGACGACAGTACGAAAATCCGTGGTCAACAAGGGGCTGAAGGGCAGGTCTTCCGAATCGCGATACAGCAAGGTGGTATCCAGGCCGTCACTGGCCATGGCAACGCGTACTCGGCCCTGATGATCGGTTTGCCAGCCGACGATGTTTCCCGGGTTCTGTGCAACCATGGCCAGGGCGCCGTCGCGTATATGGGCGCGATACACGTCGAAGACTTCGGGGTTGCTGCCGTTATGGCTGATCAGGATATGGTCCGGATCGTCTTGCAGGTCGTCCTCAATGCTGGCGCGTACGCCGGTAAAAGGCGTCAAGTCGGCAAGCTGGCCGCTGCGTATGTCGACGGCCAGAACATGGAAGTTCTCATCGCCATTGAAGTCTTTTTCGAAGATGATGGTATGCGATCCCTTCCAGAAGTATTGTGCGATGTCTCTTTCGGTTTCCGAGGTCAGGCGGCGCACTGGCCCCACGGGCGTGCTGCCGCGCAAGTCCTGCACAAAGATGTTCATGCGGGCAGGCGCGCCATCGACGCTGTGCGGCTGCATGAAGGCCAGGGTCGCACCGTCTTCCGATAGGCGAAAGAAGCCCCGCTCGGGATTGCGGAAGAAGTCTTGTACAGCATATTGTTCTGGGAGCATGTAGCAGGCATCCTGTAGGGCAGTCATAGATATGCTTACTATATCGGATTACCATGTGCGTGCTGTGCACTTGAACGAGAAGGATATTTCATGCTTGACCGACCCTTGCGGCTAGTGTTTCTGGACCGCGACACGATTTCGCCCGATACAAGGCTGCGTGCAGCCGGCTTCGATCACGAACTGATTATCCACGGCAGAACCACTCGCGACCAGGTCGCAGAGCGCATTGCCGATGCCGATATCGTCATCACCAACAAGGTGCCGGTCCGCCAAGAGGCGATCGAACAGGCGCCCAATTTGAAGATGATCGCGCTGGCGGCAACCGGCACCGACAACGTGGACTTGCAGGCCTGCAAGGCCAGGGGCATTGTGGTGTCGAACATTCGGGGCTACGCGGTGCATAGCGTGCCCGAACATACTTTCGCGCTTATGTTTGCCCTGCGGCGCAGCATCGTGGCCTATCGCGATTCCGTCAAGGCCGGCCGTTGGTACGATGCGCAGCAATTCTGTTATTTCGACTATCCCATCAAGGATCTGTCCGGGTCGACCTTGGGCATCATCGGCGAGGGCGCATTGGGCCAGTCGGTTGCGGCCATTGGACGGGCATTGGGTATGAATGTGCTGTTCGCGGCGCGTAAAGGCGGCTCTGGCCAGGGCAGCCTGTACACGCCCTTCGAGACCATGCTGGCCCAAAGCGATGTCATCACACTGCATTGCCCGCTAAACGATCAGACGCGCGACCTTATCGCCGCGCCCGAGCTCGAGCTGATGAAGCGCGATGCCTTGCTGATCAACACCGCGCGCGGTGGCTTGGTCAACGAGCTTGCCCTGGCTGAAGCCTTGCGCGCCGGCAAGATAGGCGGCGCCGGTTTCGACGTGGCGGTGCCCGAGCCGCCAGAGAACAACCATCCGCTGGTCCAGTTGCTGGAACTGCCTAATTTCATCCTGACGCCGCACGTCGCCTGGGCCAGCGCCGAGGCCATACAAGGCTTGGCCGATCAACTGATAGACAACATCGAAGCATTCCAGCGCGGCCAGCCGCGTAACGTGGTGGCATGATCATGCGTGTCGTGATTGCACCCGATTCGTTCAAGGAATGCCTGTCTGCTGCGGACGTCGCCAGTGCCATTGCACTGGGCATCAAAGATGCGCTGCCCACAGCCTTCGTTGTCTGCGTGCCCATGGCAGATGGTGGCGAAGGCTCGCTGGACGCGGTTCTGGCCGCTACGGATGGCAAGCGGCGCAGCGCACAGGTAATGAATGCCAATAGCCAGCCCACAACAGCCGACTGGGGCTGGCTGGGGGAGGGCAAGGCTTTCATCGAAATGGCCGCGGCGGCCGGGCTCGAGCAGATACCACCTCAGGCACGCCAGCCCTTGCAGGCCACCAGCTATGGCGTCGGCCAGTTGATCGCCGAGGCCGTGGCCGCCGGCGCCCGCCATATCGTGCTGGGCCTGGGCGGCAGCGCCAGCAACGATGCCGGCGCCGGCTTGCTGCAGGCGCTGGGCGTAAAGCTGCTGGACGAGCAGGGTCAGGAGTTGCCGGCTGGCGGCGCAGCCTTATCGCGGCTGGCGCGGCTGTCAATGGAAAGCGTGGATCCCGCCTTGCATGAGGTCAATTTCGAAATCGCTGTCGACGTCGACAATCCCTTATGCGGCCCGCGCGGCGCCTCAGCGATATTCGGCCCGCAAAAAGGCGCCAGCCCGCAAGACGTGGCCGAGCTGGATGCCGCCCTGGCGCATTTCGCCGATATTTGCGCTGCGCACTTCAATAAGGACGAGCGCAATCTTCCCGGCATGGGTGCCGCGGGCGGACTGGGCTTTGCGGTAAAGACCTGTTTCAACGCCTCTTTCAGGCCCGGCGTGGAACTGCTTGCCGAACTTTCCGGCCTGCCGGCGGCATTGCAGGGGGCCGATTTGGTTTTTACCGGGGAAGGGCGCATGGACGCCCAGACCTTGCTGGGCAAGACCCCGGCCGGGGTCGCCCGCTACGCGCGTGCCCAGGGCATACCGGTTATAGCCATCGTCGGTTCCTTGGGGGAGGGCTACGAAGCCTTGTACGAGGCTGGCATAACGGCGGCATTCAGCCTGACGCCCGGGCCGCTTACTTTGGCGCAGGCGTGTGACGACGCCGCGGGCTATCTGCGACAGCGCGCCGGGGACTGTCTGCGGGTTTGGCTGGCGGGCCGGCAGGCTGCAAAGTCTGCCTGAGATGCTCCACGAAAGCGCGTACTGCCCGGGGCACGTACGCGCTGTACGGCCTTATTGCATAAATGGCGTCGCCAAAGACACCTGCCGGTTTCCAGGCCGGCAGCAAGTGCACCAGGCGGCCTTCATTCACGTCTTGCTGCGCGCTGAAGTCCGGCAGTAAAGCCAGGCCTTGCCCGGCCAGCACCAGTTCCCTGAGTGCCTCGCTGTTGTTGGCGCAGAAGCTGCCGCTGATGGCGACGCTGTGCCGTTCGTCGGGACGACGCGTGTGGACGAAACTCCAGGCGGGGGCCGCGGCAGAGCGCAGATAGTACAGGCAGTTATGCTGGGCCAGGTCGCTGGGCGCGCGCGGGTGACCATGCTTCTCCAGATAGCCTGGGGCTGCGACCAGTAAAGTGGTCGACGGCCGCAAAAGCCAGGCGACATGCGTCTCCGGTACGTTGCTGGTGTGGCGGATAGCCAGGTCGAAGCCTTCTTTGGCCAGGGAACTAAGGTGGTCAATCAGTTCGACCTCCAGGCGCACGTCGGGGCAGCTTTGCAGAAACGGACCGATCAAAGGCATGATGATCTGGCGGCCCAGCGCTACGGGCATCGTCACGCGCACCACGCCTCGCGGCGTTTCGGCCAGGTCGCGAATACTGTCAAAGCCTTGTTCTATGGTGGCAAAGGCCAGGCGCGTGCCTTCGGTCAGCGCGCGGCCAGCTTCGGTAAGGCGGACGCTGCGGGTACTGCGCTGCACCAGCGCCACCCCGGAAACCCGTTCGAGCTCGGCAATGCGCTGACTGACCGCCCCTTTGCTGACACCCAGCCGACGGGCCGCGGCGGTATAACTGCCCGTCGTGCCCAGTATGGCGAGCCAGTAGATGTGGGACCACAATAGCTCGGGTTTGTCCTGTTTCATTCCATGCTCCTCGCAAGCGGCCATTGTCTAATATATTAAACAATGAATCCAGCAATAGAGGCTTGTTGCGTGCCGGTATGCTACCTATACTCGTCTCATTCCAACCGATCATCAAGGATATGCCATGAAGGATCAACACTCGTCCGTCGCCACGCCGTCGGCCTATACCGACAACGCCGATGTCGCTAATTTCATTAATGGCTCCGTCGTGGCCAGCACGGGCGATCGCAAGCAGGCGGTATACAACCCGTCCACGGGCAGCGTCGCGCGCCAGGTGGTGTTGTCGACGGTAGAAGACGTCCAGACCGCTGTGGCCGCAGCCAAAGCTGCTGCGCCCGCGTGGGCCGACACGCCGCCAGTACGCCGCGCGCGCATCATCAATCGATTCCTTGGTTTGATGAACGACAACATCGACACCATGGCAGCCATGATTACGGCCGAACACGGCAAGGTCTTCACCGATGCGCAAGGTGAAGTCGCCCGTGGCATTGATGTTATTGAATTCGCCTGCGGCATCCCGCAGTTGCTGAAGGGCGATTACACCGAGCAGGTTGCCAACGGCATCGATAACTGGACCATGCGCCAGCCGCTGGGCGTCGTTGCCGGCATCACGCCGTTCAACTTCCCATGCATGGTGCCGTGCTGGATGTTTCCCATGGCCATCGCCACCGGCAATACTTTCATACTGAAGCCCAGCGAGCGCGATCCCAGCGTTTCGATATTCATGGCGCAATTGTTCAAGCAAGCCGGACTGCCCGACGGCGTGTTCAACGTGGTGCAGGGCGACAAGGTCGTGGTCGATGCCTTGCTCGAACATGAAGATGTGTCCGCCATCAGCTTTGTGGGTTCCACGCCGATTGCTCAGTACATATACGAGCGCGGCGCCCATTTCGGCAAGCGCGTGCAGGCGCTGGGCGGCGCCAAGAACCACATGATCATCATGCCGGACGCCGACATCGAACGCACCGTGGATGCACTGACCGGAGCCGCCTACGGCTCAGCCGGCGAGCGCTGCATGGCCATCTCGGTTGCCGTGCTGGTGGGCGATGTAGGCAAGAAAATACTGCCCGCCTTGCAAGAGCGTGCCCGCACGCTGAAGATCAAGGACGGCATGCATCTGGATGCCGAAATGGGCCCGGTCATTACCAAGGAAGCACTGGAACGCATCGAGAACTACATCGCCATCGGTGTGGAAGAGGGCGCCGAACTGCTGGTGGATGGCCGCGGCCACAAAGTGCCGGGCCACGATCAGGGCTTCTACGTTGGCGGTACGCTGTTCGACAAGGTAACGCCCGAGATGCGCATCTACAAGGAAGAAATCTTCGGCCCCGTACTGGCTTGCGTGCATGTGCCGGATCTCGGTGCAGCGGTCGACCTGGTCAACCGCCACGAATTCGGCAATGGCGTGTCATGCTTTACCAGCGACGGCCATAGCGCCCGCGAGTTCGCGCGGCGTATTCAGGTCGGCATGGTGGGGGTCAACGTACCCATCCCCGTGCCCATGGCCTGGCATGGTTTTGGCGGCTGGAAGCGCAGCCTGTTTGGCGACCAGCATTCATATGGTGAAGAAGGCGTCCGTTTCTACACCAAGCAGAAGTCCATCATGCAGCGCTGGCCGGAAAACATCACCAAGGGCAACGAGTTCGTGATGCCAACGATGTAAACCTTCAGTTCTGCGAGGCCTCACACGCCTCGCGCGGCGGCGATCGCTGGCAGCGATTGCCGCCACCAACGTAGTACAGTAAGGACATTCCCCATCGTCACCGAGAAATGAATGAGCCGCCCCTTACGCCTGGCAATCAATGGTTATGGCCGCATCGGCCGCTGTGTCCTGCGCGCCCTTTACGAGTCGCCGCACAATAGCGGGTGTCAGATCGTCGCCATCAACGAACCGGCCGACCTGGCAACCATGGCCTATTTGTCGCAGTTCGACTCTACCCACGGCGTGTTTCCTGGGACCATAGAGCAGGCGGGCGACGGCCTGCTGGTCAATGGCAGGCTCGTACAGGTCAGCCACGAGCATGAACCCGACGCCGTAGACTGGCGGACCCTGGATATCGACATTTTGCTGGAGTGTTCCGGCCGTTACGGGTCGCGCGAACAATTGCAGCCTTTCCTGGATGCCGGCTGCCCGCGCGTGCTGCTATCGCAGCCGGGCAACAGCGCCCAGGATGTCGACTACACCGTCGTCCACGGCATCAATCAGGACGGCCTGACCGGACACGAGCGCCTGGTGTCCAACGCCTCGTGCACAACCAATGCCATTATTCCGGTGCTGTCGGAGTTGGACGCCGCGTTTGGCGTCGAGCACGCCTTCCTTACAACCCTGCACTCGGTGATGAACGACCAGCCCATGATCGACGGCTACCATCATGCCGACCTGCGCCGCACGCGCTCGGCCATGCAGTCCATTATCCCGGTATCCACCGGACTGGCTCAAGGGGTAGAGCGCCTGTTGCCCCAGTTGGCCGGCAAGGTGCAGGCCAAGGCCATAAGGGTTCCCATCCTAAACGTGTCGGCCATCGACCTGATGCTTACCTTGCGGCGCGATGTCACCGAGCAGCAATTGAATGCCTTGATGATGGAAGCCACGACTCGCTATCAGGGCTTGCTGGCCTATTCCAATCATCCTCATGCGTCGGTCGATTTCAACCACAATCCGCACTCGGCCATCATAGATGGCAGCCAAACGCGCACCAATGGCGATGGCTTTGCCAATCTGTTCGTCTGGTTCGATAACGAGTGGGGTTTCGCCAACCGCATGCTGGATGTCGCCCAGGCCTGGGCCGACCGCTTTCGCGAGGTGGAGATGCCTGACCAAGCCGCATCAAGGGCGTATAGTTAACGACGAGACACAACAGGAGGCATCATGGCAGCAACGCGCATCGAATCGGACTCCATGGGAGACATCGCGGTACCAGCCGACCGCTATTGGGGCGCGCAGACGCAGCGATCCATACTGAACTTTCCGATAGGTGTGGACCGCTTTACTTGGCAGCCGTCCATGATCTCCGCCTTGGGCATCCTGAAAAAAGCCGCCGCCCAGGCCAATGCCGAACTGGGCGAACTGCCCGCCGATATCGCCGCCCTGATCGTGCGGGCCGCCGACGAAGTTATTGCCGGCACGCTGGACGACGAATTCCCCTTGGTGGTGTTTCAAACCGGCTCGGGCACGCAGTCGAACATGAACGCCAACGAGGTCATCTCTAATCGGGCCATCGAAATGGCAGGTGGCACACGAGGCAGCAAGACACCGGTACACCCCAACGATCACGTCAATCGCGGCCAGTCGTCCAACGACACCTTTCCGACCGCCATGCATATTGCCGTGGCGCAAGAACTCGCCCGCCGGCTGTTTCCTTCTGTAGGTAAGTTGCGCGACACCCTGGCACAGAAAGCCGACGCCTATCAAGACATCGTCAAGACAGGCCGCACCCATTTGCAGGATGCCACGCCTATAACATTGGGCCAGGAGATCGGCGGCTGGGTGGCGCAGATAGACTTCGCGCTGGATGCGGTACAGTCCGCGCTGCCAGGCATCTATGACCTTGCGATCGGCGGCACGGCTGTGGGCACCGGCCTGAATGCGCATCGCCGCTTTGGCGAGCTCGCGGCAGCGCGCATTGCCGACATTACCGGCTTGCCGTTTCGCAGCGCCGACAACAAGTTCTTTGCGCTATCTGCGCACGATGCCCTGGTCAATTTATCAGCAGCACTGCGCACGCTGGCAGGCGGACTGATGAAGATGGCGAACGACGTGCGCTGGCTGGCCAGCGGGCCGCGCTGCGGCATAGGCGAACTTACCATCCCGGACAACGAGCCGGGATCGTCCATCATGCCGGGCAAGGTCAACCCGACGCAGTGCGAGGCCTTGACCATGGTTTGTGTACAGGTATTCGGCAATGACGCCGCCACGGCTTTCGCGGGTAGCCAGGGTAATTTCCAACTGAATGTGTACAAGCCGGTCATGGTTCATAACGTGCTGGAAAGCATAGAGCTGCTGGCCGACGCCTGCGTGGCCTTCAACGACCACTGCGCTATAGGCATCGAGCCGAATCACGAGCGCATAGCCGAGAACCTGGACAAAAACCTTATGCTGGTCACGGCCCTGAATCGCCATATCGGCTACGACAAGGCGGCCGCTATCGCCAAACGGGCGCACAAGGAAAAGACCAGTCTGCGGACAGCCGCCGTGGCATCCGGCTTTGTTTCGGACGAGCAGTACGACGCCTGGATCAAACCCATCGAGATGACGCGGCCGTCATGAAGCATCCTGTAAAAATCAAACGCGCGTACGAACCCGCATCGGCGGGTGACGGCTATCGCGTATTGATCGACAGGCTGTGGCCGCGTGGCATTGCCAAGCAAGACCTGGCCATCGATGACTGGAACAAAGATCTCGCGCCCAGCCCGGCGCTGCGCAAATGGTTTGACCACAAGGTCGAGCACTGGGATCAATTCCAGGAAAGCTACCAGGCCGAACTGCGCGAGGCCGACCAGCAGGCGCGCCTGCGCGAGCTCATACAGGCCGCGCAGGGCGGCAAGATAACGCTGGTGTATGGCGCCAAAGACACCGAGCACAATCACGCCTTGATACTGGCTGCGGAATTGAAGCGCCTATACTGAGACTGCGGCCAAACAGCAAGGACGGCCGCGAGGACCGACGACAGGAGGGCCGGATGGACACGATGCGATGGCGGTGGCTGGCAACGGCAAGCTTGATCTGTTCCATGATGACGGTTGGTCTCGCCCAGGTTGTGGCTGCCGATACTCCCGATACTGCAACGGTACGGGTCTTGCAGGTTGATGGCATCATCAGCCCGGCCACCTCTGACTTCATAACGCGAGGCCTGAAAGAAGCTGCAGAGGCCAAGGCGTCTTTGGTGGTGATTGAACTGGACACGCCGGGTGGGCTGGATACCTCGATGCGAACCATCATCCGCCATATCCTGGCATCGCCCATACCGGTTGCGACCTTCGTCGGCCCCAGCGGCGCACGCGCCGCAAGCGCAGGCACCTTCATTCTTTACGCCAGCCATATCGCCGCGATGACACCGGCGAGCAATCTGGGGGCAGCGTCGCCAATCTCCATAGGGGCGGCGCCCCAGCCCGGCAAGGATGACTCCGGATCAGCTTCCGGTAAGCCCACGCAGGACACCAGCAGTCGCAAGGCCACCAATGATGCCGCTGCCTATATCCGCAGCCTTGCCCAGTTGCGCGGACGCAATGCCGACTTCGCCGAGCAAGCGGTATTGGAAGCGCGCAGCATGTCGGCGCCGGAAGCACTGAAGGCTGGCGTCATTGACTTGCTTGCCGCCAGCACGCCCGATCTGGTCAGCAAGCTGGATGGCCGCGAGGTGAAACTGGACAACGGCCAGACGCTGACGTTGTCGACTTCGCAAGCCGTCGTGGAGACGGTGGAGCCGGACTGGCGCACACAACTGCTGGGCTTGATCGCTAACCCGCAAGTCGCCTTGATCCTCATGATGATAGGCATCTACGGACTGTTTTTCGAACTGACCAGCCCGGGCATCGCGTTGCCGGGCGTGGCGGGGCTTATCTGCCTGGTACTGGGCCTGTACGCCTTCCATATGTTGCCGGTCAACTGGGCAGGGGTGGCCCTGGCCGCCGCCGGGGCGGCGATGATGATAGCCGAAGCCTTCTTACCCAGCTTCGGGGTATTGGGCATAGGCGGGGTAATCGCCTTCGTGCTCGGTGGCCTGTTCTTGTCGGACACCGGCATTCCGGGCTACGACCTGTCCGTGCCGTTCCTGGTTGGGTTCGGTATTGTGGCAGCCCTGATCATGTTCTTGACGGCCACGCTGGCCGCACGCGCCTACAAGCATGCGGTGGTCAGCGGCCGTGAAGATATGCCCGGGCTGCCGGGCGTTGTCACATCGGTTTCGGGCGGCACGGTATATGCCGAAGTTCGCGGCGAAAGCTGGAAAGTGCAGAGCAACGACGCCCTGGTGGCGGGGGATGCTATTCGGGTTGTTGCCATGCACGGGTTGACGCTGGATGTCGTGCGCGACCGGCCCAATTCGGCTGACGCTCATTAAACCAAGGGGGAACCATGTTTATCAACACGTTCAATATTGGCCTTACCGTCGTCGTTGTCTTCTTGCTGTTGCTTGTTTTCAATGCCATCAAGATCTTGCGCGAATACCAGCGCGGCGTGATCTTCACACTGGGCCGGTTTACGGGCGTAAAAGGCCCCGGGCTGATCTTTGTCATTCCCATATTGCAGCAAGTGGTCAAGGTCGATTTGCGCGTCGTCACCATGGACGTCCCCAGCCAGGATGTCATCTCTCGCGATAACGTATCGGTCAAGGTCAACGCCGTGCTTTATTTTCGCGTGATGGCGCCAGAGAAGGCGATTATTCAGGTTGAGCGCTATCTCGAGGCAACCAGCCAACTGGCGCAGACCACCTTGCGCGCGGTGCTGGGCAAGCACGAGCTGGACGACATGTTATCCGAGCGCGAGAAGCTGAATATTGACGTGCAGAAGATACTCGATGCCCAGACGGACTCGTGGGGTATCAAGGTTACCAACGTCGAGATCAAGCACATCGACCTTAACGAAAACATGGTGCGCGCCATCGCCCGGCAAGCCGAGGCCGAACGCGAACGGCGTGCCAAAGTCATCCATGCCGAAGGCGAGAAACAGGCCGCGCAGGCGCTGATGGAAGCGGCCGAGATCCTGGCCACGCAGCCCTCGGCCATGCAGTTGCGCTACTTGCAGACGCTTACCCAGGTAGCGGGCGATAAAAGCTCGACCTTGGTGTTTCCAATTCCGGTGGACCTGCTGTCGTCCCTGATGGGTACCAAGAAACCCGGTTAGCCGACATCTTCGGATAACAACTGGCCGATGGCGGCGCCCGCCCGCAAGTCGTCCAGTTGCCCGAAATGATGCAGCCTGATGTTGCCCACCTTGTCGATCAGGATCAGGCTGGGCGTGCCTTGCAGGCGGTAGGCTTGCATGGTGACGGGTATCGGCCCATCGGCGGCAGGCTGGTCGATCGCCACCGGGAAGTGGATGCGATATTCGTGGATGAAGGCCTTCAAGGACACCAGCGCCATGGCTTCGTGGTGCTCGAAGACGGTATGCAGGCCAATGACTCTGAGTTTGTCGGGCGGAAAGGCGTTATGAATGGCCTTGGCTTGCGGTATGCCATGCGAGACGCAACCGGGGCACAGCATCTGGAAGGCATGCAGCACGACGACCTTGCCGCGCAGGCTGTCCAGCGTGATATCGTCTTTTGTATTGACCCACTGGTCCAGTGTCCAGTCAGGCGCACGCTCGTATGCCGGGGCATTCATACGGATTCCTCACAAAGTAGGGGCGGGCGATGGTTGCTGGGGCATGGGGTTTGCTTCACAGCACCCGCCATTCAAGGGTAGTCTAGACCCTTCTATGCTAGGGTTGCACCTTTTTTGGAGAGAACAGCATGCAGATTGGGATGGTTGGCCTTGGGCGCATGGGCAGCAACATGGTGCAGCGTCTGCTGCAAAAGGGCCACGACTGCGCGGTATACGACAGCCACCCCGAGGCCGGACAGCACTTGGCCGGCCAAGGCGCCGTCAATTGCGCCACGCTGCAAGAGCTCGTGTCTGCACTGGCCCGACCGCGCGCCATCTGGCTGATGGTACCGGCGGCCGTGGTCGACACCGTGCTGGACACCCTGGTGCCTATGCTGGACGAAGACGATGTGGTCATCGATGGCGGCAACTCGGCTTATCACGATGACATCCGACGCGGGCAGACGCTGGCTGCGACCGGCATCCATTACATGGACGTGGGCACCAGCGGCGGGGTGGCTGGCCTCGAGCGGGGCTATTGCCTGATGGTGGGCGGAGAGCCCGCCGCTTTCGCACGCCTGGAGCCCGTATTCGCCGCGCTGGCACCTGGTCAGGACAGCGTAGCCGCGACGCCCGGACGCCGCACACAAGGTACCGCGGACAAGGGCTATTTGCACTGCGGTCCGTATGGCGCCGGACACTTCGTCAAGATGGTGCACAACGGTATCGAGTACGGCATGATGGCCGCCTACGCAGAAGGCCTGAATATTCTGCAAGCCGCGAATATCGGCAAACAGTCGCATGACGTGGACGCCGAAACAACGCCTTTGCGTCACCCCGAGCATTATCAGTACGACATGAACATACCCGAGATCACTGAGCTGTGGCGGCGGGGCAGTGTGGTTACGTCGTGGTTGCTGGACCTTACCGCGCAGGCGCTGCAAAGCGACCCCGAACTTGCCGGCTACACCGGCCACGTCTCCGATTCTGGCGAGGGCCGCTGGGCGCTGTCTGCCGCTATTGATGAAGGCGTGCCGGTGCCGGTGTTAAGCGCTGCCTTGTTCTCGCGCTTCGAATCGCGCGGCCATGCCGACTACGCGAACCGTGTGCTGTCGGCCATGCGCAAGCAATTTGGAGGGCATGTCGAGAAACCCAAAGGAGAGGCCGGATGACGCCCACCGACCATGCCTTGCCAGTAGGCGATGCACTGGTGCTGTTCGGCATGACAGGCGATCTGGCGAACAAGAAGATCTTCCCCGCGCTATATGCCATGTGCAAGCGCGGTACGCTGAAAGTGCCGGTGGTGGGCGTGGCATCTTCCCGGCTGACCAAGGCGGCGCTGCGCACTCGCATTAGCCGCAGCCTGCGCGCTCAAGGCAAGATCGACGACAAGCCTGCATTTGAACGCCTGGTGTCGCTTGTGCAATATGTTAGCGGCGACTACAACAGCCCGGACACCTTCGATCGCCTGAAGGCCGCGCTGGACGGAGCCGCGCACCCCGTTCACTATCTTGCCATCCCCCCATCGCTGTTTGCCACTGTCATCCAGGGCCTGGACGCCTCCGGTCTTGCGCAGGGCGGACGGGTTATTGTCGAGAAGCCCTTTGGCCGGGATCTGGCGTCGGCACGCGAACTTAACCGGCTGGCCATGTCGGTGTTCCCCGAAAACGCCATCTTCCGCATTGATCACTTCCTGGGTAAGGAAGCGATCATGAATATCCTGTACTTTCGCTTTGCCAACAGCTTCACTGAACCCATCTGGAACCGCGACCACATCCAGAGTGTGCAGATCACCTTATCCGAGACCTTTGGCGTGGAGGATCGTGGCGGTTTCTATGAAAGCGCGGGTTGCCTGCGCGACGTCATCCAAAACCATCTTTTCCAGATCATGGCATTGCTGGCGATGGAGCCGCCTGCCTACCAGGGCTATGCCGCCGTACACACCGAGAAAGCCAAAGTGTTCCAGGCCTTGCGCCCAGTCCAGCCCGACGATCTCGTGCGCGGCCAGTACAAAGGGTATAGACGCGAGCCGCATGTCGACAAGCGATCCGACGTCGAAACCTATTGCGCCGTACGGTTGTTCATCGACTCGTGGCGGTGGGCCGGTGTGCCCTGGTTCTTGCGTTCCGGCAAGTGCCTGGCCGAAGACGTTGCCGAGGTGCTGGTGCAACTGAAGCCGCCGCCGCAAGCCTTGTTCGACGACTCGCATCCGCGCGAAGGACGAGCCAACTATTTGCGCTTTCGCATCGCCCCGCGCTCGGCTGTCGCCTTGGCGGCCCGCGTGAAACGCTCGGGCAAGCAGTTTGTTGGCGATCAGCGTGAGCTGTTCCTGCTGGATGTCGACCCGCTGGAAGAGGCGCCATACGAACGTTTGCTGGCCGATGCCTTGGCCGGCGACAGGGCCTTGTTTACCAGCGAGAAAGCCATCGAGGCCTCATGGGCGGCGCTCGCGCCCGTGCTTGAACATCATCACAAGGTGGTGCCCTATGCGCCGGGCAGCTGGGGGCCTCGGCAGGCTGACGCGCTGGTGGCCGACTACGGCGGATGGCACAATCCATCGCCCACCAAGCATGCACCGATCGGGCCAACCGACACACTGTAGCCACTATGCGATCCAACGGAGGAAACCATGCAGATCGGACACCACCTCAGACGGCCGCAGCTTGCCTTGCTGCGCCGCTGCGCACTGGCACTGCTGGCATGGGCGCCGGCCAGTTTTGCTGCAAGCACTGAGCGGGCGGCAACCATGCATGAGTACGCCAGCGAGAAGGGCAAGGTAGTCGTCACCGAGCTTGCCACCGGCCTGGAGCGCCCCTGGGCGATGGCTTTCTTGCCGGATGACAAGGGCATACTGATCACCGAGAAACCCGGCACGCTGCGGCTGTGGCAGGAAGATGCGGGGCTGTCGCCTCCCATAACGGGGGTGCCTGAGGTGTATACCCGCTCGCAGGGCGGCTTGCTGGACATTGCGCTGGCGCCGGACTTCGCCAAGAGCCGCCGGGTCTATTTGTCGTATGCCGAAGCGGGCGACAACGGTCGGGCGGGCACCACGGTCGGTTACGGCATGCTGTCGCCCGACCAGAGTCGGTTGGACGACTTCAAGGTGATATTTCGCCAAATGCCCAAACTCTCGACGGGCGTCCACTTCGGCTCACGCCTGATATTCGATAGGCAAGGCTATCTGTTCATCGCCCTGGGCGAAAACAACCAACGCGCGACCTCACAAGACCTGGACAAGCTGCAAGGCAAGCTGGTGAGGCTGCATCCGGACGGGCGCGTGCCCGACGACAACCCCTTTGTCGGAATACAGGGCGCGCGCCCGGAAATCTGGTCTTACGGCCACCGGAATCAGCAGGGAGGGGCGCTGAACCCCTGGACGGGCGATGTGTGGACCCATGAGCATGGCCCGCGCGGCGGCGACGAAATCAATATCCCGAAGGCAGGCAAGAATTACGGCTGGCCCCTGGCGACCCACGGCATCAACTATTCGGGCGGAGCAATACCCGAAGCGCTGGGCACCACTGCCCAGGGCACTGAGCCGCCGCTCTATTATTGGGAGGTCTCGCCTGCCATCTCGGGCATGGCCTTCTATGACGCTGCCCGCTATCCGGCCTGGGATCGCTCTTTGTTTATCGGCGCCCTGAAAGATCAGAGCCTGATCCGCCTGACGCTGGACGGCAACACGATCACTGCCGAAGAGCGGCTGCTGGGCGAACGCAATGAACGAATACGGGATGTGCGCGTCGGCCCCGACGGCGAGGTCTACGTCTTGACGGACGAGGCGGACGGCAAATTGTTAAGACTGGGGCTGCGCTAGAAGGGCTACTTGATCAGCGTAACCGGCACATCGGTCAGGTTAAGCACTTTGGTGGCCACCGAACCCAGAACGAAGCCGCCCACGGCTCCCAGCCCACGTGTGCCCATCATGATCAAATCGCAATCTTGCTCGCTTGCATACTTGGCAATGGTTTGAGCCACAGGTCCAACAGCGGTTTTCTCCTTGTACGCAACACCGGTTTCATCAAGCAGCGCCTTGGCTGGACTGAGGGCGTTCTTGCCTTCGTCTTGGTAGTAGTCGTTGATTGCTTCCGCCGAAAAGAAGCGAGTAACGTTTCCTGACACAATGGGCGCCTGCACGGTTAACAGATGCAAGGTGGTGTTGCCCAGTTTGCCGCTAGCCTTGATTGCCGCTTTTACGGCGCGTAGCGATGCATCGGATCCGTCCACAGGTATAAGTATGGTGGTCATAAGTCCTCTTTTAGAAAAATTAGCCGTACAACTGGACATCGTTGCGGCTGGCATAAGCAGTATGGGTGCTTTATATTAAGAGACAGGATGGCCCGCGTCATGATTTAAATCAACTAGCGTCGTAAGCCGTCCTATTTTTTTTTCCTGCGCGGACTGCAAATTCACTATGGAGGTTTATGGCACCCCGAATAGAAGATTACGCCTTGCTCGGAAACTGCCGTACAGCGGCACTTGTGTCCAAATTGGGGTCCATCGACTGGCTCTGCTTTCCACGGTTTGACGCTGCGGCGTGTTTCGCCGCCATGCTGGGCACGCCAGAGAACGGCCGATGGCAGATCTCGCCCACCAGCCCCATACGCAACATCAAGCGCCATTACCACGATGGAACCATGATCCTGGAAACCACCTTTGTCACCGACGAGGGCGTGGCCACCCTGATTGATTTCATGCCGTCCACCTTTACGCATTCAAGCGTTGCACGCATTGTCGTGGGTGTCCAGGGCAGGGTCACTTTCGACATGGACCTGGTCATCCGCTTCGACTACGGCCGTACCGTACCCTGGGTGGAAAAACACGATCCGCGTACGCTGACCGCAGTCGCCGGGCCCGACATGCTGGTGCTGCGCACAGACGTTCCCCTCAAGGCGCGCGCCAAGCACACCAACGCGCGCTTCACTGTTGCGCAGGGTGAGCGCAAAGTATTTACCCTGTCGCACCAGCCATCCCACGAGCCGGTAGCCGACGCTTTTGATGCCGAAGCGGCTTTGGCCAAAACCGAATACTTCTGGCATGAATTCTCCAGCCGTTGCCCCGATGTTGGTCCATGGTCGGCCCTGGTGAAGCGTTCGCTGATTACGCTCAAGGCCCTTACCTACCTTCCGACGGGGGCATCGTGGCCGCGCCCACCACGTCCTTGCCCGAGCAGCTCGGCGGCAAGCGCAACTGGGACTACCGCTATTGCTGGCTGCGCGATGCCACCATGACCCTATTGGCATTCATGAGCCTGGGTTACTTCGAGGAAGCCCGCGCCTGGCGCGACTGGCTGGCGCGATCGATCGCCGGCAATCCGGGTCAAATGCAGATCATGTATGGCTTGGGTGGTGAGCGCCATCTGCCCGAATACGAGCTGCCCTGGCTGACTGGCTATGAAGATTCACAGCCGGTGCGCGTGGGCAACGCCGCCGCTACCCAAAGGCAGTTGGACGTCTATGGCGAAGTCGCCGACGCCATGGAGCAAGCCATCAAGGGCAGGCTGCCTGCGCACCCGCGCATTGAAGCCATTGCCGAAGTCATCGTGCCTTTTCTGGAACAGGCCTGGCGCGAACCCGACGAGGGCATCTGGGAGATACGAGCCGAGCGGCAACACTTCACGCACTCGAAAGTCATGGCCTGGGTGGCCTTTGATCGCATCGCGATGGTTGCCGGCGACATGAAGAATGGGCAAGAGTTCGCCGACAATTGCCGCAAGATAGCCGATGAGATACACGCTGAAGTCTGCCGCGAGGGCTATGACCCGGAACTGAATAGTTTTGTGCAGTTTTACGGCTCCAAGCTGCTGGATGCCAGCCTGCTGCAAATTGCGCTCACGGGCTTCCTGCCGCCGGACGACCCCCGCGTGCTGGGTACGGTTGCCGCTATCGAAGACCGCCTGATGCGCGACGGGCTGCTGTTGCGCTACGAAACCGAACATGGCGTGGACGGCCTGCCACCGGGCGAGGGCACTTTCCTGGTCTGCTCGTTCTGGCTCGCCGATGTCTATGTCCTGCAGGGGCGCGACGACGACGCGCGCGAACTGTTCGAACGCCTGGCAGGGCTATGCAACGACGTGGGTCTGCTGGCAGAGCAATACGACCCGCATCTTCGACGCATGCTGGGCAATTTTCCGCAGGCTTTCAGTCATGTGGGCATCATCAATACGGCATTGAATCTGCATCGGGTACAGACCCCCGCCCAAGAGCGGGCTCATGCCTGACAATGGCGCAGGGCCTTGCTGTCCGGCGCCTGCGGTTCGTGACATAATTGCGGCATGTTCACAGGAGGTGTTGAAATGAAAGTTCGTAATGTAGCGTTGGGCGTGGCCTTGTTGGCCATGGGCAGCATGGCGCAAGCCGCCCCGGATGCCGCCAAAGTACAAGACATACTAAGCAAGAACGCCTGTCTGGCCTGTCATGCGATCGACAAGAAGCTTGTCGGTCCGGCCTACAAAGACGTTGCGGCCAAGCACAAGGACGATGCCAATGCCGCTCAGCTGCTTGCCAAGCACATAAAAGAAGGCAGCAGTGGTGTGTGGGGCCCAATACCCATGCCGCCAAATCCAAATATTTCGGATGCCGACATCAAGCTCGTGGTCGAGTGGATACTTGCCGGAGCGCCGCAGTAATCGCTGTTTATTTTTACGCATGAAGAAACTGCATCCGGCCGCCAATGTGGAAACCATCATTGCCCGCATCACTGGACGTGTCCAGGGTGTGGGCTTTCGCGCGGCAGCGGTCCGCCACGCTCATATGCTGAAAGTGACGGGCTGGGTAAGAAACCTGGATGACGGGTCGGTCGAGACCCTGATCCAGGGTCCACATGACCAGGTTGATCGCATGCTGTCATGGCTGCACCACGGCCCGCCCGCTGCGCGAGTGGCCGAGGTGACTCACCGTGAAGAGCTTACCGACCGCGACTTCGACCGATACGAACAAATTTAGGCGTGCTTGCGCACCCAGGCCACGTAGCTGTCCATCCAGGTCTGCAGGAACTCGCGGCTCCCCGCCCCGATATTACCGGCCTCGTCAAACAATCCGTCCTTGGTCTGAATAAAGGCTTCCGGCTGGCCCAAGGTGGGCACGTCCAGGTAGGCCAACACATTGCGCAGATGCTGTTGGGCCAGCGCAGTTCCAATCGCACCAATTGATATGCCAAGTACGCCAGCGGGCTTGCCGGCCCAGGCGTTCTGTCCGTAAGGACGCGAGGCGTGATCGATAGCGTTTTTAAGCACGCCGGGCATTGATCGGTTGTACTCGGGCGTAACGAACAGCAAGCCCTGTGAAGCGGAGATTTCCGCTTTCAGACGTTTGACGCTGTCTGCCTGGTTGGCATCGTCGTCCTGGTTATACAGGGGTAGATCGCCGATCTCCAGTTTCTTGAAGGTGAACTCGGGCGGCCCAAGCTTGATCAACGCCTTGGCCAGTTGTCGATTGAAAGACTCTTGCCTTAGGCTACCTATCACCACGGCGATCTGGTATTGGCTCATGTTTTCTCTCCTGTAGGTACGGACTGATACGGGTCAGCGCGGGCGCAAAGTGCGCAGGGCCGGTGACCAGGATGTGTGCTCGCAGCGTGGGCAGCTTAGACCTTGCTGGCTGTCTATGGTCTGCGTCGCGCCGCAGCACGCGCAGGCGTAGAGACCGCTGTCCGGTACTTCAGTGTAGACCTTGCGATGCTCTGGGGGCAAGACGGACAGGCCGGGCCGTACGGCGTCGTTATCGTAAAAATATAAGCTTACGTCGCCGTCAACCTCCAGTATGCCCAGTCGCAGCTGACCAAGATGCTCGATACCTTGCTGACGCAACTCCATGAAGAATTCATCTTCAGAAATATTCAGGCGTGCAAGACTATCCAGTTCATATTGTCCGTCCACGATCAAGGTAACCGGATCGCCTTCCATCCAACTGGCGAACCGGGGTGATCGGCCCATCAGGAAGGTAGTGGCCCGATACAGCAACAGCAATACCACGAAGGTCATGAGCACGGGTAGTATGGGCACGTCTTCATAGAAGATCACGTCGCCCGCCGCCGAGCCCAGCGTCAGGATGACAACCAGTTCGAAGACCGACAGTTGTCGTATGCCGCGACGCCCGGAAACCTTCAGGAAGAGAAAGACAACGACGTAAGCGAAGAGGGCACGAAAGGCGACCTCTGCCAGAAAACTCAGGGGCAATTCATCCAGCCATAGGCGCTGCCAGTCGAAGGAGACCATAAGCCGGTGCGTCGCTCCAGAAAAGTCGGGTTTTCTGATGGAGCAGCAAACGGCATGCCGGGATGAGCGCGTGCGCATCCCAACGGCCAAGACTATGATGAAAGGCTGGAAGCCATCCCGTCATCTAATTGGAGAATAACAATGGAACCAACGATGTACCCACCCGTGACCAAGGCCATCGCCCAACAACGTGCTGAAGCGGCGCCCGAGGCCCTGGCTGCCTTCAAGGCGTTCAGTGCGGCTGTATTCGCTGAAGGCGCGCTGCCCAAGAAAACCAAACAGCTTATTGCTGTAGCGGTCGCTCACGTGACGCAGTGCCCGTACTGCATCAAGGGCCACACCGAAGCCGCGCTTAAACAGGGCGCAACGCAGGCAGAGATCATGGAGGCTATCTGGGTCGCGGCCGAAATGCGAGCGGGTGGCGCGTATGCGCACTCGACATTAGCGCTGGACACTATCAATCATTCGCAGACCCACCCCTGATGGCCTTGTTTCATATTTCCGACAACGTTTGGCTGGACGAACGTGACATCGAGTTCAGCATGATACGAGCCCAAGGGGCGGGCGGCCAGAACGTCAACAAGGTGTCCAGTGCCGTGCACTTGCGCTTTGACATCGGCAAATCCGGCCTGCCGCCTGAAAGCCAGGAGGCGCTGCGCAGCCTGAATGACCGTCGTATATCGAAAGAGGGCGTCATTGTGATCAAGGCGCAGTCTTTTCGCAGCCAGGACAAGAACCGGGCGGACGCCATCGAGCGATTGCTGGAACTAATACGAATGGCACTGCAGGAACGCGCCGAACGCAAGCCGACGCGGCCCACACGGGCATCGCAACGGCGCCGCGTCCAGCGCAAGACCTTGCATGGCGAGGTCAAGCGCTTGCGTAATAAAGTCACAGACTTTCACTAGCGAACTGGCTTACGGCGAGCAGGCGTGCGAAAGGTAATCGAGTAGCGCAGGGCAGTGGTAGGCGCAACACTGTGCTGCCATTCCCATCTGGCAGGGCCGCGCAGCAGATAGATGGACCGCGGCTCGGCCCGTAGTTTGATCAGATCGGCGCGCGACGGCTGGACTGGCGGGTATGGACGAAAGCGCAGCAGGGCGGCGCTGGCAAGCGACACGCCAACGATGTCTTCAAAATCCGGTACGTCGCGGTGCCAGCCCAGCGGGGTGCCCGGCTGGTATTCGGCCACCAGTATCTGAGTGAAGTCTTCGGCCGGCAGGCCAGCCCACGCGGCGGCCTTGGCGCCCAGCGCCTTAAGGAAGGCGGGCGGCGGGCCGGAAGGGCGCAGCATGCCTTCATCAAAGTCGTAGCTGGCCCCGTAACTAACAACCCGCCGCCGCGCGGTATAGGCCTTGTAACGCATCTCGCGCAGCGGCAGGGCGGTGATCGCTGATATGAGACTGGCCTCTTCATCGACAGACAGGAAACCGTTCTCGTAACGCAAGCCCTGCGGCCGCGTCTCGGCGGGCTCATCGAAAAGGCTGCCTTGCCAGGCTTCGGGAGTGTGTGGGTTCATGAGAGTGTCCTGCCAAATTCCATACCCGGCTCGACGGGACTATCCGCCAAGCGTCCGGTCCTGGCATGCATACCATGCCAGCGCCTGCTGCATATGGTCGGGATGAAAGTCTGGCCAATAGTCGTCAACGAAATACATATCGGCATAAACCGATTGCACGGGCAAAAAGCCGCTAAGGCGCCTGCCGCCTCCCCAGCGCACAATAAGGTCGATGCGACTGACATCATGCGAGCGTAGCGCGCCGCTTGCTCTCTTTCTGCACCGCGGGTCGATGAACATTGTCTTGAGTGAAGCCGTAAATCGACACTTCTTCAATGCCCAACTTACGGCAAGTATCCATCAAGGCGAGCCCCGGTTCTATGCCATGCGCATAGCCTTCCTGTTTCTGCATTCCATTCTGGACCGCCCAGCGGCGATTGCCATCCGGGATGAATCCCACATGTCGCGGCAATCGCGTAGGTGCACCTGTAGTCATGTTTCCATTGTGAAAGCATGGCTCGCAGATGACAATCGACGCGAGTAACGAAGCATGTCACCCCACTTATAGGCACGTGAGGTGCTGGACTTGGGCTCTCCTGCACTTCAAAGGAGCCACCCATGAACTTGTTCAATAGACTGCCGGGCTACGTCTCTAGCGAACCAGGGCTGGAGCGGGTCGTGTTGGCCCGGATGCCGATGATATTTTGCATCGGCGCGACCCTGCTGATGATGCCCTCGCTGCTCCTGCGGCAAGGCAACTGGGACATGCATGCACTGCGGCTGGACGACCTCATATCCAAAGTGGACATCTATGCGACAGCCGGATTCCTCTTGTATTGCAATCTTGTGGTTGCCGTGACAATAGGGGCGTTCATTGTCCTGGTGATGAAGGGGCCGGCCTATGTCGCAGACGCGTACCCATTGAACGATGCCGATTCACCTGCGCCGGCGGCCTCGCGGCACACGCCGCAACAGTAGCGCCTTAATGAGAAAACAGAACGGGCACGGTCATGGTCTGGATCAGCGTGCGGGAGGCTCCGCCCAGCACCCATTCTCTCAAGCGGCTATGCCCGTAGGCGCCCATCACGATCAGGTCGCTGCCGTAATCGGTGGCGGCGTTCAAAATCGTGCAACCGACACCAATATCGCGGCTGGGCCGACTGACAATTCTCGGTTCAGGGTATTTCCGCAACTTGCTGTAAATAGAAATATCTTGAGGATCAAGATCGTTGGGCCGCATGCGTTCTGCCTCTTCATCAACGGTCAAGACGATCAGTTCTGCGGCTTCGTGCAGGATAGGGCGTGCGTCGGCAAAGGCCCGGGCGGCTTCGCGTCCAAGATCCCAACAGAACAGCACGCTATGCCCGATCGGTGTAGCGATTTTTCCCGCATAGGGAAGCACCAGAACGGGACGGCCGGCCCCCATGATGACTTCCTCGGCAAGATTCGCATACTGCGGCGCGCTGGTTTCGTTGGGATTGAATTGGCTCATGACGATGAGATCGCAATAGCGCGCCTGCAGCGCCAAGGCCGGGCCGAGCTCTCCTTGGGGCGACTTCCAGCGCGCAAGCACGCCATTTGCCGCCGCAGCCTCTTCGAAAAGCGTACGCGCCTTCTCTTCCTCTTGGGATAGTTTTGTACGTATTGGAGAGTAGATCTCGTCGGACTGCCCAGTTTGCTTGTAAAAGCGAAAAGGGAGGTAGCGTACGTATACGCCAACGAGTTCAGCCTTGTGCTGGGCCGCCAACTGCGCCGCGATCTCCAGGCGGCTGGCACAGCGCAGGTCGCTATCCATATGCACCGCGATGCGTACAAGCATGGTGTTCTCCTGTGAAAGGAAGGGGGACGGGTTCAACGCTAGAGTGGGTCTCGCGGTTTGTATATTGGCCATAAGGACGGCTGAGGCGCCATACCCAATCGCAATAACCTGCCAATGTTAAGATCGACAGTATGCTTTTTTAGAGGAGTGATGGCATGAAAGGCTATGTAGATAACATCGAGAAGGTCACCGTCGAGAACGACAACTTCCGCAAGGTGCTGTATACCGGCAAGCACATGCAGCTGGTTTTGATGACCTTGCAGGCTGGCGAGGAAATCGGTGCCGAGGTGCACGAAGGCCATGACCAGTTCTTCCGCATCGAAGCAGGCAAGGGGCGCGTCACCATCGACGACAATACTTACGACATACAGGATGACGACGCCATCATCGTGCCGGCTGGCGCCCGCCATAACGTAGTCAACACAGGAACCGAGCCGTTGCGCCTGTATACCTTGTACGGGCCGCCCGAGCACCGGGAAGGAACGCTGCACCCGACCAAGGCCGACGAGAAAGAAGAGCACTTCGACGGCACCACCACGGAATAAGCGTTGAAAAGGCCGCCACCAAGAGCAGTAAGGTGGCGGCCAATGCCTGTACACTCATATTATAGACTTTACATAATACACATTATGCGTATTAACTCTATAGCTTTAGGAGCGCGAAATGGCTAACTGGAAAAGTCGGCCGTACTCATGCGTTCGCGCCAATTCGCTTGCCCTGCAGTGACTCGTCATGGCATGACGCTGCTATTGGCCATTCAGGCCATCTGGGCCATCCGTCTGCACTCTTCAGCACAAGTGCGGCACGCCTCCGCACAGCGCTGACAGTGATCCATTTGGTGTTTGGCGCATTCATCTGCGCAAGCTTGGCAAACCTCCGCACACAGGCGGCAAAGCGCCTGGGAAAACTCACTTCCTCTGGCCATATAACTGGCCGCCGAGCGGCAAATTTGGGCGCAATCCATGTCCATCTTTATGCAACGGGCCATGCTTTTAACGTCCTGTTCCGCCAGGCATGAGACGGCGCAGTGGTCGCACTCGGCAGCGCATGCATAACAAGCATCTATGCACGATTGAAATTTTTGGTGAGGCATATCGGTCTCCAAGGGGGTTGAGGGGCGCACCGCCCCCTTGCGCAGCAACTTCGATGCCGTACAGGCATCACCTCGACCGACATCGAACGATCGTATCTGGCAGGACTGCTTCCGATCAGCTCTCGGTGGTTTGGGCTTCTTGTTCCATGGCGCGCTCCGCCAAGCGGGCGGCCTCGGCGGCCACACCCTTACGCTCACTATAGCGGTCTGTGAGGTAATCGCTTCGATCCCGGACCAGCAAGGTGAATTTAACTAGTTCCTCCATCACGTCGACTACTCGATCGTAGTAGGCCGACGGCTTCATCCGTCCGTTCTCGGCGAACTCTTGGTAAGCCTTGGCCACCGATGATTGATTCGGGATGGTCACCATGCGCATCCAACGGCCAAGCACTCGCAGCGCATTGACTGCGTTAAACGATTGAGAGCCGCCACTGACTTGCATGACGGCCAGTGTGCGTCCTTGCGTCGGGCGCACGCTTCCTGTTTCTAGAGGCAGCCAATCGATTTGGCTCTTGAACACCCCCGTTAAGTTGCCATGACGTTCAGGGCTGCACCACACTTGGCCCTCCGACCAAAGCGATAAGTCCCGTAGTTCGGCGACTTTGGGATGGTCAGCGGCAACACTGTCGGGCATGGGCAAGCCATGCGGATCGAAGATTCTGGCTTCTGCACCCAGGCCGGTCAAAATGCGCGCGGCCTCCTCTACCAGCAACCGGCTGTACGAACGCTCTCGCAGCGAGCCGTAAAGCAAAAGAATACGAGGCGGATGGGCCGCGCCGCTGCACAACGAAAGCTGGGCTAGCGTTGGCTGTTCCAACAGCGACTGGTCAATCAATGGCAGCGAGAGATCATGGAGGGGCAAACCGGTGGGCATCAATACCTCAAACAAAAACGGGATGTATTCAGCGAGTTAAAAGACTAGACCAAGAGAGATTACTAAATTTCGTTATTTCGAGTATTATCGAATAATGGAAACGAAAAGTATAGTCCGTGCGCTCGCCGCCATTGCCCATGAGTCCCGCCTGGAGGCCTACCGCTACCTGGTGCAGGCGGGCCCTGCCGGGTTGCCAGCCGGGCAGCTATCAGAGATGCTGGGGATTGCGCCCTCCTCGCTTTCCTTCCATCTGAAGGAACTGGTAAACGCAGGACTTTTGTCATCCCGTCAAGAAGGGCGCTTCGTTTTTTATTCGGCCGAATATGCAGTCATGAATTCCCTTCTGGCCTACCTCACAGACAATTGCTGCGGCGGAAACCCCTGCTCGCCTGTAAAGGTCGATGCCTGTGTCGCTGTTCCAAAGAATCACAGCTAATCACACTAACTCGTGTGCTGGCCGCTGAGCCGGCGACATTAAACTGCGGGGTCCCCATGTCGGATAAAGTCTATAACACTCTGTTTCTCTGTACGGAGAACTCAGCGCGCAGCATCATGGCAGAGGTGCTGCTGAATTCTTTTGGTCATGGCCGGTTTAGGGCATTTAGTGCTGGCAGCCGGCCGGGGCCTCACGTCAATCCGCTTACGCTTCAAATTCTGAATTCAAGTCGTCTACCGGTCGACGGTTTGCGCAGCAAGAGCTGGGACGAGTTTGCGCGTCCAGACGCCCCGCAAATGGATTTTGTGATTACCCTTTGCGATAGCGCAGCCGGGGAAGAATGTCCTGTGTGGCCTGGCCAACCCATTACGGCTCACTGGGGCTTCGAAGACCCGGCAGCTTGTACGGGGAACTCTGAAGAACAGCGACAGCACTTCGATAAAGTTTTTCGCCAAATCGCGAACCGGATAAAGATTTTAAGTAGCTTGCCATTGGCGACTTTGGACCGCGTGGCGATCAAATGTGAATTCCATGCATTGGCAGATCAAACAGCTCAGCCCAGCCTCGTCACCGAAAAATAAACTCGTCTTGTTTCTACCCCTTATATGAATATTCTTTTTCTCTGCACCGGCAACTCTTGCCGGTCGATTCTCGCTGAAGCCACGTTTAATCATGTTGCGCCAGCAGGGTGGACGGCGATGAGCGCCGGAAGCCATCCAACCGGACAGGTGCACCCGCGCTCTTTGGCACTCCTCGCACGAGAAGGTATTTCAACGACCGGCTATTCCAGCAAATCGTGGGATAACTTGCCGCTGACGCCCGACATGGTCGTCACCGTTTGCGCCAGTGCTGCAGGTGAAACCTGCCCTGCCTACCTCGGCCCGGTGATTCGTACCCATTGGGGGGTTGAAGATCCAGCCCATGCCACAGGCACCGATGAAGAGATTGACGCGGCGTTCGAGCATGCCTATCGCATTTTGCGTGCTCGTATCAAAGCGTTCCTGGCGTTGCCACTCACAGAGCTTAAAGGCAACCCAACTCGCTTAAAGGCGGAACTCGACCGCATCGGCAGCCTGATGTGATTGCTGCACTCTTGATTTTCATTGTTACCATCGTCTTGGTTATCTGGCAGCCGCGCGGCTTGAACATTGGTTGGAGCGCGGCTATCGGCGCGGCGCTGGCGTTGGCCTTTGGCGTTGTCAGCCCAAGCGACATACCCGTTGTCTGGCAGATAGTCTGGAATGCGACCGGTGCGTTCGTGGCCATCATTATCATCAGCCTTGTGCTGGATGAGGCCGGCTTCTTTGAATGGACGTCGCTGCACGTTGCCAGATGGGGTCGCGGGCGGGGCCGCCTGTTATTCGCGTTGATTGTGCTGCTGGGCGCTGCGGTGTCGGCATTCTTTGCCAACGATGGCGCTGCCTTGATACTTACGCCTATTGTTATGGCGATGTTGCTGGCGTTGGGGTTCAGCCCGGCGGCTACCCTGGCTTTTGTCATGGCCGCCGGCTTTATTTCCGACACGGCCAGCTTGCCTTTTATTGTGTCCAACCTGGTCAATATCGTTTCAGCCGATTTTTTCGATATCAGCTTTGCGCGCTACGCAGCCGTCATGGTGCCCGTCAACTTCGTTTCCGTCGCCGCTACCCTTCTGGTTTTACTGCTGTATTTTCGCCGCAGCATCCCCCTGCGCTACGATGCCAGCCAACTTAAAGAACCGAAAACGGCGATACGCGACCTGGCGACTTTCCGGGCCGGCTGGATTGTGTTGGGGCTGCTGCTGATCAGTTTCTTTACCCTGGAGGGCTTTGGCATTCCCGTCAGCGCCATTGCGGCGCTGGGCGCTCTGGCCCTGCTTGTCGTTGCCGGACGCGGACATAAAATCAGTACACGCAAGGTCGTCAGGGAAGCGCCCTGGGCCATCGTTATTTTTTCGTTGGGAATGTACCTGGTCGTTTACGGCCTGCGCAACGCCGGGCTGACCGAGATGATCGCCGGCTTGCTGGATTACTTCGCCGGCCACGGTCTGTGGATGGCGACTATAGGCACCGGGGTACTGACCGCCCTGCTCTCATCCATGATGAACAATTTGCCCACCGTGCTGATTGGCGCACTGTCGATCGACGCCAGCCAGGCAACTGGCGTTGTGAAGGAAGCCATGATTTATGCGAACGTCATTGGTAGCGACCTGGGCCCCAAAATCACGCCTATTGGCAGCCTGGCCACGCTATTATGGCTGCACGTGTTGGCGCGCAAGGGCATGACCATCACTTGGGGGTACTACTTTAAAGTGGGTATTGTGCTGACTTTGCCGGTATTGCTGATTACTTTGGCGGCGCTTGCCGTGCGCTTGGGTGGCCTGTAAAACCGACCGCAGCCCTTGGGCTGTCTTCCTGATTTTTCTTCGGCTGGGCCTTACCTCTTTTGGCGGCCCGATCGCCCATTTGGGCTACTTCCGGGACGAGTTCGTTACGCGGCGACGATGGTTAAGCGAGCGCAGCTACGCTGACCTGGTCGCGCTCTGCCAGTTCCTGCCTGGTCCAGCCAGCAGTCAGGTTGGGATCGCATTGGGGCTGTCCCGGTCCGGCTATGCCGGAGCGTTGGCTGCATGGACGGGTTTCACTTTGCCGTCCGCGATTGCCCTCATCTTGTTTGCCCTGGGCATCTCGAGTTACGGCGATGCGATGCCATCCGGTGTGCTGCACGGCTTGAAGGTCGTGGCCGTTGCCGTGGTGGCGCAAGCAGTATGGGGAATGGCTCGCAATCTTTGTACGGATGCGCCGCGCATCGTCATTATGGCGGCAACCACTTGCATGGTTCTTGTCGTGCCGTCTGCCTGGGGCCAGGTGATAGCCATCGTCATTGCGGCCGCCATCGGACTGCTATGGTTCAGACCGCAAACAGGCACAGCACACGACCCTTTGCCGATTGTGATCACGCGGTCGGCTGGCCTGTTTTGCCTGGCTCTATTCTTTGGCTTGCTGATCGGTTTGCCCTTACTGTCGGTGCTATTCCCGAATCAAGCGCTGTCCATGGTGGATGCTTTCTACCGTGCCGGATCCCTGGTGTTTGGTGGGGGGCACGTGGTGCTGCCTCTGCTGCAAGCCGAGGTCGTGCCCACGGGCTGGGTCAGCAATGAATCGTTTCTGGCCGGCTACGGTGCTGCGCAGGCCGTTCCTGGCCCGCTATTTACCTTCGCAGCCTTCCTGGGCGCATCAATGGGCGGTGCGCCTTCGGGCTGGCTAGGCGGCCTGCTTTGCCTGCTGGCGATCTTCGCACCGTCCTTCCTGCTGGTTGTTGGGGTATTGCCATTCTGGGAGTCATTGCGCCGTAATAGCCGTACGCAAGCTGCGCTCTCAGGCGTCAACGCCGCCGTAGTTGGCCTGCTTCTGGCCGCTCTTTATCGGCCTGTATGGACGAGCGCGATTCATGCACCCCAAGACTTTGGCCTGGCGCTTGTGGCATTGGTCGCCTTAATGTTCTGGAGGCTGCCTGCGTGGCTGGTGGTGGTCGGCACCGGTACTGCGGGGTGGTTGCTGACCTTCTAGCGCCTGGGCTACTTCAAGAGCCGTGGCCCTGGCATAGCGCATGCCACCCACCAGTGTTGCCGAAGCAAAACCCGTCCATTCGCCATAGCCCACCAGCCATAAGCCGGGAACGTCGACCGACTGCGTCCCCGAAAGAGCAACCCTTCCATCAACGTCAAGAATACCCAACGGTTTCAGGTGGCCCAACGCTGGCCGAAACCCGGTGCACCAAATGACCGCGTCGAAATCAGTGTGCGACCCATCTTGCCAGATGACACCCCGGTCCGTGAACTGACGGAACGGGCGTACGGCGTTGAGAGCACCACGGTCGCGCGCAGCTTTGACTGACTCCACCATGACCACGTCGCCCAAGCCACCAGGCGGGTCTGGCAATATGCGGCCTTCCTGCTGCGCCTTCCATTTGGCGGTTGCCCGCTCGAACAGCACACGGCCATCCACATCGTCGGGCAGGAACACCGGATCCGTCGGCGTTACCCAGGTCGTGTCAGCTACGCGCGAGACCTCTGCCAGGATCTGAGCGCCCGAATTTCCGCCGCCCACGACAAGTACCCTCTTGCCGGCAAATGGCGCTGCGTTGCGGTAGTGAGCAGAATGTACTTGCACCCCGGCATAAACCGAATGGTTGGGATAGGCTGGAATATAGGGCTGGCTCCAGGTACCGGTCGCACTGACGACCGCGCGTGCATGCCATATGCCGCCATCCGTATGCACGACAAAGCCATCGTCGCTACGGGTAAGCTTCGCCACGGACACCGGCCGCTCTATCGAAAATCCGTATCGATTTTCGTACTGGGCGAGGTAGCTGACAATATCATCACGGGTTGGGTAGCCTTCTACAGGCGGCATACCCCAACCGGGTAGGGAACTCCACTGGCCGGGTGAAAACAGGCGCAATGAATCCCAACCATGAACCCATGCCCCGCCCGGCTCGTGGCCGCTGTCCAGTATTACGACGCTTAAAGACGTGCGCCTTAAAAAGTAGGCGACCGACAGAGCAGACTGGCCGCCACCCACAATCACCACATCTTGATTACGACGGTACGGTATGGGCATGCACTGCGCCGTATAAAGATTGAACGAAGGAGTCGGGCACGCAAGCGCAGCGTGCCCTTGACCCAGTTCTACAGAGATTCTTACGTCAGTGCAAGCGGTCGTTCCGTCGTCACTGGCAACACAGTGCTCTGCTCAGCCAGCTTGAACGTGGCCACCAACCTGGCGAGCCCGGAGGCCTGCTCGCGCAGGCTGCCCGATGCGGCTGCGGCCTCTTCCACCAGCGCCGCGTTTTGCTGAGTGACTTGGTCCATTTGCGAAACAGCCTGGTTCACCTGCTCAATGCCAACGCTCTGCTCCTGGCTGGCCGAAGTGATCTCGCCCATGATGTCAGTAAGGCGCTTGATGCTGGTCACGGTTTCGTCCATGGTGGCTCCGGCTTCAGCCACCAGCCTATTACCTGTTGCCGTGGTTTCGACAGATGAATCGATCAACTCCTTGATCTCTTTGGCGGCTGTAGCGCTGCGCTGCGCCAGTGCGCGAACCTCGGTTGCCACGACAGCAAAGCCCCGCCCTTGCTCCCCTGCCCTCGCCGCTTCCACCGCAGCATTCAGGGCAAGGATATTGGTCTGGAAGGCGATCGTGTCGATGACGCTGATGATCTCGGCTACCTTCCTGGATGAATCGTTGATCTGGCCCATCGTCGTAACAACCTGGGACACGACTTGGCCACTTTTGGCAGCGACCTGTGCGGCGGCCTGAGCCAGCACGCCAGCCTGGGCGGCATTATCGGCATTTTGCTTGACGGTGGTGGTCAGTTGCTCCATGGTGGCCGCGGTCTCAGCAAGCGAGCTGGCCTGCTCTTCGGTCCGTGATGACAGATCCACGTTGCCCGCCGAGATCTGCATGGAGGCCGTAGCGATGGCATTGGCGCCATTGCGCACATCGAGCACCACGTCGGTGAGATTCTCATTCATTTGCTGCAGGGCGCGAAGCAGCGTGCTGGTTTCGTCTGTGCCCTCTACCTCTATGACGCTGCGCAGATCTCTGCTGGATACGGTCTGGGCAAGCTGGACTGACCGGCGTAGGGGCCGCGTAATGGAGCGGGTGATTGACACCGCAAACGCCAGCCCGGCCACGAGAGCAAGTGCCGCAAAGCCCAGCAAGAGGGCGACTCCGAAGTGATTACTATCACTTAAACTGCTGGCGCTGGAGTCAATCAGTGCTTGTTGATGCTGCAACAGCTCATCAATACTGCCCGTATAGCCAGCCAACAATCCATCCAGTTCATTCTCTACGAACATTTGTCTTGTCAGAAAGTCACCTGAACCCAAGGCGGCCTCACGGGCATCCCTGTATACGGCGCGCTTCTGGGCCACCGCGTTGTACTTTTCGATCGCTTCCGCGTCAGTGAGATTGGCCCGCAGTGCTTCACGCAGGGTATCGACGCGCGCCGAGGCTTCAGCCATCTGCTCTTCAAAGTACCTGATTGCTCCCGGGTTGGTGGTTCGAGCCACCGCAACCGTCCGTACCGCGTTCAGCGAGATCTGCGTCCGCCATTCGGTAATCAACCGTTCGTTCTTGAGTCTGATTTCCAGAATCTCATCGGTCATCGCGTCTGACGCCTGCATGCGCCAAAGCCCGATGCCTGCCAGAATCGCTACGAGCAGCAGCATGAATGTGAAGCCCACGGCCAGGCGTGTGCCTATCTTTAAATTGTTCATAAAAGCCAGTTGTTAAGTGCCTACGGAAGCTGAGGTCCGCGATTTGCGGAAGCTTTGTCAACGGCAGATATGGCCGATAGTTTAGGGCCGTGCCTTAAATACTTTTATCTTTCTCAGGCGTGGAAGTCGGTTAGGTATGCGCCTTGCAGAGCTACGGGATCAAGCAACTTACCAACCCTACAAGGAGCGCTTATGAACACGCGACTAACCGCCATGGCCTTTGCATTCAGTACGGCATTGGGGGGCCTTTCCGTCCAGGCTCAGACCACTCAAGGCGCGCAACCGGCCGCAGGCACACAGGCGACTCAGCCGGGAACGAGCACGCAAGCGGCACAGCCCGCGGCAAATCCTCAAGGGCAGTCGCAACTGACCCAGGAGGACGCCAACTTTCTCGAAAATGCCATACAGGGCAGCCATGCCGAAGTTGAAGGCAGCCAACTGGCTTTGGAGAAAACATCCAGCCAGGACGTCAAGGATTTCGCCCAGATGATGATCAAGGACCATCAAATGATGGCTAAGGAAGCATCCAGCCTGGCACAGGAAAAAGGCATGACCCCGCCCGACGGACCCTCGGCTATGCAGGTCACCGAAATTACGGCCTTGAAAGCGCTTTCGGGCGGTGCGTTCGACGCCATGTATGTCAATCGGATCGGCGTGGCATCGCATGAGGCCACAGTGAACATGTTCGACAAGGCCAGCAAGGGCGCGCAGGATCCCGACGTGAAGGCCCTGGCCACCAAGGCCTTGCCAAAACTGAAGGAACACCTGGAAATGGCACGGGCCTTGAACGAGAAGCAGGAAAAATAGCAGTGTGCGAATTCATCATCTGAACTGCATCTCGACCTGTCCCTTGGGCGGTAAGCTGATGGATGGCAGGACGCCATCCATTGTTCAGCGCGGCCATCTGGCCTGCCACTGCCTGCTGGTCGAAAGCCGGTCGGGACTGGTGTTGATCGACACCGGCCTGGGGATGCGCGATGTCGCAGACCCCAGGGGCCGCCTGAGCGGCTTCTTCCTTGCCATGCTGCGCCCCGAATGGCGTGAGGAAATGACTGCCGTCGGCCAATTGCGGCATCTGGGGTTCAGACCGGAGGATGTCCGTCACATTGTCCTGACTCATCTGGATTTCGACCACGCGGGCGGTCTGGACGACTTCCCTCATGCCGTCGTTCACATGCTGGCTGCGGAGTCGGACTACGCACTGCTGCAAAAGACCTGGCTGGACAGGCAGCGTTTCCGACCACAGCAATGGTCCACCCGGGATAAGTGGAAGATGTATTCCATGCACAAAGGTGATGCCTGGTTTGGCTTTGACAGCGTCCGCAGCCTGGAAGGCCTGGATGACGACATCGCCATGATTCCCTTGATCGGGCATACCTACGGGCACGCAGGCGTCGCCGTCAACCGGGGGGATAAATGGCTGCTGCAGGCAGGTGACGCCTACTTTTATCGGCACGAGCTGGACGCGACATCCCCACATTGCACACCCGGCCTGCGGTTCTATCAATGGATGATGGATAAGGATCGGCCCCAGCGACGTCATAACCAGGAACGGCTGCGCGAGCTCAAGCAAGCACATGCCGCCTCGGTCGAGGTATTCTGCGGCCACGATATCGTGGAATTCGAATGGCTGGCGGGGCGCAGCGCCAGGATACCCGCTGAACATCTCAGCCGCGTTGCGTAGCAAGGTCACAGGCGGAGCCATCACCGTTCATGCGCTGACGCGCCCCATACCCGACTGCGCGTTCCACAGCGAGCTGAACAAGCCGTCACGCGCCAGCAGCTCTTCAGGGCTGCCGTCCTCCATGATCTTGCCTTCGCTCAACATGACGATGCGGTCGAATTGGCTTAGCGTAGACAACCTGTGCGCAACGGCAATCACGGTACGGCCACTGATCAGGTTTTGCAGCGCCCGCTGCACCGCCCGCTCGGACTTTGTATCCAAAGCGGCAGTGGCCTCGTCCAATATCAGAACCGGCGCGTCCTTCAAGAAGGCGCGTGCTATGCCCAAACGCTGGCGCTGCCCGCCAGACAGCGTGGCGCCGCGCTCGCCTATGATAGTGTCGTAGCCATGGCGCAGCCGACGGATAAAGGCGTCGCACTGAGCATGGCGCGCCGCGGCATAAACGTCTTCGTCACTGGCATCGGGACGGCTGTAGCGTATGTTCTCCATCACGGAACGGCGGAAAAGGCTGATATCCTGCGGCACCACGGCAATACCCGCCCGTAATGAGTCCTGGCTCATGGCGCTTACGGGCACGCCGTCGATCAGTATCTCTCCATGCTGCACATCGTCCAGACGCTGGATCAGTGCCAATAGCGTGGACTTGCCGCCGCCCGAAGGGCCCGCCAAACCCAGCTTCTGCCCCGGTGGTATCACGAGATCAAGGTGCTGGAATACAGGTTTCTTGCTGTCGGGATAGCGAAACGTGACGTTGCGAAACTCAATACGGCCCTGCGTGGGTTGTACTGGCAGAGCACCCGGCGCGTCAGATATGGCATGGCGTTCGCCTATGACCTCCAGCATCTCGGCCACTATGCCGAATTCCTGCGACATCTCTACCAAGGCCAGCGCCAGATCGCGCGAGCCATGCAAGATGCGAAACGTCAAGGCGCTGACCAGGACGACATCGCCGGCGCTGACCGAGCCGGACTGCCAGGCACGTAACGCCCAGATCAGCATCGTGCCGGCCATGATCCATAGGCAGACGTCGTGTATGACCCGAGCTTTCTCCAGGTACATCCAGCTTTTGCGCTGCGCGCGGGCTTCTATGCCTATAGCACTGGCCAGGCGTTGACGCTCGCGCTCCCTGGCCGAAAACGCCTTCACCGCCCATACGTTGGTGACGGTGTCCACCAGTTCGCCGCCCACGACTGCTGCCTCCTGGCCGTAGGCGCGGTGCAACGCCCGTCCCCGTATGCCGAAAGCGATGATGATGGAAGCAACGATCGCCACAAACGCAACCAGTGCCAGCGACATCCGGTAATCCACCAGCGTCAGCACCACGACCGCGCCAATAAAGTCGACGGCGGGGGGCGTAATGTTCCAAATCAACCGGCTAAGTATCGCCCCGGTCGAGCCGGCGGTCGCCGTGATGCGACTGCTTAGCGATCCGGACAAGTGCTTGGCAAAGTAGCGCATGGGGTGGCCGATCATGTGCTGGAACAGGTCCACCCGGACGTCGGCGCCCGTGGCAACGATGGCACGGCAACCCAGCCAGCCGCTGCAGCGCCATAGTATGTTCTCCAGGGCAATCAATCCAAGAAACATCAGCAAGGGCGGCCAGACTTGCGCCGCCACCCGGTCTGTCGTAACCATGGCATCGACGACCAGCTTCATGCCGTACTGAACCGCCACGGCGCAAGTACCCGCTGACACCACCAGCACAGCCAGCGTGCCAAATTGCCAGCGCCGCAATTTGAGGTACTTCAGAAGAAATGGCCACGGCCGGTTAGGCACGCTGCGGGAGCTCACGGCCACCCCCCTCTGGCAGTTGCCATTGCCTCTACTGCAATGCCGCGGTCCTCCTCGCGGACATAACGGAACCGCTCCTGCTGGCGGGCCAGCTCGGCTGCAAGTGGCTCATGTAGCGCCCTGCTTCCGTCTTGCTGCGGCGGACCCAGCAGGCCGCAGTCGCAATGTCGTTCATCGGCCCAGCCGGGGTAGTTGGTAACCGGATACAGGCAGATGCCGTCGACCGGCACACCGAGTTCGATGGCCGCCAGAACCTCATCGCAAACGTAGCGCAACCACGGCTGGCGCAAGTCGCCCTCGGCACCGGTCTCCGCAACGAACAGAGGACGGCCATAGCGCTGATGGGTCTCGGCCAGAATCTCCCGAAACGGGCGATACAGCGGATCGCCGACCTCGATGGTGCGGCCACGCAAGAACCACTGATTATTCGAGTAATAGTTGACGCCGATAATATCGAGACAATCCGGTCCTCCGCCCAACTCGGGATGCAGCTTGCCTGCCAGTATGTCCCAGGCTTCAAACTGTGCCGCACGGGCATGCGCTGCTGCGCGCCGCATGGCTGGCGTGCGGGGCACTACATGGATGACCGGGTCGACAGCGACGAAACGGGCGCGTGGATCGACCTCGAGTATGGCGCGGGTGCCCGCTATCGCCGCCCGCAACAACTGACACTTCAGCTCCATGCCCCGGCGCGTCGCGCGCGGCGCAAATAAGCGCATGTCTCCCGCCGCCCACGCCCAGAACGAGATCTCGTTGATGGGACAGTAAAACGGAACATCGGCTGTTTCGTCGCGTACCAACCTGGCAACGGCTGCGGCGTATCGGCTATAGCGATCCGGGAAGTCGCTGGACCAGATGTCTATGTGTTCGGGCCAGCCGTAGTGGCACAAGTCCCATAAGACTTGAACGCCGGTCCGGCTTGCCGCATGCAGCATGGGAAGAAAGCTGCTCCAGTCATATTGCCCCGGATGCTGCTCGATCAGGTGCCAACGCAATCCATCACGTGCGGTGGCGATGTCTTGCGCCAGCAAAGCGCGATAGTCCTCCTCGGCATAGCAATCGTGTCCGGTCGCGCGCAGCAAATCCAGCCGGACACCATCGGGGCGGCGTTGAGTCGAACACTCGAAGCCGCCCATGAAGTAGCTCTGAAACAAGGCCGACATGGCTTTCCTGGATCTAGGCCACAGACTGCGCCGCCGGGCTGCCCTGCTGCGTGGGTTCGGGCTCGGCAAGCCGCTCGAAGACGCTAAGTGCCTGGGCGATGACTTGATCCATGTTGTAGTACCGATACGTAGCGAGACGCCCAACGAAAGTAACGCCCGGCGTCCGGTCGGCAAGATCCTGATACTTGCGGAACAGCCTGTCATTCTCCGGACGGGGCACCGGATAATACGGTTCGCCTACCGCGCTGGGTATTTCGTAGGTAATGCTCGTCTTCTCATGCTCTTGCCCGGTCAAATACTTGTATTCGGTAATGCGTGTGTAGGGGATGTCTTCGGCGGGATAGTTGACCACTGCAGCCGGCTGGAAGGTGGTCTGGTCCAGCGTAGCCTGCCGAAATTGCAAAGAGCGATAAGGCAGCCTGCCGTAACGATGATCGAAAAATTCGTCGATAGGGCCGCAGTAGATCAAGTGATCGTAATGGATGGCATCGCGAACGTCGTCGTACGATGTCCCCGTCTTGACCGTAATGTTGGGATGATCCAGCATTTTCTCGAACATGCGGGTGTAGCCATGTAGCGGCATGCACTGGAAGGTATCGGTGAAGTAGCGGTCGTCGGTCGAGGTCCGTACGGGTATGCGCGCCGCCACGGCTTTATCCAGTTCGCTGGGATCAAGCCCCCATTGCTTGCGGGTATAGCCCCGAAAGAATTTCTCGTACAGCTCGCGTCCCACCTTGCTGACCACCACATCTTCAGATGTCCTGACCGGGTTGACCGGCTCGGCGCGGGCGGCAAGGAACTCGCTCGCCTGCTCGGACGTAAAGGCCCGCCCATACAGCTTGGCAAGTGTAGTGAGGTTGATCGGCATTGGCACCAGCTTGCCATCCACCTGCGCCAGCACGCGGTGCTCGTAAGGCCGCCATGCGGTAAATCGGGACAGGTAATCCACCACTTTCTGGGAATTGGTATGGAAGATGTGCGGACCGTATTTATGGACAAGAATACCGGCTGCGTCATAGTAGTCATAGGCGTTGCCGGCAATATGCGGACGACGATCGATCACCAGCACCTTCTTGTCCAATTCCGAGGCCAAACGCTCTGCCAATACGCTGCCCGCAAAACCCGCACCCACGACCAGATAGTCGTAGTGGGCGCCGCCGTTGGCGATAGGCACGGGCCTGTCATGCCCAAAGGTCAAGGCCGATACAAGCTTGGGCGCCGGCCGCCGCCGTCCGTCGGCCATGATGGCCATCATGCGGTCACTGGTCCCGTCCCACGACATGCCCGCCAGGATTTCATCCGCGCGCTCATAAAGAGCGGGTCTATCGTGAATTCGTTCGAGCTCGGCGGCAATGGCTTGCACGAACTGCTGTGGCGTTTCGCAAATGGATACCATGCCGCATTCGCCATAGCGTCGCAGCACATCGGTGATGGCTGACGACACCACTGCGCGTCCGCCCGCCAGGTACTCGGGTGTCTTGGTGGGGCTGATGAAGCGCGTTGATTCGTTCAAGGCGAACGGCATCAGGGCCACATCCCAGCCAGCCAGGTAGGCCGGCAACTCGTCGTATTGCTTCGCGCCGAGGTAATGAATATTGGGCCTGCGCGGCAAAGCTTCGGGGTCGATCTTGACAACCGGCCCCACCAGCACCAGGTGCCAGTCTGGCCGCAAATCGGCCAGTTGCTCAAGCAGCACGATGTCCAGCCGCTCATCCAGCACACCGTAAAACCCAAGGCGTGGATGAGGTATGTTGGCCTGGTCTTGCGGCTCGGGCAGGTCGCGCCGGGCCTGAGCAAAGTGGGCGATGTCGACGCTGCTAGGAAAGGGATGGACATTGGGATGCAGATCACGCTTGGCTTCGTAAAGACTGTAGCCGCCAGTAAATACGGCATCGGCTCGGGCCAGCAGTTCTCGCTCGCGCTCGACCAGATCAACAGGGGCACCGCGAAATGCCGACAACTCGTCCATGCAGTCGTATACAACAAACGCCGAACGCAGATGCGCCGAGAAAGCCAGGCTCATGGGCGTGTAATACCAAAGCTTCATTTCTTCGGCCGGAATATCGCCGAGATAGCGATCAAGCAGGTCGCGTTGCGCACGCTCGGCATCTTCACGCTGTTGGCCGGCCGGCAGGTGTGGAACCAGTACGCACACCCCATCCTGCGCTTCACGCGCTTCCAGATAAGGCTCGTCGTGAGTGTCGTAGATGGGCTCCTCGAAATAAAGCACCTTATGGTCCCGTGAAAAGCGGGTCATCAGATGCTGAGGACGCTGGTATACAAAGTTCCAGCGTAGATGCGAGAAGCACAGCAGTGTGGGGAGCCTGTCGCTCCGTGCGCGTTGGGAGGTTGCCGCGGTCATGATTAACCCTATCGTTAATGGTCATCGGTTGGGTGACGGGCCTGTTTCAGCAAGCTGTATTCCTGCGCTTATGCTCGGAGGCGGGACGATTTCGCGTTACCACAGGTGCCCTCGCGCAGCCACATTATTTGCTGAGAACATCGACGGTGAAAGCTTCGGCGGCGTCGGATGGCGGCGGGTCCAGCGCCGTCATCGCAACGGCAAGCGTGATCATGAAAAGTAAGGTTAAGGCTCGCTTCTTCATGGATCCCTCCCGGCCGTCTACGGCTACCGACCGCTCAACTACCCGGACTGCCGGTGATCGGCAGGACAATGCCGGTGATGTAGCTGGCGCAAGCCGGCGAAGCGAGGAACACATAGGCGGGCGAAATTTCTTCCGGCTGAGCCGGACGGCCCAATGCGGTCTTCGCGCCAAATGACTCGATTTTCTCGGCAGGCTGATCCGCAGGGTTAAGCGGCGTCCAAACAGGTCCCGGCGCCACGGCGTTGACGCGGACACCCTTGCTGGCCAGGTTGGAAGCCAGTGCCATCGTGAAAGCATGTATGGCACCCTTGGTAGTCGAATAGTCCAGCAAGGTGGCATGCCCGCGCAGTCCGGTCACGGAGCCAGTGTTGATGATGGAGCTGCCTTCTTTCAGATGCGGCAATGCCGCCCGTGCCATATGGAAGTATCCATAGATGTTGGTACGCATGGTTTCGTCAAACCTTTCATCGGTAATATCTTCGAGGCTGTCGGCGTGCTCCTGGAAGGCGGCGTTATTCACGAGCACGTCCAGCTTGCCGAAGGCCTGTACCGTTTCCTGCACGACCCGCCGGCAAAACTCTGCGTCCTTGACGTCGCCTGATATCAGCAAGCATTTGCGTCCTTCTGCTTCAACGCAACGCTTGGTCTCTTGCGCGTCTGTGTCTTCGCTGAGGTAGGCGACGGCCACATCGGCCCCCTCGCGAGCAAACAACACCGCCACCGCCCTTCCTATGCCGGAATCCGCTCCGGTGACGATGGCCGCCATACCGTCCAGCTTTCCGCTACCGCGATAAGCGGGCGCCATGAACTGCGGCGCCGGCTCCAGTTCGTGCTCGTGACCCGGCTTTTCCTGGTGCTGCTTGGGCAGAGGTGGCTCGGGATGCTCGCGCGCGCCGGTTTGCGCCGCGCCTTGCGAGCCCGAGTCTGACGAACCGCCCTTCTTGGCCGCATCCTTCTGATCTTGTTCGGCCTGTATCTGCCGCTGCTTGTCGGCGCTGCGTTCGACGTTGTTGTCGCCGTTTCTGTCTGTTGCCATAATCGCTCCCTTGAATGTGTGCGGCCGCGCCGCTATGCTGGCTAAGTCCCAGCAAGGAGCGATCCCGCCTTGGGGG